>NZ_MLCL01000077.1 GCF_001942625.1 Mycobacterium syngnathidarum
GCCGCGCGCTCACTTCTGCATAGTTGGCGCCCCTACGTTTCCGGTGAGATCACCGTGCTACCGGTGGGCTGCACCCACTTCGAAATGTTCCTACCCCAAGCACTGAACACATACGCACAACAACTCACCTCCGCGTTGAAACCTTGACGCACCATTTGTGGTAGCTGCGTCCCAACGTGTCAGAGTTACGGTGCCACAGCATCTTTCACGTTGTCACCAGATGAGCGGGACCATGCGGTAGCGAACCTTCTGTGTGTATTCGCGGTACCCGGCCAACTCTTCCTGGAGTAGCCGTTCTTCGTCGTGGATGCGGAGGACGAGCACCACCAGGCACGGAATGGCGAAAAGTAACCCCCAGTACGACCCGAGCGCCAGGGGAATCCCGGCCAACAGAAATATGTCGCTGGTGTACATCGGATGCCTGACCCGCCCGTACAGCCCGGTGGAAACAAGTTCTTGCCCATCTTCGACGCGGATCGTCACCGCCGCATGGTTGTTCTGCGCGAGGACCAGCGTGAGGCCGCCGATTCCGACCGCCACGAGAACATCGCCGATCACGGAGACCCACGTTGGAACTGTGGACCAGGCGAAGCGATGGTCGAGTGCGCTGACCCCAATCATCGCCGCCCACAGCAAGAGTAGCGCTGTGGCAAGGATCTTCTGCGGCTTTCGGCTCTCGGCTGCCGGCATGCGGCGTTGGAGGACAGCACGATTCGTACGCAGAAAGTATGCGCCGGCCACCCATCCCGAGATGACGACAACGGCGAGAAACACCCACGCTTGCCAGTAGTTCAACGTGCCCGCCGGAACGAATATCAACAATCCGACGACCACGATGCCCAGTGTGCCGCTGGCCAGGATGCTCACCAAAGATTTCATGGCACCTCGATGCTGCGCATTGATTTACCCAGCTAGCAGCGTACATCCGCGTTAGCCGGACCGTCAGCGTTTGTGATACTTCAGAGGCCGCCGAAACCCCGGAGTACCAAGGAGGCGCCAACCACCGCGCAGATGGCCGCCGCGAACGCCTGCCGATGCGCGCTGGCCCATTCGTGCAATGTGCGCAGCGCTGCTTGGGTTCTCGCTGGTGCGATGACGTTACTGATCAGGATGAACTCCTCCACCGCAAGTACGCCGAAGACGAACACGATCAATGCGACCAACTGGACTTCGAATGATGCACCTGAAGCGATGACGATGGCCAGGGCGAACAGAATTCCGTCGAGCGGTGGGACCACGATGATTCCGATGACGAACGGTATCCAGGGGGATCCGTTCTGCCACGCTTCACGGATCCGTCCGAGCAACCGGCGTGATTTCGGATCGTCGTCGGAATCTGCCGAGGTGGAGTACAGCAGCCTGGTGATGGCCGGCGGAGCCCCGGAATCATCCACGAGTGTCGAGGTGGTGCCGCCGCCGGCAGCCGGCGTCTGACGACTACCAGCGGCGACGGGTTTCCGTAGCACGTTGCGGGCCACCATGAATGCGGCGATCGCCAGCAGCGCGATGCCGATTCCGATCGTGATGCGCTGCGTGAGCGGGTCTGCGGTGGGGTGGGCAAATCGCTTCGCGAACGCGGACGAAGCCGGCGTGGAGTGGAGCACGATCAGCGGAATGACGAGGCTGGCGAGCCCGATCAGCACTGCGCCCGCCCAATAGGCCAACAGATTCTGCACGGGACGTGGGCGCGAGAGCACCAGGAGGATGATTCCGAGTCGCACGGGATTGATCGTCGTCAAGAGTGCCAGTACTACCAACGAGCCCCACATGAGCGGAATACTACCTTGTGTGTTATTTGCTGTAGGGGTTCTTGAAACTTGATCGTGAGTACTTTGGCGCGCACCCGGGCATGCGAATCCACGAACTGGCTCACGTCATGATCGGCGGCGCTGAACAGCGTGCCGCATCGCGGACCAGCCTCGAGATTTGGCGCAAATGTACTGTTGTTCCCCCGCTATGTCGGCATCGGATCGTTCGGATTTGTTGTCGAGTAACTAGTTTCGCGCCAGCTGTGTCGTTTGGCGCTGAGATGCGGTTGAGGAATCCGGGCAGACGCCGGGCCGGCCAGAAGCTGCGAGTACTGGGCTGACCGAGGGAAACGATGGTCCGTCGCGAGGTTCGGGTACCCGCCCGGCCGATCTGCGGAAAACCTGGGGCCAATTCTCCTGATCAATTTGCTGCGGATGGTCCGATCCGACTCCCTGCCGTCGGCCATGTCAGGAAGCTCCTGCGGGCAGTAGCTTCTCGCACAGCAGATCTGCCAAGCCGTGCACCGTCGTGATTCCGGTTGCCGAGATTCGTATTCCGGTCTCGTTCTCGATGCGGGTCCGTAGTTCGAGTGCGCCCAGTGAATCCATGCCGTATTCGGACAGGGGGCGGTCAGGATCGACACTGCGGCGCAGGATCACGCTGATCTGATCCGAGATCACATGCCGCAGCTTGGCCGCCCATTCCTCGGGTGGTAGATCGTCAAGTTCAGCCCGCAGCTTGCTTGTGCCTGTGCTGCATTGGCCGATCGATCGGAATGCCTCAGCGAAGGGGCTGCGCTCGGCGAATACGGACAGCCACGGCGCTCCCGTGATCGGCGCGTATCCGGTGTAGGCCCGGTCGTGACGCAGCAGTGCTTCGAACGCATACGCACCTTCGTCGGGCGCGATGGCGATTCCGGCGCTTTCGGCCAGATCGGTTCCGCGGCCGATCTGCCCCCATGCACCCCAAGCGATGGCAGTACCCGGTAGCCCCTTGGACCTGCGCCACAGGCTGAAGGCATCCAGCCAACTGTTGGCCGCGGCGTAGGCCCCCTGCCCGGGGGAACCGACGAGCGCTGCCGCCGACGAGAACGAACAGAACCAGTCCAGAGGCTGGTCGGCGGTAGCGGTATGCAGATTCCAGGCACCGTAAACCTTTGGTGCCCAGTCCCGCTCGATGAGCTCGTCAGTGATGTTGGTCAGCGCGGCATCCTCGATCACTCCCGCTGCGTGCAGCACCCCCCGCACCGGGAGCCCGCCGGCGGTGGCCACCGCCACCAAGCGTTCGGCGGTGTTCGGATCGGCGATGTCGCCGCACTCGACGACAATGTCGACACCGGTCGCACGGATGCGGTCGACGATCTTCGATACCGTCTCGCTCGGCTGCGAGCGGGAGGACAGTACGATGCGCCCACACCCGTTGGCCGCCATTCTCTCGGCCATGAACAAGCCGAGGCCACCGAGACCACCGGTCACGATGTACGCGCCGTCCGGCCGGTATACCCGGACCTGTGACGGTGGAACCACAAGCCGGCTGGAGCCGGTGTGCGGGATGTCGAGCACGAGCTTGCCGGTGTGCTGGGCACTGCTCATCAGCCGGATGGCGTTTGCCGCGTCGGCAAGCGGGTACCGGGTGAACTCGGGCATCGGCAGGTCGCCTTCGGCGCTCAGCAGGTACACCGTGGACAGCAGCTCCCGGAGTCGGCCCGGATGGCTGACCGACATCAGCGCCAGGTCGACGGCGTAGAACGAGAGATTGCGCCGGAAGGGGAACAGACCCAACCGGGAATCACCGTAGATGTCGCGCTTGCCGATCTCCACGAATCGCCCCCCGAAGGCCAGCAATTCGAGGCCTGCACGCTGGGCAGCGCCGGTGACCGAGTTCAGCACGATGTCCACGCCGTATCCCTGGGTGTCCTGACGTATCCGATCGGCGAACTCCAGGGTCCGGGAATCGTAAACATGCTCTACACCCATGTCCCGCAACAATTGCCGGCGCTGCTCGCTGCCGGCCGTCGCGAAGATCTCCGCGCCGGCAGCGCGGGCGATGGCCATCGCCGCCTGGCCGACGCCGCCGGTCGCCGAGTGGATCAGCACCTTGTCGCCCGCCTTGATACGGGCCATGTCGTTGAGTCCGTAGTACGCGGTTGCGGTCGCGATGGTCAGCGCAGCCGCCTCGGCATCGGACAACCCGGCCGGCAAGGTGGTGGCCAGCCGCGCGTCGCAGGTGACGAACGTCCCCCAGCAGCCCTCGGCGCACAGACCGCCCACATGGTCACCGACCTGGTGGTCGGTGACGTCGGGTCCGACCGCGGTCACCACACCGGCGAAGTCGATGCCGAGCTGGGGAAGCCGGCCGTCGAAGGCAGGGTAGCGGCCGAAGGCGACCAGCACATCGGCGAAGTTGATGCTGGAGGCGGTGACCGCGACCTCGATCTGTCCCGGACCCGGCGGAACATGTTCACAGGCCACGAGTTCCATCGACTCCAGGTCCCCGGGGGTGCGGATCTGCAGCCGCATCCGGTCGCGCTCGTGATGGGCGATGGTGGTCTGCCGCTCCTCGGGACGCAGTGGGGCCAGGCACAGCCGGGCGGTGTACCACCGCCCGTTGCGCCACGCGGTCTCGTCTTCCTCGGATCCGCTGAGCAGCTGTGCGCCCAACTGCTCCACGTCGACCGTCTGGTCCACATCGATCTGCGTGGCGGCCAGATGCGGGTGTTCGGTGCCGATGACCCGGATCAGGCCGCGTAGTTCGGCTTGATCCAGATTGGCCACATCGCCGGCCAGCACAGTCTGCGCATTTCGTGTCACGACGTACAGGCGGGGCAGTTCGCCGCCTATCTCTGGCAATTCGCGGGTCATGTGGACCAGATGACGAACGTATTCACGACCCAGCAACGGCGACTGCTCGGCGTGTTCACCGTCATTCGGCGCGGTGACGATGACCACCCCGGTGAATCGCCCGGCCCGCAGATGACGGCCGAGCTGCTCACACGTGAGTGAGTCGTCGGCCTGGTTCGGCCAACTCATGCTGGTGCACAGCGCACCGCGGTCTTTGAGGATGTCGCACAGCTTGTCGGCAACCACGTCCGGGCCGGCGGCGGCGCTGATCACCAGCCATGAACCGGCATCGGCGTACTCCACCTCTGGCAGTTCCCGCTGACGCCATTCGACGGTGAGCAGTCTCTCGCTGAGAACCTGGTCGTCGTGGGCACCGGCGGATGCGCCGGTGCCCAGGCGCAATCCCTGCACACTCAGCAGCACAGCGCCGTCCTGGTCGAGAACGTCGATGTCGGCCTCGACGCCCGTGACGTCGACGGCAGTCAATCGGGTATAGCAGTAGTGCGCGTTGCGGGCCGGACCGTACGTGCGCAACCGCCGGACCCCCAGCGGCAAGCCGAGCACGTCTCCGCCGAGCGCCTGGACATCGGGATGAGCTTCGACCGATTGGAAACAGGCGTCCAGCAACGCTGGATGCACCCCGTAGGCGTCCTGTTGTGAGCGGATCGAACGGGGGAGTGTCACCTCGGCGAGCACCGTGCGCGCCTCCGCCTCACCGGTATGAACGGTGACGAGGCCGGTGAACGCCGGACCGTACTGAATGCCGTGCTGGCCCACGCGATTACGCACCTCGGCGCCGTCGTCGGGGCAGGGATGGGCGGTCAGGATCGCAGAGATGTCGTAGCTGGGCGGAATCTCGTCTGCCGCGGCCCGCAGGATGGCTGTCGCGTGGCGCACCGGCTGACCGTCCTCGTCGGTTTCCACGGTGAAGTCGGCAACGCCGGGAGCCGACACCGTTGCAGAGGCGCCCACCACCGTCTGTTCGTCCAGCAGCAGTGCCCGCTCGAACCGGATGTCGCGGACTTCGCAGACGTCGCCCAGCACGGTCGCGGCGGCAGCCAGCGCCATCTCGCAGTAGGCAGCGCCCGGAAGCACGGCAACCGAGCGAACTTGGTGATCGGCAAGCCACGGCTGGGCGACGGTGCCGACATCGGACTGCCACACATAGCGTTCCGGTTCCTCGTGCAGTCGGACGTTGGCTCCCAACAGCGGATGAACCGAGATGGTGCAACCGCCATGGGTCGGGGCTTCGTTACCACCGCCACTGAGCCAGAGCCTGCGATGCGTCCAGGTCGGCAGCGGGGCGTCGACCAACTCACCTCGGGGGTTCAATACCGAGAAGTCGACCGCGGCACCGGCGCTGTGAAGGTCGACCAGGAGCCCGCGCAGCCCGTTCGGCATCGATTGTTGACGGCGCATCGCCGCCAGCGCGGCCATCGGCGTCTCGCGGCCGGCGGCTGTTTGTTCGAGAGCCCTGGTCAGCAGTGGATGCGGCGAAAGTTCGGCGAAGACCCGGTGACCGTCTTCCAGCGCGGCTTGCACCGCGCTGGCGAAGCGCACCATCTTGCGCATGTTGGTGACCCAGTACTGGGCATCGCAGACCGGCTGTTCCCGCGGGTCGAACAGGGTCGCCGAATAGAACGGGATCTCCGGAGGCATGGGTTTGAGATCTTTGAGCGCCTCGGCGAGATCGCTGACGATCGGTTCCACCTGTGGTGAATGGAAGGCCACGTCGACGGGGACTTCGCGGGCCATGATCCCACGTTGTTCCCAGTCCGCCACCAGGTCTCGCACCGTCTGCGTGGTGCCGGCGACGACGGTGGACTTCGGCGAAGCCACCACGGCCACCACCACGTCGTTGATGCCGCGGCCCGTCAATTCCGAAAGTACTTGTTTGGCCGGCAGTTCCACGGCCGCGGTGGCGCCCTTGCCGGCGATCCGGGACATCAGCCGGGACCGGCGGCAGATGAGTCGCAGCCCGTCTTCCATCGTGAGTGCTCCGGCGACGACGGCTGCCGCGCCCTCTCCCAGGGAGTGTCCGATGACCGCACCGGGGTGGACCCCGTGTGCTCTCATGGTGGCGGCCATCGCGACCTGCATGGTGAACAAGGTCGGCTGTAGCCGGTCCTGGCCGGTCACGGTTTCCGGTGACGACATGGCCTCGGTCACAGAGAATCCCGACTCTGCCGCGATGATCGGTTCGGCCTCTGCCACGGTGGCGGCGAACACGGGTTCGGTCGCCAACAGATCGGCGCCCATTCCGGCCCATTGCGAGCCCTGACCGGAGAACACCCAGACCGGCCCTCGGTCGTCTCGCCCCACCGCGGCTTGATAGGGGGCGTCACCGTCGGCGACTTCGCGCAAGGCGGCAACAAGTTCCGGTCGGCTGCCGGCACTTACCGCAGTGCGTACCGGGCGGTGTACACGGCGGCAGGCCAACGTATAGGCCAGATCCGTCAGGGCTACATCGTCGTGCGCTTCCACCCAGTCGGCGAGCCGGCCCGCAGTGCGCCGCAACGCGTCGGCCGAGGTGGATGACAACAGGAAGAGAAAGGACGCAGGTGACTCGGCCGTCTCGGTTTCCCGGCCCCCGACCGGCGCCTGCTCCACGATCGCGTGAACATTCGTACCCGACAGGCCGTAGGAGGAGACCGCTGCGCGCCGAGGATGGTGCCCGTTGCTGCACCACGGTGTGGTCTCCTGCGGCACAAAAAGCTTGGTCGGAATCGCGGCGAGCTTGTCGGGCAGACGGGTGAAGTGCAGGTTCTGCGGAACCTCACCATGCTGTACGGCGAGGACCGCTTTCATCAGTCCGACAGCACCCGAGGCTGCCTGGGCATGCCCGAGGTTGGTCTTGACCGACGCCAGTGCACAAGGGCCGTCGACGCCGTAAACCTTGGCCAGACTGGCATATTCGATGGGATCGCCGACCGGCGTTCCGGTGCCGTGTGCCTCGACCATTCCGACGGTGCCGGGATCGACGCCGGCCGCGCTCAACGCTGCCTGATACACCGCGGTCTGCGCCGCATCCGACGGGGTTGCGATGTTCACGGTGTGGCCGTCCTGGTTGGCGGCCGTGCCACGTATCACGGCCAGGATCCGGTCACCGTCCCGCACGGCGTCGGACAACCGCTTGAGCAGGACCACGACGCAGCCCTCACCACTCACGAAGCCGTCGGCCGCGACATCGAACGCGTGGCAGTGTCCGGTCGCCGACAGCATGCCCTCGGCCGAACCCGAAGCGAACTTGCGCGGATCCAAAGCCAGGGTGGCGCCGCCCGCCAGGGCGAAATCGCTCTCGCCCTCGTGCAAGCTGCGACATGCCAGGTGAACTGCCGTCAGGCCGGAGGAGCACGCCGTGTCGACGGTGAGCGCAGGGCCGTGCACCCCGAGTGCGTAAGCGATCCGGCCGGAGGCCAGGCTGAAGTTGTTGCCGCTGAAGCCATATGCCGCCTCCAGCGCCTGAGCGTCGGCCGCCAGCATCTGGTAGTCGGCGTGCGTCATTCCGACGAACACCCCGGTCGACGAGTCGGCCAGCGCATCTCGGGTGAGGCCCGCGTGCTCCATCGCCTCCCAGGCGGTCTCCAGCAACAGCCGTTGCTGCGGATCGAGTGCGGCGCTTTCACGTTCGTTGATGCCGAAGAACTCGGCGTCGAAGCCCGCGACGTCGTCCAGGAAGGCACCCCACTTCGACACCGATCGGCCGGGAACCCCTGGCTCCGGGTCGTAGTATTCGTCGGCGTCCCAACGGTCGGGCGGAACCTCGGTGACCAGGTCGTCACCGCGAATCAAGGCTTCCCACAGGCGCTCGGGGGAGTCGATGCCACCCGGCAGGCGGCAGGACATCCCGATGATGGCGACCGGGGTGACCTGTGCGGCGGGCATGTGTGCCGCGCCGATCCCGGTATCCGATTCCGGAAGCGCTCCGCCCACGATTTCAGATGCATTCAATTGCAACTCCTCCCGGCAAGCCTTTCCGCGGTTCATCCGCGATGAGGCCGAATGCCTGCATTCGTACGCCGAGCCGCAGAATTTGATCGCTGGTAGCGAGGGTCCATTAGCCGCTCAACGCCCGTCGCGGGCGCTCACAAACGTAACAGTATGTTCGCTGCGCAAAGTTGTCTCGCGATCGGATCAATCCACAGCTGAGATGCAGGCGATTTCAACTACTTCGGGGCATATCGCCTGATCAACCCATAACGGTCAAGATCAGAGGCATTTCGCCGCTTTCGGGGCAACATTTAGCCTACTTTGACAGATGAGTGCGGAATGACGTGCATGTGATTCATAAGGCGACTCAAATTTAGTTTGCTGGCTGATCCGGATATGTCGGTGCGCTTACCGCGATACTCTGACTGGCGTGGGCGAGGCATCAATTTTGACGTTGCTGCAGGAGCGTGCGGGTCTGCAGGGCGACGACACGGCGATGACGTTTGTTGACTATGAACGTAATTTGGACGGCTCGGCCGAGAGCCTGACGTACTCGCAGCTGTATCGGCATGCGTGCAACCTGGCGCGGGAGATCGGCCGATCCGGTTCACCCGGTGACCGCGCCCTCATCCTGGCGCCACAGGGACTGGACTACATCGTCGCGTTCTTCGGTGCGCTACAGGCGGGCCGGATCGCGGTTCCGTTGGCGGTTCCCATGGGCGGTGTCAGCGACGAGCGGGTCAGCTCGGTGCTTCAAGATGCGGAGCCGACGGTCATCCTCACTACCTCGGCGGTCGCCGGTGTGGTTGCCGACTACCTCACGGCAAACGACCTGAAGGCCCCGACGATCGTCGAGGTCGACACGCTGGATCTCGATGCTCCTGCCGGGACCGGTTCGCATAGCGAAAATCCCACGGATACCGCGTATTTGCAGTACACATCTGGGTCGACCCGGCAGCCGGCCGGGGTGATGATGTCGCACCGAAACCTGTTGGCCAACTTCGAACAGCTGATGTCCGGCTACTTCGCCGAGTTCGGAAACGTGGTCCCGGAGGGCTCGACCATCGTCTCGTGGCTGCCCTTCTATCACGACATGGGTCTGTATCTGGGCGTCTGTGGGCCGGTGCTCTCGGGTGTCCCAGCTGTGCTGACGAGCCCCGTGGCATTTCTTCAGCGTCCGGCGCGGTGGATGCAGATGCTGGCGACCAATGGCCGTACCTACACGGCTGCACCGAATTTCGCGTTCGAGTTGGCGGTGCGCAAGACGTCCGACGAGGACATGGCCGGGCTCGACCTCTCGGATGTGCTCGTGATCATCACCGGCAGCGAGCGAGTGCACCCGGCAACGCTGGAACGTTTTACCCAGCGGTTTGCCAGGTTCAACCTGGATCCAGCCGTGATACGACCGTCCTACGGGATGGCTGAAGCCACGGTGTACATCGCGACCCGGGAATCGGGTGAACCGCCGGCGATCGTGCGATTCGAATCCGAACCGTTGACTGCCGGTGCCGCCCAGCGCTGTGAGAACGGAACGGGCACGCCGCTGGTCAGTTACGGCATCCCGGTCTCACCCACGATCAGGATCGTCGACTCCGAGACTCACGCCGAGTGCCCGCCGGGAACCATAGGGGAGATCTGGGTGCACGGTGCCAACGTGGCCAGCGGCTATTGGAACAGGGTCCGCGAGACCGAGTCGACGTTCGGTGCGCGCATCGTTTCACCGTCGGCCGGAACGCCGGAGGGGCCGTGGCTGCGCACCGGGGACTCGGGATTCATGTTCGACGGCGAGTTGTATGTCATCGGACGCATCAAAGATTTGCTGATCGTGTACGGGCGCAACCATTCTCCCGACGACATCGAGGCAACGATCCAGGAGATCAGCCGGAGCCGATGTGCGGCCATCGCGGTCCCGGACGGTCATACCGAGAAACTCGTCGTCATCATCGAGTACAGGAAACGGCCCGAGTCTGCCGAGCAGCCCGTGGACCAACTCTCGGCGGTGAAACGTGAAGTGACGTCGGCGATCTTCAACACGCACAGTCTCGGGGTCGCGGATCTGGTTTTGGTGCCGCCCGGTTCGATCCCGATCACCACGAGTGGCAAGGTCCGGCGCGCTGCCTGTGTCGATCAATACCGGCAGGGCGAATTCGCCCGCTTGGACGCATGACCGCATTCGGGGATCGGAAGGTGAACCTGGCTTACGACGACCGCGGCGACGGCGAACCGGTGTTGTTCATCGCCGGTCAGGGAGGTCTCGGGCGGACTTGGGATCTTTTTCAGGTGCCCGCGTTTCGTGCCGCCGGCTATCGTGTGATCACCTTCGACAACAGGGGCGTGGGAGCCACGTCGGACGCCGAAGGGTTCACGTCGGCAACGATGGTGGCCGACACGGTCGAACTGATCGAGCGGCTCGACATATCTCCAGTCCGGGTGGTGGCGGTTTCGATGGGCTCGTACATCGCACAGGAACTGATGCTGTCGCGCCCCGAACTGGTGAGCCAGGCCGCGTTGATGGCCACCCGCGCCCGCCACGACCGTGCCCGAGAGTTCTTCGGTATCGCCGAACGGGACCTGGCCGAGGCAGGTGTGCGACTGCCTGCCACCTATGACGCGAAACTTCGTCTGCTTGAGAACTTTTCGCCGAGGACGTTGAACGACGAGGACACCGTTCGGGACTGGATAGACATGTTCACCAGATGGCCGGCGAAGGTGACACCGGGTATCCGTGCCCAGTACGGCGTCGCGCCGCAGAGTGACCGGAGGCCCTCATACCGGGCCATCACCACCGACGTGCTCGTCATCGGCTTCGCCGACGACCTCGTGATGCCGCCGCACCTCGGAGCGGAGGTGGCAGATGCCTTGCCCCACGGGCGATATCTCGAGATTCCCGATACCGGCCACCTTGGTTTCCTGGAACGGCCGGAAGTGGTGAACTCCGCGATTCTGGACTTCTTCTCGAATGGCGGTGGCCGTGCGGATCAGGTGCGGAATGGTTCCGACGTACAGCGGACGCACAGTTGGCCGTCAGCAATCTGAGACTTGTTAGCTGAGTTAATCCGTTCCCGGGTCGGAGGTGCCCCGAATGCATTACGATCGCGTATCACCTTGGGAGTGGACCGATATGGAGGTGGCCTGAATGATGTACTTGTCAGGTTCGAGCTGTCCCGCCCGAGCTGTCGTGGGTCTGCCGTGACCGTCCAGCGTGGCTGGCTCCGAATGCCGGCTGCGTCAGACCCGTCGGTGCCTGGTCGAGGATTGCGGTCGATACACTTCGCCCAGTCTCGTGGCACGGATGGTCCGGAATAGGCTGCGAATTCAGGGGGTTCGTGAAACGTGGGGGTTCTGAAGCGGATTTGGATTCCGCTGTTGATCTTGGTGGTCCTCGGTGCCGGGGGATTCACCGTCATGCGGCTGCACGGTGTGTTCGGCTCTCAGACCCGCCCTACGTACGCCGACACCGAACTGGAGGAACGCAAGCCTTACGACCCTAAACAGTTGGTGTACGAGGTGTTTGGCCCGCCGGGAACGGTGGCCAACATCAGCTACTTCGACGTCGACGCGGAGCCTCAGTTTGTCGAGGGAGCAAGCTTGCCGTGGTCATTGAAGTTTCCGATGACCGAGGCCACGGCATTGGTCAATGTCATCGCACAAGGCGATAGCAACCGAATCGGCTGCCGCATCATCGTCGATGACGAGGTCAAGGCGGAGCGGGTCGAGAATGGCGTAAGCGCCTTCACCTACTGTCTTTTGAAGGCCGCATGACCAGCCCGGAGACCAGCCGCAAACCGCCGCTCATCGCGCGTGCGATCCGCCTGCTCGCGGTGCCGATCATCCTCGGGTGGTTGGTGATCGCATATCTGCTGAGTGCGGTGGTTCCGCCGCTGGAGCAGGTCGAGAAAGAGCACTCCGTATCGCTGATACCCAACGACGCGCCGTCGTTCGAGGCGATTCAGCGGATGGGCCGGAACTTCGGCGAAGCCACCTCGAACAGCGCGGCGATCATCGTCTTGGAGGGGCAACAGCCGCTCGGCGATGAAGCGCACCGTTACTACGACGATCTGGTTCGCCAGCTCAAGGCCGACACGGCACATGTGCAGCATGTGCAGGATTTCTGGGGCGACCCGCTGATGGCCGGCGCGGCGCAAAGCGCCGATGGCAAGGCCGTTTACGTCCAGATGGGGCTCGCCGGCGATCTCGGCCAGGCGGCGTCGAACGAGTCCCTGGAATCGGTTCGGGAGATCGTCGAGCGGAGTTCACCGCCTCCGGGTGTCCAGGCGTATGTCACCGGCCCGGCGGCGATGGTGGCCGATCTGAGCGCGAGTGGCAACAAGACCGTCCTGCTCGTCACAGGTCTGAGCCTCGCCGTGATCTTGACGATGTTGCTGTTTTTCTTCCGATCGATCTTCACGGCCGTGATCCTGCTGTTCCTGGTGGGCATTCAATTGCAGGTAGCGCGCGGGGTGGTCGCATTTCTCGGGGATCAGGGCCTCATCGGCCTTTCCACGTATGCGGTCAATCTCCTGGTGACACTGGGCATCGCGGCGGGGACCGACTACGGCATCTTCTTCGTCGGGCGCTACCAGGAGGCGCGTCAGGCCGGCGAGGACAAGGAACAGGCTTTCTACACCACGTATCGCAGCGTCGGAAAGGTGGTGCTGGCATCCGGATTGACCATTGCCGGTGCCGTTTTCTGCCTCAGCTTCACCCGCTTGCCGTACTTCCGGACGCTTGGCATTCCGTGCGCCCTGGGCATGGTGGTGGCGGTGGCGGTGGCCCTGACGCTGATCCCCGCGGTCCTCTCGCTGGGCAGTCGAATGAGATTGTTCGAGCCGAAGCGCCAGATCATCGCGCGCCGGTGGCGCCGCATCGGGACTGCGATCGTTCGCTGGCCCGCACCCATTCTGGTCGCCGCCTGTGCGGTCTCATTGATCGGCCTGCTGGCGCTGCCGGCGTATCAGGCCGGCTACAACGACCAGAATTATCTGCCGAAGGACATTCCCGCCAACGCCGGTTACGAAGCTGCCGGCCGGCACTTTCAGCAGTCGTTGATGGCGTCGCCGGACGTACTGCTGGTCGAGGCCGATCATGACATGCGGAACGCGTCCGACTTTCTGGTGTTGAACAGGCTGACCAAGGGCGTTCTGGCGGTGCCCGGCGTGGCCCGGGTACAGGCGGCGACCCGGCCGGAAGGTATTCCGCTCAAGCACACCACGATTCCCTTCATCATCAGCTCGTCGAACGCCGGCCAACTGCAGCTCCTGCCGTTTCAGAAAGCCCGGATGAACGACCTGCTCGTCCAGGCCGAAGAGATTTCGAAAACCATCGCGGTGATGGAACGCATGTACGCACTGATGCAGCAACTCGCCGTGACGACCAACAATCTGGTGGGCAAGACGCACGAACTCGAAGACACCACTCTGGAGTTGCGGGACCACATGGCGGACTTCGACGACTTCTGGCGTCCGGTCCGGAACTATTTGTACTGGGAGCCGCACTGTTTCAACATCCCGCTCTGCTGGTCGATCAAGTCTCTGTTCGAGGCACTCGACGGTGTGGATCAACTCACCGTGTCGATGCATGAGCTGATCGGCAACCTCGATCAGCTCAACCTGCTGATGCCGCAGATGATCGCCCAGTTCCCCGCGATGATCGCGACGATGCGGAGCACGCGGACCATGATGCTGTCGATGCGCAGCACCATGGCGGGGGTGCTGGCGCAGATGGACGAGATGTCCGATGGCGCCACCGCCATGGGCCGGGCATTCGACGATGCCAGGAATGACGACTCCTTCTACATCCCGCCCGAGGTCTTCAAGAACGCGGACTTCAAGCGGGTCATGGACGTGTTCTTGTCGCCGGACGGGAAGACAGCGCGCCTGCTCATCTCACAACGCGGGGATCCCGCGACGCCCGAGGGTATCGCGCGCGTCGATCCGATCAGAACGGCCGCCGAGGAGGCACTCAAGGGGACGCCGTTGGAGAGCGCCAAGCTTTTCTTGACCGGAAGCTCGGCGATGGCAAAAGATCAGGTGGACGGGTCGACCTATGACCTGATGATCGCCGGAATCGCCGCGCTGTGCCTGATCTTCATCATCATGCTGATCATGATTCGAAGCCTCGTCGCGGCCTTGGTGATCGTGGGGACGGTGGCTCTGTCGCTCGGCGCCGCTTTCGGCTTGTCGGTCCTGATCTGGCAGCACATTCTGGGAATCCAGTTGAACTGGATCGTGCTGGCGATCGCACTCATCATCCTGTTGGCAGTCGGGTCTGACTACAACCTGCTGTTGGTGTCCCGGATGAAAGAGGAGATCGCGGCGGGCATCAACACGGGCATCATCCGCGCCATGGCCGGTAGCGGAAAAGTGGTGACGATCGCGGGCCTGGTGTTTGCCGCAACCATGTTGGCGATGTTGGCCAGCGATGTGCTCACCATCGGCCAGGTGGGTTCCACCATCGGGATCGGCTTGCTGTTCGACACCCTGATCGTGCGGGCGTTCATGACACCGTCCATCGCCGCCCTACTGGGCAGATGGTTCTGGTGGCCGTTGCATGTTCGACAGCGACCGGCCAGTGCGATGCTGCGGCCGATCGGGCCGCGGCCGCTGGTTCGTTCCCTGTTGCTCAACCCCGACGAACGCTGATCGTGGTGAGCAACAAGCCACCGCGTATTGCGAGGATCATTCACCGACTGGCGGTGCCGATCATTCTCGGCTGGTTGGTGTTCGTCGCCGTCGTCACCTTCGCCATCCCGTCGCTCGAACAAGTGGGACGGCAGTATTCGGTGTCGCTGGTACCGAAAGATGCCCCTTCGTTTCAGGCGATGCAGCAGATCGGCCGGAATTTCGGTGAATCGGATTCCGACAGTGTGGCGATGATCGTTCTGGAGAGCCAGGAGCCTCTGGGCGACGAGGCGCACCGCTATTACGACGACCTGGTGCGGCAGCTGAAGGCCGACACCCGCCACGTGCAGCACGTGCAGGATTACTGGGGCGATCCGCTCACCGCGCCGGCGGTCCAGAGCGCCGACGACAAGGCGGTCTACGTCCAGCTGAATCTTGCTGGTAACCAAGGCGAATCGCTGGCGACCGAATCCGTAGAGGCGATCCGGGACCTCGTGGCTCGGACGCCGGCACCCTCGGGGCTGAACGCGTACGTCACCGGTCCCGCGCCGCTGGTCGCGGACATGAACCATGCCGGCGACAAATCGATCATCAAGATCACCATCGTCACACTCGTGGTGATCCTCGCGATGCTGCTGCTGGTCTACCGGTCGATCGTCACTGCGGTGCTGCTTCTGGCCATGGTGGGTATCCAGGTTCAGGCGGCGCGGGGAGTGGTGGCATTCCTCGGAATGCACCAGGTCATCGGGCTTTCGACGTTCGCGGTCAACCTGCTGGTGTCGCTCGGCATCGCGGTCGGAACCGACTACGGCATATTTTTCCTCGGCCGGTATCAGGAGGCGCGACAGGCCGGGCAAGAACGGGAAGCCGCTTTCTACACCACATTTCAGAGCGTGGGCAAGGTGGTATTGGGCTCTGGGTTGACCATCGCCGGAGCGATCTTCTGCCTGAGCTTCGCTCGACTGCCCTATTTCCAGACCATGGGTGTTCCGACTGCCACGGCGATGGTTGTCGCGGTCATGGTCGCGCTCACCCTGGTTCCTGCGGTGCTCTTGGTGGGCGGGCGTTTCGGGCTGTTCGAACCCAAGCGAAAAATCATCGTTCGCCGGTGGCGGAGGCTGGCGACGGCGATCGTCCGATGGCCGGCACCCATTCTGGTCACCGCCTGTGTGATCGCACTTACCGGCTTGTTGGCGTTGCCGGCCTACGAGACCAGCTACAACGACCGCCTCTATGTCCCTGGAGACATTCCTGCCAACGTCGGATATGCGGCTGCCGAGAGGCACTTTCCGCAATCCCGGATGACGCCTGACATCTTGATGCTCGAGGCCGACCACGATATGCGTAATCCGGCGGATCTGCTCGTGTTGAACAAGTTGGCCAAGGGAATCTTCGCTGTTCAGGGCATCTCCCGCGTGCAGGGGATAACGCGTCCCGAGGGGAACCCGATCGATCGGACGTCGATCCCGTTTCTGCTCAGCTTGCAGAGCGCCAATCAGCAGCAGGTGTTGCCGTTCCAGCGGAATCGTATGGAGGACCTGTTGAAGCAGGCCGACGACATCACCACGCTGATCAACATCACGCAGCGGCTGTACGGTATCGGTCAGCAAATGGTCAGCACGACGGATCGAATGACAGAGAATACGCGTGAATTGGCCGAGGTCACCGATGAGCTCCGTGACCACGTTGCCGATTTCGACGACTTCTTCCGGCCGATCCGCAACTACTTCTACTGGGAACCGCACTGCTTCGACATTCCTTTCTGTTGGTCGACGCGGTCTCTGTTCGACGCCCTCGACGGGGTCGACGCGGTCTCGGACCAGATGACTGATCTCAGCAAGGAGACCGACAAGCTCAACGTGCTCATGCCTCAGCTGATGGGGCAGTTCCCGAAGATGATCGCGAGCATGAAGACGATGCGGTCCGCGCTGCTGACCATGCACAGCACGATGGCCGGCACCTTCGCTTTGATGGATGAGATGAGCACGAACGCCACCGCCATGGGACAGGCCTTCGACGCCGCCCGAAACGACGACTCCTTCTACCTTCCGCCCGAAGTCCTCCAGAACGAGGATTTCAAACGTGCGATGAACCTGTTCTTCTCGCCCGATGGAAAGTCGGCCCGTTTCATCATTTCCCACCGCGGGGATCCCGCCACGCCCGAAGGCATCTCACGGGTCAACGCAGTGGTCGACGCGGCCGAAGAGGCGCTCAAGCTGACTCCGCTGGAGCACGGCAGGATCTACCTGGCTGGCACGGCCCCGACGTTCAAGGACATGCGCGACGGCTCCACTTACGATCTGCTGATCGCCGGCGTGGCCGCACTGTGTCTGATCTTCGTCATCATGCTGTTGGTGACGCGCAGCCTGATCGCCGCGCTGGTCATCGTCGGCACGGTGGCGTTGTCGCTCGGTGCGGCGTTCGGGCTGTCGGTGCTGATCTGGCAGCACATTCTCGGCATAAACCTGCACTGGCTCGTCCTGGCGATGTCCGTGATCGTGCTGTTGGCCGTCGGCTCCGATTACAACTTGCTGCTGGTGTCCCGGATGAAGGAGGAAATCCATGCGGGCATCAACACCGGGATCATCCGCGCCATGGGCGGCAGTGGAAAGGTCGTGACGGCAGCCGGTCTGGTCTTCGCATTCACCATGATGTCGATGGTGGTCAGTGATCTGCGAATCATCGGTCAGGTGGGTTCGACGATCGGCATCGGCCTGTTGTTGGACACCCTGGTGGTGCGTGCGCTCATGACGCCGTCCATCGCCGCGCTGCTGGGTCCGTGGTTCTGGTGGCCGCAACGGGTGCGCCGGCGGCCGGCCAGCGCGCTGCTGCGGGACACCGCTCCGCGGCCGGTCGTGCGGTCCCTCATGCTTCCGTCAGACGAGCGCTGACTTCCGGGGTCTTCGGTTGGCGCCACGCAAACTATTTCTTGTGGAAATTAATAAAATTCGTCGACAAAGCAGCAAATTGCCAAAACGCGCAAGCACATTCACGATCGACGGGTAGAGTCCGGGCATCGGGGGGAGGAGGTCTACGCATGAATGAACGATTGCAGATAAGGGCGGCAGTTGCCGTCGGCGCCTTGGCAATGTCCCTTTCTGCCGGGGCGGGGGTCGCGTCCGCAGACCCCAGGCTTGATTCGGCTGTGAACACCACCTGTAACTATTCACAGGTGATGGGCGCGCTCAATGCGCAGAGTCCCATGGCCGGTGCATCGCCGGCGGTGCAGTCGGTCCTGGGGCAGTTCCTGGATTCGCCACGGGATCAGCGGCAGCGTATGGCCGAGGGCATCGCCGCTCAACCGGCCAACCAGCCCTATCTGGGGTTGTTGCAGACGGTTTTCGACACCTGCAACAACTTCTGACCGGGTTCAGCGCCGGGGTTTGACGCCGCCCAGTTGGGCGGTGAGCGCGTCGGCCGTTGCCACCAGCGCCTCGGCCCGCTCGGCGATCTCGTTGTCGGTCAAGGCCGTTCCGATGTGCAGCGAGGCCGCCATGACCTGACGTTGGTAGTGGTCGAACACCGGTGCGGAGATGACGCTGATATCCGAGCGTCCGTCGGTTCCGCCCTCATCGCGCAGGTAGACCCGTTCGCCGATGTCGGAGACCAGCTCGCTGAGCAGTGCGCGTAGTTCGTCGGGCAGGTTGGTCGACATTCCCGCCATCAGTGCGTAGAGCCTGCGACCACCGGGAGTCAGTCGTTCCACCAGATACCCGTCGGCGCGGCAGTTTTCGATCACGCGCTGCAGCCGGGCTGACTCGGTGCGCAGCGGGATCGTCGGCGCCTTGGCCAGCCAGGTCCGCAGCGCATTGTCATCCCACAGCACGAACATCAAGCCGACCGGCGGAGCAAACGGATAGCTCTGGCCTACGCGCACGCCGGGATCACGGCCCGGCGGCCCGACCAGCTCGAGCACGGTGATCCGGTCGTCGACCACCGCTGTCAGGCCCACGGAGGTGTCGAAAGCGGCTGACAGTGCGTGTAACTCGGCGCGCGCCGCCGGGTTGACGCGCATCGACTCCTGGGCTGCGTGCCCCAGGGTGATCAAGCTCGGTCCCAGACGGTACGTCTTGTCGCCGTCGTCGCGGATCAGGTAGCCGGCGTCGACAAGTGTGCTCAGGATGCCCAAGCACGTCGGCTTGCTCAGTCCGACTCGGCGGGTGAGCTCGGAGAGCCCGAATCGATCCTGCGGATGGTGGGACAGAAAATCCAGGATGGCCACCACCCGGGCGGTCGGCGGTGAGGCACGGCCGACCGGCTCGTTGTCTGGCATCGGACCCTCCCGGGGCGTTGACTCGCATTGGAACACGTTCTAGTGTCAGGTAGGAAACTCTACCACCACGGTCCAATATTGGACCGAGAGAGCAGATGCTGGATGTACTCACAACCACTGGCTGACGCCATCGCCGAGGCGGAACGCTTGGTGACCGCCGCGCCGTTCATAGAGTCGGAAGCGGATCTCCTCGAGGGCCTGCAGTACCTGGCCGGGTGTATCGCTGCCTGTACCCATGTCGGGTTCAACTACGACCGCGACCACCCGTTCCTGCACAGCGGAACCGGGCCCTTCACCAAGATGGCCCTGGACAACCCCGACACCCTGTACTTCGGTACCCGCGTGCAGCCCGGACACGAGTACGTCGTCACCGGCAAGCGCGGCACCACCACTGATCTGAGCTTCCAGATCCTCGGCGGTGAGTACACCGACGACAACGTGCCGATCAGCCAGGCCGCATTCGACGATCGCGAACTCGACATCGCCGCCGACGGCACCTTCGAGTACCGCTTCACCCCGACAACCCCGTCGCAGCTGCTGATCCGCGAGGTCTACAACGACTGGTCGGCGCAGCGCGGCTCCATCAGTGTCTCGCGCACCGACACGGCAGGTACCGCCCCGGCGCCGCTGACCAAAGAGCTGATCGAGAAGCGTTACGCCGTCGCGGGCAAGCAACTGGTGCAGCGAGTCAAGACGTGGCTGCAGTTCCCCAAGTGGTTCTATGACAACCTGCCGGTCAACACGTTGACCGAACCCCGCCTGACCCCCGGCGGGCTCGCCACCCAGTACTCGTCGGTCGGGCACTACGACATGACGCCTGACCAGGCCATGATCATCACGCTGCCGGTGCCGGATGCGCCCTACCTGGGCTTCCAGCTCGGGAGCCTCTGGTACATCTCGCTCGACTACATCAACCATCAGACCTCGCTGAACGGCGCCCAGGCGCAAGCCGACCCGGACGGCAAGATCCGCATCGTGGTGTCCGAGAACAACCCTGGTGTCACCAACTGGTGCGAGACGCTCGGGCATCTCAAGGGATACGTGCAGTTCCGCTGGCAGCGCGTCTCACGTGAGTTGACTGCCGAGGACGGGCCGACGTGCGAAATCGTCGACCTCGACGCAGTGGCCTCGAAGCTGCCGTACTACGAGAGCAACAAGATTTCCGACGAAGACTGGCGCGCGCGAATTGCGCTGCGGCAAAAGCTCATTGGCGAGAGGATGGTGGGCTGACCGTGACCGGGCTGCTCGATGGCAAGGTAGTGGTGATCAGTGGTGTCGGACCCGGCCTCGGGACGACGCTGGCTCGCCGATGTGCGGAGAACGGGGCGGACATCGTGCTGGCCGCCCGGACGGTGGAGCGGCTGGAGGACGTCGCCAAAGAGGTGACGGCACTGGGGCGTCGTGCGCTCGCGGTGGGCACCGACATCACCGATGACGAGCAGGTCGCCAATCTGGTGGCCCGCACGATGGAGGAGTACGGCAAGGCGGACGTGTTGATCAACAACGCGTTCCGGGTGCCGTCGATGAAGCCGTTCGCGAACACCACGTTCGAGCACATGCGGGACGCCATCGAGCTGACCGTGTTCGGCGCCCTGCGCATGACCCAGGGATTCACTCCGGCCCTGGAAGCCGCCAAAGGCTCGGTGGTGAACGTGAACTCGATGGTCGTGCGGCACTCGCAGGCCAAGTACGGCGCCTACAAGATGGCCAAGTCGGCCCTGCTGTCCATGTCGCAGACTCTCGCAACCGAGTTGGGGGAGAAGGGCATCCGGGTGAACTCGGTACTGCCCGGCTACATCTGGGGTGAGACCCTCGAGGGCTACTTCAACCATCAGGCCCAGAAGTACGGCACTACCGTCGAGCAGATCTACAACGCCTCGGCGGCCGGGTCGGACCTCAAGCGGCTGCCGACCGAGGACGAGGTGGCTTCGGCGATCCTGTTCATGGCCAGCGATCTGTCCAGCGGCATCACCGGCCAGGCCCTCGACGTGAACTGCGGAGAATACAAAGCATGATGCGAAGGCGACGACGAGCGAGGATCGCAGCGAGGAACGAGCGAGGACCGGAGCGAGAAGGAGTCGAGCCATGAGCGGCGCGCCGCGTACCGACGTGGGCACCGTCGAGGACCTACACGCCTCGGCGGTGAAGGCCTGCGGTCTGGAAGATTTCGGCACCGACGACGACAACTACCGCGAAGCGCTCGGCGTGCTGCTCGAGTCCTACCAGCGCGACGCCGATCTGACCGAGCTCGGCAGCAAGATGCAGCGCTTCTTCACCCGAAATGCGCTGGTGGCTCGTCTCGTCTCGGAAGCCGCGTTCAAGCAGCACCCGCAGCACGCCGATGTGCCGATCGAGCGGCCGATCTTCGTCACCGGCCTGCCCCGCACCGGGACCACGGTGATCCACCGGCTGCTGGCCGCAGACCCGATGCATCAGGGTTTGGAGATGTGGCTGGCGGAGTTCCCGCAGCCGCGCCCGCCACGGGAAACCTGGCCGGACAACCCGGTATTCAGCGCGCTCGATGCCAGGTTCAAGCAGGCACACGAGGAGAACCCGGATTACACCGGCCTGCACTTCATGACCGCCGACGAGGTCGAGGAATGCTGGCAGTTGCTTCGCCAGTCGCTGCACTCGGTGTCCTACGAGACCCTGGCTCACGTTCCGACCTATTCTCGGTGGCTGGCCCGGCAAGACTGGACCAAGTCTTATCAGCGGCATCGGAAGAACCTGCAGCTGATCGGTCTGAACGAGCCCGAAAAGCGTTGGGTACTCAAGAATCCCAGCCACTTGTTCGCCTTGGATGCGCTGTTCAAGGTCTACCCGGACGCTCTGGTCGTGCAATGCCATCGACCGGCGGAGACGATCATGGCCTCGATGTGCTCGCTGTCCCAGCACACGACCGCCGGCTGGTCCAACACGTTCACCGGGAACGTGATCGGCGAGGACGCCATGGAAACCTGGTCGCGCGGCTTGGAGTTGTTCAATACCGAACGGGCCAAACACGATCCGGCCCAGTTCTGTGACGTCGACTATTTCGAGTTCGTATCAGACCCGATCGGGGCAGTCGAAGGCATCTACCGCACGTTCGGCCTGGACTTCACCGAGGCTGCCCGGCAGGCGATGATCGACAGCCACAACGCCAGCAAGCAGGGGCCGCGGGCGCCCAAGCACACGTACTCGCTGGCTGATTACGGCTTGACCGACGAGGCGGTCAAGGAGCGTTTCAAGGGACTCTAGTTCCCGTGACCAGACACAAAACTGCCCAATTTCACGCGAAATTGGGCAGTTTTGTCGGCCTCCCGCTTGCGGGGGACCGCTCGGCAATGAGGATCAGCCGTCGCCGGGGGAGGGGGCCGAGGAAACCTCTTCCAGGCATCCTTCGGCGACAGCGTGTTTGATGCTGTCGCTCAGCCGAGGGCATGACCGGGCCCGGGCCGGGTCACCGCCGGAGGAACGGATTTCCTCGAAGGTCGCACAGCGTCGCACCGCCTCGGAACTCCATTGCACCGAAGTGTGTTCCGCGCTGAGCTTTTTCACCTGCACCGCCACATGGCAGAACCGGCAGTCCACCGACACCAGGCCCGAGGTCAGGTAGCGCTCGCGGTCGCGGGCGCTGGACTCACGCACCGCAGCGGCCCGTTGCGGGTCGGATGCGAAACTCGGCGCCTTGGCCCATGATCCGCCGGAGGAGCCCGCGTTGCCGCCACCGTGATGATCGTCGTCATCGTGGCCGCCGTGCAGCAACAGCATCGAGCGGGCCAGGTCCTCGACCTCCGGCGCCTGGCTCCGCTCGTTGCGTTTCGTCATCAGCTGGACTGCGCTGTTTCTTTCTCGGCCGACTCTTCGGCTGCTTTGGACTTCAGGTTCTCCTCGACCTCCACGTGCCACTTCTCGTTGGCCGCGGTGGTGTCGATCTCCATCTCGAAGCGGTCGGTCATGTCGGGTGTGATGTCGGCGACATCGACGTAGAACTGTTGGTACCAGCGGCGCATCTGGTAGACAGCGCCGTCCTCCTCGACCAACAGCGGGTTGTCGATGCGGGTCTTGTGCTTCCAGATCTCCACGTCCTGCAGGAAGCCCTGGCTGACGCCGTCGGTCATCGCGTTGGCCAGCTTCTGGGTGGTCTTCTCGTCCATACCCTTGGGCTTTTCGACGATGACGCCCCACTGCAGCATGAACGAGTCCTGGGTCACCGGGTAGTGGCAGTTGATCAGGATCGACTCGGCCTTGTAGCCGGCGTAGTTGTTGTGCAGCCAGTTGATCATGAACGACGGCCCGAAGTAGGAGGCTTCGGAATCCAGGTGCGACTCGCCGTACTGGGTCCCCATGCCGCCGATGTCCTGGCGGCCGACGTTGTGCAGGTACTGCGAGGCGATGTGGCCCTCGAAGACGTTCTTGAAGTACGTCGGCAGACCGAAGTGGATGTAGAAGAAGTGCGCCATGTCGGTGACGTTGTCGATGATCTCGCGGCAGTTGCTGCCCTCGATCAGCATCGAGTTCCACTGCCACTCGGTCCACTCGTCGCTCGCGGCTTCGGGGATCTCGGGGACGCGTACCTCGGGCTGCGGGTCGTTGCCTTCGTGGTCGTGCCACACGAACAACAGGCCGCCGCGCACGTCGGTGTGCCACGCCCGGGTGCGGGCCAGGCGCGGGGTGCGCTTGGCGTAGGGGACGAGCTTGCACTTGCCGTCGCCGCCCCAGCGCCAGTCGTGGAACGGGCAGGCCACCTCGTCACCCTTGATGGTTCCCTGCGACAGGTCACCGCCCATGTGCCGGCAGTAGCCGTCGAGAATCTTCACCTCGCCCTTGGAGTCGGCGAAAACCACCAGTTTGGTGCCGAACGCCTCCACGGAATGCGGCTGACCGTCAACGAAATTCTTGACCGGTCCCAGGCAGTGCCAACCGCGCGCGTAGCGGTCTGGCAGGGCGCCGGTGTCGATCTCTCTGATGCCGGCATGTTCGGTAGTCACGGTGGGCCTCCCGTATCGGTGCTCTTAACTAGAACACGTTACAGTTTTTTGAGCCCGGATGGCAATAATTCAGGCGTGACCTGCGGCATACCCGCCGTGAACGGGACTTACTCCCGCTCCGGAAGGCCAATTTTCAAGGCGATCTGTTGCATCCGACCAACGGCGGCCACCGTCTGCGGCGAGACCGGGTCGTCCGGATTGCTGTCGAACTCCAGGCGCACCACTGCGCGCCCCTGGGTGTACATCAGCAGCGTCACGGCCTTCCTGCCGTCGGGCGCCATGCCCGATATCACGGTGCCGTTGGTCCCCACCGGAACCGGTTGCGGCTGGCCCCCGGTCACCATGGTGCTGACTGCCGCGGAGGCTTGCTTCAACGTTGCCGATGCGGTCGCCACATCGGGGTAGATCAAGATCGTGTCGGCGATGGCCCGGGTGTCGTCGGCGTTGACGAACAGCGCGCTGGCACCTTCCTGCCCGTCCGGATTGACCTTGCTGGTGCGGGCGGTGAACACCTCCGGCGGAATGCTGACGTCCTCCGCCTGTAGCAACAGGTAGCTGTAGTCGGAGGCCTGCGATTTCGGCGTTTTCGATGCCGTGGCCGATGGCGAGGTGGACGGCGTGGCAACCCACGGCGTACTCGGCGAATCGCCGGTAGGCGAGCACGCGACCACCGTGCTGACGATGGCTGCAGCAAGGCCGGTGGAAATCAAGAACCTGGGGTGGTTTGTTGTCGTGAGCGACATAGTTACTGTTCAGGGTACGCGTCGCCGCGCCGGGACCGGTTTCCTGCGGTATATGTGGACGATGCCGCTGTATTCGTTCGAGGGCCGGGCGCCCGTGATCGACCCGAGCGCCTTCGTCGCCCCGACGGCAACGTTGATCGGCAACGTCACGATCGAGGCCGGTGCCTCGGTGTGGTTCAACGCCGTGTTGCGGGGCGACTTCGCCCCGATCGTCATCCGCGAGGGCGCCAACGTCCAGGACGGTTCGGTGCTGCACGCGCCACCGGGGATCCCGGTCGACATCGGCCCGGGTGCAACGGTTGCCCACATGTGCGTGGTGCACGGTGCACACGTGGGCGAGGACGCGCTGATCGCCAACCACTGCACGGTGCTCGACGGGGCGGTGATCGGCCGGCGCAGCCTGATCGCGGCGCACTCACTGGTGGTCGGGGGCACCAAGATTCCCGACGAGGTACTGGTCACCGGAGCGCCTGCCAAGATCCGAGGACCCATCGCAGGCACCGGTGCGCAGGTGTGGGTGCAGACCAACCCGGCGGCATACCGGGAGCTGGCCCAGCGTTACCTCACGGGTCTCGCCGAACTCTAGCCGTCGAGCTTTTCGGCGCTCGCGCGGTCCACTTCCCAGTAGGCCCGCAGGGCCACGAGTTGTCCCGCGTCGTTCGCCCGGTAGGTGAAGACACCCGGGGTGGTGATGCGGTGCCCGCCCATCGTGGTCACGATGCTGCCGACGTTGGCTTCCTCGCTGCCGCACTGGAACGTGTCGACGAACTTGAACTCGAGGTTGTCGGTCGGGGCGATCGCCTTGTCCCAGAACGCCGCGATGGCTTCTTTGCCCCGGTGGCCCTTGCCCTCGGGATCGAAGAAGGACGGCCCGATGGGATCCTGCACGATCGCGTCGTCGGCGAAATTGGCCAGCCAGGCTTGCTTGTCCCGGGCAGCCACCGCGTCCCGGGACCGCTTGCCCGCCAGGTGAGCTGAGTGTTCAGGATCGGTGATGGTCATCTCAGTCCTGCCATCCGGAGTGGATATAGGTGTCGGCGAACCGTTTCAGTGAATCCTGCTTCTTCTCCAGCGGGGCGTCGAAGCCCAGACCCTCGAGCATCCACGGAATGACGATGTTGTCCGTGATGCCGGCCTGTGCCAGCTCACGGTGCCCGTCGAGATCGAACTTGTCGATGCACACCGCCTGGAACTCGAACGGTTCATCGGCCCGGCCGTATTCGGCCCGCAGCTTGTTGATCGTCGTCACCGTCTCAGCCAGCTGTGTGCACGTCATCATCGCGCTGGTCCAGCCGTCACCGGCCCGAGCCGCCCGCTTGAGTGCGACCGGGGTGTGCCCGCCGACGTAGAACGGGACGGGCTTCGACGGAGCCGGGCTCATCTGCAAGCGCTCGAAATCGTAGAACTCGCCGTGGAATTCGACCATGCCGCCGCCGAGCACGAGCCTGAGCACCTCGATCATCTCGTCGACACGGGCGCCGCGCTTTGCGAACGGCACCCCGCACCACTCGAATTCCTCTGGTGCCCAGCCGATCCCGATGCCGAACCCGAACCGGTTGTCGGTGAGGTTGGCCACCGAACCGACCTGGCGGGCCAGAAGCAGCGGGTTACGCGACCCGAGCTTCATCACGTTGGTGTAGAAGCGCAGCGTCGTGGTGACCGCCCCCATCGAGGCCGCCGCGATCAGCGGGTCAACCCACGGCGTCTCGGCGTTCCACATCCGCGAACCATCCGGGGTGTACGGGTAGTCCGCGGCCTGCTTCTCCATGTAGAACAGCGAGTCCGGCAGCGCGATCGAATCGAATCCGACCTCCTCTGCGGTGCGGGCCAATCCGGTCAGATGCTCCAGTGGCCCCATGGCCACGCTGAGCGTGTACTTCATGCGGGCTGTCATTTGTCAGCCGGCTTGTCAGCCGAGACGACCCACATCGAGTAGTACTGCGCGCCACCGCCGTAGGCATGGCCCAGCGCCTTGCGGGCGCCCTCGACCTGATGATCGCCGGCCTTGCCCATCACCTGGATCGCCGATTCGGCGAACCGGATCATGCCGGACGCGCCGATCGGGTTCGAGCTGAGCACACCGCCGGAGGCGTTGAACGGGATCTTCCCGGCGATCGCGGTCTCGCCGGCTTCGGTGAGTTTCCAGCCCTCGCCTTCGGCGGCAAAACCGAGGTTCTCCAACCACATCGGCTCGAACCAGGAGAACGGTACGTACACCTCGGCCACATCGATCTCGTCGATCGGGCTGGTGATCCCGGCATCGCGCCACAACGCCGCCGCCGCGTCCCGGCCTGCCTGCGGGTTCACCTGGTCGCGCCCGGAGTAGGCCAACGGTTCGGTGCGCAGCGCGGTGGCGTGGATCCAGGCCACCGGGTGACCGTCGGCAACCCGTGCATCGGAGGCCGCCTCGTCGCCGATCACCATGGCTGCGGCACCGTCGGAGGACGGGCAGGTCTCATCGAACCGGATCGGGTCCCACAGCATCTGCGAGGCCATCACCTTTTCCAGTGTGATGTCGGGCTGGTGCAGGTGGGCCAGGGGGTTCTTGGCGCCGTTGATCCGGTCCTTGACCGCGACCATCGCGCCGATGTGGTTCGGAGCGCCGGAGCGGCGGATGTAGGCCCGCACGTGCGGCGCGAAGTAGCCGCCCGCGCCCGCGCCGACCGGCTTGGTGAATGGAACCGGAATACTCAACGCCCACATGGCGTTCGACTCCGACTGCTTCTCCCATGCCATCGTCAGCACCCGGCGGTACTTGCCGGACTTGACCAGGCTCGCGGCGACGATCGCGGTCGAACCACCCACGGAACCAGCGGTGTGGACGCGGATCAGCGGCTTGTTGGTGGCGCCCGTGGCATCGGCCATGAACAGCTCGGGCATCATGACGCCCTCGAAGAAGTCCGGCGCCTTGCCGACCACCACGGCGTCGATGTCGGCCATGGTGCAACCGGAATCGGCGAGCGCCTTGTCGATCGCCTCGCGCACCAGCCCGTTCATCGACACGTCGTGCCGTTTGGCGACGTACTTGGTCTGGCCCGTTCCGAGGACCGCTGCTTTGTTAGCCATTAGTTCTTGCCCTCCAGGACCGCGACCAGATTCTGTTGCAGCGCAGCGCCACTGGTGGCGTGCGCCAGCACGCGCCCGGCCGAGCCGGAGAAGATGTGCTGCGCGGCGAAACCGATGCGCTCCAGACCTGCCGAGAACATCGGGTTGGCGGCCAACGCGCCGCCGGAGGGGTTGATCTCGGTGTTCTCGCCCAGCCCGATGGCCTCGGTGAGGATCAGCTGCTGGTGGGTGAACGGGGCGTAGATCTCGGCTACCTCGATCGAGCTCGCGTCACCGCCGGTGGCGGCCTGAGCCGATGCGGCGGTCGACGTCGAGACGGTCAGGTCGCGCGCGCCGAGCACCGGGGTCTCGATGCGGTGCTCGAATCCGGTGATCCAGGCCGGGTTTTCGCGCAGTTCGCGGGCCCGGTCGCCGGCGGCGAGGACGATCGCCGAGGCACCGTCGGTGATCGGGGCGATGTCGTGGCGGCGCAGCGGATCGGCGAAGTACGGGCGGTCCAGCAATTCGCTGATGCTGCCGGTGACCTCCTCACGGTCGGTGCGGCCACCCGCGGCATACGAGTCCAGGGCCACCTGAGCCATCTGCTCTGCGGTCCATTTACCGGCATCCAGTCCGAACCGGGCCTGAAGTCCGGCCAGCGACACCGCATCCGGCCACAGCGGCGCGACGGTGTAGGGGTCGGTCTGCAGGGCCAGCACCCGGCGCAGCACACCTGCCGAAGACTTGCCGAAGCCGTAGACCAACGCGGTGTCCACCTCGCCGGTCAGGATCTTGATGTAGGCCTCGTACAGCGCCCAGGCCGCATCCATCTCGACGTGCGATTCGTTGATCGGCGGAACCGCACCGATCGAGTCGATCGCCGAGATGAACGAGAAGGCCCGGCCGGCAAGGTAATCGGAGGAACCCGAGCACCAGAAGCCGATATCGGTCTGCTGGAGACCGAGCTCTTCGTAGAGGCTTGCAAAACACGGCATCAGCATCTCGACGCCGTTGGTGGTGCCATCTGTACGGCGCACATGCGGCGCATGCGCGAAGCCGACGACGGCTACTTCACGAGAAGACATGTGGTCCCTTTACAGGTGGTGCTTGTAGCTGTCGTAGTCGGCGTCGGGCTCACCCGTCGGCCGGAAATGCGAGATGTTGTCGATGCCGAGATCCCATTCCTCCTGGGGCTTCCACACCGCTTCGACCCGCATCCCCATCCGCACCTCGGACGCATCGATGTCGGTGACCAGATGCAGGAACGGGATGTCGGCGCCGTCGAGCAGCACGTAGGCCGCGACATATGGCGGCTTGATTCGCTGGCCGGCGAAGGGGATGTTGATGATCGCGAAGGTGGTGACCGTGCCCTTGTCCACCAGCTCGACGAACTGGTCGAGTTCCCGGCCGGTGGCCGGATCGGCTTCCTTGGGCGGGAAGTACACCTTGCCGGTGTCGCCGGAGCGCGCGCCGAGCAGCTTGCCGTCGCGCAGGCCGCGCAGATAGGTGCTCTCCGGACGCGATGCGGTGTGCTGGATCTCGATGGCCGACGGGACCACCAACATGGTGACCGGGTCACGGTCGTCGGCCGCCACGGCGGGGACATCCTCGGCGGTTTCGCCGGGGACGAAGTACGCGATGTCGGTGATCGCACCCACCGGCTCGTCGACCCAGTGCACGTGCACGCGGGCCCCGGTGGTCAGCTCACCTTCGGCGACGTCCACGGCATGCAGCAGCGGTGTGTCGGCGCCATCGAGCTTGATCAACGCCCAGGCGAACGGCCGGTCCAGCGGCTGCCCTTCGAGGGGTTCGGGTTGCCAGGTCCAGGACATCACGGTCCCGGAGCTGCGGACGGGTACGACCTCGGTCAACGCCTCATAGGTGACCGGGTCATACTCAGCGGGTGGCACATGCACGCGTCCGTCAGACCCGCGCACGCCGACGATCCGGCGCTCACGCAGGGCAGTGAAGAACTGGCTGAGCAGCGGACCGACTGAACGGGTGTAGTCAAACGACAGTTTCAGTGGCGCGGAAAGTGGCGGCTCACGGTGATCTGTCGAGGCCGGGCGGCTTTGGCTGGCTGTCACACATCGAGTAGAACAGGTTCTAACAATCGTGGCAAGGACACGTGGGAAGGCAATCTAAATGAAGCTCGGTCTGCAACTCGGATACTGGGGCGCGCAGCCGCCCACCAACCACGCCGAACTCGTGGCCGCGGCCGAGGCGGAGGGCTTCGACACCGTCTTCACCGCAGAGGCCTGGGGCTCGGACGCTTACACCCCGCTCGCTTGGTGGGGGCGGGAAACGACCCGCATGCGCCTGGGCACGTCGGTCATCCAACTCTCGGCCCGTACGCCCACCGCGTGCGCGATGGCCGCGCTGACGCTGGACCACCTCTCCGGTGGCCGCCACATCCTCGGCCTAGGGGTGTCCGGCCCGCAGGTGGTCGAGGGCTGGTACGGCGCGAAGTTTCCCAAGCCGCTGGCCCGCACCCGCGAGTACATCGACATCTTGCGCCAGGTATGGGCGCGCGAGGCTCCGGTCCACAGTGACGGCCCGCACTACCCGCTGCCGTTGACCGCCGAGGGTACGACCGGCCTGGGCAAGAACCTCAAGCCCATCACGCATCCGCTGCGCGCCGACATCCCCGTGATGCTGGGCGCCGAGGGGCCCAAGAACGTCGCGTTGGCGGCCGAGATCGCCGATGGCTGGCTGCCGATCTTCTACTCGCCGCGCATCGCCGGCATGTACAACGAGTGGCTCGACGAGGGATTCGCCCGCCCCGGCGCCCGGCGTACCCGCGAGACCTTCGAGATCTGTGCCACCGCGCAGGTGGTGGTGACCGACGACCGGCCGGCGATCATGGAGTTGATGAAGCCCCATCTGGCGCTGTACATGGGCGGAATGGGTGCCGAGGACACCAACTTCCACGCCGACGTGTACCGCCGGATGGGATATGCCGAGGTCGTCGATGACGTCACGAAGCTGTTCCGCAGTGACCGGAAAGACGAGGCCGCCAAGATCATCCCCGACGAACTGGTCGACGACTCCGCGATCGTGGGGAACCTCGACTACGTCAAGGAGCAGATCAAGGCGTGGGAGGCCGCTGGCGTCACCATGATGGTCGTGGGTGCCCGCTCCGCCGAGCAGATCAAGGACCTCGCGGCTCTCGTCTGAAACCCGACTAGACACTTTCTTGCAACCTGTCTACTCGAGGTTCTAGATTTATGGCGTGAGTCACAGTGCTTCCGCCTCCGGACCCTCGCAACACACCGTCGCCGGCTCCGTGCTGACGATGCCGGTGCAGATCCGTACCGCCGAGCAGCACATGGCGATGTTCTCGGTGGACGCCGATGCCGCGCAGCGCATGATCGATTACAGCGGCATGCGCGTATACCGGCATCGACCACACCGCGCGATCGTGGTGCTGATGCTGATGCGCTATATCGACGGCGATCTGGGCCCGTACCTGGAGTACGGCACCAACGTCATGGTGAACCGGCCGGGAGCCGAAGGTTCGGGGCTGCGCGGCATGGGCTCGGCCGGTGCCCTCGTGCATCACCTCCCGGTCGACGGGGAGTTCACGCTGCAGGCCGGCCGCCAGATTTGGGGTTATCCGAAAGTCCTGGCGGACTTCACCGTTCATGAGGGCAAGCCGTACGGGTTCGAGGTGAAGATCGACGGCCGGCTGGCGGTCGGGATGGAATTCAAGCCCGGCCTGCCGGTGCCGTCGGCATTGACCGCCAAGCCTCAGGTGCAGTCCACCTTCTCCTGTCTCGACGGGGTGCTGCGCGAAACCGAAGGCCAGATGCGGCTTTCCGGCGTGCGCTACCGGCCGGGCGGAGCCCGGATCCGGCTCGGTGACCATCCGTACGCCGCAGAACTCGCGGAGCTGGGCCTGCCCAAGCGGGCGATGCTGTCCAGCTCGGCCCGCAATGTGCAGATGACGTTCGCTGACGCCAAGGAGATTTCGTGACCCAGGTCCTTCCCTCTACCAAGCCTGATGTCGACCTGGCCGACGGGAGGTTCTACTCCGACGGCGGCGCGCGCGAGGCTTACCGCTGGATGCGGGCCAACGAGCCGGTGTTCCGCGACCGCAACGGCCAGGCAGCCGCGACGACGTATCAGGCCGTCCTCGATGCCGAACGCGCGCCGGAACTGTTCTCCAGTGCCGGCGGCATCCGTCCGGACCAGCCCGGCATGCCGTACATGATCGACATGGACGATCCGGCCCACCTGCTGCGGCGCAAGCTGGTCAACTCCGGCTTCACCCGTAAGCGGGTCATGGACAAGGTGCCGTCGATCGTGACCCTGTGCGACACCCTGATCGACGCGGTGTGTGAACGCGGGGAATGCGACTTCGTCCGCGACATCGCCGCGCCACTGCCGATGGCGGTGATCGGCGACATGCTCGGGGTGCTGCCCAGTGAACGCGAAATGCTGCTGAAGTGGTCCGACGACCTGGTGTGCGGGCTTTCGTCGCACGTGGACGAGACCGTGATCCAGAACCTCATGGACACCTTCGCCGCCTATACCGCTTTCACCAAGGAAGAGATCACCAAGCGGCGGGCCAATCCATCCGACGACCTGTTCTCGATCCTGGTCAACGCCGAGGTCGAGGGTCAGCGCATGAGCGACGACGAGATCGTCTTCGAGACGCTGCTGATCCTGATCGGCGGCGACGAGACCACTCGGCACACGTTGTCGGGCGGCACCGAACAACTGCTGCGCCATCGCGATCAGTGGGAAGCGCTCGTCGCGAACGGAGAGGCGCTGCCCGGCGCGATCGAGGAGATGCTGCGCTGGACCTCGCCGGTGAAAAACATGTGCCGCACGCTGACTGCCGACACGACGTTCCACGGAACCGACCTCAAGGCCGGCGAGAAGATCATGCTGATGTTCGAGTCGGCCAACTTCGACGAAGCGGTCTTCGGGGATCCCGACAGTTTCCGTATCGACCGGAACCCGAACAGCCACCTGGCTTTCGGTTTCGGCACGCACTTCTGCCTCGGCAATCAGCTGGCTCGGCTGGAGCTGCGGCTGATGATCGAGCGTCTGCTGGTCCGGCTGCCCGACCTTCGGCTGGCCGAGGCTGCAGAGGTGCCGCTGAGGCCCGCGAACTTCGTCAGCGGACCGGAGTCCATGCCGGTCGTGTTCACCCCCACGGCTCCGGTGGGGGCTTAGCCCTGAGTTCAGGGCTGATGTGTATTCCTGTGTCCTGGTTAAGTTTTCCCTGTGCATGAGCCTCGCAGGTTTCGCATAGCGAATCTAATTAGATAATCTCGCAACATCGGGGGATGCGACGCGACGATTAGAGGAGTGCACGAGATGGCACGACATTTACCTGGGCGAACACTGATGAGCGCACTGGTGTTGGGTGGGGCGCTGGTGGCAGGGGCCATCGGAGTGGCCGGCCAGGCCAATGCGGCGCCGGCAGCGGGGATGGCCGCGTCGCCGGCGAGTGTGATGCCGGTGGTTCCGGTGCCGCAGTTCCCGCCTCCCCCGCCACCACCTCCTCCGTTCTGGGGTCCGCCACCTCCGCCGCCACCCCCGCCGTTCTGGAGACCGCCGCCTCCGCCGCGATTCTGGGGGCCACCGCCCCCACCGCGGCCATGGGGCCCGCCCCCGCCGGGGCACTGGGGGCCGCCACCGCCGGGACATTGGCGCTGAGAGCCTGAGATGCACCGAGGCCCTGCTCGAAATATCGAGCAGGGCCTCGGTTTTGCCGCGAACGGACTACTTCATCTGGAAGACGGGCGCACGCTTCTCCTTGAAAGCCAGCGGGCCCTCCTTGGCGTCCTGGGACAGGAACACCGGGATGCCGTTGGCGGTGTCGGGCTTGAACGCCTCGTTCTCGTGCATGCCCTCGGTCTCGCGGATGGTCTTGAGGATGGCCTGCACGGCCAGCGGGCCGTTGTTGTTGATCACCTCGGCGATCTCCAGGGCCTTCTCCAGTGCGGTGCCGTCCGGCACGACGTGACCGATCAGGCCGTACTCGAGGGCCTGGGCGGCGGTGATGTGCCGCCCGGTCAGCAGCATGTCGCACGCGATGGTGTAGGGAATCTGGCGCACGAGGCGCACGGCCGAGCCGCCCATCGGGTACAGGCTCCACTTGGCTTCGGAGATACCGAACTTGGCGCTCTCGCCCGCGACGCGGATATCGGTGCCCTGCAGGATCTCGGTCCCGCCGGCGATGGCCGGGCCCTCGACCGCGGCGATCAGCGGCTTGGTGAGCCGGCGGCCCTTGAGTAGACCATCGATGCGCGACGGGTCGTAGCTGCCGTCCTTGAACGAGTCGCCCGGCGGCTTCTTGGTTGCCCCCTTGAGGTCCATGCCCGCGCAGAAGTACCCGCCGGCACCGGTGAGGATGCAGGTGCGGATCTCCGGATCGTTGTCGACGCGGTCCCAGGCGGCCACCATGATCGAGAGCATCTCGGTGGAAAGGGCGTTGCGCGCCTCCGGCCGGTTCAGCGTCAGGATCAGAGTGTGTCCGCGCTGCTCAATGAGGGCATCGGGCCCTTTTTCGGTATCGCTCACGAGTGTCAGCTCCTATGCATTTTCAACCCAGACTTGTCTCGAAATGTAACACGTTCTAGTTTAGGCTCTGTGGCTCTGAATATTGCTGATCTTGCCGAGCACGCCATCGACGCTGTGCCGGACCGTGTCGCGCTGATTTGTGGCGACGAGCAGTTGACCTATGGCCAACTGGAGGAGAAGGCCAACCGCCTGGCTCACTACCTGATTTCCCAGGGCGTCAAGAAGGACGACAAAGTCGGCCTGTACTGCCGCAATCGCCTCGAGATCGTGATCGGGATGCTGGGCATCGTGAAGGCCGGCGCAATCCTGGTCAACGTCAACTTCCGTTACGTCGAGGGCGAGTTGAAGTACCTCTTCGACAACTCCGACATGGTCGCGCTGATCCACGAGCGTCGCTATGCCGATCGCGTGGCCAACGTGCTTCCGGAGACGCCGTTGCTGAAGACCGTTCTGGTCGTGGAGGACGGAACCGACGACGACTACCAGCGTTACGGTGGCGTCGCCTTCGAGGATGCGCTGGCCCAGGGCTCGCCCGAGCGTGACTTCGGCCCGCGCAGCGCCGACGACATCTACCTGCTCTACACCGGCGGCACCACCGGATTCCCCAAGGGCGTCATGTGGCGTCACGAGGACATCTACCGGGTGTTGTTCGGCGGCACGGACTTCGCCACCGGCGAGCCCGTGGCCGACGAGTACGACCTGTCCAAGCAGGCGGTCGCCAACCCGCCGATGGTTCGGCTGCCCATCCCGCCGATGATCCACGGCGCGACACAGTCGGCTACCTGGATGGCGTTGTTCACCGGGCACACCGTGGTGCTGATGCCGGAGTTCGATGCCGATGCGGCGTGGCGGATGATCCACGAGCACAAGGTGAATCTGCTGTTCTTCACCGGTGACGCGATGGCCCGTCCACTCCTGGATGCGCTGCTTGCGCACCAGGACGCCGGCAACGAATACGACCTGTCGTCGCTGTTCCTGCTGGCCAGCACGGCAGCGCTGTTCTCCACCAGCCTCAAGGAGAAGTTCCTTGAGCTGCTGCCCAACCGGATCATCACCGACTCGATCGGCTCGTCGGAGACCGGCTTCGGCGGTACCTCCGTGGTGGCCAAGGGGCAGAGCCACACCGGCGGCCCGCGCGTGACCATCGACAAGAACACCAAGGTGCTCGACGAGGACGGCAACGAGGTGGTCCCGGGTTCGGGCGTGCGCGGCATCATCGCCAAGTGCGGCCACATCCCGGTCGGCTACTTCAAGGACGAGAAGAAGACGGCCGAGACCTTCCGGACCTTCAACGGGGTCCGCTACGCGATCCCGGGTGACTATGCCGAGGTCGAGGCCGACGGCAGCGTGACCATGCTCGGCCGCGGCTCGGTGTCGATCAACAGCGGCGGCGAGAAGATCTACCCCGAAGAGGTCGAGGCAGCGCTCAAGGGACACCCGGACGTGTTCGACGCGCTCGTGGTCGGGGTTCCTGACGAGCGCTTCGGTCAGCACGTGGCAGCCGTCGTGCAGCCGCGCGAGGGGGCGCGCCCGACGCTGGCCGAGCTCGATACCTTCGTGCGCAGCGAGATCGCGGGCTACAAGGTGCCGCGCAGCCTGTGGTTGGTCGACGAGGTCAAGCGCTCGCCGGCGGGCAAGCCCGACTACCGGTGGGCCAAGGACACCACCGAGGAGCGGGCCGCCGATGACGTGCACGCGAATCATGTTGGAGCGAAATGATGAAGACCGATCTCTGCGAGAGGTTCGGGATCGAATACCCGATCTTCGTGTTCACCCCGTCGGAGAAGGTGGCCGCCGCGGTCAGCAAGGCCGGCGGTCTGGGCGTGCTGGGTTGCGTGCGATTCAACGACGCCGACGACCTCGAAGAGGTTCTGCAGTGGATGGACGCCAACACCGACGGTAAGCCGTACGGCGTCGACGTGGTGATGCCGGCCAAGATCCCGACCGAGGGCACGGCCGTCGACATCAACAAACTCATCCCGCAGAGCCACCGCGACTTCGTCGCGAAAACCCTTGCCGATCTCGGAGTTCCGCCGCTGCCGGAGGACGAGGAGCGCAACGAGGGTGTGCTGGGCTGGCTGCACTCGGTGGCCCGCAGCCACGTCGACGTCGCCCTCAAGCACCCGATCAAGCTGATCGCCAACGCCCTTGGTTCGCCACCCAACGACGTCATCGAACAGGCGCACGCCGCAGGCGTTCCGGTGGCCGCGCTGGCCGGCAGCGCCAAGCATGCGCTGCGCCACGTCGAGAACGGCGTGGACATCGTCGTCGCCCAGGGCCACGAGGCCGGTGGGCACACCGGCGAGATCGGGTCCATGGTGCTGTGGCCGGAAATCGTTGATGCCCTTGACGGCAAGGCCCCGGTGCTGGCTGCCGGCGGTATCGGCACCGGCAAGCAGGTCGCGGCCGCGCTGGCGCTGGGAGCCTCGGGCGTGTGGATGGGCTCGGCCTTCCTGACCGCGGCCGAGTACGACCTGGGCCACCGGCTGCCTGGCGGCACCTCCACGATCCAGGAGGCGCTGCTCAAGGCGACCACGGCTGACACCGTGCGCCGCAAGATCTACACCGGTAAGCCGGCCCGGTTGCTCAAGACCAAGTGGACCGACGCCTGGGATGCCCCGGACGCACCGGAGCCGCTGCCCATGCCGCTGCAGAACATCCTTGTCAGCGAGGCCCACCAGCGGATGAACGAATCCGACAACCCCGACACCGTATCCATGCCGGTCGGACAGATCGTGGGCCGGATGAACAAGATTCGCCCCGTGGCCGACATCATGGCCGAATTGGTGAGCGGTTTCGAGGCGGCGACCAAGCGCCTGGACGGCATCGCCGGAAGCTGAGTCTTCGCGCAGGCTCGACGACGTCGAGGCTCGGTATGGTTGGACCGGTGAACGAAGCACAGGCGCTGGCAGCGAACCGGGACAACTGGGACGACCGGGCCGATGTGCATGCCCAATCCGAGATGTATGACGTTCCAGGGTTTCTCGCCGACCCCACCGATATCTCCTGGGTGGTGCGCAATGACCTTGAGGTGCTCGCGCCGCACCTGCCGGAGAGCGGGGTGAGCGACCGTTCGCTGCTGCATCTGCAGTGCCACATCGGCACCGACACCATCTCCTGGGCGCGGCTCGGAGCCCGTGATGTGCACGGAGTAGACCTCTCGCCCAACTCGCTGCGGCACGCGGCCCGGATCGCCGAGGCCGACGGCCGCCGTGACATCACCTGGGTCGAGGGCGACGCGCGGTTCGCCTCGACGCTGATCCGGCGACGCTTCGAAATCGTGGTGACCAGTACCGGAACCATCGTGTGGCTGCCGGAACTCGCGAATTGGGCTCGGTCGATCCATGACCTGCTCGAGCCGGGTGGAGTGTTCATGATCCGCGACGACCATCCGCTCCTGAGTGCCATGGACTGCGAGCCGTGGGACGTCACCGACGACTATCTCAGTGGCGGGGGCGTCCGAACCTACGACGACGCAGGGACTTACACCGAGAATTCGGCCGGTCAGATCACCAATGCGCGCAACCACGAGTGGCGCCACGACCTGTCCGAAGTCGTGATGTCCTTGCTGCGCGCCGGGCTCGTCATCGAGGCATTGGCCGAACTGCCCTACATGGACTGGCAGGCATTCCCGGCCCTGTTGCCCTGCGAACAAGGCTGGCAGCTACCGCCCGGCGCGCCGCGGATCCCGCTGAACTTCGCGGTCGTCGCACGGCGCCCCCGGTAGCGGGAGGACTCTAACGCCCGGGCAGCTTCTGTACCGCCTGGATCATCGGCGTCAGCGCCTTCTGCCAGAAAGTTTGCGAAATGCCCAGCGGCGGATCGAGATTGATCACCCGGGCAGTAGAGACCGTCTGCGACTCGGTGTACTTGAGGATACCGTCGGCCCCGTGTCGGCGTCCGACGCCGGAGGCCTTCATGCCGCCCATCGGCGCCGCGGTGCTGCCGAACGCCAGCGCGTAGCCCTCGTCGACATTGACCGTGCCCGAATTGATCTGCGCGGCAATCGCCTCGCCCTGGGCCTTCGATCCGGCCCACACGCTGGCGTTCAGGCCGTACTCGGTGTCGTTGGCCTTCTCGATGGCTTCGGCCACGGAACCGACCGGATAGATCGACACCAGCGGGCCGAAGGTCTCGTTGCGGGCACATTCCATCTCGTCGGTGACACCGGTCAGCACGGTCGGCTCGAAGAAGAGCGGCCCTATGTCGGGGCGGGCGTTGCCACCGGCAATTACCTTGGCACCCTTGACCTTTGCGTCGTCCACGTGGCCGGAGACGGTCTTGACCTGGTCCTCGGAGATCAGGCTGCCCATGTCGGCGGTGAAGTCGTAGGCGCCCGACAACTTCATGTTGCGCACCTGCTCGCCGAACTTGGCGGTGAACTCGTCGGCGACTTCCCGTTCGACGTAGATCCGCTCGATCGAGATGCACAGTTGGCCGGCGTTGGAGAAGCACGCGCGGGTGGCGGCCTTGGCGACCACGTCCAGGTTGGCGTCCTTGGTGACGATCATCGGGTTCTTGCCGCCGAGTTCGGCGGAGAAACCGATCAGCCGGCGGCCGCACTGCTCGGCCAGCGTCCGCCCGGTCGCGGTGGAGCCGGTGAACATCAGGTAGTCACAGTTCTCGACGATCGCGGTACCTACCACCGAACCCGGCCCGGGCACCACCGCGAACAGGTCGCGCGGCAACCCGGCCTGGTAGAGCAGCTCGGCGTTGGCCAGCGTGCAGTAGGGGGTCTGGCTGTCCGGCTTGACCACCACGGCATTGCCGGCCAGCAGGGCCGGGATGGAATCCGAGATGGACAGGGCCATCGGGTAATTCCACGGCGAGATGACGCCGATGACGCCCTTGGGGTGGTGGTTGACCACGGTCTTGACCAGGCCGGGCAGCAGGCCCTGGACCCGCTTGGGGGAGAGCAGTTTGGTGGCCTGCCGTGCGTAGTAGCGCGAGTTCAAGATCATGTCGACGATCTCTTCCTGCGCGGCCGAGCGGGCCTTCCCGGTTTCGGCCTGAGCCACGTCCATCAGGAAGTCGCGATTCTTGGCCACCAGTTGGCCGAAGCGGGCGATGACCGCGGCGCGCTCGGAGACCGGACGCTTGGCCCACTGGGTCTGCGCGGCCCGGGCTTTGGCGAAGGCGGCGCTCACATCGTCGGCGGTGCCGACCGGTATGGTGGTCAGCTCCTTGCCGGTGAAGACCTCGTCGATGGTTTTCGTCGGGCGCGCACTGACTTCAGCGTCATCGATTGCGACGAGTGCGCGCAGGCGAGCGAAATCCGCAGCGGACGGAGCAGGCATCGGAACTCTCCCTACTGGCAAGTAACTAACAGTCAACGCCAACCTACTCGGTACCCACGGTCCGACAAAGGCCCAGGTTGTCCGATTTGTTCACGACTGGACTGAGCGCAGCCCCCTAACCTGCGAATATGGCCCTGAACCTGAACGCGGCGGTCTTCGAGATCGTCGCAAAAGATCTGTCCCGATCCCTGGATTTCTACCGGCACCTCGGCCTGGATGTGCCCCAACCGGACGGACCGCACGCGGAGGTTGCATTGCCGGGCGGAAATCGGCTGGCGTTCGACACCGAAGAGGTGATCGCCTCGATGCATCCCGGCTGGACGCCCCCGGCCGGGCCCGGGCGCGTGGCGCTGGCGTTCGGACTCGACGCCCCCGCTGCTGTCGACGAACTCTATGAGCGGCTCACCGCAGCCGGTCATCCGGGAACGCTCAAACCGTTCGATGCACCCTGGGGGCAGCGCTATGCCACGGTCGAGGACCCCGACGGGACCTCGGTGGACCTGTTCGCGGCCTTGCCGGATTGACCGAGCCCGCGCAATGGCACCCCGGCCAGGGCGCGGAACTCGCGGTGCAGGTGCGATTGATCGGCGTAGCCGGCCTGCGCCGCGGCCGCGCTCGAACTCATGCCCCCGCCGAGCAGGTCGACGGCGCGGCGAAACCGCAGAATGCGCCGCAGCGTGGCGGGCCCGTAGCCGTACACCGTCGCGCACTGCCGCTGCATCGTCCGGTTCGACCAGCCGAGGCGGCGTGCGGTGCTGGACACCGATGCGCCGGCCCCCATTAGACGCGTGACGTCATGAAGCGCGTGTAGAGGCCAGGGAGCGGTCTGGTCGCGAGGTGGCTGCGAGGCCAGGGAGACCGCGAGTTCTCCGAGTGAGCCGGCCCGGCTGATCCTGCGCAGCTCGCGCAGCTCGCGCAGGTCGACGCGGGTGTTGCGGACTTCGGATGCCGGGACGCCGAGCAGGCGCGGCAGGACACCGGGTCGAAATCGCAGCCCCTGCACCGGGTCCGGGCTGCCCACGGTGATGAACGCAGTGGTGTCGGGGCCGGCGACGACGATCCTGTCGTCCATTTCGATCAGGTCCATGCATCCATCGGGAAGGACCCGGCCCGGTTCGGCCGGCCCGGTGCGGACCCAACGACACTCCACGAGCTCGCCCAGACGCGGTGGCGGATCGAATTCGCGGTAGCCCACGTCTGCGACGCTACTCGCGCCGCGATGCGGTTGAATCGGGGAATGGCCGGGCGACCACGCGACACGTCGATCGACGAGCGGGTGCTCGCGGCCACGCGGGAGCTGCTGGTCGAGGTGGGCTGGGACGACCTGAGTGTTCGGCTGGTTGCGGCGCGGTGTGGGGTGGGCCGGTCCAGCCTGAACCGGCGGTGGGCGTCGAAAGCCGAACTGGTGCTACACGCGATACTCGGCGAATCGCCCGACATGTCACCGTTTTCCGGCACCGACCTGGCCGGCTGGGTCGACTGGGTGGTCCGCGGCAGCCATCAGCTGTTCGTCCGGCCCGATGTGAGCGAGGCGGTGCCCGGGCTGTTGCTGGCGCTGCGGGAGAACCCCTCCTTGCGCAAGGCGCTGTGGGACGGGTTCAGCGGCCCGGCGATCGAGATGTTCGCCGCGAGGGGGTATGGCACAGAATCGGATGCGAAGGCTGTGCTGTCCATGGCCGCGGGTGCGGCCCTGTTCGCTACCACGGTCGCGGTTGACGACGATTCTCCCGAGCTGCAGCAGCGACTGGTGCGGCTACTGGGCCGGGCACTGGGTGTGTCACCGGCCGAATGAGGCCAACATGGCTTCCTGCGGCGACCGCCACGCCTCGATGTCCAGATCGGCGAGCGTGCTCGCGTCGTCGGTGGGGGTGGCCGCGGTCAGCAACAGCGCTGCCTCGTGGCTGATCCCGTCACCGAGCGGCAGCACCGCGCCCAGCAGATCCGAGCAACGGCCGATGCCGCGGAAGATGCTCCCCGGCAACGGGATTCGCCGGACCCTGCGCGCCGCCCCCTGTTCGAGCACATCGATCATCTCGTTGAACGAGACCATCGCGCCGCCGCAGACATAGCGCTTGGGTCCTCGCCCCGGGGCCATGAGTCGCTCGTGCACCAGTGCGACGTCGCGCACGTCGATCATCTGCATGCCGCCGGTCATCCGGGGTGCCAGCCCGGCCTTCACGATCGGCGCCCAGCCGCGCTCGGTGACCCCGGCGGCGGTGAAGTAGGCCGGTCCCACCACGCTCGACGGGTAGGTGACCACGACCGGGGCTCCGGCATCCTGCAACCGTCGGGCCACTCGGTCGGCGTATGCCTTGGTCTGGGCGTAGGGGCTGCGTCCCGGCGCCGGTGGGGTGTCGGCGGAGATCACCCCGGTCGGCGGTGGAAACAGTGAGCTGTAGCTGCTGACCGAGACGATGGGGTCGAGCCCGGCCTCGGCGGCACGGTTCAGCACGGCTTCGGTTGCGTGCGCGTTGATCTCCCACATCAGCTGTTCGCGCCGGCGGTCGGTGCCGACGATGCCCGCGGCGTGGATCAGCGCATCGCAGCCCGAGATCAGGTCTCCGATGGTGTCACCGTCGCGGATATCGCCGGCCAGAACAGACATCTCGCCGAGCTCGGCGAGGCGGCCGATCACCTCGTCGTCGCCGCAGCCGGGTGCGACGAGCAGTCGGATGCGATGGCCCGCGGCGAGCAGGCCTCGCACGGTATGGGCCCCGAGATAGCCGGTGCCGCCGGTCACTGCGATGTGCATGCTGCGCCTCCCAAGTTTCGATGCCAATGGTATCGAAATAATTGGAGCGGGTGGTGCGATGCCGGCACTTGTGCCGCGAGTTGCGGTCACTATTGAGCAGCATTCCGCGGCGTCGTGGTCAGCGCGGCACGGTGGCGGGGTGGGTCCGGGTCAGCGCGAGATCGGCCACACCGGGTCGGCGCACGCGGTGCCCTCGGCCGAGAGCTGCCGCTTGATCACCTTGAACGTCTCGGTACGCGGCAGCGTGGTGCCGACCCGCACGTACGACGGCCACTGCTTGGGGCCGAGATCGCGCTGCTCGTGCAGAAACCGCCGGAACTTGTCGATGTCGAACGTCGCGTCCGGCGTCAACACCAATGCGGCCATCACCTGATCGCCCACCGCGGGATCGGGGATGGGATAGACCGCGGCCTCAGCGACATCGGGATGGCGCGACAGGATTCGTTCGATCGGCGCGGTTCCCAGATTCTCGCCGTCGACCCGCATCCAGTCGCCGAGGCGCCCGGCGAAGTGCGCGAAGCCGTCCTCGTCGAGGTAGGCCAGGTCGCCGGTGTGGTAGACGCCGCCGGCCATACGATCGGCCTCGGCGCCGGGATCGTTGTAGTAGCCGCGGAACCACCCGGCACCCGTCGGGTTCACCAACTCGCCGACGGTCCCGGGGGGACACGGTTCACCGGTGTCCACGTCGACGATCGCCACCTGGTCGGTGAGCGGGCCGAGGGCGCCTTCGGGGGTGTCGGGAGTGCGGGCGATCGCCACCCCGCCCTCGGTGGAACCGAACCCGTCGACCACCGTCACCCCGAACCGCTCGGCGAACCGGTTCAGGTCCCGTGGTGCCCCCTCGTTGCCGTAGAGGATCCGCAACGGGTTGTCGGCATCGTCGGGCGCCGGTTGGGTGGCCAGGATGTAGGACAACGGCTTGCCGACGTAGTTGGCGTAGGTGGCGCCGTAGCGGCGGACGTCAGGTATGAAACCGGATGCGGAGAACTTGCGCCGCAGCGCAATTGACGCACCGGCGGCGGCCGCGACGGCCCAGCCGGCCATGATCGCGTTGGAGTGGAACAGCGGCATCGACAGGTACACGGTGTCGGCCGCACCCAGTCCGAACCGCTCGGCCAGCATCCGGCCCGGAAAAGCTACCTTGTCATGGGTGACCCGCACGGCCTTGGGATCCCCACTGGTGCCGGAGGTGAAGATGAGCATGAACAGATCGTCGGCCGCCAGCTCGGCGAACGTCACCGGGGTGTCCCGGTACGACGCGAGTTCGGCTGCCCAGTCGTCAGATTCGACGTCGATGAAATCCACCCCGGGCGGGACCGTGTCGGGATCGTCGGCCAGGACCAGCTGACAGTCCGCCTTGGCGATGTCACGGGCCAGTGCCTCACCGCGGCGGGTCTGGTTGAGACCGACGGGCACCAGTCCGGTCAGGCCCGCCGCCACCAGCAGGCTGGAGAAAAACGTGGTGTTGCCGAGGAGCGCCCCGACATGCGGGGGTTTGGCTCCAGCCCTTTGTCCTCCTCGCGTGCGGGAGTCCAACCGTGCCCGCAACGCCGCGGCCAGTTGTGCACCGGCGGCGATGTGGTCGGCCCAGCTGACGAACGAATCCTCTTGGTAGAGGCCACGGTCGGTGACCCCGGCAAGGGGGAGGAGCAGCTCGGTGACCGTCGGCCCTGCGGTTGGACCCCCCATCCCTAGACCGGGGTGTCCGCGAGCTCACGTCCGATGCGCAGCAGCTGCCCGGTGGCCCCGCCGACCCCGAACTCGGTCTGCTTGGCGGCCAGGAAGTACCGGTGCACCGGATGGTCCATGTCGATGCCGACGCCACCGTGCACGTGTACTGCCGTGTGCGCGACGCGGTGGCCGGCCTCGGCAGCCCAGAACGCCGCACTGGCGACATCGATGTCGGCGGGCAGATCCTCGGACAACCGCCAGGCGGCCTGGGTCAGCGTCAGGCGCAGACCCTTGACGTCGATGTAACCGTCGGCCAGCCGCGAGGATACGGCCTGGAAGCTTCCGATCGGGCGGTCGAACTGCTCACGCTCCCGGGCGTACTCGGATGTCAACTCCAGGGCCCGCTCCAGCACGCCGAGTTGGAAGGCGCTGTGGCCCAGCGCGGCGTGCGTGGTCAGCCAGGCCGCGACCTCGGCCCCACCGACGAGGCGGGAGGCGTCCACCGCCGTGCCTTGCAGCTCCAGGTGGGCGACGCTGCCCTTGCCGGTCGTGCTCAGCAGGCTGACCGTCACGCCGGGGTCGTCGCCGGAGACCAGGAAAACGCTGACCCCGGACTCAGTTTCGGCCGGAACGAGGAAGGCGTCGGCGATCGGACCGTAGTTCACCTGGGTGCGGGTGCCGGTGAGTTTGTAGCCGGAACCGTCCGACTGCGCCTGCACCGGACCCTGACCCATCTCGCCGTCGAGGCCGACCGCGAGGATCTTGTCGCCGGCGACCGCCGGGCGCGCCCACTCGGTGCGCAGCTGTTCGGACCCGAACGCGGCCAGCGCGCCCGCGCCCAGCACCACCGACTCCAGGTACGGGACGGCGGCCAGCTGGCGACCCAGCGCGGTCAGCACGGCGGTCTGCTCGAGCACCCCCAAACCACCGCCGCCCACGGACTCGGGAGCCGCGGCCGAGAGCACGTCGGCCTCGATCAGCTTGGCCCACAGATTGGCATCGAAGCGCTGCTCGAGTCCGTCGAGCTCACGCTGACGCTCTGGTGTGCACACCGATTCGGTGATCGTGCGCACCAGGCCACCCAGGTCGGCGGCCTCTTCGGTCGTCTTGAAATCCATGGTGTGCCGTCCTTACCGGTTCACTCGGGGCAGGCCGAGCGCGACCATGCCGATGATGTCACGCTGAATCTCGTTGGTGCCGCCGCCGAAGGTCAGGATCAGCGCCGAGCGGTGGAACCGCTCGATACGACCACGCAGCAGCGCGCCCTTGCTGTCCGGACGCAGCGTCGCCGCGGTGCCCAGCACTTCCATCAGCAGGCGGTAGGCCTCGGTGGCGAGCTCGGTTCCGTACACCTTGGCCGCTGACGCATCGGCCGGAGACGGAGCGCCGTCGGCGGAGGCCAGCTCCCAGTTGATGAGCTTGAGCACCTCGGCCTTGGCGTGCACCCGAGCCAGGTTGAGCTGGACCCACTCGGAGTCGATGACCCGCTTGCCGTGCACGTCCTTGGTGTTCTGCGCCCACTCGCGGACCCCGTCGAGGGCCACATAGATCGGCTGGGCCGAAACGAGTGCGACGCGCTCGTGGTTGAGCTGATTGGTCACCAGCTTCCAGCCGGCGTTCTCCTCGCCCACCAGGTTGGTCGCCGGGATGCGCACGTCCTGGTAATAGGTGGCGCTGGTGTCCACGCCGGACATGGTGTGCACCGGTGTCCAAGAGAAGCCCTCGGCGGTGGTCGGCATGATCAGCATCGAGATGCCGCGGTGCTTCTTGGCTTCGGGGTTGGTGCGCACGGCCAGCCACACGTAGTCGGCGTAGGCGATCAGTGAGGTCCACATCTTCTGGCCGTTGACCACGTAGTCATCCCCGTCGCGCACCGCGGTGGTGCGCAGCGCGGCCAGATCGGTGCCGGCGCCCGGCTCGGAGTAGCCGATCGAGAAATGCAGCTCGCCCGCGGCGATCTTGGGCAGGAAGAACTTCTTCTGCTCCTCGGTGCCGAAGTGCATGATCGTGGGCGCGACGCTGTTGATCGTCAGGAACGGCACCGGGGCGCCGGCGATCGCGGCCTCGTCGGTGAAGATCAGCCCGTCCATCGGCGGGCGCGCGTGGCCGCCGAACTCCTTCGGCCAGCTCAGCGTGAGCCAGCCGTCCTTGCCCATCTGGGCGACGGTGTCGCGGTAGACGTTGCCTCGTCCCATCTCGCCCTCGGACGAGTTGAGTGCCTCGACACGTTCTGGCGTCATCAACTTGGAGAAATATGCGCGCAACTCGCGGCGCAGCTCCTCCTGCTCAGGGGTGTAACCGATCCGCATTCCGCTGCATCCTCACTGCTTGAAAGACCTGAGTTCTCACCTGGTTGTAACACGTTCTAGTCTTAGGATCCAGGCCGGTGTTGCACTGGTATCGGTCAGGTGGGGTCGTATTCTGTGGCTGCGCGCACGCAGCCCCGTGTGCGTACACGTGTTGAGGAGGTCGCCATGCGAGTTGAAGTGGACCGTGATCGCTGTGAAGGCAATGCGGTGTGCGTGGGTATTGCCCCTGATCTGTTCGATCTTGATGACGACGACTATGCCGTGGTCAAGTCCGATCCGGTGCCTGCCGGCCAGGAGGACCTGGCCGAGCAGTCCATCGCCGAATGCCCCCGCGCAGCCCTGATCCGAAAAGACTAGAGGTATTCATAAACCATGACTGACGACGCTCAGATCGATCTGTCCGGAAAAGTCGCCGTTGTCACTGGCGCGGCGGCGGGCCTGGGCCGCGCCGAGGCCATCGGCCTGGCCAAGGCCGGGGCGACCGTGGTGGTCAACGACATGGCCGGCGCGCTGGACGCATCGGACGTCTTCGACGAGATCGCGGCAGCCGGTTCCAAGGGTGTCGCGGTGGCCGGGGACATCAGCCAGCGATCGACGGCCGACGAGCTGGTTTCCACCGCGGACGGTCTGGGCGGCCTGGACATCGTCGTCAACAACGCCGGCATCACCCGTGACCGCATCCTCTTCAACATGAGCGACGAGGAGTGGGATGCGGTCATCGCCGTGCACCTGCGGGGCCACTTCCTGTTGACCCGCAATGCCGCGACCTACTGGCGTGCGAAGGCCAAGGCGGGCGATGGCACCGTCTACGGCCGGATCATCAACACCTCGTCGGAGGCCGGGCTGTCGGGCCCGGTGGGTCAGCCCAACTACGGGGCGGCCAAGGCCGGCATCACGGCACTCACGGTGTCGGCGGCCCGCGCCCTGGAACGCTTCGGTGTGCGGGCCAACGCGATCGCGCCGCGGGCCCGCACCGCGATGACGGCGGGCGTGTTCGGCGATGCGCCCGAAGGGGCCGAAGGTCCGGTCGACCCGCTGTCGACTGAGCACGTCGTCACTCTCGTCCGATTCCTGGCCTCGCCTGCGTCCGAAGCCGTCAACGCTCAGCTGTTCATCGTCTATGGTCCAACTGTCACGTTGGTCGCGCCCCCTACAGCGGAGAAGCATTTCACTGCGGACTCCGATGCGTGGAACCCGGCAGACCTCAGCGGGACACTGCACGATTACTTTGCTGGTCGTTACTTCGGGCGTGGATTCTCGGCGACCGAGCTGATGGATTCACGAGACTGACGGTCTCGTTGACCGTGCTCGATAGAAGTAGAACGTGTTCCAACTCGAGGGTTCGGTCGGTGCGCCCTGAGCTGCAAAAACGGCGTTCGACATGAGAATTTTCATTTCTTTGACAGTGCGAACGTGTTCTAGTTAATATGATCCGGCTCACTAAGAGCACCGTAAGACCAAGGGGTGGGAGAGCGGCCACGTCATGTGGCCGTCAGAATTTCGCTAAAACGAGTTTCCGCGGAATTTCCCCCACCCGAGTACCCCGAGAACGGAGCCCAGGTTGATCGAACAGCTTGCGGTTCCGGCCCGGGCCGTGGGCGGCTTTGTCGAGATGTCCTTGGACACCTTCGCCAAGATGTTCCGTCGACCGTTCCAGTTCAAAGAGTTCCTGGATCAGACGTGGATGATCGCGCGGGTCTCCTTGGTACCGACGTTGTTGGTCGCCATCCCGTTCACGGTCTTGGTCGCATTTACGCTCAACATCCTCCTTCGTGAGATCGGTGCCGCCGACCTGTCCGGCGCAGGCACCGCGTTCGGCACCATCACCCAGCTCGGCCCGGTGGTGACCGTGCTGGTGGTGGCCGGCGCGGGCGCCACGGCGATCTGCGCCGACCTCGGTGCCCGCACCATCCGCGAAGAGATCGACGCCATGCGGGTGCTGGGCATCGATCCGATCCAACGCCTGGTCGTGCCCCGCGTGCTGGCCTCGACGTTCGTGGCGCTGCTGCTCAACGGCCTGGTCTGCGCGATCGGCCTGGCCGGTGGCTATGTCTTCTCCGTGTTCCTGCAGGGCGTGAACCCGGGTTCCTTCATCAACGGCCTGACAGTGCTGACCGGGCTCGGCGAGCTGGTGCTGGCCGAGATCAAGGCACTGCTGTTCGGCGTGGTAGCCGGCCTGGTCGGGTGCTACCGCGGCTTGACCGTAAAGGGAGGCCCGAAGGGTGTCGGTAACGCTGTGAACGAGACGGTGGTCTACGCCTTCATCTGCCTGTTCGTGATCAACGTGATCATGACGGCCATCGGGGTCCGGGTGCTTGTTCGATGAGCTATGACGCCACACTTCGCTTCCGCCGGCTGTTCCGCGGCGTGCCCAAAGCCGTCGACAACGTCGGCGAGCAGGCCCTGTTCTACGGCGAGACCATGCGGTACCTGCCGAACGCGATCAATCGCTACCGCAAGGAGACCATCCGGCTGGTAGCCGAGATGACGATGGGCGCGGGCGCCCTGGTGATGATCGGCGGCACCGTCGGCGTCGCGGCGTTCCTCACCCTGGCTTCCGGCGGTGTCATTGCGGTGCAGGGTTATTCGTCGCTTGGCAACATCGGCATCGAGGCCCTGACCGGCTTCCTGTCGGCCTTCCTCAACGTGCGCATCGTGGCACCGGTGATCGCCGGTATCGCCCTGGCCGCCACGATCGGCGCCGGCGCTACCGCCCAGCTGGGCGCGATGCGGGTGGCCGAGGAGATCGATGCCGTCGAAGCGATGGCCGTCCATGCGGTGTCGTACCTGGTGTCCACCCGGCTTTTGGCCGGACTCATCGCGATCGTGCCGCTGTACTCGCTGTCGGTGCTGGCCGCGTTCTTCGCCGCGAGGTTCACCACGGTGTTCATCAACGGTCAGTCCGCCGGCCTGTACGACCACTACTTCAACACCTTCCTGATACCCAGCGACCTGCTGTGGTCGTTCCTTCAGGCAATCGTGATGGCGATCGCGGTGATGCTGGTGCACACCTACTACGGCTACAACGCCTCCGGCGGGCCGGTCGGCGTGGGTGTGGCAGTCGGTCAGGCCGTGCGCACCTCGCTGATCGTCGTCGTCACCATCACGCTGTTCATCTCCCTGGCCGTCTACGGCGCGTCCGGCAACTTCAACCTTTCCGGGTAGGTGGCAGGAATCTCTATGGCAGACGAACCGTCCAAGCACCGCCGTCATGTCAGGATCGCCGCCGCGATCCTGGCGGCGATCGTGGCCGCCGCAGTGGTGTTCACCTACCTGTCCTACACAGCCGCCTTCACGCCGACCGACACCGTCAGCCTGACCGCGCCGCGCGCCGGCCTGGTGATGGAAAAAGACGCCAAGGTGAAGTACCGCGGCATTCAGATCGGCAAGGTCACCGACATCGCGTACGCCGGCAACGAGGCGAAGCTGACGCTGTCCATCAAGCGCGGCGAGATGCGCTACATCCCGTCCAACGCCACCGTGCGGATCGCGGGCAACACGATCTTCGGCGCGAAGTCGGTGGAGTTCCTGGCGCCGGACCAGCCGCAGGCGACGTCGTTGCGCCCGGGGAGCACCGTGGCCGCCAAGGATGTACAGCTCGAAGTCAACACGCTGTTCCAGACGCTGTCTGACGTGCTCAACAAGATCGACCCGGTCAGCCTGAACGCCACCCTGACCGCGCTCGGTGAAGGTCTGCGCGGCCACGGGGACGACCTCGGTGCATCCCTTGCCGGACTCAACGGCTACCTGGCTCAGATCAATCCGAAATTGCCGACGCTGCGCGAGGACTTCGCGCAAGCCGCTGTGGTGGCCAACATCTACGGTGACGCCGGGCCGGACCTGGCCCGGGTGGTCGACAACGTGCCTGCCCTGAACAAGACCATCGTCGACGAGAAGGCCAACCTCAACGCCACGCTCCTGGCGGCCACCGGTCTGGCCAACAACGGCACCGCGACCCTGCAGCCGGCCGCCGACGACTACATCGCCGCCATTCAACGGCTGCGGGCCCCGTTGAAGGTGGCCGGCGAGTACTCGCCCGAGTTCGGTTGCATCCTCAAGGGCACCTCGAATGCCGTGGACCGGTTCGCGCCGATCATCGGCGGTATCCGTCCCGGTCTGTTCGTGTCGTCGAACTTCCTGCCCGGCTCCCCGGCCTACACCTATCCGGAGAGCCTGCCGATCGTGAACGCCTCGGGCGGCCCCAATTGCCGTGGCCTGCCGGACATCCCGTCCAAGCAGTTCGGCGGAAGCTGGTTCCACTCGCCGTTCCTGGTGACCGACAACGCCTACGTGCCGTTCCAGCCGAACACCGAGGTGCAGTTCGACGCCCCGGCGACGCTGCAGTTCCTGTTCAATGGCGCGTTCGCGGAAAGGGATCGCTTCTGATGAGCGGTGCGCGTCCAGACCGGACCATGCTCAAGGTCAGCATCTTCACCATCGCGATGCTGTTGGTGGCGGCCATGCTGGTCGTGGTGTTCGGCGAATTCCGGTTCGCCTCCGAGAACAGCTACCACGCCACCTTCAGCCAGGCTTCGCGGCTCAAGGCCGGTCAGGATGTCCGCATCGCGGGTGTTCCGGTCGGCACCGTCAACGCGGTGAAACTCAATCCGGACAACACCGTCGACGTGGCGTTCGACGTCAACAAGCGCTACCAGCTCTACACGTCCAGCCAGGCCAAGGTGCGCTACGAAAACCTGGTCGGTGACCGGTATCTGGAGATCACCTCGGGCACCGGCGAGCTGCGCAGGCTTGCCCCCGGCGGAACGATCCCGCAGCAGAACACCCAGCCGGCACTGGATCTCGACGCGCTGTTGGGCGGATTGCGCCCGGTGATGAAGGGCCTCGACGGCGACAAGGTCAACGAGATCTCGAACGCGGTGATCGAGATGCTGCAGGGCCAGGGCGGCGCGTTGGCGAACATGTTGACCAGCACGAGTGCGTTCACCCAGAATCTGGCCGCGCGCGATCAGCTGATCGGCGACGTGATCACCAACCTCAACACGGTGCTGGGCACGGTCGACGAGAAGGGCGCGCAGTTCGACTCGAGCGTCGACGAGTTGCAGAAGCTGATCTCCGGTCTGGCCGAGGGGCGCGACCCGATCGCCGGCGCAATCGCGCCGCTGGCCTCGGCGGAGAACGACCTGACCGACATGCTGGACAAGTCGCGGCGCCCGCTGCAGGCCGTCATCGAGAACACGCGTCCGCTGGCCCAGCGGCTGGACGAACGCAAGGCCGACGTCAACAAGGTCATCGAACCGCTGGCCGAGAACTACTTGCGGCTCAATGCACTCGGCGCCTACGGCTCGTTCTTCAACATCTACTACTGCTCGATCCGGATGAAGGTCAACGGTCCGGCCGGCAGCGACATTCTGATTCCGTTCGGCGGCCCGCCGGACCCGTCCAAGGGGAGGTGTTCAGAGAATGGCTAGGCTCGACCGCGACACAACACTGCGCACCGGGATCCTCGGCATCTTTGTGGTGGGGTGCCTGGTGCTGGTGTCCTTCGGCTACACCGGGCTGCCGTTCTTCCCGCAGGGCAAGCAGTACGAGGCGTACTTCAGCGACGCCGGCGGAATCGATCCGGGCAATGACGTCAACGTCTCCGGCATCGCGGTCGGCAAGGTCACCGAGGTGTCGCTGGCCGGCGACACCGCCAAGGTCAACTTCACCGTGGACCGCAACATCAAGATCGGCGATCAGTCGCTGGTCGCGATCAAGACCGAGACCGTGCTCGGGCAGAAGTCGCTGTCGGTGACGCCGAAGGGCAGCGGGACTGCGACGGTGATCCCGTTGGGGCGCACCACGACTCCCTACACGCTCAACACAGCGCTGCAGGATCTCGGCCAGAACGTCGCCGAACTGGACAAGCCGAAGTTCGAGCAGGCCCTTCAGACGCTGACCGACACGCTCCGCGATGCGACACCGCAGTTGCGGGGTGCCCTCGACGGTGTGGCCAACCTGTCGCGCAGCATCAACAAGCGCGACGAGGCCCTCGAGGGACTGCTGGCGCACGCCAAGCGGGTGTCGGATCTGCTGGCGGCACGTGCCGGCCAGGTTAATCAGCTGGTCACGGACGGCAACCAGCTGTTCGCCGCGCTCGACGAGCGCAGGCAGGCGCTGAGCAACCTAATCGCCGGTATCGATGATGTGTCCAAACAGCTTTCGGGATTCGTCGCAGACAACCGCAAGGAGTTCAAGCCGGCGCTCGAGAAGCTCAACCTGGTGATGGACAACCTGCTGGAGCGCAAAGAGCACATCGGCGAGGCGCTGCGCCGCCTGCCGCCGTACGCGACCACGCTCGCCGAGGTGGTCGGCAACGGTCCGGGCTTCAACATCAACCTCTACGGCCTGCCGCCGGCATCGATGTCCGAGGTGCTGCTCGATACCTACTTCCAGCCGGGGAAGCTGCCTGACAGCCTCGCCGACATGCTGCGTGGCTACATCTCCGAACGCACGATCGTTAGGCCGAAATCGCCATGACACAAGAGAGTTCAGTGTCCGGTCGCAACCGGTGGCTGCGGATCGGGCTGGCGGCATTACTGCTGGCGGTCCTGGCCGTCGGCGTGTACCAGGTGTGGCCGTCGCGGACCGGCCCCAAGCTCACGGCGTACTTCACCAACGCGGTCGGGCTGTACCCCGGCGACGAGGTGCGGATCGTCGGTGTGCCGGTGGGCACGATCGACTCGATCGAGCCCAGGCCCTCGGACGTCAAGATCGAGATGACGCTGGACCGCGGCATCAAGGTGCCTGCCAACGCCAAGGCGTTGATCCTCTCGCCGAATCTGGTGTCGGCCAGGTTCATTCAGTTGACCCCGGCCTACACCGAAGGCGATGTGATGGCTGACGGCGCGTCGATCGGCCTGGACCGCACCGGCGTCCCCGTCGAGTGGGACGAGGTCAAAGAGCAACTGACCCAGCTCAGTTCGCAGCTCGGGCCGCAGGCCGGCTCGGTCCAGGGCCCGATCGCGGCCTTCGTCGACCAGGCTGCCACCACGTTCGACGGCAACGGCGACTCGTTCCGCAACGCGCTGCGTGAGTTGTCCCAGACCGCGGGCCGGTTGGGCGATTCGCGCACTGATCTGTTCGGCACTGTGAAGAACCTGCAGGTCCTCGTCAACGCGCTGGCCAACAGCAACGAGCAGATCGTGCAGTTCACCAATCACGTGTCGTCCGTCTCGCAGGTGCTGGCTGACAGTTCCAGCGGGCTCGATCAGACCCTGGCCACGTTGAACCAGGCCCTGGGCGACGTGCGCGGATTCTTGAACGAGAACAATGACGCGTTGATCGCCCAGGTCGGCAAGCTCGCGGACTTCACTCAGATCCTCACCGATCACAGCGACGACATCGAGCAGATCCTGCACGTCACGCCCAACGGCCTGGCGAACTTCTACAACATCTACAACCCGGCCCAGGGCACCGTCGGTGGTCTGCTGTCGCTGCCCAACTTCGCCAACCCGACGCAGTTCATCTGCGGTGGCACGTTCGACATCGGCGCCAACCCGGACAACTACAAGCGCGCCGAGATCTGCCGGCAGCGCATGGGTCCGGTGCTGCGCCGGATCACGATGAACTACCCCCCCGTGCTGTTCCACCCGATCAACAGCATCACGGCCTACAAGGGGCAGATCATCTATGACACCCCGGAAACCGAAGCCAAGTCGGAGACCCCGGTGCCGTACCTGCAGTGGCAGAACAACCCTGGTGTGACGCCGCCGCAGATCCCGCACGACGCGACGCTGAGCTCGCTGATCCTGCCGCCGGATGCACCCGCACCGGCACCTGGAACAGGAGCCGGTCCCGCGCCCGGGCCTGTGGCCGCACCTGCCGCGCCCGCTCCTGCTGAGGCTGGTGCCGGCGGATGATGAGGGGTAAAGCATTGAGGGGTAAGGCATCCCGGATCGGCGGACGCACGTTGGCGATCGGCAGTGGCGCGATGCTGCTGGCCGGCTGCCAGTTCGGCGGACTCAACTCGCTCAACATGCCGGGCACCGCCGGGCATGGCAAGGGGTCCTACACGGTGACGGTTGAGTTGCCCGATGTGGCGACCCTGCCGCAGAACTCGCCGGTGATGGTCGACGACGTCACGGTGGGCAGTGTGTCCGGTCTGGACGCCATGCAGCGCCCGGACGGAACCTTCTACGCGGCGGTGCAGCTGTCGCTGGACGGTGACGTCAAGCTCCCGGCGAATGCCGTTGCGCGCGTTGCCCAGACGTCTCTTCTCGGCTCGCAGCACGTCCAGTTATCCGAGCCGGTCGACGAGTCGCCACAGGGGCAGTTGCGCGAGGGGGCCAGCCTCAGGCTGTCGAAGATCAGCCGCTACCCGACCACCGAGGAAGTGTTGTCCTCGTTGGGCATGGTGGTGAACAAGGGCAATCTCGGTGCGCTGCAGGACATCACCGATGAGGCGTACGGGGCGGTGGCCGGACGGGCCGGCAGCTTTGCCGAGCTGATACCGCGCCTGGCCGAGCTGACCGCGTCGTTGGACCAGCAGACCAACGACATCATCGCCGCGGCCGACGGCCTGAACCGCTTCGCGTCGATCCTGGCCCGCAGCAAGGACAACCTGGGCCGCACGCTCGTCACTCTGCCCGGGGCGCTGAAGGTGCTCAACGAGAACCGATCGAACATTGTCGAGGCGTTCACCGCGCTGCGTGGCTTCGCCGAGGTGGGTTCGCGGATCCTGTCCGAGACGAAGGACGATTTCGCGGCCGACCTCAAGGATCTGTACCCGTCGATCAAGGAGCTCAACGACAACGCCGACGACTTCATCAAGGTTCTGGAGTTCCTGCCCACGTTCCCGTTCCACTACAAGTACCTGCGCAACGCGGTTCGTGGTGACTACCTGAATGTGTTCGTCACCTTCGACCTGACGTTGCGCCGGTTCGGTGAGTCGATCTTCACCACGGGCGGGTTCGACCCGAACATGAAGCACCTCAGTGAGGTCATCAATCCGCCGGACTGGCTGACCGGGTCGATGGCGAACCTGTCCGGCCAGGCCGCCGACCCGTTCCAGATTCCTGCCGGAACCGCCACCCAGCATGAGGAGAAGCCGTAATGATCGACCGGCTTACCCGTATGCAGTTGATGATCTTCGGGATCGTCACCGTTCTGACCGTCGGTGCGATTTCGCTGTTCTATCTACATCTGCCTGCTGCCGTGGGCATCGGCACGTACCACGTCAACGCCAACTTCGTGACCGGCGGCGGGATCTACCAGAACGCCAACGTCACCTACCGCGGTGTGACGGTCGGCCGGGTGGATTCGGTAGGTCTGGCGCCCGACGGGGTGGTCGCCAGAATGCAGCTGAACAGCAGCACGGCGATTCCGCAGAACGTCACCGCGACGGTCAAGAGTGTCTCGGCCGTCGGTGAGCAGTACATCGACCTGATTCCGCCGGAGTCCCCTTCTACCGACAAGTTGCGCAACGGCGCGACCATCGATCAGCAGAACACCCGCGTCGGCCAGGACATCGCCGGCATGCTGCACGAGGCCGACACCCTGGTCAGCAGCATCGGGAACAGCCGGCTGCAGGATCTGCTCCGTGAGACGTTCAAGGCGTTCAACGGATCCGGGCCGGAATTGGCCCGGCTCATCGAGTCGTCGCGCCTGCTGATCGACGAGGCCGATGCCAACGCGGGGGAGACCACCCAGCTGATCGACCAGGCCGGGCCGTTCCTGGAGGCGCAGATGCGCAGCGGCGACAGCATTCGCTCGCTGGCCGACGGCCTGGCCCGGTTCACCGGCGAGGTGAACAAGGCCGACCCACAACTGCGGACCACGCTCAAGACCGTTCCCGGCACCACCGAGGCGGCCAACACGGCGTTCAGCGGTATCCGGCCGACGTTCCCGGTGCTGGCCGCCAACCTGGCCAACTTCGGCCGCATCGGCGTGATCTACAGCAAGTCGCTCGAGCAGGCGCTGGTGATCTTCCCCGCTCTCATAGCCGCGCTGAACACGGTGGCCGGCGGCGTGCCCGCGGACGAGGGCGGCAAGCTCGACTTCAAGGTCGACCTGGGTGACCCGCCGCCCTGCATGACCGGCTTCCTGCCGCCGACCCAGATCCGGTCCCCGGCCGATCTGACCCTGCGGGATCTGCCGACCGATCTGTACTGCAAGACCGCGCAGAACGATCCGTCGGTGGTGCGCGGCGCGCGCAACTACCCGTGCCAGGAATTCCCGGGCAAGCGGGCCCCCACGATCCAGCTGTGCCGGGACCCCAACGGTTACATCCCGGTGGGCTCCAACCCGTGGCGCGGTCCGCCGGTGCCGTACGGCACTCCGATCGAGGACGGCCGTAACATCCTGCCGCCCAACAAGTTCCCGAACATCCCCCCGCAGGTCGATCCGGATCCGGGCCCGCCGGTGGTGCAACTGCCGCCCGGGGTCGAGCCGGGCCCCGGCCCCGCGCCGCATGCGCCGTTCCCGCTGCCGGTTCCGCCGAACAAGCCGGGCCCCCAACCCCCGCCGTGGCCGTACTTCGCGCCGCCGGACCAGATCGTGCCGCCCTACGGTCGGACACCCCCGGGTGCACCCGAACCGGCACCGGCTCCGGCTCCGGAGGCGCCGTTGCCTGCGGAGGCACCACCTGTGGCCAGCGCACCCATGACGGGCACCTACGATCAGCACAGTGGGGTCTTCGCTGACGCCGACGGAGGCACCGGTGTCTATGCGGCCGGTGCTGAGAATCTGCGACCCGCGGAGACCTGGGTAGATCTGATGTTGGATCCAAGGCAGGCTTGATGACGGAAGAAACGGCCTCGAACCAGAGGCCGGCGCGTAGGCGCGCGTCCAGGGCGGCCGGCCCTACCGGTGCCGGCGTCGTCGCAGAGGTGACCACCACCAGTGTTGTGGCTGACGCTGCGGCCACCACGGAGGCCAGGGCGCCGAAGCTGACGCCGCTCAAGCCGCCGCCGCGGCGTCGTGCCCACAGCCGGCTGGTGGCGCTGGTGACGGTCCTGGTGCTGGCCGTGGCGACCGCGGCGCTGGGCGCGCTGGTTTACGTCATGCGCGACCAGCAGCGCAACGTCGACGCCGAGCAATCCCGCAATGAGCGCTTCGTCGACACGGGCAAGCAGACCGTGATCAACATGTTCAGCTACACGCAGGACACCGTCGATGAGAGCGTCAATCGCTTCATCGACGGGACCAGCGGCCCGTTGCGCGACATGATGAGCCAGGGCAACAACGCCGACAATCTCAAGGCACTGTTCCGCGACACCAATGCCAGCTCGGAGGCCGTGGTGAACGGCGCTGCGTTGGAGAAGGTGGACGAGATCGCCGGAAACGCCTCGGTGCTGGTGGCGGTGCGGGTGACGGTCGCCGACATGGACGGGGTCAATTCGCCGACCCGGCCGTACCGGTTGCGCGTGATCGTGCACGAGGACGACAACGGGCACATGACCGGATACGACCTCAAGTACCCCGACGGTGGAAACTGATGCGCTCTAAACTCACTGCCTTGCTGATCGGCCTGTTGACCGTGGCATTCGTGGCAGCGGCGGGGGTCGGCGGCTCGCTGTACTGGAACCGGGTGATGCAACGCGCCCAGGCGGTAACCCGGGCCGAACTGCCTACCCTGGCGACCGATCAGATTCCCAAGGTGTTCGGCTACGACTATCAGACCGTCGAGCGCAGCTTGACGGAGACCTATCCGCTGCTCGCCCCGGGCTTCCGGCAGAAGTTCGAAGAGGATGCCACCGCCAAGGTGATCCCTGAGGCACGCAAGCGTCAGCTCGTGGTGCAGATCAGCATCGTGGGCGTCGGGGTGATGACCGCCCAACGTGAGTCGGGATCGGTGCTGGTGTACATGAACCGCACGGTGACCGACAAGTCCCGCCAACCGTTGTACGACGGCAGCCGACTGAAGGTCGACTACCGCAAGGTGGACGGCAACTGGCTGATCAACGCGATCAATCCGATCTGACGCGGCCCAGCGCTCACGCTGGGTTCGCGTTTCCCAACGCCTCGAGGAAAGCGCGGGCCCACCGGTCGACGTCGTGGGCCAATACCTGCCGGCGCAGGGCGCGCATGCGCCGCTTGCCCTCTTCGGGGCTCTGCTCCAGCGCAGCCTCCATGGCGTCTTTGACGCCCTCCAGATGGTGGGGGTTGATGAGATAGGCCTGACGCAGCTCGGCGGCCGCACCGGTGAACTCGGACAGCACCAACGCCCCGCCGAGGTCACTGCGGCAGGCCACGTACTCCTTGGCCACCAGGTTCATCCCGTCGCGTAGCGGCGTGACCAGCATGACGTCGGCGGCGACGAAGAACGCGATGAGCTCGTCGCGCGGCACCGGGCGGTGCACGTAGTGCACGACGGGATGCCCGACCTCGCCGAACTCGCCGTTGATGTGCCCGACCTGACGCTCGATGTCCTCGCGCATCGCCTTGTAGCTCTCGACACGCTCGCGGCTGGGTGTGGCCAATTGGACCAGGACGGTGTCGTCGCGTTTGACCCGCTGCTCTTCGAGCAGCTCGGAGAACGCGTGCAGCCGGACATCGATGCCCTTGGTGTAGTCGAGCCGGTCGACGCCGAGGAGGATCTTGCGGGGGTTGCCGAGCTCGGCGCGGATCTGCCGGGCGCGTTGCCGGATCGCGCGGTTGCGCGCCCTGGCATCCAGATCTGCCGAGTCGATGGAGATGGGGAAGGCTCCGACCGTGACGGTGCGGAAGCCGTAGGAGATCTGGCCGAAGCGTGAGCGCACACCGATCGAGGCGCGTGAGGTGTTGGCCCCGATCAGGCGCCGCGCCAAGACCAGGAAGTTCTGCGCGCCGCCGGCCAGATGGAATCCGACCAGGTCGGCGCCAAGCAGGCCTTCGACGATCTCGCTGCGCCATGGCATCTGCATGAACAGTTCGACCGGTGGGAAGGGGATGTGCAGAAAGAAGCCGATGGTGAGGTCGGGGCGGAGCATCCGCAGCATCTTCGGGACGAGTTGCAGCTGATAGTCCTGGATCCAGACGGTGGCACCGGGTGCGGCGGCGCGGGCCGTCGCCTCGGCAAAACGCCGGTTCACCTCGACGTAGGCGTCCCACCACTTGCGGTGGTACACGGGTTTGACGATGAGGTCGTGATACAGCGGCCACAGCGTGGCGTTCGAGAACCCTTCGTAGTAGTCCGCAACATCTTGGGCAGACAATTCCACCGGGAAGAGCTGCAGGTCTTCCTCGACGATCGGCTCGTCGCCACTGTCGGGGATGCCGGCCCAGCCGATCCATGCGCCGCGGCGTTTACGCAGCAGCGGTTCCAGCGCCGTCACCAGTCCGCCGGGACTGCGTTTCCATGTCGTGCTGCCGTCCGGCAACCGCTCCATGTCGATGGGCAGCCGATTGGCCACCACGACGAAGTCGGAGCTACCGGAGGCGGCCTTGCGGCCACCTTCCGGGCTCACCTACGCCTCGGTTTTCGAAGGCCCAATGCCGAGCATGGACAGGAACATCCGGCACTCGTCGGCGTCGGTGGCGTAGGTCGCCACGACCCGGCGGGCCTGGCTGGCCGTGCTGTCGGCCAGGGGCTCGACGTCGTCGATCTCGGCGGTTTCAGATTTCGCAGGCATGACACAACTGTATGCGACCGGGACAGGCCCGGCCGCCTCACGCCATCAGCCGATGGAACCGTGCACTGTCGGGCTGCTGCCGACGGTGGACTCCGGGACCGGCTGCGGCCCCTGGGACTGCTGTTCCTCGGCCAGGCCGATGCACTCCCCGGAGTTGGCACCGGTGCAAGGGATGGAACCGCCGCCGCCGGGCTCGTTCACAGCGGGCAGGTTCGGGTTGCCCGGGATGCTGCTGAAGCCGCCCGGGGAATTCGGCACGGTGTGCGGAACACAGTTGCCGGTGTAGAGGTCTTCTTCTTCGCCGGTCGGGCAGGCCAGCACCGGGCCGGAGGGCACTGGGGCGGAGAACGCGACGATCGCCGGCGCGGCGGCCGCAGCGAGTGCAAAGCCGCCGGCAAAGATCAGTCGTCGCATCGAGATCGGGAAGGTCGCCATCGTCACGCTTTCTCTAGGTATTCGATTGTCTGTTGGTGGGATTCTATGGACGCTGTGGGATATCTGCATCCGATCTACGAGTTGGCTGGGAAACCGTCCCGAGGCGCTAGGGGCTGGCGCTGATCGTTGAACGCGGAATGGGTCGTGGACCTTCGGCCTCGTCCTCCTCGGCCAGGCCGATACATTCGCCGGCGTTGTGGCCGGTGCACGGGATGGCTCCGCCTCCGCCGGGCAGATTCACCGCAGGCAAATCCGGATTGCCCGGGATGCCGCTGAACGGCGACGGCGAATTCGGCACCAGGAAAGGCGTGCAGGTGGTCGTGTAGATGTCCTCTTCCTCACCGGTTGTGCACGTTGCCTGGGCGACCGGCGTCCCCAGCCACAAGGACAGTGCGCAACCGGCACCGGCTACAGCCAGCGCGACGGGCGCGACGACGGATTTCACACCAGCAGTCTAGGGCTGCTGGAGGTTTACTGTGCGGTCTCTGCCGTAGCGCTGTGTCAGCCGATGTGGCCGGTCGCGGTCGGGCTGCTGCCGACCGTCGACTGCGGCACCGGTTGCGGCCCCTGGGTCTGTTGCTCTTCGGCCAGGCCGATGCACTGACCGGAATTGCCGCCGGTGCAGGGGATGCCGTCGATCTGCGGCAGTTGGTTCGGGGCGGAGCTGAACTCCGGGGAGTTGGGCACCAGGTACGGGACGCACACCCCGGTGTAGGTGTCCGCGGTTTCCCCGTTGGGGCACGACGCCTCCGCTTGAGCAGGGGGGATCGGTGCGATCAGCACGGCCGCTGCCGGGGCTGAAGCGATGGCAGCGGCGAGGCCTGCCGCGACGGCGAAGCGGCGGGCGAGCAGTGGGGTGATGGCCATTGCCAGGCTTTCTCTATAGGGCCGGTGTGGTTTGCTGAATAACTGGCGGCAGTGGCTTGATGACGGTCCGGAAGCCATATCGGCACACGCCGAAAGTCTACGCTCTACGTGGAGAAATGGCTCTACCCCGGGCTTGGGGACTGCGGTGCTCCGGCGCTGCTGTGAGTCCTCTGCATGGTTGCTGTGATCCCGGTGTGAGCGCGATTACGCGATACACGTAATGTGCAATCCGTAACTTACTTACCGTGCCTAAGAGGTGGTCCGAAATGGTCAGTCCCGACGACACAGCCCGCCAGGTCGAATACGAGACGCTCGACGACGGACGCATCGCCCGGATCTGGCTGAACCGTCCGGATGCGCAAAACGCCCAGTCCCGGACCCTGCTGGTGCAGCTCGACGAAGCGTTCGGGCGCGCCGAGGCCGATGATGCCGTCCGTGTGGTGATCCTGGCTGCACGTGGGAAGAACTTCTCGGCCGGACATGACCTCGGCTCCGAAGAGGCGCTTGCCGAGCGCCAGCCAGGGCCGACTCAACACCCGACCTTCCGCTCGCACGGTGCCACCGCCGCCGGTGTCGCCGAACGAACCTATTTGCAGGAGTGGCACTTCTACTTCGAGAACACCCGGCGCTGGCGCGATCTGCGCAAGATCACCATTGCCCAGGTACAGGGCAACGCGATCTCCGCGGCCTTGATGCTGATCTGGGCCTGTGACCTGATCGTGGCCGCCGACGACGCCAAGTTCAGCGACGTCGTCGGGGTGCGGATGGGAATGCCGGGAGTCGAGTATTACGCCCACCCATGGGAATTCGGTGCCCGCAAGGCCAAAGAGCTACTGCTGACCGGTGATTCGATCGACGCCGATGAGGCGTACCGGCTGGGGATGGTGTCCAAGGTCTTCGCGCGCGACGAACTCGAAGACAAGACACTGGAATTCGCGCGGCGCATCGCCGACCGGCCGACAATGGCGGCGTTGCTGGTCAAGGATTCCGTCAACGCAGCCAGTGATGCGATGGGCTTCACCGAAGCGCTTCGGCATGCCTTCCACATTCACGAACTCGGGCACGCGCACTGGGCGTCGGCCAACGAGAATCGCTGGCCGGTGGGTATGCCGCCAGATGTTCCCGACTGGCGGACATTGGGGGCTCCCAAGCCCGCCCGGCGTGATACACCATGACCATGCAGATTTCGTTAGAGGGTCGAACCTATCTGGTCACCGGCGGCGGCAGCGGCATCGGCAAGGCTTCCGCGGCCGCCATCGTCGCCGCCGGCGGCAACGCCCTGCTGATCGGGCGCAATGCCGACAAGCTCAGCGCCGCCACTGACGAGCTGAATGCCCAGGGGCCCGGATCGGTCCGCTATGAGCCTGCCGACGTCACCAACGAAGACGAGGTTCGCCGGGCGGTCGACGCGGCCACCGCATGGAACGGCCAGTTGCACGGTGTCGTGCACAGCGCAGGCGGGTCGCTGACCATCGGTCCGATCACCCAGATCGATTCCGAACTGTGGCGCCAGACCGTCGATCTGAACGTCAACGGCACGATGTACCTGATCAAGCACGCGGGCCGGGAGATGGTTCGGGGCGGCGGTGGCTCGTTCGTCGGCATCTCGTCGATCGCCTCGAGCAACACCCATCGCTGGTTCGGTGCGTACGGGGTGAGCAAGGCCGCGCTCGACCACCTGCTCAAGCTGGCCGCCGACGAGCTCGGGCCGTCCTCCGTGCGGTTCAACAGCATTCGTCCGGGATTGACCCGCACCGAGATGGTCGGCCCGGTCTTCGAGCTCCCCGCGGCCCGCGACGACTACGAAGCTTGCACGCCCATGCCGCGGTTCGGCGAGGTCGAGGACATCGCCAACCTGGCGGTGTTCCTGCTCAGCGATGCCGCGGGCTGGATCACAGGCCAGGCCATCGGGGTGGACGGCGGACACGCGCTGCGCCGCGGGCCGGATATCTCGGGAATGCTCGAACCGTTGTACGGCGCCGACGGCCTGCGCGGCGTCGTCCCCGACTGACTCGGTGGCGCGTGGCCGGGGCCTACACCGAAGGCCCCGGCTTTCATGCCGTCGGTGTCGCCATGAGTTGGCCTACTGTTGGCCGGCCGAGTCGAGCTCCGCGTTGCCTTCCGCGTGTTCGCAAACCCGGTGCACGGCGGTCACGATGCCCTGATACCCGGTGCAGCGGCAGAAGTTTCCCGACAACCCCTCGCGGATCTCGCCATCGGTGGGATTCGGGTTGTCGCGCAGCATCGCGGTGATCGAGGTGACGAATCCCGGTGTGCAGAAGCCACATTGCAGCCCGTGGCACTCCTTGAGTGCGGTCTGCACAGGGGACAGCTCGCCGTCCGGTCCGGCGATGCCCTCGACCGTGGTCACTTCCTGTCCGTCCACCTGAACCGCGAACAGCAGGCAGGACCGGACGGCCTGCCCGTCCAGCAGAACCGTGCAGGCGCCGCAGGCGCCGTGCTCGCAGCCGAGGTGGGTGCCCGTGAGACCGCAGGTGTCCCGCAGGAAGTCGGCCAGCGTGACGCGGGGTTCGACCACCCCCTGGTAGTCCCGCCCGTTGACCGAAACCGCAACTGGCAGTTCATGCATTGAGGGCCTCCTCGGCGTGCGTGGTTGCCTGGGTCCAGGCGCGGGATACCATGGCGGCCCCCACCCGGGCCCGGTATGACGCCGAGCCTTGCAGGTCGGCGGGAATGTCGCTGAGTTCGGGCATCGCCAACCGGCCGATCTCGTCGGCGGTGAGGCCGCCGATCGGGGTGCCGATCACCGCCGCTTCGGCCGCGGTGGCCCGCAGTGGGGTGGAGCCGAGCCCGAGCAGTCCGATGCCGCAGCGGGTGATCCGGTCGTCCTCGTCGAGTTCGATTCCGACGACGGCCCCGGCGATCGCGAAATCGCCGTGTCGCCGTGCGAATTCGGCGATCCCGAAACCGCTGCGGCCCGATGCCACCGGGAAGCGCACCGCGGTGAGGATCTCGTCTGAGGCCAGCGCGGTCTCCCACAGGCCGGTGAAGAACTCGGCGGCCGGGATGGCCCGGGTGCCGCGGGATGAGGTCGCCTCGATCGTGGCGTCGAGTGCCAGGGCGACAGCCGCGTACTCTGCCGCCGGGTCGGCATGCGCGATCGCCCCGCCCAGCGTGCCGCGGCTGCGGATCTGGAAGTGCCCGATGTGCGGTGTGGCCAGGGTCAGCAGCGGCACCGAATCGGCGATCTCGTCGTCCAGTCCCACCATGGCGTGCGGGGTGGCCGCACCGATCCGAACCTCATTGTCCTGCAGCGCGATGTCGTCCAGTTCGGAGAGTCGTGAGATGTCGATCAGGTTGTCGAAGTGGGTCAGGCGCATCGACAGCATCGGCACCAGGCTCTGACCGCCCGCCAGGACCTTGGCGTCCTCGCCGTACTCGCTCAGCATGCCGACTGCCTCGGCGACCGAGGTGGGCCGGTGATAGGCGAAGGGGGCGGGTTTCATGACACCAACCGCAGCAGTGCGGCCTGCAGGTCCTCGGTGCTCAGCCCACTGGACTTTCGCTTGTTGCGTCCGGTCCGGCCGATCAAGAAGCCGAGCACGCCTGCGGCCGCGGCCGCGCCGATCGCCGGGGCGAAGCGCTTGGCCATCGGCACGGCCATCACTTTGGCCAGCGCGAGTGCGTTGATCGGGGCGGCCTCCTGGGCCGGCTGTTCGGCGGCCGTTGCGGCCGAGCCGGTTTGGGCCTGCGTCGTCTCGCCGACCAGCTCGGCCTCCAGGCTGCGGGCGAACTGGTCGATCAGGCTGCCGGCCACGTCTGCCAGCACGCCCCGGCCGAACTGGGCTGCCTTGCCGGAAATGGCGAGATCGGTGGTGACCACGACCAGTGTGGAATCGGCGCCTTCGTCCTTGAGCTGTGCGGTCACGACCGCCGAGGCGGTGCCGCTGCCGCGGGTCTCCTTGCCGTTGGCTTTGAGGACCACCCGCTGTGCTGCCGCGTCCTTCTCCTGGAATGTCGCATCGCCCTTGTAGGACACCGTGATCGGGCCGACCTTCACCTTGACGGCACCCGTGAAGTCGTCACCGTCGACGCTCAGCAGGGTGGCGCCGGGCAGGCAGGGTGCGACGCGCTCGACGTCGGTGAGCACCTCCCAGGTTTTCGCCGCCGGCACCGCGACCCGGAATTCGTTGTTGAGCTCCACGATTGGTGGTCCCTTCCTAGAGGTTTCTACGAGTGGTGTTCCTGCGCCAGCTCGATGGCTTCGACGATGGCTGCCGGAGTGGCGGGCAGGGTGGTCAGGGTGACGCCGAGCGGGGCCAGTGCATCGTTGACGGCGTTTATCACCGCGGGTGTCGAGCCGATGGCCCCACCCTCACCCGCACCCTTGTAGCCACCGACGCCGGGTCCCGGGATCTCGACATGGCCGTACTCGATCGTCGGGACTTCGGTGGTGGTGGGCAGCAGGTAGTCGACAAATGTCGAGGACAACGGGTTTCCGGCGTCGTCATAGGACAGCTTCTCCAGCAGCGCGCCGCCGATGCCCTGCACGGTGCCGCCGGCGATCTGGCCTTCGACCACGTTGGGGTTGATCATCGGACCAACATCCTCGCTGACGATGTAGCGCGTGAGGGTGACGTGCCCGGTGATCACGTCGACCTCGCACGTGCAGGCGTGGGTGGCGTTGGCCCAGTGGATCGGGGCGGTGGGCGGTGCGGTGTACCGGGCGGTGGCTTCCAGGGAAGCTGAGGTGCCGGGCGGAAGCATCTGCGGCTCGTAGTGGGCGCGGTAGGCCAGATCGGCGAAGCTGACGCTCTTTTCGGGATCGTGGCGCGCCGTCGCCTTGGACCCGCCGAGTTCGATCTCGGACTCCTCGACCTCGAGCCGGGCCGCGGCCATCGCGACGAGCTGTTTGCGCAGGATGGTTCCGGCCTCGTTGACCGCACCCGCGGTCATCGGGGCGCTGCGGCTGCCCTGGGTTCCTGCGCCGTACGGCGTCACCGCGGTATCGCCCTGAATGGTGGCGACATCGTCGATGTCGGCACCCAGGGCGTCGGCGGTGAGCTGAATAACGGTGGTTTCCAAGCTGTTTCCGGTGGAACCGCCGTTGACGTAGACGTTGATCTTGCCGGTCGGTTCCATCCGGATCGTGCAGCCCTCGCTGGCCAGGTGGCCGGTGGCTGCACCGGTGGGTTCGATGTAGGCCGAGAAGCCGAGTCCGAGGTAACGGCCCTGGGCCAGCGCCTCGGCCTGCTCCTTGCGGAAGCCTTCGTGGTCGAGGATCTTGACGGCCTGCTCGAACGTCTCGATCGGGGCGACGTGGTCATACGGCATGCCGTTGGGGTTGAAGTACGGCATCTCGTCGCGGCGGAGCAGGTTCTTGCGCCGCAACTCGACGGGGTCCACACCCATCTTGCGGGCTGCGATGTCGAGAAGTATTTCGCGGGTGAGGGTTTCGTACTGCCACGGGCCGCGGTAGGCGTGCAGGCCGGCGGTGTTGGAGAACACGGTCTTGTAGTTGAAGCTGGCCTTGGGCACCCGGTACGGGCCGGGGAAGAACATGCCGATGGCCGCGGTGGTCAGCACGGGATAAGGGGTCGGGTAGGAGCCGACGTCTTGGATGAAGTCGATGTCGGCGGCCAGTATGGTGCCGTCCTCGTCGAAGGCCATGCGTACGTCGCCGTCGACGTGACGGGACTGCCCGGCCGACATCAGGTTTTCCCGGCGGTCCTCGATCCACTTGAGCGCTGTGCCTGATCGCGCGTGCGAGGTCGCACTGGAAACTTTGCGGGCGGCCAGCATGATGCACATGTCCTCGCGCATCGGGACCACCTTCTGGCCGAATCCGCCGCCGGTGTCGCGCATGATGACTCGCACATGCTGGGCCGGGATGCCGAGCAGGCGGGCCGCGAAAGCGCGCAGTTCGTGCGGAGTCTGGGTGGAGGCCCAGATGGTCAGCTCGCCTGAGGTCGCCGACCATTCGGTGACCATTCCCCGGCACTCGATCGGCACCGGCACGTGCATCTGCTGGTAGATGTGCTCGTTCACCACGTGCGCGGCTGAACTGAAGACCTCCTCGTCGGGAGGCATGCCGGCCATCCCGCCGGCATTGTTGTCCGGAAAGGCCTCGTGGACGGACACTTCCGAGGCCAATGCCTGCCGGAAGTCGGCGATCGCCGGAAGCGGTTCGTAGTCGACGTCGACCAGGTCGACGGCATCCTCGGCGAGGTAGCGGCTCTCGGCGATGACCAGCGCCACGGGATCTCCCACGAATTTGACCTCGCCCTCGGCCAGGGGCGGGCGCGGGGTGTCGGGGACGTCCTTGCCCGCGACGGCATGCCAGGCCTCCTTGACCTCCGGGTTGAGGTCGGCGGCGGTGAGCACGCAATGCACCCCGGGCAGCGCCAGGGCGGCGGCTGCGTCGATGCGGGTGAATTTGGCATGCGCGTACGGGCTGCGGACGAAGCAGGCATGCAGCATGCCGGGCCGCGTGACGTCGTCGACATAGGTGCCGCGTCCGGTGAGTAGTCGGGTGTCCTCGACCCGTTCGACCCGTCGGCCGGCATAGCGGGTTGCGACGGTCTCCGGTACGGCTGACGCCATAGGATCGCTCCAATCCGTCGGTTCACGTATGCGCAGTACTTATGCGCATAACCTAGCGGCCGCCGGAGGCTCCGACGCCGAATCAAGAGTGTGGTTATCGTACATCGGAAAGCAATATGCCTGAAGAAGAGAGTGTCATTTCCGCAGGATTGCGGTTACTGACCGGCACGGTACTGACGACTATCGCCATCGTCGCTGCGGTGGCCTCGGCGCCGCCGACGTTCGCCAGGCCCGCTGCCGAGGCCGGACTGGTCGACGTGCGCACCGTGGTGCCGGATGCAGTGGTCGACCTGCGGTACGCGACTCCCGACAATTTCGTCGGCCGGCGGCTCTATCCGGCCGGGGCACCCTGCCTGGTGCACGAATCCCTGGCCGCCGGGTTGGCCACCGCAGCGGCCGTGCTGCGGCCGGACAAGCTCGTCTTCTGGGACTGTTATCGGCCGCATGAGGTTCAGGTGCGGATGTTCGAAGTGGTGTCGAATCCCAACTGGGTGGCGCGGCCGGGACCGTACGCCCGCAGCCACGAGGCCGGCCGATCGGTGGACGTGACGATCGCCGGGGCCGACATGGGCACCGGTTTCGACGACTTCACCGAACGCAGCCGGGCTTATGCGACCGACGGGATCACCCCTGCCGCCCGAGCCAACCGGACCCGGCTGCGTGAGGCGATGGGCGCCGGCGGATTGACCGTGTATTCAGGGGAGTGGTGGCATTTCGACGGGCCGGGTGCCGCCGATCCGCGCCCCTACCTGGACGTCCCGCTCGGATAAGTTTCCCCTGGGTACTTGAGGCTTTTGTCCGCGTTTGGAATGTGTCAGCATGGGGAACCGTAACGTTCGTCACGATCCGGTAGGCGTGGAGTCGAAATGAACGTCCTCAAGCTGTTCCAGGGTGCGATGCTGATTGCCGCCTGCGCCCTACCAATCGCACCGATGCCCAACGCGTCGGCGCAACCACCGTGTCCAGACGTCGAGGTGGTCTTCGCCCGAGGAACCTACGAGCCGCCGGGTGTCGGCGGACCGGGACAGTCCTTCGTCGATGCGCTGCGTGCCCGCGTCGGGGAGCGTTCCGTCGAGGTGTACCCGGTGAACTACCAGGCCAGTGGGAACTTCGGGGACCGGATCGAGTTCGCCAGAACGGTGGTCGACGGCATCCGCGACGCATCCGACCACATCAAGGCGACGGCCAGGGACTGCCCGAAGACGAAGGTGGTCCTGGGCGGCTACTCCCAGGGCGCCGTCGTAGCCGGCTACACCACCGCGGCCACCGTGCCGGATGGCATCCCGCCGGAATACAAGCAATACATCCCCGAGCCCATGCCGGCCGCGGTTGCCGACCACGTGGCATCGGTGGTACTGCTCGGTGCGCCGTCCGACGAGTTCATGCGCGATATCGGCGCCCCGCAGATGGTGATCGGCCCGCGGTACAAGGACAAAACCATCGAGTTGTGCGAGCCCGGTGACACCATCTGTGACGGAACACCGGCCGGTGTACCCAACTTCGCCCACACCGCGTACGTCTTCAACGGGATGCCGGGCCAGGCCGCTGACTTCACCGTGGGCCGGCTCTGACCGGCCACGTAGATAACGATATGAAACCTCAATGGTTGCAATGTGATACGTGAGCCCAGGAGTTTTGCCCGACGCCACTATGTTCGCTGAGTGCACCGTCGAACGGCCCTGAAGATCCCGCTGGTACTGGCAGCAGCAGCGGCCCTCCCCCAAGCACTGGCCCCTCTTCCGGTGATCCCACGCGCGACCGCGGCGCCAGGCCAATGGCCGGTAGAGCGCGCCAATGCGTGGTATCAGGCGCAGGGCTGGCTCGTCGGCACCAACTTCATCACCTCGAACGCGATCAACCAGATCGAGATGTTCTCTGCAGGTACCTACGATGCGCGCCGCATCAACAGCGAATTGCAGGCGTGTCGACTGCTCGGATTCAACACGGTCCGGGTCTTCCTGCATGACCTGTTGTGGGCGCAGGACCGTGCCGGATTCCAAAGCAGGCTGGCCAATTTCGTCGGGATCGCAGCGCGTCAAGGAATCAAGCCGCTGTTTGTCTTCTTCGATTCGTGCTGGGATCCGAACCCGCAGCTCGGGGCGCAACGAGCGCCGACGCCCGGCGTGCACAACTCCGGCTGGGTGCAGAGCCCGGGTGCGCAACGCATCGACGATCCGCGTTACCGCCCGGTGCTGCGCGACTATGTGGTCGGGGTGATGAGCCAGTTCCGCAACGACGATCGGGTGCTGGGCTGGGACCTGTGGAACGAACCGGACAACCCTGCCAAGCAGTACCGCAAGGTCGAACGCAAGGACAAGATCGACGCGGTCGGAGGCCTGCTGCCGCAGGTGTTCGCGTGGGCACGCTCCGTCAATGCCGCGCAACCGTTGACCAGTGGCGTGTGGCAGGGCAGCTGGGATCGTGGAAACCGAAGCGAGATGGACAATTTCCAACTCGACAACTCCGACGTCATCTCCTTTCACTCCTACGCCGGGCCCGCCGAATTCGAAGCCCGCATCGCCGAGCTCGCACCGTTGGGCCGGCCGATCCTGTGCACCGAATACCTGGCGCGCGACCAGGGCAGCACGCTCGAAGGCGTGCTGCCGGTTGCCAAGCGGCACAACGTCGGTGCCTACAGCTGGGGATTGGTGGCCGGCAAGACCCAGACGTATTTCCCGTGGGATTCCTGGGACAAGCCCTACACCAAGGTGCCGAACGTGTGGTTCAGCGACCTGCTGCAGCCCGACGGGCGGCCATACAAGCAAAGCGAATACCAGACCCTGAAGAAGCTCACCACCCGGGTGTAGGCGTTTGAGCTTCGCCCATGTGGGTGACTCCATTGACTATGGATCAAAGCGACGGCGGCCGGCCGATACCGAAAGACGCGCGCAAAGTCACCGAGGGGCAAGCGGAACTGCAGGACGAATTCGACCGTCGGGGTGAGGATCCCGACGGTCCAGCGCTGCACGAGAGCCACGAGAACATCGCCGACGAGACGTGATCATCTAGAACGACTGGCCGTTGGCATAGCGCTGTCGGCGGAAGTAGCGGCCATTGCCTCGGTTGCGGCTCTTGTACGTCGGCAGTTGAGAGTCGCAGTTCGGACAGACCAACCTCAGGTTCTCCCGGCGATTGTTCGTCGGGTTCCCGTCGATGTGGTCCATGACGAACGTGAGCGGAAGGTCCTGCCACACACTGGTCGCGCTGCAGATGGCGCAACAGCCGGACTGGGCAACGGCGATGTATTCCCGGATGTAGTGATTCTGGCGGCTGTCCACCCATGCTTCGCCGGATTCGAGCCAGCGTTTGGTGCTTGCGTCGCGTCGGGCTGCCGCCTGACATGCATTACCGCAGTAGACCTTCTGACTGCGCTTCGTCAGTGGTGAACCACAGTTGCGACAGAGCCTCATGTGAGGAAGTTACTAACATGCACCGACAACAATCGATGCGTGTGGAGCCCCCTATCGGGATTGAACCGATGACCTACATATTACAAGTATGTTGCTCTACCACTGAGCTAAGGAGGCGGGTGGAACGCGCCCTAGCTTAACGGGTCACTCGTCGGCGTCGATAACTCGCTGGGAACTGACCGGCCGCGGGGAGCCCCGCCGGGACGAGCGACGGGGCAGCGGGATGCGGTCGGCGATGCTGCTGAGCGGGTTGACCACCTGGCTCAGTGTGATGACCGCATCGTGCAGTGCATCGATGGTGGGGGCCAGCGCCTCCAGTCCGGGCGCCAGCCGGTTCAGCGTGTCGGCCACGTCGGCGAGTTTGAGCAGCGGGCCATCGGGGTCGGTCAGGGTATCCAGCAGGCCGCCCTCGGCGAGCAGCCGGTCGGCCACGCCGTCCTCACGCAGCACCCGCTCGATGAGGCCGTCGTTTGCCAGCAGCTGATCGGCCAGCCCGCCTGGCGCGACCACCCGTGAGAGCGCGCCGTCATCGGTGGTGAGCCGGTCCAGCAGCCCGCCCTCCATGGTGACCTGGTCCACCAGCCCACCGGGGGCCACCGCCCGGGCCACCGCGCCGTTGTCCGCGGTCAGCCGGTCCAGCATGCCGCCCTCAGCCGTTAGCTGATCGACCAGCCCGCCTGGTCGCAGCAAACGGTTGATCGGGCCGTCGGGCGCCAGTGCCCGACCCAGCGGGGCGTCGTCGTCCAACAACCGCGCGAGCCGGTTCGCGCGCTCGACCGCATCATCGATCCCGAACAGCGAGGCCATCGATGACCTGCTGGTGAGCGGGTTCGCATCGGTGATTCCGCGTTGCACGGCGTTGAGCGTCTCGTTGGCGATGCCGAGTCCGGCGTCGGCCACGGCCAACCCGATGCGCACGGGCGCGGTAGCAACCTGGACCAGCGTCTTGCCGAGGTTCATGGGCGTCAGTGTAGTTACCCGCGTCACAGCTAAACTCACAGGAAGTGCACAGCGTGCATGCAGGTTGAGTTCAAGAGGCACGATCAACATCAGAGAATGGCCATGCCTGCAGTTCCTGAGAGCGTCCCCGAAGCCCGAATCCTCGTCGTCGACGACGAGGCCAACATCGTCGAGCTGCTGTCCGTCAGCTTGAAGTTCCAGGGTTTCGAGGTGCACACCGCGTCCAACGGTGCTGCGGCCCTCGACAAGGCCAGGGAAGTCCGCCCCGATGCGGTGATTCTCGACGTGATGATGCCCGGCATGGACGGTTTCGGGTTGCTGCGCCGGCTGCGCGCGGACGGCATCGACGCGCCGGCCTTGTTCCTCACCGCGCGCGACAGCCTGCAGGACAAGATCGCCGGGCTCACCCTCGGCGGAGATGACTACGTGACCAAGCCGTTCAGCCTCGAAGAGGTGGTGGCCCGGCTGCGGGTGATCTTGCGCCGGTCCGGCCGGGGAGTGGAGGAACCGCGCAGCGCCAAGCTGTCGTTCGCCGACATCGAACTCGACGAGGACACGCACGAGGTGTGGAAGGCGGGCGAGCCCGTCTCGCTCTCGCCTACGGAGTTCACCCTGCTGCGGTACTTCATCATCAACGCGGGCACGGTGCTGTCCAAGCCGAAGATTCTCGACCACGTGTGGCGCTACGACTTCGGTGGCGACGTCAACGTCGTCGAGTCGTACGTGTCCTACCTGCGCCGCAAGATCGACACCGGAGACAAGCGCCTGCTGCACACCCTGCGCGGGGTCGGTTACGTTTTGCGTGAGCCGCGCTGACGGCCGGCCAGTCAGCGGCATACTTTTACCGGTGTTGGACCGGGTAGAACGGCGCGGGGTGCCGTTGCGCGTCGGCCTGGTGGCCGTCGCACTGGTCTTGGTGGCATGCGGTCTGCTGGCCTCCGGCGTCGCGGTCACTTCGATCATGCGGCACACCGAGGTCAACCGCATCGATCAGACGCTGCTCGATGCCGCGGGCAGCTGGGCACAGGAGCCGCGCCAACTGCCCTCGACGCCGCTGGTAGGTCCGAATCCGGCGCGTCCGCCATCGAACTTTTACGTCCGCGGCGTCGATCAGGACGGCCGAACCTGGATCGCGATCAACGACCGCGAGGCCGAACCGGAGTTGCCTGACGACAACGATGTCGGCCCGGTCCCCGTGACCGTCGAGTCTGTCGGGGCCTCCGATGTGCAGTGGCGGGCCATGACGGTCCGGGGCCCGAACGGTGAGCGCACCACGGTCGCGATCGACCTGTCCGACGTCCAGTCGTCGGTGCGGGCGTTGATCTGGTCGCAGGTCGGCATCGGCACGGTCGTGCTGCTGGTGCTCGGTATCGTCGGCTACGCCGTCGTACACCGCAGCCTGCGTCCGCTCGTCGAAGTGGAACGTACGGCCGCGGCGATCGCGGCCGGCCAGTTGGATCGCCGTGTCCCCGAACGGGATCCGCGTACCGAGGTGGGCCGGTTGTCGTCCGCGCTGAACGGCATGCTCGCACAGATCCAGCGGGCGGTGGCCTCCTCGGAGGCCTCGGCCGAGCAGGCGCGTACGTCCGAGGAACGGATGCGCCGCTTCATCACCGACGCCAGCCATGAACTGCGTACCCCGCTCACCACGATCCGCGGATTCGCCGAGCTCTACCGCCAGGGCGCTGCCCGCGACGTCGAGATGCTGATGGGGCGCATCGAGAGTGAGTCCCGGCGGATGGGCCTGCTGGTCGAGGATCTGCTGCTGCTGGCCCGTCTGGATGCGCAGCGGCCGCTGGATCAGCATCGCGTCGACCTGCTGACCCTGGCGACCGACGCCGTGCACGATACGCAGTCGATCGCACCGGGCCGCCGGGTACGCATGGAGGTGTTCGACGGTCCCGGCACCCCCGAGGTGCTCGGCGACGAAGCCCGCCTGCGTCAGGTGCTGAGCAACCTGGTGGCCAACGCGGTGCAGCACACCCCGGACACCGCCGGGATCACGGTGCGGGTCGGCACCGACGACGACCACGCCATCATCGAGGTGTGCGACGAAGGTCCGGGCATGAGCCAGGACGATGCGCGGCGGGTGTTCGAGCGGTTCTACCGCGCCGACAGCTCACGCACCCGGGCCAGTGGCGGCACCGGGTTGGGCCTGTCGATCGTGCATTCGTTGGTGCTGGCTCACGGCGGCACGGTCACGGTCACCACCGCGCCCGGTCAGGGCTGCCGGTTCACCGTCAGCTTGCCTAGGATTGCAGATCTGCCAGCGCGGCCTTGATCTTGGTCTGTGCCTCGTCGAGGGACTCGGCCGACGGATTGTTGTCGACGTGCGCGAAGCCGAAGTCGGTCAGGTTGTAGGCCGGGAACACGTGCACGTGCAGGTGCGGCACCTCAAGGCCGGCGATGATCACGCCGGCCCGCTGTGCACCGAAGGCCCGGCACACAGCCTTGCCGATCAGCTGTGACACCTCCATCACCCGGCCGAAGACGGCGGGTTCGACGTCCTGCCAGTTGTCGATCTCGGCCCGGGGCACCACGAGGGTGTGGCCCTGCGTCATCGGCGCGATGGTGAGGAACGCGACGATGTCATCGTCCTCATAGACGAATCGCCCGGGCAATTCTCCGTTGATGATCTTCGTGAAGACGGACGCCATGTCGCAAGCATAGTGAGGCCGCGAAGCCGCCAAGCGCGAGCGTGAAGCCTCCCGAACCCGGTCAGGCCCCGGAGATGGCCGCGTGCAATTCCCCGACCGTCCACGGCGGCGTGCTGTGATGGTCGCGGTATCCGATGAAACCGGTTGAGGGTCGCGCGAATTCGCCGATGAACCCGCCCGCGGCGATGAAGATGCGGCCGGTCACGCCCTTGGCCTCGTCGCTGACCAGGTAGGCGTACGTCGGGGCGACGTATTCCGGTGGAGCGGCGTCCAGCGCGCCCTGCATGCTGACGTCGTCGAGCAGGCCGCGGCGGTTGAGCTCGGCGATGTGCTGCTCGTAGTCGGACCCGGTGGACAGCCGGGTGCGGGCACCCGGGCACACCACGTTGGCCCGCACCCCGTGTTCTTTGAGCTCGGCGGCGATCGCCAGGGTCAGCCCGTTGACCGCGCCTTTGCCCGCGGGGTAGCCGCTGCCTCCGTAATCGCCGAGAAAGGCGAAGGAGCTGGTGTTGACGATGGCGCCGCCGCCTTGGGCCACCATCTTCGGCGCCGCCGCGCGGCAGGTTTCGAACACTGTGCCCAGGTGCGCGTCGAGCAGCTCGTGAAATTCGGCACTGGTCACATTGAGGATGGACGATCCCGCCGGTTCGGCGGTCCCGGCACAGTTGACCAGGATGTCGACCCGGCCGAACTCGGCGACACAGGTGTCGACGAGCGCGTCGGCCACCTTGGGGTCGGCAGGTGACCCGGCATGCGCGACACCGGAAACCCGCTGTGCCGCAGCGGCTGCCGCATCGGCGTCGCGACCGTTGACCACCACACCCGCGCCCTGGGCGGCGAGCAGTTCGGCAACTGCCAGCCCGATGCCGCGGGTGCCGCCGACAACGATCGCGCCGCGGCCGGCGAGCGGGCCGCTAATCGGCATCTGCCTCGGCGAACTGCATGGCCTCCAGGTTCCAGTAGCCGCGCAGGTTGGTGATCAGACCTTCGTCGTTCACCTTGTAGGTGAAGACGCCGCGCACGGTGGCGGTGAATCCGTTCGGAAACTTGGTGCGCAGCACCAGGATGTACGCGATCTCGTTCGGCGAGCTGGACGGGAACGTCTCCTCGCACGTGACGGTCAGCTCGTTCGGCCCGATGTTGGCGTCGTAGAAAGCACCGAGGGCTTCCTTGCCGCGCACGCCGGTACCGTCGGGGTTGGTGACGGCCTCCCCGATCGGGTCCTCGACCAGGACGTCGTCGGCCATGAGCGCCAGCCAGCCCTCACGATCACCGGATTGCACGCACTTCCAGGACGACCGCGAGGCCACGACCACGGGTGTCTCGGTGTGTGTTTCGGTCACGTAATTCCCTTCCTACCCAATAAGTTGTGGAGCCGTAGCCGTATTGAGGACGGCTACGGCTCCACAAATCGCAGAGTGGTCAGCGATCGGCATCCGTGTAGCGGATGACGCCGCGGATGTTGCGACCTTCCAGCATGTCGGCGTAGCCGTCGTTGATCTGCTCGAGCTTGTACTGCCGGGTGACCATGTCGTCGAGGTTCAACCGGCCCGCCTTGTACATGCTCAGCAGCTGCGGGATGTCGTGGTGCGGGTTGCCGCCGCCGAAGATGGTGCCCTGCAGGCGCTTCTGCAGCAGCGTCAGCATCGACAGGTTGAGCTTCACGTCGTTGCTGGCCATGTTGGCGACGGCGGTGGCCACCACGGTGCCGCCCTTGGCGGTGATGTTCATGTAGTGGTCGATGTCCTCGCCCTTGAGCTCACCGACGGTGACGATCGTCTTGTGCGCCATCCGGCCCTGGGTGACCTCTGCGACGCCGGCCATCGCGGAGAAGATGTCGGGGTAGGCGTGGGTGGCGCCGAACTTCAGCGCGTTGTCCCGTTTGAACTCAACGGGATCCACCGCGAAGACGTTGCGCGCGCCTGCGGCCAGCGCGCCCTGCAGCGCGCCGGTGCCGACACCGCCGACCCCGACGATGACGACGTCGTCGCCGGGGCGGACGTCACCGCTGCGCACGGCCGAGCCGTAGCCGGTGGTGACACCGCAGCCCACGAGGCAGGCCACCTCGAACGGGATGGACGGATCGATCTTCACGACCGAGCTCTTGTGCACCACCATGTACGGGCTGAAGGTGCCCAGCAGGGTCATCGGGATGACGGGCTGGCCGTTCTTGACCGCGTGGATACGGTGGGTGCCGTCGGACACGGCGGTGCCGGCCAGCAGGCCCGCGCCCAGATCGCACAGGTTCCGCAGGCCCTCCTGGCACGCCGGACATTCACCGCAGGACGGGATGAACGACAGCACGACGTGGTCGCCGGGCTGAATGTGGTCGACACCCGGGCCGACCTCGGTGACGATGCCTGCGCCTTCGTGGCCGCCGAGCACCGGGAACCCTGCCATCGGGATGTCGCCGGTCACCAGGTGGTGGTCCGAATGGCACATACCGGAGGCTTCCATCTGGATCTTGACCTCGTCCTTGACGGGGTCACCGATCTCGATCTCCTCGATGGTCCACGGTTGGTTGAACTCCCAGATGAGAGCGCCTTTGGTCTTCATCACGTGTGCCTTCCACTAGAGCCGTTGACCACAGACTAGAGCTATTAGTTGCGTGGGTCACACCCACCCCCAAGCAACTGCTTGGCCGGGAGCTACCAGATCTTCACGGGAGCTTCGCCGAGCGGGTAGTAGCCCGGCAGTTTCTCGCCGGCCAGGCTGCGCTCGATGCGCTTCTGCATGGTGGGGGTGAGGTCGCCGGACTCGATGAGCTTCAGGAACGCCTTCTGAACGTGGCCGAAATCGAAGAAGTCCCGCTGCCACTCGATGAGCAGTTGATCGTTGAGCCGGAACCAGCTACCGCCGATGCCGTAGATCTCGTCGCGGCTGCCGTCGCTCTTGTTGGCGATCTGCTTCCAGAAGCCGACGATCTCGTTCTGCTTCTCGTCGATCAGCACCCGCTGGTATTCGTAGACCCAGTTCTCCAGGCCTTCCATCTCCAGACCCAGTGCCACGTCGCGGATTTCGTCGCGGCCGACGCACATCACGTCTTCCTTGGGGCCGATGTTCCAGCCGTAGGTGGCATCTTCGGTGTAGAAGTCGGCCAGCGGCTTCCAGTCACCGGCCTTCTCGGCTTCCTGATTGGCCTTGAGCCAGCGATCCGACCAGGCTTCCAGTTCGTTTCTCGACGCCATTGTCATTCCTTCTCTGTGATGGATAGAGCGCGGGTAGGACACATTTCGACAGCCATCTCCACGGCATCGCGGAGCTCGTCGGGTGGCTCGTGATCGAGGATTTCGACGACGCCGCGTTTGGGCACCCGGAATACGTCCGGCGCTTCGAGCTCGCACATGGCGTGGCCCTGGCACAGATCCTCGTCGACCTCAACGCGGTAGCAGCCCATGGGACTAAACCTCTTCGATTCCCCGGTCGCTGCGCTCCTGCCCGCCGGCGACTCGCTTGCGGTATCGCACCTTGGCCGGCCGTGCCAGCTGGACCACCATCTTCGAATGGTCGTTCTGGTAGCTCTCGGGCGGCTGTGCCATCTCGAATTCATACTCGCGCAACAGGACCGAGAAGATCGCCTTGATCTGCATCTGGGCGAACGCGGCCCCGACGCAGCGATGCTTGCCGGCCCCGAAGGGGATCCAGGTCCACCGGTTGATCAGGTCTTCCTGGCGCGGCTTCTCGTACCGGTCCGGGTCGAAGGCGTCCGGGTCGGGGAAGTCCTCGGGGATCCGGTTGGAGATGGCCGGGGAAGCCGCGACCATCTGGCCCTTGTGGATCGGGAAGCCGGCCACTTCGAACTCATCCTGGGCCACCCGCATCAGGATGATCAGGGGCGGGTGCAGGCGCAGGGTTTCCTTGAGCGCATTGTCGATGTTGGGAATCTGCCGCAGCGCATGGAAACTCACCTCTTGGCCGTCGGCGTACAGGTCGTCGAGCTCCTGCTGGACCTTGGCGTAGAAGTCCGGGTGGCGCAGCAGTTCGATCAGCGTCCAGGACGACGTTCCCGAGCTGGTGTGGTGGCCGGCGAACATCAGTGAGATGAACATGCCGGTGACCTCGTTGGCGGAGAAGCGCGGATTGCCCTCCTCGTCCTTGATGGACACCAGAACGTCGAGCAGGTCACGATCGCTCTTGTCGGTGGGCGGGTTGGCGATTCGCCCGTTCATCACCTCTTGGACCAGTTCCACCAGGTTGGCCCTGGCCTCGTCGCGAACCCGGAAACTCTCGATGTCCAGGTAGGGGTCGACGTAGCAGAGCGGATCGGTGCCGCGCTCCAGCAGGTGATAGAAGTTGGCGAACCGGGAATCGAGCTGATTGCGGAACTTCGGCCCGATGAGGCAGGCCGTCGACGTGTAGATGGTGAGCTCGGAGAAGAACTCCAGCAGGTCGATTTCCCCGCTCTCACCCCAGTTCTCGATCATCCGCCGCACCTCGTGCTCGATGGTCGCGGCGTGCCCCTTCATCTGCTCACCGCGCAGCGCGGTGTTGTGCAGCATCTCGGCGCGGCGCTCGGGGTCGGCGTCGAACACCACACCCTCGCCGAAGATCGGGGTCATGAACGGGTAGGCCTCGGCCTGGTTCAGTTCGCTGTCGCTGGAGCGGAAGAAGAACTCGTTGGCCTCCGCGCCGCTCAGCAGCACCACCTGCTTGTCGGCCAGCTGGAACCAGCCCACGTCACCGCACTCGTCGCGGATGCGTTGCATCAGGCCGATCGGGTCGGTGCGGAATTCCTCGAGGTGGCCGTGCTCTTCCTCACCACCGGAAACCCGTTGAACTTCTTTGAGTTCAGAGCTCGTCATGTTCTACTCAGCCTTCCACTCTCAGCTTCTGGCGATCCTTGACGTCGGACAACGGCGCCTCGGGCTGAATCTCCAGTTCGGCGATGAAGCCGCCACGGGGGGTCTCCGCGACGAAGGTGATGGCCCGCGCGAGATCGGCCGCGCGCAGGAAGTAGTCGTGCCGGGCCTGACCCCACTTGGCCCAGTCCTCCAGCATCTCGCCTACCTTGTCCATCGGCGCGCTCCAGCCCATGGCGGTCTTGGTGGGCCCGGGGTGGACGACGGAGGCGCGCACACCGGTGCCCTCCAGTTCCATCTGCAAGGTCTTGGCCATGCCCAGCAGGCCGGCCTTGGCGGCGCCGTAGCCGCCCATGTACGGCCGCGGCCGCAGGGACACATCAGAGCCGACGAAGATGATGTCACCGCGGCGGCGCTCGACCATGCCCGGAAGCACTGCGGTGGCAAGGCGATTGGCGCCAATGAGGTGAATCTGAACTTGATTCTCGAATTCGTCGGTGCTGATCTCGTGGAGCTGGCCGAAGAAGGTGTCACCCGCGCCGGCCACGAGCAGCTCGATGTCGCCGAGCGCCTCGGTGGCGCCGTGGACGAACGACTTGACCGACTCCGCGTCGGTGACGTCGAGCGGCAAAGCGATCGCCTCGCCGCCCGCGGCCGTGATCTGGTCGACGAGCTCCTGGCACTTCTCGACGCGGCGTGCGCCGAGGGCAACCGGGAAGCCGTGTGCGGCCAGCTCGGTTGCCGTGGCGGCACCGATGCCGGACGACGCGCCGGCGACGATTGCCGGTCGACGGTCGGGATGGGGTTCGAAACGAGCCATTTAACGCGCCTTTACGGTCATTGGAAGGTGCGCGAATCCGCGGACGGAACTTGAGTGAACGCGGACGGCATTGGCCTCGTCTACCTCGTATCCGCGAATTCGCTTGAACAACTCGGTCAGTGCCACCCGGGCCTCCATGCGCGCCAGGTGCGCGCCGAGGCAGAAGTGGGCACCACTGCCGAAACTCACTAATTTCGGGCCGATCTCGCGATCGATCCGATACTCGTCGGGATTCTCGAAGACGCGTTCGTCGCGGTTCGCCGAGCCGATCAGCAACACCAGCACGTCGCCGGCGGGCACCGTGGTGTCGTAGTACGTCTGGTCTTCGGTGACCAGCCGGGCCAGGATCTGGCTGGAGGCGTCATAGCGCAGCGTCTCCTCGACCCAGGGCACCACCAAGTCGTGGTTGTCGAACACCGGCGCCAGCTGAGCGGGATTCTTGTAGCCCCAATATGCGGCGTTGGCAAGGAGTTTGGTGGTCGTCTCGTTACCCGCCACCACCATCAGGAACAGGAAGGCCATGATCTCGTCGTCGGTGAGCCGGTCTCCGTCGATCTCGGCCTCCACCAGCGCCGACGTCAGATCGTCGGTGCGGTTTTTGCGGCGCTGCTTCACCATGTCGGCGTAGTAGACCAGCAGTTCACCCGAGGCCGCGATGGCGGATTCGGGCACATCGGCGACGCCGTCTTCGCGGTGCATGACACCGTCGGCCAGCGCTCGGATGCGAACCCGGTCTTCTTCCGGCACGCCCATCAGTTCGGAGATGACATCCATGGGCAGCTTGCCGGCGAAATCGTCGACGTAGTCGAAAGTGGTGCTCTGCAGTGCCGTATCGAGGTGCTGGTGGGCGATCTCGGTGACCCGGCCCTCCAGTTCGCGGATACGCCGAGGAGTGAAGCCTTTGGATACCAGGGTGCGCAGCCGGAGGTGGCCGGGATCGTCGAGGGCCAGGAACGACATCACCCGATGTGCCTCGTCGTTACGGGAGATCGGGTCGAGGGACACGCCGTGCTTGTTGGACAGCGTGACGCTGTTGCGGAACCCGGCCACCACGTCCTTGTGCCGCGACAGGGCCCAGAACTTGAGATCGTCGTTGCGGTACAGCGGGGCCTCGTCGCGCAGCCGGCGGTAGTACGGGTATGGATCTTCGTGAAAGTCGTAGTCGTAGGGGTCGAGGATCACCCCGACTTGCTTCAAGCTCATTGGTCTTTGTCTTCTCCCAAGACGAGGCCGACAACGTAGGTCAGCCGATCGGCGATCTGGTGGTAGGTGAATGCGCCGCTGCCTGCGTTGACCAGCGCGCCGAAGAACGTCATCTCCAAGGCGGACACGATGCGGGGATCGGCGTCCGGGCCGACGGCCGAGCGGATGCGTTTGTGGATCTCGGCGCCGATGCGGTCACGCACCTTGCGCACCGCCGGATCGGTGCCGCCGCCGAGCAGGGCCGTGGTGCAGGCGGCCGCCACCTCGGGCTCGTCGGCGACAACCAGGGTCAGCGCCCGCAACGCCTTGTCGACGCGGGTGGTCATGGAGTCGTTGACGTCGGTGAAATACGGGCAACGACTGACCAGGTCCAGGTACATCTCGGCGATCAGGTGGTTCTTCGACGAGAAGTATGTGTAGGCCGTGGCCGGTGCGACCCCGGCGCGTGCGGCGACCGCACGCACCGTCAGATCGGCATACGACGATTCGCGCAACATCTCGGTTCCGGCGGTCAGGACCTTGCGGAAGGTCTCCTCCTGCCGGCGGTTGCGCGGGGCCTGCCGGTCTGGCTCCGGAGCTGGTTCTGTGACTGCGGACACCGCATCGCTGGACACATGTCCAAGTTATCCGACGATGTCGTAGTTGGGCAAGTACGGATCGCTAAAGACGGCAGTGAACTGGGTATTTTGGCGTTGTATGACGTGGGCGAGGGCCCGCCCTTGCGGCTCGACATTGTCTGCGGCTATCGTTCGAGACGAGACAGCCGGACAGTTGTCCAGAATCTTCTGAAGTGGAGTTCCCGATGCCGGTACTGGCCGATCGCCAGAGTCAACTGTTGATCGACGGCAAACTCGTCGCCGGGGGCGGCGGAGTATTCGAGACCGTCAACCCCGCCACCGAGGAGGTGCTGGGCGTCGCCGCCGACGCGAACGCCGAGGACATGGGCAATGCCATCGAAGCGGCCCGTCGCGCATTCGACGACACCGACTGGTCGACGAACACCGCGCTGCGGGTGCGTTGCTTGCGTCAGCTACGTGATGCGTTGCGCGAAAACATCGAGGATCTGCGGGAACTGACGATCGCCGAGGTGGGCGCCCCACGCATGCTCACCGCCGGGGCCCAGCTGGAAGGCCCGATCGATGATCTGGCATTTTCGGCCGACACCGCAGAGAACTACGAGTGGACAACCGATCTCGGCTACGCCACCCCGCAGGGCATCCCGACCAACCGCAAGATCGCCCGTGAGGCCGTCGGCGTCGTCGGCGCCATCACCCCGTGGAACTTCCCGCACCAGATCAACCTGGCCAAGGTCGGCCCGGCCCTGGCCGCGGGCAACACCCTGATCCTCAAGCCGGCCCCGGACACGCCATGGGCGGCCGCGGCCATCGGCCAGATCATCGCCGAGCAGACCGACTTCCCGGCCGGCGTGATCAACATCGTCACTTCCAACGATCACGCGGTAGGCGCCCTGCTGTCCAAAGATCCTCGGGTGGACATGGTTTCGTTCACCGGGTCCACCGCGACCGGCCGCGCCGTGATGACGGATGCGGCGCTCACCCTCAAGAAAGTGTTCCTCGAGTTGGGTGGCAAGTCGGCCTTCCTGGTGCTCGATGACGCCGACCTGGCCGGGGCCTGCTCGATGGCAGCCTTCACGGTGGCCATGCACGCCGGTCAGGGGTGTGCGATCACCACCCGGCTGGTGGTCCCACGGGCCCGTTACGACGAGGCCGTCGAGGCCGCCGCGGCCACCCTCGGCGGGATCAAGCCGGGCGACCCCAACAGCAAGCGCACCGTGTGCGGTCCGCTGATCTCGGCCCGCCAGCGCGACCGGGTGCAGTCCTACCTGGACCTGGCGCTGCAGGAAGGCGGCCGGTTCGCCTGTGGCGGTGGACGTCCCGCCGATCTGGACACCGGCTTCTTCATCGAGCCGACCGTGATCGCCGGCCTGGACAACAACGCGCGGGTATCGCGCGAGGAGATCTTCGGCCCGGTGCTGACCGTGATCGCCCACGACGGCGATGACGACGCCGTGCGGATCGCCAACGACTCGCCATACGGGTTGTCGGGCACGGTGTTCTCCGGCGACGATGCCCGCGCCCAGGCCGTGGCCGCGCGCATGCGCGTCGGCACCGTCAACGTCAACGGCGGCATCTGGTACTCGGCCGATGCCCCGTTCGGCGGCTACAAGCAGTCCGGAATCGGCCGCGAGATGGGTGTGGCCGGCTTCGAGGAATACACCGAAATCAAGTGCGTCGCGACCCTCGCGAACTAGGACGGTGCCCAGTGGCCAGTTATGACACGCCTTCTCGTGAAGGCCGTGCACTAACTGGCCATTCGGCGGGAAAGGAATGAACATGGGACAGTTCGACAACAAGGTGGCCATTGTCACCGGTGCCGGTGGCGGGATCGGCCAGGCCTACGCCGAGGCGCTGGCGCGCGAGGGTGCCGCGGTCGTGGTGGCCGACATCAACACCGAAGGTGCGACGAAGGTCGCCGACGGCATCAAGGGCGAGGGCGGCAACGCCCTGGCGGTGCGGGTCGACGTCTCCGACATCGACTCGGCCAAGGACATGGCGGCCCAGACGCTGTCGGAGTTCGGTGGCATCGACTACCTGGTGAACAACGCCGCGATCTTCGGCGGCATGAAGCTGGACTTCCTGCTCACCGTCGACTGGGACTACTACAAGAAGTTCATGAGCGTGAACCTCGATGGCGCGCTGGTGTGCACCCGCGCGGTATACCGCAAGATGGCCAAGCGTGGTGGCGGCGCGATCGTCAACCAGTCCTCCACGGCGGCGTGGCTGTACGCCAACTACTACGGCCTGGCCAAGGTCGGCATCAACGGCCTGACCCAGCAGCTGTCGCGTGAGCTCGGCGGGCAGAACATCCGCATCAACGCCATCGCGCCCGGCCCGATCGACACCGAAGCCAATCGGACCACCACGCCCAAGGAGATGGTGGACGACATCGTCAAGGGAATCCCGTTGTCGCGCATGGGGCAGCCGGAAGACCTGGTCGGCATGTGCTTGTTCCTGTTGAGCGATCAGGCCAAGTGGATCACCGGCCAGATCTTCAATGTCGACGGCGGACAGATCATCCGGTCATGAGCCTCAAGTACGGGTACATCGGCCTGGGCAACATGGGCGCCCCGATGGCCAAGCGGCTGGCCGAATGGCCGGGCGGGTTCATCGTGTACGACGTGCGGGCCGAATCCATGGCGCCGTTCGAGGAGCTCGGCGCGACCCTGGCGGACGACGTCGCCGATGTCGCCCAAGCTGACATCATCAGCATCACGGTGCTCAACGACGAGCAGGTGCGTTCGGTGATCGCCGACCTGGCGCCAAAGATCAAGCCGGACACCGTGATCGTCATCCATTCGACGATCAGCGACACCACCGCGGCCGAGCTCGCCGAGCAGTACAAGCCGCAGGGGATCCACATCGTCGACGCCCCGGTCAGCGGTGGCGGCGCGGCTGCCGAGAAGGGTGAGCTGGCCATCATGGTCGGCGCCGAGCGGCCCGTCTACGAGCGGATCAAGCCGGCGCTCAAGCAGTTCGGCTCCATGGTGATCCACGCCGGCGAGCCCGGTGCCGGCACCCGCATGAAGCTGGCGCGCAACATGCTGACCTTCACCTCTTACGCCGCCGCGTGCGAGGCGATGAAGCTGGCCGAGGCCGCCGGGCTGGACCTGGGCGCGCTGGGTCGCGTGGTGCGGCACACCGATGCGCTGACCAGTGGCCCGGGCGCGATCATCGTGCGCGAGGACATGACCGAGCTGACTCCCGACCACTGGCTCTACGACGCCTTCACCCACACTCGTGGGCTGGGGGAGAAGGATCTGATCCTGGCCATCGGCCTGGGCGATGTTGTGGGAGTGGACCTTCCGTTGGCTCAGGTGGCCTTGCAACGGCTCGCTGAGGGCCTCGGCGTTCCGCACGAGAACGATTAGGAGAACTTTCCATGGACGAGTTGCGCGCCAGGGGCCTGGCCAAGATGAACGAGGTCTACGGCTGGGAGATGCCGAACATCGAGGGGGATCCGTACTTCGACCTCACCGTCGACCACCTCTTCGGCACCATCTGGAGCAAGCCAGGGTTGTCGATGCGCGAGAAGCGGCTGATGACGTTGACCGCGGTGACCGCCGTCGGCTCGCAGGACCTCGCGGAGATTCAGGTCAACGCCGCGCTGCTCAACGGCGAGTTCACCGAGGAAGAACTCAAGGACATCGCCATCTTCCTCACCCAGTACCTCGGCTTCCCACTCGGTTCCGGCCTCAACGGCACGGTGTCCAAGGTGGTGGCCAAGCGCCGCAAGGCCGCCGAGAAGGGACTGGCCGAGGACCGGAAGGCGAACGTCAACGCCGCGGTCAAGATGAATACCGGGAGCGAGCTCGATGACAAGTAGGTACGCCTCGCTGACCCGCGACGAGCTGGTCAAGTTGGTGCCCGAGCTGCTGCTCATGGGGCAGATGATCGACCGCTCCGGGATGGCCTGGTGCATCAGCAATTTCGGCCGTCCCGAGATGTTGCAGATCGCGATCGAGGAGTGGGCCGCGTCCAGCCCGATCTACACCCGGCGGATGCAGAAGGCGCTCAAGTACGAGGGCGTCGACGTCATCACCATCTTCAAGGGCCTGCAGCTCGATATCGGCGCCCCGCCGCAGTTCATGGATTTCCGCTACACCGTCCATGATCGCTGGCACGGCGAGTTCCACCTCGATCACTGCGGTGCACTGCTCGACGTCGAGCCGATGGGCGAGGACTACGTGCGCGGGATGTGCCACGACATCGAAGATCCGACCTTCGACGCCACGGCCCTGGCCACCAACCGCAAATGCCAGGTGCGTCCCATCCATCGGCCGCCCCGGACTCCGAGCGACCGGCAGCCGCACTGCGCCTGGACGGTGATCATCGACGAGTCCTATCCCGAGGTCGATGACATCCCCGCTCTCGAGGTGATCGGTAAGACCCGGGCCGCCCAAACGGTTTTGGATCCCATCGACCCGTCTGATGAGGGGGCATCCGACTACTCGGGGCCGTTGCTGTCGGACTTCGACTTCGCGGCGTTCTCGCACTCGGCGCTGGTCCGCATTGCCGACGAGGTGTGCCTGCAGATGCACTTGCTCAACCTGTCGTTCATTCTGGCGGTGGGGAAGCGGGCCGGGACCAATACCGCGTTGGCCACCGAGATCTGCACCAAGCAGCTCATCGGTGTGGCCGGACTGGGTGCCGAGCGCATCCACCGGGTGCTCGAGCTGCCGGGCGGTATCGAGGGGGCGACGCGGGTCCTCGAATTGCATCCGCTGTTGAATCCTTCGGCATACGTTGATGCGGAGTTCGGTCCCGACACGGTGACGGTCCGGCGCTCACCGGCGCACGAGGACGGTTCCTGGGTGGCGCTGACCGGACCTGCCGAGACCCGACCGTTGGAGGCCGTCGTCGCTGCCGTCAACCCCCGTCTCTCTGTAGAGGTTATCGGGTCGGACGCGGAATGGACGGCCCGGGTGATCGAAACCGAAACCGCGGCAAAGGAATTCGATGAGGTCGCGGTAACGAAGTTCAGCGGGGGTGCGTCGTTCGTGTTCGAGCCGCGGAAGTCGTTGCCGCTGACCGTGGTGTGATCCCCAGACCTGAAATCCCGCATCTCGGTGCCGGGCTGCGGGCTTAGGCTGGGGCAATGCTGAAAGCGTGTGGTCACGGAGTGGTGGCGGCGTTGGTGCTCCTCGCCGGATCACTGGCCGGCTGCTCGACCTCGGAGACCTTGACGTCTGGTTCACCGGCCGCGTCCCCCGATGCCTCACCGCCTCCGGTCGACCTGGCACGGCTGGCCGACTTGAAGGATGACTTTCCGCCCGGTCTCACGCCGGAACCGGCAGCGCCGACCAAGGTGGGATCCAAGTGGGCCTACCTGGTTGGCGATATCGTCTCCTCCGGCAAACCGTTCAACGTCGACCCACCGGCATGTCGATCCCTGCTTCAACCGGTCACCGCCGATGGCGATGCCGACAAGGCAGGCATCGGCGCAGGCGGTCCGCAGCCGCCATTGCTCGGTGTTGGCGTGACTACTCCGGTCTCGGTCCCGGTCCCCCTCCCGCCGACAGATTGCGACCGGATGACATTTGAGGTGGAGGGTGCGGTTCCCGATGGGACGGTCGAGCGGCTCAGCGCACCGACTGTCGATCGTGCGACCACCTACGGTCTGAAAGTCATCTATGACGCCGGCGTCGAATATCACTACGTCGCAATCTTGGACGGCCGCACCTACGTCGAGGTGGTGGCCCGCATGGCTCCGGACTTCCAACCGGATCCTTTGCTCCCGGACCTGCTGACCAAGGCGGTGACTGCGATCAGAAGGTAGTAAAGTGCGTCTACCTGGCTGGGCCCACGCGCGGGTCGGGTATCCAGGCGCCCCCGTTGGGCACCAGTTCGGTGTATCCGAACTTGCCGTACGTGCTTGGGTCGCCGGAGACGTACGGCGGTCGGTAATCGATCTTGGTGAGATCGACTGGTGCCTCCGGAGGGTCCTTCGGCCACATCGGGCCGCCCGGGGTCGGCACCCAAGTGCCTGAGCCAGGTACGAGCTCGGTGTATCCGGACGGACCGTACGTGCTCGGGTCACCGGCAACATACGGTGGTTTGTACACGATGTCGTTGTAGTCCAGTGGCGCCTGAACGGGCGTGGGCCGGTACAACGGGCTCTTGGGATCCGGCACCCAGGTGCCTGAATTCGGTACGAGCTCACGGTATCCGGGTGGGCCGAACGTTTTCGGATCATTCGGATCATACGGAGGCAACTGTTTGATGTCGCTGATATCGAATGTCGTCTCGGGCAACGAGTTCGGCTTCTTCTCGTCGTCGCTGAGTTGCGTTGCTTCGGGTTCGGCCTTGTCCTTGCCCTCCTCGCTGATCGCCGCGTATTCGCGGCCGATGCCACGCACACGTTCACCGATCGCGCTCATTTGATCGTTGGACTGTTGGATGACATCGCTGATCTGGCCGATCCCCTTGCTGGCGAGGATCATCCGCATGGTCTCGGCGGACTTGCCGGGCGGGATCGACGCCTCCATGCTCGACACCCAACTCTGGGTTTGCTCGAGATTCTGGCGGCCAACGGTGACGGCTGTCGCGGCCCGATTGCCTTCGGCGGCCATCCGCTGGTCGAGATCCGCGAGCTTGCCGTAGACGGCGGCATGTTCGGCGTTCCTTGCCGCGTAGGCCTGCGAGGCCGTACCCTGCCATCGTTCGTCGGGCGCTGCGGACTCGATCTTGGATTGCATCTCGCGAAGGTGACTGCCGTCGCCGAACTGGGAGCCGTCCCGTGGCGTGCCGGCACCGAATGTTTCCCGGGCTTGCGACCAGGTCGAGTAGAACGCATCCATCGCACCCATTGCGTTCGCCTCCTCGCTTCGACTACGTGCTCACTTTATGTAGCAGGTGCAGTTAGCATCAGGTAGCCACCGCCCCCAGGGGTGACTACCACGTCGGCCGGGAACGTCACTCGGTGGTTGTCACCGCGCAGGTAATCGGCACTCACTCCGGCTGCTTTGACGGGCTTACCGTGGTTCTCGAATATCAGCAGGCTGGCTTTGGAATCGTAGAAATCATTCTTGATCACCGGCGCGCCGACGGTTTCCTCGATGAACTCACGACCGGTCCATTCGTGGAACAGATGTACCTCGTCCCACTCCCAGCTGGTGAAGTCGCTGAGCCGGGCTGACGTGTTCTGGTGCAGCAGCAGTTGCAGGCCGTCATTCAGCTTGTGGTCGTTGTAATCGACATCCATAGACGGCCGCAGTGCCTGTCTGACCAGGTCGCAGCTGGTCAGCGAGAAACACAGCAACAACATGCAAAGTGCAACGCGTACTGCTGACGGGCCGGCCAAGTTCAATCCCTCCTGCTGATTGCTCCGCAGCCTCGGGGCTGACCGAGCTCAAGTCTAAATCCGGGCAAAGGGGCGCCCGGTCATCAATTTCTCGCCCTCGGTGCGCGCGGGAGGCCTGCCAGTTTCGCGATCTAGAGTCGCAGGGTGGGCATCGCAGCCTTCCGCGTATGTGCCCTGGTCGTGGTCCTGTTCACCGGGTGCACGACGGCGTGTGCCGGTGTTGCGTCGGATCCGGTGCGGGCACCGGAAACCATCTCTGCCTCGCCGCAGAATCCGCAGCCCAGCGCGGAGCCGGAGCAACCCGCGCGGGTTCAGCCGGTGGACGCAGCGGCGCTGGGCGCGACTTGGCGGCCGGGTTGCCCGGTGCCTCCTGCCGATCTCCGCCGAATCACCCTGTCGTACATCGGTTTCGACGGGCGTTCTCATCGCGGTGAGTTGGTCGTGCACCGTGATGTGGTCGGCGAGGTGATCGAGATCTTCGGGGACCTGTACTCGACGCGATTCCCGATCGAGAAGATGCGCACCGTGGGCAACTATCCCGGCGCTGCCGATGAGCTGTCGATGCAGGACAACAACACCTCGGCGTTCAATTGCCGGCCGTTGCCGAGTGGATCGTGGTCATTGCACGCCTTCGGGCGTGCGGTCGACATCAACCCGCTGGTCAACCCCTACATCTCGGCTTCCGGTGACTTGCAGCCGATCACGGTACGGGCGCATCTGGACCGCACCCGCACCGATCAGGGGATGATCCGCGACGGCGACGTAGTGGTGCGGGCCTTCGCCCGGCGTGGCTGGCGTTGGGGTGGCCATTGGCATGACCCCGTGGACTACCAGCATTTCGAACGACGCTGACAACCCTGGGGTGCTAGGTGGTGTTCATGTTGAGGTGGACGAAGCGAACGTTGGGCTCGCGCTCGTCGACGATCACCGTGCGGTACACCGACTTGCCCTCAGCGTTTCGATAGCGATCCTGCGCACTGACCACCGACGGAGAACTCGCGAGGTCCGGGCCCGCGATGATCGGTTCGAACGGGGGATGGGCCCGGGTGAGTGGCTTGGTGAAATCCGACCCCGTCAGAAGCGTGGGTAAGTCGGAGGGCAGCATCTTCAGTACCAATTGATATCTGGTGTCCATCGCACTGTCGAGGTGAGCTTGCAGCACCTCGGCGCCAGACGGTATCACCATACCCCCGAATTCGCTTGCTTGCCTGATGAATTCGGGGTTGGTTGACCTCTCGTCTCGGGAGCCGAGGGTGCGGCCGACCGGGTCGTCGTGTGAAGCGCAAGCGACCGCGATGAACAATGCGACTGCGGCAAGCCCGAGCAGGGACGGACGTTTCGTCGGTGATCGCATCAATTCTCGACGGGGCGAAGCCACTGAGGCTGGGTATCGGCTGCCACATGCCCGCTCGCCACCGCCGAACCGACCCAGCGCATCAGGTAGCTGCGCAGGGCTGCTCCGGTGCGCGGGGGCCGGCCCGGGTCGACGACGAAGGACTGGATGATCCGCAGCACGTGCTCGGCGAGCTCGTCGAGCTCAGGGTCGGTGTACCCGACGGCAGCCCAGTCGACGTCCAGCCTGCGCAACATCGTGCGGGCAAAATCGACCGCCACGTCCGAGGTCACCGACTCGGTGTGGGCGTTCGGACGTCCGGGAGCCACGAGCAGACCGATGTGTTTGTCCTTGGGCAGCCATTCCAAGGAGGTGGCAATGCACTCGGTGACGGCCTTCACCGGATCGGTCACGCCGTTGATATGGGTGGCCAGCCGGTCCAGGAAGTCGCCGGCGGCATGCACCGCGGATGCCACCAGTAGGGCATCGGTGCTGGGGAAGTAGCGGTACACCGTCTGGCGGGTGACGCCGAGGGTGCGCGCCACGTCGGCAATGGAGAAGTCGGCGCCGCGCTCATCGATGGCGTTGCCCGCAGCGACGAGGATGCGAGCAATCGCCTCCTCGTCGCTGGCCGGCGTCGAGCCGGACCACCCGTGCGTTCGCATGGGCGAATCCTAGAACAATGGGCCGGCCAGATAGCCGATCAACCGTGGTAGGAGACCGGCAGATCCTTGACCCCGTTGATCCACCCGGACCGGAGGCGTTGCGGCTCACCCAGTTTGGTGATGTCGGGGATCTGATCGGCGATCTCGTTGAACATCAGCTTGATCTCCATGCGTGCCAGGTTGGCGCCGATACAGTAATGCGCGCCGTTGCCGCCGAAGGCCAGGTGCGGGTTGGGATTGCGCAGGATGTTGAACGTGAAGGGAGCGTCGAAGACTTCTTCGTCGTAGTTGGCCGAGCTGTAGAACAGCCCGACACGCTGCCCGGCCTTCACGGTCACGTCACCGACCTCGGTGTCGACCAGGGCGGTTCGCTGGAAGCAGTGCACCGGGGTGGCCCAGCGGATGATCTCGTCGACTGCGGTCTCCGGGCGCTCGCGCTTGAAAAGCTCCCACTGGTCGGGGTTTTCGAGGAAGGCGTTCATGCCGTGCGTCATGGCATTGCGGGTGGTCTCGTTGCCGGCCACGGCCAGCAGGATCACGAAGAACGCGAACTCCACGTCAGTAATGCCTTCGCCGGCTGTGCCTTCTAGATCAGCCTGCACAAGGCGCGTCACGATGTCATCGGCCGGACACTTCCGGCGCTGTTCGGCCATGTTGTACGCGTAGCCCATGAGCTCGGCATTGGCCATCGTCGGATCGGCGTCGAAGTCCGGATCGTCGGTGTTCATGATGGCGTTGGTCCAGTGGAAGAGCTTCTCGCGGTCTGCCTCGGGGACACCGATCAGATCGGCGATGGCCAGCAGCGGCAGGCTCATCGCAACGTCGTCAACAAAGTTGCCGCTGCCCTTCTTGGCCGCCGCGGCCACGATGTCGCGGGCCGCCACCGCGAGCTTCTCCTCCAGCGCGGCCACCGAACGCGGGGTGAACAATCGTGACACCAGCTTGCGTAGCCGGGTGTGCTCTGGCGCGTCGTGGTTGATCAGCAGGGCCTTGGTGAGGTCGAGTTGTTCTGAGGTGACCCCTTCTGGGAGGCGCATGACGGCCCCCTTGGCGTTGGTCGACCACACTGTGCCGCCGTCGCGGGAGATGGCCTTGATGTCCTCGTGACGGGTGATCACCCAGTAACCGCCGTCATTGAAGATCGACTCGTCCTGCTCGTTCCACCACACCGGCGCGGTCTTGCGCAGTTGGGCGAACTCGTTGACGGGAATCCCGCGGAGCAGGACGTCGGGATCGGTGAAGTCGTACCCCGCGCCGAACGGGCAGGCGCTCATGGTGGTCAAGCCGGATCATCTCCTCGTGTGACGGCGAGCACATTCGATGATTTGACCATACACCGTGGGGTCAAGTGTATGCCCGCAGGTCTCCGGTTACGCTACGACCGTGCGCGTCCTCGTTATCGGTTCCGGTGCCCGTGAACACGCCCTGCTGCTGGCCCTGCGCCGCGATCCGCAGGTAGAGGAGTTGGCGGTGGCGCCGGGTAACGCCGGCACCCAGTCCATTGCCGATCAATACGACGTCGACATCACCTCCGGCGAGGCCGTGGTGAAGCTGGCCAAGCGGCTGGAAAGCGACCTGGTGGTGATCGGTCCCGAGGTGCCTCTGGTGCTCGGCGTGGCCGACGCCGTACGGGCAGCGGGCATCGCATGCTTCGGCGCCGGCAAGGACGCCGCCCGCATCGAGGGCTCGAAGGCATTCGCGAAAGACGTCATGGCCGCGGCCGGGGTCCGCACCGCGACCAGTGAGATCGTCGACAACCCGGCTCGCCTGGACGCCGCGCTGGACCGCTTCGGTCCGCCGGCCGGCCAGGCGGCCTGGGTGGTCAAGGACGACGGCCTGGCCGCCGGTAAGGGTGTGGTGGTCAGCGCTGATCGCGACGCGGCGCGTGCGCATGCCGCCAGCCTGCTGGACTCCGGGCACCCGGTGCTGCTGGAGTCGTTCCTGGACGGGCCCGAGGTGTCACTGTTCTGTGTTGTCGACGGCGCCACCGTGGTGCCGCTGCTGCCCGCCCAGGACTTCAAGCGCGTCGGCGACGGGGACACCGGGCCGAACACCGGGGGCATGGGTGCCTATGCGCCGTTGCCCTGGCTGCCGGATTCGGTGAAATCGCAGATCGTCGATGAGATCGTCAAACCCGTTGCCGCAGAACTGGTTGCACGCGGCAGCTCGTTCTCGGGTCTGCTCTACGCCGGCCTGGCCATCACCTCGAACGGTCCGGCGGTGGTCGAGTTCAACTGCCGCTTCGGCGATCCGGAGACGCAATCGGTTCTGGCCCTGCTTGATTCGCCACTCGGGCAGCTCCTCAACGCCGCGGCCACCGGCGAGCTCGCCTCGTACGGCGACCTGCAGTGGCGCGATGGTTACGCCGTCACAGTCGTGGTGGCCGCGGAGAACTACCCCGGCCGGCCGCGCGTCGGCGACGTCATCCACGGATCCGAAGCCGACGGGGTGCTGCATGCCGGCACCGCGCGCCGTGAGGACGGTGAGGTGGTGTCCTCCGGCGGCCGGGTGCTCTCGGTGGTCGGCACCGGAGCGGACCTGCCTGCCGCACGCGAGGCGGCCTACGCGCTTACCAAGTCGATCCGGTTGCCGGGCAGCCACTTCCGCAGCGACATCGGGCTGGCTGCCGCCGAGGGACGCATCAGCATCCAAGGCGCCTAGGCGACGAGCAGCGGGGCCATCCAGGCGATCTCGGCGGGCAGCTGCGAACTCCAGAAGCTTCCGTCATGGCCGCCGGGGGAGAAGCCGCCGGCAGGCGGGTTGGGCAGCTCGGCGATGAACTGCTTGGTGGCCGCATAGAACGGATCACTGTTGCCGCAATCGATCCGGATCGGGATCGACCCGAGGGCGGGCTGGCCCCAGACACTGTTGGCCGCGTAGTCCGATGCGCTGTCGAAGGCCCCGGGCGCGGCGGCCCCCGATGACGTCCACAATGCCGGGCTGACTGCGCAGATCGCCGCGGTGCGGGCCGGCCCGAGCCGCGAACCCAGCAGCAGCGCGCCGTAGCCGCCCATCGACCAGCCCAGGAACCCGACCCTCGAGGTGTCCAGGCCCTGATCGCCGAGCATCGGGATCAACTCGTCGAGCACCATCGCGCCCGAGTCCTCGCCAGATGCGCGTTTGTGCCAATAGCTTCCGCCGCCGTCGACGGCCACCACGGCGAATGGCGGCAGCCCGGCGGCCACCGCCTCGGCCAGACCCTGTTCCACGCCGCCGGCCATCACGCCGGCGGCGTCCTGTCCTTTGCCGTGCAGCGCGATCACCGGACGGAGTTTGCCGGTTTGTCCCGGCGGGCGGGCGATCGCCCAGTTGGTGTTCGTCCCACCTCGCGCGGCCGACACGAACGACCCGGTGGTGAAAGTGGGCGCGGCCACGGGGCTGGCGGGTGCGACGGGCGCGGCGGCGAGGGATAGGGCACCGGCGGCGCCGGCGGCCGCACCGACGCCGAGGCGTAGGACCGCGCGACGGGTCAACTTCGGCATGCGGGCCATCTTGCCATCGCCCGAGAATCGCATCGGTCGGTGGCATTCTCGGCCCGGCGCCGAGACGGCGGAAAAACCTGAGTAGAGCCTGATGATTGGCCGAAACCCCGATGCTGGAGGGGCCCGGCTGGCAGCATGTGGAAGGTGACGGCAGCGGTCACCCCTAAAGGGGAGCGTCGGCGGTACGCCCTCGTCAGGGCGGCCGCTGAATTGCTCTGCGAAGGCGGATTCGACGCCGTGCGGCACCGCGCTGTGGCCCGTCGTGCCGGCCTCCCGCTGGCGTCGACGACGTACTACTTCTCCTCACTCGACGACCTCATCGCGAAGGCGGTCGAGTACATCGGAACCCGAGAAGCCGAACATCTCAGCGCCGGTGTGGCCGCCCTCTCGCGGCGGCGCCGCGGTGCCGAATCGACCGCTGACGTCCTCGTCGACTTGTTGCTCGGAGGATCGCCGGAGCGTCGCGGAATCGAAGAACTGATCTCGCGGTACGAGCGCTACATCGCGTGTGCGCGGCAGCCGGGCCTGCGCGATATTCAGCGCCGCATCCTGCAACAGCGCACCGACGCTGTGGTGGAGGTGGTGGAGCGCTCGGGACGCTCCGTGCGGGCCGAGCTGGTCACCGCTCTGGTGTGCGCCGTAGATGGCGCGGTTGTGGCATCGTTGGTCGACGAAGGCGAGGGGCCCAGGGCCAGTGCTCGCGCCACGCTGATCGACGTCATCGACGTGCTGGCGCCCGTCGACGAGCGGGCAGGTACGCGGCTGACCGGCTGAAGGAGGGGGAATGTCGCAACCTGCAACCGCGGAGGCGCCACAGCTCAAGCGGGTGATGGGGCCCGGACTCTTACTACTGTTCGTCGTCGGCGACATCCTCGGCACGGGTGTCTACGCGTTGACCGGGCAGGTCGCCAAGGAGGTGGGCGGCGCCGCGTGGCTGCCGTTCCTGGCCGCGTTCCTGATCGCCACCATCACCGCCTTCAGCTATCTGGAGCTGGTCACCAAATATCCACAGGCCGCCGGCGCAGCCCTATACGCGCACAAGGCTTTTGGCATACACTTCGTCACCTTCCTGGTGGCGTTCATCGTGATGTGCTCCGGAATCACCTCGGCCTCAACGGCTTCGCGGTTCTTCGCGATCAGCTTCTTCGACGCGATAGAGATCAACTTCGGGCAGTTCTTCACCGATCACGTCGCTCAACTGAAAGTCGTCGGCGTCATCCTCCTTGCGCTGTTATTCATGGCCTTGATCGCCGCGGTGAACCTGCGCGGCGTCAGCGAAAGCGTCAAGCTGAACGTGATCCTGACATTCATCGAGATCACCGGTCTGGTACTCGTTGTCGCGGTGGGGGTGTGGGCCATCATCAGCGGGGTGGATGTCGACTTCTCCCGCGTCGTCGCATTCGACACCTCCGGAGAGAAGAACGCCTTCATCGCGGTCACCGCGGCGACGTCGCTGGCCTTCTTCGCGATGGTCGGGTTCGAGGATTCGGTCAATATGGCCGAGGAGACCAAGGATCCGGTGCGGATCTTCCCGAAGGTCCTGCTGACCGGCCTGGGAATCGCGGGCCTGGTCTACGTCGTCGTCGCCATCATCGCGGTGGCGCTCGTGCCGGTCGGGGCACTTGCCGAGTCTGACTCCTCACCGCTGGTCAAGGTGATGGAGGCAGCCGCACCCGGGCTTCCTTTCTCGAACATTCTCCCTGTCATCTCGATGTTCGCGGTATCGAACACCGCATTGATCAACATGCTGATGGCCAGTCGTCTGATCTACGGCATGGCCCGCCAGCACGTGTTGCCCCCGGTGCTCGGCGTCGTGCACCCGAAGCGGCACACACCTTGGGTGGCAATCATTTTCACCACCGTGATCGCGTTCGGGCTGATCTTCTACGTATCGGCGTTCGCGAGCGGCGACACGGTCGCGATTCTCGGCGGTACCACTTCACTGCTGCTGCTCGCGGTCTTCTCTGTGGTCAACATCGCGGTGCTGGTACTGCGCCGCGACGTGCGAAAAGAAGGCGGGCACTTCAAGACTCCGACGGTTCTGCCCGTCATCGGCTTCATCGCCTCGATGTATCTGGTGCTGCCGACGTCGGGACGGCCGGCCGTGCAGTATGTGCTGGCACTCGCATTGGTGGCCACCGGCGTGGTGTTGTTCCTGATCACCAAGCTGATCAACAAGCAACTCGGTATCACCGGGCCCGGTATCACCGACCCGACCCATCTCGCCGACGCGCCCTAGGGTTCGGCGAGTAACTTCTCAATCCGGTTCTGCAGCAACGGGATCCGGTGCGCATTGCCGTCCAGACCGATGTAGCGGTCGTCGAACACGGCCAGGAGGGCATCGTCGAGGCGACGCACCGCGCCTGGCGGGAACCGGTAGTCCATCAGCCGGTTGATCTCGTCGGTGTCCACCGAGTCCAGCACGCCCGTGAGCGCTTCCAGCGAGGTGATGCCGAGCTCGAGCAGTAGCCCCGAGATCCAGCTGTAGTGGTCCGTGCGTGACCAGCCGGCGTCGGGGAAGCGGTTGCCCAGATAGGTGGCCAGTACCGGGGTCGGAATGCGCGCGTCCGAAGAGGGCACGGTGAACTTGGGGTCCTCCTCGTCGGTCATGGTCTGCCGCAGCCGTTCCCGGATCTCGGTGAATTCACGGTCGGCGAGCTCCAGCAGACCGGCGGCCAGCGTGAACCGGCGATCCAGTTCGCTGACGTGCTCGGCCGGTATCGACCCCTTGTACCGCACGTCATGCTCGAACTCGGCCCACGCGTGCTGCAGCACGGTACGTACCTGGATGGACGCCGGATACTGTTCGCCTTCGACCCCGAACAGCAGATGCCGACTCGCATACCCCCAGCGGCCCTGGCGGGCGGTCTGCAGACCCATGTCCTGGTCGTCGAGCAGCCGCATCTCCTCGGCCAGCAGGTTTGCCACCGCGTCGACGTCCTCGCGCAGGTAGGTGATGACGCGCAGCCCGACCTGGTCGGTGATCTCCACCAGCGGATCGCTGTACATCGGAGTCCCGTCGGGCGCGCGCCGGTTGGCCTTCATCGCGAACGAATCGACGCTCTTGGTCCGTGCCGCGATGCTCAGATAGTTGATGCCCGCCTCATCGAGCAGTCCGGTGACCAGCTTGAGGTACTGCTCGGTGGCCGCCACCAGATCCGGGCGCCGGGCAGCATATTCGGCCACTGCCTTGGACGGGGCTGCCCCGCGGCCCGGTGCGGGCCGCGGCCCAGGGCGCCGATCGGAAGGCAGGGACGGGGTGACGATGTAACCCGAGGCGAAGTCGCCGTAGATCGTGACGTCCTCGGGCCGGTGATACCAGTACAGCGCGATGTACGCGCACAGCAGCGCATCCACCGGATCCTCGTCACGGTCGAGCTGACCCGGCCGGGTGGCAGCCTCGATCCGCTTACGCAATTCCACCCAGCTGACGTTCCGGTTGGCGCGCAATCGAGGCGTCGCCCCGTCGAGCTCGTCGATGAACGTCATCAACCTCAGCAGTTCGCGCTGCCGGTCGCCGAACGCGCCCCGCTTGTACTTCAAGGTCTTGTCGAGCCCGAACAGCGCGACGCTCGCCGGGTGCGGATAAACCTCGATCGCGCGCCGGTTCGACGACGACGACGGATCCATGTCGAGGCCCAGCGAGGCGGCGAGACGCGCGGCACGCGGATGCTTGAACTCCGGTCGTTCGGTGAATGCCGGGCGTGCTCCGGCATCGAACCGCTGGAAGTCGCGGTTGAGATCCCGCTCGCACGGGCGGTGGCCCGTCGGGTTCTTGACGATCAGCGGAGCGTCGATGGCGACCAGACAATCGCCGCTGACGTAGGGCTCGATGGCCGCCGCGATGTCGTCGTCGTCCTGGGCCACACCGACGTGAAGAACCCGCCCACCGGCGTCGATGACCGCCACACCCGTCTGGTTCTTCTCGCCCCATGCGAGGTCGAGTCCGACGAAGTACATCCGTCCACTGTCTCATTGGTCCGGGTGCCGGGGCCGTAAGCTGTGTGTTCGTGACGATCCCGAATGTTCTGGCCAACCGCTACGCCAGCGACGAAATGGTCGCGATCTGGTCACCGGAGGCCAAGATCGTCGCCGAACGCCGACTGTGGCTCGCCGTCCTGCGTGCGCAGTCCGAGCTGGGCGTCTCGGTGCCCGACGGCGTGATCGACGACTACGAGCGTGTTCTGGAGAACGTCGACCTCGCCTCGATCGCCGCCCGTGAGCGTGTCACCCGCCACGACGTCAAGGCCCGCATCGAGGAGTTCAACGCGCTGGCCGGGCACGAACACGTGCACAAGGGCATGACCAGCCGTGACCTCACCGAGAACGTCGAGCAACTGCAGATCCGCAACTCCCTAGAGTTGGTTTTCGCCCACGGCGTGGCCGTCGTCGCGCGGCTGGCCGAACGCTCCGTGGTCTACCGCGACGTGGTGATGGCCGGCCGGTCGCACAACGTGGCCGCGCAGGCGACGACGCTGGGCAAGCGGTTCGCCTCGGCCGCCGAGGAGACGCTGCTGGCGCTGACCCGGCTGCGTGAGCTGATCGACCGCTACCCGCTGCGCGGCATCAAGGGCCCCATGGGCACCGCCCAGGACATGCTCGACCTGTTCGACGGCGACACCGAGAAACTCGCCGAGCTGGAACGGCGTGTCGCCCAGTTCCTCGGCTTCACTGAGGTTTTCACCAGCGTCGGGCAGGTATACCCGCGCTCGCTGGACCACGACGTACTCTCCGCGCTGGTGCAGGTGGGGGCAGGCCCGTCCTCGCTGGCACACACGATCCGGCTGATGGCCGGCCATGAGCTGGTCACCGAGGGCTTCGCGCCCGGCCAGGTCGGCTCGTCGGCCATGCCGCACAAGATGAACACCCGGTCCTGCGAGCGGGTCAACGGCCTGCAGGTGGTACTGCGCGGCTACGCCTCGATGGCCGCCGAACTGGCCGGTGCGCAGTGGAACGAGGGCGACGTTTTCTGCTCGGTGGTGCGCCGCGTCGCGTTGCCCGACGGTTTCTTCGCCATCGACGGGCAGACCGAGACCTTCCTGACCGTGCTCGACGAGTTCGGTGCCTACCCGGCGGTGATCCAGCGAGAGTTGGATCGGTACCTCCCGTTCCTGGCCACCACGCGAATCTTGATCGCCGCGGTGCGTGCGGGTGTGGGCCGCGAAACCGCGCACGAGGTGATCAAGGAACACGCCGTCGCCGTCGCCTTGGCGATGCGCGAGCAGGGGCGTGAGCCCGATCTGCTGGACCGGCTGGCCGCCGATCCACGGCTGCCGCTGGACCGGGCCGCTTTGGAGGCCGCGCTCGCCGACAAACAGGCCTTCACCGGAGCGGCAGGCGCCCAGGTCGACGGTGTTGTCGCCGCCGTCGACGACCTGGTCAGCCGCTACCCGGAAGCCGCCAAGTACACCTCGGGTGCCATCTTGTGAGTTTGGCGGCCGACCTCACCGACCTCGACAACTTCGCTGCCGGATTCCCGCACGAGTTGTTCGCCGCACACCGCCGTGACGCACCGGTGTACTGGCACGAGCCCACCGAGCACACGCCGGACGGCGAAGGCTTCTGGTCGGTGGCCACCCACGCCGAAACCCTTGCGGTGCTGCGCGATGCGGACACCTACTCCTCGGTGACCGGTGGCACCCGGCCCTACGGCGGCACGCTGCTTCAGGACCTGTCGATCGCCGGGCAGGTGCTCAACATGATGGACGACCCGCGCCACGCCGAGATCCGCCGACTCGTCAGCTCTGGACTGACCCCGCGGATGATCCGGCGCGTCGAAGACGATCTGCGGGCTCGAACCCGCCGGTTGCTCGACGACGTTGAGCCAGGTGTGCCGTTTGACTTCCTGGTCGACGTGGCCGCTGAGCTGCCCATGCAGATGATCTGCATTCTGCTGGGAGTGCCTGAATCCGAACGGCATTGGCTGTTCCATGCGATCGAACCGCAGTTTGATTTCGGTGGTTCTCGTTCGGCGGCCATGGCCCAGATGTCGGCCGAGGAGGCCGGCTCACGGATGTACACCTACGGGCAGGAACTCATCGCCGCCAAACGTGCCGAGCCGACCGACGACATGCTGTCGGTGGTGGCCAACGCAACGGATGCCTGCCTTTCCGACCTGGAGCTGTATCTGTTCTTTTCCCTGCTGTTCAGTGCCGGGGCAGAGACCACCCGCAACTCGGTGGCGGGTGGGCTACTGGCCCTGATCGAAAACCCTTCGCAGATGGCGTTGTTGCGTGAAGATCTCGAAGAGCTGTCCACCGCGGTCGAAGAGATGGTGCGCTGGACCTCGCCGTCACCGTCGAAACGCCGCACCGCGACCCGAGCCGTGACATTGGGCGGCTGCGACATCGAGCCCGGGCAGAAGGTACAGGTCTGGGAAGGCTCGGCGAACCGGGACTCGCTGGTCTTCGACCAGCCGGATGTTTTTGACATCACGCGTAAGCCCAACCCGCACTTGGGTTTCGGCTACGGCATTCACTACTGCCTGGGCGCCAACCTGGCCCGGCTGGAACTTCGCGTGCTGTTCGAGGAATTGCTGACCCGGTTCTCGTCGGCGCGCCTGGTCAAACCCGTGGAGTGGACCCGCAGCAACCGGCACACCGGCATCCGGCATCTGGTGGTCGAGCTCGCCTAACCTCGGGGCATGGACTCCGGCCCGAATGACCACCTCCGTGTCTCAGACGCCGAGCGCGCGAAGGTGGGGCAACTCCTCGAACGTGCGGTCGCCGAGGGCATGATCACGCTCGACGAATTCAGTGACCGCTACGACGCCGCCCTGGCCGCCCGCACGCGTGGCGAGTTGGGCGCAGTCGTGGCGGACCTGCCGATGGCCCTGCCCCCGACGGCCGCCGCACCGCACCTGCCCGCGGCGGCGCTCGACCAGGCCCCAGAGGAACTGCGCGGCTGGATGTCCTCGATCGTGCGGCGCGGACTGTGGAGGGTGGCGCCGGCCCTGCGCCTCAACACTCGGCTGTGCAGCACGACCCTCGACTTCACCTCTGCGGTGCTGTCCCGGCCTGTGGTCGAGATCGTCATCGACGATTACTGCAGCAGCACCGAGCTCATCGTTCCCGCCGCGGCCACCGCCGATCTCAACAGTGTCGACGCGATCGCAGGCAGTTCCACGGTCAAGGTACGCACCAGCCCGCCGTCGGATCAGCTGCATCTCATCGTGCGCGGCCGCGTGCGGATGGGGTCGGTCACCGTGCGGCACCCGTTCGGAAGCTGGCTGCGGCGCCTGACTGGATAGCCAGGCCAATCTCGGCGATCACCCGCTGCGGATACTCGGTCAGGTCCAACCAGGTGAATCGCAGTACCTGCCAGCCCATCAGGGCGATCTCGTTTTGCTTGACGCGGTCCTTGTGAAAGTCGTCGTGGTCGTGGTGAAAAGCCCAGCCATCGGTCTCGACAGCGACCTTGTGACCGGCAAATGCCACGTCGATCACATAGCGGCCCAGGCGGTAGTTGGCCTTCCATCCTGTGATGCGGGCTTCTCTGAGCAGCTTGATCAGCAGCCGTTCGGCTTCTGACCGTGCTCCGTCGGCCGCTGCGATGAGCAACCTGCGCGCAGCGGGCGAGCCGTGCCTGCCTTTGTTGCGAAGATGTGCCCGCCACAGGTCACGCAGTTCGGTATGGCGCTGCAGCGCGGTGTCCATCAGCTTGGTGCCGCCACCACGGCGGGCTGCGGCTTCGACGACAGTGAGCGGCAACGCGGTCACTTGTAGTCCGCGGCGTTCGACGACGTCATGCGGGTCGAGGTCCCGCCGGCGCAGTGTCGTACCAGGGTGTGCCCGAAGCCGACTGGCCCGCGGAACAGTCGCTTCGATGATCTGCGGTGGGTACTTGGTAATCCCGTGCCACCATGCGGCAACCAGCCCGCTTGCGACCGCGTGCGGGCCATACGACCACACGCCGACCCGAGCACGGGCGCTGTCGGTGAACGGCCTGTCATCAACGAAGTACACGCCGCGGGCGCAGCGGATCCAGCGCCCGGCCTTCACTCGGCAGTCGACCATGTCCTGGCTGAGTCCTGACTGCTTGGCCTGAGCCAGGGTGATGACGCCGTCGTGGTCCCGCAGATAGTCGTCCAGCACATGCGATTGGACGTGGTTGGGTCGTCAAACGGTTCCCACCCTGCGATTTGTGGAGTTCTAACCGTGCTCGTGACGGCTAAAACTCCACAAATCAATGGGAAATCACTCGATGCGGCGCAGACGCATGCCGGCCGACCGCAGCTCCAGGGCGGCCAGGCCGCGAATGGCCTGCCGGTCTTGGCTGCGCCACGCCCCGACCGGGTCATCGGACACGGATGTCAGCTTGGCCAGCGGCCGGTTGGCCAGTGCCCGCAGGGCGAGCAACTGCTCCCCGGCCGCGGTCGAGGCCAGGGTGATCGCGGTCCACTTGCGCCGGAAGAACCGCACCCGGAGATAGAGCCAGGGCATGGCGACGAACAGGATCGGTGCGGCGGCCACCGCCAGGGCCAACACCCAGGCCAGCCAGCTCGCGGTGCTGTCCAGGTTGGCGCCCGCACCGGCGATGTCGAGGGCCGCGTCACTGGCGGCGCGCAGCGGTTTGCTCAAGGTGTCACCGATCAGCGGAACGTTGTCGGTGCTGTCGCCGGCGGAGCCGAGGTTGTCGGCAACGCCGTTGGCGCCGCTCTGGACCTGCCTGCCGACCTCGGCGATGGTCGACACCGCCGAATGGACCGCCACCCCGACCAATATCCACACCGCGGTCCAGGTGATGACGGCCACGTCGCTGAACAACTGGGCCAACAAGCGGCCGGGTCTGCTGGCATAGGGCAGGTACCGCGATCTCATGAAACAGATCCCAACACATAGGCTGGCCCAATGCGCCCTGCTCTGTCCGACTATCAGCACCTGGCCAGCGGCAAAGTCCGCGAGTTGTACCGCATCGACGACGAGCACCTGCTGTTCGTGGCGACCGACCGGATCTCGGCCTACGACTACGTCCTCGACTCGCAGATCCCGGACAAGGGCCGGATCCTGACGGCGATGAGCGTGTTCTTCTTCGACCTGATCAGCGCTCCCAATCATCTGGCCGGCCCACCGGACGACAAGCGCATTCCCGCCGACGTGCTGGGCCGCGCGCTGGTGGTCAAGCAACTGAAGATGCTGCCCGTGGAGTGTGTAGCCCGGGGCTACCTGACCGGCTCGGGGCTGCTCGACTATCAAGCCTCGGGATCGGTGTGCGGGATCCCGCTGCCACCCGGGCTCGGTGAGGCGAGCAAGTTCGACGAGCCGCTGTTCACCCCGGCCACCAAGGCGGACATCGGCGAGCATGACGAGAACATCTCGTTCGACCACGTGATCGATCTGGTTGGCCCGGCGCTGGCCAATCAGCTCAAGGAACGCACGCTGCAGATCTACATCCAAGGTGCGGATCATGCGCTGACCAAGGGCATCATCATCGCCGACACCAAGTTCGAGTTCGGCGTCGACCAGGACGGCACGGTGGTCCTGGCCGATGAGGTCTTCACCCCGGACTCTTCCCGGTATTGGCGCGCCGAGACCTATCGGCAGGGTGTGGTGCAGGACAGCTTCGACAAACAGTTCGTCCGCAACTGGCTGACCGGGCCGGACTCTGGCTGGGATCGGCACGGCGGCACCCCGCCGCCACCATTGCCCGAGGAGATCGTGGCCGCCACCAGGGACCGGTACATCGAGGCCTACGAACGGATTTCGGGCTTGCGCTTCGACGATTGGATCGGTGCATGAGCCAGTCGGTGCAGCCCCCGGTGGCCAAGCGCGGCAATCACCGCCGCGAACATCACGGTGACGTGTTCATCGATCCTTATGAATGGTTGCGCGACAAGGACAATCCCGAGGTGATCGCGCACCTGGAGGCCGAGAACGCCTACACCGAGGTCGCCACCGCCCATCTGGAACCATTGCGGCAGAAGATCTTCGACGAGATCAAGGCCCGCACCAAGGAAACCGATCTTTCGGTGCCGATGCGCCGCAACGGCTGGTGGTATTACGCACGTAGCTTCGAGGGCAAGCAGTACGCGGTGCACTGCCGGTGCCCGATCGGCGATCCCGACGACTGGACCCCACCCGAGCTCGGCGAGGGGGCCGAGCTCCCCGGCGAGCAGGTCCTGCTCGACGAGAATGTCGAGGCCGACGGCCACGAGTATTTCTCGCTCGGTGCGGCCACGGTGAGCCTGGACGGCAACATCCTGGCCTACTCGGTGGACGTCAAGGGTGACGAGCGATACACCTTGAAGTTCAAGGATTTGCGTACCGGCGAGCTCTACGACGACACGATCACGGGGATCGGCGCGGGCGGCACCTGGGCCGCCGACAGCCGCACCCTGTACTACACCACGGTGGATGACGCGTGGCGGCCGGACACCGTATGGCGGCATCGGCTGGCCTCCGGTCTGCCTTCTGAGAAGGTCTACCACGAACCCGACGAACGGTTCTGGGTGGCGATCGGGCGCAGCCGCAGTGACAAGTACCTGTTCGTCGCCTCGGGCAGCGCGGTCACCACCGAGGTCCGTTATGTGGACGCGAATGACCCGACCGCCGAACTCACCACGGTGTGGGAGCGTCGCGATCTGGTGGAGTACTCCGTCGAGCATGCTGTGGTCGGCGGTGAGGACCGGTTCCTGATCCTGCACAACGACGGTGCCGAGAACTTCATGTTGGTCGACGCTCCGGTCAGTGACCCGAGTGATTTCCGCACCGTGATCGAACACCGGACCGATGTGCGTCTGGACGGTGTCGACGCGTTCGACGGCTTCCTGGTGATCAGCTATCGCAGTGAGGCATTGCCGAAGATGGCGCTGTGGCCGCTCACGGCCGATGGCTACGGCACGCGCGAGGAGCTGACCTTCGACTCCGAGCTGACGGCCGCAGGAATGGGCGGCAACCCGAACTGGTCCACTCCCAAGCTGCGGATCGGGGCGACGTCGTTCATCACGCCGGCCCGGATCTACGATCTGGACCTGGCTAAGCCCGAAGGTGCTCCTCACGTGCGCGCTGGCGAGCGCACCCTGCTGCGGGAGCAACCTGTGCTGGGCGGCTACCGGCCCGAAGACTATGTGGAGCGCCGGGATTGGGCGATCGCATCCGACGGGGCGCGGATCCCGATCTCCATCATCCATCGGGCCGGACTGCAGTTCCCGGCGCCGGCGTTGCTCTACGGCTATGGCGCTTACGAGTCGTGTGAGGATCCGCGGTTCTCGATCGCAAGGTTGTCGCTTTTGGACCGCGGCATGGTGTTCGTGATCGCTCACGTGCGCGGGGGCGGAGAGTTGGGGCGGCCGTGGTATGAGCACGGCAAGCTTCTGGAGAAGGCCAACACCTTCACCGACTTCATCGCGGCCGCACGGCATCTCGTGGACACCGGAGTGACCCGGCCGCAGAACCTGGTGGCTCTCGGGGGCAGCGCCGGTGGCTTGTTGATGGGCGCGGTGGCCAACATGGCTCCGGAGCTGTTCGCCGGAATTCTGGCCCAGGTGCCGTTCGTCGATGCGTTGACGACGATCCTGGACCCGTCCTTGCCGCTGACCGTGACCGAGTGGGACGAGTGGGGAAATCCGTTGGAGGACCCCGAGGTTTACCGCTACATGAAGTCATACACGCCGTACGAGAATGTGGCGGCGCAGGACTATCCGGCCATCCTGGCGATGACCTCGCTCAACGACACCCGGGTGTACTACGTCGAACCGGCCAAATGGGTTGCGGCCCTGCGGCACGCGAAGACCGATGGTCATCCGGTACTGCTGAAGACGGAGATGGTGGCCGGCCACGGTGGTCTGTCCGGACGCTACGAGCGGTGGAAGGAAGCCGCGTTCCAGTACGCCTGGCTGCTGGCTGCCGCCGATCCCGACAATTACGGCAGCGGCCAGGTGGGCAGCCTCTTCGGCGGTCCGAACGCCTGACTGCGGGATCGTCGGTATCGATCGACGCACGCGGGCACTGATCTAGTCGTTGTCAAGATTCGGGGCTAGGATGGCCGGCATGGGCTATCACCACGGCGACCTGCGGGCCGTGATCCTCGCTCAGGCCGCCGACCTGGTGGCCGAGCGTGGCGCCGACGGCATTTCGCTACGCGAGCTAGCCCGCGCCGCGGGCGTCTCCCACGCCGCTCCCGCGCACCACTTCACGGACCGGCGCGGCTTGTTCACCGCGCTGGCCACCGAAGGGTTTCAGCTTCTGGCCGCGGCGTTGACTGACGCCCGGCCGCAATTCATCGATGCCGCCAAGGCCTATGTGCGGTTCGCCCTCGACCACCCCGGCCACTACCAGGTGATGTTCGATAAATCGCTCTACGACGACGCCGACGCCCAGCTGGTTGCCGCCTCGGCGGCCGCCGGCGCCGAGCTGAACCGCGGCGTCGGTACCCTGGCCGATCCGAAGGCCGCTGCCGATCCGAACGGTGCAGCTCTGGCGGCTTGGTCTCTGGTGCATGGTTTTTCGATGTTGTGGCTCAACGACGCGATCGACACCGCGGGTGATCCGATCGCGAAGGTGGAGGGTCTGGCCGCGATCTTGTTCGACGGGTAGGTCCGGTAGCGTCGCAAGCATGAGCCTCAAGGACATCCCGCTGACCACCCTCGACGGCAAATCCACCACATTGGCCGAGTTGGCCGACGGCGCTGCACTGGTGGTCAACGTGGCCTCGAAATGCGGATTGACGCCGCAGTACAGCGCGCTGGAGAAGCTCGCGCAGGAATACGCGGCTCGCGGGCTGACCGTCGTCGGGGTCCCGTGCAACCAGTTCATGGGTCAGGAGCCGGGCTCCGCCGAGGAGATCCAGACGTTCTGCTCGACCACGTACGGCGTGACGTTCCCGTTGCTGGCCAAGGCCGACGTCAACGGCGCCGACCGTCACCCGCTCTACGCCGAGCTGGCCCAAGCCACCGACGCCGCCGGAGAGGCCGGCGATATCCAGTGGAACTTCGAGAAGTTCCTGCTGACCCCCGGCGGTGAGGTGGCCAACCGGTTCCGTCCCCGCACCGAGCCGGACGCACCCGAGGTGATCGCGGCCATCGAGGCGGTCCTGCCGGCCTGATCTCTGGCCCAATGGACACTCTGTGTCAGAGTGTTCGACACCGTCCCGACATGTGACGTTGCCACACTGGCAGCGTGACCGGACAACTCATCGTCTCGATATCGCAGCTCAGCGATCGCACGCTGGGTGATGTCGCGTCCTTCTCCGCCGAACTCGATGCCCGTCGCGTGCCCGCCTCATTGTTGGTGGCACCCCGGCTCAAAGGTGGCTACCGGTTGGATCGCGACGCCGACACCGTCGAGTGGGTGGCCCGACGTCGCAGTGGCGGCGACGCCGTCGTGTTGCACGGCTACGACGAGGCGGCCACCAAGAAGCGTCGCGGCGAGTTTGCCTCGCTGCCTGCCCACGAGGCCAACCTGAGGTTGATGGGCGCCGACCGGGTGCTCGAGCATGTCGGCTTGCGTACCAGGCTGTTCGCCGCTCCCGGCTGGACCGTCTCGCCCGGCACGGTGAGAGCCTTGCCGCGCAACGGCTTTCGTTTGCTGGCCGATCTGAACGGGGTCACCGACCTGGTCCGCCAGACCACGACACGAGCCCGCGTGGTGGGCATCGGAGAGGGATTTCTGTCGGAGCCGTGGTGGTGCCGCACCGTCGTGCTCTCGGCGGAACGCACGGCGCGCCGCGCAGGCACGGTCCGCGTCGCGGTTGCCGCACGGCACCTGCGCCGGCCCGGCCCCCGGCAGGCCATGCTCGATGCGATCGACCTGGCTTTGCTGCACCAGTGCGTGCCCGCCGTCTACCAGTGGCGAGGATTTTCGGTACTGACCGACGCGGCCTGACAACGGCTAGTCTTGCGTCTCATGGCAGACGCCGATGTCATTGTCGTGGGGGCGGGTCTCGCCGGGCTGGTGGCAGCGTGCGAACTGGTCGAGCACCCCGGCGGAGCCGGGAATTCGGGCCGGAGCCTCCGAGTCCTCGTCCTCGATCAGGAGAACGCTGCCAACCTGGGCGGCCAGGCATTCTGTTCTTTCGGTGGACTCTTTTTCGTCGACAGCCCCGAACAGCGCAGGCTCGGTATCCGCGACAGCCAGGAACTGGCGTTGCAGGACTGGCTGGGCACCGCGGGGTTCGACCGTCCCGAGGACCATTGGCCCCGGGAGTGGGCGCACGCTTATGTCGATTTCGCGGCCGGGGAGAAACGCAGCTGGTTGCGCGCCCGGGGCCTGCAGACCTTCCCGTTGGTCGGGTGGGCCGAACGGGGCGGTTACGGCGCGCTGGGTCACGGCAATTCGGTGCCGCGGTTCCACATCACCTGGGGGACCGGGCCGGCGATCGTCGACGTCTTCGCCCGCCGGTTGGCGGGGGAGCCCCGGGTGCGGTTCGCGCACCGGCACCGCGTCGACGAGCTCATCGTCTCTGAGGGGGCCGTGACGGGGGTGCGTGGTGCGGTGCTGGAGCCGTCCGACGCCCCACGCGGGGCAGCGTCGTCACGGAACGTCGTCGGGGAGTTCGAGTTCCGCGCCTCCGCGGTGATCGTGGCCAGCGGCGGGATCGGCGGCAACCACGATCTGGTGCGTAAGAACTGGCCGGCTCGCATGGGCCGGGTGCCCGAGCAATTGCTCAGCGGTGTCCCCGCGCACGTCGACGGCCGGATGATCGGCATCTCCGAGGCTGCCGGCGCAAACGTCATCAACAGCGACCGGATGTGGCACTACACCGAAGGCATCACCAACTACGACCCCATCTGGCCCGACCACGGTATCCGCATCCTGCCCGGCCCCTCGTCATTGTGGTTGGACGCCAACGGAAAACGGTTGCCCGGCCCGCTGTATCCCGGCTTCGACACCCTGGGCACGCTCGAGCACATCTGCCGCACCGGGCAGGATTACACCTGGTTCATCCTCAACGCGCGGATCATCGCCAAGGAGTTCGCGTTGTCGGGTCAGGAGCAGAACCCCGACCTCACCTCGCGCAGCGTGCGCGAGGTGCTGTCACGGGTACGTCCCGGCGCACCGGCGCCGGTACAGGCATTCGTCGACCGCGGAGTCGACTTCGTCAGCGCCCGCACGCTGCGCGAACTCGTCGCCGCCATGAACGATGTGCCGGATGTGGTCGAACTCGACTACGCCACAGTGGCCGCCGAAGTCACCGCGCGGGATCGTGAGGTGGTCAACAAGTTCACCAAGGACGGGCAGGTCACCGCGATCCGGGCGGCCCGCGGCTACCTCGGTGACCGGTTCAGTCGCGTCGTGGCCCCGCATCGGCTCACCGATCCGAAGGCCGGACCGATGATCGCCGTAAAACTGCATATTCTGACCCGAAAGTCCTTGGGCGGGTTGGAAACCGATTTGGACTCGCGCGTACTCAAGGAGGACGGCACCGCGTTCGCCGGCCTCTATGCCGCGGGCGAGGCCGCCGGATTCGGCGGCGGTGGGGTGCATGGCTACCGGTCCCTGGAGGGCACGTTCCTGGGCGGCTGCATCTTCTCCGGCCGCGCGGCCGGTCGTGGCGCGGCCGGAGACATCGCGTAGGCCCCCGGCCCCTTGGCTCGCGGTCGCACTCGCGGTCAGAACAGAGTGCCGTTTTCCTCGGTGAGCACCTGGAATTCGGTGTTCGTCATCTCGGCCAGCCGACCGTAGTAGATCCCCCGCGCGTTCGGCTCGATGATGCCCTGATGGATCGGCACCGCCCTGCTCGGTGCGACCGCGCGCAGGTAGTCCACGGCCTCCGAGATTTTCATCCAGGGGGCGGCCGCGGGCGTGGCAAGCACGTCCACCGGTTCGCCCGGCACGAACAGCGCGTCACCGGGGTGCATGAGCCGCGCCGGGTGCTCGTCGTCGCCCAACAAATACGAAATGTTGTCGATCACAGGGAGTTCCGGGTGGATCACGGCATGCCGACCGCCGGTCCCCCGTACGTTGAGCGAGCCGATCCGGAACTCGTCGCCCGGATGTACCGCCTTCCAGGGGGCGCCCAGTTGAGCCGCGGTCTGGGGGTCGGCGTACAGCGCCGCTTGCGGGTTGGCCTCGATCAGCGCGGGCAACCGGGCGGTGTCGGCGTGATCCGGGTGCTGGTGGGTGATCAGGATGGCCGACAGACCGGTGATGCCTTCGAAACCGTGTGAGAAGGTGCCCGGGTCGAACAGCACAGTGGTGTCCGAAATACCGGCCAGTAGGCACGAATGTCCGAAATGCGTGAGTTGCATACCTATATTGTGGCGCTCGGTGGGGATATGGCGGGTGATCGTGGCGATGTCGATCGTGCTCTGCGGGCTGGCCGTAGGGCCGCCTTCGGCGCGGTCGGAGCCCAGCGCCGACTGTCCGCCACTGTGCGACCGCATCCCGGATTCGGCGTGGGTCGCCCCCTCTGAACTCCCGTTGAACCGCCAGTACCGCTGGCCCGGCCTGGCCGGCTTGGCCGTGACATCGGTGGCACCGCGCTTCCGCTTCGAGGAGGAGTGCGCGTCACCGCCGATACCCGGTGATCCGCGCGGTTACGCTGTCGCGGCGCGGGCCGAGGTCTCCCAGCCCGCCGGGCACTGGCAACTGAGGGTCCAGGTGATCCACTGGCGTGGCGACACCTGGCAGGGCGGTCAGACCGCGCTCGCTGTCGTGCAGGGCGCGGCCGGGGCGCTGCGCAGCTGTCCGGAGGCGGGAACGTCGATCACCACCGATCGGCCCGGCCGGCTGGTGGCCGCGATGAACCTCGGCAACACCCGGGTGCTGCACCAGTACCTGCTCGCCGACCCGAACAACAGCACCATCGTGGAACTGGCCATGTGGTCGAGCACGCCGCCCCAGGTTCCGTGGTCGGCGCAGGCGGACAACCAGGTGCTCGATGCGCTGGCCGACCCACTGTGCACGGCTTACATAGCGTCGTGCCGGTAGAGTGTGCGCCGTGGCAAAGGTGGTTGTGCACGTCATGCCCAAGGCAGAGATCCTCGACCCGCAGGGTCAGGCGATTGTCGGGGCACTTGGTCGGCTCGGACACGGCGGTATCGCGGACGTCCGTCAAGGCAAGCGTTTCGAGCTCGAAGTCGACGACTCCGTAGCCGACGAAACCCTGGCCGAGATCGCTGAATCTCTGCTGGCCAACACCGTTATCGAGGACTTCTCGGTGAGCCGGGAGGACTCGTGAGCACCCGTGTCGGGGTGATCACCTTCCCCGGCACGCTCGATGACATCGACGCGGCCCGCGCAGTTCGTCTGGCCGGGGCGGAGGCGGTGAGCCTCTGGCATGCCGACGCCGACCTGAAGGGCGTCGACGCGGTCGTCGTCCCCGGCGGCTTCTCCTACGGCGACTACCTGCGCTGCGGGGCGATCGCGAAGTTCGCGCCCGTCATGGGCTCGGTCATCGAGGCGGCCGGCAAGGGCATGCCCGTGCTCGGCATCTGCAACGGCTTCCAGGTGCTGTGCGAGGCCGGGCTGCTGCCCGGTGCGCTCACCCGCAACGCGGGCCTGCACTTCATCTGCCGCGACGTGTGGCTGGAGGTGGCCTCCAACACCACGGCCTGGACGACCCGGTATGACGCCGGTGCAGATCTGCTGATCCCGCTCAAGTCCGGTGAGGGCCGCTACGTCGCCTCCGAGACGGTGCTCGACGAACTCGAGGCCGAGGACCGCGTGGTGTTCCGCTACCGCGAGAACCTCAACGGATCGATGCGCGGCATCGCCGGCGTGTGCTCGGAAAACCGCCGCGTCGTCGGCCTGATGCCACACCCCGAACACGCCACCGAGGCGTTGACCGGTCCGTCCGATGACGGGCTCGGGTTGTTCTACTCCGCGCTGGACGCGGTTCTCTCGGTCTAGTTCTCCGCTGTACCGGCGCGACAAGCGTGGGCAAAGCGCTGCCCGCGAGCGGCGTGCCGGGCAGCAGGCACGCCGCTCGCGGGGCTGACAGCTAGGCAGTGAGGGCGACGGACGCCTCGGCGGTGTAGGCCAGGAACGTCATCGTCTCCTGCAGATACAGCTGCACGCTCTCGGCGTCGTGTGACAGGTAGCCGATCGACACGTCGGTGCCCAGTTGTAGATCGAAATCCCCGCCGCGAGTGGACAATACGAACGCGCCATCGATCGCGGGTGCCCAGATGATCTCACCGTCGACCAGCCGGCTCAGGTGCTCACGGATCGGGTAACCGTGTGCGGTGGTCTCGCTGACCTTGGTGTAGGTGGCTGCCGAGAGCAGCACCGAGTACGGCCCGTCGACACCGGCCAGGCGCAACTCCGAAAGGGCCTGGGCGATCACATCGGGAATCTCGCGGGCATCGTCGGGCAGGGCCAGCGCCGGATTGGAGCTCGAGCTGCGGATGCCTTCGATCGAGGCCGCCGGATAGCCCTCGAAGATCGCCCGGTCCTCGACGAACGCCAGCTTCTTGGCGGCGTCCTTCACCGGATCCCAGTCGGAATCCTGCGCGCCGCGCTCGACGTCGTCAATCGCGGTGCGCGACACCGTGAACGGAACCCGCAGCCGCACCAGCGGTTTGGCGTCGCGCAGGTGCGCCACGACACCGTCACCGGGAGAGCCGACGTCGAGCAGATGACCCGTGCTGACCGCCGCGGTGACCGGTCCACCCGGCTCGCTGACATCGACCACGCGCCGTCCGGCGATGTGCCGCTTGAAGGTTCGGCTGGCCTCCAGTTCGATCTCGGCCCAGGCGGACTCGGTGATCGGGGCAAGCTCGCGGTACAGGTTGTTCATTGCGGGATTCCTTTCAGACTGCCGATGCCGAGCGAGCCGTCGCGGTGGCCCTGAGCCGGTGGTGCTTCCGCCGTTGCCGACTCGTCCGACGACGGCAGCGGCGGTGGATCATCCAGAAAATCGATCGTGGGGGTGAAGAACAGCCCTCCGGTGAGAGCGGTGGAGAAATCGAGGATCCGGTCGGTGTTCCCAGGGGGGTCGCCGATGAACATGTTGTCCAGCATCCGCTCGGTCACCGCCGGGGTGCGCGAATAGCCGATGTAGTACGTACCGAACTCGCCCTTGCCGATCTCGCCGAACGGCATGTTGTGCCGAATGATCTTCAGCTCGTTGCCCTCGTCGTCTTCGATCACGTTGAGTGCAACATGCGAATTGGCCGGCTTGACCGCATCGTCGAGTTCGATGTCGTCGAGCTTGGTGCGGCCGATCACCCGCTCCTGCTCCTCTGTCGACAGGGAGTTCCACGAACTCATGTCGTGCACGTACTTCTGCACGTGGACATAACACCCGCCGGTGAAATCCGGGTCCTCGTCGCCGATCTGGCTGGCATTGACCGCCACCGGGCCATCCGGATTCTCGGTGCCGTCGACGAAACCCATCAAATCGCGGTTGTCGAAGAACTTGAACCCATGCACCTCGTCGACGATCGTGGCGGCGCCGGCCAGGGCATCGGCGAACTTCGTGGCGAGCTCGAAACACACGTCCATCGACTCGGCGCGCAGGTGGAACAGCAGGTCACCCGGAGTCGACGGGGCCCGGTGCCGCGGACCCTCCAGTGGGACGAACGGGTGCAGCTCGGCGGGGCGCGGGCCGGAGAACAACCGGTCCCAGGCGTCGGACCCGATCGACACGATCGCCGACAGGTGCTTGGTGGGATCGCGGAAGCCGATGGCACGCACCAGACCTGAAACATCGGTCAGGGTGTCGTGCACCACCGCCTCGCCGCCATCGTCGATGGTCGCGACCATGAACACGGCGGCCGGTGTCAGCGGCGCCAGGACCGGCTGGGGCTGTGGTGCGGGCACAACGTCGACCCTAACGCGGCGCGCGTTGAAATCCCGGTCAAGATAGAGAGATGCCAGCTAGCGCCCAGGGCCTGTGTGAGTTCATCGATGCCTCGCCATCTCCGTTCCATGTCTGCGCCACCGCGGCGCAACGCCTGGCCGACGCGGGTTTCACCGAACTCGCCGAGACCGACAGCTGGCCTGGTACGGGCAAGTTCTTCACGGTGCGGGCGGGCTCGCTGGTGGCCTGGAATACCGAGGGGGCCGACCCGGCGGCGCCGTTCCGGGTGGTCGGCGGCCACACCGACAGTCCCAATCTGCGGGTCAAGCAGCACCCCGATCGCGTCGTGGCCGGCTGGCAGGTGGTCGCGCTGCAGCCCTACGGCGGGGCCTGGCTGAATTCGTGGCTGGACCGCGACCTCGGGATCAGCGGCCGGCTCTCGGTCCGCGTCGGCAACCAGATCGAACACCGGCTGGTCCGCATCGACGATCCGATCCTGCGGGTGCCCCAACTCGCCATCCATTTGTCCGAGGACCGCAAAGGCGTCAGCCCTGATCCGCAGCGTCACCTCAACGCGGTGTGGGGGCTCGGGGAGCGGCCCCGCTCCTTCCTCGGATTCGTCGCCGAGCGGGCCGGCGCCGCCGAGGCGGACGTGCTGGGCTTCGACCTGATGACCCACGACCTGACGCCCTCGGCGATCACCGGAGCCGGCGGCGAGTTCGTCAGCGCACCCAGGCTGGACAACCAGGCCACCTGCTATGCGGGGCTGGAGGGCCTTCTGTCGGCGACCGCGGGCACGCAGGTGCCGGTGCTGGCACTGTTCGACCACGAGGAGGTCGGCTCGACCTCCGATCACGGCGCCCAGTCCGAGCTGTTGCCGACGGTGCTGGAGCGCATCGTGCTCGCCGCGGGCGGTTCGCGGGAGGATTTCCTGCGCCGGGCGGCCGGATCGATGGTGGCCTCCGGGGACATGGCCCACGCGACCCATCCGAACTACCCCGACCGTCACGAGCCCGGCCACCTGATCGAGGTGAACGCCGGGCCGGTGCTCAAGGTGCAGCCCAACCTGCGTTACGCCACCGACGGTCGTACCGCGGCGGCGTTCGCGCTGGCTTGTGATCAGGCCGGGGTGCCGCTGCAGCGCTACGAGCACCGCGCCGATCTGCCGTGCGGCTCCACCATCGGGCCCATGACCTCGGCTCGCACCGGGATCCCGACCGTCGACGTCGGCGCGGCTCAACTTGCCATGCATTCCGCCAGGGAGCTCATGGGCGCCCGGGACGTGGCGGCCTACTCGGCGGCATTGCACGCGTTCTTGTCACCGGCCTGATCTAGGGTCGGCGCCATGGCACTCTCGGTGGAAATGATCACGTTCGACTGCGCGGACCCGGACACGCTCGCCGATTGGTGGGCGCAGGCGGTCAGCGGGTCGGTAAACGCCTATGCACCAGGCGAATTCGTCCTGGTGCAACGAGACGGCGGCCCCAACCTGGGCTTTCAGCGAGTGCCCGATCCGACACCCGGAAAGAACCGCGTACACCTCGACTTCCACGCCGCGGACATGGAGGCCGAGGTGGCCCGGGTCGTGGGGCTCGGGGCCACCGAGACCGGGCGGCACAGTTTCGGTCCGGAATTCAACTGGGTCGTCCTTGCCGACCCGGAGGGCAACGCGTTCTGCATTGCGGGCGGATAGTCGTCGGCAGCCCCTTGAGGGGCGCCGGCGTTGTGGCAGAGCCCACAGCGGTGCCCGCACGGAGTGAGCGCATCAGCGGCGGCACGCGCCTCCGCGCGAGCAGCTACTAAACTGGGTCCGTGACGTCTGAGCTCACCCACGGCCGTACATCGACCCAGGACACTGTGGAGCGGGCAGCCGCCACCCCCGATCAGCCGCAGCCCTACCGCGAACTCGGTCTCAAGGACGACGAGTACCAGCGGATTCGCGAGATCCTGGACCGTCGCCCCACCGATGCCGAGCTGGCCATGTACTCGGTGATGTGGAGCGAACACTGCTCCTACAAGTCCTCGAAGGTGCACCTGCGCTACTTCGGCGAGACCACCACCGACGAGATGCGCGCCGGCATGCTGGCCGGCATCGGTGAGAACGCCGGCGTGGTCGACATCGGCGACGGCTGGGCGGTCACCTTCAAGGTCGAGTCCCACAACCACCCGTCCTACGTCGAGCCCTACCAGGGTGCGGCCACCGGTGTCGGCGGCATCGTCCGCGACATCATGGCGATGGGTGCCCGCCCGGTGGCGGTGATGGACCAGCTGCGCTTCGGTGCGGCCGACGCCCCCGACACCCGCCGCGTGCTCGACGGCGTGGTGCGCGGCGTCGGCGGCTACGGCAACTCGCTGGGCCTGCCCAACATCGGCGGCGAGACGATCTTCGACCCGTCCTACGCGGGCAACCCGTTGGTCAACGCGCTGTGCGTGGGCGCCCTGCGCAAGGAAGACCTGCACCTGGCCTTCGCCTCGGGCACCGGCAACAAGATCATCCTGTTCGGTGCGCGCACCGGCCTGGACGGTATCGGCGGTGTCTCGGTGCTGGCGTCGGACACCTTCAGCGGCGACGAGAGTGGCGCGGGCCGCAAGAAGCTGCCGAGCGTTCAGGTGGGCGACCCGTTCACCGAGAAGGTGCTGATCGAGTGCTGTCTCGAGCTGTACTCGGCCGGGCTCGTGGTCGGCATCCAGGATCTCGGTGGCGCCGGACTGTCCTGTGCCACCTCTGAACTCGCGTCCGCCGGCGACGGCGGGATGCGCATCGAGCTGGATCAGGTGCCGCTGCGCGCCAAGGACATGACCCCGGCCGAGGTGCTCTCCAGTGAGTCCCAGGAACGCATGTGCGCCGTGGTGACGCCCGACAACGTCGAGGCGTTCATGGCCGTCTGCCGCAAGTGGGAGGTGCTGGCCACGGTGATCGGCGAGGTCACCGACGGGGACCGGCTGCAGATCACCTGGCACGGCGAGACCGTGGTCGACGTGCCGCCGCGCACCGTGGCCCACGAGGGCCCGGTCTACCAGCGCCCGGTGGCCCGTCCGGACAGCCAGGACGCCCTGGTCGCCGACACCTCGGCGAAGCTGCCGCGGCCCAAGACCGGCGACGAGCTCAAGGCCACCCTGCTGGCCCTGATCGGCAGCCCGCACCTGTGCAGCCGGGCCTTCATCACCGAGCAGTACGACCGCTACGTGCGCGGCAACACCGTGCTGGCCGAGCACGCCGACGGCGGCGTGCTGCGCATCGACGAGACCACCGGCCGCGGCATCGCCGTTTCCACCGATGCGTCGGGCCGCTACACCCAGCTGGACCCGTACACCGGTGCACAGCTGGCGTTGGCCGAGGCCTACCGCAACGTCGCGGTCACCGGGGCCACCCCCGTCGCCGTGACCAACTGCCTCAACTTCGGGTCGCCCGAAGACCCGGGCGTGATGTGGCAGTTCAGCCAGGCTGTCCGCGGGTTGGCCGATGGCTGTGCCACTCTGGGCATTCCGGTCACCGGCGGCAACGTCAGTTTCTACAACCAGACCGGTTCCACGGCGATTTTGCCGACTCCGGTGGTGGGCGTGCTCGGGGTGATCGACGACGTGAAGCGACGCATCCCCACGGGCCTCGGCACCGAGCCGGGTGAGACGCTACTGCTGCTCGGCGACACCCACGACGAGTTCGACGGATCGGTCTGGGCCCAGGTCACCGCCGATCACCTCGGTGGTGTCCCGCCCAAGGTGGACCTGGCCCGCGAGAAGCTGCTGGCCGAGGTGCTGACCGCAGCGTCACGCGACGGCCTGATCTCGGCGGCACACGACCTGTCCGAAGGTGGCCTGATCCAGGCCGTGGTGGAGGCCGCACTGGCCGGTGAAACCGGTTGCCGGGTGTTCCTTCCGGAGAATGTCGATCCGTTCGTCTTCCTGTTCTCCGAATCCGCCGGCCGGGCGCTGGTGGCTGTGCCGCGCACCGAGGAGAGCCGGTTCCGGGCGATGTGTGAGGCCAGGGACCTGCCGGTGACACGGGTCGGCGTCGTCGACCAGGGGCCCGAAGGCGGAGAACCGTTGATCGAAGTCCAAGGCCAGTTCAGCATCACCCTCGCGGAGCTACGGAGCACGTCGGAGGGCGTGCTGCCCGGGCTGTTCGGGTGACGGCAAAAGCCCTCGACGAACGTCATCCCCTGCTGCGCTGGGCCTGGAGCCTGGTGCGATTGGACTTCGCCGGCATCGCCGTCGGAGCCCTGTTCTTCTGTCTCTCGCTGACCCCGTCGCTGCTGCCCCGCGACTGGCTGTTCGCCGGGCTGATCGGCGGCATCAACGCTGCCATCGGCTACGGCATCGGGCTGCTGCTGGGTAAAGCGCTGTACCGCTTCGGTTTACGCAACCGTGCCTGGTGGCCGCCGTCGAAGCGGACGGCCTACTGGCTCAAGGCGTTCGTGGTGACCGGCGCCATCGCGGCGTGCGTGCTGATGCTTATTCCCGCGGCGGCCTGGCAGCGGCAGGTTTCGGCATTGATGGGCATGGAAGGCCCGGCCACGCTGGGCTATCTGCGCACCATGATCATCGCGGTCGCGGTGGGTGGCGCGCTGATAGCCACGGCACGGCTGTTGCGTGACATCGTGCGGCTGCTGGCCAGGATGTTCATCCGGCGCTGGCATCTGCACCGGGAGGTGGCCCAGTTCGTCGGCACCGCGATCGTGGTGGTGCTGGTGGTCAGCCTGGTCAACGGCGTGCTCTACCGCGGGTTCCTGGCCGGCGCCAGCCGGGTGTTCCAGCCGCAGAACACCACCACCCGTGAGGGCATCAGTCAACCCGTCGAGCCTGAAAGATCCGGTAGCCCAGAATCATTCGCAGCGTGGGATTCTCTTGGCTTTCAGGGCCGCAACTTCGTGGCGGCCGGACCACGTGCCCCAGAGTTGGAAAACGTCAACGGTGCGCCGGCCAAAGAACCCATCCGGGTATACGCCGGCCTGAACACCGCCGAGACCGACGAGCAGCGAATTGCCGTGCTGCTCAGCGAGCTTGAGCGAACCCATGCCTTCGACCGCAAGCTCCTGGTCATCGTCCCGACCACCGGCACCGGTTGGGTCAACCCGGTGGCCGCCCGCGCGCTGGAGCTGATGTACAACGGCGATACCGCGATGGTGGGCATGCAGTATTCCTATCTGCCGAGCTGGATTTCGTTCATGGGTGACCGGGAGAAGTCCATGGACATCGGCCGGATGATGATCGACGCGATCCAGGCGCGCTGGGCGCAGCGGCCCCCCGACCACCGGCCCAAGCTGGTGCTGTACGGCGAGAGCTTGGGATCGATGGGTGGCCAGGGTGCATTCAGCTGGTTGCCCGATATCGCCAGGATGGGTTTCTCTTCGGTGTTGTGGGTCGGCCCGCCCAACGCCAGCCCGTTGTGGAGCGGCCTGACCGCGCGCCGCGACCCGGGGACCCCACAGGTGCGGCCCCGTTACGACAACGGCCGCACGGTGCGGTTCTCCGAGGCTGCCAACGCTGCCGAGATCGCCGAAGACGCCGCGGCCCCGTGGGAAGGCACCCGCGTCCTGTTCCTGCAGCACCCGTCGGACCCGATCGTCTGGTGGTCGACGGATCTGCTGTTCTCCGAACCTGACTGGCTGGTCGAACCGCCGGGCACGGACCGCACCGCCTCGATGCGCTGGTATCCGATCATCACGTTCTGGCAAGTGGCCGCCGACATCACCAACGCGTCGAGCGTGCCGGCCGGGCACGGGCACAACTACGGCGAATCGGTACTCGACGGCTGGGTGGCAGTGGCTCCGCCGCCGGGCTGGACGCCCGAGGACACCGAGCGCATCCGGACGGCCCTGGAGAAGATCGAGGCCAACGACGGGCCCGAATACTGATGCCGGCCAGCAGGCTTCACGCGGTGGCGCTGGCCGCGGGAGTGGTCGGGTGGAACGGTCTGGTCGATCCTCGGCTGCCGGCTCGTTGGCAGCCGCTGGTGCGCGTGGCGCTCGGCAGTGTGCTCATGCTCGCAACCGGCGCCCGGCCGGGGTTACGGCCTCCGGCGGTGTGGTCGGGCCTGCGATTGGGGGCCGCTGCCGCAACCGCGGTGAGTGCCGGTGTGGCGGCAACGTCGACGGTGCCGCCGGTGCGCGCCGGAATGCGCCGCAAAGCGCTGCCCGACGAACCGCACCGATGGTTGGCGCTGCGAATCCCGCTCGGGACCGTCTGGCCGGAGGAGGCCGCCTTCCGCGGCGCGCTGGGCAAGGTCGGTACCGACGCATTCGGCCCGGCCGGTGGTCAGGTGCTGCAGGCCACCGCCTTCGGGCTCTCGCACATCGCCGACGCGCGCGCCGCAGGACAACCCGTGCTCCCGACGGTCCTGGCCACCGGTGTCGCCGGATGGGTTTTCGGCCGGCTTGCGCAGCGATCGGCCAGCCTGGCCGCACCGATGCTGGCCCACCTGGCGATCAATGAGGCGGGAGCGCTGGCTGCACTGGCCTACCAAGCCGGGCCAGCAGCGCGGCCAGCGCCAGGATCGCAGCTGCGACGGTCAGCGGCCACAACGTGGACACCGCGAAATCGGTGACCCGCAGCGGGATCAACACCACACATACCACCACCACGACCAGGATCAGCCGGGGCGCCTGCTGCGCCGCCGCGGTGCCGGCCACTCGCGAATTTGCTTCGGTGACAAGGGTATACACGGCCAGCAGGAGAAGAGCGGCGACGGTGCTCTGCAATCCGCCGATATGGTTCTGGAAGCGGCAGAACCCCACGGCCAGCACGCACATCGCCGCGGGAACCAGGATCGCCACCTCTGGACCGGAACCGAACAGCCGTGCCGCCACCCGCGTCGCCGCCCACATCAGGCCCAGCAACGCGGCCGACCCAAGGCACAACGCGCCGGTGACGAACCAGTAGAAGCCGGCGTCGGCGTAGAACTCGGACACGATCAACGAGAGGTTCTGCGCAGAGGGAGTGAACCCGCCGGTCGCGCCGATGTTGGCGGCCAGCAGCAGCACGACGGTGGTCAGCGCGGTGACCCCCACCGCAGCCCCCACCGGACGCGCCACGGACTCCAGGCGGCCGTTGACCACGGTGGCCGCCTCGAATCCCACCAGCCCCAGGCCGAGGGGGATGGCTGCCGCCGTCACCAGCAGGACCGAATCGGCGGGCGCGGGCCCGCCGAACTGCATCGGCGGGGTCCCGGCCGCCACGCGGGCCATGATCGCCACAGACAGGTAGAGGAAAATCAGCAGGCCCGTGCCGGCCAGGGCGGCAGCCGTCGCACCCACCGCCCGGGTGGGCAGGTAGGCCACCACCGCCCCGGCGATGACCACCACGGCCACCGACCAGCCCGGCCACCACCATCCGGCCAGGGCGGTCTCCAGGTCAGGAGCCCCGCTCAACGGTTGCAGCGCGAGGGTGAGCGCGACCCCCACACCCAGCAGCACGTACGCCGCCATTTGCACGAGGCTGGTGAACCGCCCGGCGGCCGGCCCCACGGTGGAGGCCACCAGATCGCCTGTCGACACCGCCTGCGGCGCATACCGATGCAGCCGGGCGAAGGCGAAGATCAACACGGCGGCGATGACCGCCGCGCACAGGCCCGCTACGCCGTTGAAGGCCGCCGCTGCGATCGGTGCCAGGGACAGGCCGACCGCACGCCAGGCCGGAAGCCCCGGGGGCCAGGCCACAGGCCGCTCGGGGCTCGCCGGTATCGCACGTTTAGGCATCAGCACTACCGTTCACGAAGTCCCCTCTCACCCGATTCCCCCGGATCAAGATCGTAGAGCGGTCACGGATTGATCGTGGGCTCACCGATCTGCCGCCCCCAGACGTAGTCGACGAAGATCGGCGAGCCCAGTTCGACATGGTTGTACGGTGCGATCGACAGTCCGGTGTCCATCACCAGATACGGTGCCGGCCACAGCTCGGCGGTGATCGGCTTCCAGCAGCCGGGCTTGCCCTCGGGCCCGCCCTTGGCGTTCACCCGCGGCAGGTTGTCCGGATAAACATAGGTATTGCCCACCCCGATGCTCGACAACGTCCCGGTGCTTTCGAAGGAATATCCGTTGTCGCCCCCGAACGTCGCATAGAACGCCGGCGCGACGTCGTGATAGTTGCGGATGGTGCAGAACAACTGCCCCTGGTACTTGTCGAACAGCTTCGACGTCGGGAGCAGATCCTGCGCACCGCGCTGAAGATAGGGACCGCCACGCTCGAGGATGTCGGAACCGGTTCCGGCGAAACCGATCGCCGCGACCAGTGCGGCGTCGAGGTTTCCGCGCTGGGAGTTGAAGGTGGCCGCGCTGCGCGCGGCGTCGCCCAGGCCGTCGAACAGGTCGGGCCCGGCCTCGGCATAGCGCTCGCCGAGGTCGGCCAGCGCGGCGATGTCGTGGCGAAGCGCAGGCATCCGCGGGTTCACATCGTCGAGGATGGTGTTGCCGTCGGCCAGCGACTGCCCGAACGCATCACCCAGCCCGGTCAGCGCCTCGGCGGTGGCAGACAGGGTCTGGTTCAGCTTGATCGGGTCTACCTGTTCGGTGATCGCGGTGATGGTTTCGAACAACGAGTTGAACTCGGTGGTGACGGCCGTGACGTCGATCGGTTTCGAGGTCGAAACTCGTTGTGTGCTTGGGTGTTCCGGTGAAGTGAAGGCCACGTACTTGTTTCCGAACACCGTGGTTGCCTGGATCGAGGTCGATACGTTGGCCGGAAGCAGGTCCAGGTACTTCGGATTGATGTCGAGGCGCACCCGAGCCCGAATCGGATCACCGCCGTCGGTGCTCACCGCGCCCACCCGGCCGATGGGAACGCCGTTGTAGGTCACCTTCGAACCCGGATCCAGAACCAGGCCCGCCCGCGAGGCCAGCAGCGTCAACGGTGCCTTCGCCTCGAAAGCGCCCCGGAACTGCGCGACGATCAACCCGAAGGTCACCGCGAGAATCACCAAGAGCACTGCACCGGCCGGGCGGTACGGCGGATTACGGTGATCGGCAAACACTTTGCGAGACTCTATGACATGGCCGCGCGAGGCAGTGTCGATCCGCAAAAGACCGTGGCGGCGGTCACCGCCGTGGCCGACTGGCTACGCGAACCCACCAGGACCGAGCCCACGCGTGCCGAACTGGCCGAGGCGGTCCGCCTGACCGCGCGCACCCTGGCCGCGCTGGCACCGGGAGCCAGCGTCGAGTTGAGGGTGCCGCCCTTCGTCGCGGTGCAATGCATCGAAGGCCCACGTCACACCCGCGGCAACCCACCCAACGTCGTGGAAACCGATCCCCGCACCTGGTTGCTGCTGGCCACCGGGTTGCTCGATCTCGACGCGGCCGGAGCGGCCGTGCAAATGTCGGGATCGCGGGCGTCCGAGGTGGCCCGGTGGCTGCCCTTGGCGCGCATCGATGCCGAATGAACGGTGGATAGCCCTGCACCCCAGTGTAAGTGGAATCGGCGGTTGCGCCGTGTAGAGCAGCGGATCCCGATACTCCGACGAGGACACTGCCACCCCAGCGGCGCCGCGCATCGTCGGACGCCTCTACCGGGTCGAAACCGCGGCGGGCCAGACGGTCGGGCGGGTCCAGGACGGGTTGGCCGACGCGACGGTGACCGAGCAGGTCTCGCGGGGCGGCAAGCCTGTCGAACTTCGACCCGACCTCGAATTGGCCGCCGGTGACCACGTCCTCGTCGTGGGCCTGCGCGACAACCTCGTCCACGTCGGTGAACGCATCGGCGAGGAGCTCGGCGGAGACGACGCCACGCTGGACATCGACATCGTCGCCGGCTTCCTCCTCGGCGGCCTGGTCCGGCAGGTCGCCGACATCCCGCTCACTCTCGGCACCGGCGGAGGCTGCCTGCTCACGGGCCTGCTGTTCGGTTGGGTCCGCTCCAAGCGGCCCACCTTCGGCCAGTACGACCCGGGCGCGGCCGACGTGATCAAGCGATCGTCTACGCCTTCTCCAACGTGGCGCTGCCGCTGCTCGGTCCCGTCGTGGTGGCCATGGCCCACGCCCTGGGTGGCTGACGGCATCCGTCGGGAACCCGTTCTGTGCGGGGCGCATCCGCCGGCGACGCCGAAATGCGATATTTATCACGATCTGTCGTCACTGTGAGCTGCACGCGTCGTTCGCCTACCGGTGCGCGGAAGTTCGCCTGGGCCTTTCGGATTCGGCACCCGGCCCATTGCCGGCCGGGCAGGCGAATTCCGCTTCGGACACGGCGATGGATTCCGCTGCACACCCGAGTTGACCGTAGACTCGGTTACGTCACCAAACCGCCCGCCCCGGGAGCAGCCCTATCGTGACTGGTCAGCAACTCGACGACGAGAACGAACCGCGCGAGGAATGCGGCGTATTCGGGGTCTGGGCCCCAGGCGAAGACGTCGCCAAGCTCACCTACTACGGCCTGTACGCCCTGCAGCATCGCGGCCAGGAGGCGGCGGGCATCGCCGTGTCCGACGGTTCGCAGATTCTGGTGTTCAAAGATCTCGGCCTGGTCAGTCAGGTGTTCGACGAGCAGACACTGGCAGCCATGCCGGGCCACGTCGCCGTCGGCCATTGCCGCTACTCCACGACCGGTTCCACCACCTGGGAAAACGCCCAGCCGGTATTCCGCAACACCGCTGCCGGAACCGGTGTCGCACTCGGCCACAACGGCAACCTCGTCAACACCGCCGAACTGGCTGCCCGGGCCCGCGAAGCCGGACTGATCGAGATGAAGGGCGCCCCGGCCGCCACGACTGACTCCGACATCCTGGGCGCGCTGCTGGCCCACGGCGCCGCCGACGCGACCCTGGAGCAGGCCGCCCTGGAGCTGCTGCCCACCGTGCGCGGCGCCTTCTGTCTGACCTTCATGGACGAGAACACCCTCTACGCCGCGCGTGACCCGCACGGGGTGCGCCCGCTGGCGCTCGGCCGGCTCGACCGGGGCTGGGTGGTGGCCTCGGAAACCGCCGCGCTCGACATCGTCGGCGCCTCGTTCGTCCGCGACATCGAACCCGGCGAACTGCTGGCCATCGACGCCGACGGCGTGCGATCCACCCGGTTCGCCAACCCCGAACCCAAGGGCTGCGTGTTCGAGTACGTCTACCTGGCCCGCCCCGACAGCACGCTGGTGGGCCGCTCGGTGCACGCCACCCGTGTCGACATCGGCCGCAGACTGGCCCGCGAGTACCCGGTCGACGCCGACCTGGTGATCGGCGTCCCGGAATCAGGAACTCCGGCCGCGGTCGGTTACGCACAGGAATCGGGCATCCCGTTCGGGCAGGGCCTGATGAAGAACGCCTACGTGGGCCGCACCTTCATCCAGCCGTCCCAGACCATTCGGCAGCTCGGTATCCGGCTCAAGCTCAACCCGCTGCGCGAGGTGATCCGAGGCAAGCGCCTGATCGTCGTCGACGACTCGATCGTGCGCGGCAACACCCAACGGGCGCTGGTTCGGATGCTGCGTGAGGCCGGGGCGCTGGAGGTCCACGTCCGGATCGCCTCGCCGCCGGTGAAATGGCCGTGCTTCTACGGCATCGATTTCGCCACCCCGGCCGAACTGATCGCCAATGCGGCCTCCGCCGAACATCCCGGCGAGATGCTGGAGGCCGTGCGGCACGCCATCGGCGCCGACAGCCTGGGCTACATCTCCCAGCAGGGAATGATCGCGGCCACCGAGCAGCCGCCGACCCGACTGTGCTCGGCCTGTTTCGACGGGGTCTACCCGATCGAGCTGCCGGGGGAGACCGCGCTGGGCAAGAACGTCGTCGAGCACATGCTGGCGTCTGCGCACGCGAGGAGCGAAATGGCCCCAGCGGCCCGCACCGGCACCCCGCGGCAGGCCGACAACGACAACGCCTCGGCCCTGCGCAGGCCTTGAGGGGCTCTTAACGCCTCCTGCGCTGTACCCCCGCAAGAGCGGGGCGGTAGCCTTGCTTGCGATGACTAAGGGCGCCGAACAGCACGGCATCGCCGAACACAACAGCATTTCGTACGCGTCAGCCGGGGTCGATATCGAAGCCGGAGACCGCGCTGTTGAACTCTTCAAACCCCTCGCCGCCAAGGCGACCCGCCCGGAGGTCCGGGGCGGCCTGGGTGGCTTTGCCGGTCTGTTCGCGTTACGCGGCGGCTACCGCGAGCCGGTGCTGGCGTCCTCGACCGACGGAGTGGGCACCAAGCTGGCGGTCGCGCAGGCCATGGACAAGCATGACACCGTCGGGGTGGACCTGGTTGCCATGGTGGTCGACGACCTCGTGGTGTGCGGTGCCGAGCCCCTTTTCCTGCAGGACTACATCGCCGTCGGCCGGACCGTCCCCGAGCGGGTCGCCGCGATCGTGTCCGGCATCGCCGAGGGCTGTGTCCAGGCCGGCTGCGCCCTGCTGGGGGGAGAGACGGCCGAACACCCCGGTCTGATGGAACCCGACCACTACGACATCTCCGCGACCGGTGTGGGCATCGTCGAGGCCGACAACGTGCTCGGGCCCGACCGGGTCCGGCCCGGCGACGTGATCATCGCCATGAAATCCAGTGGACTGCACTCCAACGGCTACTCCCTGGCCCGCAAGGTGCTGCTGGAGATCGACCGGATGAACCTGGCCGGCCACGTCGAGGAGTTCGGCCGCACGCTCGGTGAGGAGCTCCTGGAACCGACCCGCATCTATGCCAAGGACTGCCTGGCGCTGGCCGCTGAGACCCAGGTGCGCACGTTCTGCCACGTCACCGGCGGCGGCCTGGCGGGCAACCTGGAACGCGTGGTGCCCCACGGGCTGACCGCAGAACTGGATCGCGGTACGTGGACACCGGCGCCGGTGTTCCAGATGATCGCCCAGCGCGGACGCATCGAGCGTGCCGAGATGGAGAAGACGTTCAACATGGGCGTCGGGATGGTCGCGGTGGTGGCGCCCGAGGACACCGACCGCGCGCTGGCCATCCTGACCGCACGGCACCTGGACTGCTGGACGCTGGGAACCGTCAAGAAGGGCGGCAAGGACAGTGTGCGCGCCCAGCTGGTGGGACAGCATCCGCGGTTCTGAAGCAGTTAGACAAGGTCGCGCCGGTAAGCGTCATGCGCAACCAGCGCGACCCGTGTCTAAGTTCTGGGACGGAATGCAGGCGGCTCAGCGCCGCCAGTCATCCTCACCCGACCATTCGTCGGCGTCGTCATTGACGTCACCGGAATCGGGAGATCCCGACAGCTCACGTTGGAGCTGACTGAAGTCGGTGTTGGGTGAGCTGTACTTCAACTCACGTGCCACCTTGGTCTGCTTTGCCTTCGCCCGGCCGCGGCCCATGGGGGGACCCCCTCGCGCAATAACGGAGCGGCCCAATTGCTAGGCGGCTCCGATCTGTGTGTCTTTATTGTCCTGCCAACACTTTACCGTGCCTGCCCGCGAAGTGCTGTCAGGCCCTGCCTCACGGTGCGCGGCTGGGACCCGGGCTGCGGTGCGTCGTTGCACAGCAACACGACCATCTCCAGGATCGCGGCATCCGCGCAGAGACGGTCGTCACGTCGTCGGTGACCGAGTGAGTTTACGTGCTCCTGTGCAGTTCCACGGCCTAACGCCCGCGGAGACGGTCGACCGCCGCGCGCCCGGCTCCGGCCGTGGCATCGGCTCCCGGCATGGAATCCGGGTCGATCACGGCCGGTGCCTGTGCCTCAGCCCCGGCGATCAGCGCGGTGTCGGCCGGCAAACCCCGTTTGAGCAGCGCCAACGCGATCGGGCCTTCGTCGGCGTGCTCGACGACCGTGCCGATTCGGCCGACATTGCGTCCGCCGGCGGTCACCGTGTCGCCGGTCACCGGCCGGTCGGCGGAGCCGTCGAGTTGCAGGATCACCAGCATCCGGGGCGGTTTGCCCAGGTTGTGCACCCGCGCGACTGTCTCCTGGCCGCGATAGCAGCCCTTGTCGAGATGGACCGCCCCGACCCCGGGGCCACCGATCCAGCCGACCTCATGCGGAATGGTCCGCTCATCGGTGTCCACACCCAAGCGAGGCCGACCGGACGCCACGCGGTGCGCCTCGTAGGCCCAGATGCCGGCCGGCCGCACACCGGCGGCGGTGAGCCGCCCGATGTATTCGGCCGTCGCCGCGCGCGGCACCACCAGGTCCAATTCCATGCCGGGGGCGGGCAGTCGGCGCAGGAACCCACCGCCGGGCAGCGCCACCGCCGTCGCTTCCTGCGGCAACTCCTCGATGGCCAGGGCCTTGAGGACCTGCTCATCGGCGAGCCCGGGCCCCAGAAGTGAGAGCACCGCCAGATCCGCGGGCTCGATCTGCACGTCGGACCAGAACACCATCTTGCGCAGATAAGCCAGCAGCGGTTCGCCCCGCCACGGTTCGGTGTCCACGTAGGTGGTGCCGTCCAGGTCGGCCTGGATCCAGTGATCTTCGACACGGCCCTGCAAATCCAGGCTCAGGTTCTCGGTGACGGCGCCGTCCGGCAGTGCGCTGACGTGCTGGCTGGAGATGCTGTGCAACCAGGTCTGACGGTCCTTGCCGGTCAACGTCAGCACCGCCCGGTGCGATCGGTCCACCAAGACCGCGTCTCGCGCTGCGGCCCGCTGTTCACCAAGTGGATCTCCGTAATGCCAGACGGCGCCGGAGTCGGGACCGGCCTCAGGAGCCGGAACTGCTGACGGTAGTGCAGTCATAGGCCAACTGTACGTTTGTCGCTCTTCGCCCAAGCCGGCCGCGGGCGCAAACTACGCTGTGGCCCCATGGCAAGCCAACCAGCCGTGCTGATCACCCTGGACGGGCAGATCCACGACCCCGACACCCCGCTGCTGCATGCCGACGACCTGGCTGCCGTGCGTGGAGATGGAGTTTTCGAGACGCTGCTGGTGCGTGACGGCAGACCCTGCCTGTTGGAAGCCCACCTGGGCCGGTTGCGCCAGTCCGCCAAGATGTTGGACCTGCCCGAGCCTGACCTGCCGGCTTGGCGCGCGGCGGTGGCGCTGGGGGCCGAGCGCTGGGCCGAGGACAACGACGGCGACGGGGTGCTGCGCCTGGTGTACAGCCGTGGGCGGGAGAGCGGCGGATCACCGACCGCATTCGCCACCATCGGTGCCCTGGCCGAGCGGGTGGCCAGGGTGCGGCGCGAGGGGCTGGCGGCGATCACCCTGGACCGGGGGCTCCCCTTGAATGCCAGTGACATGCCGTGGCTGGCAGCCGGCGCCAAGACCCTGTCCTATGCGGTCAACATGGCTGCGCTACGGCATGCCGAGCGCCACGGGGCGGGTGACGTGATCTTCGTCAGCTCCGATGGTTACCTCCTGGAGGGGCCGCGTTCCACCGTGGTGATCGCGACCGAAGGCGACGACGGGCAGCCGCTGCTGCTCACCCCGCCGCCGTGGTATCCGATCCTGCGCGGCACCACTCAGCAGGCTCTGTTCGAGGTGGCTCGCAACAAGGGCTACGACTGCGACTTCCGGGCTCTCAGGCCATCGGATCTTCTTACCGCACAAGGGGTTTGGCTGGTGTCCAGCATAACCCTCGCGGCCCGCGTGCATACGTTGGACGGGCAGCCGCTGACCGATGCGCCGCTGGCCGCCGACGTAGCCGGCCTGGTCGATGCGGCGATTGTCAGCGATCGCTGACCGTTGTTCGCTCGGCCGACGGCGGGCCCACCTTGCCTGGGCTTTTATGGTCCAGAGATCAAATGTGAGTAGTCGGCACACCCGTCGCCGGCAAAGCGTAGGGTCCTTCATGTCGGCGCCGGCGGCGTTTTCCCTCGAATATGAACGGCCGGCGTCCTGAAGGAAGTGTGACGCCATGGCGATACCGCATATTCAGAAATCGCAATTCTTGATTGCCGGCGGGTTTTCACTCGTGATCGCCGCCGTACCCGCGCTTGCCGTCTCCCCGGCGATGCCCGGTTCGAACCCGGTGCAGTCGGTCGCGAGCTGTGAACCCGGGGAGGATCTGCGCGGCGGAGTCTGCGTGCCGGTGGGTCCAGATGGCCCACAAGCCGGTATACCGGGTAACCCCGATCTGCCGGCTGTGGACATACCCGGTGGCTCCATCCCGTGCACCGGCGCCAACACCGGTGAGTGCATCGGCCTCACCGAGAGTGGTGAAGGGCGGGAACCCGCGACGCGGCCGACTTCGAAGTTCGGGGATACCCCCGTCGCGCCGTAGTCCGGCCGGTCGGACACGTCCGGCGAACGTCCTTCGCAAAGGCGCTCGCACTGACCGTAAAAATCACTGGCAGCCCCTTCTGGGACGGTGGTAGCTTCGCGGTACACAGGGAAGGAGGTGGTCCGTCAAATTGAGTGACTTATGGACATGTGAGGTGGCTGCCCGCTAGCAGCGCCGGGGTATTGCCTGCGCGCGCTGGCGAATTCCCCGCAGCCACCCGGCCCCCGAGCCTCTCGGTCTGTCCAACCAGGTACCACGGCTCGGGGGTCGCCCCATGTCTGGGGTAGGCCGACTCTGTTACTGCCCTGGCGGTTGTGGCGCCAGTGACTGGCAGGCCTGCATGGCGTCTTCCCACTGGGCCTGGTCCACGCCGGGCGGCGGGGGAGGCGTGGCATCGCCACCAGGCGGCGGTCCGTCCGGTCGGTGTCCGGGCCCGCCGGGATGCTCCGGTCCGCCGGGTGCGCCAGGTGTGCCTTCGGGCGGCGCCGGAATTCCGTGCTCCTGCATGCACTCTCCGAAGGCATCCGGGGTGACTGACCTCGTCGAAGGCACCGATACTGCCGAGGATGCGGGGGACGGGTCCGGCGACTCGGTCGAGGAACATGCGGCCACTGAACCGACCACGGCGAAGGCGGCCAGGCCGCAAAAGGCGGTTCGCAGAATGTGTTTCACGGCATCGACCGTATGAGTCCCCGCTGAGCGCGGGTTATTCGTCGGCTATGCGTCCGCTGTGGGGCGAGTTGTCGTGACTAGCCGCTGGGGCCGGGCGCCAAACTCGAACATGCCTTGGTGGCTTCCTGCCACGTTCGGTCGTCGACTCCGGACGGCGGGCCCGCGATCGGCCCTGGCGCCATCGGCACACCGTGCTCGGACAGGCAGTGCGCATAAGTGCCGTGCTCGGCCGGCGGTGAGACGGGTGCCGGTTGCGGACCCTCGGACGAACATGCACCGAGCAAAGCCGCCGCGGCAAGCAGACCAGCCGCCAACAATGGCCGGCGCATCAGCCGACAATCCGTGACAGTCGGGCCGACAGGTGCGGGACCAGCCCGCCGTCGGCGTCCACCCGTTCCTCCACGTACCCCAGGTCGCCGCCTTCGACGATGCCGTAGAGCCGCTTGGCGCCGCCGACGAGCAACCCGGACTTGCTGCGGGCCAGCGCATCGGTGACCAGCTCCCAGGACGCCTGGGTGAGGGGCTTGCCGTAGAACAATTCGACATAGCCGGCCGAATGGGCCAGCAGCAGTTCGATGGCCTGTGACTCGTCACGGCCGGTCGGATCTTCCGGATCGGTCACGAATCGCCAGTAGCCGGTTTCACGCAGGCCGGGGGAGTCGTATTCACCCGTCTCGGTCAGCCGCCAGGACCGCGAATCCCAGATCAGGTAATCGCCGCCGTCGTGGGAGACCACGATCTGCTGGCCGAACCGGTAGTCGCCATGGGTGTCGCGGCCTTCGCCCTCGCCGCGCCAGACGCCGACCAGCGGCAACAACGCCAGCAACGCATCGTTGAGTTCGACGCCGTCGCGCAAGTTGGCGGTATCGGCGGGCACCGGGAGGTCGTCGAAGACCGGAATGTTACGGGTGGCCGTAGCCTTGGCCCGTTCCGCGGCGGCCGCTATGGCTCTGTCGCCGGAGCCCGGTTCGGGGACAGGGGCCTCGGCTGGAATGTCTCGGTCGGAGGTCACGACTCGTCGGTGACGAGGCGGTACAGCGCGTACAACGCGAACCACGTGATGACCACGACGGCCGCGACGAGCATTATCTCGAAGAAGAGCACCACGGCAGTGAGTCTAGTTCCTTGTCGAAGATGCGGGCGCCCCGGGTCGGGACGCCCTAATCCTCAATCCGTGGACTGACTTGAGTGGTGTGGTTCGACGGTGATTCTGACGGCGGTTTGTGGGGTGGGCAGGATGTAGCCGCTGGTCTGCCCAGCTTTTCCTGTGTGCTTCGGTGGGGCCTGTTCGG
>NZ_MLCL01000022.1 GCF_001942625.1 Mycobacterium syngnathidarum
GGTCAAACGAGCCATCTCCAAACACCGAGCCAAAGGCGCCATCGACCGCACCAACTACACAACCACCATCACCATCGAAATCCTCGACGGTTGACAACAGGCCGCCCACGCTAACTGCGCGGCATTGGCGTTAGCGGTGTCGACCGGGGTCATGCGGTCAGGCCAGTGAACGCAAGGCCGATGTCCCATAGCCGCGTGGCATTGTCGGGATCCAGAGCATACGGTGCAACGCCCCCGCTGAAATCGTTCGGGCGCCGGGTAACAGCCGGCGATTCGTTGCAGTCTTCGAAGTAGCGACCTCCGATTCCGTCTACCAGCGGCGACGCCGCCAGTAACACTGACGTCGCAGCTCCCTGCCCGATGCTCTTGCGGCGGTCGACGGGAGTTCGCAACCCGCCGGTGTGTTTCTGAAGTCCCGTGGCGATCGCACCGGGATTGAGCGCATTGCCGACGATCGACTCGTGCTGCCAGCGTTGCGTCAACGCCACGGTGAGGAGCACGTCGGCTGTCTTGGACTGTCCGTATGCCGTCCACGGGTCGTATGGGCGGAAGCGGTAATCCAGATCGTCGAACACCACCGGCGACAACAAATGTCCACTGGAGCTGACTGATACGACGCGGGCGCCACCGGCGGCTTTGAGCGCGGGGTAGAGCCCGACGGTGAGGGCGAAGTGGCCCAGGTAGTTGGTGGCGAACTGCATTTCCCGGCCCTCCTTGGTGCGCGCCAATTCGGGTAGTGCCATGATGCCGGCGTTGTTGACCAACATGTGCACCGGCTCGGCGCCGAATTGGGTCGCGAAGTGTCGCACGCACACGAGGTCGGCGACATCGAGCAGTGCCGGTGTGACAGCGTTGTTTCCGGTGGAGGCGGTGATCTCGGCTGCAGCTCGGCGGCCGGCCTCGAGCCGCCGAACACCCAACACGACGGCGGCGCCGGCGGAGGCCAGCGCGCGTGCGGTCTCCAGCCCGATTCCGGAAGCGGCACCGGTGACGATGGCGCGCCGCCCGGAGAGGTCGACATCGGAGAGGACGTCGTCAGCGGTGGAGCTGAACCCGAATGGGGTCGACAGGAGTGTCATCGAATCGCCTTGTCGTACAAAGATCAAGACGCGGACTGCATTGCGGACACCACGTCCTCGGTCCAGACCACCCCATGGGCGAGGAAGGCGTAGTTGACCAGGGCGGCCTGGTATCCGTCACCCCACTCGGGGTGACGCGGGCCCGCGATGGCATCGCGGACGACGTACACCTCGAAGCCCTGCTCGAGGAGATCGCGCAGGTGCGATTCCACGCACATGTTCGCGAGCATCCCGCCGAGGAGGACTTTGTTGATCCGCCGTTTGCGCAACTGAAGGACCAGGTCGTTTGTCTGCGAGCCGAACACCTTGTGCGGGCTGACCACCACCGTGTCCGGGTGGTTGATGTATGGCTTGAACTCTTCGAGCCAGTCCGCTCCCGAGCCGGAGAGGCCGTCCAGGTTCAACGGGCCCGGCCGGTCGAAGGTGCCGGTGCGTAGTTCGTCGGCTTCCAGGGCGCCGTTGAACTGCCAGCGGTGGTCAGTGGGATAGAAGTAGTGCGGCGAGATGAACATCCCGAACGAGGCGGCCTGTGCGGCCTTGAAGATCGCGAGCATGTGCGCGACGGTGTCGTTCTCCGTGACGCTGGCTCCGGTCGCCGCCCAGTTGATCCCCGTAGGGCTCAGGACGTCGTTCTGCGGATCGATGAACACCACGGCGGTATCGCTTGGGTTCCAGTGCATGAGAGGTGCCTCGCATCTTGCGACGTGCGGATGGGGGATTTGGTCTGAACGGAACGGTGGCTATCGGTTGGGCAGCACGATCACTTTTCCTGTGGCCGAGCCGTTCTCGACGACAGCGTGGGCCTCGTCGACTTCGTCGAGGGTGTATGTCGTCGGGTTCAGCCTGGGGACCAACTGGCCACTGTCAGCCAGCGCGGTGGCTTGGGACACGATGTGGCCGTGGTGTTCTCGGCCGTGGCCGGTCAGCAGCGGCATCAACGTGAAGATGCCCGAGTAGGTGGCGCCACGAAAGGACAGCGGCGCCAAACTGTGAGTGCCCCATCCCAATGCGCTGACGACGTGGCCGGTGTAACGCTTGACCGCGCCGAACGAGTCGTCGAGGGTGGCACCACCGACGTTGTCGACGATGATGTCGAAGCCCTCTCCGCCGGTGTACTCGTCGACGTAGTCGTCGACGGTGCGCGTCGTGTAGTCGATGGGTGTCGCACCGACCTGGCGGATCGCCTCCTGGCTCGACGGGCCTCCGGTGGCGAATACCTGCGCGCCGCGGGAGAGGGCGATCTGCACCGCGAGGAACCCCACTCCGCCCGCGCCGCCATGGACGAGTACCTGCCGGCCGGGAGCGACGGAGGCTCGGTCGACCAAACCTTCCCAGGAGGTGATGAACCCCAACGGTAGGGCCGCGGCCTGGTTCATCGACAGTGCCTCGGGTTTGTGGGCGATCAGCCGGGCATCGACCGCAGCCAGTTCGGCCAGCGAACCAGCCACGCCACCGACTCCGCCGGTCATGCCGAAAACTTCGTCGCCGACCCGGAATTCGTCGACCTGTGCCCCCACTGCTTCCACCACCCCGGCCATGTCGATGCCGAGAATTGCCGGCGGTGCCGTCTTCGCGTGTGCGGCCTCTCCTCGGCGGATCTTGATGTCGAGCGGGTTCACACCGCTTGCCATGATGCGGACCAGGACTTCGCCGGGGCCGGGAGCCGGATCGGGGATCTCGCGGATCTGTAGCGGTGTGCCGTAAGCGGTCAGGACTGCAGCGCGCATGGGGTCTCCTCGGGGTCGCCTGTCATCCTCACCCCGGCGGTGGATGCACTGCGGTCTATTCGGTCTACCAGTCGGTGCAATCGGACCGCGTCACCGAATGATGGGGCGAGGGTGGTGCCTTCGGCCAGATCGTGGGCGAAGGCGGTGTAGAGCGCAGCGACATTGCGGGCCGGGATGTGCAGCCCGGCACCCGGGGCGTCGTCCGGCACGATCATCGGTTCGACGTGCAGGTCCGGCCCGCGCCCGCCCGCGAGCACGAGCTCCGTCGCCTGCACGTTGCCATTGGGGCAGGGCTGGTGACGAGCAGATCGCCGTCGGTGCCGTTGATCTCCCACCGGAGATCACCCGCGCGGGACAGGCCGCCGCGGTAGAAGACCGAGGCTGTCGCGCCGCTGTCCAGCGCGCCGGTCACCGCGACCTGATCGGGTGTGGTGGATCGGATGGGGGCGCTGCCCAGCACGTCGATCTCCCGGTGACCGACTCCGAGCGTCGCGGTCACCGAGTTGATGTCGCCGAGGACGAACGTCAGCGCGTCGAGCGCGTGACCGACGGACACCGACAGTGGTGTGACACCGTTCTGACGGTCGTACGCATAGACGTGGGCCGGATCGGTCGTCGGACCCCAGGCCTGGCCTGAGCCAACGAGATTCGTCGCCAGCACCCTGCCGACATAGCCCTGCCGAACCAGGTTCCGTAATTGCGCGATCACCGGGTCGAACCGCGCCTGAAGGCCGATCACGGTGGCAACGCCCGCCTCGGCCGCTTTCGTGGCCATGTCCTCGGCCTGCACGAGATCGACGCCCAGTGGCCACTCGCTGAAGACCATCTTCCCCGCGGCGAGTGCCTGCGCCACGAGGTCTTGATGGTCGGGCACCTTCACTGCGACGACGACGAGATCGACACCGGGGTGGCCGATCAGCTGCCGCGGGTCGTCGAAGGCGTCGACCTTCCACTCGTCGGCTGCGCGGCGGGCCGATTCCGCGCGGCTGGTCGCCACTGCGCGAAGGTCGTACTGCGGCAGCGCCCGCAATGCCGGCACATGGGTTGCGGCGGCCCATCCTGCGCCCGGGCTGGCGCCGATGACGCCGACTCCGATGGGTTTCATCTCGATTGTCCCTCGTTCTTTCGTTGTGGCGTGGTCTAGTCGAAGGTGAGGACGAGGCGGCCACGGACGCCACCCCGTTCGATGGCGCGGTGGGCCACGGCGGCCTCCGCTGCAGGAAAGGTCTGTGCCACTCGTAGGGCGAGCTTGCCCTGCTCGGCCAGCATCCGCAGGTTGTCGAGCTTGTCGGTCGCGTGGGTGTAGTCGGGCACCCACACGTCGCGGACGTTGATGCCGCGTTCGAGGTGCAGTATCGAGGTGCCGCGCTCGCCGGGACGACGCACGATGGCGATCTGACCGCCGTCGCGCAGCGCGGGCAACACCTCGTCGCCTTGCAGCGCGGCGTCGACAACCGCGTCGACGCCCTCGGGGTGTAACCGCCGGATTCGTTCTCCCACAGCATGTCCGCGCGGCACGATCTCGTCGGCCCCGAGGTCGGACACGAGTTGCTCGTCGGAGGGCGCGGCGTCGGCCACCACCAGCAGGCCGTCGTTCTTGGCCAGTTGGACGACGTAACCGCCGACGGCGCCGGCCGCCCCGGTGACGGCAACGGTCCGACCCGGCTCCAGGTTCAACACATCGAGCGCCCGGCGGGCGGTGAGGCCGTTCATCGGCAACGTGGCAGCCTCGGCGTGACTGCTCCCGGCCGGTGCGGGGGCGACCTGATCGGCGTCGACGACGACGTACTCGGCGTAACCGCCCCCGGAGTGGTCGATCGGCATCATGATCGCCATGACCCGGTCACCGATCCGGACGTCGGTCGTGGTGTTCGGGCCGATCTCGTCGACGAGTCCGGCGACCTCCATACCGGGACGGTAGGGAGGCGACACCGTGCTCGCGCGCAACGCGTCGTCGATGTCGCCCATCCGCAGCAACACGTCGGCGGGATTGACCGTGGCTGCGTGCACCCGGATCCGGAGCCGGCCGGGCCCGGCATGGGGCTCGTCGATGTCCACCTGTCGAAGAACTTCCGGACCGCCGTATGTGGTGACCACGACTGCTCTCATGATTCCCCTTCCATTCGGGGATGCTTCCCCATTTAATCTTGCGTAGGATGAAACGGGGATGGATCCCCATATATTCCGGTCCTAGGTCGAGGAGGCGGGCCGTGCGCGCTGACGCCCGACGAAATCGCGCTGCCGTGCTGGCCGCCGCGGAGTCGGCTTATGCCGAACATGGTGTGGACGTGTCTTTGAACGAGATCGCGCGCCGCGCGAACACCGGCAACGCGACGTTGTATCGGCACTTCCGGACCAGAGAGGCGTTGCTCGCCGAGGTCTACACCGGTCACCTCGAGCGCTACTGCGTCCTCGCCGAGGATGCCGCTCGGGCCGACGATCCGGGGATCGCGTTGCGGGACTGCGTCATCGCCACCTGCAGGCTGCAGGCGAGCAACCGAGGCCTGGCGGATCTGCTGGCATCGCTACGGCCGTTGTCGGCCCGGGTCGAAGACCTCCGCGCCCGCCACTACCGCGCCGTCACCGCGCTGTTCGAACGTGCTGTGCGCGGTGGGGCGGTGCGCCCCGACGCGTCACCGGCCGACCTGGCCGTGCTGTTGATCGCCAACGCCGGCTTGGTCCACCGCACCGTCGAGGACGCGCCGGGGTCCAGTGGCCGTCTGGTCGCGCTGTGGCTGACCGGCCTCCTTTCGCCCGGGGTCCCCGTCGAGGTGCCGCCCGCCCCGACCGATCGACAGGTCCGCCGGGTCCTGCACGACTGAGCGCCGCGCCACCGCGTCGTGCCGGCGCTACCTCAGCGCGACATTGCGCCCCCGTCGCAATGTCGCGGTCCACCAGATCAATTCCTCCACCAGCGCATCGAGTTTCGGTTCGAGTGCGCTGAAGAGTGCGGCATCGTAGGTGGGCGCCGTCATCGCGGGCACCATCACATCGGGCAAGATGTGCACCGCAGGGCGAATGGGTGCCATGCCGAATTCGATTGCGACGGAGCGCAGTTGCTCCACGGCACGGGCTCCGCCGACATTGCCCCAGGCGACGAATGCGATCGGCTTGCGGTCCCATTCCGCGAACAGGTGGTCGACCGCGTTCTTGAACACGCCGGTGTACCCATGGTTGTACTCACTGGTCAGCACGATGTATGCGTCGGCTTGGTCGATTCGGCGCCCGAATTCTGCGATCGCCGGCGTCGCATAGTGGCGCGGGGCATACATGGGCGACTGTCCGTCGAAGCTGGGTAGCTCGTGGTCGCGCATGTCGATCACGTCCACGTCCATACCCGCGCGTCGCAGGTGCTCGGTGACCCATCTCGCCGGCCGATCGGCGAAGCGATCCCGTCGGGTACTGGTGGTGATCACGGCGATCTTGGTCATGATGTCTCCGAGTTCTCGGCGTGTGGCGGTGGTGCGTGACAAGGAGATAAACGGGGATGCCTCCCCATATATTCCGTTGCGCACTCTTCCGTCAGCCGCCCAGGTACTCCGACTCCAGCACCAGGTCGGGCAGCAGGGTCTGGTACTCGGCATGCGTCTTGTGGTGTGTGGTGTCCCAGCGCGAGCCCTGTTGCTCCTGCATGTAGGCCAGGTATTTCGGTGCACCCGGCAGCTTCACGTTGTCGGCGACCACGATCGAGCCCCGGTGCAACCAGCCGCGGTCCAGCAGGCTCTGCAGATCGGTCAGGTAGGCGTTCTTGTCGTGGTCGAGGAACACGAAATCCAGCCCGCCGGTGTCGAACCCGTGGGTCGCGAGCGCGTCGAGCGTGCGCCCACCGTCACCGATGGTGCCGACCACGCACGTGATCCGGTCGGCCACCCCGGCGTGTGCCCAGATGCGCCGCGCGATGTCGGCATTGGTGGGGGAGAACTCGACCGAGAACACTCGGGCCACCGGTGCGGCGCGGGCGATGCGCATCGCCCCGTACCCGCAATAGGTGCCCAACTCGAGAGCCAGCCGGGGATTGGCCCGGATCACCGCCGCGTCGAGCAGTGCGCCCTTCTCGTCGCCGACGTTGATCAGAAACGACTTCTCGTAGGCGAACTTGTCGATGGCGGCGATGACGTCGTCGAGGTCGCCTGCGCGGGCATGGGCCTCGACGTAGTCCGCGGCCGCGGCCTCCCGCCCGTCGCCCCACTGCCCGGTGCGAGCGAAGTGTCTGGCGCCGATTCCCATCCGGATGAACGACCACCGCAACAGCGGCAGGCGCTGTTTGAGACTCATGACGCACACCATATGCGCCGGATTGCCCGCGGGTCTGCCCGTCGAGGCTGCGTAGCGACGTTAAACTTGCCGGGATGTGCGCCAAGACTGCGGGATGCCGGACCGGTGGCGGTCCGGCGTGAACGACGACAGCGCACACGACGGCCTCTTCGAACACAACACGCCCGAACTCGGCCTGACGGGGCGGCCACCGCGCGACATTCCCGAACCGCCACCGCGTTCGACCCACGGTCCGGCCAAGGTCATCGCGATGTGCAATCAGAAGGGCGGGGTCGGCAAGACCACCTCGACCATCAACCTGGGCGCCAGCCTGGCCGAGTACGGCCGCCGGGTACTGCTGGTCGACCTGGACCCGCAGGGCGCACTGTCGGCCGGTCTCGGGGTGCCGCACTACGAACTCGAGCACACCGTGCACAACCTTCTGGTCGAACCGCGGGTGTCGATCGACGACGTGGTGATCAAGACCCGGGTCAGCGGCATGGACCTGGTGCCCAGCAACATCGACCTGTCGGCTGCCGAGATCCAGCTGGTCAACGAGGTCGGCCGTGAGCAGTCACTGGCCCGGGCCCTGTACCCGGTGCTGGACCGCTACGACTATGTGCTGATCGATTGCCAGCCGTCGCTGGGCCTGCTCACGGTCAACGGATTGGCCTGCGCCGACGGTGTGATCATCCCCACCGAATGCGAGTACTTCTCGCTGCGCGGGCTGGCCCTGCTGACCGACACCGTGGACAAGGTGCACGACCGGCTCAACCCGAAACTGTCCATCAGCGGCATCTTGGTCACCCGCTACGACCCACGCACGGTGAACGCGCGCGAGGTCATGGCCCGCGTCGTGGAACGATTCGGCGATCTGGTGTTCGACACCGTGATCACCCGGACCGTGCGGTTCCCGGAGACCAGCGTGGCCGGGGAACCGATCACCACCTGGGCACCAAAGTCCGGCGGGGCGGTGGCCTACCGATCGCTGGCGCGCGAAGTCATCGACCGGTTCGGCGCGTGAACGATGTCCTGAACACCCCGACCACCGACGGTGCCGAAGCGGATGCCCCGGTCGGGGATGAGTCGACTGCCGGTGAGCAGCAGAACCGCTTCCAGGTTCGGCTCACCAACTTCGAGGGCCCGTTCGATCTGCTGCTGCAGCTGATCTTCGCGCACCGCCTCGACGTCACCGAGGTGGCGTTGCACCAGGTCACCGACGATTTCATCGCGTACACCAAGGAGATCGGCGCCCGCCTCGAGCTCGACGAGACCACGACGTTCCTGGTGATCGCGGCCACCCTGCTGGATCTGAAGGCGGCCCGGCTGCTGCCGTCGGGCGAGGTGCACGACGAGGAGGATCTCGCGCTTCTCGAGGTCCGCGACCTGTTGTTCGCGCGCCTACTGCAGTACCGCGCGTTCAAACACGTCGCGATGATGTTCGCCGAACTGGAGGCCGCGGCGCTGCGCAGCTACCCGCGGGCGGTATCCCTGGAAGACCGATACTCCGACCTGCTGCCCGAGGTGATGCTCGGCGTCGACGCCGGCAAATTCGCCGAGATCGCTGCCGCCGCCCTCACCCCGCGCCCGGTGCCGACGGTCGGCACCGACCACATCCATGCGCCCAAGGTGTCGGTGCCCGAACAGGCTCACCGGATCATCGCCCTGCTCGAACAGCGCGGGATCGGTGAATGGGCGACTTTCGCCGACCTCGTGGCAGAGTGCACCGACGGACTGCAGATCGTCGGCCGCTTCCTGGCGCTGCTCGAACTGTTCCGAGCCAAGGCGGTAGCATTCGAGCAACCAGAACCGCTTGGAGTGCTCCAGGTTTCGTGGACCGGAGATCGGCCGACCAGCGAACATCTGGCCACCGCTGATGCGGAAGAATAGCGAGAACAATGACTGACGAGATCTCCGATTCCGGAGAGCGGTCCGATGATGCCCCGGGTGATGTGAACCCGGTCGGAGATGACCTGGGCATCGATGTGGCGACGGTTCCCGAGCTCGAAGACGGTGAGCTGGGGGCCGTGCTGGAAGCGCTGCTGTTGGTGGTGGACACCCCGGTGACGGTGGATGCGCTGGCCTCGGCGACCGAGCAGCCCGCCTATCGGGTGATGGCCAAACTGCGCCTGATGGCGGAAGACTTCGCCGCCCGGGACAGTGGCATCGACCTGCGTGAGGCCGCCGGCGGCTGGCGGATGTACACCCGGGCGCGTTACGCCCCGTATGTCGAGCGGCTGCTGCTCGACGGTGCTCGTTCCAAACTGACCCGCGCTGCCCTGGAGACCTTGGCCGTGGTGGCCTACCGGCAACCGGTGACCCGGGCGCGGGTGAGTGCGGTGCGCGGCGTCAACGTCGATGCGGTGATGCGGACCCTGGTGGCGCGCGGTCTGATCACCGAGGCGGGCAACGACCCCGACAGCGGCGCGGCCACCTTCGCCACCACCGAGCTGTTCCTGGAGCGGCTGGGCCTGACCTCGCTGTCCGATCTGCCCGACATCGCGCCACTGCTGCCCGATGTCGACGTGATCGACGATCTGAGCGAATCACTCGGTGACGAGCCGCGTTTCGCCAAACTCAACGGTGGCTCACCCGGCAACAATCAGCCGCCGGCCTTCGACGTGGACAAGGACTGACATGGCTGCTGAAGAAGGCGTACGGCTGCAGAAAGTGTTGTCACAGGCCGGAGTTGCGTCCCGGCGGGTGGCCGAAAGAATGATCACCGATGGCCGTGTCGAGGTCGACGGCCGGCTGGTGACCGAGCTGGGCACCCGGGTCGACCCGGCGACGGCCGAGATCCGGGTGGACGGTTCGCGGGTGGTGCTCGACGACACCCTGGTGTATCTGGCGATCAACAAGCCGCGCGGCATGCTGTCCACGATGTCCGACGAGAAAGGCCGGCCGTGCGTCGGAGACCTCGTCGAGCACCGGGTTCGGGGTAACAAGAAGCTGTTCCACGTCGGCCGGCTCGATGCCGACACCGAGGGCCTGCTGTTGCTGACCAACGACGGCGAGCTCGCCCACCGGCTGATGCATCCGTCGTACGAGATCCCGAAAACCTATGTGGCGACGGTGATCGGCACGGTGCCGCGGGGGCTGGGCAAGAAGCTGCGCGCCGGTGTCGAACTGGACGACGGCCCGGCCCACGTCGACGGCTTCGCGGTGGTGGACACGGTTCCGGGCAAGACGCTGGTCAAGGTCACCCTCCACGAGGGCCGCAACCGCATCGTGCGGCGGATGCTGGCCGCGGTGGACTTTCCGGTGCAGGAACTGGTCCGCACCGACATCGGTTCGGTGGCTCTCGGTGAGCAGCGGCCGGGCAGTATCAGGGCGCTCAGCCGCAAGGAAATCGGCGAGCTTTATCAGGCGGTGGGAATGTGAGCGGATCTCTGGTGGTGGCGGTCGACGGCCCGGCCGGAACCGGAAAGTCCTCGGTTTCAAGAGGTTTGGCACAAGCGCTGGGTGCGAGCTACCTGGACACGGGTGCGATGTACCGGATCGTCACGCTGGCGGTGCTGCGGGCCGGCGCCGACCTCGACGATGCCGAGGCGATCGACGCGGTGGCGTCGGGCGCGGTCATCGGCGTGGGTTCGGATCCCGGTGAGGACCGCGCCTATCTGGCCGGCGAAGATGTCTCCGCCGAGATCCGTGGCGACGAGGTGACCCGTGCGGTGTCGGCCGTTTCCGCTGTGCCCGGGGTGCGTGCCCGGCTGGTCGATCTGCAGCGCGAGTTGGCGTCCTCGGGTGGGCGCGTGGTGGTCGAGGGACGTGACATCGGCACCGTGGTACTGCCCAAGGCCGACGTCAAGATCTTCCTGACCGCGTCGGCCGAGGAGCGGGCCCGGCGACGCAATGCCCAGAACATCGCGAGCGGTCTGCCCGACGATTACGAGACCGTGCTCGCCGACGTGCAGCGCCGCGACCACCTCGATTCCACTCGCGCCGTGTCGCCGTTGCGCGCGGCTGACGATGCCCTGGTGGTCGACACCAGCGACATGGACCAAACACAGGTCGTGGCACATCTTCTCGACCTGGTGACCCAGCATGCGGGGGTACGGCGATGAACGTCTCTGAAGGAGACGGCACCTGGTCGGACGAAAGCGACTGGGAGTTCAGTGACGAAGTCGCCGAGGTGCTGGAGGAGGCCGCCACGCCGCCGCCGGTGCTGGCTGTCGTCGGTCGGCCCAACGTCGGGAAATCGACTCTGGTGAACCGGATCCTGGGTCGTCGCGAAGCCGTCGTGCAGGACATCCCCGGGGTCACCCGCGACCGGGTGTCCTACGACGCGAACTGGTTGGGCCGCCGGTTCATGGTGCAGGACACCGGCGGCTGGGAGCCCGACGCCAAAGGCCTTCAGCAGCTGGTGGCCGATCAGGCGCTGGTGGCGATGCGGACGGCCGACGCGATCATCCTCGTCGTCGACGCCGTCGTCGGCGCCACCTCGGCCGACGAGGCGGCGGCCCGGATGCTGCGCAAGTCGGGCAAGCCGGTTTTCTTGGCGGCCAACAAGGTTGACACCCAACGCGGCGAATCCGATGCCGCGGCGCTGTGGTCGCTGGGCATCGGTGAGCCGCACTCGATCAGTGCCATGCACGGGCGCGGCGTCGCCGATCTGCTCGACACCGTGATGGAGAAGCTGCCCGAGGTCTCGGAGGTGGCCGGCAGCGGTGGCGGAGGGCCACGCCGCGTGGCATTGGTGGGCAAGCCGAACGTCGGTAAGAGCTCGCTGCTGAACCGACTGGCCGGCGACGAGCGCTCGGTGGTGCACGATGTCGCGGGCACCACGGTGGACCCCGTCGACTCGCTGATCGAATTGGGCGGCAAGACTTGGCGTTTCGTCGACACCGCGGGTTTGCGGCGCAAGGTCGGCCAGGCCAGCGGGCACGAGTTCTACGCCTCGGTGCGCACCCACGGCGCGATCGATGCGGCCGAGGTGGCGATCATGCTGATCGACGCCTCTCAGCCGCTGACCGAGCAGGACCTACGGGTGTTGTCGATGGTGATCGATGCCGGCCGGGCTCTGGTCATCGCGTTCAACAAATGGGACTTGGTCGACGAGGACCGGCGGTACCTGCTGGACAAGGAGATCGACCGCGAACTGGTCCAGGTGCAGTGGGCGCCGCGGGTCAACATCTCGGCGATGACCGGTCGGGCCGTGCAGAAGCTGGTGCCGGCCCTGGAGACCTCGCTGGCGTCCTGGGACAAGCGGATCTCGACCGGCCAGCTCAACAACTTCCTCAAAGAGATCGTGGCCGCGACGCCGCCGCCGGTGCGTGGCGGCAAGCAGCCCAAGATCCTGTTCGCCACCCAGGCCGCCACGCGGCCGCCGACTTTCGTGTTGTTCACCTCCGGATTCCTGGAGGCCGGCTATCGCCGGTTCCTGGAGCGCCGACTGCGTGAGCAGTTCGGCTTCGAGGGCAGCCCGGTGCGGATCAATGTCCGGGTCCGGGAGAAGCGCGGAGCGAAGCGCTAGCGGAGCGACCATCCAGCACGGCGCACCCAAGAAGCGCTGACCCCTCGGGCCGATAGGCTGGCCCGAGTGTCGGTCACCCACATGATCCTGATCGCCCTGGCCGGTGTCGGCGCGGGTGCGATCAACGCCATCGTCGGTTCGGGCACGCTGATCACCTTCCCGACGCTGGTGGCACTGGGAATTCCACCGGTCACCTCGACGATGTCCAACGCCGTCGGTCTGGTTGCCGGCGGGGTTTCGGGTACCTGGGGCTATCGGCGGGAACTGCGCGGGCAGTGGAAGCGGCTGCGCTGGCAGATTCCCGGATCACTGATCGGTGCCGGTCTGGGCTCCTGGCTACTGCTGCACCTGCCGGAAAAGGTGTTCGTCACCGTGGTGCCGGTCCTGCTGATCCTGGCGTTGGTGCTGGTGGTCGTCGGGCCACGGATCCAGGGCTGGGCGCGGCGACGCGCCGAGGCCTCGGGGCAATCCGCCGATCACGTGAGTCCGGGTCGCATGGCGGTGCTGGTGATCGGCACGTTCGCCGTCGGTGTCTACGGCGGCTACTTCACCGCGGCCCAGGGGATCCTGCTGATCGCGGTGATGGGTGCGCTGCTGCCCGAGTCGATGCAGCGCATGAACGCCGCCAAGAACTTGCTGTCGCTGCTGGTAAACATCGTGGCCGCACTGGCGTACACGCTCGTGGCGTTCGACCGGATCAGCTGGGCGGCGGCGGGGCTGATCGCGGCCGGTTCACTGATCGGTGGCTTCCTGGGTGCGCACTACGGTCGGCGGCTGTCGCCCAACGCGTTGCGGGCCGTGATCGTGGTGGTGGGCCTGATCGGGCTGTACCGACTGCTCACGGTCTGAGCCCGTTGGTGGGATCCGGACCGGACTCTTGTAGGCTTGCTCAGTCTGTCTAACGACGAGGGAGAGGGGTGACAGGTGGCCGAACGTGCGTACCGCACCGCGCCGTCCGCCCTTGCTGCTCTCGAGCCGTTCTGGCCGTCTCGCCGGTTGATGGCTTTCGACGAATGGTGTCGCGCGCGCATCTGATCCGCGCCCGTCAATCGCCAGGTCGATTCACGACCACAATCGAAAGCAGCCGAACCCATGCGTTCGCTTCTGATCTTCACGCTCGTCGGCCTGGGAGCCCAGTTGGTCGACGGTGCGCTCGGGATGGCCTTCGGTGTCACCGCCTCGACCCTCCTGGTTCTCAGCGGCGTGGCTTCGGCGCAGGCCAGCGCCGCAGTGCACCTGGCCGAGGTGGGTACCACCTTGGCGTCGGCAGTGTCGCACTGGCGCTTCAAGAACATCGACTGGCCGATGGTGGCCAAGCTGGGCCTTCCAGGTGCCGCGGGTGCCTTCGCGGGCGCCACGGTGCTCTCGTCGCTGTCGACGGAATCGGCCGCACCCCTGATGTCGGCGATCCTGCTGGGCATCGGACTCTACGTGCTGTTGCGTTTCTCGCTGGGCAGGCCGCTGACCCTGGGGCAGCACGGTACGAGTCACAGCGCGAAGTTCCTTGCCCCACTGGGGTTGTTCGGCGGGTTCATCGACGCGTCGGGCGGCGGCGGCTGGGGCCCGGTGACCACCAGCACGCTGCTGTCGCGGGGTAAGACCGCGCCCCGTACGGTGATCGGTTCGGTGAGCGCCTCGGAGTTCCTGGTGTCCGTGTCGGCGTCGATCGGTTTCCTGATCGGGCTGCGTCAGGAGTTCCTGGAGAACTGGCCGGTGGTGCTCGGACTCATGGTCGGCGGAGTGATCGCCGCACCCGTTGCCGCCTGGCTGGTGAGCCGGCTGAACCCGGCGCTGCTCGGCACCGCCGTCGGCGGAGTCATCCTGCTGACCAACAGCCAGAAGCTGGTGCACTACTTCGGTGTGCACTGGCCGTGGTCGACCGGGATCTACGCACTCATCGTGGCAGGGTGGGCGGCCCTGGTGGTTCGCGCTTGGCAGACGTCGCGGGCCCCGCGCGATGTCGACGATTCGGTGGTCACCGAGGTCGAGGAACCGGCGGCACGAAGCTAGCCGTGCCCGGTTGCGGGCTGTGGCAGTCCGACGTACATCGTGTTGTGCAACGAGAGCACGTGATTGCGGGCAATCTCTGAGGCCGCCCTGCTGTCGCGTCGGCGCAGTGCCTCCACCAAGTGGGCGTGTTCGAGATTGGACTGGTGCAGGTAGTCGATCGGGTAGGGAATGAAGTAGCGGTACAGCCCGTGCAATACATCGCAGTAGGTGTGCATCGCCCAGTCGAGACCGCTTGCCGCCGCGACTGATTCGTGGAAGCGCTGATCGGCGCTGTGGAAGCCGGTCCAGTCGGTGGTTGCGGCAGCTTCAGCGACGATCGCCGCGAGCGAGTCGAGTTGTTCATCGGTGGCGGCCTGCGCCGCAGCGGCACAGAGGGCGTCCTCGGCCAGGGCGCGAAGATCGATGAGGCGACGCACCTCGAGCGCATCGGCGCGATACGTCGCCGACGGGCGATCGGTGGCCGGCGTGGCCTGGACACCGCTGTGCGCGACGAATGTCCCGCCGGCCCGTCCGCGGCGGCGGACCACCAGGCCCTCATCGGCCATCGTCTGCAAGGCCCGGCGGACAGTGGCAACGCTGACGTCGAGGGCTCCGGCGATGTCAGGTTCGGCGGGCAGCCGTTCTCCACCGACCATGAGCCCCAGTTCCATGGCCAGCTCGAGGCGGGCCCGGACCGTGTCGGCCGCGCTGAGTCGGGTGATGCCCGCGACAGCGGGGGCGCTCAGCGCCGGATGCGCGTCACCGACCTGCAACGTCATGGCCTCAGGGTACGTGAACTATTGCCATATTTGCTCATGCTGAACTAATATCTCGCTAAATTAGCTCATTCTGGGTTATTAACGTGTCGGAGGTCCTGTGTCCGGATCGATCACGGTGGCCGCGGTCCAGGCTGCACCGCTCGACGTGGCGGGGCTGCCGGTATTCGGCCGCGGGGACACCGTCACCCAGTTCGCTGACGACGTACTTCGGGTTCGGTCGGCGGTGACGGGTCCGGCGCTGATCGTCTATCCCGAGATTCACCTGTTCGGTACCGAGGACGCCGACATGCCGGCCGCCGCCGCCGAACCACTGGACGGCCCGCTGACTGCCGCTCTCGGTGAGGTGGCCCGGGCCGCCGACGCCTGGCTGGTTCCGGGCTCCCTGTGTGAACGCGGAGAGAACGGCGAATTGTTCAACACCGCAACAGTTTTCGCTCCCGACGGACAGCTCGTGGCGTCCTACCGCAAGATCTTCCCCTGGCGGCCGTTCGAGAAGTACGCGCCGGGCGACCGTTTCGTCACCGCCGACGTACCTGGAGTCGGCCGACTCGGGCTGTCCATCTGCTACGACGCCTGGTTCCCCGAGGTGGGCCGTCATCTCGCCTGGATGGGCGCCGACCTGATCGTGAATGTCGTCAAGACCACCACCGAGGACAGGGGTCAGGAGCTGGTGCTTGCCCGCGCCAATTCCATTGTGAACCAGGTGTTCACGGTGAGCGTCAACTGCGCCGGACCGGTCGGTAAGGGGTGCAGCATCATCGTCGACCCGGAAGGTGCTGTGCTGCAGGAGACCTCGGGCGATACCCCCGGCGTGCTATACCAACACATCGACTTCGGAGCCGTTGCCGCCGTACGTGAGCGCGGTACCGCAGGCACCAATCGCATGTGGGAGCAGTTCGGCCCGTCGGACCGCCCGATCCCGCTTCCGCTCTACGACGGTCGCATCGACCCGCGGAGCTGGTCACCGTCGAACCGCCCCGCCAACTGAAAGGCACCGCCATGACACCACCACCCGCCGGGCAGCCGACTCTGGTGCGCGCCCTCGGGCTGCGTTCGTTGGTGCTCTTCGGTCTGGCCTACATGACGCCGCTGATCGTGCTCGGCATCTTCGGTGTCGTGGCCTCCACCACCGGCGGAGCATCGGCGTCGGCCTATCTGATCGCGTTGGCGGCCATGCTGTTCACCGCGTCGAGTTACGGCCGGATGGCGGCCGCATACCCGGTGTCGGGCTCGGCGTACACCTACGTGCGCCGCACCATCGACCCGCGCATCGGATTCCTCACCGGCTGGGCGGTATTGCTGGACTACCTCTTTCTGCCCATGGTCATCTGGCTGATCGGGGCGGCATATCTGGACGCTCAGTTCCCGGGAGTGCCCGGCTGGTTGTGGGTGCTGGCGTTCATCCTCGTCACCACCGTGCTCAACGTCGTCGGCATCAAGGTCGCCGACAAGGCCAACTATCTGCTGATGGCGTTCCAGCTGCTCGTCATCGGGTTGTTCGTGGCATTGTCGGTGGCCTCGGTCGTCCGCAGCGATGGTGCCGGCGGGTTGATCAGCGCCAGCCCGTTCACCGGGGTCGGCGCCGGCATCGGGACAGTGACCGCCGGTGCGGCCATCGCCGCCTACTCGTTCCTGGGCTTCGATGCCGTCACCACCTTCACCGAGGAAGCCGTCGAGCCGCGCAAGAACATGCCGCGCGCCATCTTGCTGATCGCGCTGATCGGCGGCGCCATCTTCCTGGTCATCGCCTACACCACCCAATTGGTGCACCCCGGTGGGGAATTCGACGATTCCTCCTCGGCCGCACTGGAGATCGCCAAGCAGATCGGCGGCAATCTGTTCGGCGCGGTGTTCCTCGCGGGCCTGATCCTGGCCCAGTTCGCGTCCGGCATCGCCGCACAGGCCTCGGCGTCGCGGCTGCTGTTCGCGATGGGCCGCGACGGCAGCCTGCCCCGGTCGGTGTTCGGCACGCTGAGCGCCAAGTTCCGCACCCCGGCGGCCAACCTGGTGATGGTCGGCGTGGTGGGCCTGCTGGCGATGTTCCTCGACGTGGCGACCTCGACGTCCTTCATCAACTTCGGCGCGTTCGTGGCGTTCACCCTCGTGAACGTGTCGGTCATCGTCTACTACTTCCGCCACCGGGCCGCCGGCGAGGCACGCAACCCGCTGCTCTACCTTGTGGCGCCCGCGATCGGAGCAGTCATCACGTCGCATCTGCTGCTGCAACTCGACAGCCGGGCGATCGTCCTCGGGCTGTGCTGGCTGGGCCTCGGCACCGTCGTGCTGGCCGTGACGAGTCACGGTTTCAAGAACCTGCCGCCGGAGATCGCGGTCGACGACGCCGAGGCGGCGACCGCCCAAACCGCGGTGTAGCGAGCGCCGACGTGTGACCGGTGGGGCGGATTAGAACAAGGACGGGAGGCTACGGTAAGCTTTCGACTCGCTGCCGGTGCAAGCCGGAAGCAAGCGGGCTGTGGCGCAGCTTGGTAGCGCACTTGACTGGGGGTCAAGTGGTCGCAGGTTCAAATCCTGTCAGCCCGACCATGAAAACCCCCTCCGACCAGCATCGGAGGGGGTTTTCTGGTATCTGGGGCTGGACCTTTGCGGAACCCACTTCACACCACTTCACACTCAAGGTCATTTATTCGCTTAGAGTTCCCACTCGTGGCCCGCATTCCTGACTACGTGAAGGTGATCACCTACCCTTCCGGAACGCGCCGATACGAGGTGCGCATCGAGGTCGGTCGCGTGGGTGGGAAACGCAAGCAGAAACAGAAGCGGTTCGCAAAACTGCAAGACGCAATCGACGCATATGCCGCCGAGCGCGGCGACCGTGCCCGTGGGGTGCAGGTGTCACCTGATGGCATCACATTGCGCCAGGCCGCCGACGCCTACCTTGATGCGCTGCCGGCGCGACCCAACACGATCACCGCCTATGCCGCAGTGCTGCGGCCGGCGATCGCGCGTCTCGGGGACAGGCCGGTGCAGGAACTGCGCCGCGACGAGATCGAGAAGCTCGTCGCTGACATCGCAACCAAAGCGGTGCCGTCCGGCAATTGGCGCAAATCCGGGAAGATGCCCAAGGTCGCCAGCGACACCTGCGGCCCCTGGGATGCGGCCTCGGTGCGCCACATGTTGTCGCGGTTGCGGGCGGTCTACGCGCGGCTGCTCGAGGACGGCACGGTGATGCGCAACACCGCGGCGTTGGTCAAACCGCCGGCGCGGGGGGATCGCGACAAGGACACCCTGACTGTTGCCCAAGTACAGCAGCTGTTCGACTATCTGGAGAGGACCCAGGATCGGCTCGAGCACCTGCACCACCTGGCCGTACAAACAGGTCTGCGCCGCGGTGAGCTGGCGGGGCTCAAGTGGAGTGACATTGACCTGGAAGCCGCCACTTTGACCGTGGCCCGACAGCGGGTGCATAGCGACGCCGGCGCGGTGGTCGCTGACACTAAGACGGACGCCGGGCGTCGGACGCTGCCTCTTCCGTCGACCCTCCTCCCGGTTCTCAAGCGAGCTCGTGAACGAGCGGCCGCGGAGAAGAAGGCGGTCGGTAATAAGTGGAAGGGTGAGGACTACGTGGTCAGTGGCGAACTCGGAAAAGCGTACTACCCGACCACGTTGAGCTATCTCTGGAAGGACGTGCTCGCCGCTGCGGGGCTTCCGCATGTCCGGCTGCACGATGCCCGGCACACTGCGGCAACACTGATGCACCTCAACGGAGTTCCCATGGCGGTAATTGCTGCGGTTCTGGGGCACACCGATGCTTCGTTCACTCAGCGGACCTACGCCCACAGTCAGGATGACGCTGTGGCGCAGGGAATGGCGTCTTACGGCCAGGCCCTGGGCAAGCGTCCCTCGCCAGCCTGACGTCTGTTTGTCACGTACCCGCGCTGCTGTTGCCAGTAGATATGCCAGTACTGCATGCAAGGCATCGTTCCGCGTAGCGGTGGTGCGGCGTGTCGAGATCTGCCACTGGACCGCGGAGCGTTTTCCGCCGACGATGGTGTGCATGAGTGACCACAGCGACAACAGCGACCACCTGGCGCAGGCGCTGGCGACGATGCTGCGCGCGGTGGCCAGCGAGTCGGCGACCAAGCCGGCGACGAAGAAACTGCTGCGTGTCCAGGACGCCGCGGAGCAGCTGAGCATCTCCAAAGCACACGTCTACTCGCTGATCCGCTCCGGCGACATTCGCAGCGTGAAGCTGGGAAATGCGCGCCGGGTCGCCCAGAGTGAGATCGACCGAATCATGGCAGCCGGCGAGGCAAGCTGAAGTCTGAGATGCCGATGACGGCGGCGACGTCCGTCATCGACCTAACGGTTCTCGCATTGCTCTGGGCGGTCAGCCGAGTACGGACTGTCTTCTGGTTCAAAACCGGCTGTTAAGTCAGCGACGGGTTGCTCGCCGGCGAAACGCCCGTCATTGCGCCCACATGCGTTCGACGTCAGTGGTGCAGCGTTAGCGCGTCGTTGATGAAAAGCATCGCGCCCTGGATCGCGACGTGGAACCAGCCGATGTCGAACGCGCGAGTGTCGCCACGCATGTCGTCGACCCAGTAGTGGCCGTGCACCGATACCGAACCCTGGCACCACAACTGAATGAAAACCTGTTCCGAAGTGCGGATTTACCGACATCGCGGGCCTCTATGGCCCCGTCGTCCGCGAGAGCGTGAGAAAGCGGCACCGAACATGCTGATTCTGCGGGTCCGGCGACGGCTACTAGCGGCGTGTCTCGTCCTGTGGCTGGACTACATCGGTTCCCGTCAGCCACGATGGATCGCATGAACAACGCTGAGCTGCATGTCACCGTTGCCGCGGTGACTGAGGCGTTGCGGGCGGAGTCTCGCCAACCCGCGGAACCGGACACGGTGCTGACCATTGAAGAGGCCGCAGAGTGGCTGGGGGTGTCACGGTCGTTGATCTACACACTGATGGGCACCGGTGAGCTGAGCAGCATCAAAATCGGCCGGCGCCGGTTCATCCCGGTTGTTGAAGCTGAACGGTTGATTCGCGGCGAAGCTGCCTGATGTTGGCGCGGTCAGCACACCTGCGCTGTGCGTTCTAGTGTGGATTCGGAAGCAGCGATCGTATCGATGATCGCCTTGCCGACAAGGCTCGGAACCTGTTGAGGCAGCATGTGTCCGGCCCACGGGACGTGTAGATGCACAGCTCCGGGAATGGTGGCGGCCATTTCCTCCGCATGTGCCGTAGGGGTAAGGACGTCTAGTCCTCCGGACAGCACCGTGGTGTGAGCACGAATGCCTGTCAGTGCGGTGTGAACATCGAAGTCGCGCAGGCTGGGCAGGAATCCGACCGCAGTGCGTAGCGATGTGTTGGCCAGCGCGCTGGAGACCACCGAGCTCAGCCCTCGCTGATTGATCCCACCGTGGGTGCTGAGCTGGTCGAGGACTAGACGAAGTGGTGTCGTAACGGCCGCGGCGGCGCGGGGCGGGATGTGGCTGGCGATCTCGACGAGCCCGTCGAGGACCGGAAGGTTCAGCAGCTGGCCGACTCCGTGTCGTGCAATCCGACCGGATGCAGTAGCGCACAACACCAGTCCGCGTACTTCGGCGGTGCACCTGTGGGAGATGCGTGACAGGTAGGTCAATGCGACCATCGCCCCGAGCGAATGGCCAATCAGGGTGACTGGTCCAACGGGGTCGACGGCGATGAGGAGGTCGTCGAGGTCGTCGGCGAGCTGGTCGACGTTATAGGTATGGATGGGGGTGGACGACGATTCTCCGTGACCACGATGGTCATATCCGATGACGCGTGCTCGTCCGTCGAAGCGCTTTGTCACCGCGTGGATCTGAGCGTCCCACGCGGTGCGGTCCAGGCACAGTCCATGTAGAAACACCGCGGTGCTGTGGGCGTCGGGCCTGCCCCACTGGGACACTGCTAGTGATGTTCCGTCACGGGTGAGGATGCGTTGCTGGCGGGGCTTCAGTCCATGTGCGATGGGCATGGCGGTATTACCTCGTCTTCCCGTGGCCGGCTGTGCTGGTGCTCAACATCAGCGTCTGTGCGGGGAGGCGGCACGCTACCGTGCGCAGGTAGGTGTCGATATCGCCGGCAGGTGTTGGGTCGGGCCACACCAGCACGGTCAGTGATCCGTCGGTAAAGATGACCTCGGTCTTGTGCCAGAACGTGTTCGGGGCGTCGCCTGGCTGCATTCCGGGCGGCCCGCCTGTGGCGTAGGTAAGAGGGCGGATCCCGTCGGCGCCGGCGCTCATGTGCCTACGCCTCGGGGGAGGCGAGGTCGCCGATCCCGTACTGGACGGCGAAGGCTCGGATGAAATCAAGGGATCGGCGACAGTCGCTGACGGTGCGGTGCATGGAGGGGGCGACCGCGTTGGTGAGTGCGGCGTGCCTGTCCGGGTCTATGAACCGCGCCAGTTCGAGTAGGGCTGAGGCGTCGATCGTGCGGTGGTTGAAGCGTGAGAACAACTTCGGCATATGCCGTTCCAGGAACGGACCGTCCAACGAACGGACGGAGCTGCCGACCATCGGAACCGGTTGAGTGATCTGGTGTTCGTCAAGGAACTTGCGGATTTCTCGGGCCCCGCTCCGTCGGCTGGGCGACACGACCCGGTTGGAGTTGGACAGGTCCGTGGGGGCGAGGAATCCGCAAGGGTTCAGGAGGTCAGCGATCAATCCGTTGTCCAGGTGCATGGCCTGCGCCATGGTGAGTCCCGCATCGTCGCGACGGGTAGTCGCGGAACCTGCTGCGGCGCCTGTAGTCACGATGAAGCTGTTCCAGCGCTGTTGAATGCGCGACGCCCAGGCCGTGGTGGAGTCGGTCACTAGGAGCACGCTGCGATGGTCGACTTCACGCAGTGTGTTGTCGATGATGACAACACCGAGCTCGAGGATGAGGTCATGTCTCGGGTCGAGTCCGGTGGTTTCGATATCGATGACGGCGAGGTTGCCGGTTCCGGCGTCTGACACGGTGTCTCCTCGTCAGATCTGCGCCGGCGCGTGTGCGAGAGCGTCTCGCAGTGCAAGCACCGCCGCCTCTGCGTCCGCCCAGCGTCGACCTGCCACGGCGCGATAGAACATCGCGGCGTCGGCGTCGGTTTCAGCGTCGGCGACCTGCAGCAGCAACTTGGCGGCCTTGCGGGGAACACGGCGCAACTTTGGTGCGTGGTTGCGCGCGTCGGCGAGGAGGAAGAGCGACTTCTCCAGGTCCTGCAGCGGATTTCCCTTGTCGCCGCGACGCCATACGTACTTCACGGCGTTTCCCGGGTCGAAGCTGAGTTGGCGGGTGACCTCGATGCATTCGATACCGCTTGGATGGTTGGTGTAGTGCGACGGATGATTCACCGGGTCATGGCCGGTGGCGAGGTCGACTGCGGTCATCTCAATCCTCCTGGATCTCTAAAATAGAGATTAACACGAGTTGCAGTTCGTTGACCAGCTATCGGGAGAGGGAGCGCGGTCGGTTGGCTCACGGCCGCGGTTGCCCGGCCGCCGAATCTTGCCGCGTACCTCTGAGTGCGCTGTTGCGATCGTGTTGGGTACGGCACAGGACACTGGGCCAGCGCGTGGCGATGCTGGGTGTTTCCTCGGCACCGAAACCGCTTAAGCCACGGCGCTGTTGAAAATGTGGGCCCGGTGTGGGGCCTCGCCCGGCCTCTGAAAACGACGATGCCCCACAGACCGTCACGGGTCCATGGGGCATCGTCGGAACGGCCTTTAGCCTCGATCCGTGGACTTGAGTGATTGATGTGTCTGCCGTGGCTGGTTGTCGTTTGGTGGGCTTGTGAGCGTGACGTAACCGCTGGTCTGCCCAGCTTTTCCCTGTGCGCTCCGGTAGGGGCCTATTCGGCCAGGTGGTCAGGTGGTGGCGGTGAGTGGTGGGCTGTGGCCGATGGTGTTGCGCCACAGCGTAAGCCAGTGGTCAGCCCAGGGCCAGTGGCTCGGTAGGTGCAGAAGGGGTCGGCGTTGCGGTCGGACCAGGCGTGCGGGGACGGTGATGAGCTTGCGGCGCAGTGTGGCGCCCCGGGCGACTGCGTGGGCTCCACCGGCCAGGACGCCGGCGGCGCGCAGCAGGTTGTGGGCAATAGCGGCGCACAGGATCCACGCCGAGTTCGCTCCGAAACGTCCCGAAGGCATGTGAGCCAGGGGTCCATCGATCAGGTCGGCGAACACGGTTTCGATGATCGCGTGGCGGCGGTGGGTGATGTCGGCCGCAACGGTGGGTTCGTCGGTGTCGGTGAAGAACGGGTGATACCGCCACACCGGAAACAGCGCATCAGGAAAGCGGGCATCTTTGACCCGACGCACGATCAACCGGGCGGTCATCGGGTTGTCGGTGGAGGTGAAGGCGGTGTAGGTGGTCTCGGCGACTTCGGCATCGGAGATCCAGGCTCCCGTGTCGGGATCACGGACCGCTCCGGGGTATTCCACTGCAATCCAGGCGCTCTCGTCGATGGACTCGATGGCTGCAGCGACGGCGCGGGTCTTGGTCAGCACCAACGAGAACTGGGCACCGGCGCGGCGGCAGGCTGTGGCCACGGTGCTGTTGCCGTAGGCCGAATCGCCGCGCACCACAATCTGGCCGGTGACCCCGGCGGTGCGGGCGGTGGCGACGGCTTGGGCGATCATCCGGGCCGCACCCTTGCCGGAGTTGGCCTTCCCGGCTCGCAACCGGGCGCCGGTGATCACCGGCGCACTCGTGGCGGTGCTGATCGTGGTGACCAACGGCGACAGGCCCTTGCGCAGGATCTGCTTGCCCGCGATTTTGGTGTGTCCGTAGGAAGCACCTTGTTTGGCGTGGCCATAGACCGGACGCAGCAGTGAGTCGATGTCGAGGAACGCGCGCTCGTCGGCGCCAGGCAACAGATCGACCCGCGCGCAGAGTCCGGCCAGGTGCTCGCGCAAAACCGATTCGAGCTGGCGGGCGTGTCCGAAAGTAAACTCGCGCAACAAAGTTCCGATGGTCGAGGGTGCATACACGCCGCCGAACAGTGTCTTCATCCCACCTGCCCGCACCAGGTCGAGATCGTCAATGCAGTCCGCACCGGCACACATGCCCGCGATGACTGTGCTCAGCTTCGGTGCCGGGTTGGCCGCCCCGGACTTGATCCTCGGCTCGGCAATGACCACCTTGTCACGTAATAGCTGCGGCAAGGCAGTCTGGGCCGCCAGGGTCATCACCGGGACCAATCCAGCACAGGACACGAGATGGTCATCATCGAAGACCGCCGACGACACAGCGAAACTATGGGACACTTTCACCGGAAGTGCCTTTCTGACCTGGACTGATTAGTGCGTCGAGAACACCAATCTTCCCAGTTCAAAGGGCACTTTCCTCATTCCGACACCCTGCGACCAGCCGATACATCGGTGGATCGAGGTTTAGTCCGACAGCTTCTCGCTCTCGAAGTCACGGTGACCAGGAAGGTGCTTCGAGCATGCGTTCAAAAGCGTCGGGCTCGTCCTTGGCCCAGCTGACAAGGCAGTGGCCAGGCGGTCGGACATGCGCCGGTCAGGACTTCTTGACCCGCAGCGTTCCCAGGCCTTTGCCTGTGAGCACCTTCGGGCTGGCGAAGCCGGTCTCCACCAATTCGGAAGCGGCGTTGTTGAACTCGACCGCTGCCTCGTTGACGATGTCGGCCAACTTGGCGATGTCGGCGTCGACCTCAGCCTGAAGTTCGGCCACGCGCACCCGACCGGCCTCACGTCCGGCCTCGAGGTCGGCGGTGGACTGGTCGTAGAAGCTGCGCAGCTCGCGCAAGGTACGCAGACCCTCGGCCAGTCGTGCCGCGTCGGCGGCGTCCTGGTCGGTGCCGACGTAGGTCTCGTTGATGGTGTCAGTCACGGGAAACTCCTTCTATGGTCTCGGGTTCTGTGTGGTGGTGTCGGTGGATCGGTTAGTCGGCAGGGAGTCGGCTCATCACCTCCGCCGCCAGCCACACGAATGGCAGCCGGGTGTCCTCGTCAAGCAGGTCCAGGCTCATCGGACCGCCCTCGCTGATGTGTTCATCCCACGGGATGGTGACGACTGGGAGTTGGTAGGAGGTGTGGATCCGGTCTCTCTCGGCCGCCACGTCGATGTGACCCTTGCCCGGTCGCGTCTGAGTGAACACGACCACCGCATCTCTGAGCAGCTCCACGTACCGCCCACCGAACCGCTTCAATGTTTCGATCAGAACGTGCAACTCGTCGATCGAGTCGGCGGCAGTGGATGCTGCCAGCACCAGTTGGTCGGTCTGCGCCAGGCCCTGGTGATACACCTGCGAGTCGATATTGAGGCCGAAATCGAGAATCGACAGGTCGAACCACTTGGACAGTTCGCCCAGTGCCCGCTCCAGTTTCTCCGCGGTCAGGAACCCCGCACCGTCGGCGGTGCTGGCACCGAGAACCCGTAGCCCCGACTTGTCGGTGAGCAGGTAGCTGCTCACATCAGAGGCGCGGTTCAGGTCTTGGTCCGAAGCCAGAGACATCACCGAGGCGGGGGTCTGATCGCTGACCTTGCGCACGCGGTCTGTGAGATTTCCCAGTGGGTCAATCGACAACGCAGCTACTTTCATCCCGCGGTGGGCCGAGGAGATGGTGGCCCCCATGTTCAGAGCTATCGCGGTCTTTCCCGCCGAGCCTTTACCCGAGACGACACCGACCCGCTTCGGTGCGCGCAATGTGCGCCGGATCTGAGCGATCCGCTGGTCGTACGCGATCTCATCGGCCCCCTTGGACAGGTGCAGCCAGAACATTTTGTTCGCTTTCGCGCGCCAGCCGCGTTGAGCGCCTTCGGTGCGACCCTCGATGATGCGCTCGGCGCGACCAGTGTCGGCAGTGGCCGCCGGTCGGCCAAGGTCCGTCGGGGTGACGGGCCGCCCGAAGTCGGCGGGAACCGCGGGCCGCCCGATCACGGTGACATCGTCGTACTGGCCGGCAGGTGCCCACTGCGCCGCAGCGGCGGTCCGTCCGCCCATCCCCAGCGGAGGCGGTACCGGCGCGCCGTTGGGGATGGGGTCGGTGAAGGCCGGCGGGGGAGCCGGGGCTGGACGGTCAATGAAGTCGTTGGCCGCGGGCGCGTTGCGGTACTTGTCCCGCATGCGCCGAACGTTGGGCTGCTCGGGTGGGACAGTCATGGTCGTTTCTCCTTGGCGGTTCGATTCCTGGTGGGGCACATGGTTGCAGCGGCGACCAAGCCCACGCCGCACGCGGCGCGGGTGATCACGTTGGATCCCCGAAACCGTCGCCGCTGATGCGCACCACACGTTCGTCGGGGTCAGAACTGAGCCGGATTCCGATACGCGTATCGGTCGGGTCGATCGCGAAGACTGCGCGTTTCCCGTTGGCGGCCAGGACTGCTCCTATCAGCTCCCGTTCGACCTGCAGTGCATCGGCTGCAACGAAGTCAGGGAGGGGTGCGCAGAACGATCCCGGGTGTCGGATGCTTCGCGGACCGCTGCCTGACTGTGGCGCAGCGGGCGCGGGTGCGGGGTTCGTGACAGGTTCTTCGCGCTGTCTCCACCGGCGCAGCCATCCTCTGTTCCACTGCTGCTGGGCATTGACCGCAACAGTGGAGGCGCCGGATTCCTTGGCTGTGTCCGACAGTTCGGCGGACACAGTTGGAACCAGCGCGGGACCCTGCGCCACATCGGGGACCCCCAGCGCCGGTGCTGGTACCGGTTCGCGGTCGGAGCGGAACGGGCGCAGCCACGACTTGGCCCGGCGCACTACCGGGCGACCGCGCGCGACGACCAATGTCGCCCCTGCGGCACGGGCGGCGATGTCGAGTGCGGGGTCGGCGTAGACGTTTCCGGCCACGGGGACCGGTTCCGGTGCCGGTAGCGGGTCTCGTGCGTGCCGCGCCGGATCGGTCAGCATCGACGCCGGTGACACGAACGGGGCAGCCTCGATCGCCGGTACAGGACCCGGCGCCGACAACGGCGGGGGAACTAGACCCGACCCGGCCGGAAGCGCGGGTCGGTCCGCCAGGTCACCGTCGTCGTCAGGGGAAGAGGCTGGAGCCAGCACCGCGGTGCTGACGTAGTGGCCGAACACGTCGACATCCGAATCCAATTGACCGGTGACTTGCCGTTGCTCCTGGCCTTCGGGATCGGGTCCGGAGTGAGTGTTGTTGCCGAACACCGTTATGGGAGGCCCAGGGCTGGCAGAGGTCGCGGCAAGCGATGCCGCTGGCTCGATAAGTTGTTCGACGGCGGCAGCATCCTCTGCGCTGATTGTGCTTTCCACGGTGGCGCCTTTCGATCCGCGCGTTGCCTTTTCAGCGGCGGCACTTCCCTGCACAGCGTCGGCGGGGCTGGCGGCCAGCTTCTTTTTCTGCTCGTCCTCATGAGCGTTGCGGTGCTTCTTCCACTCGTCCGAGCCGAACTTGAGCTTTCCGGGGATGGTGCTGAACTTCGCGGCCGGTGAAATTCCGAACATCTGCTGAAAAGTGATGTCGGCGTTGGCGTGCAGCAACCGCACCAGGACACCGGTGTTGGCGGTGACACGGATGATGACCCACGACGAGACGATGAATCCGATGCCGAGCGACACCATCAGCCCGTAAACCTGAACCTCCGGATTGTCGGTGAGGCCCAGAATTTGGGTAGCGAGACCTGAGACTGTCGCAGGCAGCGCGACAGCCACCATCGACGTGATCACTGCCATGATGAGATGGCTCGCGGCGTGGGCGAAAGCCTTGGACAAAGTGTCGAATCCGCGACGCTTGTGGACACTGCCCGCAGCTGCCCACCCCGCGCCCACGAAGCAGGCCACCGACACTGTCAGGTGCACGACGAACTTCCAGCTCGCCACCACGGCGAACACGAACATCGGCAGCGCCGGCAGCACCAGCATGACGATGGCGGTGATGACGGTGTCGGGTCCGGCCGCGTTCTGGCCTTCGACGAAGCAGCCGGTGTTCACAGACAATCCCTGCCCGGAGGCCATCGCCTCCGACCACAGCTTCTTGCATGAGTCGGTGAATTCGTGGCCGTAGTTCAGTGCGATCGCCGGGGTGCGAATCGACTGGTCGACCAGCGCGTGGCCGGTCGAGAGCGTTGTGTCGTTGGCGCTTCGGGTGACCGCCGAAGCCAGTCCGGTCGAGAATCCGTTGGCTGTTTCGAAGACCTTTGCGATGATCGCGAACGGGTTGTTGGTGAGCACGATCACGGCGATCACCATGGCCAGTGCAGCGCCGATCCGGTTATAGACCTCGGTGGTGAACATGCTTCCGGCGGTGGAGGCTAGCCGTGACCGAAACACCGAGAACGTCACCAGAGCCAGACCTGCGCAGGCGATCGCCCACGGCGGAAAGAATGCGAACAGCGGTGCGCAGAACCGCTGATACGCCTCCGAGAGCGGGGTCATCCAATTCGCAGACGACAGCACCAGACCGAGCAGAGCGTTGGCCGGCACCACCAGGAACTTGTACAGCTCGAAGACGACGCTGGTGATCATCCCGAAGATCCACGAATCCTGGTGCAGGTATTGGCTTCCCAGGAAGTGCAGGCGATACCGCGCGGCGCCGGCACCGGCGGAGTCGGTGGCGGGGAACAGATCCAGGAACGAGGCCATGGCTAGGCAACTCCTCGCGGCGTACGCGGCTGTGCGTCGAGATCGGTCTCACGGATCATCTTCGAACTGCGGGTGTCGGCGAAACGGGCCAGCGACGCCGACAGGATCGGCAGGAACTGCACTCGCACGATGTTGCTGTTGCCGTCGTTCCACCAGCCTTCGCCCTCGCGGCCGGCGCGAGTCCGGGTGTTGTCGTCGGGATCTGGCGGTGAGGTCTGAGTGACCATCATGTTGATCAGCGAATCCAGTATCGGCATGTCCATGTGCTTGAGAGCGGCCCGCGCGTTGCCGGCTACCTTCTGCCCGAGGGCTGCCTTCTTCTCGATCATCGCGTAGTTGTGATCGAAATCCTCGCCATGCTGGGATCCGAACACTCCAAAATTTGCGTCTTTTCGCGCGGTGCGGTCGGGGGAACGGACAAGTAGTTCGACAACGTCCTCGTTGCCTTTGAGGAAGCTGATCTCGTCCCCGAAAAACACACACGTTCCACGGATCTGAGCGAACCGGTGAGCCGTCATCCGTGCGATAGACCCGTACACCGAAGCTGCCCACTTGTTCAGATCGGTGGCGTTGTCCGGGTTCTCGCCGCGGTAGACCGGAAGCTCATGGGTGCGAAACACAGTCGAATACGGAGTAGACCCGGACTCCATGCGCGCAGCCAAATCAGCCAGGTTGTCGAAAGGCGGCAGGCCCATGTCCCCGTGTCCGCGCTCCGGCGGGTCGATGAAAGCCCGCGTGTATGGGAGCGCGGCCCAGTGCTCGAAATTCAGTGACAAGGCACGGGCTTCGGCGTCGCCGGTGGTCTTGAGGAACCCCATCAGCTTGCGGGTGCTGTTGATGCCCCGTGGATTGCGGAACAAAGGATTGAGGACCTTGGCGAAGTACGCCCCCTCAGGCGACTTTGTCTCAAATCCGAACAGCGGCAGGTAGTGCGCCATCATCGTGGTCTCCGCCAATGGGGATGGCAGGCACTTGAGGAAATCCATCGACACCGGCCCGCCAGGTGAGTCTCCCGTGGCGGCATTGACCACCTGGGTTCGTGCGATCTGGCGGGCGAACACCGCCCACTCTCCGTGCTTGGAGTGATCTACCACGGTGGAGTACCGATTGAGCAGCGTGACGAACAGCAGGATGAGCTTCATCAGGTTCGACTTGCCGCGACCTTGTGCTCCGGTCAACGCGATTGACCCGTTGCCGCGTTCGGTCGCACCGAGGACGTCGAGCAGGACGATCTGCCCGTTGGCGTTCTCTTTGTTGATGGCGATGGGGATGCCGACGGCATCCCCAGCGAAGCTGCGCCGGATCGGCATTGCTCCAGAGAACAAGCGAGCGGTGGTGGTCTGCAGCAGATCATTGCCCAGACGAGTACGCCGCGACCCCGGCATCATCATCGTCCACAGTTCCTTCTGACCGCCAACCGGCAGGAGCGGAGTGAACCCGTTGGATCGGAACCGCTGCTGCAACGCTGCGACCCGGCCGGTGAGCTCGTCGAGGTCGCTAGATCCGAAGGCGAAGATCGCGGCGACCTGCATCCCTCGCGGCCCCGACTCGGCGCGGATCGCGTCGTGGAACCGGCGCAGTTCGGCTCGGCGCTTGTCGTAGTCGTATGCCTCGAATTCATCGGCGGAATTGGCTTCGCCTTCAGACACCAGGTCGCGTTCAGTATCGGACACGCTCTTGGTGTCGACCAGATCTTGCGAGAAGCGAAGACGCAGAGCGAAGTCGGCATCACCGCCGATCGCCTGGTCTACCAGGTAGGTGAAGCTCGACACCTGGTCAGTGAATCGGGCAGGGTAGCGGGCGATCCCGAACAGTGACTGATACGACGTCACGCCGTCGGGGAGTTCGGCGATGCGGGCCTTGCCAGGGTGCGATATCGCCATCACCGTTCCGGCCGACAGTGTGCGGAAGCGCTTGAACAGCGAGGTCTTTCGGTCGATCTTGGAGAGTTTCTTGGTGTAGTCGCGGCCGGCGTCGAGATCGCGCAGGAACGTTGAGTACAGCGCCGTGGCTTCAGCAGCTTCATCGAACACGACCTCCGGGTAGGCCCGCTCGGTCGGTGTCACCGCACCGCTGCGGGGTGGCGGAAGAATCGGAACAGTCAAACCACGCGTGGTGGCCCGCTCGAAGTACCAGTCGACGAGTTCGGGGACGGTCCGTACCGGACGGAACTCCGGTGGAATCGCTGCGAAGCACCGTTTCTCGAAATCGCCGAGGTCGGCCCAATCCAGGCCTTCGTGAGGGTCCGTCTCGACCAGTGTCGAGACCATGCGCTCAGAAATCGTGCGACGTGACGGCTGGCTGATCGAGAGCCAGTACACGCGATCGAACTCTACGAACTCGCCGCTGGCCATCCGTTGGTAGAACTCGTTGATCAGATGCTCGAGGTGACGGTAGCGGTCTGGTTCCCAGTCCGGGATTCCTCCGGTAATCCGTCGATGCGTCGAGAGCGGATCGACGCGCACCCGCGAACCTGCCAGCAGAATGTCGTCGGTGGGGATCTCCGACAGAGCGGTGAGCAGAAGTTCGTGGGAGTCTTGCGCGGCTGCTGCAGTCTCTGGTCGATAGCTGTTGACGTTGAGTCCGGTGAGCAGATAGTTGCACCACACACTGCCGTCTTCGGAGAAGATCAGGTTCTTGCGGCGTTTGCTGAGCGGTGGGATGTGGTTGCCCATTGTGCGTGTCCTTCCGAGTCGGCTCAGATGCCGGGGAGGTCGAAGTTGGCGCTGTGCCGGTGGCTGAGTCCACGTCGCAGCAGGGAGAGTGCGGTCAATTCGGAGAGCACTCCGGTGTTGTCGATGCGGGTCAAGATCGCGACGTAGACACTGACTGTGACGAACCCGGCGGCGAAGACGGCCGCGGCGATCAACGGGTTGGCAACCATGACCACGATGAGCGCGCAGGCCATCAACAGAAGGATTGCGATGACCGCGAATGGGCCCATGCGCACCCCGCCGATTTTGGCCACCATGCGCACGCCTTTGACATCGTTGAAGATCCTGAAGGGACGCATCAGGCATGGCCTCCGCGTACAGGAACCTCCGGACCGCCTACGCCACCGCGTGTGCCGGCGAGGCCGGGGCAACCGGTGCGCGTCACCGGAAGTTCTCGATCAGGCCGGTGCCGTAGTTGGCAAGCCACATGATGCCGCCCAGGATCATCTCGACGAGCAGCACGCCGAAGACAACGGTGCGCAGTTCCATGTGTGCAGCGGCGCCTTTCTTCGCCATCCACACGTTGAAGGCCTGCCAACCGCCGACGAGAACCGCGAGCACCATGAGTGCGGCCAGGCCGAAGTTCACGAGGGTGGTGAGGATGCCGTCGCTGGTGGGGTCGACCAGATCGGCCCTGTAGATGACGCTCTGCGCGGCGGTGAAGATCATGAGTGCCCTTTCCCCGAATAGTCAGGTGCCGTGTGTTCGGGGACAGGCTGATACGCAACAGTTGTCAACAACGACCGCGGCGCGGGTTGCAGGGGGCGGCAGGGCGCCAGCGCATATACACACCCATGTGCGCGTATGTGAGTGGAAGACGACTGCGGCACCGAGCTACAACCTGCGATACGGAAGTCACTACGACACCCAACACAGGCCCGCATACAGGCACCGATATATCCGATGCCACAGACGGCAACACAGCACGCGATACGTGCAGGTCGCCAACTCGTGGCGCACGCCGTGTCGTGCTACGAACAGAGCTACGGTGCGCGCATGAACCACGCAGATACAGGCGTCACTGTGCACGCTTTCATTCGGCCTGGTACCCCGGCATCTGCCGGGCCCGCCGTGGTGACTCAAGTAGTCGACCTCTACGAGTTCGGGGTGATCGGGCCGGGCTCGACAGTCTGGTGCAACCTCGATGTGCCCAACGCGTTGTGGGTGTTGTCAGAGGTCTCAACGTTCCTGCGGATCGTCGACGTGCCTACGGCGGGCTGGGTGCGGTTGACACATGACTCAGCGGTGTGGGGCCGGGTGGCCATCGACACCACGCGGGCTCCAAGTCACGGCTTCTCGACCTCGGACATGCCGATGTCGGTGCAGCCCCACGACACCGTGACTGTCGCTTTCCGCAACACCGACAGTGCGCGGATGCGTGCGCAGTTCGGCGGCGCACATCACGCCATGCACGACTTCGAAATCAGCCGGGGGATGATGCGTGCGATCGATTTGAAAGCAGGCGGACACCAGACCAAATCCGCCCCGAATGCACCCAGCCAGTTCTCGTCCAACCACGCCGGCGTGCGCGGCCTGGACCTCATGGCCGCGACCACCGGACCACACATGCATCGGGTGATTCGGGAGAACCTTGACGCCTTCACCACCGTCATTGACGTCGCTGAGTTCGGCAGGATCAAAGCAGCCCAGCAGCGCATCTCACAGATTGCTGAGGTGATTACCGATCCGATCGTGCAGCGCATCGCCGCGCTCAAAGACGTTGGACCGTTTACCGCCGACAACGATGACGATGGTGCCGGGCCCATGTCCGGGCTGGACGGCGATACAGGCCCCGCGGCAATGGCCGGTTGACACCGCGGTCGCCGGCAGGGTGCTGGATTAGCCCGCGGAGGCGGCGGCTCCAGGAACCCGCTCGGGGCGGCGGATATGCGCAATGTCACCACGTGCCTCCGCGGCGGTCATCCGACCCCAGACCATGTCCATGAGACATTCGCCGCGCATGGCCACAGTGACCCGGCCGTACTCCGGAGTGCCCGTGATGCTCAGCGTGCCGCCCTTCGTCGACGCGAAGAGCGCCATGGCATCTCGGATCAGCGCGTTGAAGCCGTGGTTGGTCCACTGCGAGATGGTGACCGGCTCCATCGATCCGGTCGCGACGGTTTTCACGTACACGACGTCTTCTTCGCGCTGAGCCATGGGGCACCTCCTCTCGGGCAAAAGTTCGATACAGCAACTATAGCTATGTTTGCCGCACTGCCGTCAACACTCAACTTGTCACGTCCTCCGTTACTTGGTCGAAAAACTATTGCGGGGTGATCGCTCCCCACCCGACCGGGGCATCGATTCCGTCGACCAGCCACACGTTGTTCGTGCCCAGGGACACCCGCAGCGCCAGGTCCATGATCGACCACGTCTTGATCGAAGCCGCGGCCTTTACCCGCACCAGGACTTTGAGCGTGTCTCCCGGCTTGGCGGTGGACACCGGAACCGAATCTGAGGCCGCCCAGCTTGATTCGATAGTGGCCGTCGAATAGGGGCTGTCGGTGATCGCCGATCCCGAGAACTTAGACGAAACGAACTGCCCGAGCGACGTGGCGTTACCGGTGGAGGTCAGGTACGCGGTCACGAACCGGCCCAACGACTCCGACAGCGAGCTTTTCGAATCAACCGGCACCGTGTACTTGCTCGCCACTTTGAACGGAGTGGTGTCGACGTTGACGATGGACGGCCACATCAACAGCTGGTAGTCGGTGTCGTGTTCGATGACTGTCACCGCGTAGCGGTTGATCTGGGCTGCGCCGACCCCAGGGGCCACGAACGTCACCGCGAACGTCGCCTGCCACAGCACCGCGTCGGAGCCTTGCCAGCGGATGATGTCGGACGGGTCGATAGAGCGCACTTCGAAAGGCACCTCAGACAATTCGATCGACGGCGATGCCAATGACCGCGACAACAGCGCCTTTTTCGCCGACTCGGAACCGCCCATCCACAGCAGGAGAGCGTTGCGCGCGTAGTTCTGCACCCGGGTGACATCGGTGATCGCCGAGTAGGTGTTCACCGGCTTGGGCAGACGCGCCAAGATCACCGCTGTCAGTACCACCATCACCAGCACGAGGCACAACGCCAGCGGGCCGCTGATCATCGAGAACACCATGGCACGTTCCCGCGCCCTGGGCTTCCACTGTGACAGGTCTTTGAGCTTGCGCACATTCGACAGCAATCGGGCCATCCCGCTGAGTCCTTTCCAATTCGCAGGTCGCGCCGCGCGAGGCTCGCGACCTGGTAGCGGCCGTACGGTAGCTGCGCGCTACGGCCCTGGGACGCCTCCGGCGCGGACAGAGAGAGGACCACATCTGTTGAACGCCACCGTTGATGCGCTCCTGAACGCGTATTCGCGCCCAGCCCCCGAGGCCACGCGGGTTGCTGCTGCGATTTCGCGGGCCATGGTGACCGAAGACGGCACCGAGATTGCGTCTGACGCCGTGTTGTCGGCGCGAGTCCGTGCTGCCGTCGAGACCGCCAACCACGAGATCGCCGCGGAGAAGATGCCGCGGACATCCACATCGCCTGAGCACCGTGCGACAGAGTTTGGTGACCCCGTCGGGGAGTTCACGGTTGACGACGCCGATCCGGCACCAGTACCGACGCTGCGGTCTGATCGTCGATACCTGCTTACCGACGATCCCGCCGGCGCAATCACAGAGTCACCAGCCCCCGAGGCGCCACCATGGCGGACCGACCCGCCGCTCGACGGCGTAGAGCTGCGCACCGTCGCACCCTCAACCGAGACTGAGACCGCAAGACCACAGCGCCTTTCAGCGGTCGACGGCACCGCACACCTGGACGATGACGGCGACGAACAGTACTCAGATAGCGCTGATCATCGCGAGTACCGAGAACATGTGGACGAGACTGACGCTGCTGAAAACGACACCGAACCCGATGGCTTGGCCTACACCGGATCGGAAACCGACGACTACACGGATGAACAAAGTAACGAGGTGCGCGGTGGCGCGGACACCGGCCCTGATCCAGAACCTGTCGACGGCGATGAGCCCGATCCGATGCTGTCGCTATCGCCTCCAGTCCTGCTGCCGCCCTCACCTACCGATGCATTCGCTGGCACCCCGTCGCCGTGGGACGACCAAGCCGAAATCGCGCCCCCCGCATCCGGAAATGACGACGATCAGGAATCAGAGGATCAGGGCGCTGTGTTCAATCGCGACGTCGACGATCCCGCTCCCTCCTGGGACGCCACCGAACCGCCCGACGACATGAACGAGCCGACCCGCGATCCGGAAACCCCCCTCAAAGAACGGATCAGCCAACAGCTGCAACGCGTCCGAGAAGGGAGCTGGCGCAAACGGCTACTGCTCGTCGCCGGCGCCGCCGTGACAGTACTCGTGCTCGTGGCCGTGTTTGTGGCGTCGATCGCCGGCAACCGCGGCGAGCCGCCGCAGCCGGCGGGCCAAGTCGCTGCACCTCCGCTGCAGTCAGAGAATCCTGAACCTGAACCCGTGGACGAGGTTCTGGTCCCCGCCAAAGTCTCAGCGAGCTGCGGCAACGACAGCGACGCGGTCGCGCCGTTCGCTGCGGACAAGACCCGCGCTTGGGTGTGCCTGCGGATAGACGGACTCGACCTCAACGTCCTCAACATCACCTTTAACGCGGAGGTGGTGATCACCTCGATCTGCCTCGTGCCAGGGTGGGACTACGTGGCACCCGACGGTCGTGACGAATGGGCCCGCCACCGACTGGTCACCGCGGTCACGTGGCGAATGGGCGGGCAAGCGTTCCCCCAAGAGATCAACCCCACCCGGCCCGGGGTCTGTAAACAGTTTCCGACGGACCCTCCGATCAGCACGCGGGAGATGTCGATGACAATCACCGCCAGTACGCGGCCGCCGCTAGGCAAGGATCAGGTGAGCTCCGGAATTGGTGGTGCCGACAATCCGGACAGCGTTGAGAACATCGACAAAACCTCCGCAGTCGGATCTATCGTCATCAACGGCCACAAGCGGAATGCGGGTAGCTGATGGCTGCCAACACCGAGTCTCTGTACCGCTGTTTCCAGCAATCAAACGCCTACGCACGTGTCGCCACTGAACTGGCCCGCGAACAGGGAGGGTCTACTGACGGTGTGGCTTTCACCGCGGCCGCGGCGCTCGCACGGTGGTGGTGGTTGCACGACCGAAGCGCACCCTCCCGCGTCCTCGACGACATCGCCGACGCAGACCCGGCGGTGCATGCTGCACGGTCCCGCTTGTCGGGCTCCCGGCAAGAGGAGCTGGCTCGGTGGGTTTCGCTGGCGTGGCCCAGCATCTGTGCGAGGGCACAGACTCTGCTTGCCGCTGAAGCGATCTGGTTACTCAGCACCGGCGGCGCGAAGGCCGATCGGTGAACCTCCTGTGGAGGCTGGCCACCCCCAGACAATGGCGCCGCCGATCCTTGGTACTGCTGCTGGTGTGGGTTGCGGTGGCGTTCGCCCACCACGAGGGCGTGCTCGCCGACGCCGGGGAGCTCCGTCTCCCGCGTGAGGCCACGACACCTTCAGCCGGCCTTCGGTAGGTCGCGCCCTGCGGTTCGATCCGCACTTGGACCGGCCACCATGGCCGTCGAAGGATTCGCTCGATTCTTCGATTCTCGTTAATGCTGACGACGCGACTTTCGGAAAGGACTCACAGTGATCGACCCCGATGCCATGAAGTACCTGAATCAGGCCATCGGCTCACTCCGGAACTCCAATCACGCGGCAGCGGACCGGGATCTGGACTATGCATGCGAGGCATTTTCCGACCATTGCGATCTGCACCGGGCTTTGGCGTACTCCCATGTGACCAACCGGGGCGGGTACTTGACGAGCTCCGACATCACCGCGATCCGAAACACCCTGAACACCTACGACGAGATGATGTCGGTCATCGACAAGTCGAGTCAGGAGGAATGGTTCGGTGCCGATTGGGTCCTGCCCACCGTCGCACTCATCTTGCCTGCGGTCACTCGGGGCCAGTACCGCGCCGCATACTCCGCCCTGCTTGTGGAGCAGGGGCGTTACGACGAGGCTCGGGCCGAGTTGGATGCGGCCGCCCGCGAACGTGTCGTGCTGGTCGAGAAAAACGCGGTTAGCACGGCCAAGGAGATCGCCGCCGTCGAGTGCCTGCTCTACTTCCACACTTCCCGCTGGGAGGACCTGCTCAATGTGGCGGGGACTCTGGTGGCGAAAGACACCTCGCCGCTGGAGCAGGCACTGGAGGCCTACGGCACAGCCATGTCCGGAACGGCATTGGCTCATCTCGGTTCTCACGAGGCAGGGCAGAACAAGCTCCGATACGCGGTGTCGAAGAACTTCCGCGATGTGTCGGCGTGGGCCTCGCTGCAGCTGGGGTTGTCCTGCCGTACCGCCGGACAGGAAGACGCCGCGCAGAAGGCATTCGGCGACGGCATGCAGTTCAACACACTGCCTGAACTCACTGATGCGATACGCAACAAGAACCAGCGGATGCGAGTCTCGGCTGCGGATGTGATCGCGGCGCGCACCAGCTACTGGGACGTGGATTCCGAGCCGGACATGGACGACTTCCAGCGCACCTCCTCTGCAGAGGAACGGCGCGAGATTCTCGACGCGGCACTGGCCGAGTTGAACGCGATCGACGGTATGGACGAGATCAAAGAGCAGATGCTCACCTTGTCCCACGAGATCGCTTTCGAGAACGAGCAGCGTCGGCGGGGGATGTCGGTGAAGGCCAAGACGCGTCACATCATCTTCAAAGGACCGCCCGGTACAGGTAAGACAACGATCGCCAACCTCATTTCGCGACTGTTCTACGGGCTCGGGGTGATTCGCAACAACACCCTGGTGTCAGCCAACCGGGCGACCCTGGTCGCCGAGTTCGAAGGGCAGTCAGGACCGAAGACGATCGCCAAGCTCAATGAGGCACGCGGCGGGTGCATCTTCATCGATGAGGCGTACGAGCTTGTGCAGGACCGCCCCGGCCACAAGGACTCGTTCGGTTCGGAATCACTGACAGCCCTGCTGGAGTACATGGACAACCACCGCGATGACATTCTGGTAATCATCGCGGGTTATCCGGCGCCGATCGAGCGGTTCCTCGGCGAAAACCCCGGCCTGAAGTCACGTTTCGCCTACTCGATGATGTTCAACACCTACAGCCCCGACGAGATGTGGCGCATCCTCACCGGAATGGCCGCGAAGGAAGGTCGCGCTGTCGACCCGGCTGTGGAGGGCCGGTTCAAACAGATCATCGAGATCATGTGGGACACCGATGCAAAGGGCGACAGGGTTCTCGACGTCGCCGGTAACGGCCGCTTCGCCCGCAACGTCTTTGAGCAGGCGCAGGGTCTGTCTTCGCGCCGGCTGATGAGCGGCGGCGTCGATCTTGCATCACTGACCAACGAACAATTCATGCAGCTGTCCTCCGAAGATGTGCTTGGCGCGTCGGCCAACATACTCAAAGGGTTCGGCATCATCAACGTGGCCTAGCCGCAACGATATTGCGCACGCCGCCCCGGCGATAGAACAGATCACCGGGGCGGCGACGTCTTCGGCGTCAGGACAGTGGCGAGTTCTGCTGCAGAAAAGCGCGAATGCTCACGGCGCTGAGCTGGTTGCCGAACCGGTCGATGCCGACACGCGCCACGAGCCGATGCTGGGCGTACACGTGGACCATCGCGGTGTCCTCTCCGCATCGGAAGCGCAGCCTGATCCCGGCGACCGTTACGCAGTACTCGCGGCCGGGTCGAATCTGCCGGACGTCGCCCGAGATCAGTCCGAGCTTCGCCTCGCACGCAAGAGGATCAGGCACAGACACCGTCCCCGATCGCGCGCATCGCCGGTGCCGTGACGCACTGCACTGGGTCGGGAACGTCCGGCGGCCCGTGCTGGACCCATCGCGATGTTCCCGTCTCGAGCAGCCACTGATCGTCGCGAACCGCGAGACTGTCTGCCAGCACAGCGTATTCCTCGGCCACGCGCCGACGCTGTGCGCTGTAGCGGATCTCATAGGCCAGAACTCGGCGGTCCGGGTAGAGCTCTAGGATGCGCGGATCCTCGTCGTAGGTGAGCAGCCACCTAGCGCGGCAACCGGTGAGCGCACCAGAAAGCCGCTCGTGGTCGTCGATGGACATTCCACTCGAATACAGTCCGTTGCCGGCAACCAGGTACGGCGGATCGACGAACAACAGGAGTTCATCTTCGATCCCGACGGTTCCGTTCAGCTCGGCGATCCACACGATCCCGTCGCCTTCGCGGACCCGTATCCGGCTTCCCAGCCGGCCGATTCGGGCGATGCGGTCGGACAGCCCCTCAGGGTTCCACCGCGAACCCAGATGCCAGCGGCCGGTCTGGCTCTTCCCGCCGATCGGACCGACGCGAGAATTGACCATCCCGGACCGGGAGCACCGGTTGATGACCAACGCGGCGAACGCCAGGTCGATGTCGTCGACGTCGGCGCCGGACTCCCGGGCAGCGACCAGCTCGCGAGCGGCGTGCCACGTACCCATGTCGGGCTGGCTGGCACGTACCACCGCGGCCAACTCGGCGCTGTTGCCGGTGACGGTCCGCCACAGTGCTGCCAGCGCCGGGTTCCTCTCGGTCAGCCAGAACTCGTCGACGACACCGTGATCGAGAAGGTGTAGTCCTGCGCCGGCACCTCCGGCGAATGGCTCGGCCCACACTTCGACGTCCAGGAGGCCGAACTGCGACTGGAAGATCTCGGCGAGGGCAGAGGCCATGCGGGCTTTCCCTCCGGGGTAACGCAGTGGGCTCAGCCACCGGTCAGACTGTGGCGGCATTGGGGATGTCCTTCAGCCGCCGTGGATTACGCGGCATCCGCGCGACTGACTGGCGTGGGGCGAAGGCCTGACCAGTGGCCGTCGCCCGACACGACGACGGGCGCCTGCAGGTCACGATGTTGCGGGCGGTCAGCATTCGTAGCGCCCTCGTCCATCGAGACTGGGGTGTGATGAGCCAAGCCACATGATCCTTGTTTGCGCTCGTCAACACATCGACACACCTGACGAAGGACGATTACGTCAGCTGCCGCCACTGTGGCTCACCCAGATAAGCGACGAAGAACAGTACGTTCGGATCGTCGGCGTTCGCCTCGGAGGCGAAGCGTTCAGCCACATCAAGGGCGGGAGTGGGGCTACCCACTGGGCAAACCTCTCCATGCTGATTGCGGTAGGCGGCGGTATACATCTTCATGATTCTCCGATCCGATAATGGCGCCGATTACGTCAACCTGCGTGGGGGCAAGGGTCGCGGTCACCGCACTGCTCGAAGTGCTCACGCCAATGCTGGTGGTCACGGCGTTCCTCGTACTCGCGCTGCGTAGCCCTGCGTTCTGCTTGTCGGCGTTCTGCCCAGTTTGTGTCCATGCCGATAAATCTCCTGCTCTAACAGCGGGCCGATGACATCTGTCAGGCCGAGCGGCGTGCATTGGTGACCTGAAGCGTCTTCTGCTCGGTCATCGGCGAACCCTGGTAGCAGCGGCAGACTTTCGGCGAGTCTTGGGCAGAGCAGGGATCTGGTTATTGTCGATCCTGCCTGTGGTGAGCATCGCCGCGCTGACCTCGGCGGTGCTCACGTCAGCGGCGTCGGCAGCGAAACTCTCCCAGGCGGCGGCCATTGCACCGTCCACCTCGTCACTTGGGCGCACCCGGCTCGGGATGATCGTGCCGTCGGCCACCGCAGCGGTGACTTCCGCCAGCAGCGCGAACACCTCGGCGATTTCCTCAGCCCGCAACTCGTCGTCGGGGTCCTCCTCCAGCTCGGGGTGCAGGATCCCGCGGCCGGTGCACGCTGCGATCACTGCTTCGGAAATTTCCTCGGCGGTCTCGGTTTCCAGCGTTGCGGCGATCTCGTCGAAGAAACCGTCTGGGATCTTGGCCCCCCGTGGCGCTGTGTGCACCGGGAATGTAGGTCCGGTCATCGTCTATCTCTCCTTGGTGGAAGTCCACCCGTGCGCCGGTGGGGAAGGGCGGCGTATGAGTGGGGCCGACGTTATTGCCGAATCAGCCGCGCTCGAAGTCGAACGGCACGACACGCCGGGGGCGTGAGGTGGCAGCCCTCGGTGAGCTTGAGTGTGTGTCGCGAGCTCACGGCGTTGACCGTGACAGCTGTGCGGCGAGTTGGTCGTCCACGGCGCGCACCTCCACGGTCCCGTCCACTGTGACTTCGGCGGAGATCACCCGGAATGTGGTTTTCGTGTCGATGATGTCGGCGTTGGTGACCGGCATCGCGTCGCCGGTGAGGTAGCGCACTCGGACCCGGCCTGCGCCGCCGCGTACGTTGCCGTCCCTGCGGGTCAGCGTGTATCCCTTTGTGGTGAACGCGCCGCCGGTGGGGAACACTTCTGCGATGAACTCCGCTTCACGGCCTCGATAGACTGAGGGAACCACCTGCGTGGAGGTCAGTACACGAGGCTGATGGTCACGTCCAGCCACAGCGCGGTGTACTTCGAAGGCGCTGGCCAGCTTCGCCTCGGCCAGTAGAGCTTGCGCGCCGGCCAGTTCGGGGTTGCGGCCGTGGCGTGCAATCTGATTGGCTGCGGCCACCATTGCCACGCCGTCAGCGCGGACATCTGCGTGTTCGGGGCACAATGCCTTGCCGGGGGGATTCGTGTGCACCGGCGTGACGGCGTTCCAGTCAACGACCAGCTTCTCGCGAGCCCCCGGATAGTCCGCGTCCAGCGTGTTCGAGCGGTGGCGGATCTGGAACCCGGCGCGTGCGGCGGCATCGCGGTTGTCCTTGGAAACGCTTCCCGCGTAGCGCTTGAGCGTGGCCTGGGCGGCTCGTTCGGTCAGCAGCTCTGGCGGAACCTTCGTCTGCAGGAACTCTTTTCGCGCGGCTCGGGCGAAACGCAGGTGCCTGGAGAGGTCGAAGCCCTCTATCCGGGTGGTCTGCGCTTCGGTGTCTGCCCCGTGGCGCGAGCTGTGTGGACGAGAAGCCAACGCGGCTGCCGTGTGGGCGCGGGCCTTGCCGGCGAGCAGTTGCGCGCTGCCCGAAGCGTCGGCGGTGTATCCCATGGGTGTGTCACCGTAGAAGGTCCGCTCCAGGATGCGACGGCGTGCGGCCAAACGCATCGACTGTGCCCGTGGGCTTTTGCCGACCAACATCGACTGGACTGCCGTGTTGAGCCCTGAAGCGTTGGCTCCGGCCGGAACTCGGGTGAAGTGCTCGAAATCCACATCGGGAATCCGTGCCAGCACGTCTGCGACACGAGCGTCCGGCTCAACAGGCAGCCGCACACCGTCGACGAGCACTGCGGTCCCTCCACCGGCTCCCGCTACCAATGTGGCGCCGGAAGCCATTTGGATCCCGGCTGTGGAATCGATGTGATGGCGGCGTGCGCCGTCGATCAGGTCGGCCACGGTCAGGGGACGGTCCTGCTCGTCGTTCAGCCGCTTCACCAGATCGCTGGCGGGGCGTGGGGAGGCAGCGACCTGCGCCTGCTCTGTCACGTCCTCGAACAACTTGTCGCTCATGCGCTGCGACACCGTGGTCAGCGCCCCGATCTCATCGAGTGTGTGCCGCGCATAGAACTTCTGTGTGTGCTCCGGCAGCTGGTCGAACGCGGTGCCCGGCGCTGGAGCAGACATCGCCCCACTGGCGATCGCGTCGATGCGTGTCTCGATGCGCTCCAATTCGGCGGCGGCATCGAGCGGATCAACGATGGCGCCGTCGGCGACCAGGTCGCGCTCACATAGCGCCGAGGCCAACTGAATCTTGGTGACCACCATCGGATCGCTCTTGCCGCCGTTGATCTTGGACGAGGCCTCATTGGAGTTCTCGCGAACTTCACTGAACACGTCGTTGTGCATGCCCGGAACACGCCGCAGCGCCCCCGACTGGGACCGCAACAATTCCGAAGAGATTCCCGGCGAAACGGCTTCGAGGCTGACCAAGAGGTTGCTCAGTGATGAGGGCGCCAGAGATGCCACTGCCGCTGCGCTGGCGTTGCTCATCTGACTGCGAACGTTGTGGGTCACAGTGCGCACCGTGACCCGGTTCTCCTGACGCCGAGCCGAGGCGTCGGCACGCTTGGCGTCGGTCATGACACAGCGGCGGCACTGACGAGCTGATCCTGCGAATTCGCTGAGGGAAACGCACATGTCTGGGTTCTGGCCTTCCGATGCGACAGCTGTGTCATGTCCTTTCTATGCATTCTGGCATGCCTGTTCTAAATGCCGGGCAAAATACGCGGCAAATCACTGAACCTGATCCTTCAGGCAGAGGCCTGAAGGCGTTCGTCGAGCAGATTGAGCGCACGCAGCGTTGCGGCCTGATCTTCGGACAAACGTCCGCCGCGGTGCCGCCGTCGCTGGGAGACCACCCAGCTGTAGAACCGGTGCCCGGTGTCGATCGGCCGGCCACCCAGTTCAACGGACAATGCGACGGCACGGGCGTCGAAATCCGCTTCGCGCGCTGTCCATCGCCATCCGGGAAGTGCGGCCAGGGCATCAGTGCGGGCTGCGCTCAAATCACCGCGGCGGTGATTGTCGCGCTGGTCGCACACCCAGGCGGCGAGGGCGCATTCGAGGGCCTCTGCAGCTCCCGTCCGCGGGTAGTGTCGGTGTGCGCTCACGAAGTCACGCAGCGCTTCAAGCTGCTGGGGCCAGGAGATCGGGGACCGAGGGCCGGCCAACGACTGTGCCCAGCCCGGCAAGGTGTCCAACAACTGGGCCCGGCGCGCGGATAGTCGGCCTGAACGCAACTCGAAACGTTGCGTGGCAAGCCACCCGGCCAACGCTTCATCATCCCCACGTGCAGGGATATGCCCGAACGTGTCGACGAAGTCGCGCACTCGGGCGAATGCGGATTCCCAGCGGCGCTCCCCAGGGGTCCACGCGAACCCTGGGAGTCGACTCAGGAGTTCAGCGCGTCCGGCCGGCAGGGACCCTGCCATCGCCCGTCGCCGCTGGCGGCTCAACCACGCGGTGCGTGGGCCGCCGCTGAGATCGTCTCCGGCCTCGCCGCGGGCGGCGACCTCCAGGTAACGCGAGACCCAGATGTCGCGACGCAGGGACGTGATCCCGGCGGGCAACGCATCCAGTGCGAGCTGCTGGCGCTCCGACAGCTTGCCTGCCGCTCGACGGCACCACGACCACACCAGCCATGCGAAGTCGCCGGAAACAGGGTCGGGAGGGGTCGCGGAAGCGGCTACCGACGCGCAGCGCACCAGCCACGCGGTCTCGGTGTCAGTGGACGTGCCTTGGCGGGCGGGGGTATTCAAAACCGTCGGGTCCTCTCGAGCTTGTCGATGCAGAGCCGCACGACCGTAACCACCCGGGGGACGGGGGAGCGAGGGTAGCGCGGTGCTGCACAAGCACCCGTCAGACCAGCGTCGGCACCGCATTCAATAGCAGTGCTTCGTCGTCAGCCCACGCGACCAGATCGTCACCGGCACGCTGCAGCTGCGGGTTGCTGGCCGAGCGGGCCGCTGCCTCATGGACATGTCGGACCCAAGTTGCGGTGTCCATCAACCGCTTTCCCAGCCTCAGATCAACGGAGTAGATACGGCAACTGGGAACTGCGGCGTCCTTGGGCACCGCCGCCACCTTCGCGATCACCTGTGATACCGGGGGCATCGGTTCCCATCCGCTACCGTTCCACGTCAACATCAGCGACGCGGTCGCATATTGGGCGAGCTGCACCGCGATCGCCAACCAGGACAGGTCGATGGAGCTCGACGTCTTGAGGTCGCCGATCATGAGAGTGCCTTCAGCGTCAATGACCAGGAAGTCGAACGTCCCGACCATCCCGGTGGCGGGGATGAACACAGTGCGTTCGACCATGGAGGAGACGAAATTCAGGTTATGGCGGCGCATCGCCGCGAACAGCACCACAAGGTAGGGACGAATCATCGAGGGAACGTCATCGAGCGTCAAGACGCCCTCCAGTACGGCTTGCAGATAGCCGTGCACCATCGTGCCGAACTCGCTGCCGTCGTGGGCGCCGGAGCGGCGGGCCGCCTGCCACGCCACTGAACTCAGCGCACGCTTGGACGACCAGTCCAGTTCGGAGATGTGCTCGGCGCCGTCAAGGGCAAGTCCGTCGAGCAGTTCTGGGTTGCGGGCCAGTCCCAGCACCGTCGACCGCAGCTGCCAGTCGGTCAAGTTTCCTGTGTCGTCGAGGACCTTGGCGTGGCTGGTGGCGCGAGTCAGGGTGTCGGTCTGGCGGATCCCGTCCAGGCCGGGGACCACATAGCTCTTCTTGTCGCGGGTGTAGGCAGGCTGCCACTTGCCGGGAACCTCAGGAGGCGCGGGGATGGCGTCGGTGGGCGGTGCGTAGGGAGTCCGGGCCGGCGCCACCGGGTCGTCGCACATGGCCAAAACCTGCGACGGGGCTGGCGTGACGCTGCCAATGAGCGGTGCCGCGGATGGCCCCGCCAAGGTGCCGTTACTGATCACCGACGCAGTCGTCGAGCCGACCGGGGCGACGCTGCCGATTTCCGGGGCAGCGGACAGGGTCGTCACAGTGATCGAGGGGCCAGCCGGGGCGACGCTGTAGATCGCCGGTGCGGGCGCCAGTGCTGTGCTCATGCGGGGCACGTTAACTTGCGTGGGCGACAAGACGAATTGCCACATGACGGCACGCCGATGCCGATAGCGCGCAGCGGTAGGAGATGTCAGTGCATCGTAAAACAAGTGGCATGTGATGGCGCAAGTTAAGCGGCGTGCACGGCGACGCGCTCCGGACTGGTGGGGGCAGGGAGCTTCGCAATCACCTTTCGGCGTGTGACTGTGCTGCTCAGTGGAAGGCCTTTGCAGCCGAGCCATGCGGCACCCAAGGCGGCGGCGAACGCGGCGTCTGCACGGTCCTCGATGTTCTTGTCTCGGGTGGCGTCCGGCCAAGCCACCGCATAGGCGGCGACCACCTGGCTTTTGCTCGCGTTGCCCTTTCCAGTGGCGAACTGTTTGATCTGTTGCGGAGTCACTTCCATCACCGGAACCCCCGCCGTGCACAGGCCTTCGATCACTGCCCACCACAGGAATCCGCGACGTGTCAGTGAGCTGTCCTTCTCGCGGACCGAGAACTGCAGACCCTCCACCACTGCCAGCGCCGGGTTGCAGGCCCGCACCTGGTTGACAATCCCGTCGACGAGGATCCGGTGTCGAGAGACGTGGGCGTCGATGGTGCTGGTGGCCGGCGGCACTGAGCGATGCACCGCAGTGGTCAGCGCCGCTGTCGCCAGGTCGATCGCTCCGATGCCGGTTCCGGTCAAGGACAAGTCCAGACCGATGGCACAGGCTCTGCCGGCGGAGTCGGGGGTCGTGGCCATGGCTCCCACGGTCGCATCGCCTGGCGGCATGGACGGCCCGCGGCGCGGTTCTCGCTGTCGTCTCACGAGTCCCGCATGCATCTGTTCGAACAGGTTTTCGACACACCGGTTCCCGTTTTCCGGTTCCCGGTTTCCCGCTGGATTTGTCGGATGTAAATTGTCACGGACGCGCTGAACCTCCCCGTACTTCGACGTAAATTACCCGTTTGACCAGCGGTAACTGTCAGAGATCCGGTTACTTCACCGCTCAGCTGGGCAAACACGCATCTGTCGTGGGAATGGGGGGTGCCTCCGGCAGCGGATATTCTCTGTTTCAGAGAGAATGCAGGTAAAGATATGTATCTAGAACAACTAACTAATTAGCTTCCACCTATAGACCCTGTTTCCTTCTGTCACGCCGAGCTGTCCGAGGCACCCCCCCTTTCCACGACAGCTACGCATTGCTGCAGGTGAACCGAAAAGTCACCGATTTACTGACAGTTACCGCAGGTCAAACGGGTAATTTACGGTGAAACTCGGGGAGGTCTAGCGAGCGGCGAACCGCAGAGAAGACGAACACCGAGCAGCCGTTCGGAAGGGGGCGGGGGTGCGGGTGGGGACCCGAGAGCTTGTCCGATGACCTGTCACACCGCCAATGCACGATGTCGGCGTGGGGTTTCTGTGCGTCTGGATCGTGGTTTCGAGGCTGCTTGCCCGGCCGCCGCATGGTTGAGTGGCTGACCCCGCGCCCCGCTGTGTGCTCGCTCCAGTGTTCGGCCAGCATCAACGGATCCAGCCGCCGAAGCATGACCAAGGAGACAGCCCTGTGACCAACTCTTCCGCCGGGACTGCTATCGAGATGGCAGCTGCACACCCGCGGATCAGTCCTATCGGGTCGCCGCAGCGTCACTACCGGTTGGACCCGCCGCTGAAGAGGTCCGGACGTTGCAGCGTCGATGTGGCGATCATCCGCGGGTTCAGCACCTTCTATGTGTTCGCCGCGAATGGCTCTGGCGATGTCGCTGATTGGACCGCGCTGGCGGTGCTGCGTGAGCCCGAGGTTGTTGACTACGAATCAGCGCTCGCTGCGGTCGGATACCGCCTCGGCGACCGCAACGGTGATCCCAGGCCCGCGGGCAGTTGCGGCTAAGGCTCGGCATGGCGTACGGCCCGCAGGCCTCGGCGAAGTTTGCGGGGCGGTGTTCCCCGGGATCGAGTGCGCATCGGGCCATTTATCTGAGCATATGTTTGTGATTCAATGCATATACTACTGTTGGTTTCGCGACTACCTGGAGAGGCGCCGGGAATGCAACACCACACGACTCGGGTCAGGCGATGTGTGACTCGAGTCGTCAGTTTCCACAGGCCTTTCCAGCGCGAGTCGGTTGAAGTTGCCCCGCTGTCCGACCCTGAGCAGGAGCTGCGCTATGACCCACCCCGCCCACTCTGGAACTGCGTACGAAGTACTTGCGCACCGGCGTGTCAGCCCGATCGGGTCACCGCAGCGGCACTTCTCTGTGACGCCTGCGATCGTTGCTGTTGATGGTCGCTCCCATCGCAATATCGCCCTCATCCCGGATGCGGAGACCTTCTACGCGTTTGTCTCCAGTGCCCGTGGGGTGATCACTGACTGGACCAACCTGCTCGGCGGGGAGGCCGGACCTGTCGGAAGTGTCGAGGATGCTCTATCCCGTCTCGGCTACCTTCTCACCATCCCCTCGCGGCGCGACTCTGTCGCTTGACCCGCCGCCGCGGCATTCCCGCGTCGGTGAAGCCGCGCCGTGCGCCACTCCGTGCCGGCCGGTCTACAACGATCGCGGACGCCGTTGTAGAGCCGAACGCAAGGAGTGGCTGTGAGTCATTACGCCTTTAAAGGGGCCATCTTCACCCCCGGCCCGCTGGTCGAGGAGTTGATCCGAATCGGCGAGGCTTCACCTGGGGCGCGAGGCATGGACATCGAGGAGGTGCTCGTTCAGATCGCCGAAGCGAATGGGATCGACCGCGCGACCGTCAGCTCTGACGAATTTCCCCTGGCCGTCTGACATGGCCAGGCTGATCATCTACGTCCCGGCCTCCGGGGCCTCGGAGTACCTGGCGGAGGTCCGGACACAGATCCGCGACGGGTCCACCAGCGGTTACGTCAACAACGACATGCACTGGGGCGTCGAGTACGACCTCGACGAGCTCGGAAGCGGTCTTCAATGAGGGAGTGGGATCTGCCGCGCCAGGCCGCTGAGCTGGCCGAGGCGAAAGCTGCACACGACAACCCGGAGAATCGCGTCATCCGCGGGGGCCGGGCAATCTGCAAGCGGTGCGGCCTCAACTGGGAGCGCATGGTGCACGGCTGTTGAGATCCTCTCCGGCGGGGGAGGCGCGCTAGGCGGTTTCCCAGCGCTCACAGCGAGGGTTGGTCAGCGCATAGTCCGGTGTTTGGTCGATCTCGCCATGTCAGTTGAGCCCCGCGGTTTCCGTGGGCGGCCACCTCCGGTGCCGCGTCCGGGCCGGTTGATGAACCAGTCGGTGACCGCATCGGCGTCGAAGAGCGGACTATTGCCGATTCGTGCGGCGGGCGCCGGAAAGTCGTGCGGGCGTGGTGATCCGGCTCGGCGGCGCTGAGCGGCTTGGCCGTTGTACGTCCGAACGGTGGCGGCGCCAAGTCGGTACGTCTCTGCGATATCGGCGATCGAGAGAAGTGTCGCCTTGGGAGGCTTCGTCATGGCGCAGCCTCCTCGGTTCAGACGCACAGGCGAAAACATAACTATATGGGCTATAGCCATGTTTTGCGCTCGGAAAGGATGAGCGACCATGTCAATCGTGACGTGCACGCGAAAATCTGCAGATTTACACGGTGCTCAGTGTCACGGAAGATCAGTCCTCTGCCTCGGTGTGTTCTGTGAGACGGCCTCGCCTCACGTTGCGTGACTCCGTCCACCGCTGCGTGTACCGCTGACGCAGTGTTTCGCCAACATCGGTCACATCGCCGGCAAGCCACTGCGCGTAGCGGCTTGAGGGGTCGTTGGGCGCCAGATCGCCGGATATGGCAAGGAACGTCTCGTAGAGGGGACGCACACCCGGATGCAATGCGTTGCTCGGCAGACAGTTGTCCTCGACGAGTCGGATCACGTAAGGCCAACTCAGTGCTACGAGCGCGGCGCCGATCTGGTCGACCGCCGAATCGTCGTGCGCCGCATCGCTGCCCCGTTTGCGTGCCCGGCTGGCGCTGCGTTTGCGCGTGAAGCTGTCGAGCACGGCGATGGCGCGTTCCACTGCCGCAACATCAACGGGAACGGGCCGGCGGTCGTAGTTGGGCGGCCGGAATAGGAAATCACTGCCGATCTCGGGTCCGGGGGGAGTGAATTCGGGGTCGGCCACGATCTGATCCATCGTCCCCGGCGGCCACCCGACCCCTGCCTCCAGCCGACCCAGCACGCGGGACGAGAAGTTCGTTCTGCGCCCTGCTTCCAGATCGGACAACACCCGAATCGAGACTCCGCACTGTTCGGCGAAAGCCTCCATGCGGGGGTACCCGCTGTCGATGCGCGCCTGCCGTAGCGCAGCTCCCAAGCGGTGCCATCCACTGTCGTCGTTGCTCACCACGGTCCTCTCCGGTTGGTTCCGTGCGGCCTGAGTATGCACCATTGCCAGGCATCAGTGATGTCTGAGGTGCTGGATCCTTCCTCTCGCTAAGTAGTTCTGTGGTGGTTTGCCAGCAGGTGTGAGATCTGAAAAGATCGCCCGCGCTCCGGATATGGAGGCAAGGGCCACGTGTGGATCGTCAACACGCGTTAAATCGTGGCATATCGCGCGGATCCGCACCGGAAATGGGTGAAACTGGTTGTGAAGTGCGGCTATGGGCCGCTCCTTGCACGCTGCAACTGTAAACATGTCGGGAGTCGTCTCAGCTAACGGCACGCTTTTCTCGTGATGTTTGCTAAAGAGTATCGCTGCGTCGGTTCGAGGGCCCGAAGTTGCACAGGCATTCAGCTGCGCGTTCACGGCATATGCTGCGTGTTTCCCTCCTGCGGGACGTGCAGATGCATGCTCAAGTGCCGCTGCTGTTTGCAGGCGTGACTGCATGCCAGATTCCGGATGATCTGGAAGAGCAGCTACTCCCGAGGTCTTTCGTGCCGGGTTGGACGGACCATGAACCTGCGCGCGAGCAGCAGGACGATAGGACAGCTGGGCCTATTCGTGGTCGGCGTCTTCAGGGTCACCGCACAGGCCCAGTCCGATTCGGTGTGAACGGCGGGCATCGTCGAGCTCGGCATCGCTGGATGCTGTAACAGCACTGCGCCACTCTTCACTGTCGGTCATGGCGCACATCGTGTTTCGCGACATTGAAGGCTGACGAGCGCGGCGCGGTCGGACGACAGCGGATCTGCCGATACATCCGTGGACCTTCTGCAAGTCGCGCCGCGGCCAAGGGGCGACGCCGGGCGCAGGTAACCATTGCGCGCATGACACAGCCCGTATCCGTGCTCGCCGACACCACGTTCGTCGCAGTCAACGTGCACGCCGGCGACTCCGCTTTCCAATGCAAACTGCACGCCCACACGACGGTAACGGCGCTGCTTCCCCAACTGCGCGAACAATTCGCCGGAAGCGTTCACTCCGAGGGGACGGTGCACGCCTATCTGACCGCTGAACGCGTGGAGTGGGCGCTGGAGGCCGGGCCGATGCGCAAACGGCTGGACCCCGAGATCACCCTGGCCGAAGCCCAAATAGCCCCGGGGGCCGACCTCTACCTGACTCACCGCACCCGCACCGAGAGCTATCCGGTCCTGCGTGACGACGTCGCCGAGGGCGCCGCGGAGGTATCTCGGCGGCTATTCGCCGTTCTTGACGGCCGCGACACTCGGCGGTTGGCCGCCGCAGCGCTGCCGCTGGCAGTCGCAGCTGTCGGAGCTGTCGGCATAGCCGACGTTCTGGCCGGTAATGCCGCCGCGCGGTGGCCGGTGGTGGGTGTTTTAGCCGCGCTGGCCGTAATGTGCGCCACCATCGCCGGGGTTCTGTCTCGGGCCCGCGACGAGTTCGACGATGTCAGTGCCTCGCTATGCGTTTGTGCCTACCTGGCCACGGCGGGGGCCGCGCTGGCGGGGGTGCCACGGAGCCTCGGGATCTGGCACCTGGCCACTGTCGGCGCAGCTGTGGCGACCATGGTCGTGGCGTTGTGGTCGGTGACGGCGAACAAACCTGCCGGACTACACGTAGGTGCGGCCGCAGTCTCGGCATGCGCGGTGCTCGTCGGTGCGCTGCACATCATTTTGCCGGCGTCATCACAAGCGGCGGCCGCGCAGATGGTGTTCCTGTCATTGGTCGTCATCGTGTGTGCTGTGCAGTTCTCCCGCGGAGTGGGACGAGTGTTGGTGAACTACATCCCGACCACCGGCGAGCCGGTCATACGGCGGTCCGAGCAAACCGTCGCCGCTGTGTCACGAAGGTCGACGTCCGGCGTCGCCATCGAAGCGATGCTCAACCAAGAGGCTCGTGTCATCACCACACTCAAGGCCCTGATCGGCATGGTCGCAGGGGCGGGAATGGCACTGGTCGCCGCGGCGGCGGCCGGCGGCTACTTCACCTCCAACTACGAGTGGCACATGTTCGCACTGGTCGGTTCTGCGTCAGTTGCAACGGTCGCGATCGGACGCGGTCTGGTCATTCGTGCTGCTGCCGTGCCGCTGATGGTGGCCGGTCCCTTAGCCGCCACCGCCTATTTGGCCGGTCGGGCGGTGTCACCGCATCAGGCGGACTCGGTCGTGCTGATCGCCGGAGCAGCGCCGCTGATGCTGTTCGTGCTGCTCTCGACGCTGTGGGCGATCCGGGCCCAGTCCATGCATTCACCGCTGGATAAGCGCCGTCTGGAAAGGGTCGCGGTGTTGGCCGTCGTTGCGGTCTTCCCGCTGCTGGTTCTCATCATGGACGGCTGGTCGAAGGTCCGAAACCGCTAAGCACCGCCACCTCCACCCACTGCCGAGAAAGGTTCGTCGTGCCCCGTCTCCGCATCCTGACAGCGCTCCAACGCAGCGGTGCCATCCTCGCCGCCGTTCTGTTGGCCGCAGTGCTATCGCCTGTGCCGCACGCCTCGGCCTACAGCCCGTACGTGTTCGACCCAGCGGTAGACATCGCCCCGCCTGACGCCCCACCAGGACCTGACCCTCGGTTCCCGATGAAGCAGCAATACGAGTGCGCTACCTCCGGGCAACTGGCCGGATCACAGTTCGACTCGGTGCCGATCGACACTGTCTGGGGCGTTCGGGATCTGCACGGCTTGTCCACCGGGAAAGGCCAGACAGTCGCGGTCGTCGATTCCGGGGTCAATCGAAACGATCGGCTGCCGCGTCTGCTCGGTGGCGGTGACTACATCATGGGCACGGATGGGCTGCTTGACTGCGACCATCACGGCACCCTGGTCGCCGGGATCATCGCGGCACAGCCGAAGCCCGGCGACGGCTTCGTTGGAATTGCCCCCGATGCCGCGATCATTTCGATCCGCCAGACATCCGACCGCTACAGCATCGATACCACCAAACAACCGGGCAATGCCCGCGACGCACAGGCCGCGTCCAACCTCACCACGATGGCCCGCGCGATTGTGCGGGCGGCATCATTGAACGCCACGGTCATCAACATTTCGGCCACAGCATGTGTGCCTGTATCGGCGCCGGTGGATCTGAAGGAGTTGGCCGGCGCTCTCTATTTCGCAGCGGTGGTGAAGAACGTAGTGGTGGTGACCGCGGCCGGAAACCTCGGCAACGACTGCGCCCCGAACCCAGGCCCCGACCCGGCCACCCCGTCCGACGAACGCGGCTGGGGCGCGGTGAGCGCTTTGTCGCTGCCCTCGCTGTTCGACCAGTTCGTGCTCAGTGTCGGCGGCACATCACTATTCGGCGACCCGTACGTCAAGTCGATGCCGGGACCGTGGGTGGGTGTGGCCGCCCCGGCGATCAACGTCGTCAGCCTCGACCCGGCCAAGATCACCGGTGAGCTGATCAACGCGCAGACAACCAAAGCCGGCGACGAGCCGATCGCCGGAACCAGTTTCGCTTCTGCAAACGTTGCTGGCCTGGCAGCCCTGATCCGGCAGCGCTGGCCGAACCTGAGTGCCCACCAAGTGATCGAGAGGATCAAGCGCACCGCCCACAGCCCATCGAGCGCATTGTCCTCACTGGTCGGCGCCGGGGTGGTGGATCCCAAAGCCGCGCTGACCGCCCCAATCGACGACTCGATCCCGATGCTGCCCGACGGTGTTCCCGCGGTCGCAGCGGTTCCTGGGGCTCCGCCACCCCCGCCGGACACTCTTGGCCGCACGGTCGCCCTGATCACGTTGGCCGTGCTCGGGTCCGCGGTGTTTATCGCCATGGTGGTGACCCTGGCCCGAGGAGGGCGCGGACGCAAGGAACAACAGCCATGACCACTCAGCGGTGGTGTCCGGTTTCCGGTGTCCGTTGCCGCGCAGTCAAAATCGAGGAGGACAACTGATGGCCCGCCGTGCGCGCACAACGACCGGGGACAACAACGCCACTGAATCGGCTCCGCCGCGGCTCGCGGTTCCGGATCGCAAACTGCTGTCGCTGACCCCCAGCACCGGCCTGGCCGCCTCGGCGCTGGCCACCACCGCCGTACTGGGGATGTCCCCGTACGGGCCGGCCGCCGCAGTTGGTTCGGCCGCCGCGATCGCGGCTGTCTTCGGAGCGCAGGTGGGGGGACGCACACTGGGACAATGGGTGGCGTTGCGTCGCGGCAGCCGTGACCTCCCGGAGCAGGCGGCAGCGTTCTCACGCGAAGGAATAGGCGTGATCTTCGACGGGAACACCGTCTCGACCCTGGTCCAGATCACGCCGAGGCCGTGGCAGTTGACCAGTATCACTGCAACGGGCTCCTGCCAGTCTCCGGTGATCTCAGCAGATGTCCTGCGCCGTCAATTGCGCCAGTACGACATCGGAGTCAACCGCTTGACCGCAATCTGCGCCGGGTACAAATTCGCCGCCCGCGACGTCGCCGCCGGCGTCCTAGACACCCTCATCGGACCAGTGTCGGTCCCCCTCGGCGGGATGACAGTGATTGAGGTGTCGCTGCGCCTGGAAGCCGACATGCTCGGTCCTGCTTATCGCCGCGCACAGCGTGATTCACTCCCACACGGCCTGTGCCAGGCACTGACGATCGCGGCGACCCGGGTCTGCCATGCACTGGCCGAGCAAGGCTTCGGTGGCCGAATCATGGATGTCAACTCGATCCGGGCATTCCAGTCCGATGTCCTCGCACAGGTGGGCCGTCCACTGGCCAGCCCCGGGTGGCGAAGCTGTGGCCCCCGTTCCGGTGTGCACACCCGCACCTACGTTCCAGCGCGAGGGCACTGGAACGCCGAGTCGGCCGGCGGCTGGCACCACCTGCAGTCCCACCGGCAATACACCACGCTGACACTGACCCCGCAGGGCGATAATCAGGCGCTGGCCCAGCCTCTGATCACGTACCTGGTGCGCGGCGAGGACGGCCTGGCCAAAGCTTCCGGATACGGCCTGCGCGCCGCTGTCGGACAGCAGGCCGCGGGCCTGGTTCAGGCGTTGCCGGTGACTAGGCAGCTTCCGCTGCGGTCTCCAGGTGCCCTCATCGACGACGATCATCACCTCGGATTCGGTATCCCGGCCGGGGGAGCAGGTGTGTTTGTGGGTACGCGCGAGGACAAGACGCGCGTCTTCGTGGCAGTTTCTCCGACCGCCGAGCCGTTGTGGCTGTCGGGTCCGGTCCTGTTCGCGATGCAGATGGTGGCGCGGCTGTCGACGCAGGACCAGACCATCGCAGTGATGATCGACGATCCGCGCTGGCACCGGTTAGTTGCGCATCGCGACTGCCCGACACTGACTGTGGGGTCACTGGATTCGGCCCCCGCCGACGTTGTGGTGTGCACGCCCGCATGGTGGGAGCGCCACCGCGAACGGTGCGCCGGCAAGGCAGTTCTGCTGGTCACCGAAGACGTCCCCGGACGGGGGGCCTCCAACAGTCTCACCGTAACGACAACGGCCAGCGGACATTCGGAGATCGCGGTAGCAGTCGATGAGCAGACCACGACCGTGCGCTGGGAACTGACACCGATGGAGCGCCGGACGCTGCTCGGGGACGTCGACACCGAGGGATCTGCTGCACCACGCGAAGGTTCGGATCTGCGCCTTCCACAGGTCGTGGATCTGCCGACGGCCACCGCGGCGATCCGCCCCAAGCGCCGGCCAGCTGCCGCTGTGCCGGCGGTCGAGACCGTGAGACAGGCCGCGGTTCCAGCGACCCCGGCTGCAGTCCCGGTGACGCGACCGGACCCTCCCGTCTCCAAGCGGCGCGCGACTCCAACGACGCTGTCCGTGCGGGACGTGACAGAGCTGCCTCCGGTGGTGTCCGCGCCACCTGCTGCCGCCCGGTCACCGCGACGTACCGCGGCGCCGACGCCGACGAGAGCGCCTGCGCCGCGAGTCGACACCGCCCCGGTCGCGGCTTCGCCCCCGCTGACCCCGCCGCCGGCGGTGCGAGCAGACACGCCCGCCCAGGACGCCAAGACCCCGCCCCGTCGTCGCGACCGCACTCCGCTGCGGCCCGCCCCGGCAGGGTCACCTCCACTGGCACCGGTGGATCCGCCCCCGAACCGGTCCCGGGACCGCCAGCCGAGCCCGCCACCTTCGCCAGCTCTTCCGCAGAAACCGCCGGCGCGCCGGGGAAAGCACCGTCACGGATCGGATGAGGAGGGCAAGCCGTGACCAGCTATAGCGACGATCTGTTAGGTGCGTCGCAGCCGTGAAGCCCGGTGGCAGTCGCGACACCAGCGGGTTCGCTCGAGCCTCCTACCATTCCCAGGCGTTGTGCTTGTCCGCACTGGGAATTGCTGGGCTGCTGGCTCCGATCGCCGTGTGGGGCTATCCCTCGCCGGTACGCACCGCTGTGGGGTGGGGCGGCGCAGCAGTCGGAGCGTGGATTCTGGCCGCGGCGCGCCGCCAGTGGCGGATGCAGGACGGTGGCTACCGCCGTGAGGTGCCGTTGGGCGTGAGCGAGGCCGCACACGTCTCAGGCAGCGCAGTTCCAGAGCTCCCGCCGACCCTGTATGAGCACGGGAAGCTGCACCCTGAGGTGCGCCGCATCCTTGATATCGCCGCCTCCCAGTTCCGCGACAGGCTGGTGCTCGACCCGGCCCAAGTCGAATTCGAAGAAGACGGCAGAGGTGGAAGGAAGCTTGTTCTGTGGGGATTCCATTGTGTGGATTCAGGTTTCCTCACTACCGCTGGCATCCAGGACAGATTGCAGTCGACATTTCGCAAAGGACTCGGCGGGGTTTGGGCGTTCGAGTGGGATGAGACTGGTGACCGCTTTCTGGCGAGTCGCAAGTCGCGGATCGAGAGGCTGGTGTTTCCCCCGGACTGGCCTGTCGTTACCGACGCCGCTGCGGCCAAGCGGCTCTACATCGGCTGGGAGTTCAAAGTCGGCAAGTCGGCTCGGGGTGTGGAAGGTGTGTGCCCGCAGAAAATGCCGCACCTCATGTGCATCGGTGAGTCGGGCTCTGGAAAGTCGGTGAGTGTGCGCAGCTTGCTTGAGCAGTTCCGCGCCGCTGGATGGCAGTTGATTCTCGCCGATGGCAAAGGGCCGGACTACGCCGGATACTTCGCTCCGCACCCAGAGGACAACAATCTTCCCGTTCCGGGCACAGTCGCGGTCGGGATCGGTGCCTCCCCGCGCGGTATGAGCTATGTCGGCGCGATCGTTCTGGCATATCTGATTCTGCAGGAGCGGCAGAACGGTTCCATGGAAGCCAAGATCACTGATCCGGAAGGGTGGAACAACTTTGCGCCGGTGCTGCTGGTGATGGACGAGATCAAAGGCATGCGCGAGAAGTGGAAGAGCGCCTTGCCGGGCAAGGACTTCGAGGCCATCGAATCGATGGTGACCGAGATTCTCTCCCTGGGCCGCGAACTGCGGGTGCACGTCCTGCTGGTATCCCAAGACGCCCGTGCCGTGTCGATCCCGAACACCTGGAAGTCGAACGTACCCATGAGTATCTGCTTGGGCCGGCCCAAAGAACTGACGCTGAAGTATGGGTTCCCCGAGTCGGTGCAGCCCAAGGTTCGATTGATCACTGACGCGATGGACCCGAAGATTAAGGGCCGCTGCGTGATTGCCTCCGTCGACGAGAAGACCGGTGCTTCCGACGCCACTGAGTACCAAGGTTACCTCGGATATTCCCCAGGCGAGTCGTGGGATAACGCGAACCTGCCGCCACAGGTCAAAGATCATTGGCCGTCGTTCAAACAGAATGTGTCGGACAAGGTTCCGCGGATGTACACGCGGCAGTGGTTCAAGATCGAGGAGAAATCCGAGGCGCAGCTCACCGCCGAGGAGAAGAGCGGCGACCGCGGCTACATCGACTTCGAAATGTTCACCGTCGATGAACTCAAGAAGATGCACCGTGTGGCCTTGGACAAACGAGGATCTGACGGCCGCATCATCCCTGATCCCGCCGTGACCAAGTTTGACCCGGCCAGCCCGCACTACGTGTGCAGACCACCTCGCGATGACGCGAACCGAGTAGTCGCCGAGCTTTGAGAGGGAAGGCTTTGCGGCTACGCCCGAGCAATGCTGGAGCAAGGCGTTTGTCCCAGTCGCGAAGCACTGGCCGGCGCTGACCTTCCACTTGTTTCGACCGGTGACCTCCATCATTACTTTGTGTCTGCCGCAGGGCATTTCAGATCCTCACTGCATCGCTGCAGCCTGCGCCGCGCACAGTCCGAATCGCGTCTGCTTACACCGCGCTGTCACGTCCTCCCGACCGCGCCCCGGACAGCTCCCGGTCGACAGCTTCCTGCAATTCGTCGCGTGTGTAGGGTCCATCGCCGATATGAACCACGACGCGGTAGCCGCAAGCGGCATAGGAACGTGCTGGTTCATGGTCATCGACGTAGTCGTAGGGCTGCCCGTCTGCTCCATACACAGTGGCAACTGGGTAGTCCGGATGAATGTCGTTGGGATATCTCTTCATTAGATCTCACGCCTCTGTGTCGTCACTTCGGATGTCCACGTCCGGGGCCGCCCTGAACGTGTTCGCAGCCTGGCACCGCTGAGGCCGCGTTCGTGTACGTGGCGCGGCCGCCGTGACCGAGGAAGTTAGATTTGCTGCGGTTGGGTGGGACTGGCGCCTTCAACTGGACTTCACGACGACCCTTGTCACGTCCTCCTAAGACTGCCGCCCCGCGTGCTTCGTGATTCGATAGGCAGAACCCTGCGGCTGCAAAACCTCACCGCGCCGCGCACATGCGATGCCGCCGCCCGGCGAGATGCTGCCGGACATGAGCGAATTTCCGACTAACTCTTTGGCCGGATCCTGTGGCGACTGTGGACGGCCATTCGAGCTCGACTCGCGTGGAGTGAGCTTCCACATCAACGAAGACGGCAGCTGCGATTTCGGGTCAGACCGCGACCACGTCGCCTACGGCTGATTACCCGCGCCCTGGACGAGAAACAGCGACGGCGAAGGGCAACCTGTGCGCCGCCCCTTCGCAGCGCCGCGACTTGCGGACTTAGCGCGATTCGGCACCACACTGACAGGGAAAGGACGACCGATGAGCAAGTTTGCGTGCCCCCGAGACGAAGTGCTCTACCAGCTCACCCTTGACGGAACGGGGGAGTCGTTCGGTGACGTCACTACTTGGGGGCTGCACTACACCGGGTTAGGCGAGCTGACCCGTCAGGAGCTGAACAGCCAGCACAGTGACCTGCTGGCCGAGGCTGGGGCGTCCGTCTCGGACTTCCCGGAGAACTGCTACTGGATGGTGGCCGAGGACGGCCAGGGGTTCGTCAGCACCTACGCCTACTCGGACGAGGCCCAGTACCGATCCGCGCTCGATGACGCCGAGAGCCGCTGGTCCGTATTCAACGACGGAGCCGCCTGAACCTGGCACCGCACGCCGACGCGCGGCGTGCCGCCGCGTCTCATTCTCCAGCCCAGCTACATGGCTGGTGTGCTGCCAGCGACCGCTACGAGAGGACCCCCGTACATGAGCCTGACCCGGGAGCAGCTGCACGACCGCATAGACGACTTACACCTGGACGAACTTGACCTGATCATCACCCGTGACGGCGACGGATTCGCGGTCACGGAGAGCCGCGGTTGCAGGTCGTACGTCTCCGACATCGGATCGTCCTACGAGGTGCCCGACGCCGCCGACGAGCACGGCCGGCACGCGTTCACCGCTGGCCCATGGACCGCCTACCAGTACCACAGCTCGTACACGGCACCCAACCGCGGGAACTATGCGCGTGAGATCGAAGACCTGGTCAACGGCGATGCGTCAAAAGTGGTCGTCGGTGTCACCGCGGTCTTCGAGGAGGAGTCCGACGCCGGTACGTGGGTGTTCGGCATCCGGACAGTGGAGTAGGACATGCACCCGATATCCGCAGGTGAACGGGTCGAATTCAGGCTCTGGCCGAACGACCAGCCCTACATAGGAACCGTGGCCGAGGTTCGAGAGGCGGTTCCGCAAGCCGATCCCCGAATCCGGCGCGTAGACAACGAGGCACATGCCCTTGTCGACGTTGACACCGGAGGACAGGCGGCCGTCGCGCTGTCTGAACTGCGAAAGATAGAGGGCTGACCTATGGCCGGATTCGATGCCTGGATCGACACGTTCGTCGAGGAGAAGGGGGTCGATCTCGAGCACCGCTTCGACGTGGACGGACCGCAGTGGGGTTGGAACTCGATCCCGCTCTCCGTGGTCATCGACACGGCGAAGAACACCAGTCCCGCTGAGCAGGAGCAGATCAAGAAGCAGCTGGTCGAGATCGACTTCAAGAACGGCGACGCGATGCACTTCTTTGAGTTCCTCGCGCAACAACTGGCCCGCTGATGGCCGGCCAGTTTCCGCGTGGTGGCACCTGACCGCACTGTGCACCGCAGCCTCAGCGGAGCCGATCGGCGTGTCCTGCATCTGAGGCTGTGCTTTTGAGATCCCGTGAAACGGTTGACCAATGGCTGTCCCTGAGACCATCACCATCTACACCGACGGCGCCTGTCATGGGAATCCGGGGCCGGGCGGTTGGGGTGTAGTGCTGCGTTTCGGTGAACACGAGAAGCACCTCTACGGCGGAGAGAAGGCGACCACCAACAACCGCATGGAGTTGTTGGCCGCGATCGTGGCGCTTGAAGCGATCACCGCGGCGCGTCCCATACAGCTGTGGACCGACAGCCAATACGTGCTCCAGGGCATCACAAGCTGGATCTCCGGATGGAAACGCAAGGGGTGGAAGACATCTACAGGCCAGCCGGTGAAGAACGCAGATCTCTGGCGACGCTTGGATACCGTCGCCGCGCAGCACACGGTGGACTGGCGTTGGGTGAAGGGCCACGCAGGGCACGAAGGCAATGAACTCGCCGATCAGCTCGCCACACGGGGTGCGAAAGAGTTCGGAGGTTCGACAAGGGCCGCGGGAATTCCTAACCAGGGGAGCGGACGGCAACGACATCGGAGGTGGTCACGATGACGGCGCACACGCGGGGCGCCGGAGGTGGCCCGATGAGCCAATCAGAGTGCCGGTTTGCCCGCAAGCGCCGGTATTCGACCCGAGACCTGGCCGTGATGGGCGCTGACGAGGTCAAGGCCGCGGTCGAGGCCAGCGGTCGTCGATTCGACTCGCTGTACCCGTACCGTTGCCCTGACGGTCCGCACTGGCATCTGTCTCACTATGAGCAAGCCCTGGGAATGTGTCCCGTCTGCGAGGAGTGGCATCCTGCCTGGTGCGGGTCTCAGCCGGACAAGCGGTGGATAATTTCCGGGCACGTGGTTGACGAACAGCCGTGCCCCGGTGAGGGACAGCTGACGGCGGCGGTGTCCCGATGAGTATGTACGTCGACATCGCCGTGAACAGTGAACTGATCGCCGGTGTGGCCATCACCCGCACCACCAGCGGTGGTGAGCAGCCCGACTCGACCAACACCTACCGGTGGACGTATGCCCGCAACGGCGACACGGCCGTCGGGTTCGTCGAACACCGGTACGGGAACGGCGCTATCGCACTGGCGCACAAGGTTCTCGGTGAGATCGCCGAACGCCACCGGATCGCCCAGGAGACCAACCGATGAGCGTGTGCGACGCCTGCGACGGTCAGGACCACGGGGAGTTCGAGCCACTGAAGTTCAGCGGACTGTACCGCGAGTGGCTGTGCGGGATATGCCGATCGGTCCTGCTCGACCAGCCGATGGACTCGGCTGGTGATCCCGCAACACGGCTCATGACAACACCCGCGGCCGCCGAAAGACGGACGCTGACGGTCGCTGACCAGAACCCAGCGCGCACCGACGACAACGGGACCACCTGGTATCGACCATCATTCGAGGGCCCGGCGCCACCGAAGATGTGGGGTTGGACTTCCGACCCCACCCACGCGCACCCGGACTACGCCGCGGCTGCGACCGCGTGTGTGCTGCCCGCCGATGTCACGGCTGAAGATCGTGCTGCGGTCTTGGAGTTCGCCAACCATTTAGCAAGGGAGTCACGGAACCGTGGCCTGGCTCAGCATCCGCTGCCGAACCCGTCTGAGGTGTCGGAATCGGAGTCCGGCAACGGATGTGGCCACGCAACTGACGAGGGCTGTTTCCGGTGCTGCAGTGACTGCAACTACGACACCCACACGTGCCGGGGCTGTGGGGAACCGTACAAGCACGGGCACGATCCCCGCTGCAAGGACTGCGAACCCAGCTCTACAGATCCAGTAACGAAAGGCGCGAACTGATGCGCGAATACAGGTCCCTCATCATGGGCTGTGCTTTGGTACTGGCGATGGGCTTCATACTGCCCACGATGTTGCAGTCGGCCGCCAAGATAGGCGAGACCTTCACTGACCCAGACAGCGCCAATCCTCCCGCCCCGGTCAACGCTCCACCGCCGCCAGCTCCGGACGAACCTACTGATTGGTCCACAGTCGCACTCGTGGCCGTCATCGCCGGCGCGGTCCTCGCCACGGCCGTACTGATGTGGTTCGCTTGGCGGCACCTGACCAAACGCGGCGCCGATAAGAGCGAGAAGCGAGCCCGACGCAACGACCAGATCGAAATGTGGCAGCGAGGCCTCGACGTACTGGCCGAAACCCAGGACGCCCTCATGGGATTCGAGACCGACCCCGAATCGGTGTACTTCACTCGACCCCTGCTGGGCGACGTCAACGAGCCGGCCACCGCCACCTTCTACACCGCCCTTGGCTCCGCCCAAACCCTTTGCACCGAAATCGTTCCCACCGATCCCGTACTGATCACCGCATTCGTCAACGCGGCCAACGCCGCGCGCCGAGCGTTCGACGTCGCAGACGACAACGCCCGCAACAAGGCCCGCCGCGGCATCAGCCACAACGGCCACAAACTATCGCCCCAGGAGCTCCGCAAGATCGACCAGGCCCGAAAGTTCATGCGGCAGGCCCACGATCCAGCCCTCACCGAGGCCCACGCCCGCAACGCCCTCGCCAAGGCTCTGGACCTGCTCGACGGCGCCGGCGTGGTTGTTCCTGAACGACTGACAGCCACTGTCACCACGAGCGTCGAGACCATCCACCGCAAAGCCCTGGACAGATAACCGCACCGATCAAGAACAGGGGGACACTGTGGTGCTCCAAGCAGTAGATGCCGCTGGCTACCTGTACCCGGTCGACGTCGAGCTGGCGCAGCAACAGCGCGGACGCCCGCGGCGCTCAACCCCCGCCAAGATGACGCACACGTGCCCGCACTTCGCACCTGCCCGCCTCCGGTCCCTGACGTCCCTGACCGGGTCACCTCTGCGTCCGCGCCCCGAGTTGGCGGAAGTGGGACCCGTGCCGGCCAGCCTAAACAGTGAAGTCTCACGAAAGGGAGGCAATGACAACCATGTTGAAACACCGAAATGTCGATGAAACTGTCGACGACGGCGACGAACTGCTCAACGCTTTCGGCGATCGGTTGATTCTGGGCGGGGCGTGGACGTGGGCTGATGGTGGCCAGTCACCTACCCGCAGGTGCACGAAGGCATGACGCAGAGTTCATCAGCCTGAAAGGGGCCACCATGATTCTCGGATTCACCGGGACCCGCCGCGATCCCACGGCCGATCAGGAGCGTTTTATTCGACGCAACCTGTTCAACGCCACCGAACTGCATCACGGCTGTTGTGAGGGCAGCGACTACGCGTCTCATCTGTGCGCGGTAGACCTCGATCTACCGACAATCTGGCTGCATCCACCGACCGATGAGAAACTGATGGTGCCGCTGTCCAAGCTGCTCACGCGGGGTGGGATTCACGCGCTCGGCGCCAAGCCGTACCACGCCCGAAACCGCGACATCGTGGACGCCTGCGAGGTGTTGATCGCAACGCCAGACGGGCCGCGCCGTCCGCACAGCGGAACGTGGTACACCGTTGACTATGCCAGGGCCAACAAAGTCCCTGTCGTCGTCTGTCTGCCAGACGGCACCATCGACAACGACTACTCGACCTGACGTAGGGCAAGCTCAGCTGACCCGCGTGCATCTTCGCGACCGTGTCTGGTGACGCGCCGCGTACCGGGTGATCCGCACCGAACCCATAGCGTCATTTCTCCACTATAGAGAGGGCGCCATGGCCGCAGTGCAATTGTCACGTCCCCGACTAACTTTGGTGACGCATCAAACTTGGCGAGCCGAAGACTTGGCGCCCTGGGCGGATGTGCACCTGGACTTTGGGCTGGACACCGCCGCCGGCGCTGATGCTGAGGCGATGCTGTGGTGCCCGGGCGGATGGGCTGCGGCCGCAACGGTACGACACCGCCACCTGCAGCTGTCCTCGGCCGGGCCCCGTTGGCTGGACTACCTGCCGATCGAGCTGAAGGGGCGTGAGGTCGTGACATCGCACGCCGGTGCGCTGCGGCAGACTCCGTCTGTCATTTATGGCGGGACAGTTTTCGCCAAGCTCCCTGAAACCAAGCACGATTCGTTTCCGGCGCAGCTGCGTCCACTCGATGAACTTCTCACAGATCTGAGCCGGCTACCGGACCGTGAGCCAGTGCAGCTGCAGACTCCGGTGCATTTCGACTCCGAGGTCCGTTGCTGGGTGCGTGACGGCCGAGTCGTCGCACGAGCCAGCTACTTTCCGGGCCGGGCACGGGAGGACTGGCTGGATCTCGATGATCCGGTGCGGGCAACGGCGGCAGTCCTGTGGCTGGAAGAGGCACTGGTGACGTGTCATGTCCCCGTTCCGCCGGGCGTGGTGATCGACGTCGGCTGGTGCTCGGATCCCTGGTTCGGAGAGCCCGGCTGGCGAATCGTGGAAGCCAACGCCGCATGGTCGGCGGACTGGTACGGCGCATTGGAGCTGTCCTCGGTAGTCGAGACAGTCATCGCGAGCCAAGTCGGCGTGTCGGATCAGTGGCGTTGGTATCCCAGCCCATTGCTGCTGCACTTGTCGGCGGGACTTGCGCAGCGCTGACTGCTTCGTCGCGGCGTGGGGCTACGGCGTTACCGACCACCGGATAGAGGAGCTGCAAGGAATTGCGCTGCAGCACGAGGGCAGCAGCGCGAGGCTATTGGTAAAGCTAAGGAGTGAGCATGGCCAAGATAGTCATCACCTACGAGTACGAACCCAACCTTGACCACTACCCAACTGGCACGGAAACCGCTGCTGCGGCTATGCGCTTCGACGTTGACCAGGTGCTGAACGGAAACACCTACTGGGGTGAATTGCTCGACGGCGACGGCAAGATTACCGCATCGGTGGTCGAGTAGCCGGCACAGGGAATTGTTTTTCGGCGCAAGGACTCAGCGCCGAATCATCGCAGTGGAGAAACCGATGGACGAGTGGCCCGCGATGGCGGAGAACGTGCGGATTGAACTCCGCTTCCAGGGAATGTGCAAAACGTGCGCTGAGCAAGGGCGCAGGGTGCATGTGTGCGTCTGGATTTCATGCCCGACCGGCGGTTGGTGGTCACATCGGGAACATCCCGACGATAACCACGACGCCGAAATTGGTTGGCAGCCTGAGGAAGCCATGGATGACCAGGGACACGTCTTCACCGTCGGCGAGTACACGCCGGGAGGAACAGCGGTGTAGACCCGCGCCCGAGCCGGAACGGCTGTTTCAAAAGGTGCGAGCATGCGAGCAGGTCCCGCTTGGGGATCACAAAACGAACCAATGACAAAGGGAGCAGCAATGTCCCATACCGAACAGGTCAAACCGATCGACCTTCGTGAAGGCGACCCTATTGACCTCGCCCCACTCTTGAACGATCCGTCATCGCACCCGTGGACGTGGCAGCCGTTCGGCGCTGACGACCGGAACCGGGCAGAAGCGATCGTCTCGGCCCGAGACGTGGCGCAATACGAGTTGGCGGTCGTGGAATCGGTGGAGCACGTCGACGGAGACAAGGTGGTGGTCTACAACGATCAGATCAATGTCACCGTCGCCGCGGACCACCTCATCACCCGGACGGTGGGCTGACCTGTGGCGAGCACCGACATCGTCGGCTACACGTTCCAGGCCGAGAATCTGTGTCCATCTTGCATGCGCGACAAAGTGATCAACTGGGGCAGGTTCGATCCGGAGTCCACGGCGTCCACTGAGTCGCTGCTTGCCGATCTTGCCAAAGTTGTCGGCATCGACCACATGAACGAACGCACCTACGACAGCGGGGATTTCCCCAAAGTTGTGTTCGACAGCCAGGTCGAGGATTCCGAAGACCGATGCGGCGGGTGCCATGAGCCCCTCATCGGATAGCTCGTCGAATCAACGATCTCGCCAGGGGAGTGGGCCTATGGCGATGGAGAGAATCGTTTCGTCGCGAGCTGGAGGAACTGAACGCATGAGCCCCAATCCCAGCGGCACTGGCCGACACAGTTCCGGTGACGTAGCTGCTCACAGCTCCCACCGAGGACGGCACCGCGCGCCTGATCCCCTCGTCCGCCCGGAGATCAAGATCGGATCGATGGATGCTCCCACTGATCCGATCCAAATTGGACCGCAGCAATGAGCACCGCAGCCGAGCACGCGAAAGTTGCCCAGGACACCGCTCCGTACGAGTCGAAGCGGATCGCCAACGCGATTATCGAACGCTTTCAGATCCCCGCCGAGCACGCGCTGCGTGCGGCGTCGGTGCTGGCCATCGACGATCGGCAGTGGGCATTCAAGATCAGCCAGGGCTACTGGATAGACCCTGTCCTTCAAGCAATCGAGGCGACACGATATGAGTAACCTTCACGTCGGCGGTCAGGTCCGCATCCATGTCCGCGGCGTCGATCTTCCCGCCGAGATCGTCGCGCTGTCACGGTCACGGGCGACGGTCGAATACATCGACGCCCACGGTGAGAAGCGCGCGACCAAGGTACCCATCAACGCCCTTACCCCGGCGGGCGTGGGATGACCGACGCGGTCATCGTCGACGTCGACGGGACTCTGTGTGACGTGTCGAGTGTGCGGCACTTCGTTGCTGCGCGGCCCAAGGATTTCGACGCATTCCACTGCGCCGCCGAAACGTGCCCGCCGCATACGCATGTGCTCGACGAAGTTCGTGAACATCACCACGCCGGACACCGCATCGTCGTAGTCACGGCTCGTATGTACCGCTGGGAGCAATCCACCCGCACGTGGCTCGACCGGCACATGCCGGTGCCTTACGCGGGCCCGTTCATGCGTGGCGACAACGACTTCCGCGCTGACGTGGAGGTCAAGCGCGACATCCATCGAATACTCACGCGCGATCACGGTTTCCGCATCGTTCACTGCATCGATGACAATCCGGAGATCGTTGCGCTCTGGACGGAACTCGGCATACCCACCACGGTCGTTCCTGGCTGGACGCAGTGATGCGCCGGTGTTTGTGCGGTCGACGAAGCGCCGGGTCGAGCAGCGAACACCGATGCGTGGATGTCCTCGGCGGCTACTGTCAAAACCGTCATTGGCCGACACGTTGTCCAGCTGTAGGGCGCCATCTGCGCAGACGCATCGGACCCGGTAGACGATCCAGAATCCCTTCTCCGCTTGATCTCGCAGCTCGACCAAATCGCCAACGGAGAAGCTGCGGTCGCGAAAATCGTTCGGCTTCCACGATGTCATCGTTTCCTCCTCACTTGGACTGTTCCCATTCACCCCGGTACACGACACAGACGTCGGACCTCATCGCGCGAGGCCCCCAACCCGTGTTTTTCCGAGCCTCGTTCTCGTCCTTCTTCACAGTGAGGACGGTTGTGGAGAAGGGGCGACCCTCGGCGTCGAGTTCGTCGCAACTTACCTGCCAGCGATGCCATACAGCGGCCACAAGCGAGACCCTTACCCTCGGCGTGCCAGAGCGCCAAGATCGGCCATCTTGAGTGCGCCGAACACAGTGGCTGGGTTGTACCCGAACGAAACTGGACCGTCCTTGGGCCGGGTGAACGTCGCTTCCAGCAGGCCATCGTTCGTGGCCACGGCGAACACTTCCACCCATCTGTCAGTGGTCTCGAGGAGTGCGTGTGCCTGCGTCGGGTCCAGCACCGAGGTGCCCACAGCGGCGTTGTGGTAGCCGGTGGTCTGGTCGGGCGCGGTGCGGCAGGTGTCCAGATAGCGGCGATAGGAAGCCAGCGCGTAGCTGGAGGCGTTGATGCCGCTATAGCCGGCACCGGAGACCGTGCCGGCCCACCCTTCGGTTCCCGCTGGGTTGCTGGGTCGCAGTTCAGCGACGAACACTGGGCTGGTCGCCGCTGCGCGGTGATCGAGATCGGTTTCAGCGGGGATCCCGTCGACAGAGCAGGACGCTAGGCCAGGCAGTACGCCGCTGGTGCGGTCATGACCCAGTACCGGTTGCCAGCCGGCGGCCGGCAGAGGGAGGTCTGCGACCGAGATGACTGAGAACGGTTCCTGTGCGGTGATGACCCCGCCCGAGACCGGGGAATCAGAGTCGGCCGGGTCAGCCTGAGCCGCTGACGCGGTGAACACCGCGGCGGCGCCAACGAGGGCGGCAGCGCTGGCGAAAGTGCGGGTGAGCTTCATGAGCGGTGACGGTAGGTGTTCCCCGGAGAAGGGGGAGGCAGCGGCGCGCTCCGCTGGAGCGGGTTGTGTTGCGCCGGCATGCCTCTGCGTTTACCGGGGCAGACCGGTCTGGTCGATCACCAGCGCCAGCGAGCCCCCTTGTGACGGATCGGCGTAGCGGCGGGCGAGGTAGGCGTGCAGGTCGCGGTACTGGTACTCGACGGCCGGCGGCTGCTCGCGCACCCACTCGATCGAACCTTCGTCGTGCTCGCCCACTCGCATGTAGGTCATAAGGTTGCCGGGGTTGCAATCCGCAGCGGAGTCGAGGAAAACCGCCACGGGCTCCCCGCCGCTGAGCACGTATGCCACTCGGTAATTGGTCATGGTGGCCATGCTGGTGTGATCATGGCGCTTGGGCCCGCTGCGGCGCGTCAGGGCAGCTCGATGCAGCGATGAGTAATCGGTCACCCGCGACGAAGATGCAGGGACGGGATACCCGTCGGTGTCCGTCAGGAGTATTGCCGCGCTCAGTCGAACGCCTTCCAATGGTGGCCGACGTAGCCGATGACAGCGTCCATATCGGCAACAGATTCTGGAGTGGGCATCGCCGTCTTCACGGCGCCTGCTGCACAGTGCAAGTCTCGGTGCGAGACGTACTGTCCGCGCACGTAGTCGATGAAGGCTCCGCGCGTCTCTGGACGGTCCTGATACTGCGCGCACAGGGCACGGAATTCGTCGTGAGTGATCATCGCCTTGGGCCTTTCCCGTTGGGGTGCAACGGGAAATATGCTGCGTTCTAGCGCCGCCACTGACTGTCTGCGGCGCGGTCGGGATACACCGGAACCCTGGATCGCCGCCCGTAGCGCAACCCGGATCACCCCTGGTAGTTCCGTCTGTAGCGCCGTCCGTAGTGCCGGGTGTGCACCGTGCGCGGGCGGCGGGACTGGTTGGCTCCGTGCAAGTCGTGGCGGCGGGCCGGTCTGGTATCTGGACCTGGACACCCACACAGGAGAAATTCTGCGTGCCGCTGTAACTCCCGAGCAGAGCGTGTTCAACGTGGCTGGCCCGCGCGGGTTTCGACTATGCAGCGGCGTCCAGTGCGAACAACTCCATCTGATTCGGATCGTTCGCAGTCAACAGTGTCACGTCCTCGATGTGGTCCGGATCCTCGGTCAGCAGCTCGGCTGCGTCCGCCAGTTCCACGAGCTGCCACTGCCGCTCGATGCGCTCAGCGAAGCTACCGGTGGGAAGATCGCGCGCGGCGCGGGCGCGATCGATGATCGCGTCGGCCACTGCCTGCATACGGAGATCGTGGTGCTGGTGCAGCATTTTCACGTGGGTCACCATCGCCTCGACCACGTTTGACTCCGGCAGATAGACCCCTCCGGAGGAATAGGTAGCGACACCGTCGTACAGGTCGAACGGGTCGTCGCCGATCAGATGCCGGGGACGTAACAGTCTGTCGAGAATGACCTGGTGCCGGACCGGACCGCTCGACGGGAAGACTTTCCACGCCGCGTCGGTGTCTTCTTCCCAGCGTCGCGCCGCGGTTTCGACGGCCTCGGAGACTTTCAATGCCCTGCGGTGCGACGCGCGGGTCGCGAACGCTGCAACATCAGAGCTGGAGAACACAGTCTCGATGTCGGTAGCCACAGCCTCGCGGGCTTTCCGCTCGTCGCCGTCGGCCCGCGTCAGATAGGCCTTCCAGTTCACCTCGCCGATCGCCTCAGCCGGGGTGTCGCACCGTCCGATGTGCACGCCATGAGCCAGGACCGCGTCGGAGTGGGTGGCGAAGAATCGGATATCGACGTCGTTCCCGGACAGTCGCGTGTACGCGGCGGCTATGTGGGTGGCGGTCGCGGGGTCGATGTTCTCCTCAAAGCCGTCGGCGGTGTGGAAACTGATCTGTGGAGCGGTTTGTCGTTCCGTGCTTGTCTTCCGGGTGGGCGCGGTGTTTGACACTGTCTCGGTGGTGGTGATCGAGTTCTGCTCAGCGGCAAGCCATTCCGACCATTGTTCGCTGTCACCGGCGTCGGCGCGGTCTTGCCGTGTCTCGGCGACGAACAGGTCGGCGATCTCTTGACGCCGCCTCGCCCGGTCAGCCTCGATAGCGCCGAGTTCGGAGACGGTCAGGCGAGCGTTGCCGGCGCCGAGACCGTCACTGGCGGTGTGCTCGTGCACCTTGGCGTAGCTGGTCCGCAGATCGTCCAGCTCGCGAGGCGGTGCGATCACGCCGACAAACAGCGGGTGCAGCGGTTCGTAACCTCGGAAGTGCTTGTAGTTCAGGATGGCGGCCCGCCGAAGGGTGTGTTCGGAAGGAACGTGACCGGCGTCGGCGGCTTTGGCGGCGGCGAGTCCGCGCAGTGCTCCGGAGATGTCGTGGGTGACGTGCGTCGACGGGGACACTGAGGATACCGTGGCGGGATCCAGCCCCAGGTCGGTGGCGATCGGTGCCAGCGCGGAGGCGGGTGCGGCAGCAATGACCGAGAGCACACCAGGACCTGCGAACTGCGCTGCTGCGGAAGCCAAGTCGGCGCGGTAAGTCTTCATCGCGGCCCGACGTTCTCGGTCCCGTTGTGGATTGTGGGGGCAGCGGCGCTTGGCGGTGCGGCACATTGGCGGCGTCTCCTTATCTGGTGCGGGCGACGGTCCCCGCTCCGGTCAGGAACGTAGCGTGCAGCGCCGACAAGAACAGGCCGCGCCACAGCTCTCGCACCCGCCACGTGAAACGCCGAGAAGTGCCGCACCGTAGACGGATTCACCGCCCGGACTGATTTTGGCAGCGGGGACAACAGCACCTTTCCCGGTGCGGCTCAGTTCTCTTCGATCCGACAGGTGATCGCGTACTCATCGAAGTCGGTCCAGTCGCTGCAGGTCTGCACAGCGACACGCACCGTCTCCTGGTCAGGGATCGAGGTATGGGCGACCAGGGCATGGACGAGGAGATCACGGGCGCCGTCGAGTGTGTCGCTGGTTCCGGCGATGAACGCTCCGCGGTCGGGGTGCTCGTGAGTTGGGTACAGAGACAGGCTCCAGGTGTACGCCACTGTGTTTGGGCTCCTCTTTCCGATCCGCGATCTGTCTCAGTCCTGCATAAGTCTCGGGGCCTTGCCGCTCGCCTGCGCCGTCCAGCTGCTAAACGCCGTGAAGATGGCGGCGTTGAGAACGTCTTGGAGAACTTCAAGGTCGACATGCAGCATCGGGTCACTGATCCCGATGTAGGTGATGCATCCGCCGTGCACGGCGACCGCGACGTGCGGATCGTCGGGGTCGTCGACCCCGATCCCTACCGCCTCAACGCTGGGGAACGTCGCCTGAGTCCATGCCTCATCCGCATGCCCCGCTGAGTCGATGGCTTGCTGGAGCTTCGGGGGTAGCGCGGTCATCGCGGTGCCGGTGCTGCGGGCAGCGTCGAGGACGTGGTGGGCTCGCTTAAAGGACCCTGCGTTGAGGTCGCTTCGGTATCGGCTCCACCGGAGACTCGGCTGCCGTCGGAACCGGGGTAGGGGGCCAGCGGAGCGGTGTAGGTGGGTATTTCTGCGTCCGTCCGCGCGGGGGCCGCCGGTGTCGCGCTGGACGTGGCCGCTGCGGGGACAGGGGCGCAGGTATAGGGGTCGAAGCGGCTGGTGGACGCACCGGAGGGTCCTGCCTCCCCGTCGGCTGACACGGTGGCCGTGCTCGGCGCGACTTGGCCCTCGGAAAGCTGCGGCTCCGCGGCCGTATCGGTCACTGCGATGTTCGGTGGCCCGCCGGCCACCGGGGCGCATTGGCCGGGAGCGACGGTAGCGGTGACGGTAACGGTCGCGGGGGTCACGCGCACGTCAGCGGTCTCGGATTCGGGGAGTTCGCTGCCGGGGTCGGCGACAGCCACGGTGACGGCCGCTGACAGGGCGATGGATGCAGCGGCGGGGATCAGAAGGGCGGTCTTGAGCCTCATGGCGCGCCACGTTAGGCACGCGCCACTGCCTTCCACGAGCGCGGCGCGTCGTTACGGTGGCGCAGGTGAACACCCCCTCGATGCTGGCACGCACCGCGGTTTACGCGTTGCTGGGCCAACTGCTGGTGATCGTGGTGGTGGCAGCGGCGGTACCGGGTGGTTCGTCGTGGCTGGTGCTGTCCGGATTTGCCACCGCCTACTACGACCGAAATCTGTTCGCAGTGCGCATCGCGGCGCTGCCGTGGACCGATCCGGCTGTGTACGTGTCGATCCAGACCACGGTGCAGATGTCGATGGTCGCACTGGTGATCGCGGGGGCCTCGACGTTGGTGCGCACCAACCCGTGGCAGCACGGGGTACTCCCGGATTCCAGCCCGCCGCGCCGCGGCAAACCCAGCCCAGCGGACACCCACGCAGCTGGACCTGCACCCGCCCCCGGACTTCCTCCCGCTGCTGGGCCCGGGGCAGGCCTGTCGGGAAGTGACGCATCATGATCACCGCCCCTGCATTGCGCGCGTTGGCGCGACGGGCACTGGACACCCGACAACCCCTCAGCGCGTTGCGTGACGCCTGTTTGCGATACCGACGGCTGGCGATGCTGGCCGTCGGGCTGGCCACGGTTGTGGGTGCGGTGATGGGTGGGCTGGTGTTGGTGGCTGGTGTGTCCTCTCCAGCTGCCGCTCCGGTCGCGATTTCAGGGGTAGTGCTCACGAAGGCGGCCGATCTGTTCGGGCCGGGCGGAAGCGACAAGCTCTCGGGGGCGGAGCTGGCCGAATCCGGTGCCGATTCGAAGATCAAGTGCCTTCCGATCCCACCGATGCGGGTGGATACGCAGGACGTGACAACGCCTCCGGACCCGGTCGAGGGTGAGATGTCTCAGACACCCGAGGCGGGCCCGGTGCTGGCGCCGCTTCCGATCGCGGAGGATGGCTCACTGGAGCGCGCTGACGCCCAGACGCTCATCGACCCCGTTCCTCCCGGCACCAGCACGTTGGTCGCCCACGTCTGGTTCCTGTATCGGCTAGCCGGCCTGGGGGACTGGGACACGTTCGTGGCCGCCTACCATGCCGCGGATTTGCATGAGGACGACGAATCAGCCGATGCCCCACTGCAGCAGGTGCAGGCGCTCAACACCGCCGGTGTAGACCTAAGCCGGTACCGGCTTACCGCGGCCTCATTGACCGCTGCGGGGCAATACACGGGGCGGCTGAACGATCCGTACCCGGGATACCGGGAACTGGTGGCGATCGAGCTCGCAGCTACCTGCTTTGGTGACGAGGATGTCGCAGCGTCCCAGATGACGATGCCGCCGCCATCGACTGCCACACCACCGCCGGATCCCGTTGCAGCCGCACAGATCCCGGAACCCCACGAGTGATGATCGCAGATGAACGCGTAAAGGAGTCGCGTGGCATGCCGGATGCTCACCGTTACTGTTACCGGACGGCCCGCGGGGTTTCCGTCGGAGCTACTCGAACGACATGGAAGTTGGGGTCTACTTCCTGAATTTCGCCAACAACCTTCCAGTCCTCTGGAAGCTGGGCGAATGCCCCAGCTACGTCGGCGACGTCATGCGAGATGAGGTCGCGTCGGAAGTTGATACTCACTCCGCCTCGAGCGTGGTGCTCGCCGACGGTCAGGGTCGGATGGTGGTATGTCGCAAACTCAGCCCACCAAGTGGAACCCGCATTCTCCGTTTCCATGATGTGCTCAGTCTCCTTGCCGGCTCTGCTATTTCGTACCTTCACCGGACGTCGTTGATGGCATCGAGGAGCTGGTCCACGATCAGGCCGCTCCCCGCCGCGAACCGGCGCCCGTCGCCGGCCAGCGCCACGCCGTGATCGAGCAGGTCTCCGCGCGCGAGAACGATCCGGCCGCGACCGCGGCCCCCGGCGAGGAACGTCGAGGAGGACGTAACGGTCAGCCGACCGTCCCCCTCATCCACCAACAGGTCATGGCGCGGATCCATGATCGCCAACGCGTGCGCTCGCGTGAGCGGAGGTTGCTTCAAAGGAATCTCCCTGTATCGCGTACCTTCTGTGGACACTTATCCGCGCAGTCCGTTCGTTCGGTTTGACTTGCGTACATCCGAGGCCACCACCCATAGCTGGCACGCCAACAAAGCCCCCGTAACGCCGAGCCAGGCACCGTGGAGACCTTGACCACCGACGCCAAACACGATGTTGATCGCACCGATGCACATCGTCAGAACTCCAACGATGACCCCGCCGCGGAGGCTGAGCGCGCGGCCGGACAGGCCCGCTTGCAAGTTCAGTGCACCCAGCAGTACCAGCGCTATTCCTAGGGCGATCGTTATTTCGCCAATCATCAAGCCTTCCTCTCTTTCCGGTTATTCGAGTGTCCGTTGGGCTCTGACAGCGGATACCTTTGCCGGATCCGGTTTTCCGGTCTAGCGTTCGGCCAGTTTTCGCTGCGCTGCGTCGTCGACTTGAGTCTTCAGCATGCGTTCACGTGAGCGTCGGGAGGCGACAACCAGCGCTGCAAGCATCAGCGAGCTTGCGAATGCTGCGATGTAGACGCCGGCCGGCGGCGGCGGACTTGATGGAGCCGCCAGGTGGGCGCCGATCAGCACGCTGGAGCCAGCGAAGGTGAGCGCGACCGACAGAAACACGAGAGTGGTCCAAATGTTCTTCGACACTTCAATTTCTCCTTGTTGATGTTCGTACTCGTTCGGCTGCGCGCAGGACCCGCGTGAGTCCACTCATTCATCCTCCATACGCCAGGCAGTCGTGCGGGATTCCCCTGGATACCTGTTCAGGCAGCGGCACGGTGGGTGTGGGAGGCCGTGTCGCCGAGAACCTGAACCTCGTAGCGGAAAACGTCTCCGTCAGCGTCTGTGTCGTCCACCGAAACCAGCAGGTACGCGGCTTCGGTGGCACTGCGTTCGTCCGCAGCGGTGATGGTTGCGGAGATATCCGTCGACACCCACCACAGCGGCTGTTGCCCGTGATGTCGGTAGATCGCGGCCCGTGTGCCGGCAAGGCCCGCGTCTTCGATGACAGCGCCCAGCCCGTGGATTGGTCCGGTGCACAGGCGCACACCGTGGGTGGAAGCGCGGCGGGCCGCCTCTGCGTCCTTGGCTCCGATGAACCGGTGCAGTGTCACGCGGCGATCGAAGCGGTCAACGGATCCTGAAGTGTTCACCCGTTCATCGTATCTCTATTTTAGAGAATTCGTTATCCGATCGAGGAGATCGGTGGGGCCGGACGAAGCGGGGTTACCGTGTTGTCCCCGGGTTCGGTGCGCAACGTGAGCACGTACGTTCTACCGTCGTCGGTCGGAGCCATCTGGCCGGCCGACACCATTGACCGAACCGCCTCGCCTACGAAGTCCGGATTGCCCAGCGGGGTGTGCTCCATTTCGGCGGCAAGCGCATCGATCGTCAGTGGAATGCGTTGTCGGGTCAACGCGAATGCAGCATTCATCACCGCAGCGTTGGCTTCAGCGCCGCGGGTCCGCGACTCGGTCTCGTAGGCCGCATCAGCGTGTCGACGCATGATCCCTTGTTCCTTGCCTCTCTTGCGGGCCTGCTCGTCGCGCACCGCATCCGCCACGGCGACAAGCTCTTTGATGACCCTCCTGCGCACCTCCATTACCGCCTCGGCGGCGTACCAGTGCACATCCTGCGGCTGGGCTAGTCCGTCCAGTACGGCCAACACCACACAGACCTTGAGCTGCTGTAGCAGTGCGTGCCGGTCGGCAATCGCGCTGGCACGGTCCGCTACGGCCTCAGCGGCGACATACCCTCCCGAGGGGCTCATCGGATTGGCGGTAGCGCTGCGCCACAGTTCATCGTCCATGAACTCTTTGGCCGCCGGGGGCGGCTTCACCCAGACAGGGGGACGAGGACCGCCAGTCTGCGGAAGCATGGACGGCGCACCGCCGTACCAGTAGACCGGGGCGATCTGCAACCGCTCGGGGTAGTACCCGCCACGCATCGGCATCCGTTGAGCACCCAGCCACAAAAAGCGTTGCGGGGTGCCGCGATCGGATTCACTGAACAGAGGCGAGACCGCCTCGGGCTGGGCGCCCAGGCGGATGCCGAATCGGTAGGTGTGCGCGGTAACCATCGAGTGGCGTTCCCGGTCGGAGGTGATGTTTCCGACGTCCCCACCCATCCACATCTGGCGGTAGAGGCCGGTGGCCTTGGTGCCCTGGCGCCCCATCTCAGCAACGAACACATCGATCTCGTCAGAAGACAGCAGCACCGAGTCGCAGGCGCGCTCCTCGCCGACGCTGCCGATATGCGGAGCTTCTCCATCTGCCGATCGGTCCTCGGCTGCCTCCACGGATTCGCCGCCGGCACGGGGGAACAGCTTCAAGATCCCTTCACCGGTGCCGACCGGGACCATCATCACCCCTGGGACCAGCGTGTCGGAGGCTGTCAGCGTCACCGACTTGCCCGAGGCAGGGGGGCCGACCAGCACGCTGTAAAGGTTGATCGAGGTCCCCGCTCCAGTGGGTCCGGTCTCGGCGGGGATCGACCCGTCGGCGGGGATCAACCGCACAGTCGGCGGGACATTGGCCGCCACTCGCGGCAGCAGCGCGCCCAGCATTCCCCACCGGCCAACCCCGCGTGCATCGGCAGCCGCGGCGACCTGAGATAACCCTGGGGTCGCGGTGAAGATCCACTCGTGCTCAATTGTCTCGTGCGTTTTGCGGTTGGCGATTGGGGGGAGCATCTCGGCCCACTGTGTGCGGGTGCTGTGCACCGCTGGAACGTGCTCGGGCGTGCGGGGGAACGGGTACTCGTAGATCTCATCGTCGCCAGGTATCGGCATGTCGGCGACGTCGCTGATTTCCGGAAAGCGCCGCACCTTACGCGGTTTCGGCTGTGGCACAGAGGCAGGCATCGGGGGAGGTGCCGGCCGGGGGCTTAGCGCTGTAGCGCCATCGGTCAGCGAGGGGGCCGTCTCGGCGTGGACAGCCGCCTCCGGCGGCCGAGTCACTTCGATCACCGGTGGAGTGGGCGCGCCGCCGGCGATCGGTGACGAGGTATACATCTCGTCACTGTTCTCGCGCACGACGCCGTCACGTGCCAGCGCTTCGCGCAGGCCCTCGGCGGCTTGCCGGAGCAGCTTGGCGCGGGTATGCGCACCGCTACGTTCCGCGTCGGCAGCCTGTTGTTCGTAGTGTTCGGGGAGTACTGGCGCCAGCGACTCGGAACTGCCTCCGATCGAGATCCCGTGCGCGCGGCCGGCTTCGACGACACTGCACCCGCGCAGCTTGGCCGCAAGCTCCAGCCGCGAGACGTGGTCGCCGGGCAAGCCGAGCTGGGCGATCATCGTTGCGCTCCACACGTGTGCGCCGTTGCCGACTTCGCAGCGGTCGTGCAGCGTCATGGATTTCTCGTTGTCAGACCCTGCCCAGTGCGCGATGTCGCACCCGCAGCCGTCGACCTGCCCGACCAGGGTGATGCGGTGATCCCCGGCGATCCAGGTCTCCCAGGAGACCGCGTCGACAGCATCAGTGAGCTCGATCGAACGGGCATCGGCAGTTACACGGTCATAAACGGTCTGCGGCCGCGGCGCCAGGCATCCGTGCAGCGGTTCCAGTCCTGCCGGAACGGGCACGCTGCGATCGAACAGCCACGCAGGAGCCACATCGAGATTCAACGCAGGGTCGGCGCCATAGGCGCTGTGGTCCAGCGGGCCGCCTTGTGCGGCGGCGTAGGAGTATTGCGGAGCCTCGGCAAGCTTCGATCCGGGTGCGACGGCATAGCGGGTTCCGGCCAGCACATCGATCAGGCCACCGCCAGGCAGCGAAATCCCCATGGCGTCGGCAGGCAGGGTCGCGGCGTCCATGCCGTCGGGGACGCGCAGCCAGGTGTGCGACCCGCCCCACTTCTTGTTGTGGGGTTGATTCATCTGCGCTTTTGCCGGAATGACGGTGACACGTAGCCCCGCATTTTGCACGGCAATCGTGGCGTGGGTGTTCTCGGCGTCCAAGCAGATCATCCGGCTCAGCGACAGGTTCACACCGACGTTTCCGCCGCGGTGCATGTGCTCTGCGATCTGGTCCACGGTGTAGGCGGGCGCGAACGGCCAACCTGTCTGTGTCGGTCTCTTTAGCTGTGCCTTCAGTGGCATCAGATGCGCACCGAGTGACACCATCCTGGTCAACGTCACAGTGTCGACCTGTGGGGTGCTGGTGTCTGGGCTCATCGCGCAAACTCTCCTGGCCGGTGGTTTTGACAGCGCCTCGGGCAAGGGTGGGAGATGCCTGAAACGCGCCTGCGACGCTACGTTGAAAGGGAGGAAATGCCGGTCTTAAACGCAGAAACCGGAAACGGCGTGTCGTCTATGCCGATTACGTTTCCTTGCAATAATTCGAACACGTGTTCCGGAACGGCTGGAAGCGTGAGGCAGCGACAGGGGGGCGGTGCACCGGGGCCATGGCGACAATCACCCCCATCGAAACCGCAGGTTCCTCTGCGCCGCCCGAGCGTAACGCGGAGGTGGACAACGAAATCGCCGCGAAGCTGATCCGCGTCGCTGTTCAGCACGGATGGGTGGTGCACCAGCGCACGGCCCGGTACTTCACCGCTCGCCGCATTCGTGAAGGCGTCAGCACGGGTATCGGGATACACGTGTCTGGTGGGCGCATCCATGCCAGCCGGGCAATCACGGTCGATCGATCCGCCGGGGTCGATGACGTTCACGGCTGGTTGGTTGAACCGTCAGGGGAGCTCGGATGATCCTGCCTCCAGAGATCTGCGCACACGAGATTGATGTCCGGGAGGGGCGGCCTGTTGACCTCACAAAACTGACACACCACGGAGAGCTCCGGTTCCGCTGGTCGCTGCACGTGAACGAGCAGGACGCGGCGGCGTGTGTGCATGTGTGGTCCCCGTCTCTATGGCAGTGGAGCGAGGTGTGGTCGCTGAACAACACTCAGCCGATCCTGGCCGCCGCTGACCCCATGTTCAGTGCCGCCGACAAAGCTGCGGACTGGGGCCTGCTTTTCGCGGAGTTGGCGAAGTATGCAACGGAGCTCTTCGAAGGCGGCTGATCGATTCCCGCACCTGTATATCTCTAAAATGGAGAGTATTATGTCGGCATGGGCTCCCAACAGATCATCGGTGAGGTCACGGCAATTCCCGCGACGACGCGGCAAGAGATCGCAGCCTGCCGGGCGCTTGGGCTCGGCTACTGGTCGCAGGCGCCGCACCCCGGATGCGTCTGGGCGATTGACGATGAGCGCGTCGCACATCTGGTACGAGTTATCGCCTCCCGCAATGCGGTACAGGCAAAGTGCGGGCGGATCGACGCGCCCCTGAGGCCGCGCCTCTGCACGCACACAAACGCGCGAATCACTTTCGGTGCGGCGCTGGCGCCCGACCCGCCGACGCTATTCGACGACACCGGTCTCCTAAGCGCCTGACACAGATGATGGCACATCAAAACGAAGAGGAAGACGCAGCGCCTTGAACGACACTCGTCACGAGAATCGGCACGGACCATCAGACCTCGCACGTCTGACCTCGATCCTTGATCAAGTCGCCGCCTCCGGCACGAACCTCACCCCCACGAACAGAAGCGCCCGCCGCGCTGCTGCACGGACGGCGCTGCGTCAGGCCCGCGCCGAAGAAAGAGCAGCAGCACACCCGCGAAACGAGGCGAACTGATGGCGCTGATGACGAATGCCTACTGGAACAAAGATTCTGGAGCCGTGTGGGTCGATCCAGGTGCAGGAGCAGCCGTGGTGAAGATAGCCGGCGAAGCCACCAGCGCCCTGGCCGCCTACGACGCGCTTGCCCTAGCTGGTTTCGTTCGTCACGGGAACTGGGAGATCGTCCCCGGTGCGTCGCGGCACCGTGTCGCCGCCGTCACCCGGTCCGACTGACAAGGCACGACAACAGCTTCCGGCTCAGTAGCCCTGGTATCCACCCGTACCGACCCCCTGACGCGACATGAACGCGCCGAGACCCGAACCGTCAGCCCCGACGTTGTAGGTGTCCATGACGTAGTTGATCGAAGCGCTCGCCGAGGCGACCGGATCGTAGATCGAGTTCGACGTACCTGCCATGTGGTAGGCCGCGAATGTGGACGGAATGCACTGCCATTGACCGCGGCTGCTGTTGGACGGTAACCCATCCTCCATGATCATTCCGGTCGCGTTGGAATCCCATCCATTGCCGGCGTTCGGATTTCCGCCAGACTCGCCTTGGGACATGTGCTGATACAGGGCCTGCCACTGCTCACGCAGTGCAGGGTCATCAGGGATCCCGTTGATGGTCAGCGCCTGATTGATCACGGACGCTGTTTCCTGGGCCGTTAGCGGTCCACCGGGGTACTTCGCCAGCGACACTTGCGATACGTCAAGGGGATCCGGGTTTTGTGGCGAGGTCGCCGAAGAGCCTGCGAACGGATCGTCGCTGTGAGGGAAGATTCCATTGGCGCCATCGGATTCGGCCTGCGCGCGCGACGCTTCGATCAGCGCTGCCAGAATCTGTGGGTCGATACTGGTGACACCGGCTGGCGGGGTTGCGGGTACCGGGGCCGGCATCGGTGCGGGCGAGGGAGCCGTTGGTGCGCTCTGCTGGGGTGCTGATGACGGAACCGTGGGCATCGAGCCAGCATTGTTGACGCGCTTGGCGCCCTTGTTGTCGAGATCCTCAACACCCTTGGCGAACTTGTCGGTCTTCTTTGTGCCGTCTTTGACCTTGCCGCGCGCTCGCTCACCATCCTTGGTGGTGTCATCGACTGCCGCCGTCAACCCTGGATGCACCCCGGGGGCTGCGGGGGTTCGGTCAGCATTGCCTGGAAGCGTGCTGTCGGCCTTCTGCGCCCCGGAAACAAGCGCCGCTCCGTCACTGCTGATCTCACCGGCCATCAATCGTTCCTTCCGCGTATCCGCACTTACTTGACCGCACCCGGATCCAGTCGCGGCGCCGTAGGCGACGGGACGTCGGTTCCGGTTCCGGTGTCGGTGGCCGCGGCGTTGGCCGGCCCACCCTCGCCCTGGCGTGGCACACCGGGAGTTCCGACGGACGGGATGGCCTGCGTCCCGGTTTCCGGCGCCGCGTCAGGATCGGCCGGGGCCCCTGCGGGCGCAGCCGGTGATACTGGCGATCCGTCGGCCGGAACTTGTGGCTCGGGGGTCCCGCCGGGAACGTCGAAGGCCGTCGCGGCGGGAGCCTGACCGGATACCGGTGAGGATGCGGCACCGGCATCCTCGAGATGGAAGTACGCGGCGCGCTCACCCATGTCCTGCGGCAGCGCGCTCGCGTCGACCACCTTGTACTCCGACAGGTCGTAGAACGCACCGTCACCGAGCAGCATGAACTTCTTGTCACCGGTGTCGAGGATGTCGCCGGGCTTGGCGTCGACCGGTGCAACCTGCTGCCCCAGGTCCTGACCCGGTACCGGAGGCTTGAGTCCGGCCTGGGCAGCGGCATCGGCCAGCGACACCGGATGCGTCGGGTCGGCGGCCGCCAGCACCTGCGCCAGCTTGGCGCTCTTGGCGTCGGGGAAGGTAACTTTGCGGTCTTTCACTTGAACCTCTTTGCTCTGCTCGGGTACGGCCGCCGGCTTGGCGGTCGGTGGAACACCGGTCACCGGCGCGGCGGGGGCAGCCCCAGCGGTGACCGGCGCAGTGCTCGCCGGCTTGGCCGTGTCGGACTTCACCGCGGTCAGCGGCTCGGGCTTGCGGTCCTCGCGCTTCTTGCGGTCCTTGTCGTCATCGAGCAACTTCTTGGGCTCAGAATCCGGTTTCGACGACGCCGGGCTGTTCAACGGGGTGCCGCCACCGCCGGAGCCGGTCGACGGTGCGCCCATCGGCGTGCCCATCGAACCGGCGGACGGGGTGTGGCCCAGCTTCGACAACAGATTGCCCAGGTCTGACTTGTCGCTTTTGCCGGTGTCTTTCACCGACGGCCCGGTCGGCGATGCGGGTGCCGGGGCCAGTGGCGAAGGATGCGCGGTGACCGGGGTGGTGGCGGTCTTGTCGTGCGGGCTGGTGGTTGCCGACCGTGCCTGTACCGGGGCCGGGATCGGGCCGTCGAACACGGTCGCCAGCTTGTCGGCGGCAGCCTGCACTTTGGTCAGCTCTGTTTCGAGGGTGTTCTTCAGCGTTGTCGCCGGTGATTGATCGGTCAGCGCGCCGTGGTCGGTGAGCTGGTTGCGGGCGTTGCGGTTGGCGGACAGCAGCGCGTCGTAGGCGGATTCGGCTGCCTTGGACCCGGCGCGCAGCTGCGCCATCACCTCGGGCACTTTGTCGGGCAGTTCCGCGATCGCCGAAAAGTGCGGGGCCAGCTTCTGGCGGTACTGCTCGAAGTAGGGCTCCCCGGACTGGGCCATGGTCTGATCCATTTGATGGAACAGGTCCGCGATACCGGTCAGCCACGTTTTCACCGCGGCTTCGACCTGCGGGGTATCCAGGGTCAGTGCCGCCGGCGGGTTCGAGTTCCACACCGAGCCGTTCGGCCCGTCTTCGAAGCCGAAGATGTTGCGCTGCACCGTCGCCAGCGCCGCGTCGACCTCTCGGACCCCTGCGGCCTCACTGGCCGAGGCCGGCAACATGCGTGTGGAAGTGCCGTCGGGTGCGTCCCACATACCGTAGCCGGCGCCGCCGTTGCCCCACAGGTGCCAGTCGGGCCCGAATGCCTCCCACGCCTGGCCTGCGCCCAATCCGATCCATCCGATGGGGCCGGGGATTGCGCCGATGGTATTGAGAAGGGCACCGACAACGTCGCCGTCTTTGAGGTCTTGCGCGGCGAATCCGAGGCCGACGACGGTGCCGATACCGGGCACTGCACGGGCGCCTATCTTCAAGGCACTCTTGGCCATTCCCTTGGCGCCAAGTTTTTCGATCCCCTTGTCGAGAACATCGACACCCCTGCTGTACTGGGCCTTATAGAGGCCCCCGGCCCCCTGGACCGTTCCGGTCGCGGTGAGCTTGCCGGCGGGCTTGGCGGCGCCGGCCGTTGACGGAGCTGGGGCTGCCAGTTTGGCCGCATTCGTCGGTGACGTGGTGTTGGTAGCAGCGGCAGGAGCATCCGCTGCTGTCGGTGCGGTGCCCGATGCCGATGTAGGGGGAGCGTCAGCGGCAGGCTTGGTCGCGTCACTCGTTGCGGCGTCGTGGGTCGGGTTGGGGACACCCTGCGCCCCTGTGGACTCACTCACGATCGGCTCTCCTCATCTGACTGGATCTGCGGACGGAACGGGGTCACGTCTAGCCGCGGCTGCCGGCGACGAAAGCGGTGACGAAGGCGGCGAAAGGGAATCCCGGCTGGTAGGTGTGGGCGACGGCGTCGTAGACCTCGCCGTCCTGAATCATCAGGCGTCCCTGCGTGGCTCGCGGCATCCGTGACGGTGCCACTTTCTTCGACCGGATCGTGGCGTCCAGCCGAGCCATTGCAGCGTCCAGATGTGCGGCCACCGCTGACTTCTGCGCGGCCGGGGACGGTTCCCGCACACCGGCCAGGCCCAGCAGCACCACCGTCTCGTCGGATGCGGTGGCCAGTGCCGAAGCCAGAGTGTGCATGTACAGCAGAGTCCCTCGGCCCGCGTCCTGGATCGGAATCATGGCGGGCACAGTAGGTTGCATCCGCCAGTTCTCGCGTACACGGCGCGGGTCGCAGCTGCGGTTGTGTCGGCATCTAGGCGTAAGGTGCGACACCGGCGTGTCGTGCCGCGGGCACGACCACAACCTCCACAGCTGCATACCGTGTGCATCATGGATCTGACACAGGCTCCGCTTCGCCGCCGGTCAGCGGTACGCGCCAACGCCCTGCGGTTGACCCGTGCACAGAAAGCGATCGCGGCGGTGATGAACGGGGTGGACCCCGATCCCGACGACGTCGCCTATACCGCCGGGCATCGCATCGACGAGCAGATGCTGCATTTGTCAGCCGCGGCTGCCCTTCGGCAGGTGCTGCTGTCACGTCCCGCCCGGACCCGCAGGGCCGCTGAGTCCGATCAGCAGGCCGTCCTCGATGCCTATTACTTGGCGCTGGCGCTGGCCGATGCCGCGGCGGGGCACCCCGACACACTCAACGCTGCCGTGGCGCGCCCGTGGCGTGAGTGGTTCGCCGCGGCGGCGTTGGTGGCACGGTTGCAGATCGGGTTCCTCGAGCACGCCTGCAGCCAGATCGAGATGACCGCCAAAGACGCCCCCACACCAGCGCCGCTGGCCGGCGTACTCGCCAGCGATCTGCTTTCCAGCACCGGAATGCTCGGCTGCCGTACTGCGCTGCTTCCCGACTACGCCACCCGGGAAGACTCCCGTCGTGCGACAGGGATGCGCTGGCTGCGAGCCACCTCGACGATCACCGTCGCCGGACACCCCGCAACCGTTGTGGTCGACGCGGGACCCGATGCGCTGCCCGGCGCATGGACCGCACGAATCGCCGCACCTCTAGTGATCACCGCGGGCGCGGGGGACACCCGCAGCCCAACGCGCTGGCCTCGGGAGGTGGTCACGGACTGCTTGCGGATGTGTTCACCGGGTGTTCGCAGCTGGGTGGCCTCGATGACGCGCCGGCTCAGCGGCGAAGCGGGCGAGGAGCTGGTGCTGCAGCCTGGGGCCGCACCAGGAAAATTCCTTGTCAGCCCAGCGGCGACAGCGATCGCGGATTTGGTTGGCGGCCAGCGCTCCGAAGAGGTTGCAGCAACCGGTCCGTTCGAAGCACTGGCCGCAGGCGAACTGCCACTGGCGCCGGACACCTCCATACGGCCGGTGGAAGCGCCGCCTGGGATGCTCGCCAGGATGCGACACGGTGGTGATCCAGGCGACGAGCTCAGCGCCGACACCCGCCTCGAGGATTACGTCACGCTTCCGAACGTGCACCGTGACGAGATAACGCTGCTCGCTGCTGCAGAGCCTTTCGATTTCGGTACTGAAGTCGAAGTCACCATCAACTTCGCGACCCCTCCATGGCAGGACGTGAGCGCTCTGGCCGCAGAGTTGCGCAGCGCCGGTGGAGCAACATTGACAGCACCGACGCTGGGACGCATCGACCAGGATGTCGTGCCCGGGGAAGGCCACCGGCTTGCGCTGAAGGCACGCGTGCGTCGCGGTGTCGCAGTGCGCACCCGCCGCGGCTACGCGGTGATGCTCCCGGCTGGAACCCGGCTGGCGGTGATTGGCTCAGATGTCACCAAGCATCACACCACGCTGTATGCGGTCTGTGACCCCGAGCCGGCGGAGCCGGTGGCACTGGCCGTCCTCGGCGGCGATGCAGTGGGAAACGTGGCTTGAATTGCCGCTCAAGCGAACTGCTCGCGCTCGTTACCCTCGGCTGCCCGGCGTGGGATGTCCCCGCTGCCGGCGTACGACAGAACGACCGAATCGGAGCGGCTGCGGTCACGTGCGCCAGCACCAGCGGCGCCGGCTCCTGGTGCCATCCCCGAACCCGGGGTTCCCACCGGGGCGCTGCCGATCACTTTCTCCTGGGCGACATTTGACACGCCGGACAGCACTGTATTCCGTGCACTGACACTGTCACTGGAGCCAGTAGGCTTGGCCATCAACGGCGATCCCATGCCCCCCATTCCGGGGACTCCGCCGCCTCCGCTGGCGCCCATCGAGGCAGGGTTGATCCCGTTACTGCCCAGCGGAAGACCACCGGAACCGGCCAACGTCGCAGGCGCGAAGGAACTTCCGGTCGATCCGCCGTTGAGCAGATCACCCATGCCGGACAACGACCCGAACATCTGCATCGGTGCCGACAGCAGCTGCTGAAACGACTGCGGCAAGCTGGAGGCCATCTGCATCGGGCTCGACAGCACCGAACCGAACTGCCCCAGCATCGAGGTCATGTCCGAGGAGGTGCCGGCCGTGCTCGCTCCCGTATCGGTAACCGCCGAAGTGGCCTGCGTGGCAGCTTGTGAAGCTCCTTGTCCGGCGCTGCTCACCATATTGGTGGCACCTTGCACCGCCTGAGCGCCGTCGGCGACAGCGGACGCCGCATTGCTCAGTGGCGGCGGAGGCGGGATCGGCACCGGTAGCGTGGCCGCCGTGATCACCTCGCCGTAAGTGGTTCCAATCATGGTGTTCTGGGCGGTGTACGCGGCGTACTCTCCATTGAGCTCGCCGATCAGCGGTGTGTTCTGCCCGAAGAAGTTGGTCGACTCGGCTGCCAGCTCCCGCACGCGATTGTTGATCGACTGCTCCGACGGGATCATCGATGTCCGCGACATTCCATAACTTTCGGCAACTACAGCATTGATCGCCGACTGTTTGAACGCGATCGCAGCCATGGAGGCCAGCCAGGTCATAAAGGGCGGCGTCGCCGCTGATTGGATGGCCGAACGCATGCCTGAGATGGACGACAGTGAGGCCATCATTTGTTCGCCAACGATGCCCAGTGTTGCCAAGGTGGTCGACGCCAAACCCATCCATGCGGCCGACGCGGCTGCCCACGTCGCCCCTGTAGAACCGGTTTCGAGCATCCCTGCGCTCAGCTCGGGCGGCAGGGACCAGGGTTGTGCCGTCATTTGCGTCTGCCTCTCATGCAGTCGGGGTGTGCTGGCCAGGGTGCCACCGGGAATCTGTGTCCGACAATGCGGACACGGACCGCTGAGGCTGTCATGTCCCCGCGCTGACAGCGGTTTTCGAAAGACCAGCGGCCGGTGGTCAGGAACCCGGGGCCGGAACTGGTGGGGGCTCCGGCGCAGTCGGCGCCGAAACCGTCAGCGATCCGGAAGCGCCGACCAATTTCGCCGCGGCCGGATCGGAGCCCGCCACTGCCGACACGCGGGCCGGCGCGTCGGCGGGGGCACGCGTCACCGCCGCACTGCGTCCGCCGACAGTCAACGCCGATACCCCCGCCGCGTTGAAGTCGGCGACCAAGTTGCCGATACGCGCCGTCATCGTGTCCGACCCAGCCGTGGGGGTGTTCACTTCCACCCTGTCTGCGCCCAGTGCCGTGATGGCCTCGGACAGCGGGAACGGGATGCGTCCGAGACGGTCACCGACTTCGATCCACCCGGGCTCTGCGGTGGGGACACCGACACTGGACCAAAACGCCGAATCACCTCGCAGCAGCACACGTGTGCCGACCACCAACAGCTCGGCGGTCTGCGTACCTGAGCGGACTTTTCCGTAGGAGACGGCGTGTGAGGGATCGGCGGTTTCTTGAACCTCCAGCCGCGCGGTCGCCGTCGTCACCGTCGAGGCCAGTGTCACCGGCCCTGTCGACAGAGTCTGGCTGGCGTAGCGCAACGCTGCGGCTTCGAGCACCGATGGGGTTCGGGTGGCTGGCACCGGTTCCGGCGGCGGGGTACGCAAAGCCAGCCAGACGGTCAGTGGGACCGCCACCGTTGCCCACACCAGCGCCAGCGTCAACACGACGCGGGTCGCACGGCTGCCCGCACTTGGCCGTGGCAGTTCCCACATCTCACGCACGTCGGCTCCTTCCGCCGGCGACCGCCCCTGCGGCGGCCACCGTGCGCGCACCGTAACCAGGGGCGGCTGTGCACTATGTCCCGCGGCGCGTCCGGAACCTCCTCCGAAAACTAGCGATGCCGCTGGTTTCTTACCGGAGAGGCAAAGAAACCAGCGGCATCGAGCCGGCCCGTCTCCAGCGAGGGGGAGGGGATTTTCCGGAGACGGGTCAGATCAAACAGCCATGGCGGCAAGTCCGCCGGCGGCGTTGAGCGCCTCGAAAGTGCCGTTGACACTAGCGGTCTCGGCGGCACGCTCACCAAGCTGCTCGATGCCCAACCCGAGCATCGCGATGAAATCGGCGGTCGTTACGGCCTGCTGAGTGACCGCCATTGCCGAGTCGGCGTCGTTTCCGGGCGGGGTGACCGCCGCAGCGGCGGCGGTCGCGGTCCCGGCTGCCGCTGTGAATCCGGTCGTCTCGGTGATTAGTCCGGACACCTGGCCGACAACGTCGGCGAAGCTGCTCACTCCAATGGTCATCGTTTTCTCTCCTTACGTTCGCGATCATCGGCCCTGGACGGAGCTGGCCGAGTTTGCTCTAGCTGAAATCATTCCACGTCTTCACTCCAGCGACGGTCGATGTGCCGTGTCGCGGGCACTGTCGAAATGTCATGTCCTCCAGTGCGCCGGCAATCGGTAGCTCAACTGCCTACCCGCCGCTGGGGCGACGTATGCGTCACGGGGGTGTCTTGTCGGCTAACCGGGGCTGCTGCAGGGACAACGGACGCGCCTCGTGGCTCGAGTAGAAGATCGCGCTCATCACCTTGGACGCGAGTTCGGCGCCACTTCGTTCAGTCACCGTCCCCGACAGCCGCACCAGCGGTATCCCGCCGACAATCAACGGCTCAACCTGCGTCACTGCCCACCTCCGAAAGTCTCAGGGACCCGCAGCGCGCTGCGCAGCGCGTAACGGGCATCGTCGATGTCTCCGGCAGTGCGGTCGGCCAGCGCCGCCGAAAGCAGGTAGCGGGCCCACATCCGGGGATACCGGCCCGGACCCGCGCTGCCGGTCCATCGGGCTTGATTGACCAGACGTTCCAGATCCGCCGCTGCCTGCACGGGGCGACCCCACACCGTGGACAGATAGGTCAGGGTGTCGTCGATGTCTTCAGGGTCGATCGCATCGAAACCCCAGCGGTCTTTGGAGCCGGCCGCGATGTTCACCGCGTCGATCTCCTGCTCCGAGAGCACCAGCACCCCGCTGCGGGCAGCTTCGGGGTCGGTGGCCACCACTGCGTCGAACGGGCCGACGACACCGATCGCCACCGCCTCCAGCAATGGCCGCCATGGCTGGTCACATCCCAGCCACCTGGCGGCGAATCCATCGGACACCTTGGTAATCAACGGAATCAGGTGTGGTGCGGCCCGCATACCCGGCGCCAGAAATCCGAGACCGTCACCGGTGGCGAACACTGCCTCGGAGCGGTTCACCCCAACAGCCACCTGGATGACTCGACCCTCTCGGCGGTGCGCCCGGTAGATTCCCGCGACGATAGACGCGGCGACCAGGTCCATGTCCGTGGCATGGTCAAGGCCCTTGAGATCCGCTCCGAAATCGAAAAGTTCCCTGGGGGTTTCACGTTCCTTCGGCACATACGCGACGGAGTCGGAGTCCTTACCGGGCTTGATCGCGGGACCACTGGTGGGACGTCCACCGGCTGCGCCGCCGGCAGCCCCTGGACCACCCAGTCCGCCACCCATTGGCCCCATCATCGGACCCATCGCGGGTGCCATGGGCACGCCCGGGGACACCGATGACCCGGGCGCACCTGTGCCCGGACTCAGCGTGTTGGTACCTGCGCCCGCGTCACCCGAAGAGACGTGGGTGGTTGGCGTCGACAACGAGCTGTTGCCGCTGACTGCCTCGCCTGAGGACAGGGTCGTGGTTGGTGCTGCCGGTGTCGGTGCCGCAGTGGTTGCCGGTTCCGATGGTGTATCGGCCCGGGTTTCCCCTGCGGGCACCTCGACTGGACTTTCCTCCTCTTTGGGGGAGGTTCCTGTGGGGGTGTAGCGCGCGTTCTCCCCGTCACGTGACCCGCTGAGTGGGCGGCCGAGTGGAGATCCCGCGGTGCTGTTGTTCTCAGAGCTTCCGGTCTTGTCTGCGCGCGGCCCCGATAGTGGGTTGCTGCTATCGGCAAGCCCTGAGGCTTTGGTGAGCCGTGACAGCGCGTCGTCGCTGATCGGCACGCCGTTGTTGCCGGGCAGCTTCTTCATCAGATCCTGGATCACCGATTGCCCGGCCTGGATGATTGGCTGGGCCTGCTGGCCCAGGTTAGGCATCCCGGATCCCACCTTCGACACCTGGCCGCCGACGTTCTGCAGCAGCGACGCCAGGGCGCCATCGGGCATTCCGGGCACCATCTGGCCGTTCTCAGGCATCGGAGCCATGGTCGAAGGAATGGTGGGTGTAGCTCCCTTCTGTACGCCGCTGACCAGCTCCTCCTGGGTGCTGTTGTGATTGCCACCGATCTGGTCGGCCTGGTCCTTGGCCGCCTGCAGCAACTCGTTGTATTTCTGTGTGAACTCTGCCTGGTTCTTGGGCGAGTTGGGGCCACCTGACCCGGCGTAGGACGCGATCAACTCCTCCACGGCTGTCTCGAAAGTCGTGGCCACACCGTTGAGTTGGATCTTGGTGTTGAGGATGTCCTGTGCCATCACGCTGGCACCGTTACCCATATTCAGCTGCGCCAGTGCCCGGTCGAACGCCGCCCGCTGGTCCTCAGTGAACCCGGAGAGCAGCTGATCAGGAGTGTTGCCGGTGGCGTTGGCTTCGATCAGCGCGTACATGACCTCAGCGGTGTTGCCGGTGCCAACCGATGCGGCGGATTGCTCGAACAACTGCAACGCCGAAGCCACCGTCTGCGTCTCCGATGTGGTCGGGAAGTTGGTACCGATGATCTCGGCGGAGTGCGGGGTGGGGACGGGGGGAATGTCGGTGGGGGACACGGAGCGGTTCCGTCCTCTCTGTCAGGCCGCACCGCCGGAGATGGGGTGCGGGTGCGTGTCGTGTTGCCATATTGGGGGCTGGGGTCCACCGGCGGCGGGCCCGGCGCGGCCTACGAGTCGCTGACCACGCGCACGAATTGAGTAGCCCCGCGGCTTGCGGCGTCGCTGAACATGATGTTGGTCCCGGACTGTTGGGCTTCGACAACCTGGCCGTCACCGACGTAAATCATGACGTGGTGATCTGGGTTGTCATCGAAGGCGAGATCACCGGGACGCGCGTCGGCGGCACTTACGAGCTGCCCAGCCGCGTACTGCTCGCCGGACACGCGGGGAATCTCCACTCCGGATGCCTGGTATACGAGGTAACGCGCCAGCCCCGAGCAGTCGAACCCGATCTTGTCGTAGTCGCCCGCGGCGTCGGCCGCTCCGCCGTCGCTGATGCCCTGGCTGGGCCCGTCGATGCTGCCTCCGCCCCATGCGTACGGAATACCTTCAGCGACAACCTGTTTAGCTAGCTCGATGATCCGCTGTTGGTACTCGGTGGAGCCAGGTGAAGTCGGCCCGCCCGCGCCGACTTTGCCCTTGGCGGTGAGAGAACCCGTGCCCATCGAGCCGTCGCCACCGAGCAACCTGGACAGTGCCTGCGCACCGTTCGGACTGGACAGGGGCGAATTGATCGATCCACCGGGACTGGAAGGCGGCACCTGCGGCATCTGCATCCCCGAACCCAGGTTGCCGGCACCGCCGAGCAGTGAACTCGCTCCGGCACCGAACGCGCTGAGCAAGGCAGCGGGGATCGCATTGACACCGTCGCCGCCCTTCTTGTCGATGCTTTTGACGCCCTCGCCAAACTTGCTGGTCTTGTCCGAGCCCTCCTTGACCTTGTCGCGCGCTCGCTCACCGTCCTTGGTGGTGTCGTCGACTGCTGCTGTTAAGCCGGGATGTACGCCTGGGCTGGCGGCGGTACCGCCGGAGCTGGCCGGCAGATCCTGCGCGATCTTGCCGGGCTCGGTGATGATCAGCTCGTTGCTGCTGATTTCCCCTGCCATGTCAGACCGCCCTCGCTGTCTCTGCCGCTGTCGTGTCGGTGCCAGTGATTCCCCGCAGAAGCGCCGCCAGGTCTGAGGTCACCGACCCGATAGAGCCGCCACCGGCGTTTACCAGCTCATTTACTTTGGTGATGTCTGTGTGCAGCGATGAGGTGAATGGCTCAAGTGCCGGGGCGATTTCGTCCGAAGCGCCGGTGCCGGGCTTGGCGGCTGCCTCGGCCGCCTCGGTCACCGCGTCGGAGGCCTTCAACGCCGAGTCGAGCTGACCGCGCAGCGTTGTGAGCGTGTTCAGGGTCGCCTGGAACTGCTCGGGCGAGCTGATAGTGACGTCGTTTGCCACAGTCTGTCCTTTCAGAGTCGTCTCGAAGTCGTTTCGGGTCTACTTCATCGAGAACGCGGGCGGTATCGACGGATCGGGTGTCAGCGGATTCGGCTTCGGCGTCGTTGCCGCGGCCGGGGCGGAGGAGTCGCCGTACGGTCCAGCGAAGATCGAGGAACCCGGGGCCGCCGGCACCGTGCCGGGCGGTGCTGGAGGCGGTGTCACCGGAAGCAGCGGTGCACCGTTGGGAGTGCCCGTAGCCGGGGAATCAGCGGTACCGGCCTTCGGCGCGGGATTGGAACCGCCGGCGCCGGGAACTGCGGCAGCCGCTGTGACATCGATGTTGTGCGTCGTCTTGGCCCACGTCTGCAACCCCGTCACCGCCGTACTCAGCGCGGCTGCCGAGGATTTCGCAGGCGCGCTCTCCTTGGTCAACGTGCTGGTGAGCGCGGAGACGAACGGCGACAAGGGAGCCGAAGCACTGGGAACCGCGCCCGCGGCCGGGCTGCCGCTTTTCGACGCCACGGTTGTCGCGACCGTCTCGGTTTCGGTTGCCACACTGGCCAACGCTTTTGCGACGGTGTCGAGTTTCTGCCACGCATCGCCGAACCTGTCACCGATGGTGACATCGTCCGCGCCATCCACGCTCATCCCTGTCCTCCTCAGTCCCCGGTGCCCAGTCAGGCCTTGCGGGCGTCGTCAGCAGCTTTCAGGTCGATGCCAACCATGGCGTAGCCCTTTGTCTTGGCGGTGTCTGCGCAGTTCTCGGCGCTGTCGCAGGTGGCGGTGATCGCGTCGTTCAACGCGGCTGCCCACGCCTTCAGCGAAGCGACCACGGGTGTGTACACGGGGGAGACCGCACCATCGGCGGTGAACGTCTTGGCATCAGATTCCGCCGCTGCCCCAACGGCGTCGAACGTCTCGACGAACCCGCGCAGCTCAGCTGCGATCCGCTTGATCTCCGCTGTGTCCCGATCCAATGCAGCCTTGTCGACTGCGATTGAGCCTTCATTGCCACCCATTGCGCGCCGCCTCTCGTTCGATGCCGTCACGGATACCATCAGTGTGTCGCAGCAAACGACATGGCACCTCGACCGGCATCCGCAGTGTAAGGCGATCGGGAACCCAAGGATCGCCGCGGCGCGGACTGGCCCCACCAGGCGACAGCCTCAGGAACGGGCTACGGCAGGCCCGCGCCGCTGGTGACGGGGTACGGCTCGGCCGCCTACCGTGCATTCCACGAGACCCGATGGACCAGGAGGACTCCCTTGGACACCCCGTGCACCGTCCCGGTTCTGTTACCAGTTCACCGCGACCGAGCCTGGCGCGCCCGCTGCGGCGGCACATGGTCCTGGGACGAAAGCCGCGCCATGTGGCTCGACGAGTCGAAAGGCGAGGCCGACCGGGACGCATGGCGAGGCCAGAAGTCCATGGAGAGCTTCAGTCGCCTCGTCGGCCCGTTCACCGAAGTCGACTGAGCCAGAGAAGATCCCACCAGGTAGTGCATGGTGCAGAACCGAATCACCGGCGAGAAGGTGGAATTCGAAACCGACGACGCGGACGATGCGATCGGAGCCCGCATCGCCGACGCTCACACGAGCTACGCCGCCGACCGGATCGAGCACGACGCCGTCAGCGTCGAACCGGCCAGGTGATTAGGCCGCGGGTGTGGGCTCCACACGCGTCACGTCTGCCGGGAATGCATGCGCGCGATCTCGGCCTCCAACTCACCGCGCTGGATCGCGGCGCTGATGCGGGCCTTCTCCGCATTGTCGGGCTCGTCTCCGTCTGCGATCATGCGGATCGTGTTGCCCGCCAGCGTCTCCCACCGGCCGCCGAACAAGTGATGCTGTACGCCGTGGGTCTCATCGTGTAGGCGGTCGGCGGCCCCATGGGCATCAGTGCCGCGGAACTCCAAGCGGGTGGCAGTGGACATGCGGCCGTCGCCGGGCTGCACCTGGCGTAGTTCGAGCGTGAGGCCTTCTGCGGATGTGACGGTCGTGTACGCACCGCTCTCGTCGGAGCCAAGCTCCGGTTCGACGCCGAACATGGCGGCGTACCCGGCGGAGACGTGCGCGATGATCGATGCCGGGGTATACATCGTCAGCCTGGTGAGCTGCATGACCTGAATTGTGCCTGCAGCGTGGGGGCGCGTCGAGCCCTTTTCACTTCCGCATCGGCCAGATGAACGCAGCTTCCAGGTGTTACGGCACGTTTCCTGGATCCAGCGGGTCCTTTTTCGCTATCGTTCCGCCACGGACCGACTCGGCGATGGTTTGTTCACCCCAAACTTCCGCGACGTCAGGGCCGACCTGCCGAACCCGAACCGGGTCAGCCTGTTTCGTGCTGCCGCCGCCCTGTCCCACACCGCCCATTCCAGGCATGATCGGCACGCCGCCGGCACCGTGGGGCGCCGTAGCAGCAGGGGTTCCCTGCTTGCCCATCGCGTTACCGGATTCCGCGGCGCTCAGACGTGTCTGCGCCGTCGCGCCTTCGGGCCGGCCAGTCACGTTCGTTTCGGTCTTCATCCCCTGTACCGAGTTCCCGGTGGGGCCACCGGACACTTCGGCCGGCCCGGCTGCGGGCCCGCTAGCCGGTGACGGTACCGAAACCCGCGGCGTCGGAGTCGGTGTGGTCGCCAGGGCAGCCAGACCTGGGGGTGTTCCGAATGCGTTGTCGAGGTCAGAGTTTGTGATTGCATCGGATTTGTCGTTCTTCCCCGGCTGGGTGGACGACACCGGCTGTGCAGTCGCTGCGGGCTGTTGACCGGTCCCGGCAGGCTGCTGCTGCTGTCCCGCGGCAGGCTGCTGGCGCAATGCGTTAAGAACCGCGACTGGGTCCACGCCACCGGAACTCGACGATCGAGTGTCGGGCGATGGGCTGCCGCCGGGCGCAGCGGCACCAGCAGCTTTTGCTGAACCCGGGGCCGCGTTGCCGGGGGAACTCGCGGGGGAGCCGGCGGGGCGGGATGAAGTGGTGCCCGGATTATTGGGGGTGTTGCTGAAGTTGCCGTCACTGGACATATCTCTGTAACTGGCCCCGCCGAGCGCGGCTACTCCACCGTTGAACTGCTCCGTCGCTTCGGCGACCGCGGCATCGAGTGTCTCGTCGGCCGTCTGGCGGGCGGCTTTCGCGTCGTCGTATTCCCGTTGCGCCGCAATGAAATCACTCGTTGCGTTCGACACGGCGGTGCGGGCTTTGGTGATCCGGTCCGAGTCCTCGGAGCTCTGGGCGTTCTGCAGCTCGGTCTCGGCGTCAGCCATCGCTGTGCGCTTCGAATCAAGCTGCGCACGTAGCCAAGTGAGCCACGTCTTGTCGTAGTGGCCGGTTCCGACGCCGTCACGCCACGCCTTGGCGGCTTTCTCGATCGCTGCAGTCGCCTTGGCCGCGATACCGATCGAGTCGCCGAGCCGTTGAGCTTCTGCCTGCTCTTTACGCATTTGGTCGAGGTTTTTGGTCGGGGTCGCGCCGGACGCCTGGGCGGCCATGCCTGCGATCGCAGCCTTCAGTTGGTCGGCGGTGTCGTGGTAACGGGCTGATTGTTCGGAAAGGGTTTTGCTCATGCCAAGATCGGCGAACGAGAGATCAGGATCTTCGGGTTCCATAACGCGAGTGTGAGCTGGCCAAGGGGTGTTGGACGAGCGCGGCGCGGCCTGCGGTCAAGCTTCAGAGAACGGCCACGTCGACCCCTGTATCAGTTCTAGCTAGTATCAGTTTTGAGTGATGCCTTAGTCCTGTGCCGATACGACGGTGGGAGGTGGACACGACACTGATCCACGACTGGATCATCGGCCTGGACGAAGCCACGCAGGACAGCGTCCTGTCGGCGTTGGAGTACCTGGCCGATAACGGCCCCACCGCGGGTCGACCGTTCGTGGACCGCATCCACCACTCACGGCACCAGAACATGAAGGAGTTGCGTCCGCGCAGCCCCGGCGGAAGCCGGCAGTTGCGCATCCTGTTCGCGTTCGACCTGCAATCGCACGCGATCACACTGATCGCCGGTGACAAGACCGGCGACTGGAACAAGTGGTACCGGGACAACGTTCCGGCGGCGGACGATCTATTCGACCGGCACCTGTAACGGACCACCGAGAAGAAGCAGCGGAAGGGGAAGAGACTATGAGCACACTCGACGAACTACTGTCCGGTCTGCCCGTGGAGCGTCGCGAACGCATCGCCCGCGGCGCCGCCGAGATGGGGCGCGAGGCAGCCGAGTACCGCCTCCGCCAGCTTCGTGAGGACGCCGGCTACACGCAGAAGGCCCTCGCCGTGCTCATCGGCGTCGGCCAGAACCGGGTCTCCCAGATGGAGCACGGGCAGATCGCCGCCGCGCAGGTGTCGACCCTGCGCAAGTACGTCGAGGCCACCGGCGGCGAGTTGGAGGTGGCGGTCAAGCGTCCCGACGGAACCCGCATCCCGCTGGCGCTCTGATCGCTTGCCTCGCTCGGCGTTCGGCTGCGGTCCCGAGGCGACCGGTCGCAAGGAAGATCGAGCAGCGATGACGGCCGCTGTCATGGGTGCAGGTCGGTGATTTCCTTGGGCGCCGCCTCGACTCGCTTTGCCCATGTTCCGTCTGGCTGCTGCGAGATGGCGAACTCGCCAACGTCACCCGAATAAACCCACAGCTCAGCAGGTTTAGAGGACAGCCACGTCACATACAGCACACTGCGCGTGCCGTATGGCGCGTAGGAATCGTGGACATCGCGGAACACCTCGTTGCCGTTCTTGTCCCGGATCACCGGTATCCACGTGTCCACGCCGTTCTCGGCAGGCCCGTGCTCCACTGCTGCGGTGTACTGACCGGACGGTGAATCGACCGGGTGGTCCGGACGCACGAAGCGGTCCCCGTCAAGCGATCTAGACTGCCCGAACAACGAACACCCGGCAACGATCGCGCTCACAGCGACAAGTGCTGCAAGCAGACCCCGTCGAGCGCGTGTCGTGAAAATCATTTGTACGGGTAGCCTTTCGCACTTACCAGAGATCCGTTCTGGTCGAAAATGAAGTCCGACTCAGCATGCCATCCGATGTGGATCTGATACGGCTCAGCTTGCCCGAGAGTGACAATCTCGGCAATGCGGTTCTTCCACGTGTCCGTCGAGTAGTCAAAGTTCGGATCAATGATGTCGTTGAACTTGTACCCACCGTCCACGGTCACCTTGTAGGTGCCATCCGCAAGAGGCTGGACGTGGGTGGTCCCGTCCATCTGGAAATCGCGCGCAGCGGCAAGTGCTGCAAGCAGATCCCGTCGCGCGCGTCTAGATGAACAGCACCGACAACGCCTCGTTGAGGACCTCCAAGGTGACGAAGCTCTAGATCTCGGCCTCAGCCAAGGGCTTTTCAGCAGCGCGCCCCGACGCGACCGGCGGCTGTAACCGTCGGGGGAAGCGAGGCTGATGGCCCCCGACCAGCAGCGCTGAGATGCCGGCGACGCGAGTGTCGGCTCTGGTCGAATCCTGCGCAGTCTGCTCCGGGGTGCGGATACGCTGAGTCGTATGAGGTATCCGTCGCTGCCCCACTCTGATCAGGGGCCTGGTCAGACTCCGAATGGCTACAACCGCAGCGCCGCGGTTCCGGGCGTGCCGGCCGAAGGGTCGCGTGCTCGACGTGTGCGGACGGTGACGTTGGTTGTATGCGTGATCCTGGTGTCTGTCGTCGCTGTCGCGGCGGTGGCGGGGTGGATCGATCTGGACAGGGTCGCCGGTGGACATGCGGCCTCTGCGGCCGGTCAGGTGTCCGGTGATCGTGAGGAATGGTCGGCAGCCGTTTGCACAGACGGGACGGTGTCGACAATTTCAGATGGGAAAGCCGGGTTCCCGAACGTCGAAAACTACGCATCCTGCATGTCACGTGTACCTGGCTCGGGTGGCGGGGTCGTCCCAATTCTGATCGGCGAATGGAACGACAAGCTGACGATGCACCAAGACTTGATGCATTACAAGGCAATTCGCTCTTTCGCATCGGCAGAACGTGCCGACACCGTGATTGTTTTCGCCCCAATCGGAGACACAGGACCCGCCCCGCTTGAACCACTCACCGAATTCGGCTTCAGCATCGCCCCACTGCCATGAACCGCGGTGACCTCTCACTGGTGGTGTCGTCGTCACGGTGGACTGGTTGGCCACAATCGGGCGACATCGACTGAGGCCGTCATTGCCTGACCATCGATCGTGATGCCGTCGTCGGTTGTCCTGTACGGCACCAAGATGTCGATGGCTTGGCCTTCCCGATGTTCGAGCCGGATGTTGATCGCGTCACCGGCAAACGGCTCACGCACGGTGACGTCCATGACGGTCGCCCGGGCGCGCAAGCTCTCGGCGTCGGTTTCATCCTGCAGCGCCGTGATGATGGCGTCGACGCTGCGCTGCCCAGACGGCGCCCCGAGATTTCGCATAGCACGATCACCGTTGGTAGCGACGACCAGCATGAACGGCGCCAAATTTTGGTGCTCTAGGCCTATGCCAGCCACTTGTATGCTGTCTGCAAACAGCCGATCGAGGTCAGCTTGGGCTGCCTGACTCAGTGATGCACGCCAGTCCATGATTACCTTGCGGTCTAGGGGGAGGTGTCGATGGACAACAGCCTACGGGTGAATCCGGACGTTCTTGTCGCGGGTTCGCAACGACTGCACGACATCCACGACGAGATGCGTTCGGTCCTGGACACCCTGCACACGGCCCAAGACCGACTTCGCAGCACATGGACTGGCCAGACCTCCGACATCGCCGACACCAGATTCTCGGAGCTGCTCGCCAACGTCAGCAAACATCTCGACGACCTCGCCCATGATGCAGATCAATTGCATACTGCCGCCGGACTGTATCGGACCGAGGACAACGAGTCCGGCGCCGTGATCGCCGAACAGATGTAAGCCCGCACCGTGCCGACATATCAATACGACCTGAATCAGCTCGACGAATTCGTCGAGCTGATTGATCGCTCGATTGAGGAGCTCTCGGCCCACCGCGACGGCGCGAAAGCGACTGTGGCATCAATCGGTGAGCACTACTCGGGTACCGCGGCGACAGCCTTCACCCAGTCCCACGACCGGTGGCAGGCCTCGCTGCAGCAGCACCTCGACACTCTGCAAGCCCACCGAGTCTTCGTTGCGGACGCTCGGGCGAACTACGCCGAGGCACAACGCAAGAACGTGGAAATGCTGGGATAGGCCAGGTTCATGACGAAAGTTACTCCCGAGGACTACTACGCGGTCGCAGCGAAGTTATGCGAGCTCTCGAAGACTCTGGAGACCGCGCTCAAGGATCTGGACAACAAACTGGACGTCAGCCAGAGCGCGGGCACTTACGACAGCGGCGGGCCGGTGTGGGCGATCAGCTTTGACCAATCCGCCTCCGACGTCTTCGAGATGGCATCCACGACATCGATTGCGGCACGTGAACTCGGCTATCTGGTCCATCAATCCGGACTGAATCATGCCGATGTTGAGAACGGATCCAGCGGAGGCACAGGTGTGCAACCGACACCGCCACATCCGCAGGGGTCGTCGCTGGCCACCAATCTGCACCCCGCCAAACATGCGGTGGGAGGCACTCACGAGAAGCCAGCCCACTGGGATCTGATCGAAAAGTATGTCACCAAGCAGTGGGCTGACTGCGACGAAAGTCGAATCGGCACTGCGGGAACGCACTTCACCACGTATGGGAATACAACGAAGGCGACCGCTGCCACGTTGAGGTCCGATGTATTGGGTGTATTCACCCAAGCCGCCCAAGACCAAAGCCCCGAGGTCGACGGCATGGTCGACGAAGTCGCCAACGTCTACCGGGCCCTGAGCGACGCGGGTGATATGGGCATCGCGCTGGGTGCTGCATGCCAGGAGGTGCACCGCGTTGCCGATATCGACAAACGCACCGGCCGTCAGAGTTTGCAGATTCTGAACGCGATCGTCTTCTCCTACGAGGTCGACAAGATCGGAGCCCGACGCATCAGAGCGGGTTGGCTTGTACGGCTTCTCGACAATTTGATCGAAAAGAACAAGCGCGACTATGCCCGCGCCATGGATGCGCTCATCGACGGCATCAACGGCGCGGTCAACACCGCAGCGGAGTCCAACAAGGGGATTTATACGACAGCGACGACGAGTACCCAGCTGCTGTCGTCGATACTCGACCGCACACCGCGACAAACAAACCCGGTGCGCAATCGCAGCGACGAAGAGAACAGGAAAGCCGGTGAACAAGGCGAAGAGCGGGCCGGCATTCCACCACACGAAAAACGCAGGGTACCGATCACATATAACGGCGTCCCTTCGCTGATCGAACCGGATTACATCGATGACGAAAACCAGAATGTCGTCGAGGTCAAGAACACGAATGAAATTAGGCCGTACAAGACCCAGATATTGAAGGAACTTCAGTTTGCCCAAGAAGAGGGCTACACCATGACCCTGGTCGTGGACCACCGGACACAGATCAACGATCCCGATATCCAGAAGGCGATCGACTCGGGGCAGATCCAACTCATCCGCAAAGAACTCGATGACAACAATGACCACTAACCACACCACCCACCCTCATCGGGGCGCCGTCTCATGACTCAGTCCGCCGGCCCACCACCCAACCGTGACAAAGCCGAGGTCCTCGCCGGCCTCCGCAATGCCATCGGCAGCATCGAAGCCACCAGCGCCGACCTGGTCCGAGCGCCACGCCCAGCCCAAGCTGGTGACACCCCCCGCACCCGCCCCGACGCACAGGAGTCCCACGAGCCCATCACCTACCCAGGGATGCCTGAAGGCCCTCACTGGATGGAGCACCTGCCAGCCCGTTACAAGGACGGACAGCGGGGGTTTGACCGGCGCATCATGGAAGAACTCGCCGCTGTTGGGGTGCCGTGCTACACGCTGGGCGACCTGTCCAACCGTGTCCGGACCATTCCCCAAGGCATCCCCATCTTCATCGACTGGCTGACACACCTAGAGGAACGCATCCCCGGCCCGGAAACGCCCCACCGCGAATCCATCCGAGCAGGGCTCATTCGCAACCTCAACGATCTCGCTGCCCGCGGCAACTCGGCCGCGATCGAGGCGCTCGTTGCCCAACTGCGCCGACAACCACCGATGCGCAGCGGCCTAATCGGTTACGCCACAGTGGCACTGGCCCGTATCGCCACCAAACGCGACTTCGCCCTTATCGCTGAACTCATCGACGAGTTGCGGCCTCAGGGCGCAGCGGCGGGCCCGCTGATCGAGTACCTGGGCAAGGTGAAAACCGACGAGGCGCGCGATCTGGCGTTGAGGTTTCTCGACACCTTCACGTATTTCTCGATTCGCGCCCTGATCCAGATGAAGGCACACGGTGTCCGGGCACGGATCGAGCCCTACCTCACCCACAGCGACGCGTCGATCCGCAAAGAAGCTCGGCGCGCCATGGAACGGCTCCCCGAATGAGTGACGACCACCGCTTCGACCCGGATCTCGACCTCGACAGCCTCGAAGGTCAAGCCGAAGCGTTCCGGCGAGCTCGACAAGCCATCGACTCCATCGGCCGGGTCGACGGTGTATCCGACAACGGGCTGGTCCGCGCATGGGTCACGACCTCCGGCAACCTCGTTGACATCGAACTGGCCGACGACACACGGTACATGGATCGTGACCGGCTGAGCCGGCTCATCGTCGCCGCCGCCCAGCAGGCCTCGTTCAACGCGGCGTTAAAGGTGGCTGAAGTACTTGAGCCCCTAGAACAGCACCGACAACGGCTAATTGAGGACCTCGAAGGCACCGACGCCTTCACCGCGGCGACCCTGCGTAACGTCACAGCAGATGCATTGCCGGATTTCACAGGAACCTCGGCGGATCCTGACTTCAGCCACGGGCTTTTCCGGCGCTCCTGGCGGGCAGACGAGTCCTAGACGCCAGATCCACATCGGATGGGTACGCTGATGACTACAGATCGGACGACGGGATTGGCGGGCTTGGTCTTCGTCGCGCGGGCTTACCCAGGCAGATGCGACCATTTTCTGCAGCCTTGATGAATTTGGGTTGGAAGTGGACGGCCGATGCACCTCCGATGTGTCGGCGGCGCGGGTCAGCCGGTGACGATCTCGACACCGAGACGGTCGAGGGCCGGCTGCAGGTAGGTGGCCGCATCCAGCGCAGTCGCTCCGTGCTCGCCTTTGAAGATCCCGATCAGCACAGCCCGATTGTCCGCGCCGACGAGGAACACAGGGGAGCCCGAGTCTCCTCCTATAGCGTTGGTGCCGAATTTGATCGTGTCCCAGTCGGTTCGGACCAGCGGCCCGCACACCACCCCGCTGCGTGCACCGTCCAGACAGATCGGGGTTCCGGCTGGCAGTTTCCGCACCTCGGCTTCGGGCATCACCCCGCTGATCGGAAATTTTCCGGCGATCTTCGTCGCATCAGGGGCGGGTGCGAGGACAGTCTCCAGTAGCGCTGAGTCTTGGCCTGTGGCTTCGTCATCGAATTCCCCGGTGAGCGTTCCCACTACTTTCGGGCCTTCGCCGTTGGGGCCGGACCAGATGCTGACCACCTCTCCAGGGCGTTCGTCGCAGTGGCCAGCGGTCACGAAAACGTAAGCGCCGTCGGCGATCCGTCGGGCCAGTGGTCCGAGAGTGCACTTGTTTGGTGAGGTGCCGATCTGACCTTGTCCGATGTTGATACCTGGGTAAGGCTGCGCACCATATTGGATGCCGGCCGCATCTGCTTGGGGGACAGCGGTTCCGCCCACGTCAATCCACCGCTGTGCGGGCGCCGCCGGACCCTTAGCGGTGTCCGCTGTGGGAACCGCGTGTGAAACAGGTGTAGGAGCGCTCTCGGCGGCATCGCTGGACGAGCATGCCGACACCGCTGCGCTGGCCGTAACCACCACAGCCGCCAATAGTGCCGTGCGCCTGTTCATCGCTCAATTGTCGCACCCGTGTGCTACTGGCCTGCGCACGCGTTGTCACGTCCTTTTAAGAATCCGGCTAAAGGGCGTAGCCCGCTCTCAGCCCACGGCCGGAAGCAGCTTCCATTCCTGATGAATGACCATGGAATCAGGAACTATGCGGTTGTGGTCAACCGCGAGGTGCCTCGCTGTCGTCTGCGTGCGGTGAAGCCCCTCCGGTGATCGCGCGGTCGTACAGGGGCCGTAGCAGCGATTTGAGCTCTGCAGCGGTCGCGGAATTTGCGGTCGTCATTACTTGGAACATCACGTCGGCCAGGAATGTCCGGAATTCGACAGCTCCCCGTCGGGCCTCGTGTAGGGACTGCTCGATTTCGGATGGCGTTGGAAACTCCGGATTGTTGTCGGTCGCCGCCTCAAGTTGTCGGGCCAGCTGGGTCATCGCCTGATGCGTGGCCTGGCTGTTGTCGACCATGTCGAGCAGGGTTTTGAATCTTTCGGCGAGTTCTTCGATGGAAACCCCATCGACCAACATCGGATGCTCCGAGATGTACCTGGCGGCCCGATTCCCGAGAGCCTGGACCGAAGCAGTCTCAGCCAATCCTTCGGGCTTGCGTTCTCGTTCGTCGAGCGCCGACATCATGCGATCAGCAGCGGCGCGCATGATGTCGGCCGCGTCACTTCGGCCAACAGCATCAAGTTCTTCAGGGGAGGCTTGAACAACCGTTGCCATCCGGGCCAAGGTATCGGCGGGTGCACGGACAGGGATACGCAGGTCTTTCGTCTCCTGCCGATAGCCCTTGATGATCTGTCGCCATCGCGAATCTGAGATGCCAGCCTCCTTGGCGGCCGCGCGTACCGAAAGGCTGGGCTTTGCTGCGGTACGCAGACGTTCTAAAAACTCCGCCTCTGGTGGCTGCATAGGTTCGCGCACAGGGTAAGTGTCGGCTACGGGACTGGCGAAGTCCAGCGAGCTGCGCGGTAGACGATCTCGGGGACACGAACGTTTGGGTCCGTGTTCAGGGCGCGATTATCTTGACGTACGCGCGAACGTACGCAATAGTTAACGTACGTTTTGAGGCTTGGGGGGATTTGATGAGCGCTGAACTCATTCCGATCGCGGTGCCCGGTACCAACCGCGAAATCGTCGCGACCCTGATCGACAGCACGCCGATGGTGTCGCTTCGTCACGGCTGCGAATCGATCAATGTCGACTACTCGGGCCAACTTCAGAAGCTTAAGGGGAAGTCTTGGGCAACCATGGAGCTCGTCTCCACGGTCGCGGAGGATGGCAAGAACCGCGAGATGGTCATGATCGACCGCCGCACCTTCACGATGTGGCTGGCAACCATCGACACCAACCGTGTCTCCGATGACGCCCGTCCGATCATCGAGGCATTTCAGGCCGAGGCCGCCGATGCTCTCGATGCGTACTTCAATGGGACATCTCCAGCACTGGATCCACCCGCACCCGCGGCTGGGGAGATCGCTGGGGCCAACCCGCGTGTCGGTGGGGATCGGCTGGCGTGCGTCGTCGAGGCAGTGCACGCCAAAGCGACGGTGCTGCGCGCGTTTCGGGACCTTGTCGACGCGGATCATTTGGAAGCCGAGGCGCGCCGAGCCCTTGCCGGCGCACTCGGCGAGATCGCGGACATCGACCCCGGCGATGCTCCGCTGCGCTTGCGCGACTACCTGCAGCAGCGGGGGATGACCTCGGCCGTGGCCGAAGCGTTGGAGCCGGAATTCGACGCATTCCTGGGCAATCGCGGCATCGAGTCCCTCCCTGCCCTTCGCAAGTCAGGGGCTCCGAGGGGGACAGGACTGCGATCGTTCACCTACACCGAAGCTGACCGGCCAGCGCTCGATGCCATTTGGGAGCAGCTATTCGGTCCACATGCCGCCGTCTATGTCACTCGTCCGTCGAAAGGTTCGCGATGAAAACCAGCACCATCCCCACCACGCTCGGCTCCGCTGGGGCGGCTGAAACGGTCAACCTCACCGACACCGAATACGCTGAGCTGCGGGACCGGATCGAGACGGTGTTCCTGCTAGCCAGCGTCGCCGTGCGCGGTGCCGGCGTGCTCGACAGTGACGAAACTGTGCTGGTCGAGGACCGGGTCCGTTACGGCGTCGTCGCCCGTATCTGGTCCAACTTACTCAGGGATATCGCGAACCTGGATCGTTGACCGCCGCCCGCAGGCGAGCGGGCATGAGCTGGTGTCTGGACGGCGAGAAAGACTGTGGCGCCAAAGAATTCGGTTACTCCGTGGCGCTGATCGCTTCGACGTTCAGGATCGTTGAGGCGCGCTGCGACACAATTTCCCAATTCTGATGCAGCCACCCCCGCATGACGTGGGTTCTGCGGCCGGTGCGTGCCATCTCCTCCAGCGCCTCGGTCACCGCCGGATCTCCAGCCGCTATCTCGTTCGGCGGCTGGCCAGTCAGCTTGGATTCGGTTTCGATTGCGTAGAACAACACGGCGCCTGCGGGCAACGGGTCATCGCCGCTTGATTCTCGCGCCAGCTCCATCGCGGCGCGCTTAAAAGCCGCAATGCGGCGGGCCTGATCTACCGGGTCGGCAAGGTGGGTCCGGCGGGTCTCAACGAGGGCGGCCAGCCTGTCGAGTTGTTCGGCTGTCGCGCGCTCGATCATCGGCTCGAACGTGTCCATCAGACGCTGTGTCAGTGCCATTTCGAAGACTTCAAGCGGTCGATTGACTTCACAATTGGCCATTGCAGTCCCTTCCGTCGGCGCCCCGTTGTCGCGCACTGTGCCACAGCGCGCAGCTGACGCGGGTGTCCGGCGCGGCAGCGCTTGTAGCGTGCCTGCGTGCGGCGAATCAGGGGCGCCGACACCATTTACGCGGCGGTATCCCGCTGAGGACTATCGGCTCGGAAGGCGGATGCGCCGTGGGCACTCAATGGGCCGGTCGAAGGCACGTGCAGTGCGTCGTAACGAAAGGCCGGTCGGCCGGTCGGCAGGGGGACGTGCTCGCCGACCGTCGGCCAGGCGGGCGGTTACCAGGGGCCGAGGGAGAAGGTGGAGTCGAGGAAGGCTGCGACCAGGTCGGCCTGGTCATCGAGGGTCTCCTCGCAGAGGGACTCGACGCCCTCCTTGCGCCGCCACGCGGCCCACTTCGCCTGTCCCACTGCGCCGTAGCCCTCCAGGAGCGGGGCAACCGGACCGAGCACAACCTTTCGGTATCCCGCGACGGCCCGGGCCGCGCGCAGAAGCTCCGCCTCGTCGAAGCCCGCCCGCCCGAGCGCGACGATGTCGACATAGTCCCGCCAGCGGGTGCTGGTGATGCCGCGCTCGAGGATCGTCACGCCCTTCTCGGCCATGCTGGTCTCGGCGGCGTAGCCGAGCAACGTGATCGGGTCGCCGAGAATCCGCTCGATGGTCACCGGCCGGGGCGCCGGAACGACCGGGTCACCGGTGGAAACGTCCCACAGCGCTACGCCTTTCCACCGACCGATCGTCGCAGGAACCCGCACCCGCAAGCCGGGGTATTCGGCTTGCTCGCGGATGTCCTGAACGGTGATCGCGTCGATGTCGAAGACGACTCCGTCGTCGACGGCCACAGCGGCGATATCGCGGACCACGTCGACGAGGTGCTGCGCGGTGACGTCGGCGCTGACAGCGTTAGCGTCAGCGTCCTTCGTCGGTCGGCGAACACCGTAGGCGGCCAATAGGATCCCGCCTTTGAGGATGAAGTCACGGGCGTGCGGCGTGCGGGTGAGCCGGTCCAGGAACGACTCGAGAACATGACGGATCAAGTACTCCTGGGTCGGCGCGGCGGGGCCGCCCCTGTCCTTGGCCGAGCGGGCGGCGGACTGGATGCGGCGGAACACCTTGTCGCCGTCGCTCAACCCAACATCTCCAGCGCGCGCAGAGCGGGGGTCTTGGCCCTCGGAAGCCGGGTCGCGATGTCGATCAACCGCGCGGGCTTTCCACCGCGGCGCAGCCATTCGCGCAACGCATCGCGTGCCAGCTCGTGTCCGACCTCGCCGCGGAGGCGGAACGCGTCGGCGATCGAGCGTTCCGGGGAATAGATCCCGATCGTTTGGTCCGATCCGGCGATCGTGATCTGCTCGCGGCCAATGTCGAACGTGTCCCGATCGAACAGGTGCCACGTGATGGCACCTGTGCTGGCCGGTGGGCGCGCCCCTCGCCGGATCGCGACGTCCAGCGTGGAGGGGATCGCGTCGGTCAAGTCGTGATAGGCGAGAGCAGACGTCAGGCAGATCGTCGCGTCGGTACGTCGGGTCGCGGCTTCGAGTTGGTCCCAGTCGGCAGCCGGCGCGTTAACGGGCAGGTAGATCCCCCGTGCGATGCGGTCCATCCGTCCGTCGTTCGCGAGGCGGTAGAGCGCGCTGCGCGACAGTCCCCGCAGCTTGGCCGTGTTCGGGGTGAGGGCTTCCACAGGGCACCTCCTCAATCGCACAGTGAAACGAAACGTGTACAGATGATCATACCTGTGTACGTTTCGCTTCGAAAGGTGATTCGCACTGTCATTGGAACGTAACGTATGCAGATGAAACTATCTGTATACGTTATGTTCCGGATTGCCGATCCGCGACCGCGACACCGATCACTCAGCCGGCCAAGTGCAGCCCCGGTCGGCAGATGGGGCAGTTCGAACGTGCGGGACGCCTGGTTCTCCTGTCGGCAACCGCATTCCAGCGATCGATGAACAGAGTGAACGGCGATCACCCGAGGGGTGCCTCCCTTAGCGACCGGTGTCGGTATCGTGAAGGTATTGCTGAAGCCGTGATTAGTGGTGCGTCCTAAGTGATAGCTACGTCGGCCGGATTCAGTCGGATGGCGGCAAGAACTTCTCCCACAGCGAAGCCTCCAATGCCGCATGCTCAGAGCGGGACCGGCGGCGCAGCTCCTTCTCCGCCCGGGCGAAACGCCGGGACAAAACCCAATCCTCGCGACGTCCGGGCTCCACGTTTATTAACCAGCGCATCTGCTCATCAGTCAGACTTGCCAGTCTGCCAGCCGCGTCGCGACCGGAAACAACAACGCCGCCATACAGCAACGGAACATCGCGAGCTGTGAAATCCGACGCCGCGAGCAGCATCTCGACGCCAACATGATTCAGCACCTGGATGGTCCTATATGGCGAGAACCAGAAAACTAGGCTCCCGCCGGGACTTGTAATGGTCTCGAGTCGTTGCGCGCGGATGGTGTCTTCAATATCTGCGACGCCATGAATCCTGGCCTTGTACAGGCATTTGTTGGTGCTGGCGTGAAGCGTCCAGATCATGACCGCATCCTAATCGGGCAGCCGGGCCCGGTCTTCCGTGGCGTTGCTCGACACTCTTTAGTCGCGCGTCAGCCGTCTTCCAAAATGGCCGAGGCGATCAAGATCTCCAGCAGGAAGAAGGACGTGACAGCCAACGCGAGAATGATTTGCGCTTGCCGCGTTAGATTTGCTCGCAGCAGGCAACACTTGCACATCCGAACGGATCTGACGAAAGGAGCGGACCATGAAACAGCACGACCCCGGCGGTGCACTCTTCACAAGCGTTGGTCTGCTCGCGGTGGCCTTCTACTTTTCTGAAGGCGGCCCGACCTGGCTCGTGTTTGGGGGAGCGGCCGCAATCGTCGTCGGTCTCCGAAAGATCTGGTCGGACGTGCAGCGCGAAGAGCGTGAAGGCGTGGCGCCAGCGTCGCTGGTGGCCAAGCGGGTCCGGTTCGCCGGGACAGATTTCATGATCCTCGACGACAGCTCCCCGTCGCTGGTCAGCGCTCGCACGGGCGGGCGGGCGACGGTGACCGCCAGCTCCAGCGGCAAGATCGGAACCCTGTTCGTAGGCTTCGACGCCGACGGCAATCTGGTCGAGGCGGCCACCGAAGCCACACCATGGGACTCAGCGCAGCTGCTCGTGAGCTGACCTGATCCGGGCGCCGGCGGGCCACGCCACCGGACGGGGCGGTTTCGCCACCGTCCGGGCCGGTGCGATTACTGATCCATCCACCATCCAGGATGCGCAGACCGGGCTCTGGACCGCCACTGCACCAAGGTTCCGCTAGTTGTTGCGGGTCATGACGTTGTAGACGCCTGGGTGTAGGACCTCGACCGCTTCGCATACACGGTTGCAGATAGATCTACTCGTTCCTTCTGGTGGACGATCTCAGGATGAGCATCGATGGTCACTGGATGACGGCAGACGAAGCATCGGCCGCCCTCGGCGTCCGGAAGCAGACGCTCTACGCGTATGTGTCGCGAGGGCTTGTTCCACGGGACGTGGCCCATGACCCCGATGGGCGCCGGGTATCAAGATTCGACCGATCGCACATTGTGGCGCTCGCCGCCGAGCGGTCGCGTGCCCGCGCCGGAGTCCTCACTGTGCTGATCGAGTCCGATGTTTCCGCACTGGATCCCGAGGGACGGCTGGCCTTTCGCGGTCATTCCATTGCCGGTCTTGTCGATCGTGGGTCGTTCGAGGACGCGGCAGCACTGGTACTTCAAACCGATGGGTACCAGCCGCAGCCTGCACTGATTCCCGAATCGTCGGACGCTCTGCCGGTGAAAACGGCAGGTCGCCGCAGTGATGCTATCCGCGCAGCTGTGCTTACGGTCGCAGCGACCGATCCCGACCGTGGCAGCACCAGCGCCATGCATTGCGTGTCGGTGGCCATGACAGCCGTCGAAGCTGGCTGCGTCGCGATCACCGGACTCACCTTGGAATCCGGATCGGTCGCAACTCGGCTCAGCAGCGCGTTCGCGCGGTCAGCGACCACACCGGCCCTCGTCCGCTGTTTCAACGTGGCGCTCACGTTGCTGATTGACCACGAACTCACCGCGTCGACTCTGGCCACGCGTACGGCAGCCAGTGTCCAGGCCGACCCTTGGATGGCGATTCTCGCCGGCCAGTGCGCCATGAGCGGTCCACGCCAAGCTGGGGCAATCCAGTTGGCGGTCGATGTACTGCGCCGTTGGCTGGACGGAACAATGCTGGACTGGGGCAATCCATTGCCGGGGTTCGGGCATCGCGTGTACGTCGGCCCGGACCCTCGATACGAGCTGCTGATCACCGAAGTCGCCCAGCTCGATGCCGAACTTGTCCGGCGTGTCGAAGGACTGTGTATTGAAGTGGCGAGGAGGCAGAGCCGGTATCCCAACGTCGACCTGGCGTTGGCGGCACTGACCGTGGCGGTCGATGCGGATCCCGATTGCGGTGAGGTGCTGTTCACCCTCGCTCGAACGATTGGCCTCGCAGCACATGCAATCGAGGAGTATCCACACCGGCTTCGGTTACGTATGCGAGCACTCACGAGCCACCCTTGACGGTCGCGAGGTGGACACGTTGATTGAGTCAATGCCAGGCCCTGATCGGGACGGCCCGAGTCTGAAGAGATGGACGAGCACACTCAGATTGGTAGGCGGTATCGACAGTTCGCCAAACAGCAGGCTCACGGCAGTTCGCCAACGTTGGAAGCATGGGCCCACGTCGTCGCCGATGACCCGATCCTTCAGGGACGTCTGGCAACTCTTCCTTCATACAAGCAGCAGCCGAACCTGGTGTTCGCGGCCCTCCGCTGGCACGGTGCCACACCAGGCGACGAAACCTCCTTGCGCCACGGGCTACTCGAGATTTGGCGCGATGTCGAGCAGACCATCCTGCTGCGATCAACCCAGACGAACGAAGCGGCGAGATGCGCCATTCTCCTGCCGCTGCTGCACCATATCGGTGGGCCGATTGCGCTGATCGAGCTCGGAGCCTCGGCCGGACTCTGCATGATTCCCGATCTATACAGCTACCACTACTCCGACGGAACGGTGGTCGTTCCGTCGGCAGGACGTAGCGACCTGCTGATCGAGTGCGACGTCACGGCAGGACACCTGCCACCGACGCTCACGCCGCCGCAGATCGAATGGAGAGCCGGCATCGACCTCAACCCGCTCGATCCGGCAGACTCCGACACGCGTGCGTGGCTGACTGCCCTTACCTGGCCCGAACACGAGCAGCGACGCCAACGGCTTGAGACCGCTCTGCGTCTCGCAGCACAAGCAGATGTGCGCATCACTCGAGGCGATGTCAGGGACTCAGCCCAGATCGAGGCACTCGTGGCCGAGGCACCCTCCGGCACCACGCCTGTTGTTGTTCACTCCGCCACGCTGGGTTATCTGAGTCCTGACGATCGCGCCGCGACAGTCGAAGCCATCAAACGGACGCGTGCCCGCTGGATCAGCTTCGAAGGCCGCGGCATTGTCGAGACCACACGGACGATCGTCGAACCACTGACCCCGACCACACTGTTCGTCGGTTCACTCGATCAGGTCCCACTCGTGCTCGCCGACGGACACGGTCACACGATGGCGTCGCTCGACGATCACCGAGACAGCATGCGCGCCGCACAGACCGGTAAGGGAGCCGCACTGTGACCCACCAAAACTCACCGCTTTCCGTGGAAGGGCGCCGGAGGCTCGTCGCGCGTTGTCAGCATCGTCCCATTGCTCATGTCGCTGCCGAAATGGGTATCTCCCGAGCCTGCGCCAGCAAATGGGTGAACCGGTATCGCCGACACGGTGACCTCGGTCTCCAGGACCGCTCCAGCACCCCTCACCATCAGCCGACGGCTACAGATATCGAGGTGATCGCCCGGATCGAGGTCCTGCGGCGAGAACGCAAATGGCCCGCCACAAGGATCGCGTTCGAACTCGCACGTGAGGGCATCAAGATCAGCCGCCGCACCGTCACTCGCCATCTGCACGACCTTGGGCTCAACCGCCGCAAATTCATCGATCCGAGTGGCGAATCCAACCGGGTCCCTCGCACGATCGTCGCTTACAGACCCGGACACATGGTGCACGTCGACGTCAAGAAGGTGGGTCGGATCCCGGACGGGGGCGGCTGGCGCACTCACGGCAAAGGATCAGCACAAGCGAGGGCAGTCGAACGGGCCAAGACCGCCGGAGCCCGTGGCGGTTACGTCTACCTGCACTCAGCAATCGACGGATTCTCACGCCTCGCCTACACCGAAGCACTCACCGACGAGAAGGCAGCCACAGCAATTGGGTTCATGCACCGAGCGCGAGCCTTCTTCGACGCGCACGGAATCACCCATATCCAGCGGATCGTCACAGACAACGGCGCCTGCTACCGCGCCAAGGACTTCGCCAAGGCACTCCTGGGGGCACGGCACCAGCGAATCACGCCGTACACCCCACGGCACAACGGAAAGGTCGAGCGCTACAACCGGATCCTTGCTGAAGAGTTCCTCTACGCCCGTGAATGGCGCTCTGAACAACAGCGGTCGGAGGCCCTCGGCGTGTGGAACATCCACTACAACTATCACCGGCCACACAGCACGGCCCGAAATCAGCCGCCAGTGACCCGGCTCCAGAAAGGCGTCACCAACGTCATGGCCTCATACAGCTAGTGCTCGTTCATGAGGCGCAAGTGCATGCCAGCACGACCAGTTCCAATGCTCGAACGCCTACTCGGGTGTTCGTCTTCGCTGCGGTTCGCCGCTAGCTGGACCTCCCCGAGTTTCGGCGAAAATTTCCCATTTGACCTGCGGTAACTGTCAGTAAATCGGTGACTTTTCGGTTCACCTGCAGCAATGCGTAGCTGTCGTGGCAATGGGGGGTGCCTCGGACAGCTCGGCGTGACAGAAGGCAACAGGGTCTATAGGTGAAAGCTCATTAGTTAGTTGTTCTAGATACGTATCTTTACCTGCATTCTCTCTGAAACAGAGAATATCCGCTGTCGGAGGCACCCCCTATTCCCACGACAGTTGCGTGTTTGCCCAGTTGGGCAGTGAAGTAACCGGATCGGTGACAGTTACCGCAGGTCAAATGGGAAATTAACATGGAACTACGGGGAGGTTCAGCGCGACCGGGACAATTCGCATCCGACAAATCCAGCCGGACACGGGAACCGGATACGGGACCCGGTCTGTCGAAAATCTGGTCGGGCGTGTCGTGATTTTGTCGGCTGCTCGGCGTGCCCCGCGTCGTGGGAAAGCGCATCCGCGTGTGGCCATTACGTTGGCGCCCATGGCCGCGGACTACACCCAGTGCGACTTCGACGAGCTGCCCGAGTGGCTCCGTTCCGCGTGCGAAGGCCTGACCCCCGAAGAGCGCCAGATGATGCTGCAGTCCATGACGGCGATGGCGGCCTACGACGAGCAGCAAGAGCAGCAGACGCGGATCGAGGTGCCCGCACCGCCGTCAGTAGACGACCGGGAACTGGTCACCGGGCTGCTCTACCCGGGACGCGACCTCGATGCCGAACCGCTGCCGGCCGACCGCGCCGGTGAGATCGACGCATTGCTGGGCACGCCAAACCCGGACCGCGGCTTCTACCCATCGAGCTACAACCAACCGGTCCGCATGCTGACCCTCGCCGAGACAGCAGCAGAGCTGGGACTGGGGATGGCTCGGGTCCGCCGAATGGCCCGGGGCGGTGGACTGCCTGCGCTGCGGATGTTCGGAACGATCCGTATCAGATCGGATTACGTGTGGGCGATGGGCAACATCTTGGAGGCAGGCCTGCCTCCAGAGATGGGCTGCGGCTGGGCCACAGACCGACCTCGCGGAGCGCTCGACCGCGGTGTGCCAGCCGAGGAGGTGGCCCGCATCTTGCGGGTGCACCCGCAAACGATGTGGCGGTGGTGGCGCAGGTTTGCCAAGGCCAACCCGGATATGAAGCCGCGCAATTTGATGTGGCGCTGTATGGGTCGGCGTGAACGGGCGCTGGTCCCCGAAGACATCCTGATGGTGTGGGGGATTCCTTACGAGAAATCCTCGCTGCGGCGCATCTATTTCGAGGAGGCTTATCGCATCGACGCCGAAGTGCGCGCGGCGATCGCCGAGAACCGCCGCCGGACCGATGGTGTCGCTCCCGACCTGCTTCGGCGCAAAAACAGGATGATCCGCGACCGGGTATCGGGGCTGCAGTGTTTCACGATTGCCGATGCTGCCTCGATGATGGGGATCAGCGCCTCGGGGACCCGCAAGGCGTTGCAGCGCGGAGGGGCCGTCACCTGGACCATTGCGGGGACGACGCGAGTCTGCCAAGACGACTTGTTCGCTGTGCTCCAGCTGCGCAGCGACAAGATCCGCAAATCTCGGGGCCTTCCGCCCGGCGGCTTGATGAAAGACCCACTGCTGGTGCCGATCGCGATGGCCGCCGACAAGATCGGTGTCACCGTACGCACCCTGCGCCGCCGTGCCGCTGCTGGCAAGCTTGAAATAGTCACCTCCGGATCCAAGCTGTGGTTGCGGCGCCACGAGGTGGATGCGCTCGTTGCCGCCCAGGCCGCCAAACCGGCACGCGCCGCCGAGGCTCGCGACCGCCGCCGCGCCGCTGCTGAACGGGGTGCGAACCTGACCGATGCGCACGTGGAGAACTTCCTGGCGTGGCTGAAGTGGAGCCAACCCGACATCGACCCCGCATTGGCGCTGCACACGCGTTCCAGCGCAGCTACGTTCGCCGGCACCCGACCGAATGTCATCGAGGCGCTTGTCGCCGAAGGGCTGCTGCCGGCCCAGCGCCGTGGCCGCGATCTTCGGATCCGCACCGTCGATCTGGTTGCGGCAGGGGTGTTCAGTGCCAAGGTGGCGCGGATGTGCCCGAAGCTGCGGATCGGTGATCCGCGTCAACGGCGCAGCGTCACCGCGGAATACCTCACTTTTGACCAGGCCGCCCAGATTGTCGAGCGACCCGCATCTGAGGTTCGCTATCTGGCCAGGATCGGAACCTTGCACGCGGTGCGCTTCGGGTCGGGGAACCATCGATTGCATGAAAGCGAGGTTTACGGCCCCGGTTTGGTGCGCTACCGGCAGACGGCCCGGCCGTATCGAACGATCAAGCACAGGCGGTTCGGTGGCTACAACCAGACTGTCAATGAGACGGCCAACCACCTCGGTGTCAGTGAACGAACCGTGCTGCGCATGATCGAACGGGGAGCGCTGTTGGCGATCGAGGCGGCCAAGCAGCGTTGGTGCCGCATCGAGGGCGGGGCATGGGTACAGCGCGACTTCCCCGTCAACCATGGCGGGTTCCTGGTGTCGGACAAGAGCGTTCGTACCGCGATCCGGCTGCGACAGTGCCGCGGTGACCTGCCGCGGACACCGATCCCGGTCACTGTCGAGCATCTGCGTGACGGCCGCGCCCCAGAGCTGGAACCGTGGCAGGAGTATCAGCTTGTCGACCGGCAGGGGAACCGTGTCGACGAGTACGGCCGGGCGAGTTGATCGGGTGAAAACTGTAGCCGGAGTGCTACCGGCGCTTGAACTTCTTGCCGTAGACGCCTGAGACACGTGGCGGCGGTGGGCCGGTCGGGTCGGGTGCGTCGGGATGGCCGGCGGTGTGCAGGGAGACGTAGATCAGTTTGCGCAGGCTGTTGTGTGGGCCGTGTGGTTGGTGCTTGTAGTGGCCACGTACGAACCATCGACGGTAGGCGCGATCGTCGTTGTCTGGGTTGCCGTTGACGCCGCTGACCCCGGGTGGGCGCAGAATGTCGAGCATCGTGACGTCGTTGCGTGTGGTGCGGGTTGATTTCTTGGCCGGGCCAGTGTTGACCCGTTTCTGGGTGACAACGCGCTGCTGGCCGATCAGTGCGAGCAGCGAGAGCACTGTGGCGGTCAGTGTGGGTGGTCCGGATCGATTCAGTTCGGGGTCGTCGAGCGGGCTTACCAGGTCGAGGACGCCGGAACCGCGGTCGACCACTGTGGCTAGCTCGTGCTGGTCGAAGCGGAGTACTTTTCCTGGTGATGTTTTGGGGCGCATGTCGCTGAGCTGTCCGTGCTTGCGTGGATCGCGCATCTGGGAGAGCAGGTAGCTGGTGATGTGGGTCTGGTCGTAGATCCAAGCGATACCGTCCCAGGTGACCGGAACCGTTGATTGGCCCGCGTCTTTCATGTCAATGCTTCGCCAGCTGAATGTTGCGAGCGGTTTCGGCCACAGCATCAGCCCGACTGGTGCCAGATCTGACGTGGTGATCAGCTCTTGGAAAGTGGTCTCCGGCATATCGCGGCTGGCGAGGTCGGCTGCAACGGATGCCGCTGTGCGGCTCATCCAGTACAGCTCGGCGTCAGCGATGTTGTCGGCGAACATCTTCATGTACGGCCTGGTGGGGTGGTTCTTCATCTCGTCTGGGACGGTGTCGATCTCGTCGATCGAGGCCTGGTAGCAGCGTTCGGAATCTGCGAGTGCCTCGGCGATCCACGGCATGCTGAATGCATCCCACCGGTGCGAACGTCCAGCCATTTCCCCTCCCGACCTCCAGGCAGCGTGTGAGTCGCAATATAGCGGCGCAGGGCGACAGTGCCGTGGGCCCGGCCCCGGGAAAGCTGGGCGCGGAATTCTCAGGTCTTGGATTCGGCGTCCGTCGCCGCGACGCCGCCGCGCTTCAACACCGTATAGGTGAAACCGGGTTTGACGAGGTGGTAGCCCTTGTCAGTGAACAGATCCCGGTACGAATCACCGCCGAGGATGGACCGGATGTGGCAGTTCACGCCGCTGAGAACAACCACGTCACCCTCTTTCAGATCCCGTCCGAATACGCGCATCGTTCGTCCCTTCCCGTTCAGAAGCAGGCGTCGCAGGTGCAGTGGTGGTGGCCGCCGGAGCGGCACGCTGGAGAGGGGCGGTGATTGGGCATGAGCTCGTTGACAGCGGTGCGCCCCTGGCACATCCGGCACGCGGAGTCCCAGAACACCCCGTCAATGTGGCGGTAGAAGATCACATTTCGACCCTCCAGAGTCCCGGGGGCCAGATGCTGTGGGAGAACTTGTGCCCAGTCGGGGAGTGCGGGCTTTAGCGTTGATGTGGGCACGGGTGACATTCCTTGTCTGTTCTGGTTGACGGCGTTTGGAGCGGTGATCGACCGCGGCAGCTGTGGAGGCGGTTCGGGTTCTGCGGGTCTCGCGACAGGGTCGGTGACTGCTCTTCGTAAATCTCTAAAATAGAGAATATCACCGAAGGGGCTTCTCTGCATCCCGCCGTTCTCGCCGCGCTGGCCGCCACACCGGGTCCTATTCAGAGCGGCGTTCAGGCGTCGTTATGTGCCCGTACGCATCGGCGTGTGCTCTGATCGACGCGACAGTCGCCGTGCCACAGCCTCACGAGCACACCTGAACTGATGACAGGTGCGTCCTGAACATCCACTACATCCTGCGGTCCGTTCAGGTGTCGAGTTCGCGGTAGTCGAACTCGTATCCCTCGCCGTGGAGGTAGTTCTGCAGACTCCCGCTGCCCTCGTCGGCGTAATAGCCGCCGGGATCGTAGGTGGCGCGAATATGGTCGAACACCTCGTCGTAGGTGGCGTGACGCGTGACTACAGGCTCGCCCGCGCTTGGGTCGGCGGTGGTTAGTTCCCAGACCATCAGACGTCCCAGCTAAATTCGCGGCCGACCAGCCCTGGATCGGCGGAACAGGTGGCGATCTCGGCGAAGTAACCGGACTCGTCGGCACCGACATTGCTGCCAGTGCGTGGGCGCAGATGTTCATCGGCCCACTCGTCGAGGTCGCCAGTCGGAGCTGGCACGTCGAAGGTCTCTGTGCGCGGATACTCCTGGCCGTCATAGACGTCGGTGAATTTCACGGTGATCTGCACGGGGGCGGTTCCTTTCGTAGGGGCGAGGTGCGTCGCCACGGTGTCAGGTGACTCCATGGGCAGGAGCACGCGGCGCGACGTGCTCGGGCTGGTGGCTGTCACGTCCCTTCCTTCGGGCGAGTCGCAGCCCGTGGCCGGCGGCGGGCCGTGGCCCGGTGTGTCGGTGCATGTGGCTAGGTCGAGCGGCCGGGGAATGGTTTCCTGCTCACGGTGTCCCGCCTGGAATGCAAGGAGAATCCATGTCTGAGAGCGCATCGCGAGTCGCAGCCGAAGCGGCGCTGTTCCTGGCCGGCCGCAGCGCCGATGATCTCGGCTGGCCCGACCGCTCCTGCGTGGCACGGCAGTTCGACGCCGCGCTTATGGGTGGTCTCGGTCCCGCGCAGTGGGTACCCGATCCGGTTATGTGGTGCATCGCGGTGCTGGAGCCGGCCATCGAACGTCGCATGCCCGGTCCCAGTGACGATCTGCGCGCATTGGGGTGGCCGCACGCGCCCACAGTTGCAGCGCGGCTGGTTCAGTGGCTCGTCGAGGACGGAATCTTGACTGACTAGTGGCTGACTAGCACCGCTTTTATTGCACAACGCGAACTTGTCGGTGGCTGTGTGTAATCTCTAAAATAGAGATCAACCGACACCCCTTCAGGAGCTTGAGATGCGTCTTCCCGCCCCCGTTTCGACACTGGTCACCACTGGCGATGTCACTGCTTCGGCACCGACGATGGCTAGCCGTGTGGACCCCGAGGGGGCGCGGCGCATGATGGACATTCTCATCAACCTTTACGCCGACCGCCGCCTGGCGGTGGTGCGCGAGTACGTCTCCAACGCCGTCGATGCCACTCGCGTGGCGGGCAGCACCGCCCCGGTGCAGGTGACCAGCCCGACCGAACTGGAACCCAACCTCATTGTCACCGATGCCGGTATCGGTATGTCCGCAGCCGAGGTCGAAGCCACGTTCCTGGCGTTCGCTGCCTCGACCAAGCGCGACAGCAACGACCAGATCGGCGGTCTTGGTGTCGGAGCGAAATCGGCTCTGACAGTGGCCGAGTCGTTCCTGGTGGACACCATCAAGGGTGGTCGCCGCACCCTGGTGCGCGCCGCCCGTGACCTCACCCATCAGGTGCTGCTCGCTGATGCGCCCAGTGACCTGCCCAACGGCACCACGATCACCGTCGCCGTGGAAGTCGCAGGCCAGCTCGACAAGTGGAACACGGTCATCCGTGAGGTCTCCTCGGCCCACCCCGAAGGTGCCGTCCTGGTGGACGGTAAGCCGGTGGCGAGCCTGTCGGGTGGGCTGCGCTGGATCGGACCCGTCGGCTGCCTGCGCGCGGGGGATCGCACTGTCGCGGTGCTGTCCGGCGGCACCCTGTTCGACGCCGTTCCAGAGGTGGTCAACCGAGTCCTCGCAGCCACACGGTTGCAGGCGGCGGTGATCGAACTGCCCATCGGATCGTTCGATCACACCCCCAGTCGCGAATCAGTGGTCGCCACCGAGCGCACGCTGAGCGCCGTGGACGCCGCGCTCGAGACGTTCGCGCAGGTCTACGGAGACCTTGAGGAAAAGGTGGCGACCCTGGCCCTGACCGACGTGCACGCCGCTGCGACCCTGCGTGCCAGCATCCTGGGCGATGTGGCCCGCGCCGATCTGCTGCCGGTCCCGTTTCACGCCGTGGTTCCCGGCGGTTCGGGTGTTCGGTTCGGGTCGGAAAAGGGGCGCCGGACCAACCGGCGTCGCTGGAAGATCGCCGAGGCCGGCGAGGTGGTGTTCACCGCATTGGGGGCCGAGCGCGTCCTCAAAGACGTTGTGGTGGTTACCGATGTGCCCGCGCGACGCGGCCTGCGAAGCTTCGCCACGCTGATGGCTGAAACGCACTCTGAGGCTCGGTGGGTGGTCCCAATCGTCGAAGGCACCGACCGCATCGATCTTCCGATACTGGGAGAAGGCGACACCGCTACCGGGCAGGTCTGGCCGATCAGTGCCGACACCCCCGGTGTCACCGTGTACAGCTTCACCGAGTGGCTGGCGGCCACGACGACTAAGCCTCGATCCACCGATGAATTGCCTGTGTAGGTGGGTGTCGATATAAGGAAAGTGCCCCTTGAGCTGGGAGGATTGGTGTTCTCTACGCATCAATCAGGCCAGTTAAGAAAGGCACTTCCAGTGCA
>NZ_MLCL01000089.1 GCF_001942625.1 Mycobacterium syngnathidarum
GAAAGGCCCGACCGGAGCGCACAGGAACAGCTGGACAGACCAGCAGATACCCCCTGCCCGCGACCAGGACCAGCCCTCAACAGCCCAGCGAGGCACACCTACCCCAATTCATCAGTGGATCGAGGCTTAGCTCTGGAGATCTGACCATGACGAAAGTCACCGCCGCCCCGCCGGCGGGAATCAGCGCCGTGGCCGTCCTCGGCGTCGAGTCTGACGCGCAACTCGCGGAGCGGTTCGTTCACGAGGCCATGCCGTTCCACCCCATCCTCTTGCGCACCGCCCGGCGGCTCACCCACAGCCAGGCCGACGCCGAAGACCTGGTTCAGGACACACTGATGAACGCCTACACCGGTTTCCGCCGGTTCGAGCCGGGCACCAACCTGCGGGCCTGGCTCTTCCGCATCCTGCACAACCGGTGGATAAGTACACACCGGATGAAGCAGCGACGCCCCGATGCATTCGCCGTTGCCGAGATCACTGACAGCGACATGCTTTGCAGCGCAAATCATTCCGCGACTGCCGAGCGCTCGGCCGAAGACCGTGCGCTCGACATGTTCTGCGACAGCCGGATCCGCGATGCGGTGTTGACGCTGCCCGAAGGTTTCCGAACGGTTTTGTACTACTCCGATATCGAAGGCCTGACGTACGCCGAAACCGCGGCGCGCATGGAAATCCCCCTGGGAACCGTCATGTCGCGCATCGCCCGCAGTCGCGAACGCCTCAGGGCAGCTCTGGGCAACGACGACACCCGACGTGTCGCGTGACGAAACAATGGAGGGACACAATGGAATCCGGAGAAGAACTCAAGGGGTACCGTGCGCTGGTGACCGGTGGCACCGCCGGCATCGGGTTGGCGAGTGCCGACCTGCTGGCGCGGGCGGGCGCGGCCGTGACCATCACCGGACGAGACGAACGGCGGGGCCGTGATGCCGCAGCCGCACTCGGCGGGGAGGTCCGATTCATCCGTGCCGACCTTGCCGACCTTGGGTCGGTGCAATCGCTTGCCCACCAATGTGATCAGCTCGACATTCTGGTCAACAACGCAGCTGCTTTTCCCGGTGCGCTCACGGTGGAACAGGATGTCGCGTCGTTCGAGCAGACCTTCGACACCAATGTGCGCGGCACCTATTTCCTGGTGGCTCAACTGGTGGGTGGCATGCTCGAGCGCGGCCGCGGCAGCATCGTGAACGTCACTTCGATGGTCGCCTCGAAAGGGGTGCCGGGCGCCTCGGCCTACAGCGCTTCCAAAGCGGCCGTTGAATCGCTGACCCGGACCTGGGCCGCCGAGTTCGGTTCCGGCGGTGTGCGGGTCAACAGTGTGGCGCCGGGTCCGACCCGCACCGAAGGCGTCGAGGCCCAATGGGGCGATACGAACGAGGAACTCGGGCGGGCCCTGCCGTTGGGCCGCACGGCCACCCCGGAGGAGATCGCCCAGGCGGTGCTGTTCTTGTCGTCACCGCGCGCAGCGTTCATCACCGGCTCGACGCTGCATGTCGACGGCGGCGGCACCGCCATCTGAAACACAGGGGAACCGAACGGCGTCGGCCGGCGTCCTAACCACATGCCTGCCGACACCCTTCACGCCGACCTGGCGGCCATCCGTGCCCTTGGCGATGCCCTCGATGCGCACGCCGCCGATCTGAGTGCCGTGGCCGTTTCCCTGCGATCGATCCCGGCACCGGCGCTCGGCCAGGTCGGCGAACGGTTCGCGACCGCGTTCGCCGAGGCCGTCAGCGCACACCGCGATGCGGTCGCGGCACTCGGCGCCTGCACGGGGGCCGGGGCCGTCAGCGCTCGATGTACCGCCGCAGACTACGACTCCGCCGGTCAACGAGCCGCCACGCTGTTGCCGCGGATGTAGCCGTGCCCGGGTCCACAATCGCGTTGGCCGCGCCGCTGTACGAACTGCGAGATCTCGTCGGCAGCGGCTGGCCGGACCACCGTCCCGCCGTCGCCGCGATGGACGGCGCCCACGGCGCTCTTTCGGACATCGCGGCTGCGCTCGGCCGGTCGTGGGACCGTGCCGCCGGGGATTGGTCCGGCATCTCGGCGACGGCGGCCGCGGAGTTCGCCTCCCGCGCTGCGGCCGAAGTCACCAGCCTGGCCGAGCGCACGCAGATCCTGAGCTGCGCGGCCCGGGACGCAGGCTCGGCCGTGGCCCGGGCCAGGATCCGACTGCAGGCGATCATCGACCGCTTCGAGGAACGCGCCGCCGCGCTGGCTCCACACCTCGATGAACCCGGAGTGGCCCAGCAGATGCAGGCCGAAGCACGACGCGCGATCACCGAGGCCACGGCCGTCGTCGACGAACTTCGCACCGAACTCGACCAGCGCGCCGACGCGGTCACCGGCTCGGCGCCCGCGGCCGGTACGCACGCGGGATCGGCCGGCTCCGGAGGTTTCGCCCCGACCGCCGCGGGGTCGTCGGGAGCCACAGCGCCGGCAAGTTGGAGCCGGGCCGCAGGTCTACCGGCGGCTCCGGCCGACGATCGCGCGGACGCCGTGGTCGGGCTACGCGACCCCGGGATGTTCGGTGACGGGGTGGCGGTGCGGCTGCCGGACGGCAGCACCGCGGTGGCCCCCAATGCCGTGGCGGCCAGCGCCGTGCGGCATGCGTTGACCCAACTCGGCGTGCCCTACCGATGGGGCGGTACCACCCCGGGCGTCGGCTTGGACTGCAGCGGCCTGACCCAGTGGGCCTACCACGAAGCCGGGCTGGACATCCCCCGACTGGCACAGGAACAGGACATCGGCAAGGCAGTGTCGCCCGGAACACTGCGGCCGGGTGACCTGGCAGTGTGGGACGGGCATGTCGCGATGATCGTCGGGCCGAACACGATGATCGAGGCCGGTGATCCGGTGAAGCTGTCGCCCGTCCGGACCACGAATGCCGGTCAGGGCTTTCAGGGATTCTGGCGGCCCACGGCCTGAGCGCAGTACCGGCAGGCCCCGAACCGGAGACAAGCTGACTGGCGTCCAGGGCACCCCATTAGGCTGTGCCGCATGGCTGCTGACATCGTGCCGGTCCGGCTCGGGCTGACCAAGGGCGACCTTTACACACTGTGGGCTCCGCGTTGGCGGGATGCCGGCGACGAGTGGGAGGCCTTCTTGGGCGAAGGTGACGCCCTCTACGCCTTCGAATCTGTCGCTGACCTGGTCGCCTTCGTCCGCACCAACACCGACAACGACCTCGCCGATCACCCGAAGTGGGACAAGCTGACTGCGGCCAACGCGCACAAGCTGCAGCCGGCCGAGGACCGTGAGTACGACATCGTCGGGGTGCCCGACCTGGTCTCCGACAAGCCGACCGAGGAATCCGTCGCGCGCCTGCACCGCACCCTCGTCGTGGTGTCCTCGATCGGCTCGGTGTGTGAGTTGCCGGCCATCAGCAAGTTCTTCAACGGCAACCCCGTTCTCGGCACGGTCGGCGGCGGACTGGAAGGCTTCACCGGCCGCTCCGGACGCAAGCGGTGGGCTGAGATCGAAGCCGTGATCGCCCGCGGCTGGGACGGCGTGCTCGACTCCATCGACGAGATCGTCGCCATCCCTGAGGCCGTCGACGCCGATGCGGTGAAGAAGGCCGAGGCCGAGCTCGAGGAGCCGGCCCCCGAGGAGGACGAGGACGACGTCGCGGTGGACACCGAGGACGCCGAAACCGACGACGAGGACGACGAGGCCTCGGCCGAGCCGGTACGCAGCGCCGCCGACACCGCGGTCCTGGGTGACGACGAGGACTTCTGGCAGAAGGTCGGGATCGACCCGGTGCGCATCATGACCGGTTCGGGCACCGTCTACACCCTGCGCTGCTACCTCGACGACGACCCGGTTTTCCTCGGGCGCAACGGTCGTATCAGCGTGTTCAGCTCCGAGCGGGCGCTGGCTCGGTATCTGGCCGACGAACACGACCACGACCTGTCGGACCTGGCCACCTACGACGACATCAGGACCGCCGCCACCGACGGCTCCCTGCGGGTGGACGTCGCCGAGGAGAACATCTACGTCCTGTCCGGCATCTCCGACGACATCGCCGACGGGCCCGATGCGGTCGACCACGACCAGTTGGAGTTGGCCGTCGAACTGTTGCGCGACGTCAGCGACTACGCCGAGGACAAGACCGTCGACGAGACGCTCGCACGGACCAAGGCGCTGGGCAAGTTCGTGAGCTACGTGCTCGGCGACGAGAACGCCCGCAAGCCGGAGGTCCCGCACGCCGAGGCCGTCGAGCAGTGGGACGCACTGGAACGGTTCGTGGAGTCACGCCTGCGGGCGGAGTAGCCCTCAGGACAGCCGGGTGATCTTGCCGCGCCCGTTTCCATAGAGCCCGGCTCCTACCCATGTGACTATGCCGACATCGCTCCCCACCTGCCACAATCGCTGGCCGGTTGCGGCGTCGTAGGCGGTCGTGGGGTCAACGTCATGCCCGCCGACGATCTGGTTGTTGTCGGCGGCGACCAGGCTATCGAGCTTCGCCTTCTCAATGAACGCGCCGGTTCCGTCTGTGCAGTCCCGTGCGCGCACCCCGCCCGTGTCCGAACCCACCTCCCCGTACGACACGATGCACAGATTGCCCACCCCCGCGAGCGTGACCCGAGGCGACGGGGTTAGCGGCAACTGCTGTGACCACTTAAAATCGCCGGTCAGGGTGTCCACCGCTGCGATCTCCCCCTTGCTCTCGCTGTACACGATCGGCAACACAATCCCAGATGTCGCGTACGCGACCGAACGTGGGAACGAGGGGTTTGACATCAGATCGGTGTTTGGCAGCCGATAGCCGTGATCCGCGGGAATACGCCAGGCGAGCTTGCCGGTGAAGGAGTAGAAATCGATCTGCTGTTCGGGGAAGTGGTCCGAATTCAGGAGGGCCCTGCCGCGTACAGCCACCACGATGCCCCGACTGGTGGCGATGAGCTCGTCGACCGCGCCAATCGAGAACAGATCGGCGCCGGACTCGGCGTCGTAGAACTTCGTGCTGGTGCCGCCCACTTCTGCCACGACGCCTTGATCCAGGTACACCGATGCCGACCCAGTTGTCGGCTTCGTCCAGAGCTGCTGTCCAGAATCGTCGAACACCGTGAGGTTTTTCTTGTTGTCGGCGAATGCGAGCAAACCGGAACCGGAATAGACCTGAGGGACGCCGTCAGTCGACATGGATTCCTTCGTCGCGCCGGACCTCATATCGACGAGTACCGCCTCCTTGCCGCCGGCACAGAGGGCGGCCCCGCCCGATGTACCGACGACACAGTGCGCCACCCTGCCGAACGACGCGGGAAGCGGTTGCTGCCACAGCGGCGTACCGTTCGCGGCATCCAGCGCGATCATGGACTTGTTCAGATTGACGATGACGGTTTTCGAATCGCCGCCCATGACCAACGGGTACGCGTTGGAATCCGGACCCGGCGGATAGCTCCACAGGTTGTTGGTGGGCGCCGCACTCAGCGAGGGTAGCTGCGCTGCAGCGGGCGGACGCTCCACACCGGCAATCTCAGCTTTTCCAGCGGCGGCATCGGCCTCGGACAACTCGTCCGACCCTGACATCCAGAATACGATCGAGCCGACCACCAGGGCCAGCACGACGACCACCACTGCAGCCACAACGATTCCGATGACCTTCCCGTCGCGGCGGCGAACCTCGGGGGGCAGCGGACTGAACTGAGGTGGGTAGCCACCGTAACCCGGGGCCGGAAAACCGGGAGCGGCGCCGAAGACCGGGGGCCCTCCGGGGTGCACCGCGGGCGGACCGAACGGCGATTCCCTCGTCCCCGACGCACCCGGCTGACCCTGACTGTCGCCCCACGGCGAACTCCCCCACTGGTTCACGCTCGGAGTGTATTCGACGCTCTCCCTGGGATGAGCCGATGAATTCCGGCGGCGGCCGCGGTCAATCCACTCATGACCCGCATCGACCGGCCTTTCCACCCACACCCTGGAGGTTCCCGGCGCGCGCCTGCACACTGGTTGCCCGCCACCCCGGCCGGGTGTGCACCCTCGTGGCACACGAGCCTCCTCTTTTGGAGTTCCTACCCGAAGCCCAGGCACCGAAACGCGGCGCGTGCCAGGCGCCGTTGAACTGCAGCGAGTAGTACCGGCCGGCCTCGATCGGCGGCACCAGATCACTGCCGCGCCAGTCGGAGGGGCGGTTCCCAGCAGGGGTCGGTCGCGATTATCGCCTGATCTTGATGATGGTCGAGCGTGCTGGATCGTCGCAGCAGCTCACTCCGTCGTTACAGCGTTTCCGCCGAAAATTTTCGCACGGGTGGTTTGCCCTGCGCCCGGTCAGCCCACCAGCACCGCGTACCGCGGCTTGATCACCTCGTCGATCAACGCGAGCCGTTGATCGAACGGGATGAAGGCGGACTTCATCGCATTGATCGTGAACCGCTCCAGATCACTCCAGCCGTAGCCGAACGCCTCGACCAAGCGCAACATCTCCTGACTCATGGTGGTGTCGCTCATCAACCGGTTGTCGGTATTGACGGTGACACGGAACCGCAGCCGCGCCAGCCGGTCGAACGGATGCTCGGCGATGCTGGGGGCGGCCCCGGTCTGCACGTTGCTGCTGGGACACAGTTCGAGTGGGATTCGCTTGTCGCGCAAGATGGACGCCAGCCGGCCCAGGTGTGGTGTGCCGTCGTCGAGTTCGGTGATGTCGTCGACGATGCGCACACCGTGTCCGAGCCGGTCGGCCCCGCAGAACGCGATGGCCTCGTGGATCGACGGCAGGCCGAATGCTTCACCGGCGTGAATCGTGAAGCGCGCGTTGTTGCCTCGCATGTACTCGAATGCGTCGAGGTGGCGGGTGGGCGGGTAGCCGGCTTCGGCCCCGGCGATGTCGAACCCGACAACGCCCTTGTCCCGGAAACGGATTGCCAGCTCGGCGATCTCACGGGAACGGGCGGCGTGGCGCATCGCAGTGACCAGGCAGCGCACGGTGATGGTGCGCCCTTCGGCCGAGGCCGCCTTCTCACCGTCGGCGAATCCGGCGAGCACGGCGTCGACCACGTCGTCCAGCGACAGTCCACGATCGATGTGCAATTCGGGCGCGAACCGCACCTCTGCGTAGACGACGTTGTCCGCGGCGAGGTCCTCGACGCATTCGAAGGCGACGCGGTGCAGCGCCTCAGGCGTCTGCATCACCCCGACCGTGTGGGCGAACGGCTCCAGGTAGCGCACCAGGGAACCGCTGTGGGCGGCCGTGCGGAAGAACGTTGCCAGTTCGTCGAGCTCGGTGGCCGGCAGGTCGTCATAACCCAGCTGGCCGGCCAGGTCGAGCACGGTCGACGGCCGCAACCCGCCGTCCAGGTGATCGTGCAGCAGGGCCTTGGGAGCGTGGTGGATCTTCTCCAGACTCAGCGGCGTACTCATGACCCCATCATGCGCGACCATCGGCGGTATTGAACGCCGATGGTCGGTTGTCTAATAATAGACCGACAATCGGTCTATTATTCGGGAGAGGCGTGATGGCGCGAACAGTCGATGCGCTGGCCCACGCGCGTCGCCGCGATGAGTTCCTGGCCGCCACACAAGAGTTGATCGCCGGCAAGGGTTTTGCCCAGATGAGCATCCAGGACGTATTGGACGCGACCGGTACGTCGAGAGGTGCGCTCTACCACTACTTCGGCTCGAAACAGGACTTGCTGTGGGCGGTTGTCGAACGCATGGGGGAAGCCCTACTGGCACGGCTACGGGCAGCCGTCGACGGGGCGGGCCCGGACGCACTCGACCAGCTTCGCGCGTATTTCGGCACCCTGGCCGGTGGAAAACTTCAGCACCACGGCAGCGCGAACAATGCACTCCACATGTGGTATTCCGAGGACAACGTGCTGGTCCGGGCCAGGCTGCGCACTCATCTGATCGACCGTCACGCTCCACTCCTGGCAGCCATAGTCCGCCGGGGTGTCGACCAAGGAGCCATCGACACCGTCGCTCCAGAATCGATCGGCCGCCTACTGATCACGCTGATCCAGGACCTGAACGACGAGCTCGCAGGGCTGTTCTTCGCGTTCGAAGCCGGCCGGGCCGTCCGCACCGACATTGACGGGGTGATTTTGGCCTATACCGCCGCGATCGAACGGATCCTCGGACTTTCCGAAGGTGCCATCACGATCGTCGGCACGTCGGAGTTGTTGTCGTGGTTTCGAGGCGCCAATTCAACCGTAAGAGGGTCGTAGATGGAACTTGTGCTGATAATTCTGCTGCTGGTGATCACCGTGCAGAGCTTGGCGAAATTCACGGCCTGGCTGGTGGTTCCCTACGAGAGACGGATCGCCAAGGTAGCGGCGCACTATTCAGCCGGACCGCGCCGCCTCGCGGTGGCCGACCGGGTGCTGCTGATCGCCGTGCTCATCCTGGTGGCGCTGCAATTCGCCGCGGACATGCACTATCTCAGCTTCATCACCGGGCTCACCGTTGGGATGACGTTGATACAGCTGTTCTTCCACCGATTCAATCGTCGGCTCTCCGACAATCGGAGCCCGAAGCAGCCGGCGTCACCGATCCAGATCATCTCCTATGCGATCCAGGATCGGCCAATGCTCGCGTGGAGGGAGATCGCGCTCATCACCGTACTGTCGGTTTGGGCTGTGTACATGCTCATCGGGCGTGGGCTACTCGGCTGATGCGCTGCAACCGTTTTGGTGGATGCGATCGGTCGTCAACATGATTCGCCGACCGATTGGGAAATCCGGTCGATGATCAGTGGCCACCGGGCGGGCACCGCGTCGCCGACAGTCCAGGCGCCGTCGAGTTCGGCCAGCGCCGCCGGTAGCCGGTCGGCGGTCTCGGTGTACAGCGTGAACAGCGCCTCCCCGGCGGCCACGGGCTCGCCGGGCGTGCGGTGGATCCGCACACCGGCGCCGAACTGCACCGGCTCACCGGGCTGCGCCCGGCCGGCGCCCAGGCGCCACGCCGCCATCGCCACGCCCATGGCGTCCAGGTCGCCCATGAAACCGCCGTGCGGGGCCGTCACCGTCTCGCTAACCGCCCCGATCGGCAGAGGCCGGCTCAGGTCACCGCCCTGGGCGGTCACCAGCGCACGAAAGCAATCCATCGCGCTGCCGTTTCGCAGGGTCTCGGCCGGATCCACGCCGTCGATGCCGGCCGCGTCGAGCATTTCGGTCGCCAGCGCCAGCGTCAGCGCGACGACGTCGGCCGGCCCGCCCCCGGCCAGCACCTCCAGGGACTCGGTGACTTCCACGGAGTTGCCGACGGCGCGGCCCAGCGGGCAGTTCATGTCGGTCAGAAGCGCCCGGGTCGAGACCTCGTAGTCGTTGCCGAGCCCGACCATCGTGGCGGCCAGCTCCCGCGCCTCGGCCTCGGTCTTGAGAAACGCCCCGCGCCCCACCTTGACGTCGAGCACCAGGGACCGCGCCCCCTCGGCCAGTTTCTTGCTCATGATGGAACTCGCGATGAGTGGCAGTGAGTCAACTGTCGAGGTGATGTCGCGCAATGCGTAGATCTTGCGATCGGCCGGCGCCAGCTCGCCTGCGGCGAACACTGCCGCACCGATGTCCCGAAGTTGTTGCCGGATCCGGTCTTTCGACAGCTCTGCGGTGAATCCCGGGATCGCCTCGAGCTTGTCCAGCGTGCCGCCGGTATGCCCGAGCCCGCGCCCTGAGGCCTGCGGCACGGCTGCGCCACAGGCCATCACGACCGGCAGCAGCGGAATGGTGATCTTGTCCCCCACCCCACCGGTGGAGTGCTTGTCCACCAAGGCGAGTGGCTTTCCCTCACGACGTAGGTCGGTGAAGTCGAACCGTTCCCCGGAATCGACCATGGCCGCGGTCCACCGGGCGGTCTCGGCCGAGGCCATACCGTTGAGGAAGATGGCCATCAACAGCGCCGACATCTGCTCGTCGGCGACCCGTCCATGGGTGTAGCCGTCGATCACCCAATCGATCGCGGCATCGGACAGCATCCCGCCGTCACGTTTGGTGCGGATGACGGTGGGAGCGTCGAGATGCGGCATGACGCCAAACCTACTCGCCAGTAACCCGGAGTTGTTGGACCACTTGGCCTTACCGGCGCCCCAGATCGTCGGGACCGAAGGCGTCGGGCAACAGCTCGCGCAGTGGCCGCGCACCGTCAGGATGGTCGATCAGCAGCCCGGGCCCGCCGTGCTCCAGCAACACCTGACGGCACCGTCCGCAGGGCATCAGCAGGCCCCCGTCGGGCCCTACACACGACAGCGCGACGAGCCTTCCGCCGCCCCCGGAATGCAGGGCACAGGCCACAGCACACTCGGCACAGAGACCTAGGCCATATGAGACATTCTCCACATTGCAGCCGGCCACGATCCGACCGTCGTCGACGAGGGCCGCAGCCCCCACCGAATAGCCCGAATAGGGTGCGTAGGCGTGGAATGACACCTCAATTGCCTTGTTGCGCAACATATTCCAGTCTACGTCGGCGCTCATGCCACCACCCCGGCCACAGGTTCTGAATGCATTCCGAAACCCCAATTCCCGACCCGCACATTAAGATAGGTAAGCCTAACTTTTCCCTGTTTGGCGGGCCGAACTGCTCAACCGTAATTCGTTCGCCACTACAAATGGGTTTAGAGTCGCCCCGAGGTTTGGGGCTAATTAACAGGCAGTCCCATACGTCCCACCGATGGCGTTGGAGGGCCCGATGAGTACTCAGACGGAGGTACCGGCTCCGCAACCCAGGAAAGCACGACGGCGCACCCTTTATCGCGGTGATCCGGGAATGTGGTCCTGGGTGCTGCACCGTATTACCGGTGCCACGATCTTCTTCTTCCTGTTCGTACACGTTCTCGATACCGCGTTGGTCCGGGTGAGCCCGCAGGCCTACAACGAGGTCATCGAGACGTACAAGACCCCCATCGTCGGATTGATGGAGATGGGCCTGGTTGCCGCAGTGCTCTTCCACGCACTGAACGGCATCCGCGTCATCCTCATCGACTTCTGGCAGCAGGGTCCCCGCTACCAGCGGCAGATGCTCGCGGTCGCCGTCGGCGTCTTTGCCGTGGTCCTCATCGCAGCACTAGGAGTGATCGGTATGCACATGGTGGAGCGGTTCCTGTGAGCGCGCCAGGAGCGGGCGAGTCGCGGTTGGGCCGCCCGGCACCGGTCATGGAACGTGAGCACGACCGGCCGGCCGCGCTGGACCATCCCCGCGCGCCCCGTCGTCCCCGCGGCATTCCCTATTTCGAGAAGTACGCCTGGCTGTTCATGCGGTTCTCGGGTCTGGCGCTGGTCTTCCTGGCGCTCGGCCACCTGTTCATCATGTTGATGTGGCAGGACGGTGTCTACCGCATCGACTTCAATTACGTCGCAGCGCGCTGGGCCTCCCCGTTCTGGCAGATCTGGGACATGGCCCTGCTGTGGCTCGCGATGATCCACGGGGCCAACGGACTGCGCACCATCATCGGCGACTACGCCCGTAAGAACGTCACGAAGTTCTACCTGAATTCGCTGCTTCTGCTGGCGACAGGGTTCACGTTGGTTCTGGGCACCTACGTCCTGGTCACCTTCGACCCGAATATTGGGGGTTAACCAATGATTCAGGAACACCGCTACGACGTCGTCATCGTCGGTGCCGGCGGCGCAGGCATGCGCGCGGCCGTCGAGGCCGGTCCCCGCGTCCGCACCGCCGTGCTGACCAAGCTGTACCCGACGCGCTCGCACACCGGCGCGGCCCAGGGCGGCATGTGCGCCGCACTGGCCAACGTCGAAGAGGACAACTGGGAGTGGCACACCTTCGACACCGTCAAGGGTGGCGACTACCTCGCTGACCAGGACGCCGTCGAGATCATGGCCAAAGAGGCCATCGATGCGGTGCTGGACCTCGAGAAGATGGGGATGCCCTTCAACCGCACCCCCGAGGGCCGCATCGACCAGCGCCGGTTCGGCGGCCACACCCGCGATCACGGCAAGGCCCCGGTGCGCCGGGCCTGCTACGCCGCCGACCGCACCGGCCACATGATCCTGCAGACGCTGTACCAAAACTGCGTCAAGCACGACGTGGAGTTCTTCAACGAGTTCTACGCACTGGACATCGCGCTGACCGAGACCCCGGCCGGCCCGGTGGCCACCGGCGTCATCGCCTACGAGCTGGCGACCGGCGACATCCACATCTTCCACGCCAAGGCGATCGTGTTCGCCACCGGCGGTTCGGGCCGGATGTACAAGACCACCTCCAATGCCCACACCCTGACCGGTGACGGCCTGGGCATCGTCTTCCGCAAGGGACTTCCCTTGGAGGACATGGAGTTCCACCAGTTCCACCCGACAGGCCTGGCCGGCCTGGGCATCCTGATCTCCGAAGCCGTGCGCGGCGAGGGCGGCCGGTTGCTCAACGGCGAGGGCGAACGGTTCATGGAGCGTTACGCGCCGACGATCGTCGACCTCGCGCCGCGTGACATCGTCGCCCGGTCGATGGTGCTCGAGGTGCTCGAAGGCCGCGGCGCCGGACCGAACAAGGACTACGTCTACATCGACGTGCGTCACCTCGGTGAGGACGTGCTGGAGGCCAAGCTTCCCGACATCACCGAGTTCGCCCGCACCTACCTGGGCGTGGATCCGGTCAAGGAACTGGTGCCGGTCTACCCGACCTGCCACTACGTCATGGGCGGCATCCCGACCACCGTCCACGGCCAGGTGCTGCGCGACAACACCAACGTCATCCCGGGCCTGTACGCCGCCGGTGAATGTGCGTGCGTGTCGGTGCACGGCGCCAACCGTCTTGGCACCAACTCGCTGCTGGACATCAACGTGTTCGGCCGTCGCGCCGGCATCGCCGCCGCCGAGTACGCCGCCAACCACAACCATGTCGACCTGCCGGAGAACCCGGCCGACATGGTGGTCGGCTGGGTCGGCGACATCCTCTCCGAGCACGGCAACGAGCGCGTCGCCGACATCCGCACCGCATTGCAGCAGTCGATGGACAACAACGCCGCGGTGTTCCGCACCGAGGAAACGCTCAAGCAGGCGCTGACCGACATCCACGCACTCAAGGAGCGCTACGCGCGAATCACGGTGCACGACAAGGGCAAGCGCTACAACAGCGACCTGCTCGAAGCCATCGAGCTGGGCTTCCTGCTGGAGCTGGCCGAGGTCACCGTGGTCGGTGCGCTCAACCGCAAGGAGTCCCGCGGCGGGCACGCACGCGAGGACTACCCCGACCGCGACGACACCAACTACATGCGCCACACCATGGCGTACAAGGAAGGCCCCGGGCTGCTGGCCGACATCCGGCTGGACTACAAGCCCGTGGTCCAGACTCGCTACGAGCCGATGGAACGGAAGTACTGATCATGAGTGCACCTGTCATCGACAAGCCGGAAGCCGGCGACCCGCCCCTGCCTCCCGTGCCCGAGGGCGCAGTGATGGTCACGCTGAAGATCGCCCGGTTCAACCCCGAGAACCCCGACGCCGCGGGCTGGCAGAGCTTCCGGGTTCCCTGCCTGCCCACCGACCGGCTGCTCAACCTGCTGCTGTATGTGAAGGGCTACCTGGACGGCACGCTGACCTTCCGGCGCTCCTGCGCCCACGGGGTGTGTGGTTCGGACGCCATGCGCATCAACGGCGTGAACCGGCTGGCCTGCAAGGTGCTCATGCGCGACATGCTGCCGAAGAAGGCGGGCAAGCAGCTCACCATCACCATCGAGCCAATCCGCGGCCTGCCCGTGGAGAAGGACCTCGTGGTGGACATGGAGCCGTTCTTCGACGCCTACCGTGCCGTCAAGCCGTACCTGATCACCAGCGGCAACCCGCCCACCAAGGAGCGCATCCAGAGCGCCACCGACCGGGCCCGGTACGACGACACCACCAAGTGCATCCTGTGCGCGTGCTGCACCACGTCGTGCCCGGTGTACTGGAGCGAAGGGTCGTACTTCGGCCCGGCCGCGATCGTCAACGCCCACCGGTTCATCTTCGACTCGCGTGACGAGGCGGCCGCCGAACGGCTGGACATCCTCAACGAGGTCGACGGGGTGTGGCGCTGCCGCACCACGTTCAACTGCACCGAGGCCTGCCCGCGTGGCATCCAGGTCACCCAGGCGATCCAGGAGGTCAAGCGCGCGTTGATGTTTGCGCGCTAGTTTTTGTTCTGTCGAGTGTGAGGAAGATCGCGAGATTCCTGGAGAATCTCGCGATGTTCTTCACGTTGGGCGTCAAAAGGGCGCACCCGCGGCGCGCAAGGCATCGCGAGTGCGGGCGATGACGGTGCCCTGGCGGTATCGGAGTAGATCGGCACCCACTCGGACTATCCGCCAGCCGAGATCCTGGTATTCGACGTTCTGGTCGATGTCCTTGGTGCGTTGTCGCGGATCGGTCCAGTGCTGGATCCCGTCGTATTGGACCCCGACCTTCCACTCCAGCCAACCCATGTCGATCCTCCCCACCTGCCGGCCATGATCGAATACCTCGATCTGCGTCTGGGTCGGCCTCATGCCCGCGTCGGTATAGAGCAGACGCAGACGGGTTTCCTGCGGCGACTCGGCGCCGTAGTCGGCGAGATCGAGAACCTGCCGCAACTGCACCAGCCCGCGCACACCCGGATGCACTTTGATAAGTGCCTGTACATCAACAAGTTTCAGATCGCAGGCCTGCAGCAGCGCGTCAACCCGTTCGACGGAGACGGTCAACCCCCGTCGGCGGCCCAGGTCGAACGCTGTCCGAGCCGGTGTGGTGGCCCGGATTCCGCGGACCAGACAACGCTCGTCAGCTGTGAGTACATCGCTGTGCAGGATGATTCCGCGGGCCTTGTGTCTGCTGGAGTGGTTGAGCTCAGCCGGATATCTGTCTTTGATCCACCGCGCGCCGTGCAACGCGGCCGCTGACAACCCGGCCGCAGTTCCCCGCCGCCCTGACCAGAGCCAAGCCGCGGTGGCTTTGTCGACCGGCGTGAGCAGTGCACCGCGCGGGACATACACGTCCCGGTGCAGCATTTCGTAGCGGGTGGTCAGCTGATACCGATTGAGCTTGCCCGCCACGAGTGCCTCCGAGCCCAGAAAGGGCCAGTCACCTGCCATGTCGATTAGGACGACGACGGCGCCCTTCCGGTTCCACGGCCCGCCAATGTGAACAAGATGGTGAGAATCGTCGGAATCCTCGCCATCTTGTTCACGTTCGGCCGAAGGAACCCGTCACACATTGACGGGCCATCTCGTCTAACTCATATGACCGAGACAAAGACACGAATCCCCGCTGTAACCCCCAAGCAAGCCGGCCTGCTCACCCGCGCCATGTACTGGTACGCCAAGCGCGAATTCGGTGAGGTGCCAGAGCCGTTCGCGGTTGCCGCCCACCATCCACGCCTGCTGGTCGCCAACGGCGTCCACGAGATGCTGTTGCAGGGCGGCTCCAAGAAGCTGCCCGCAACCGTCCGCGAGCTCGCGGTGTTCTGGACCGCCCGCGCCGTCGGGTGCTCGTGGTGTGTGGACTTCGGCTCCATGCTCATGCGCCTCGAGAACCTCGACGTCGAGCGGCTCAAGTCGATCGACGACTACGCCACCTCCCCGCTGTTCACCGATGACGAGCGCGCCGCGATCGCCTACGCCGACGCGATGACCACCGACCCGCACACCGTCACCGACGAGCAGGTGGCCGACCTCCGTCAGCGTTTCGGCGACGACGGCGTGATCGAGCTGACCTATCAGATCGGTGTGGAGAACATGCGGTCGCGGATGTACTCGGCGCTGGGTATCACCGAGCAGGGCTTCAATTCCGGAGACGCGTGCCGGGTGCCGTGGGCCGACACTGAGTGATCGCGCGATGAGGCCGGGTGGTAGAACACGTTACAGAAATCACCCGCTCACGTAGGGACACTCATGCACTGGTACACCGGCAACACGATCTACGACACGGTGCTGACAGCGGCTTTCGCGTTCGCGGCATTCGTGATCATCGGCGGGTTCTTCGCACAGAGTTCCTACGGACGCTTCTCGTCGACCAAGCTCGGCTTGAACCTCAACCCGAAGCTCGGCTGGTGGCTGATGGAGATCCCCGCGACCGTGGTGTTCTTGATCAGCTACCTGGCCGGGCCTCACCGATTCGAGCCGACGTCGCTGGTGCTCGCCGGTATCTGGATGCTGCACTACGCCAACCGCGGTTGGTTCTTTCCGCTGGCGATCCGCCAGGCCCCCGGCAAGCGCGGCACCTTCAACATCTCGGTGATCGTGATGGGCATGCTCGTCACCTCCATGCACGGCTACCTGAACGGAACCCTGTTCAGTCACGACTTCTTCGGGCAGTACACCACCGCCTGGTTGACCGACCCTCGATTCCTGGTGGGGCTGGTGATCTACCTGTGCGGGTTCGCGCTGCTGGTCAACTCCGAATCGATCGTGCGGAACCTGCGGGACAAGGGCGGCCCCGGCGCATCTGCATCTGGTCTTCGCGCAAGCGGCTCATCCACCGAATACAGGATCCCATTCGGCGGCGGCTTCCGGTTCGTCACCAGCCCGGCCTATCTCGGCGAGATCGTCGCCTGGTCCGGGTTCGCGCTGCTGACCTGGGCGTTGCCCGGCGTCGCCATCCTGCTGATCACCGCGGGCAATCTGATCCCCCGGGCGTTGGGCACACACAGCTGGTATCAGGACAAGTTTCCCGACTACCCGACCGACCGCAAGGCGCTGATCCCGTACGTCTTGTGACGGTCACACCTCAGCCGGCGTGATCTCGATGTAAGCCGTTGGTACCCCGGCGAGTTGGCTGCCGTAGTCGAGGCTGCGTTCGAACAGCTTCATCGGAGCACTCCAATTGGCGGCGATCACGGCTTCGGCATGCGCATGCTCGGCCTCAGGCAGGATGCGGGCCACGCCGGCCACCACCGGTCCGGTGGGCTTACCGCGCAGATTGCTCGCCACCACAAGGACTTTCGGGTTGTTGCGGATGCGCTTGACCTTCCCGGTCGACGGATCTGTGCGCACATAGATCTTGCCGCCGTCGACCCCGTGGTTGATCGGGCTGGGCATCGCCTCCCCCGACCGCTTGTAAGTCACCAACACGATCTGCCGGTATTTGTCGAAACCGGCGAAATCCGATCCGGTCGGCGTGCCGATGTCGAACGCGTCGCGGTGTCGCATCTTGTCCATGCCGCGAAACATCATTCGGCTGAACGTATGGGTCAATGTTCCGGGGTCGTTCGGCATCACTGCGCACCTCGCATCGGGGATCCGGTGAATTTGTCGGGGTTGGCGACGTCCCAGACCGCGCAGACCAAACCGTCACGAACGGTGAAGATCGTGACCCGGGGCATCATCTCGGGGTAGCCGTCGCCGGCCGGCGCGCCGGTCGTGTAGACGCCCAGCTGGCCGTTGACGAGCGCGAACTGACTGCCGGCCAACCAATTCGGCCCGTACCGCTTGGACAGCCCCAGGATGAACCGGGCCACCTTGTCCGGTCCGTGGATGACGCGCGCAGCGGTCGGGGCCCGACGGTTCGAATCGCCGGTGAACGTGACGTCGGGGTGCAGCAACCGCACAACGGCTTCGAGCTCACCCGATGCCAGGGCGGCCATCAGTTCGCCGGCAACCTGGTTGTGCAGCTCGTCGGGCGTCGCGGGCGGCGGATTGTCGGCGACCGCGCGCCGGGCCCGCGAGGCCAACTGGCGCGCCGATGCGTCGCTGACCCCCAGCACACCGGCGATCTCGGTGAACGGCACGCCGAACCCGTCGTGCAATACGAAGGCCACGCGCTGATCAGGCGTGAGCCGTTCCAACACCACCATTGCCGCGAACCGGGCGTCCTCCCCGGCCACCACCGCGTTGAGTGGATCGTTCGCGTCGAGCCCGGTCACGACGGGTTCTGGCAGCCATTCCCCGTAGTAGGCCTCGCGCCGGTGCGCCGCGGAGCGCAACCGGTCCAGGCCGAGCCGGCTCACGACGGTGGTCAGCCAGGCCCGCAGGTCGGCGATCGTGGTCTGGTTGTCATGCCAACGCAGCCAGGCGTCCTGCACGATGTCCTCGGCATCGGCATAGGTACCCGTCAACCGGTAGGCGACCGCCAGCAGGTGCGGCCGCAGCGCCTCGAATTCGTCGGTGCGCGCCGCAGTGGTCACAGCCCAAGCTTAATCCCGCCGAGCGCCACGCCAGAGTGGCTGCGGCCGTCGAGGGCCACTCCAGCGTGGCATCCGAGCGTGCGGTGACCGGACGCAGATCAGCGCTGGGCGAAAACCGTTCGGTGCCAGCCTTTTTCAGCAGCACCGGTGATGTCGCTCATCACGTGCTTGATGGTGAGGTACTCCTCGAACGAGTAGTCGCTCATGTCCTTGCCGAAGCCCGAAGCACCGACGCCGCCGTGCGGCATCTCGCTGATGATCGGGATGTGGTCGTTGATCCACACGCAGCCCGCGTTGATCTCGCGGGAAGCCCGCTGGGCGCGGTACACGTCGCGGGTCCAGGCCGAGGCGGCCAGCCCGTAGACCGTGTCGTTGGCCTGCCGGATCGCGTCGTCGTCGTCAGCGAAAGGCCGCACGGTCAGCACCGGCCCGAAGACCTCGTCGCGGTAGACCTCGGCGGTCTCGGCAACATCGGCGATCAGGGTGGGCCGGTAGAACGCACCGGGCAAGTCGGGCACCACCCCGCCGGTGACGACGCGTCCGCCCTGTTCAGGCGCGCGGGCCACCATCCCCGCCACCTTGTCGCGGTGCGCGAACGAGATCAGTGGGCCCAGGTCGGTGTCGGGATCGTGTGGGTCACCGACGACGATCTTGCTCATCACCTCGGCGACGCCGGCAACGAAGTCGTCGTACAGGTCGCGGGCGACGATCGCCCTGGTGGCGGCGGTGCAGTCCTGTCCGGTGTTGATCAGCGCTCCGGCCACCGCACCCTGGATCGCCGCATCGAGATCGGCGTCGTCGAACACCACGAACGGGGCCTTTCCACCCAGCTCAAGCTGAGTGCGGTGGCCATGCACCGCGGCGGCGGCCATGACCTTGCGGCCGACGGCGGTGGATCCGGTGAAGGTGACCACGTCGACGTCGCGGTGCCCGGCCAGCGCGGTGCCGACGTCGGCACCTCCGCCGGTCACGACGTTGAACACACCGGCGGGCAGACCGGCCTCGGTGGCGAGCCGGGCCAGCGTGAGGGTGGTCATCGGGGTGATCTCGGCGGGTTTGATGACGACGGAGCAGCCGGCCGCCAGTGCCGGGATGACCTTCCATACCGCCATCTGCAGCGGGTAGTTCCACGGCGTGATGGTGGCGACGACGCCGACGGCCTCCCGCCGGATGCTGGACGTGTGGTCACCGGAGTACTCCGCGGAGGCCTTGCCCTCGAGGCGGCGGGCGGCACCGGCGAAGAAGTCGATGTTGTCGATGCTGCCGGGGACATCGAACTCGGTGGCCAGCCGTACCGGCTTTCCGGTCTGGGCGACTTCCTCGGCGATCAACTGGTCGGCGTGCTCGTCGGCGAGTTCGGCCAGCTTGGCCAGGACCGCCGAGCGCTCGGCCGGGGTGGCCTTCGACCAGGCGGGAAACGCCTGACGGGCGGCGTCGACGGCGTTGTCCACGTCGGCCGGGGTGGCCAGGGCATACTCGGCGACAGGCCGACCGGACGCGGGGTCGATGATCTGGTGAGTGGCCCCGGCCGTCGTCACAGGCGCCCCGTTGATCCAGCTGCTCGTCACATTCACTGCCACGCTCATGGAGCCCCACGGTAACCGATGCGTCAGTTGATATCTACGCAATCCCGCGCCTGGGCCCGGTTCAAACGAGGGATTTCATCGAATCAGTTGCCCTAAACGACGGATTCCGTGCACAATCGGTGCATGACGAACCCTGATGGTCCCGACCTTCAGGCCGTTCCGCTGCGCGTGAGCAATTCTCGCACCGCCTTTCAGCTCGACGAACTGTCGAAGGCGATCATCGAGAAGCTGCAGGCCGACGGCCGTCGTTCGTATGCCGGAATCGGTAAGGCCGTCGGCCTGTCCGAGGCCGCGGTGCGCCAACGCGTCCAGCGCATGGTCGACGCCGGCGTCATGCAGATCGTCGCGGTGACCGATCCGCTGCAACTCGGGTTCGCCCGGCAGGCGATGATCGGCATCCGCTGCACCGGCGACACCCTGAAGTTGGCCGAGAAACTGTCGGCCATCGATGCCGTGGACTACGTGGTACTGACCGCAGGATCGTTCGACGCCATCTGCGAGGTGGTCTGCGAGGACGACGACAGCCTGCTCGAACTTCTCAACACCCAGATCCGAGCACTGCCGGGAGTGATAACCACCGAAACCCTCGTCTATCTGAAACTTGTTAAGCAGCAATACAATTGGGGAACTCGATGAGTGTCACTGAAAAATCCGATCTGAGAGCCAAAGCCAACCGCCACCTGTGGGGACACTTCGCCCGCCACGGCGAGGGCATCACTCCGCCGATCATCACCCGCGGCGAGGGTGTCCACATCTTCGACGACAAGGGCAAGAGCTACATCGACGGCCTCTCCGGCCTCTTTGTCGTCCAGGTCGGCCACGGCCGCAAAGAACTTGCCGAAGCCGCGGCCAAGCAGGCCGAGAAACTGTCTTTCTTCCCGCTGTGGTCCTACGCCACCCCACCGGCCATCGAACTGGCCGAGCGCGTCGCCAATTACGCACCGGGTGATCTGAACCGGGTGTTCTTCACCACCGGCGGCGGTGAGGCCGTCGAGAGCGCGTGGAAACTGGCCAAGCAGTACTTCAAGCTGACCGGAAAACCCGGTAAGCACAAGGTGGTTTCGCGTGCCATCGCCTACCACGGCACCCCGCAGGGCGCGCTGGCGATCACCGGCATACCGGCGTTCAAGGCCCCGTTCGAGCCGTTGACCCCCGGCGGCTTCCGCGCACCGAACACCAACTTCTACCGAGCTCCGGCCGAATACGCCCACGACGAAAAGGTTTTCGGCCAATACTGCGCGGACCGTATCGCCGAGGCCATCGAGTTCGAAGGCCCCGACACCGTGGCCGCGGTCTTCCTCGAGCCGGTGCAGAATGCCGGCGGGTGCTTCCCGCCGCCGCCCGGATACTTCGAGCGGGTCCGCGAGATCTGCGACGAGTACGACGTGCTGCTGGTTTCCGACGAGGTGATCTGCGCCTACGGCCGCATCGGTTCGATGTTCGCCTGCGACGATTTCGGCTACGTGCCGGACATCATCACCAGCGCCAAGGGTCTGACCTCGGGCTACTCGCCGCTGGGCGCGATGGTGGCCAGCGACCGGTTGTTCGAGCCGTTCAACGACGGCAAGACCACCTTCGGTCACGGCTACACCTTTGGCGGACACCCGGTTTCGGCCGCGGTCGCCATGGCCAACCTCGACATCTTCGAGCGTGAGGGCATCAACGACCACGTCAAGGAAGCCGCTCCGGCGTTTCGGGCCACGTTGGAGAAGCTCTACGACCTGCCGATCGTCGGCGATGTCCGCGGTGAGGGCTTCTTCTACGGAATCGAGCTGGTCAAGGATAAAACGACCAAGGCCACCTTCAACGACGAGGAATCGGAACGCCTGCTGCGCGGCTTCCTGACGCCCGCGCTGTGGGAGGCCGGGCTGTACTGCCGTGCCGACGACCGTGGCGACCCAGTGATCCAGCTGGCGCCGCCGCTGATCAGCGGGCAGGCCGAGTTCGACGCGATCTACGACATCCTGCACGGTGTGCTCACCGAGGCGGGAAAGCTGTTGTAACTCTTGCCCCTCTGCACCGAAACGGCATTCCGGCAGAACAAGTTCGAGTAACTCTCTGCCGGAATGCCGTTTCGGCGGCAGACTGGCAGCGTGGCTCGTAAACCCCCGATCGATCCGGTCCGTTGGACTCCGCCTCCCATCGACGAGCTGCCGAATTTCGGCCCAGCCACACTCACCATCGTGCCGGTACCGGGCGAAGGGCCCGAGGATGTCGTGGTCGACGCATCCGGACAACTATGGACCGGCCTGGTCGATGGGCGCATCGTGCGGTTGTCCCCCGACGGAGTGGCAGCGGTGGTTGCCAACACCGGTGGACGCCCGTTGGGTATGCATGTCGCCCACGATGGACGGGTGTTGATCTGCGACAGTCACCGTGGGCTGCTCGCGCTGGACCCCGGCTCCGGTGCGTTGGATGTCCTGGTGCGGGACATCGACGGCAGGCCGTTGCGGTTCTGCTCGAATGTCACCGAAACAGCAGACGGCACAATCTATTTCACTGAGTCCACCAGCCAGTTCCATTTCGAGCATTTCACCGGGGCGATCATGGAGGCTCGCGGCCGTGGCAGCTTGTTCCGGCTGGGTACCGACGGCAACGTGACCACTGTGCTGGACGGCCTCTACTTCGCCAACGGTGTCACCGTCACCGCCGACGGGTCGGCGTTGGTGTTCGCCGAAACTCAGGGCAGGAGACTGTCGAAGTACTGGCTGAGCGGGCCACAGGCCGGGACGGTGACGCCACTGGCCGTGCATTTACCCGGCTATCCGGACAACATCTCCACCGGTGCCGATGACCGCATCTGGGTGGCGATGGTGTCCGCACCGAATGCCGCCGCGGAGGCGCTCGCGCCGCGCGCACCGATAATACGAAAGCTTTTGTGGCATTTGCCCGATCGGCTTCAACCCAAGATCCAGCCGCAAGTGTGGGTTTTGGCGTTCGACGCCGATTCCGGCGACGTACTCACCGGTGTGCAGACCGCGCGTCCGGACTTCGGCACCGTCACCGGGGTGGTGGAATCGGCGGGCAGGCTCTGGATGTCGACGATCGCCTTCCCCGCGCTGGCCTATGCGGATCTTCGCGACCTGGGTTAGCGGTTTCCGCACGTTAACAATTGTCACACAAACCACACACGTCACAGCGTGGCAAACCCGAAAACCGGTCCTCGTCGCCTAATCTTCGGTCACGATGGCGACCTTGCGGAGGACTACCCAGCGCGCCGTGTCTGCGTTCGCGGCACTGGCGATGCTGACGGCACCCCTGATGACAGCCGGTATCGCACACGCGGACCCGGCCCCGGAATGCCCTTACAAGGTGACCACGCCTCCGGCGGTGGACGCCTCCGAGGTGCCCAAGCCCGGCGAGGTCGCCCCCGGCCCGCTACCGGTACCTGCCAAGACGATTGGCGGTGAAGCGCTTTCAAGCTGTGGCGTGATCACGGCTCCCGACACCCCGCCGTTGCCCAACGACGTCTCCGCCGAGGCCTGGCTGGTCGCCGATCTGGACAGCGGTGACATCATCGCCGCCAAAGACCCACACGGGCGCCACCGGCCGGCCAGCATCATCAAGGTGCTCACCGCCACCGCCGCGCTCAACGAACTCAACCTCAACAAGCTGGTGGCGGGCACTCAGGAGGACGCCAACTCCGAGGGTACCCGTGTCGGCGTCGGCCCCGGCGGTCGCTACACGATCAACGATCTGTTGCACGGGTTGCTGATGCACTCCGGCAACGACGCCGCGCATGCCCTGGCGATGCAACTCGGCGGCTGGGACCCCGCTCTGCAGAAACTGAACATCCTGGCCGGCAAGCTCGGTGGCCGCGACACCCGCGCCGCCACCCCTTCAGGTCTGGACGGCCCCGGTATGAGCACCTCGGCCTACGACATCGGGCTGTTCTACCGCTATGCCTGGCAGAACCCGGTGTTCGCCGACATCGTTGCAACGCAGAGCTACGACTTCCCGGGGCGGGACGGCAATCCGCCCTACCCCATCGAGAACGACAACAAGATGCTCTACAACTATCCGGGCGCGCTCGGCGGTAAAACCGGATACACCGACGATGCCGGGCAGACCTTCGTGGGCGCTGCCGATCGTGATGGCCGGCGCCTGGTGGCGGTGCTCATGAAGGGCACTCGCGTCCCGATCGCGCCGTGGGAGCAAGCCGCGCACCTGCTCGACTACGGATTCGCCACCGCGCCCGGCACCAAGGTCGGCAATCTCGTCGACCCCGATCCGTCCTTGACTACACCCAAGGCCGACGAACCGACGGCCGCCCAGGCCGCTTCGGTTCTGCCACCGGCGGACTCACTGCCGGTGCGGGTCGGTGTGGCCATCGTGGGCGCGGTGATCGTGTTCCTGCTGATCATGGGCGCTCGTTCGCTCAATCGTCGCCCGGCTCGCTGACCCGCTACCGCGATCTCATCTGCGTAGTCGATGACGATCATTGAAAACGTTCGTTGGACGCGATGACTCCACGATGTTCGACTTGAGGACATGAAATCAGGGGCAATGCCCGATTCGGCAGGAAGAGCTTCAGAAGTGTCGATCAAATCATCCGATGCCGCGATCGCCACACCCGCCGGCCACACGCCACTCAAGTCCGCATTGTCCGGCTGGACACTGACGTGGTTGCTCATCGTGGCGATCGCCGCCGGCTCCACCATCGCGGCGTGGGCGGTGGGCGGCGTCAACGGAGCCAACCTCGGCATCCGCATCACCGCGCGCACATCGGCGATACTTTTCCTGCTCGCCTTCACCGCGTCGTCGCTCTATCAGCTGTGGCCGAACGACACCACCAGGTGGATCCGCCGCAACCGACGCTATCTCGGTGTCGGCTTCGCCGGATCTCATTTGGTCCACGCCGGATTCATCGTCACGACAATCGTTCTGAACTCACACCGGTTCGAGACCCGCGTCGTCGATCCCACCCCGCACGGTGTCTTCGTCCTCGATTTCATCGCCTACGGATTCATCATCGCGATGACCATCACCTCGTTTGACCGTGTCGCCAAACGGATGTCGTACTCGACGTGGAAGCACCTGCACGTCACCGGCAGCTACGTCATCTGGTTCACCTTCTTCATCGCCTACTGGCGCCGGGGCGTCACCTACACGGAGTTCTACGGACCGTTTCTCATGGTTGTCCTGGCCGCGCTGATCGTCCGCTTCATCGCGAAGGCGAAGCGAGGTACGGCGAAAGCCAAGCACGCGTAACGCCGACGTCGGCTTGCCACGGAGATGGCGCCCTGTATCGGCTGAAGGCGGCGATCCATCGAGCCCTCGCAAACCACGTTTTCGCGACAAAGCCGCAGCGTGGACGATGCACCGAGCAACTGATCATGAATTTGCCCAATACACTGACAAGTAATTGCCGATCTAGTTAAATACACGCGGGGCGTGCCGAACCGCCGCCGCTCTCGGCGGTTCGGCAGGCCCGGTCAACGCCACTGTCCAAGTAGCTGTTCTGCCCCGTCGCACAGCGATCGAAGGATCTCGGCCGCGCCGTCCGAAGCCGTCACCAGACCCACCCCCTGTCCCGCGTTCACGGGCGACCCGCGCAGGACGCGCTCCGGAATGCTTGCGGGCCAACGGTATCCGGCTGCGACGTCATACGCGGTGGTCAGCTCGGTGGACTCGCTCTGCGCGGCCAGCAGGGCGTCGCGCGCCGCCGATGGCGTCAGCGCCTCGGCACATGCCGCGAATGCCGTGCCGACCCAAGCCGCCGCCGCCCCGGCGGCCAGCACCGCGGCCACCGCACGTGGCGACGAGATTCCGCCGGCGGCCAGCACGGGTACGTCGACGGTGTCGAGCACCTCGGCCAGCAGCGGCAGGGTGCCGACCGTCGGCTCACCGTGGCCACCACCTTCGGCCCCGCGCGCCACCACGACGTCGACCCCGGCATCCACCGCGCGCCGGGCAGCGTCGACCGTGGCCACCTGGGTTGTCACCGTCAGGCCCGCGTCGTGGGCCCGACGCACCCAGGCCCAGTCCTCTCCAAAACTCACGCTGAGCAATGCGGGCCGGGCGGCCAGGGCAACCTCGAACAGGTCCGGCCGGTCCTGGGCAACCCAGTGCACCAACCCGATTCCGAACCGCTGGCCATCGAGTAGGGCCAACTCGGCGGTCAACTGCTCGGCGGTGGCCGAGCTGCCCATCCCCACCATGCCCAAGCCCCCCGCGGCCGAGACCGCCGCGGCCAACCGACCTCCTGCCGCGCCACCCATGGGCGCGTTGACGATGGGGGCGTCGATGCCGATCGACCGAGACCACGTGGTTGCCAAGCTCACAGCCTGCAATGTTACGTCGTTGTTACAATCGACAATGCCAGCACACGGCACCGGACGAGGCACACCCGTACCCGGCCAGCGAAAAGACGGGATGTTTGGAGGTGTGCCATGGCTTGGCTGATTCTCGTCGTTTCCGGTGTTCTCGAAGCGGTCTGGGCGACCGCCCTGAGCAAGACCGAAGGTTTCACCCGCCCGTTTCCGTCACTCGTGTTCCTCGTGGCGCTCACCCTGTCGATGATCGGACTGGCCATCGCAATGCGCAGCCTGCCGCCCGGCACCAGCTATGCCGTGTGGGTGGGCATCGGCGCGGTGCTCACTGTCGGCTTCGCCATGGTGACCGGCGCCGAATCCGCCTCGGTGATCAAGGTATTGCTCATGCTCGGGGTCGTCGGCTGCATCGTCGGGCTGAAAGTCGTCACACACTAGGCGTCTTTCGGCCCCCGCTTTGTCACGCCAGCGTGGCTGTCGACCTCCGGCGCCACTCTGGCGTGACAAAGGCGCGGGCCCGCGCCGCACCTAGCACCGCACCTAGCGCCGCAGCAGCCTCGAAAGCCCCAGCGCCCCAACCGCTCCCATGGCAGCTGCAGCCAAGGCTCCGGACACCCCGACCCCCTCGTGGACCTGCACGCGCGTGACGATCTGCGCAGGCTCCGGTGGTGGCACCGGTGCAGCGGCCAGGCTCTCCCTGGTGGTGGCCGCCCACGCCGTCGCGAACAGGATCAGCCTGGCGGTCACGTAGGCGAACACCATCAACCCCAGCACCGGCCCGAATGTCGCACCGGCAGGACCGTTCAGAACCGACTGCAGGTAGATCGACGCCACCTGTTTGAAGATCTCGAAACCCACGGCGGCCAGCAGCCCGGCTCGCAGCGCACTACGAAACGGCACGGCCTCGCGCGGCAACCGAGAGATGATCCAGGTGAACAGCATCCATGAGATGCCCACCGACACCAGGATCGACAACACGCGCAGCCCGCCGACGGACGCGACGATGTCCTGAATGCCCATCCAGTGCAGGACTTTACGCATCAGGGCGGGATCTCCGAGTGCGGTCAGCGCGATCGTGATGACCATCGCCAGAAACGCAGAGATCAGGGCCACCAAGTCCGAGAGTTTGGAACGGACGAAGTTTGATTCGGTGGGGTGCTGCTCCCACATCTGGGTGAGCGCGGCACGCAGGTTGGCCATCCAGCCCAGCCCCGCCCATGCGGCGGTCGCGAGCCCGATGACACCGACCGTGCCGCGGGAGTCGATGGCGGAGTCCATCAGCGTTATCAGTTGCTGGCCGAGGTCGCCGGACACCGCGTCACGGATCCGCTCCTCGATTTCCGACATCAGGTCAGGCCGACTGGCCAGCAGAAAGCCGCCGGCGGCGAACCCGACCATCAGTAGCGGGAAGAGCGCGAAGATCGTGAAATACGTGATGCCGGCGGCGTAGAAGTTGCCATTGCAGTCGCTATAGCGCTCCTGCGCCCGCATCACATGGTCGAACCAGGGAAAGCGCGCCCGCATCCGATCCAGCAATCCCGGCTTCTCCGGCTCGTCCACCGTCAACCCCTCCCCGGTGTTTACGACGTTTGCTGGAGAAACCCTATCCTGTCGTAAACCCGAGCGAGGGTCTTCCCCGCGACCTCGCGGGCGTGTTGTGCCCCGGCGGCCAGAACGGACTGGAGCTCAGCCGGATCGGCCAGCAATTCATCCACCCTGGTCTTGATCGGCGTGACGAACTCCACCACTGCTTCGGCGGTCTCCTTCTTGAGGTCGCCGTAGCCGCGGCCGGCATAGCCCTCGACCAGCTTGTCGACGTCGGCACCGGTCACCGCCGACTGGATGGTCAGCAGGTTCGAGATGCCCGGCTTGTTCACCTGATCGAACCGGATCTCACGCTCGCTGTCGGTCACCGCCGAGCGGATCTTCTTGGCGGTAGCCTTCGGATCATCGAGCAGGCTGATCAGCCCGGCGTCGGTGGCTGCCGATTTGCTCATCTTCGCCGACGGATCCTGCAGGTCGTAGATCTTGGCGGTGGTCTTGGGGATCATGGCCTCGGGCACCACGAAGGTGTCCGGGAACCGCGCGTTGAATCGCTGCGCAAGGTCGCGAGCCAGTTCCAGGTGCTGGCGTTGATCCTCGCCGACCGGGACGAGATCGGTGTCGTAGAGAAGCACGTCGGCGGCCATCAGCACCGGGTAGGTGAACAGGCCCACGGTGGTGGCGTCGGCCCCCTGCTTGGTCGACTTGTCCTTGAACTGTGTCATCCGCGAGGCCTGGCCGAAGCCGGTGAAACATCCCAGCACCCAGGCCAATTGGCTGTGCTCCGGGACGTGGCTCTGGACGAATACGGTGCTGCGCGTCGGGTCGATGCCCAGCGCCAGGTATTGCGCGGCCGTCACCAGCGTGCGACGGCGCAAGGTCTCGGGGTCCTGCGGCACGGTGATGGCGTGCTGGTCGACGACGCAGAAGAACGCCTCGTAGCCGTCCTGCAGCTGCGCCCAGTGCGTGACGGCACCCAGGGCATTGCCGAGGTGCAGGGAGTCGGAGGTGGGCTGGGCGCCCGAGAATACGACCTGTTTGCTTCCGCTACTCATGATCTTCTGATTTTCGCACTGACGTCATCAGGTTTGTTCAGGGGCCAGCTGCTGCAGCACCCGCAGGAACACTTTGCGATCATCGGCGGCCAGCTCGCCCAGCCACCGCTCCTCCCCACGCTGGATCTCCCGCTGGACCGCATCCTTGACCGCGCGGCCCGCGTCGGTGATGGCCAACAGCCGCACCCGGCGGTCGTCGGGATCGGCCTCACGCTCGATGAAGCCTTGCCGTTGCAGGTCATCGAGGGTGCGGATGATGCGCGTCTTGTCGGCACCGATCGCCTCGGCCAGTGCCGCTTGGGTCCGGACCGAGGACCGGTCGAGTGCGAGCAGGACAACGTAACCCCACATCGACACGCCGTGGGCATCGAGTATCGGCTGTTCGGCGGCGATCAGCTCCCGCAGCAACGGGGCAAGCATGGCCGCCAGATCGGGGCGTCGAGACACCGGGTCAGCGTAAGCGTTGCGATATGATGTGCTCACGCTTATCATAAGCGCATGCCTACTATTGAGACCGATCTCCGCCCCCTTCACCGCACCGTTGTTCTGCAATCGATCGATGTCGTCGACACTGTCGGCACCTCCGACCTGGACCGGGCCACGCCCTGCGCCGGGTGGACGGTGGCCGATCTGCTCGCCCACATGACCGTGCAGCACCGCGGGTTCGCCGCCGCAGCCCGCGGACACGGCGCCGATCAGTCCGCGTGGGAGGTCACGGCCGTGGCTGACGCCGTACGCGCCGACCCGTGCGGCGCATACGCCGCGGCCGCCCACGACGTGCTCGACGCCTTCGCCGCCGACGGGGTCATGGAGGCGACGCTTGCACTACCGGAGTTCGGCCCGGATGCGACGTTCCCGGGCGCGTTGGTGATCGGGTTCCATTTCGTGGACTACGCCGTGCACGGGTGGGATGTCGCCGCCGCTCTCGGCACGCCCTACGAACTACCGGCCGACGTGGTCACCGCGTTGGTGCCGTTGGTGACGGCGATCCCCGACGGCGACTTCCGCGACAGCACAGCCTCGCCGTTCGACCGGGCCATCAACGCCTCGGCGGCAACAGATTTCGAGAAGATTCTGTTGCACCTTGGCCGTACGCCAGGCTGGCGTCAGACGTAGCTATTGCTGCCCAGGAAGAAGGTAACGAAGGACGTTCTCCAACTCCGGGAGTTTGTCGACGATTACTTGCCACACCAATGCATCGTCAACATCGGCGTACCCATGAATAAGGATGTTCCGAAAGGCCACTATCCGTGAGAGCTCCGGAATCTGCGCCGAAATGACCTTGTCTGCTTTGGACAATTGATTGAGCGCTTCACCAACTATCTCAAGTTGACGTTCAACCGCAGAACGCAGGAATGCATCAGCCTGGTAATCAGCGAATGTCTTTCCATCGCTGAACTGACGGACCAGCATCACCGCTTGCCGAGCGTCCCACAGGTACTTCCTCGCGTCACGCGGCATACAGCGCTTCCCGCGTCCTCATCACATCTTTCTTGAAGTACGGGTTCTTGATGCTTGACACCGTCACGACATCGACCGAACGTCCGAATATCCGTTCCAGACCTTCCTTTAGCGAGAAGTAATGGTCGAAGTAGTCGACGCCAGCCGCTTCGCCGAACTCGACGAGAACGTCGAGATCACTGGACTCGGCGTCGAACGCATCCCCGACGGCAGAACCAAACACATCGAGCCGACGAACCGAGAGCTCACGACACAACAACTCGACCTCATGCCGTTTCGACTCGACCACTTCATGCAACGTCGCCACCTCCACCGCAAATTGTCCCCGATAAATCCAGTTCTTGGCGAACCAAACGCGCGATCGGTGCGTCGGCGCTCAGCCGTAACAGACCGTCACGGGTGAATGATCCGACCACCGCAACGCGTACAGCTCGGCCCGGTCCACCCGCGCAGAAGTGGCCTTGACCGCCAGCGTCGGGCTGGCCAGGTGATAGTCGATACGCCAGCCGGCATCATTGTCGAACGCCTTACCGCGCCAGGACCACCAGCTGTAGGGCCCGGCCACATCGGGATGCAGCACCCGCACCACGTCCACCCAGCCGGTGCCCAGCAGCTCGGTGAGCCAGGCCCGCTCACTGGGCAGGAAGCCGGCCTTCTTGACGTTGCCCTTCCAGTTCTTGATGTCGTTCTCGGTGTGCGCGATGTTCCAGTCACCACACAGCACCGCGTCGCGTCCGTGCAGCTCGGCCATCCGGGCGGCGATCGTGGCCATGAACCGTTCCTTCTCCAGCTGACGATCCGTCTCGGCTTCCCCGGTGGGGACATACACGCTGGCCACTGTCACGCCGGCGGTATCCACCTCGAGGTAGCGCCCGTGCGTCTCGAACTCTTCAGAAACCAGCAGCCGAGCCGCCTCGATGGGATGCCGGGACAACACCGCAACCCCGTTGCGGCCCTTGACATGCGGAACGGCCGAGGCCAGGTTCCAGCCGTCGGCCAAAGCCGGCGCCAAGGCATCGTTGAGCTGCTCATCGTCGGCCCGCGTCTCCTGCAGGCACACCACGTCGGCCTCGGTTTCCTTGAGCCACGGCAGCAGGCCGAGGTTATCGGTGGAGCGCTGCTTGACCGCTGCGCGAATACCGTTGACGTTGATGGTGCTGACGGTCAGAGGTCCCGGAGATGCCACGGCCCAGACCCTACCGATCGGCACCGACAGGGCCTTGCGGTACCGCAGGTATCACCTTAGTGTCTGGCGGCATGGCTGAACGTGCACCCATCCACCTCGGCACTCCCGACGGCGATCCGATCCTGCTGCTGCACCCGTTCCTGTTGTCGCAGAGCGTATGGAAATACGTCGCGCCGCAACTCGCCCAGACCGGCCGTTACGACGTGTTCGCCCCCACCATGGCCGGCCACCACGGTGGCGCGCATGCACCCCTGCTCCTCGACGTCGCGGCACTGGCCGACGATGTCGAACGCCGGCTCGACGAACTCGGCTGGACCACCGCGCACATCGTCGGCAATTCCCTGGGCGGCTGGGTGGCCTTCGAACTGGAACGGCGCGGCCGGGCCCGCACCCTGACCGGCATCGCCCCGGCCGGCGGCTGGTCGATGCACACGCTGGCGAAGTACGAGATCATCGCCAAGTTCATGGCAGCGCTGCCGATCGTGCTCTCCACCGCGGTGTTGCGTCAGCAGCTGCTGAAACTCCCACTGACCAAGCAGATTTCATATGTCGCCGTGAGCGCTACCCCCGACGTGCTCAACGACAGCGACCGCCGCGATCTGATCGACGACCTGGCACATTGCCCGGCCTACTTCAAACTCATGGTCAAGGCGTTGACCACCGCCGGGCTGATGGAGATCGCCGATTCGCGAACCCCGACCCAGCTCGTCATCTGCGAGAAGGACCGGGTGCTGCCAGCGCCGCGATTCACCCGGCACTTCACCAGAAGCCTGGCGCCGGACGCCGTCGTCACCACGCTCAAGGGTGTCGGGCACGTCCCGATGTTCGAGGCACCCGACACCATCACCCGGGTGATCACCGAGTTCGTCGACCCGCACATCGGCCAGGCCCGAGCGACGGGCTGACGGAGGTTATGCCTTCTCGGCGGCCCCCAGCACATCGTTGAGCGTCTTGCTCGGACGCATCACCGAAGCGGTCTTCTCCGGGTCCGGGTAGTAGTAGCCGCCGATGTCGGCCGGCTTGCCCTGGGCCGCATTGAGTTCGGAGACGATGGCCTGCTCCTGCTCGCCGAGGGCCTTGGCCAGCGGCGCGAAGTGCGCGGCCAGCTCCTTGTCCTCGGTCTGCTCGGCCAGCGCCTGCGCCCAGTACAGCGCGAGGTAGAACTGGCTGCCGCGGTTGTCCAGCTCGCCGGTCTTGCGCGAGGGAGACTTGTTCTCGTTCAACAACTCTCCGGTCGCGGTGTCCAGCGCGGCCGCGAGCACCTTGGCCTTGGCGTTGTCGGTCTTGTTGCCCAAGTCGTCCAGGCTGGCGCCCAGGGCGAGGAACTCGCCGAGCGAATCCCAGCGCAGGTGGTTCTCCTCCACCAGCTGATGCACGTGCTTGGGGGCCGAGCCGCCGGCACCCGTCTCGTACAGCCCGCCGCCGGCCATCAGCGGCACGATCGAGAGCATCTTGGCGCTGGTGCCCAGTTCCAGGATCGGGAACAGGTCGGTCAGGTAGTCACGCAGGATGTTGCCGGTCACCGAGATCGTGTCCTGGCCGCGGATCAGCCGCTCCAGGGTGTAGCGCATGGCCCACACCTGCGGCAGGATCGTGATCTCCAGGCCCTCGGTGTCCTCTTCCTTGAGGTAGGCCTTGACCTTCTTGCGCAGCTCGTTCTCGTGCGGACGCTCGTCATCGAGCCAGAACACGGCAGGCATACCGGACAACCGAGCCCGGTTGACGGCCAGCTTGACCCAGTCGCGGATCGGGGCGTCCTTGACGATCGGCATCCGCCAGATGTCGCCCTCTTCGACGTCCTGGCTCAGCAGCACCTCACCGGAATCGATGTCGACGATCTTGGCGACACCGGCCTGCGGGATCTCGAAGGTCTTGTCGTGACTGCCGTACTCCTCGGCCTTCTGCGCCATCAGACCGACGTTGGGCACCGTGCCCATCGTGGTCGGGTCGAACTGGCCGTGAGTCTTACAGAAGTTGATCACTTCCTGGTACATCCGGGAGAACGTCGACTCCGGGTTGACCGCCTTGGTGTCCTTGGTGCGGCCGTCGGCGCCGTACATCTTTCCGCCGAGGCGGATCATCGCCGGCATCGACGCATCGACGATGACATCGGACGGCGAGTGGAAGTTCGAGATGCCCTTGGCCGAGTCGACCATGGCCAGCTCGGGCCGGTGCTCATGGCAGCGGTGCAGGTCCTCGACGATCTCCTCACGCTGCGAGGCGGGCAGCGCCTCGATCTTGCTGTAGAGATCAGACAGACCGTTGTTGACGTTGACGCCGAGCTCGTCGAACAGCTTCTGATGCTTGGCGAAGGCGTCCTTGTAGAAGACCTTGACCGCGTGGCCGAACACGATCGGGTGGCTGACCTTCATCATGGTCGCCTTGACGTGCAGCGAGAACATCACGCCCGTCTTGTAGGCGTCCTCGATCTGTTCCTCGTAGAACTCGATCAGGGCCTTCTTGCTCATGTACATGCTGTCGATGACGTCGCCCTCGTCGAGCTTGACCTCGGGCTTGAGGACGATGGTCTCGCCGCCCTTGGTCTCCAGCTCCATCCGGACATTGCGAGCCTTGTCCAGCGTCATCGACTTCTCACCGTGGTAGAAGTCGCCGGTCTTCATGGTGGCCACGTGGGTCCGCGAGGCCTGCGACCACTCGCCCATGCTGTGCGGATGCTTGCGCGCGTACTCCTTGACGGCCTTGGGGGCGCGGCGGTCCGAGTTGCCTTCGCGCAGAACGGGGTTCACCGCGCTACCGAGGATCTTCGAGTAGCGATCACGGATCGCCTTCTCCTCGTCGGTCTTGGCATCCCCCGGGTAGTCGGGGACCGCGTAACCCTTCTCCTGTAGTTCCTTGATCGCGGCCGTGAGCTGCGGGACCGAGGCACTGATGTTGGGCAGCTTGATGATGTTGGTCTCGGGCAGCTGAGTGAGACGGCCCAGCTCACCGAGGTTGTCCGGAACCTTCTGCTCGTCGGTCAGACAGTCGCCGAATTCGGCCAGGATGCGCGCCGCCACCGAGATGTCACTCGTCTGGATATCGATACCCGCCGGCTCCGCGAAGGCGCGGATGATCGGCAAGAAGGAGTACGTCGCAAGCAGCGGCGCCTCGTCGGTCAGCGTGTAGATGATGGTCGGCTGCTGGGCAGTCATGGTTGCTCTCCCGGCGTCAGTCTCGGTTCGACGAGGATCACTCGTTGTCACTCGTGGTTATTCGCTGCTCTTGTGTCGCGGCCAGACTACAAGGACGGGCACCGCCTCGAAGGGGCAGCTTTCATTACTGACCAGTAACTTTGGCTTGTGTTCAGGCGTCCGACACCTTCACCGGCCCGCCGAACTGAACGTGTTTCAGTCCCGGTCGCACAAAACGGGCAAACACCCCGCAGAACCGACTGGCATGGCCTCAGCGCGTTGCGATAAGCTGCAGGCCGGTCATGAGTGTCAGCATCAAGCCCCGGCTTGCTGGCCGGCAACCCTCCAACCGCGGTGGGGTGCCCCGGGTGATGACCAGGTTGAGCAGTCGTTCGCGGCTGTAAGGCAAGCGCGGGTCCGAAGGTACGGGCCCCCAGACAGACAGGGAAACCTGATGGAGGCCAGCCATGTGTATGTGTCCGTGAACCCAATGCGTCGGCCCGTCGTGATCGACGACAAGCCCGGCGCCCGGTAGCCGACCACACGCCCTGCCTTCCTCATCCCCTTCACGGAGGAGACACCCCAGCCATGACAAACCCCGACGTCGCCGCCAATTGGTCGTTCGAGACCAAGCAGGTCCACGCCGGTCAGACTCCCGACGCCGCCACCAAGGCCCGGGCCCTGCCGATCTACCAGACCACCTCCTACACCTTCGACAGCACCGACCACGCCGCCGCGCTGTTCGGCCTGGCCGAGCCGGGCAACATCTACACCCGGATCATGAACCCCACCACCGACGTCGTCGAGCAGCGCATCGCCGCGCTCGAAGGCGGCGTGGCCGCACTGCTGCTGTCCTCGGGTCAGGCGGCCGAGACGTTCGCCATCCTCAACCTGGCCGGCGCCGGCGACCACATCGTGTCCAGCCCGCGCCTGTACGGCGGCACCTACAACCTGTTCCACTACACGCTGCCCAAGCTGGGCATCGAGGTCAGCTTCGTCGAGGACCCGGACAATCTCGACAGCTGGCGGGCCGCGGTACGGCCCAACACCAAAGCGTTCTTCGCCGAGACCATCTCCAACCCCCAGATCGACATCCTCGACATCCCGAACGTATCCGCGGTGGCACACGACAACGGCGTCCCACTGATCGTCGACAACACCATCGCCACCCCGTACCTGATCCAGCCGATCGCGCTCGGGGCCGACATCGTGGTGCACTCGGCCACCAAATACCTGGGCGGGCACGGCTCGGCGATCGCGGGCGTAATCGTCGACAGCGGCAACTTCGACTGGACCCAGGGCCGCCACCCCGGGTTCACCACCCCGGACCCCAGCTACCACGGCGTGGTCTTCGCCGAGCTCGGCGCACCGGCCTATGCCCTGAAAGCGCGCGTGCAGCTGCTGCGTGACCTGGGCAGCGCGATCTCCCCCTTCAACGCCTTTTTGATCGCGCAGGGATTGGAAACGCTGTCCCTGCGTGTTGAACGCCACGTGGCCAATGCACAGAAGGTCGCCGAGTACCTCGCCGGACATTCCGATGTGACCTCGGTGAACTACGCCGGACTCCCCAGCTCACCCTGGTACGAGCTGGGCCGCACGATCGCGCCCAAGGGCGCCGGCGCCGTGCTGGCCTTCGAGCTGGCCGGAGGTGTGGAAGCGGGCAAGGCCTTCGTCAACGCCTTGACCCTGCACAGCCACGTCGCCAACATCGGCGATGTGCGCTCGCTCGTCATCCACCCGGCCTCGACGACCCACCAGCAGCTTTCCCCCTCCGAACAGCTGTCCACCGGTGTCACGCCCGGTCTGGTGCGGTTGGCCGTCGGCATCGAGGGCATCGACGACATCCTGGCCGACCTGGAGCAGGGGTTCGCCGCCGCCCGCCCGTTCAGCGGCGTACCGCAGACTGCGGCGACGGTGTAGGACGGCCAGAGAAGACCGCCATGACGATCACCGAAGAACCGGCCGTGTCCACCCTCCCGTTGCCCGCCGAAGGCGAGACCACCGTCGTGCACATCGGTGCGCTGACGCTCGAGAACGGCACCGTCCTGCCCGACGTGTCGATCGCCGTGCAGCGCTGGGGCAAACTGTCGCCCGCACGCGACAACGTGGTGATGGTGCTGCACGCCCTGACCGGCGACTCCCACGTCACCGGACCGGCCGGCGACGGCCATCCGACCGCGGGCTGGTGGGACGGGGTGGCCGGACCGGGCGCCCCGATCGACACCGACCAGTGGTGCGCGATCTCGACCAACGCGCTCGGCGGCTGCCAGGGCTCGACCGGGCCCGGATCGCTTGCGCCCGACGGAAAGCCTTGGGGCTCACGGTTTCCCCAGATCACGATCCGCGACCAGGTCGCAGCCGACCGGGCCGCCCTGGCCGCCTTCGGCATCACCGAGGTGGCCGCGGTGATCGGCGGGTCGATGGGCGGAGCCCGCGCCCTCGAATGGCTCGTCGGACACCCCGACGAAGTTCGGACCGGACTGGTGCTGGCGGTCGGCGCCCGCGCCACGGCCGATCAGATCGGTACCCAGAGCACCCAGGTGGCCGCGATCAAGGCCGACCCGGACTGGCAGGGCGGGGACTACTACGACACCGACCGGGCCCCACTGGCCGGCATGGAGATCGCCCGGCGCTTCGCGCACCTGACCTATCGCGGCGAGGAAGAGCTCGACGAGCGTTTCCGCAACGACGCCCAAGGCGATGAGGATCCGGCTGCCGGCGGACGCTACGGAGTGCAGAGCTACCTGGAATACCAGGGCGGCAAGCTGGCCCGCCGGTTCGACCCGGGCACCTATGTGGTCCTCTCGGATGCGCTGTCGACCCACGATGTGGGCCGCGGCCGCGGCGGCGTCACCAGTGCGCTGCGCAGCTGTCCGGTGCCCGTCATCGTCGGTGGGATCACCTCCGACCGGCTCTACCCCATCCGGCTACAACAGGAGCTGGCCGAGCTGTTACCCGGCTGCAACGGTCTGGACGTGGTCGACTCGGCCTATGGGCACGACAGCTTCCTGGTCGAGACGGAGGTGGTGGGCAAGTTGATCCGCCGCACGCTGGAGCTGGCAGCACGGTGAGCTCGCCCAAGGCGCGTTCTCTGTCCTTCGGCTCGGAAGCCGCAGCCTACGAACGCGGCCGGCCGTCGTATCCGCCGGAGGCGATCGACTGGCTGCTTCCCGAGGGTGCGCACGATGTGCTGGATCTGGGCGCAGGCACCGGCAAGCTGACCACCCGGCTCGTCGAGCGCGGACTGGACGTGATCGCCGTGGATCCCATCCCCGAAATGCTTGAGCTGCTGTCGAACTCACTGCCGGACACCCCGGCGCTGCTGGGTACGGCCGAGGAGATCCCGCTGGCCGACAACAGCGTCGACGCTGTGCTGGTGGCGCAGGCCTGGCACTGGTTCGACCCCGAGCGGGCCGTCAAGGAGGTCAGCCGGGTGCTTCGCCCCGGCGGCCGGCTGGGCCTGGTGTGGAACACCCGCGACGAACGGTCCGGATGGGTCAAGGATCTGGGCCGGATCATCGGCCCAGAGCACGATCCGTTCAACAGTGAGGTGACGCTGGCCGAGCCGTTCGGCGATATCGAACGCCACCAGGTGGAGTGGACGAATTACCTGACACCCCAGGCCCTCATCGACCTCGTGGCCTCGCGCAGCTACTGCATCACCTCACCGGAGCAGGTGCGTACCCGGACGCTGGAGCAGGTGCGTGAACTGCTGGCCACCCACCCGGCGCTGGCCAACTCGTCGGGGCTTGCGCTGCCCTATGTCACCGTGGGGATCCGGGCCACCCTCGGCTGAGGCTGAGGCAGAAGCTGAAGCTGAGGCGCCCTCAGGCGCTGAGCGCGGACGACTCGGCCTCCGAGCCGAACCAGCGTTCCAGCGCCGCCCGCAGCCCTCCTTCATCGAATTCGTCTGCCGCCCAGGCGACATAGCCGTCAGGGCGGATAAGCATCGCGGCGGCGGGCCGACCTGCTGCGGTCGTCACCGTCACGTCGACGCGGTCACGCCAGCCGTCCACGATGTCGCTGCAGGCGCCGGCAGACAAGTCGAGCACCATCGGCCGGCCCGTGCGCAACAGCTCGGCAATACGGCGGCCGTCGTCGAGCACGAAATCGGGAATGAAGTATCCGGACAGCCGGTGGCCCTCACCCACGTCGTAGCGAACGTCGGAACCGGCTAATACTCCGGCGATGTGCGTCGAGCCGTCCGGTGTGGCCAGAAGTTCACCGAAAAGCGTTCGCAGCGCCGTGACTTCGGGGCCGGCGGCCATCAGGGCAGCCTGGGCCATGGAGTGCATCATCACCCGCTGCCCGGCCGGCCAGCGCTCGCTGTGGTAGCTGTCCAGCAGCCCCTCCGGCGCCCAGCCCTGCACAGTGGCGGCCAGTTTCCAGCCCAGGTTCATCGCATCCTGCAGGCCCAGGTTCAGGCCTGGCCCGCCCATGGCCGAATGCACGTGGGCCGCATCGCCGACCAGGAAGACGTTGCCGGTACGGTACTGTGCGGCCTGGCGGGTGTTCTGGCCGTTGATACGCCGCAACGCGTGCGGCCCCGGCCCGGCCGGGGGTTCGATCGGCAGGTCGGCGCCCACCACGCGCATCACGCTCTGGCGCAGTTCGTCGATCGTCAGCTCCGGCGCGTCGTCGGGAAGAACGGAACCGTACTCGATGGTTCCGAGCATGGACCGTCCCTCCTGGAATTCCGCATAGATGAGCACTCCGTCATCAAACCGATTGTGCCCGAATGGGATATGTCCGACCCCGGGGATTTCGATGCACCCGGGCGCGGTCCGCAGTTCCCTGGGCAGGCTGACGTGTGCCACCCGCGCGACGACGTCGGTGGTGAGTCCGGGAAACTCGATGCCGGCCTTCTTTCGCACCGGACTGCGGCCACCGTCGGCGCCGACGAGGTAGGTGGCCGGCAACCGGTAGGCCCCCTCGGGCGCCGAGACGTGGAGGACGACGCCTTCGGGCCCCTGTTCGAAGTCGATGAGTTCGTGTCCCCAACGGATTTCAGCCCCCAGGCCCTGCACCCAGTCCACCAGCTCACGCACCACCTGGGGCTGCTGGATCAGCATGCCGTACATGGGGTTGTCGACAACATCGACGAACGGCACCTGCATTCCGGCGAAGATGTAGCCATTCATCGGCTCGGGCACCGCGCCCGTGCCGTTGAGCCTCTGGTACAGCCCGCGCAGATCGAGCACTCGGTTGGCCTGTCCGACAATGCCATTGGCCTTGAGTTCCGCGCTGGGCTCAGGCAGTTGCTCGAGCACCACCGGCCGCACCCCGGCCAGCGCCAGCTCCCCCGCCACCAACAGGCCGTTGGGGCCGGCACCGGAGATGACGACGTCTACCCTGTTCTCGTTCATGAGTTCCTTCCTGGTTCAGGCAGGCCTGCGGCTACTGCCGCAAATCCTTGGCGCAGCAGTGCCGTGAAAGACACTGGCGGATCGGAGATCCCGTACTCGTCCATCGCCACATCGCCGACCGCGCGCACCACGGCGGCCACCAGCCGGGGATACATGTCGCGTTCGGGGTCGGTGCCGGTCCGCTCGGCGATCGCCGCCACCCACTCGTCGACCATCCCCCGGAAGGTGGCGTCGCGAATTTCCGGGATCATCAGCAATTTTCGGACCTCGGCCAGCTGCCGGCGAGTCGGCAGCGCGTTCTCCACACCGTAGACGTCGGACATGTCGGCGTCCACCGGATTGACCACCGATTCGGTGATGGCGGTCCACAGCGGTTCGTCGGCCGGGCGCGAGCGGAACAGGTCGATGCTGCGGCGCAGGCGCTCCTGCTGCCGGTACGCCAAGGCGTCGTACTTGCCGGAGAAGTAGTTGGTGAAGGTGCGCAGCGAGACGCCAGCCAGATTGGCGATGTCTTCGCGGGTGACGTTCTCCAGCCCGCGCTCGAACGCCAGTGTCAGCGCCGCATCGCTGAGCGCCCGTCGCGTGTCGAGCTTCTTGCGCTCTCGCAGTCCCGGTGTCATGCCACCACGGTAGCCAATTATTGCCCACTGAGCAATATTGCCTACTAGGCACTTTTCTGACGGCGCTTCTACGACAACTCCGCCGACGCCGGAGCTGTACCGAAACGCCAGTTATGACACGGGTTTCCCAATTCATGGGCAACAACTGGCCACTCGGCGAGGAACTATGAAGTGCCCAGCGGATCGATGGTCCAGGCGATGTAGAGCACCGCAGCACTCACCGTCGCCGTGGTCGCGAAGTCGATGGTGCGCGACCGCACCACCAGAAGGCCCGCCCGGTCATCGGTCAGCGCGAGTCGCAGCGCCGCCGCCGCGCCCACCCCGATGCCGATCACCAGCGCGCCGCGCCGCCAATAGCCCGCCACCACCAAGGCGAAGGCCGCGACAAAGATCAGCCCGACCACCAGGATCGGCCACTGCCCGGCAACCACCTTGCGGACGAACTCCTTTGCTGTCACGCCAGTTTCGACTCTTCGAGCTCGACGACATTGGTCAGCAAGAAGGCGCGTGTCAGCGGACCCACCCCGCCCGGGTTGGGTGATACATGCCCGGCCACCTCCCAGACGTCCGGCGCGACGTCACCGGTGAGCTTGCCGTCCACCCGGCTCACGCCGACATCGACGACGGCCGCGCCCGGCTTGACCATGTCCGCGGTGACCATGTGCGGTACGCCGACCGCAGCGATGATGATGTCGGCCTGGCGGGTCAACGCCGGCAGATCGCGGGTTCCGGTGTGGCACAGCGTCACGGTGGCGTTCTCCGAACGTCGGGTGAGCAGCAGGCCCATCGGCCGACCGACGGTGACGCCGCGGCCGATCACCACGACATGCGCCCCGGCGATCGGCACCTCGAACCGTCGCAGCAGGTGCACGATGCCGCGGGGGGTGCAGGGCAGCGGCGCGTCCTTGCCCAGCACCAGCCGGCCGAGGTTGGTCGGGTGCAGGCCGTCGGCGTCCTTGTCCGGGTCGATGCGCTCCAGCGCGGCGTTCTCGTCCAGGTGCTTGGGCAGCGGCAGCTGCACGATGTATCCCGTGCAGTCCGGGTTGGCGTTGAGCTCGTCGATCGTCTCGTCGAGCTGGGCCTGGGTGATGTCGGCAGGCAGGTCGCGGCGGATCGAGTTGATGCCGACTTTGGCGCAGTCGGCATGCTTGCCGCGCACATAAGCCTGCGATCCTGGGTCGTCACCGACCAGCACCGTCCCGAGGCCCGGCGTCCGGCCGGCTTCGGCCAATTTCGCTACGCGCTGCTTGAGGTCGACGAAGATCTCGTCACGCGTGGCCTTACCGTCCAAAACAATCGCACCCACGGGTGCCATTGTGTCAGGTGGCGTGGCAAGCTCCACCTATGAACACTCAGCCCAATGTGTTCACTGATGTTTTCAGTGAGGCCAAGCTCGGCCCCGTGACGCTGCGTAACCGCATCATCAAGGCCGCCACCTTCGAAGCGTCCACTCCTGACGCGCTGGTCACCGAGGATTTGATCAACTATCACCGGCTGCCCGCAGCCGGTGGGGTCGGCATGACCACCGTCGCCTACTGCGCGGTGGCGCCCGGCGGCCGCACCGATGGCTGGCAGATCTGGATGCGGCCCGAAGCCGTGCCCGGACTGACCAAATTGACCGAGACCATCCACGCCGAGGGTGCGGCCATCAGCGCCCAGATCGGCCACGCCGGGCCGGTGGCCAACTCCCGGACCAACAAGGCCACGGCGCTGGCGCCGGTACGGTTCTTCAACCCGCTGTCGATGCGGTTCGCCAAGAAGGCCACGATCGACGACATCCGCGAGGTCACCGAAGCCCACGCCAACGCCGCCCGGCTGGCCATCGACTCGGGCTTCGACGCCGTCGAGGTGCACCTCGGCCACAACTACCTGGCCAGTTCGTTCCTGTCCCCGCTGATCAACCGCCGCACCGATGAGTTCGGCGGATCGCTGGAGAACCGCGCGAAGGTGGCCCGCGGCGTGGTGCGCGCGGTGCGCGACGCCGTCGACAAGCACGGCGACAAGAAGATCGCCGTCATCGCCAAGCTCAACATGAGCGACGGAGTCCGCGGCGGCATCCCGATCGACGAGTCGCTGCAGACCGCGAAGTGGCTCGAGGAGGACGGCGGGCTGGACGCGATCGAGCTCACCGCGGGCAGCTCGCTGGTCAACCCCATGTACCTGTTCCGCGGGGGTGCACCGGTCAAGGAGTTCGCAGCGAACTTCAAACCCCCGATCAGCTGGGGCATCCGGATGAGCGGCAACAAGTTCTTCCGCGAGTATCCTTACCACGAGGCATATCTGATGCGCGACGCCGAGAAGTTCCGCGCCGAGCTGAGCATGCCGATCATCCTTCTGGGTGGCATCACCAACCGCGAGACCATGGACCGGGCGATGGCGGCGGGCTTCGAGTTCGTTGCTATGGGACGCGCCCTGCTCGCCGAGCCGGACCTGCTCAACCGGATCAAGGCCGAGGAATCCAAGGGATCCACCAAATCGCTGTGCACGCACTGCAACATGTGTATGCCGACGATCTACAGCCATACCCACTGCGTGGTGACGGGAGCCCCGGACTCACTCGTGAGCTAATAGCTCCATGGTTGGTAGTAGTAACGACCCCAGCGACACCATGGTGACCTACCGCTATGTGCGGGTCGGTCTGGTCGCGCTGGTGGTGTTCCTGTTGACCTCGCTGGCGTTGACGTGGGCGCACAGTTGCCCGCAGGGCTCGATCAGTGCGTTCTTCTACACCCGCACCCACGCGGTGTTCCTGGCCTCGCTGTGTGCGATCGGGATCTGCCTGATCGCCTACAAGGGCAGCCGCATCGGTGAAGACGCCTTGCTGAACTATTCCGGGTTCATGGCCTTCATCGTGGCGCTGGTGCCCACCGGCCCCGGTGATCTGTGCCGACCATGGCTTCCCACCGTCACCGACCCGTTCGGCGGCGTCGCCAACAACGTCGCCGCGCTGTTCGTGGCCGTCGCCGTCGGCACCGGGACCTATCTGGCGCTGAGTCACTGGCGGCGACCGCATGAGCCCCCCGTGGCCTCCGAGCCGTCCTGCTCCGAGGCCGCCACGCCGTGGAAGACCATCGCCACCACGCTGATTCGCACCGAAAAGTGGCTTCCGGCAGGGTTGTTGGCCATCTCCGTCGCCGGGGCACCGCTGATGCTGTGGGGCTGGTTCGCTCAACACGCACACGTAATCGCCTCGGTGGCAATGTTTCTGGCCATCACGCTCGTGGCGGTCTACCACGCGTGCTACGCCAGGGCAGCTGTGCGCCGGCACCTGGCGCGGTTCTACGCCACGATCGCCGGGCTCATGCTCATCACCATCGCGGCCGGCGTCGTACTGCTGATCCTCGGCTGGCACTTCGGCGTGATCACCGTCGAACTCATCCTCATTGTGCTGTTCGCCGTGTTCTGGGCAGTCCAGACCTGGGACGTATGGGACGCCCAGGACCGCTACCCGAAAGAAGCGGTGCCCGCACTGGCCAACACACCCGCCTAAGCGGTGTACCCGTCGATCTGCAGCGTCTGCCCGTCGCGCCGCAGCACCAGGACCGCACCCGGCACCGGAACGAAACCCTCCACCGACTCCGCGGGCACCGCCGCGGTCTGAGCGCAGGTCTTCGCGTCGAAGGTACGCAGCGACCCCTGATCTGAGTTGTCCGCCAGCACGAAGCTGTTCGCGAACGACAGATACGCCAGGCCCGAACCGTGCCCCGCAACGCGGGTCTGGGTGCCGCGAACACCTTGGACGCCAGCGCATCTCTGCTTACCGTCGGGACCGAACAACATGAGTTGGCGGCCGCCGTCACGGCCCGAGAACAGGAAGTTGTCACTGGGCCCGAGGGAAGGTTCGCCGGTGCCCCGCTCCGGGAGCGGGGTCACGCTCTTGTCCACCACGTTGACGTAGGAGATCCCCGAAGGTGCGCCGGCCCCACCGAACTGAATGAAGATGCCCACCGCATTCGCCGCAGTGGCCACCGCGCCCGCGTCGGCCTGACCTTTGAACACCTCGTGGTCCCAAACGGTTTCGCCGTTGTCGGGGTTGAGTGCGACCACCCGGATCGCATTGCCCTGCTCGGACGGACATTGCACCACCGACACCAGCCACGCGCGGGTGTCCACCGCGCGGGCCGGGAAGACGCAATCGGCGTGGGGTGCGGGCACCGTCCACTTCGGGGCACCGGTGCGGGTGTCGAAGCGCACCCAGGCCCGGTCGTCGCGGTACACCAAGAACGGCGCCTCCAGGTTGTAGCCGGGCACTTCGGCCAGCGCATACATCATCTGATCGTCGGCGCCTGCCCACAGCCGCTCGCCGGTGGTGGCATCGAGACCCACCAGACCCTTGTCGACCACGGCCACCACCGTGGCGCCGTTGTCGAACACCCGCATGCCGTTGACCGCCACCCCGCCGGGCCCGGTGCGCGCAAAGTGCCAGCGTTCCTTGCCGTCGATGCCGTAGGCGGTAATGCGGTGATCGCCGTACACCGCGAAACCGGCTCCGGCAGCAGCGATTTGGCGAGTGGGCTCGTGCCTGTCCCCCTCGAACGCGTCGGGCACAGACACCGTGAACGTGCGCTTCCCCAACGTGTCGGGCACCGCAGGCACATCGGTAGCTGCTGCCGTCGTCGCATCGAGGAAACGTGTGTCGTCACCGGCGCGAAAGGCGCCCACGGTCACCACCGCGGCAACCACGACTGCGATCGCTGCACCGAGCGCCAGCAACTTCACGGCACCGCGATCCAGCACAGGGAAGGCCCGGGCCGCCAGGAAAGTCGCCGCGGCACCCGCAAGGCCCAACCACCAGGCCGCCATCCCGGCCGGCAGCGCCGCGGTGACCGGCGCATTGTCCATCGCCGTCCGATAGAACGCCGGGATTCCCTGGGAGACGTAGGCGATGACCAGCAGCGCCGCCACGCCTGCCGCTCCGGCCGGGGTGGCCGCCAGGTCCCGGCCCGTGTGACCGCGCCAGACGCTGTAGGCCATCGCCGCAAGCAGCACCACCGCGACGACCACCACTATCAGCGCCATACGGCCCGGGAGGGCGTCGCCCCACCGGTGCAGCCCGGAGACGTACCAGGCGCTTTCGCCGGCGCTGCGCTGCGCGCCGAGCCGCGCCCAGGCCGCCAGCACCGCCGCCCACACCAGCCACACCACTGCCGCCCCGGCCAGCATCGTGCCGAGCGACCGCAGCACGCCGAGCACCCGGCCTGCCGTCTTCCGCGCCTCTTCAGAACCCATGGGTGCCATCGTCACACGCGGCGACACCTCCGCAACGGCCCAGCCCCGGTGAGAACAACCGATAGAGTTGAGCGCGATGAGCCCTGCGCTGACTGTTCGTTTCGACGGGTCGACCCGTACCTTTGCCCCGGGCAACGATGTCGTCATCGGCCGAGACCTTCGTGCCGACGTCCGCATTGCCCACCCGCTGATCTCGCGTGCGCACCTGGTGCTGCGCTTCGACCAAGGCCGTTGGGTCGCGATCGACAACGGCAGCCTCAACGGCATGTATGCCAACGGCCGTCGGGTGCCCACGATCGACATCCACGACGGCCAGGTCGTCAACATCGGTAACCCCGACGGGCCCCAGTTGACCTTCGAGGTGGGGCGACACCAGGGTTCGGTCGGCCGGACGCCGACCGCTGCGGTGCCCGTCGGCAACCGTCCCAGCGGCGCCTGGCCTACCCAGGCGGCCGCTCCCGGCCGTCAGCACTACGGTCAGCCGCCCGCACCTGCCCGCCCCGGATACTCGTCCGGTCCGCAGCCGCGCTACCCCACCGCGCCGGCCGGATATCCCAGCGGCCCACAGGGCGGCTACCCGAGCGGCCCACAAACCGGTTACCCGAGCGGCCCACAAACCGGTTACCCGAGCGGCCCGCAGCCGGGCCACCCCAGCGGGCCGCAGTCCTATCAGTCGCAGCCGGTCCGCAACTCGAACCCGGCCGCGGCACCGACGGCGATGGGCCCGGCGGCCGGCTCGGCTCGCGGCAGCAGTGAAGCCGGCGGCAACATCGCGACCAGCATGATGAAGATCCTGCGGCCAGGGCGCACCACCGCGGCGCCGGCAGGTTCGGTGAAGATCGGCCGCGCGACCGACAACGACATCGTCATTCCCGACGTGCTGGCCTCGCGACATCACGCGACGTTGATCCCGATGACCGGCGGCACCGAAATCCGTGATGAGCGCAGCATCAACGGCACGTTCGTCAACGGCGCGCGGGTGGATTCCGCCGTCCTGCACGACGGCGACGTGGTCACCATCGGCAATGTCGACCTGGTGTTCACCGGGGGCACCCTGGTGCGCCGCAGTGAAACCGAGGCCGACACCCGCACCGGCGGTCTCGAGGTACGCGGCCTGACGTGGACCATCGAGGGCAACAAGACCCTGCTCGACAACATCTCCATCGATGCCCGGCCCGGCACCCTCACCGCGGTGATCGGCCCGTCGGGTGCGGGCAAGTCGACATTCGCCAAACAGGTCGCCGGCTACACACATCCGACGAGCGGCTCGGTCACCTTCGAGGGTCACGACGTTCACGCCGAATACGCCTCGCTGCGTTCCCGGATCGGCATGGTCCCCCAAGACGACGTGGTGCACGGCCAGCTCACGGTCCGGCAGGCCCTGATGTACGCAGCCGAGCTGCGACTGCCGCCGGACACCACCAAGGAAGACCGCGAGCAGGTCGTCATGCAGGTGCTCGAAGAGCTTGAGATGACCAAGCACCTCGACACGCGCGTCGACAAGCTGTCCGGCGGGCAGCGTAAGCGCGCCTCGGTCGCACTCGAACTGCTGACCGGCCCGTCACTGCTGATCCTCGACGAGCCCACCTCCGGCCTGGACCCAGCACTCGACCGCCAGGTGATGACGATGCTGCGCCAGCTGGCCGACGCCGGCCGCGTGGTGCTCGTCGTCACGCACTCGCTGACCTACCTCGACGTGTGCGATCAGGTGCTGCTGCTGGCCCCTGGCGGTAAGACCGCGTTCTGTGGCCCGCCCGATCAGATCGGTCCCGAGCTCGGCACGACCAACTGGGCCGACATCTTCAGCACCGTGGCAGGCGATCCGGCCGAGGCCAACCGCAAGTATCTGGCCCGTACCGGTCCGGCACCGGCGGCCGCGGCGTCGTCGGCACAGCCCGGCGATCTGGGTGCGCCCGCCAAGACCAGCCTGTTCCGGCAGCTGTCCACGATCGCCCGCCGACAAGTTCGGCTGATCGTGTCCGACCGGGGCTACACCGCGTTCCTGCTGATGCTGCCGTTCATCATGGGTGTGCTGTCGCTGTCGGTGCCCGGTGATGTCGGGTTCGGTCTGCCGGTGCCGGCCGTCCAAGGCGGCGAGGCGCCCAACGAAGCAGGCCAGATCCTGGTGATGCTCAACGTCGGTGCGATCTTCATGGGCACCGCGCTGACCATCCGGGCGCTGATCGGCGAGCAGGCGATCTTCCGTCGCGAGCAGGCGGTCGGCCTGTCGACGACGGCCTACCTGCTGGCCAAGATCGCGGTTTTCGCCGTGTTCGCCGTGCTCCAATCGGCCATCGTCACGGTGATCACGATCCTGGGGAAGGGCTGGGGTCCGGGCTCTGTCGACAGCGGGGCCTTCATCAGCGGCCGCAACCTGGAGTTGTTCATCGACATCTCCATGACATGTGTGGCCTCCGCGATGGTGGGCCTGGCGCTGTCGGCACTGGCCCGCTCTGCCGAACAGATCATGCCTCTGCTGGTTGTGACCGTGATGAGCCAGCTGGTGTTCTCCGGCGGCATGATCCCGGTGACCGACCGCGTGGTGCTCGATCAGTTATCGTGGATCACCCCGGCCCGCTGGGGCTTCGCGGCGTCGGCGTCGACCATCGACCTGACCCGCCTGGTGCCGCCACCGCTGCTGCCGGCCGATTCGCACTGGAAGCACACCCCGACCGTGTGGCTGATCAACATCGGCATCCTGCTGTTGCTCTGCATCGTCTACACCGGGTTCGTGCGGTGGCGGATCCGCCTCAAGGCCGGCTGAGTTCTACCCGTTCGTTGTCAGGCCCGTTGTCACGCCAGAGTGACGCTCGGGCTCGGGCGCCACTCTGACGTGACAAGACAGATTTGGATGCCACGCCAGAGTGACGCTCAACGCCGACGGCCCGGCTGGCGTGACAAAGAGGGCGCCGGAAGGCCGGCCGGTTGGGCCCCGGCTAGCCGCCGTGGACGTCGAGACCGTGTGCCGCGGAGTAGGCCAGCGCCTGGGCGATGTCGATCTTGGCGCCGCGCAGCTTCGCGGTGGTCCAGAAAGTGGGGTCGACGCGGGCACCACGCAGATCGGCCTCGTCGAGCTTGGCGTCCTGCACCCGCGCACCGGTCAGGTCCGCCTGCCGTAGCACCGCCTTGCGCAGGTCCACACCGACCAGACTGGCCTCCCGCAGGCGGCAGTCCGACAGGTCGACGTTGCGCAGATCGCAGCCACCGAGCACGGCCAGGGTCAGATCCGATTCCACGATCTTGATCGGCCGGAGCCGGCACTCGCTGAACACCGAACCGAGCAGGCTGCAGTTGGTGAAGGTGCTGTGCCAGAGGGTGGCGCGCCGGAACGTGCAGTTGCGGAAGGCCGAGCCGAAATGCTCCGACTCAGACATGTCAACGCCGCTGAAATCGCACTCGGTGAACACCACCCGCTCAGTGCGCAACCGGCTCAGATCTTCGTCGCGGAAGTCGTGACCGGTGAATTCCCGGTCCGCCCAGGCGGTTTCGTCAGCTGCCACGCCTCAGCCGGGCAACGCCGACATCGTCGTCAACGAGTACTCGGTGACCGCGATCAGGGCAGCCTTCGCCGAGTTGCGGTCACGGGCGTCCACGGCGACCACCGGGATGTGCTCGGGCAGTGCCAGCGCCTTGCGGACTGCCTGGGTGGGATGCTTTGGCGCGTCGTCGAACTCATTGACCGCGACGATGAACGGCAGCTTGCGGGCCTCGAAGAAGTCGACCGCCGCGAAGCTGTCCTGCAGGCGTCGCACATCGACGAGGATGATGGCACCGATCGCGCCGCGCACCAGGTCGTCCCACATGAACCAGAACCGGCGCTGCCCGGGCGTGCCGAACAGGTAGAGCACCAGATCCTCGTCCAGCGTGATCCTGCCGAAGTCCATCGCGACCGTGGTGGTGCGCTTGTCCGGGGTTCCGTCCAGGGCGTCGACACCTTCAGACACGTTGGTGACCAACGCTTCTGTCCGCAGCGGCATGATCTCGGAGACCGCGCCGACGAATGTCGTCTTCCCTGCCCCGAACCCGCCAGAGATGACGATCTTCGTCGAGGCTGCCCCACGTCGGGGGGCGCCACCGGCGGAGGCCGAGCGGGGTTCAGAGTGCTCGTAGGCCACGCAGGGTCCTTCCAATCAATTCGCGGCGTTCGTCGAAGCTAGCCGAATCATCAAGGGTGGCTTCCACCCGTAGATAACCCTGCGTCACCAAGTCCCCGATCAGCACGCGCGCCACGCCGAGCGGGAGAGATAAATGAGCGGCAATCTCGGCAACCGAAGGGCTGCCGGTGCACAACTCTACGATCTGTGCGCGCACATCGTGCCCAGTCCAGCGCGGTTCACGGGTCGTGTCGGTTTTTTGCACCGGCGCTTCCAGCGGAAGGTGCACGCGCGAGTCCGTGCGGCCGGCCGTCAGTGTGTACGGCCGCACCAGACTCGGACGGTCAGTGTTTTCCGGTTCGTCCACAAGGCACCTCGCGAAGGGCAGAAGGGGGCGGGGACTCAGGACGGTTGCGGCGTGCGGCGCGAAGACTGCACCACCGCGCCGACCCGCTCGACCAGAATCGCCATCTCGTAGCCGACCTGGCCGATGTCACACGACGGGGTGGTCAGCGTGGCCAGGTTGGAGCCGTCTCCCACCCGCATCAGCAGCAGGTAGCCGTTCTCCATTTCGACCACCGACTGCATCACGTGACCGCCGTTGAACAACTGGGACGCTCCGGTGGCGAGGCTGGCCAGTCCGGAGGAGACTGCGGCGAGCTGGTCGGCCCGCTCGACCGGCATGTGTTCGCTGGCGGCCATCAGCAGTCCGTCGGCCGAAACCAGCACCGCGTGGGACACCCCGGAAACCTCGCGGGCGAACTTGGACACGAGCCAGTCCAGGGAGTCGCGCTGCGTCGGACGGGTCATTCGTTATCGGTTCCTCTGGTCTCACGGGCATGCGACCGTCCGGCGTGCACGCCTCCGAAAAGGTTGCTGGTGCTGGTACGGACAGCCTCGGGATCGCGCGGTTTGAACGCCGCGAACATGCCGCTGTCAGGTTCGTCTGCCGATGCTACCGTCTCGACGCTGTCGTCGTTACGGTGTACTCCACCGTTGCGGTGACGGCCGTTGGACTCGCCGGCAGCGCCGACGGCAGCGGCGACGCCGCCCGGCACCAGGCGGGCGCCCGGGGTACGCATGGGCAGGCCTTCCTCGGTGCGCTGGTCGACGGGCGCGTCCTGCGCGGCCGCGGCCACCGACCAGCCCTTCTCCCAGACCGTCTGCCAATCCAGGTCGGCGCTGCGCACGTGGGTGGTCGGGTCGATCTCGAATTCGGAGACCATCGACTGATAGATGGAGTCGCCCTGGGCCTCGGGGCTTTCGGCCTGGGCCGCGGGTTCGACGTGCTCCTCGGGTGCGGGCTCGGCTTGTTGAGCCGCACCGTTGAGACCGTTGAGACCGCTGACTCCGTTCAGACCGCTGTGGCCGTTGACGCCGTTGCGGCCGTCGTGGTCGTCTGCGCCGTTGAGGCCGTTGACGCCGTAGGCGGCGGCCTGGCCGCGCGAGGCGAAGAACGACGACGTGTTGGTCGGTGTTTGACGTCCGGCCTCGGTGTCGTCCACTTCGTCGGTGTCGTCCACTTCGTCGGTGTCGTCCACTTCGTCAGCCGTCGGGCCGGCCGCACCCGCGCCCTCACCCTTGACTTCGCCCTTGGCCAGCGCCGCACTCTCTTCGGTGTGCACGGGCCATTGCTGTGGCCACTCGCTGACCGGTTCGTCCTCAGGTTCCTGGGCCGGCACTTCCGCCGCCGGCTCCGGTTCCGGTTGCGGGGCGAGGGTGCCCGGCAGCTCCGAGATTCCGCTGGCCCCGGGACTGCGCTGCGGCAGCAGGTCGAACGGCATCTCTGCGCCGTTGAGGTGGGCCTCAGCCGTTTCCGAGTCCAACGCCGACGCATCGGCCGGGTCGGCGTCCAACGACAGCGCCGTCGAGATCCCGGCATGCGCGTCGACGGGCCTGCCGTAAGGCAGCTCGTCGATCGGGTCGGCCCCGTCGCGGGCCAGCAGTGCCGCCGGGATGTACACCCCTGCCGTGGTACCCGAACTCGGTTCTTCGGCCACGGTGCTGCGCAGCCGCACCACCAGGCCGTGCTGGGTGGCCAGGCGCCCGACCACGAACAGACCCATGTGGCGCGCGGTGTAGGGGTTGACCTCACCGCCGGACTGCAGACGGGTGTTGGCGACCCGCAGATCGGCCTCGGTCATGCCCAGGCCGACGTCGCTGACCTCGATCACCAACGCGCCCTTGGCGGCATGCACGGCCGAGACCCGCACCTGCGAGATCGGCGGCGAATAGCGCAGCGCATTGTCGAGGAGTTCGGCCAGCAGGTGGATCAGGTCACCGGCCGCCGCACCGACGATCTCGACGTCGGCCACCGACGCGGTGACGACGCGGGTGTAGTCCTCCACTTCCGAGGCAGCGGCGTTGATCACCGTCGCCAGCGGCACCGGACGGCTGTGCTCACGCGCGAGTTTGGAACCGGACAGCACCAACAGGTTCGCGCCGTTGCGGCGCATGCGGGCAGCCAGGTGGTCGAGCCGGAACAGGCTCTCCAGGCGTTCTGGATCGTCCTCGTTGCGTTCGAGCTGATCGATGAGCGACAACTGCTGGTCGACCAGGGAACGGCTGCGCCGCGACAACGTCTCGAACATGTCGGCGACCTGCAGCTGCAGCTGGGCCTGTTCCCCGGCGAGGAACACCGCCTGCTCGTGCAGTTCGTCGACCGCATGGGCCACCTGACCGACCTCTTCGGTGGTCTGCACAGGGATCGGGTTGACCGGCACCAACTCGCCGCCGGCGCGAACCCGCTCGATCTCCTTGGCCAGGTCCTGGTGGGCGACCTTGAGCGCGCTGTCACGCAGGGTGCGCAGCGGGCGCACCAGCGATCGGGCCACCAACAACACGATGACCATGGCGCTGACGATCGCGGTCGCCACCAGGATGGCGTCGCGGATGGCGTCGTTGCGGGCATCGGCGGCCTGTGCCTCCACGGCCGCCGGGATGGACGTCGTGGTGTCCTCGATGATCTGCTCGGCGATCTTGTTGGTCGCGTCCAGCGAGGCCAACATGTCCGGGTTCCCGACGAGCGGGATGCCGGGGTTCGACATCATCGCCATGCGCTTGACCATCTCGGCGCGCAGTGTGGCCGCCTCCTCGGAGCCGCCCCCGAGCACCTTCGTCAGCGCCGCGACCGTGGACGGCTCGGTGCCGGCCATCGTGATCATCGAGGTGCGCAGCAACGGCTCCGGCTCGTCGCCGCCGCGGTTGACCAGCATCCGCTGGATCGCCATCTGCCCACGGGCGCCCACCGCGCGAGCCAGTGCCTCCACCCGGGCCTGGACCGCCTGTTGATTGCTGTGCACCGAACCGGTGATGGCGGCTTCGCCGGTCAGCAGCAGCGGACCGTACTCGAGGATGCGCTGCCGCAGGTCGATCGAATTGGACATCACGGCATCGACGAGTTGCTGGCCTTTCCCGAGCAGGCCGGTCACCGCCTGATCCACGTCTTCGGGCAGATCGGTGGCATCCACCCGCTGCTTCAAGTCGGATTTGCGCTCGTCGAACGTGGACATGGCCGACTGCCCGTCGCCGCCTTCGGTGGCTGCGATCAGCACGCCCTCCATCGCCGCCATATAGCCGTCGATGTCGGGGATCAGTTCGGCGCGGTCGGCCGCCAACCGCAGGTCTCCGGCGGCGCTGGCACTGGCATAGATGCGCAAGCCACCGAATGTCGCCGCCAGGATCAACGGCACGACGACGATGGCAAGGACTTTCCTCGTGACCGGCCAGTTGGCCGGTGACCAGCGCGAGGGGCGCTTGGCCGGAGCCGATGGAGCTGGGGAGAATTCGACGAGGGTGCCGTCAGCCTGTTTCAGCTGCGTAAAGGCAGTCATCGGCGCCCAACCGCACTACCGGCTGCGTGGCCGCAATTCACTCGTGGGGCGTGATTCATAAGACTTCCTGCTGTTTCCGCCCACGCGGGGGCGGGCGTCAAACGCCTTGGCAATTGCACGAGTATGACAGTCTCCCGCGAGCGTTTCCACAATTCTTACTGAACAGACAGAGTTCGTGACCGAGCTGTAGCGCAGTTGTGTGGTAATCGAGCAAACAGCGCCGACCTTGCCGAATCGCGTACCGATTTCCGCGCCGCATTCCGGGTAGCCGATTTCGCCCGCATTTGCATCCCGATTCGCCCCGCGGCCGGCCTTCGTACGATCATCGTCGGATGTTCCGGGTGTTGTTCTTTTCTCCGCGCATCGCACCCAACACCGGCAATGCGATCAGGATGGTGGCGGGCACCGGATGCGAGCTGCACCTGGTCGAGCCGTTGGGCTTCGACCTGTCCGAGCCCAAGCTGCGCCGGGCCGGCCTCGACTACCACGACCTGGCATCGGTGACCGTGCACGCCGATCTGGCCGCCGCGTGGCGGGCATTGCTGCCGGCCCGGGTCTACGCGTTCACCGCGCATGCGTCGACCTCGTTCGCCGATATCGCCTATGAGCCGGGAGACGTTTTGATGTTCGGCCCGGAACCCACCGGCCTGGACGCACACACTCTGGCCGACCCGAATATCACCGAGCAGGTGCGTATTCCGATGCTCGACGGCAGACGGTCATTGAATCTGTCGAATGCGGCGGCAGTCGCCGCCTATGAGGCGTGGCGCCAGCACGGGTTCGCCGGCGGCGTCTAGTTACGCCTCGGGCGTGGGCCGCCCCGCGACCCACGCCCGAATCTCACAGAGAGTTCATACACCGGCTTCACAATTGCATCGGGTGCACCAGAGGCCCCAGAGCGCCCGGCTCACCAACTGTCCCAGTGTGAGAACTGCTCGGCCGGAAGGCGCTTGGCCTTCTTGAAGTCGGTGCCCACGGTGTAGGCGATCGGGAACAGACCCGCCTGGGCGTACCGGTCGAACGGGATCCCCAGCAGCTCGGCGGCCTGCTTCTCTCCGTCGCCGAGCAGGTGCAGCGTCGTCCAGGCCGATCCCAGGCCCCGTGACCGCAGCGCCAGCATGAAGCTCCACACCGCGGGCAGCAGCGAGCCCCAGAAGGACGCGCTCATCCCGGCGGGCGCACCGTCGGGCCGGCCCTCAAGGCACGGCACCATCAGCACCGGCGCCTTCTCGAAGTTGTCGGCCAGGTACTTGGCCGAGCTCATCACCGCGCCGATCTGCTCATCACGGATGTCACCGCGCTCCGGCTTCGGTAGGTCGAGGTACGGGTTGGCGTTGGCCCGGTAGATGTCGGCCAACGCCTTCTTCTTTGCCACATCCTCCACGAAAACCCATTGCCAGCCTTGTGCATTCGACCCGGTGGGGGCCTGTAGCGCCAGGTCGAGACATTGCATGACCACGTCCCGGGGCACCGGTTTCTCGAAGTCGAGCCGTTTGCGCACCGATCGGGTGGTGGTCAGGAGTTCATCGACGGTCAGGTTCAGGGTGGATTCGGCTGTCATGCCGCGAGACTACCGCGCCGCCAAAACAGCGAAGCTCCCCAGCAGTTTGCTGGGGAGCTTCAATCATCGTGCGCCGCAGTGAAACTCAGCTAACCGATGAAAGTTGCACACCGACGCCGTCGAGGCGCCGGCGCACGGGCCGATCAGCCGGCGTTCTCCGAGACCACCATGGGCTCCCAGCCGCTGACCTGCGACTCGTCGGACGACGCGTAGTCGATCGGGTTGGGCACAGCGTGAATACCGTGATCGTCGCCGGGCAACCCGCCGAGCGCGGCAATGGTGTCCCGAATCTTCTGCGCCTCGGCCTCGGTCGGGGTTGCGCCCGCCTCGAGCTCGTCGAGCAGGCCGTCAGGCAGGCCGGCACCGTTAGCCACTTCCTGCGCCGACAGCTTGGCGTGGACGCGCGTGACGTAGATCTGCTGCCCCAGAGAGGATCCCGGCGCCGCGGCGGCGTGCGCCATCAGCGAGTCGTACCGCTGACGGACTCCGCTGAGCGCCACGATGACCGAGGGTGAAGGGCGGTCGCTGCTGGCTGCCTCGGTCAGGGAAGCGCGCAGCTTCCGCAGCCCGGACAGGACAACGTCGGCGCGTTTGTGGAACTTCTTGTCCTCGGGGAACGGCAGTGCGTCGATGGCGGCCGAGTACATGTGCATCGCCGCTTCCGACAGACTGACGATGACCGCCGAATCACCTTCCAGCGTGGCTTTTTGTCCCATGAGGCCTCAATTCTCCAGCGAGTGCAATAGATACATGGTGAACGGCCGGCTGCTCGGCCTGGGTGGTCGATTCGCCGCCGCTCGCGGTTGAACTCGGGATGACACTAGCGGTTTCGACGCCGCGCGTCATCGCTAGGGGCACTTGAAGAATGACGAAAAACAAGGTATGCGAATGCGGATGCCACCGGCCGGTAGCACCCGCTGCCGAGGATGGCCTTACTCTGAACGCCGCACGGTGGCAGGCTTGGCCGACGGGAGGTCGACATGGCCGGACTAACTGAATCGACAAGGGTCGCTGAGCCAGGGGGTGCCCCGTTGGATTACAGCGAGATCGGCGAGACGACCGAGCCCATGCGGGTGGCCGCAGTGGATCAAGTCCGGGCCCCCGACGCCACGCCGATCGACACCAAGGCCGGCATCACCAAGGTCAGCATCGGCTGGTTGGTGTGCGCCGGTCTGGGCGCCCTGGCCATCGTCGGATACCTGGTGTTCGGTCCGGGCGAGTCGGGAAGCAAGGCCGAGTGGTTCTTCGGCGCCGTCGTCTTCGTCGTCGTGATGGTGACGATGTGGCTCATCCTCACGCTCCAGCGTCAGGCCAAGTACGACATCGCCCAAGCCGACGAACGGCTACGCCGTGAGCTCGCGGCCGCCGACGAACGCTCCGCCCTCGAGATCGCCCTGAACCAGAAATGGCATCGGGCCCAGATGGAATCCCAGCAGAGACTGCACCATGCCGAGCTGGCGGCTCAGCAGGAACTGGCCCGTATCGAGCGCAACAACCTGCTCGAACAACTGCAGAAGCAGGCCATGATCGAGGTGTCGCGGGCGGTCGGCGCACACACCCGGATGCTCGCAACGCTGTGGACCGAAGCTGCGACGCAATTGCGCAACCCGGACCGTGACGAGCGGGAAACCGCGATGAACGCGCTCTTCGGGCAGATCAGCCAGGTGGTGAACGACGTTTCGGTCGAGCTGGACAACGCCCACCTGCTCAACCAAGACGAGCGCCTGCAGGATGCGCTGAACCGCGTCAACGACGCGGTCCTGATGGCGATCCAGGTCGCCGAGGATGTGCACTCCGACGTGGTCGAGGGACGCACCCCGGAAACCAACCCCATCCCGGCGGTCCAGCGGCTGCTACAAGAGCGGGCCACTGCCGCGCGGCGGCTGGCATGGTCGTTGCTGCGGAGCGGGCTTGAGAACGGCACCAGTGCGAGCCCGCCCGAGCTGCCGAAGGCGGAGCCGAGCGCCGACGCGGAGCACTGAACCCGGCCTCAGCGCTCAACGGAAATCGCGCGACCGGGACCCGACCCTCAGCTCGACCCGGCTCATCCGGTCGGCGATCACCGTGACCGCACCGCTGGCGTTCTGCACGATTCCGCGGACCACCAGGGCCGGCGCCGTCTGCGCCAGCTTGCGGTAGCGAGCCCACACCCCCGGTGCACACAGCACGTTCACCATCCCGGTCTCGTCTTCCAGGTTCATGAACGTCACCCCCTGCGCGGTCGCCGGACGCTGCCGGTGAGTTACCGCCCCGGCAACCAGGATCCGAGTCCCGTCGACGACATCCAGCAACTTGTCGGCCGGAATCACGCCTATCGCATCGAGGTCGGCACGCAGGTACTGGGTGGGATAGCTGTCCGGTGAGATACCGGTGGCCCACACGTCGGCGGCCGACAGCTCCAGCGCGCTCATGCCCGGCAATGCCGGGACGTGGGAGGAAGAGCCCACTCCCGGTAACCGGTCCGGCCGCTGAGTAGCCGCCGCACCTGCGGCCCACAGCGCCTCACGCCGGCTGATCCCGAAACACCCCAGCGCCCCGGCCGTGGCCAGCGCCTCGGTCTGCGGCACCGACAGCTGCACCCGGTTGGTCAGGTCGATCAGGGTGGTGAACGGCCCGTGGGCATTTCGTTCATCGACCAGACGCCCCGCCAACTCGTCACCGATGTGCCGCACGCTGCCCAACCCCAGCCGTACGTCCATACCGGCGTTCTCCAACGTCGCGTAGGCCAGGCTGGCGTTGACATCAGGGCCGTGTACCACCACCCCGTGTCGGCGCGCGTCGGCCACCAGTGACTGCGGAGAATAGAACCCCATCGGCTGGGCCCGCAGCAGTGCCGCGCAGAACGCCGCCGGATGGTGCAGCTTGAACCATGACGAATAGAAGACCAGCGACGCGAAGCTCAGCGAATGACTTTCCGGGAAACCGAAATTGGCGAATGCCTCCAGCTTCTCGTAGATCCGCTCGGCCACCTCGCCGGTGATGCCGTGGAGGTCTCGCATGCCGTCGTAGAACCGGGCACGCAACCGGCGCATCTTCTCGGTGGAGCGTTTGGAACCCATCGCCCGGCGCAACTGGTCGGCCTCGGCCGGGGTGAAACCCGCACAGTCGACTGCCAATTGCATGAGCTGTTCCTGGAACAGTGGCACCCCAAGGGTTTTCTTCAGCGCCGGCTCCATCGAGGGATGGTCGTAGGTCACTTCCTCCAGACCGTTGCGCCGCTTGATGTAGGGGTGCACCGAGCCGCCCTGGATCGGCCCCGGCCGGATCAGCGCCACCTCCACCACGAGGTCGTAGAACGTGCGTGGCTTTAGCCGGGGAAGGGTGGCCATCTGTGCGCGGGATTCCACCTGGAACACCCCGACCGAGTCGGCCTTCTGCAGCATTTCGTAGACCGCCGGTTCGGACAGGTCCAGCTTGGCCAGGTCCACGTCGATGCCCTTGTGCTCGGCCAGCAGGTCGATGGCGTAGTGCAGGGCCGAGAGCATACCGAGGCCCAGGAGATCGAACTTCACCAAACCGATTGCCGCACAGTCATCTTTGTCCCACTGCAGCACGCTGCGGTTGGCCATGCGGGCCCACTCCACCGGGCACACGTCAGCGATCGGGCGGTCGCAGATCACCATGCCCCCCGAGTGGATGCCGAGGTGGCGCGGCAGGTTGGCGATCTGGGTGGCCAGCTCGATCACCGGCCGCGGGATGTCCTCGGCCTCCGGCGAGTCCGGACGCCCGTCCCACCGGCTGAGCTGCTTGCTCCAGGCATCCTGCTGCCCCTGCGAGAATCCCAGGGCCCGGGCCATGTCGCGGACCGCGCTGCGGCCGCGATAGGTGATGACGTTGGCGACTTGCGCGGCGTAGTCACGACCGTAACGCTCGTAAACGTACTGAATGACGTTCTCGCGCAGGTCCGACTCGATGTCGATGTCGATGTCGGGTGGGCCGTCGCGAGCCGGGGACAAGAACCGTTCGAACAGCAGCTCGTTGGCGATCGGATCGACGTTGGTGACCTTCAACGCGTAGCAGACCGCCGAATTTGCCGCCGATCCCCTGCCCTGGCACAGGATGTTGTTGTCTCGGCAGAATCGGGTGATGTCGTGCACCACAAGGAAGTAGCCGGGAAACTTCAACTGCTCGATGATCCGCAGTTCGTGTTCGATCTGCGCGTAAGCCTTCTTCGCGTTGTCGACGGGACCGTACCGCTCGGCAGCTCCCGCCATCACCAGGTGTCGCAACCAACTGTCTTCGGTTTCGCCGGACGGTACATCTGGGTACGGGGGCAGCTGCGGGGCGATGAGCGCCAACCCGAAGGCACACTGCTCACCGAGATCTGCTGCGGCTGTTGTGATCCCGGTACCGAACAGCCGGGCCATCTCCTCCCCCGAGCGCAGGTGAGACCCGCCGAGCGGGGCCAGCCAGCCCGCTGCGGTGTCCATCGAGTTGCGGGCCCGGATCGCGGCCATCGCCATGGCCAGCCGGCCCCGGTCGGGGGAGGCGAAGTGCGCACCCGTAGTGGCCACCACCGGTAGCCCGAACCGCCGGGCCAGCCCGGCCAGGGCGGCGTTGCGTTCGTCGTCACACGGATGACCGTGACGGGTGAGTTCGACGCTAACCCGGCCCGCCCCGAAGCGATCCACCAGATCGGCCAGTGCGACGGCAGCCGCTTCCGGACCGCCTTTCGAGAGCGCTTGGCGGACATGGCCTTTACGGCATCCGGTGAGGATGTGCCAGTGCCCACCGGCGGCCTCGGTGAGCCCGTCGAAGTCGTAGCGGGGCTTACCTTTCTCGCCACCGGCCAGGTGCGCCTTGGCGATCTCACGGGACAACCGCCGATAGCCCTCCGGCCCACGGGCCAGCACCAGCAGATGCGGACCGGGCGGATCGGGATCTTCGGTGCGGGGAATGTTCCCCAGCGACAGCTCGGCACCGAAGACCGTGGCGACGTCCAACTCCTTGGCCGCCTCGGCGAACCGGACCACGCCGTAGAGCCCGTCGTGGTCGGTCAGTGCGATCGCCCGCAGGTTCAGCCGGGCCGCCTCCTCGACCAACTCCTCCGGCGTACTGGCGCCGTCGAGGAAGCTGTAGGCGCTGTGCGCATGTAGCTCGGCATAGCGGACGGACGTCCGCGGCCGGTCAAGTTCCGGCGGCTGATAGCTACCGCGTTTACGCGACCAGGCCGGGCTGTCCCCACCGTCGCCGACGGGTTCCAACGGCAGCCCGGAACGACGCGGTTTACCGGTAAGTACCCGCTCCATCTCCGACCAGCTCGGCGGCCCGTTATGCCAACCCACCACGCCAGCATATCGAACATCTGTTCGATACGCTCATTTCCTGGCACGAGACGCCGTCAGCCAATACCGCGAATCCGTGAGCGAAACCCGGCGCGCTACCGGATAGTCGCCGGTATGCATCGACTAGGGGTCGCACTGTTCAGTGACGGCGGCTGGAAACAGCTAGTACGAAAGTGGGGGGCGGCGCTGACCCTCGTGGGGATAGTCGTCGCCGGCATCGGCGTCTCGGTCTTCATCTTGTTCGGCGACGCGCGTGTCCCGGACGCGACACAGCCACCGGCCGCACTCCAAACACCGGTCGCAGCGCCGAAGCTGCCAACCCCGGAGGAATTCAACATCGGCGTCACCGTGACCGACCGGAACTGCCCATCGGCCGACAACTGCGTCTACACCTACACAATCCAACCGAACTACATTGGCCTGCACCCCTTGCCAGATCAGCCGTTTGCCGTGACATATCAGGTACGCGGCGGCCACGAGCCTCGGCACGGCGAATTCACCGTGCACGGTACCGAGGCCAGATTTATGAAGGGCGTAACCGTGGAAGGATCTGCCGAGGCTCAGTTTACTGCTGTCCCAACACAAGTCATCAACCGGCAGGTGTTCGGCCCACCGGTACCGGTCGACCCGACGCCCGCCCTGCCACCGCCGGAATAGCTCGGCTCGCTCGGCCCGCTCCACGCCGGCGCTATGACACGCGCAGGAAGTTCCCTGTCGCGTCGTAGTAAACGGTCTGCCGGTCCCGCTCGGTGCCGTTGACAACGTAGATCTCGACCGGCCCGGTCTCGTCGGCGCGAGTCACGGTGGGCCCCGCGGATGCGTTGAGTTCGGCGCGCTCACCCTCGACACGCTCGAACGAGTCCGTCCAGGCATCCACCAGGGTTTGCGGGGCAACGGTATTGGCCGCGAACAGCGTTTCCCTCAGTGCCGGCAGCTTCTCCGAGCCACCGTAGTCATATGGCCGTACGTCGGTGCGTCCGTCCCAGTACGAGACGTACTGGTTGAACTCCGTGGGCTTGGCCGGGTCGAGCGCGTCCACCGCCATGTTGCCCGACGTGCTGATGGATATGGAGCTCACCTCGATCTGGCCCAAAGCGCTACCGGTCATCTCCTGCAGCGTCGAGTTCATCTTGTCGACGATCTCGATCGTGAGCTCCGCAGTCGCCGGGTCCGGCGCCGCCGATTGGGTTACCGGTGCCGCGACATCCACCGACGCGTCGTCGGCACACGCGCTCAGCGTCACCGCCAGAACAAGCGCTCCGAACAGACCGGCCAACCTCTGCACCATCACGACTGCGCTCTCCTAACCTCGCTGCCCGCTCCGACGTCTGCACAGCAAAAATGCGGGCGATCCACAGCGTATTACAAGGTCGCGCAGGCGTGAGCTGTCCGATCGGACCTACGCACTGCCGCATTCGCGCCGACCCCTTACGATGCCGATGGGCTGGGGATCGGGTCTGAAAGGCAGGCAATGGCCACAACGTCGGCGTCAACGAAGTACATCGGCTACGTCGGTGGTGTCGCGGTAGCGGCGGGAGTCGGTGCGGCGCTCGCAGTCGCCGGCCAGGGCACCGCGCACGCCGATTCCACGGACGGCAGGTCCAAGGGCTCGACCAGCAGCACATCGCAGCACACCAAGGCCGGACCCAAGCGCGGTGAAACCAAGGCCGACACCAAACGAGCCAAGCCCGTGGCCAAGTTCAAGGACGCCGTCAAGGACAACCTCGACAAGCGCGCGGGCAAGATCGAGAAGGCGGCGACGCGGGTCACCGAGTCCGCGAACGCCGTGACCACGACGATCACCGGCTCGCTGACCAAGCCCGTCAAGCCCAAGCTCAAGTCCAAGCCCAGCGCCGAGGAGTTCGAGGCCGGCGAAGTCGCCAAGCTCAAGGACCTGTTCAACCCCAAGCAGGCGGCCGCGCCCAAGCCCACGGCCGACAGCGAGGCCGTGGTGCAGCCGGAGAGCACCAGCCTGGCCACGCCCAAGCTCGCCGCGGTACAGACCCAGGTCGACACCGCCGCAGATGACCCGGCGTGGGATCCCAACCCGTTCCGCGCCGAGGATCCGGAGCCGACGGACATCCCCGAGCCGATCATGAATCTGCGGAATGCCCTGATGGGGGCGTCACCCGATCAACTCGATCCGTTCGTCCGGGAAGCCACCGAGCAGATCTACCGGGGCAGCCAGATCGTGCCGTGGGTCAACGCGGTGATCCCGATCAGCAAGATCCTGCCCAGTCTGGCGCCGGCGCTCGGCGATGACGAGGCGGCCCGCGACGCCCGGCAGACCATCATCATGGAGCTGATCAAGACCACTCCGCCGGGTTCGGCGGTGTACTACGGCTACGACATCGTCGCCGACCTGATCAACCTGGAAACCCCGGGCGCCGAGCTGAAAGACACCGCTGTCGCCACGGTGTGGGACCTGCTCGATCCGTTCGAGCTCGCCCACAACAAGGGCAACTCGGGGATCGGTAACGCGGCCGGCAGCTGACCACCGCGCCCCTACTCCACCAGCGACGGTGTGTCGTACCGCAGCGTCTCGCCCCGGAAGAACTCAGGGCTGCGAGACCGCCAGATCAACATGAGCACGGCACCGAAGAGCAGCACACCGAAGCCGATGAAGAACACCAGGCCGATGCCGCCGATCGCCGCACCGCTGGCGTTCTCCGGATTCATGCTCTCGCCGATCGAGATCACGAACACCGCCGCCAATACGAGTCCGCCGAGGAGCGGGAACAAGAACTTGAACACCACGTTGTGGACGCTGGCGAACAACTCCCGGCGGAAGTACCAGACGCACGCAAACGCAGTGATGCCGTAGTACCAGCAGATCATGATGCCAAGGGCGGCAATGGTATCCAGCAGGGCGCTCTCCGAGAGCAGGCTCACCACGGTGTAGAAAACACCGGTGACCACGCCGGCGGTGATGGTCGCGAAGCTCGGCACCAGGTAGCGCGGGCTGACCTCGGCGAAGCGCGACGGGAAGGCCCGGTAGGCACCCATCGCGAGCATTGCGCGTGCGGCAGGAAGGAATGTGGTCTGCAGGCTGGCCACCGACGAGGCCAGGATCGCCAGAAACAGCAACGGGCCGGCCCACGTCCCCAGCACGGGGTCGGCCAGCGCGGCGAACACATTCTCGGCATTGTCCGGGTTGCCGAGTCCGAGATCGGTTTCCCCGACACCGGCAAACATCATGACCGCGACCGCGATCAGCAGATACGTCGCAAGGATGGACAGCACGCACAGCAGCCCGGCCCGGCCCGGCACCTTCGTCGGATCCTTGGATTCCTCTCCCAGTGTCAGACATGTGTCCCAGCCCCAGAAGGCGAAGATCGACCCCGTCACACCAACCACGAAGGCGCTCAACGCCAGCCCGCTGAATGGGTTGAACCAGTCCAGGTCGAACGACAACCCGGCCGGGGCGTCACCGCCACCCACACGGACGAACGCCATCACCGCGAACGCCAGCAGCACCACCATCTGGAAACCGACCAGTACGTACTGGACCCGTTCACTGGTGGTGATGCCTCTACTGGCGATGGCGGTCGCGATCGCCAGGAACACCAGTGTGGTGACGATGTTGATGGCCTTGTTGTCGGAGAGCTCGGCGATCGAGGGTTGGTTGGCGATCCGGGCGATGAACAGATAGAAGAACTCGACGGCGATCGCGGCCAGATTGGACAGCACGATGATGGACGCAACCACCATGCCCCAACCGCACATCCACCCGACATACGGACCAAATGCCTTGGTAGACCAGGTGAACGACGCCCCACAATCGGGCGCACGTGAGTTGAGTTCACGATAAGCGTAGGCGGTCAGGAACATCGGTATGAACCCGGCGATGAAGATGGCGGGCATCTTCAAGCCGACCGCGGCGACGATCAGGCCGATGCTGGCAGTCAGCGTGTACCCGGGTGCCACACAAGAGATCCCGAGGATCGCACCAGACAACGTGCCGACCTTGCCTGCGGCCAGCCCTTTCGACACCAATCCCGCGGAGTGTTCGGCTTCCTCGAGCTTCTGGTGGGACTGGCGTTCGGATGCCGACTCGCTCATGACTTGTCCTCGCCGTCCTTCCGTTCGTCCCGGGGCACGACCACCATGGGTACGTCCAAAACCCGCAACATCTTTGCGGCGGTCGAACCGAGGAAGATCCGCCGCGGCGCACTGAGCCGGCTGGATCCGACCATGATGACGTCACCGTCCTGCCAGCCCAACTGTTCGACGGCCGCTTCGACTGTTGGACCGTTCACGATCGTGGACGTCACCGGAAAATCAGGAGGCAGTTCGTTTCTGGCCGCATCAAGGGTTCGCTCGGCATGTGCGAGCGCGTGCGCCCGGACCGCCTCGGCGTCGCCGCGTAGCGAGCCGAAGGCAGGATCCAGTGCCACCAGCGACACCAACCGCAAGGGGACATCCGCAGCCCGGCTGGCACGTACAGCGGTGTCGAGCAACAAGCCCGAGCCCTGGCGCTGGCCGATGGCACAAGTGATTTCGTGCACCCGCTGAACTTGGGAAAAGCGCGTCCCACGCGGCGCCACCGCAACCGGCAGCGGCGAGGAATGCAACAACTCGTTGACCACCGACCCCAGCGAGTAACTGCCGACCAGTCCCCCACCCGCGCCACCGACCACGATGGCGCTGGTCTGCAACCGCAGCGCCTCGCGGATCAAACCGTCGGTGAACGACTCGTCAAAGCTGAGATGGGTGTGTGCCACAACGTCGTCGGGCACCAGCCCCCGTGCATCGTCGAGCCAACGCTGCGCTTGTTCGGCGACGACGTCTTCGTAGCCACCGCCTTTGGGCACGGTGCCCGGTGGCGCGGTGTCGGGCGGGAGCACGATGCAGATGTTGACCTCGGCACCCAGGGTCCGGGCGAACCGGACTGCCAAGGCCACCGCGTCGGCACCACCGGGGGTGGCCAGGTATCCAACGACCAAGTTCGCCTGCGTCATCTGCCACCACCCATCCCGCACCGCGCCGTGCGAACGTCGTGGTTCGATCCTGTCAACCCACTACGCGGCGTGCAGGGCTTCTACGAAATTGCCTGGATCAGGCGGAATACTCTGCGGCGCCGTCCTCCAGGACGAGCCGGGCCTCAGCTCCGTCGGGCCCGGCAGCCTCGGTGCGGAACACCGCCCGGCCCGGTTCGGTGCGCCAGATCGACGTCGTCAGCGTCTCGCCTGGGAACACCGGCGAACTGAACCGCGCCGCCACCGCATGAACCTTCGTGGCGTCGCCGCCGCCGAGCTCGGCAACCAGTGCCCGGCCGGCCACCCCGTATGTGCACAGCCCGTGCAGGATCGGTTTCGGGAACCCGGCGAGATTCTTCGCGAACCAGGGATCACTGTGCAGGGGGTTGCGGTCCCCGGAGAGCCGGTAGATCAGCGCCTGGTCCTCGCGGGTGGGCAGCGCCACCTGGGCGTCGGGTTCGCGGTCGGGAATCTGCGGTGCCTCCGGGCGCTGCCCGGGCTGGCCGCCGAACCCGCCTTCGCCCCGAATCACCACGGTGGTAAGGGTTTCCGCGACAACCTCGCCGCTGGCCGGATCGGTGCCGATGCCCTTGAGCATGACCACCGCGTTCTTGCCTTCCCCCTTGTCCTGAATGTCAGCAACCTCGGAGACCACGGTCAACTTTCCGGCCGGCGGCAGCGGCCGGTGCAGCCGGATCTCCTGGGACCCGTGCAGCAGCATGCTGAAGTTGAAGGTGCCGATCTTCAGTGCCGCCGGGAACGCCGAGCACGCGATCACCGCATACGTCGGCAACACCTGTTGCTCGATCTCGTGGCTGTTCTCGGTGGTGAAGGCAAGGTCATCGGTTCCCGCGCCGACGCCGATGGCGTACAGCAGGGTGTCGCGGTCGGTCCAGTCGAACGGGATCGGATCGGTCGTCGCGCCTATGGCGTCCGGATTGAGAGGCATGCGTGCCGACGATAGTTGAGGCGGCCGCCCATGTTGACGTTTGCCAAATCTAGGGCCACGATGGCTCGCATGCGTTATGTCGTTACCGGCGGTACCGGGTTTATCGGCCGCCGAGTGATCACCCGGATTCTGTCCCGTGACCCCGGCGCCGAGGTGTGGGTGCTGGTGCGCCGTGAGTCGTTGACACGGTTCGAGAAGCTCGCCCAAAACTGGGATGATCGAGTGAAACCGCTGGTCGGTGACCTGACCGCGGCTGATCTCGGGTTGTCCGACACCGATATCGCCGACCTCGGTGACATCTCCCATGTGGTGCACTGCGCGGCGATCTACGACATGACCGTGGGCGAGGCCGAGCAACGGGCCGCCAACGTCGAGGGCACCCGCGCGGTGATCGCACTGGCCCAGCGCCTGGATGCCACATTGCACCACGTGTCCTCGATCGCGGTGGCCGGCAACCATCGGGGCGTGTTCACCGAGGCCGATTTCGACGTCGCCCAGGACCTGCCCACGCCGTATCACCAGACCAAGTTCGAGGCCGAACTGCTGGTCCGCTCGGCGCCGGGCCTGCGCTACCGGGTATACCGCCCGGCGGTTGTGGTCGGCGATTCGCAGACCGGCGAGATGGACAAGATCGACGGCCCGTACTACTTCTTCGGCGTGCTGGCGCGGCTGGCAGCACTGCCCAAGTTCACCCCGATGATGCTGCCCGACTCGGGCCGGACCAACGTCGTACCGGTGGACTATGTGGTGGCAGCGGTTGTCCATCTGATGCACGTCGACGACAAGGACGGTGAGACGTTCCACCTCACCGCGCCGAAGACCACCGGACTGCGCGACATCTACCGCGGAGTGGCCGTCGAAGCCGGCCTGCCGCCGCTGCGCGGCTCGCTGCCGCGGGCCACCGCGGCACCGGTCTTGCGGGCACGGGGACGGGCCAAGGCGGTGCGCAACATCGTCTCCACCCAGTTGGGGATCCCCGGCGATGTGCTCGACGTGGCCGAGTTGAGGCCGACATTCACCGCCGACTACACCACCGCCGTGTTGCGCGGCACCGGGATCGCGGTACCTGAATTCAGCACGTACGCACCGAAACTGTGGCGGTACTGGGCTGAGCACCTCGACCCGGACCGGGCGCGGCGCGACGACCCGGCCGGCCCCCTGGTCGGCAAGCACGTCATCATCACCGGCGCCTCCAGCGGCATCGGCCGGGCCTCGGCCATCGCCATCGCCGAGCGCGGCGCCTGCGTCTTCGCCCTGGCCCGCAACGGGGAGGCACTCGACGACCTGGTCGCCGAGATCCGCTCGGCAGGCGGGCAGGCCTATGCATTCACCTGCGACGTCACCGATTCGGCGTCGGTCGAGCACACGGTCAAGGACATCCTCGGCCGGTTCGACCACGTCGACTACCTGGTGAACAACGCCGGCCGGTCGATCCGCCGCTCGGTGGTGAACTCGACGGACCGCTTGCACGACTACGAGCGGGTGATGGCGGTCAACTACTTCGGCTCGGTGCGGATGGTGCTGGCGCTGCTGCCGCACTGGCGCGAACGCCGGTTCGGTCATGTGGTCAACGTGTCCAGCGCGGGGGTACAGGCCAACAGCCCGAAGTACAGCGCCTACCTCCCGTCCAAGGCCGCGCTGGATGCGTTCTCCGAGGTGGTCGGCACCGAAACCCTCTCCGATCACATCACGTTCACCAATATCCATATGCCGTTGGTGAAGACGCCGATGATCGCGCCGTCACGCAAGCTCAACCCGGTACCGCCCATCTCGGCCGAACATGCCGCGGCCATGGTGGTGCGCGGCTTGGTCGACAAACCGGCCCGGATCGACACCCCGCTCGGGACCGTCGCCGATTTCGGGAATTACCTGACCCCGAAACTGTCCCGACGCGTTCTGCACCAGCTGTATCTGGGCTACCCGGATTCGGCCGCCGCACGTGGCGTCGGCACCGACGGGCCGGATCGCGTTGAAGCGCAACGACGCCCGAAGCGACCCGTCCGCAGCAGACGCAACCTGCGGGTCCCGCGGGCGGTGGCCCGCCCGGTCAAGCGGGCGGTGCGGTTGGTGCCCGGGGTGCACTGGTAGCCGATCTGGGTCATGTCGTTGGCTTATCCTTGGCACGGTGACGTCATCCGTAATTCCCGTGTTCGCCGACGTCGATACCGGTGTCGATGACGCCATGGCGCTGGCATATCTGTTCGCCAGCCCTGAGGCCGAACTGGTCGGTATCGCCTCTACCGCGGGAAACGTTCCGGTGCAACAGGTCTGTGCCAACAACCTCGGCATGCTGGAGCTGTGTGGGGTGGCGGGGGTCCCGGTCTCCAAGGGGGCCGAACAGCCGTTGAGCGCACCCCTGCGCACCGCCGAGGACACCCACGGGCCACAAGGCCTGGGATATGCGCAGTTGCCGAACAGCGATCGGCTGCTCACCGCGCACGATGCCGCCGAGGCCTGGGTACGCGCCGCACGCGCGCACCCGGGCGAATTGATCGGCCTGGCCACCGGCCCGCTGACCAACCTGGCGCTGGCCATGCGCGCCGAACCCACTTTGCCCAAGCTGCTGCGCCGGTTGGTGATCATGGGCGGGGCCTTCGACTATCGCGGCAACACCACACCGGTGTCGGAATGGAACATCAGTGTGGACCCCGAGTCTGCCGCCGAGGTATTCAGCGGTTGGAACGCCGCCTGGGGCCACGATGATGCGGAACATGTGCCAATCGTGTTGGGCCTCAACCTGACCGAGAACATCGCGATGACGCCCGCACTACTGAACCGATTGGCGGCCGCGGCCGGCTCCCCATCGGCACCGATGAGCGTGCTCGACGAGCGGGGCACGCGGTCCAGCGCGGACAATCCGTTGATCCGCGTGCTCGAGGACTCCATGCGGTTCTACTTCGAGTTCCACTTCGACACCGGCGACGGCTACCTGGCCCACCTGCACGATCCCCTGGCCGCTGCCGTCGCCCTGGACCCGGAGTTGGTGAGCTACCGGGAGACCACAGTCGATGTCGAGCTGAGCGGAACTCTGACCCGCGGCATGACGGTGGCCGACTGGCGCGGACACTGGGGCCGTCGACCCAATGCACTGATCGGCACCGAGGTCGACCCGTCGGTGTTCTTCGACCGGTTTATCAGCCGGGTCGGGGAATTCGCACAGCGTTTGAGCTGACCAGCCCGACGCTAGACGGCGATAACGGTAACGAGATCCTCCAACCCGCGAAAATCATCCGGGTTCCGTGTAACGACGGGCATGCCCTCGGCAATGGCCACCGCCGCGATCATCAGATCGGCGAATCGTTTTCGCGGTTGTCGTTTCGCCGAAACCACTGCGCTCGCCACCCGGCCATAGGCTCGTGCCGCCTCGACGCCGAAAGGGACCGGATCGAAAACCGCTTCTGCCCGCTGCAGGCGATCTTGTCTCCTGGCACGTTCAGCGGGATCGGTCGTTGACACCGGACCGGCGGCAAGCTCCGCGAGCGTCACTGCGCTGATCGCAATCTGCTCAGGAAGATCCTCCGGGCTCAGCGATTCCAGATCTACGACCACGGAGGTGTCAAGTAATCCCGCCTTGGCACGAACTTTCGCCCGTTCAGACACTAGGTGCCGGATCTTGGTCAGCGAGTGCATCCACATCAGCTCGGAACCGAACCCCATCGACCGTAGGAGCATGACGGAACAACTCAACTGCGATGTGCGCATCCATCAGCCGTCGCCGCCGCAACGGACGAAGTTCCCCGACAGGCTCGCGATTACGGGTGATGACGAACGTCTTCCCCTCATCCAATGCCCGCAGGACCCGCCCGCTGTCGTTACGCAATTCGCGCTGACTGATTTCTTCGGTCATACCCAAGCGTAGCACTGCATGCTACGCTTGCCACCTCGTCATTTAGCGGCTCCCTAAGACTTCATTCATAGGCGCCCTCCAGATACCACCGGCGCTGCCGGTAACACAACAGCAGAGCAAGATCACCCCCTTCCCCATCTCCAGAGCCCAGCAGCACCTGGACCCGCGCCGTACGTCCGACCCCTCGGTTCTCCGGATCCCACCACCGCTCGTCGACCGGCCACGGCCCCGCCCACCAGCACAACCTGCCGTCCCGGCGGCCGGCGCCGGTCAGCTGCGCCGGATCGGCGGAGAACAACCCGCGGCTGGTGACCCGCACCGGATTTCCTTGTACATCAAGCAGTTCCACCGGGTCGTCGAGCAACACAGTCGGCGAGGGCTCGGGCAGCTGACCGGGCCAGGGTTGCCGAGGATCGGCTCGCGGCACCGGCTCATCCCCCAGCGGGGTGAAGGTGATGCGTTCAGCCGGTCCACGCCCGCCGCTGAGCACCGGGACCTGGACCGCCTCCGGGCCGAGCAGACCCTGAACCCGCAGCAGCGCCCGCCGGGCCCGCAGCCGATCCTCCTCCCCGAGCCCGCCCCACAACGGCAACTGCAGCGCCGCCGCCGACACCACCTCCACCGGCCGCAAGCGCAACATGACGAGGGGCGCACTAGGCCGATCAATGGTGCGGCAGTTCAGCCAGCCGTCCAACTGCCAACGCACCCGATCAGCGGTGGCATCCTCGGTCAGTGGTTCGGCACACCGCCAGACCCGTTCCAGCTCTTCACCGTTGGCGGTTACGGCGTGGATGGCCAATCGGGTGCAGCCCACCCCCACCGCCTCCAGATGACGGTGCAGATCACTGGCCAGTGACCGTCCCGCGAAGGCTGCGGCATCCACCCGTTCGATCGGCGGGTCACAGTTCATCACCGCGTCGAGTTCAGCGGCCGGATCCCGCCCGGAAGGCCCCCGATCCGGCTCGCCACAGGCGAACCGGTGCGCCGACACCGCGTCGGCCCCGAACCGGGAGGCAACATCGGTGCGGGACAACTCCGCGAACTGCCCAAGAGTCCGGATACCCATCCGCCACAACAGATCTGCCAGGTCCTCGCGCCCCGGAGCGGCCAGGGCCGGTTCGGTGGACAGTTGCCGGATCGACAACCCGGACAGAAACCGTGCGTCGGCCCCGGGTTCGACGATGCACCCCGCCCGAGCTGCGAAGACCGCTGTGGAAAGCTGATCGGCGATGCCGACCTGACATTCAGCCCCTGCCGCGGCGACAGCATCGATCAATCGTTCTGCCGCAACCGATTCCGAACCAAAGTACCGTGCCGCGCCGCGGACCGAGAGCACCAGCAGCCCCGGACGCAGCACCTCGGCGCGAGGTACCAGATCGTCGACGGCAAGCGTCACGTTCTCGAAATGGCGGGCGTCCCTGGCCGGATCGGCGGTGACGACATGCAGTTGCGGGCACCGGCCCTGAGCCTCGCGGCGGCGCAGGCCGCGCCGGACCCCGGCTGCGCGTGCCGATGCCGAACAGGCGATCACCCGGTTGGCCAAGGTGACCGCGACCGGCACCGTCGACGTCAGACCTGCCGCCGTCGCCGCAGCCACCGCCGGCCAGTCCATACACCAGAGAGCCAGCACCCTGGAATCCGCGGGCATGAGCTACCCGCCTGCCGCACAAGCCGATCCGACGCCCCGGCCCCGGGCCCCCATGGCCAGCCGAACCCGGCTGATCCGGCCACGGCCGGGCGTCGGGACGTCCTGACCGGCACCGACCACCTCGTAGCCGGATACCCGCGCCTCCAGCCGGGCCGATGCCCCCTGCCAGTCACCGTCGGTGACCAACAGAGTGCAGCCCTTCTGCCGTGCCCGCGCCACCATCACCCGGGCCCGGCTCGGCGGCACCGAACGCCCACCCAGACCGAGCACCACCAGATCCATCCCGTCCATCAGCACCGAGGCCACCTCAACAGGGTCGGCGCCTGGGTCGGGGATCACCGCGAGGCGGCTCAGGTCGGCGCCCATCTCCACCGCGGCCAACAGGCCGACATCGGGTTGGCCGATGATCACCGCATGCCCGCCCCCGGCCGTCACCGCCGCCACCATGCCCAGCGACAGCGACCGGGCACCCGCGGCCACCGCGACCGACCCGCGTGGCAGCATCGTCTGCAGGCCCTCCGGGAATGCATCAACCTGGGTTTCAGGCGACGACAGCAAAGTTTCCGGAGGCGTCGCCACCGCCGGTGACCGGGGCGCTCCGCGATGCACCGGGCCGACCTTGCCCGACACCGAGGCAATCTTCCGGCGGAGGTGTTCTACCTGTTCAGAGCGGGTAAGCCGACGCATATCAAGCTCTGCCGCAACAGTCACAACAACACCTCCCGCACCATTCGCAACCCAGCATGTTCGAATATATGTTCGATGGCTCGAGTAAACACCTACGCTCCGACAGCGTCAAGCCGCGGGCGACGGCCACCGACGCGGGAAGCCGCACCGCCGGCGATGGTTCTGCGACCGCGCGGACCTTCGGTTAGAGTTCCGATCACCAGAACCCGCTTCGGGATGGGGCTGGGCCACGATTTGCGTTGCAAGTAGTGGGAATCCACCGCGATTCGCCGAAGGCCAGCTCTGTAACAGCACGGGGGACAGTGAGGACAACAACATGAAGTCTGGGCAGTTGACTCGTCGGCTCACCGTCATCGCGGGCGGCGCGGCAGTCATCGGGATGATCTCGTTCACCGCCGCGTGCGGTACCGAGGAGGAGGGCCCCGAGACCACCACACCGACCACCACGACGACGACCACAACCACCACGCCGGCCACCCCTGCTCCACCGCCATCGGTCGAACCGACCGAGAAGTCGATCAACCCCACCGGCGGCAATCTCTTCACACCCGGCGTGAAGGCACCGCCTGCACCGACCGCCATCCCCGGCGACAACTGAACGCGGAGCACAGAAAGTCGGTCGTTCACCCATGACCGGGATGAACATCGCCGCTGGGCGGACGCTACTGGTTCTGATCCTGTTCAGCGCCCTGCTGGTGTCTGACCTGCGGGCCACTCCGGCCACGGGTGACCGGGCGTACGGGTCCGCTCAGATAAGCGGCCCGTACGCCCATCTGCTGTCCGACTCAACCGATCTCGGCCCCGCCGACAACGGTTCGGCGCAACTCACCATGACGCTGCACGGTGCCGCTCGGCCGGCGGCCCTGTTCGAGTGGGCCGAGCAGCACGCACTGTCGGTCCGCTGGCGACCCGGTGACGCCTGGGCGATCACCGAAGGCCGATCCCCCGACATGGCAACCGCTTTCGGCGTGGACATCCACGACTACCGGGGGCGGCGCGGTCAGGAGTTCTATGCCTCACCGCAACAGCCTTCGGTGCCCGGGCCACTGGCCGCAGACGTCAGCGAGGTCGGCCGGATCCTGGGCTACACGCCACACCGGATGTCACTGCCGGACCTGCGGAACCTGCCCACCGATGTTCCGGACCAGGGATTGACGCCACAGGGAGTGCTCAACACCTACAACCTCGCCGATCTGGCCAAACAGGGATTCACCGGCAAGGGCACCACCATCGTGTTCTTCGCGTTCGACGGATTCGATCAGTCCGATCTGGACACGTTCGCCACCACCTTCGGCCTGCCCAGGTTCACACCCGCGGTGGTCGGCGGGCAACCGAGTGCACCGCGGGGTGAGACCACCATGGATCTGCAGGTCGCCCATGCCATCGCCCCGGATGCGCAGAAGGTCGTGGTCAATGCCCGGCCGACCGTCGAGGGTGACGGTGCCTACGAGAAGATCGGGAAGATGCTCGAGTCCGCCGACCGGCAGTTCCCCGGTGCGGTGTGGAGCTTCTCGATCGGGTGGGGCTGCGACAAGCTGATCACCGCGGCCGATCTCGCCCCCGTCCGCTCGGCGCTGGCCACCGCACACACCCACGGCACCACGGCATTCAATGCCAGCGGCGACCTGGCCGGCTTGGAATGCAAAGGCGGACAAGACTGGTCGTCGGCACCCAGCGAAGACGACATCGGCCTGGACTCGGTGGCCTCCCTGCCGGAGATGACCGACGTCGGCGGCACCACACTGTCCACCGACGCCGACGGCGACTGGTTGGCCGAACAGGCCTGGTTCGACGTCCCGCTGTCACAAGGCACCGGCGGCGGGGTTTCGTCGCTGTTCGACCGACCGGGCTGGCAGCGCGGGCTGTCCGCACCCGGTAGTACCGAAGCCGGTGGCGACCAGAAGCGGCTGACCCCAGACATCTCGGCGGTCGCCGACCCGTTCACCGGCGTGAAGATCGTTCTGAACGGCCAGGTCCTGGTCGGCGGCGGCACCTCGCAGTCCGCGCCGCTGTGGGCTGCGATGGCCGCGGTGATGAACCAGTACCTGACCGCCAACGGTGGGCGCGCACTCGGCGATCTCAATCCGATGCTGTACCGCGTCGCCAAGGGTGCACCGCTGCCGGCATTCCGCGACGTCACCCTCGGGGGCAACGCGGTGGCCAGCGCCGCACCCGGCTACGACATGGTGACCGGGCTGGGCACGCCCAACGTAGAGAACCTCGTCAAGAATCTCCTCGTGCTGCAGAAGGCGAACCGATGACCGACACGCCTGAGGGCAACGACGTCCCGACCACCGAGTGTCGCGTCTGCAAGGTCGACGTGCCCGACGGCAAGTACTGCGGCCTGTGCGGGGTGCCGATCGACAAGGAGCAAGGAGACGGGCCGGAATGGTTGCGCCTCAGTGCATCCTGCGTCGCCCCCGACGAACATCTGCTGCGCCCGTCGATCACCAGCTCGCTGTTCCCTCACCTGTCGGATCGATCTCGCACCCCGTTCCGCATCGCGATGCTGATCCTGCTCGCCGCGTTGGTGTCGTGTGCGCTGTTGCGCCTGCCCGCGGCCCTGATCGCTGTTGCGGCGCTGGGGCTTCCGTTGCTCTTCCTGATTTATCTCTACGAGTCCGATGCCTTCCGGGACCTGCACCGCGCCAACCTGGCGCTGACCGTCGTCCTGGGAATCGCGCTGGGCGTGGGATGGGTGCTGCTCACCGGCCACGTCATGGCCAAGTCCTACGGCGTCCCGCTCGGGACCGGGGTGACCGGAACCCGGATCGTGCGCAACGGCCTGGGCATTCCACTGGGCGGTGCCGTCCTCATGCTGGTACCCGCGGTGGCGGTCCGGATGCTGCGGCCGGCGAGCCGGGAATCCTTGGACGGCTTCATGATCGGCGCTCTCGGCGCAACGGCCTTCACCGCGGCGGCCACGCTGACCCGGCTGGCCCCGCAGTTGACCACCGGAATGATCGCGCACAACCGCCCGCTGTCCGGGCTACTCGTGGAAGCCGGGATTCGTGGTATCGCAGTACCGTTGACCGCGGCGTCCATCGGAGGCCTGGTCGGTGCGGCGTTGTGGTTCACCCGCCCTCCCACCAAGGCCGACAAACACGTCGGTTACGTCCGGCTCGTGATGTTCTCCTGCGCGTTGGCCGTGCTGATCATCTACACGGCACTGGGTTTGGTCGACGTGGCCCGTATCCCCCAGTGGGTCCAGTTGACCGTGCACATCACGGTTGCGTTGCTGGCAATCTTGGCACTGCGCGTCGGCCTGCATCTGGCGCTGCTGCACGAGGCCCAGGACGAGATCGCTTCCGACAAACCCATCTTCTGTCCACGCTGCGGCCACATCGTGCCCGACATGTCGTTCTGTCCCCACTGCGGCGCAGCCACCCACGCATCATCACGCACGTCCCGAGAAGAACGTCGCGAACACCGACCTGTCCGTGACCCGGGGCCGGGCGCCGAATGAACACGTTTTTCCCCGGATACGCGGTACCCATCTCGACAGGCAGAACCCGGGCCATCCGTGGATCCTCAGCGCTGAAAATGCTGACCGTCCTGGTTGCCGGAATCGCCCTGGTGGCCGGGATACTGGCCTGGGTCTCCCACACGACGAGCCAACCCCCGGCCCGCTACATGTGTCCGCCGGATTGCGGGCAGCCGCCGACCGGGCAGGCCGTGGCGATCAATCCCGTCTTCACCGCGCCCGACGGGAGCTTCTCGGTCTCCTATCCGGTGGCTTCCTCGGCGTACAAGGTCACCACCAACCCGACCGGTGTCACCGCCGAGTTCCAGGCCGGTGATGGCGGCATGCTGCAGTTGTTCAGCGAGCGGGCCGGTGGGCGCAACCCCGAGGACATCGCCAATTCCCTGGTCGAGAAGAGCTTTCCGGATACCAGGACCGCTTACACCATCCCCAACGCGATGGTCGGCTACCACCCGGGTTTCGGCCTGGTCGCCGATTGCTGGCCTCAGGGCGCGACGAGCAACTACATGAGGATGCGGGTCCTGGTGTTGGTCGCGGTCAAAGACGACCTCGCGCTGGTCGCGTCAGCCATCGGGCCGTACCGGGAATTCGGGCCTGGCTCCGGCGCCAGTAAACCCTCGGGGGCCAACCTGCAGTTGGCCCTGGACATGGGTAAATACGTCAACAGCTTCCGTTGGCGCGGCGATCCCAGTCGCTGAGCCTGAAACTCGCAATTGACGCCCACGCCGGGGCGCGCCGGGTTAGGGTTTGCTACCAGTTCGATTCGGCTGCCATGTCCGAATCACCCGGCGGGGGACAGTTAGGACAAACCATGAGGTCACGCACATCAGCTCGTCGCCTCGCAGTCGGTGCGGCCTCCGCTGCGATCATCGGGATGGTCGGGCTCAGCGCTTGCGGTACGGGCGAAAAGGCGCCCGAGACCACGAGCCCGACTCCGACTACCACCACGACGACCACAACGGCACCGCCGCCCGCTGCCCCCACCGAGAAGCAGGTGACCCCGGGCGGCGCCAACAGCTTTACGCCCACCCACGTGGGACCGGCGGCGCCACCCACTGGGCGGCACGGGATCGGCAGCCCCCACCGGCAATAGCGCTCGGACAGCGGCCGCCGACTTCGCGGCCATCCATGCCATGAGCTCCGGAACGGGCCCCGACGACCCCGACGACACAGTGCGAACCACCGCGTGCCCGCGATGCCGGGCCCAGGTTGCGGCACAAGAGTTCTGCGGCCGGTGCGGTACACATCTGGACGCACAGGGCGATGAGCCCGGGTGGTTGCGGATCCGCGCATACTGCGCAGGCCGCGAGCACCTGCTGCGGCCGTCGGTGGTCAGTTCGCTGTTCCCGCAGCTGCCGCGACATTCGCGCGCGCTGTTCCGCCTGGCCATAGCGGTGCTGGTGGTCGCGGTGGTCGCCTGCGCACTCTTGCGATTACCCGCCGCGATGAACGCGCTCGCTGCATTCGGAGTGCCGCTGTTGTTCGTCGCATACCTCCGTCGAACCGCTGCCTCACAAGACATTCCAGCGCGCACGTTGCTGCTGACCGCTGTCCTGGGCGCTGGACTGGGCGTCGCTTGGACACTAATGACGGCGACCACGGTGGCCCGCGAGTACGACATGCCGATGGGTGTCGCCGTCCCACCGTTGCGGATCCTGCGGGACGGCCTCGGCGTCCCACTCGGCGCGATGCTGTTGATGCTGGCCCCGGTCATCGCGATCGGTCTGTTCGCACCGCGCGCACGGGAGTCCTTGGGCGGCTTCACAATCGGTGCACTCGGTGCGCTTGCCTTCACTGCGACCGCCACACTCGGCCGGTTGGCTCCGCAGTTCGACGACGGGTTGGTCGACCACGACCGGCCGCTGACCGGGCTGTTGGTCCAGGCCGGGATCCAGGGCGTGGCGGTGCCGTTGACCGCAGGGGCCGCCGGCGCGCTCGTCGGTGTCGCGCTGTGGTTCACGCCGGCGGCGGCCACCGCGCAGCCGAAGCGAGTACGCACGGCCGTGACACTGACGGCCGCAGCCGTTCCTGCCGGCTATGCGATTCTCGGTCTGATCGATGTAGCGCCGGTCTCTCAGATATTGGTGCTGGCAGTGCATCTGGCGGTGATGGCGCTGGCGATGCTCGCACTGCGCATCAGCGTGCAGCTCGCATTGCTCTACGAAACCCGTGACGCCGTTCAGACCGACGGATCGCTGGTGTGCCCACAATGCGACCAGTCCGTTCCCGATACGACGTTCTGCCCCAACTGTGGAGTCGCGATCCACACGTTGCCGCCGCCGGTGCACCGGGCCGACGACCGCCGGATGCTGGAGCTATGGGGTGCCGCCGTCGTGTTGCCGGCCGCAGGTCTCGTCGGGGTGTCGGCCTTGGCCAGCCCCGCACCTGCTCGCTACATCTGCCCGCCCGACTGTGGCCGTCCGCCGACGTTCGAGCCCGTGGCGACGAATCCCCGCTTCAACGCTCCGGACGGCGGGTTCTCGGTCGCCTTCCCCGCCACCGGCGCGGCCTACACGGTCACCACCGCCAACGACGGTGTGACGGCGGATTTCCTCGCCGGTGACGGCGGCACCATGCAACTCATCGGCAAGCCGGCAGCCGGACGGACCCCGAAGGAGGTCGCCACGGCCCTGATCGCGGACACCTACCCCGACGCCGACATGGACTACGAGATCCCGAATGCCATGGTCGGCTACCAGCCGGGGTACGGGATGGTTCTCGACAGCTGGCCGCAGAACGCCACCGGCGAGTACATGCGGTTGCGGGTGGTCATCCTCACGGCCGTCAAGAACGACCTGGCGCTGATCGCCGTCGCTACCGGGCCGTATCACGCGTACGGCCCTGATTTCGGTCCGGGAATCCCGTCCGGGGCCAATTTGGACCTTGCCTTGGACATGGGCAAGTACGTCAACAGTTTTCGTTGGCGTGGAGACCCGGCCCGCTGACCCGGGGCGGGTCGATCGATGTTCATCCATCGACGATTGGTGACATTGACAAATGTCATCAATTGCTGGTGTACTCCTTCCACGCTTCAACGAGGAGGCCCTCATGCCCGGACCACACCCGGCCGTGCCCCGCCATGGATCGTTCCGATCCCGCAGCGCATCCAAGGTCAGCAGCCTTACCCTGCGGAATGTCAGCGCCGCCCTCCCACCGGACACCGGCTGGGGGCTGTGGAGCTCACGCAAACTGATCGCGCGGATCATGGCCACCTTCGGACCGTCGTTGTCGGGAACCCGCGTCGAACGCGTCGACGTACGCACGGCCGATGGCAGGCGCGTCGTGGGCGAATGGGTACGCGGCCCGGGAGTGACCGAAGGCGAACGGGCCATCTACTACCTTCACGGCAGCGGGTTCGCGCTGTGCTCGCCGCAGACACACCGGCGGCTCACCGCATGGCTGTCACGCCTGACCGGACTGCCCGTGTTCTGCATCGACTACCGGCTGGCTCCCGAACACCGGTTCCCCGCCGCCGCCAACGACGTGCGGGCAGGTTGGAATTGGTTGTGCACCGAACGCGGCCTCCATCCGGACCGCATCGTGATGGCAGGCGACTCCGCAGGTGGGCACCTCGCCGTGGATCTGCTCCTGCAACCCGATGTCGCCCATCCCGCCGGGTTGGTGCTGTTCTCGCCCCTGATCGATCTGACGTTCACGCTTGCCCGTGCCCGGGAGAGCCTGTCCCCCGACCCCGCCATCCGCGTCGCCGATGCCGCTCGCCTCGTCGAGTTGTATTGCGGGAAAATCGATGTCACCCACCCTCGCCTGGCCCTGGATGTCGCAGGCGGGCGGCAGTTGCCGCGGACGCTGATCCAGGCCGGCGGCGCCGAGATGCTGCTCGCCGATGCCCGCTCGCTCGACGCGGACATCCGCACTGCGGGCGGGAATGCCGAACTGCAGGTGTGGCCCGATCAGGTCCACGTCTTCCAGGCCCTCCCTCGGCTCAGCCCAGAAGCCGTCCCAGCCATGCAACGGGCAGCGGGCTTCATCTCGGAGTCCCTGCGCTGCACCACCATCGAGGTGACCGGATGAACATCCTCGGATCGGGCCGCAAGCGCAGCCGGCACGCCGACGCCGTTGTCACCGGAGCGGGCAGCGGCATCGGCGCGGCCTTTGCCCGCGAACTGGCCGCCCGCGGCGGCCGGGTGGTGTGCAGCGACATCGACGAGGCCGCAGCCCGCGCCATCGCCGAAAGTATCGTCGTCGTCGGTGGGCAGGCCACCGCGGTGCGCTGCGACGTATCGCGGATCGAGGACGTCACGCATCTCGCCGAGGCCGCACAAGCCTGGTTCGACGGTCCGCCATCGCTGGTCGTCAACAACGCCGGCGTCGGCGCCGGCGGCCAACCCATCGGCGAGGTCACCCTCGACGACTGGAACTGGGTGCTCGGCATCAACCTGTGGGGGCCGATCCACGGCTGCCACGTGTTCACTCCGATTCTGCGTGCCGCAGAAGGCAATCAGCCCCGCGGCATCATCAACGTCGCGTCCGCTGCCGCATTCGGCGCGGCTCCGGGGATGGCGGCCTACAACGTCAGCAAGGCTGGGACGCTGTCGCTGTCGGAGACGCTGGCCGCCGAGTTGGCCGGCACCGGGATCAACGTCACGGCGCTGTGCCCGACTTTCGTCAAGACCAACATCGTCGAAGCTGGCCGGATCACCGCCCAGTCGACGCAGCTCGCCGACCGGCTGATGCGCTGGACCGGGTTTTCCCCCGAACGTGTCGCCCGGATGTGCCTGGACACCAACGACCGCGGCGGCCTCTACTGCATGCCGCAACCCGACGCCCGGATCGGTTGGGGCATCAAACGACTCACCCCGACGATCTACACCCGAGCCGTGGGTCTGACCACCCGCGTCACCAGTCACGAGGAGGTTTAGCCATGGCCATGGATATGGAACGCATGCTGGCAAAGATCAAGGATCGCCAGTGGGCACTGGCCGACATCGACTGGGACGCGCCGGGCGCCGAGACCATCACCGACGAAATGCGGCCCAAGCTCAAGGCTTTCATGGCCGATCTGTGCTGGATCGAGAACGTCGGTGCGCGCGGGTTCGCCGCGCTGGCCAAGAAGGCTCCCACCCCGACCATCGCCGAGATCTACCGCTACTTCCACGCCGAGGAGCAGCGGCATGCCAATGCCGAACTGGCCCTGATGAAGCGCTGGGGCATGCTCGACGACGGCGAGATGCCCGAACCGAACGTCAACATCCGGTTGGCCATCGAGTGGCTGGACACCTTCTCCGACAACATGTCACTCTCGGTGCTAGGCACCGTCATCCCGATGCTCGAGGTGGCCCTCGACGGGGCACTGTTGAAGTTCCTGCTCGAAGAGGTCGACGACCCCGTGTGCCACCAGGTCTTCGAGAAGATCAACAACGACGAATCCCGCCATATCGCGGTGGATTTCGAGGTGCTCAACATGATCGGCAACTCCACCGCGCGGAGACTGGCGGTCGAATTCGTCGGCAACGTGGCGTCCCCCGGCGTCATCATCGGCACGTTGATGTATGTGCCGCTGCTCAACCGGATGCGCAACAACATCGTCGACATGGGTCTGCAACCGGAGAAGCTGTACAAGGCGATGATGCGCTTCAAGGAGATCGGCGGCCGCGGTGAGTACACCTGGCGGGTCCCGACGTATCAGCTGCTCAAGTTGCACGGCCGGGTGGTCACCAACCCACGCCACCCCTATCACTGGATCGCGAACCCGATGGTGTGGGCGTCCGACCGCTATCCGAAGACGTTGCTGCGACCCATCCCCAGCTGGTTCAAAGAGCTGACCCACGAGCCGGCGGCCTGACATGCGTACGTACGACACCCTGATCGTCGGCGCCGGGTTCACCGGTATCGGCACCGCGATCAAACTCATCGAGGCCGGCGTCGACGACTTCGTGATCCTGGACCGTTCCGACCGGGTCGGTGGAACCTGGCGCGACAACACCTATCCCGGTGCGGCGTGCGATATTCCGTCACTGCTGTACTCGTTCTCGTTCGTCAGGAACCCGGACTGGTCACGGGCGTACTCGCCGGCCGGTGAAATCCGTCAGCACATCGAGGGCATGGTCGACACCTTCGACCTGCGCCGGCGCATCCAGTTCGGGATCGAGGTCAACGGCCTCGCCTTCGACGAGACCGAGGACGTCTGGACGGTCAAGACCACGGGCCGCAAGCAATTTCGGGCCCGCACCGTCGTGCTGGCGTCGGGCCCCCTGCCGGACCATAAATGGCCGGATATCCGTGGACTGGACACCTACCAGGGGCACAAGATCCATAGTGCGAACTGGGACCACGACTACGACTTCACCGGCAAGCGCGTCGCCGTCATCGGCACCGGAGCCAGCGCGGTGCAGATCATCCCGGAACTGGTGAAGACCGCGGGCTTCGTCAAAGTGTTCCAACGTACCCCGGGCTGGGTGATCCCCCGCCTGGACATCGCCACGCCCCCGGTCGCGCGCAGCTTGTTCGCCAAAGTTCCTGCCGCACAACAGCTCGCCCGGCAGATCCTGTTCTGGGGTCATGAGGCGAGCGCGACGGCGATGGTGTGGGACACCCCGCTGACAGGACTGGTGGCCCGGCTCGGCAAGGCGCACCTGCGCCGGCAGGTTGCCGACCCTTGGCTGCGCAGGCAGCTGACCCCGGATTTCACCCCGGGCTGCAAGCGGATGCTGGTGTCCAGTGATTACTACCCGGCTCTGCAGCGCGACAACTGCAAGCTGATCGACTGGCCCATCGCCACGATGAGCCCGGTGGGCATCCGCACCAGCGACGGCATCGAACACCACCTCGACGCGATCGTGTTCGCCACCGGCTTCGACGTCCATCTCACCGGCCCGCCGTATCCGGTCACCGGCGTGGGCGGCCGGTCCCTGGCCGACGAGTGGAAAGGCGGCGCCCAGGCATACAAGAGCATCAACGTCCACGGGTACCCGAACCTGTTCCTGATGACCGGACCCAACTCCGGGCCGGGACACAACTCGCTGCTGGTCTACGTCGAGGGTCAGATCGACTACGCCGTCACCGGCATCACCACGATCCTGCGCAAGAATCTCCGCTACCTCGACGTGCGAGCCGCCGTCCAGGAGCGGCACAACACCCGACTTCAGCAGCGGTTGACGAAGACCACCTGGATGTCGGGGTGCACCAGCTGGTATCTGACCGCCGACGGATTCAACGCGTCGATGTATCCCGGAACCGCCACCCAGTATCTTCGACAGATGCGGGATTTCCGGCTGGGCGACTATGAGGTAGCGGTGCGGGACGCGCCGAGTCCCACTTCAGCACGCGACGCAGCTGTCGCGATCAGCTCCTCGGCGTGATGGCGGCCAAGCAGCCCCGGCCGCCGGCCGGCGCCATCTCGACCATCCTCACCGGTCTGCGCCGGGCCCCCAGGCAGATCCGGCGCGGATCGCGCGACGTCATCGAGACGGCGGTGTCGCAGCTCTTCGACGCCGCCGTGCAACCGCACGGCGCCGCCGCATCGGGCGAGTACCGGATCGAGGAGCTCGCCCGGCTTGCCGACACGACCACCCGCAACATTCGGGTGTACCGAGACCGGGGCCTGCTGCACCCGCCACTGCGGGTGGGCCGGATCGCGTTGTTCAACGACACCCACCTCACCCGGCTGCGCTTGATCACCTCGATGCTGGACCGGGGCTACAACATCGCGCACGTTCACGAGATGCTCAGCGCCTGGGAACAGGGCAAGGACATCGGCGATGTGCTGGGCTTGGAGGACGCCATCGCGGGCAACTGGGCGACCGAGAAACCCGAACGGGTGCCGCTCGGGCACGCCAAACGGCTGGTCGCCGACGACTCGGCCTTCGACAGGCTGGTCGGCAACGGCGTGATCAAGATCGAGAAGACCTCGGATGAGGCAATCATCGTGCGACCCAAGCTGATCGAGGCATTCAACGAAGTCCGGCGGTACGGTGTCCCGATCGACAAATTGATCGATGTACACGAGCAGGTGCTGCCGCTGCTGGATCAGATCAGCTCGATCCTGGTGCGGGCGGGTGTGGAGCAGGTGTCCCAGAAGATCAAACCCGGCGAGTCGCTGCCCGCCGATACCGAAGTGGCCGAACTGATCACGATGTTGATCCAGTTCCGTACCCAGGCCGTCTCCGCGGTCAGCGCGACGCTGGCCGCCTCGATCGAATCGACCATCGAATCGGTGGTCAGTCAGATGTTGACCGAGTACGTCGAGAAGGCGGCGACGAATCCCGGCGAGCAGACGTAACTACTCCCACTCGATGGTGCCCGGCGGCTTGCTGGTGACGTCCAGCACCACCCGGTTGACCTCGGGCACCTCATTGGTGATCCGGGTCGAAATCCGTTCCAGCACTTCGTAGGGCACCCGGGTCCAGTCGGCGGTCATGGCGTCCTCGCTGGACACCGGGCGCAGGACGATCGGGTGCCCGTAAGTGCGGCCGTCGCCCTGCACACCGACCGAACGCACGTCGGCCAGCAGCACCACCGGGCACTGCCAGATCTGCTGATCCAGCCCGGCGGCGGTGAGCTCCTCACGCGCGATCGCGTCGGCGCGGCGCAGGGTTTCGAGCCGGTCGGCGGTCACCTCGCCGACGATACGGATACCCAGGCCCGGCCCCGGGAACGGTTGGCGGGCAACGATTTCCTCGGGTAGGCCGAGTTCACGGCCCACCGCGCGCACCTCGTCCTTGAACAGCAGTCGCAGCGGTTCGACGAGCTTGAACTTCAGGTCGTCCGGCAGGCCGCCGACGTTGTGGTGGCTCTTGATGTTGGCCGTGCCGGTGCCGCCACCGGATTCCACCACATCGGGGTACAGCGTGCCCTGCACCAGGAAGTCGATGTCGGCCTCGCTCAGGGTGTCGCGCACCGCGCCCTCGAACGCGCGGATGAACTCGCGGCCGATGATCTTGCGCTTGCCCTCGGGGTTGGTGACCCCGGTCAGCGCTTCGAGGAAACGGTCGGCGACATCGACGGTCACCAGCTTGGCCCCGGTCGCGGCGACGAAATCGCGTTGCACCTGCCCCCGTTCCCCGGCCCGCAGCAGACCGTGGTCGACGAACACACACGTGAGCCGGTCCCCGATGGCGCGTTGCACCAGCGCCGCGGCCACCGCGGAGTCGACACCACCGGACAGACCACAGATGGCCTGGCCGTCACCGATCTGGGCGCGGACCGCCTCGATGAGTTGCTCGGCGATGTTGGCCGGGGTCCAGGTCGCGCCGATGCCGGCGAATTCGTGCAGGAACCGGCTCAGCACCTGCTGGCCATGCGGGGAATGCAGGACCTCCGGGTGGTACTGCACGCCGGCCAGGCGGCGGGCCCGGTTCTCGAAACCCGCGACCGGGGCGCCGGCACTGGAGGCGATCACTTCGAAGCCTTCCGGCGCGGCCGTGACGGCGTCGCCGTGGCTCATCCATACCGGCTGGCTGACCGGCAGCTCAGAGTGCAGGTCGCCGCCCGACACGGCGAGCTCGGTGCGCCCGTACTCGCTGGTCCCGGTGTGCTCGACGGTGCCGCCGAGTGCCTGGGCCATCGCCTGGAAGCCGTAGCAGATGCCGAACACGGGGACGTCGAGATCGAACAACGCAGGATCCAGGCGTGGGGCGCCCTCGGCGTACACACTGGCCGGGCCACCCGACAGCACGATGGCCTGCGGATCCTTGGCCTTGATCTCCTCGACCGTGGCGGTGTGCGGGATGACCTCGGAAAACACCCGGGCCTCACGGACCCGCCGCGCGATCAGCTGTGCGTACTGAGCGCCGAAGTCGACGACGAGGACGGGACGGGGAGATGGAGAAGCCACCGCAACAGTCTAGAGGGCAGGTCAGAGCGTGCTTGACGTGCCGGAAAACTTGGTAGGCGGATACCGCGGGCCGCCGGAGCCGTGTTTAAACCCACCCTTGGCGCGGCGACTACGCATGATGGAGTGGACGTCGGCGAAAGCGAGGACCGTTGTGCTGGGCTTGCCCGAGCAGATCACCGCCTGCCTGTTCGATCTCGATGGTGTGCTGACCGATACGGCCAGCGTGCACAAGAAGGCCTGGAAGGCCATGTTCGACGAGTACCTCGAAGGCCGGGCCGACCGCACCGGTGAGCCGTACACACCGTTCGACGTCGACGGCGACTACCTGCGCTACGTCGACGGCAAGCGCCGACAGGACGGCGTGCGGACGTTCCTGTCGAGCCGGGGAATCGAACTACCCGAGGGCACACCGGATGATCCCGCCGAAGCCGGCACCATCGAGGGCCTGGGCAACCGGAAGAACGCGATGTTTCACCAGACACTGCAGAAAGACGGGGTCGAGGTGTTCGAGGGATCGCGACGATATCTGCAAGCCGTGGCCGATGCAGGGCTGCGCCGGGCCGTGGTGTCCTCCAGCGCCAATACCGAGGAAGTCCTCAGGATCACCGGTTTGGACACCTACATCGAGCGGCGGGTGGACGGCGTGACGATGCGCGAGGAGAACATTGCCGGCAAGCCGGCGCCGGACAGCTTCCTACGTGCCGCCGAACTCCTCGACGTCTCCCCCGCCCAGGCCGCGGTGTTCGAGGACGCGCTGGCCGGGGTCGCGGCAGGCAGAGCCGGAAAATTCGGATTCGTCATCGGCGTGGACCGGGTCGGGCAGGCCCAGCAGCTTCGCCGCGACGGCGCCGACGTCGTCGTCACCGACCTCGCGGAGTTGATGTAACGCCATGATGATCACCCACGAGGCCTATCCGGTGGAGCCGTGGCAGGTGCGCGAAACCCGTTTGGACCTCAACCTGCTGGCACAATCCGAATCGTTGTTCGCGCTGTCGAACGGCCACATCGGCCTGCGCGGCAACCTCGACGAAGGCGAGCCCTACGGTCTGCCGGGCACCTACCTCGCCGGGTTCTTCGAGGTGCGCCCGCTGCCCTATGCCGAGGCCGGGTTCGGCTACCCCGAGGCCGGCCAGACCGTCGTCGACGTCACCAACGGCAAGCTGCTGCGGTTGCTCGTCGACGACGAGCCCTTCGACGTGCGCTACGGCGAGCTGATCGATCACGAACGCACACTGGACCTACGCGCCGGAACCCTGACGCGCCTCGCCCACTGGCGCTCCCCGGCGGGCAAACAGGTCCGGATTCTCTCGACGCGTCTGGTGTCGTTCGCGCACCGCGGCGTGGCGGCCGTCGAGTACATCGTCGAGGCGCTCGACGAATTCGTCCGCGTGACGGTGCAATCCGAACTCGTCACCAACGAGGACCAGCCCGAGACCTCCGACGACCCCCGGGTCTCGGCGGTGCTCAAACATCCGCTGCACGCCGTCCACCATGAAAACACCGACAGCGGTGCGCTTCTGGTGCACCGCACGGTCGGCAGTGGCCTGATGATGGCGGCCGCGATGGATCACGACGTCGAGGTGCCCGGGCGGGTCGAGGTCAGCACCGATTCGCGTGAGGACCTGGCCCGCACCACCGTCATCTGCGGCCTGCGGGCCGGGCAGAAGCTGCGCATCGTCAAATACCTCGGGTACGGATGGTCCAGCCTGCGATCGCGTCCGGCCTTGCGCGACCAGGCCGCTGCGGCCATCACCGGTGCCCGCTACAGCGGGTGGCAGGGGCTGCTGGACTCTCAGCGGGCCTACCTCGACGAATTCTGGGACTGCGCCGACGTCGAAGTCGAAGGCGACCCCGATTGCCAGCAGGCAGTGCGGTTCGGACTGTTCCACGTGCTGCAGGCCAGCGCCCGCGCCGAGCGGCGTGCCATCGCAGGCAAGGGACTGACCGGCACCGGCTATGACGGGCATGCCTTCTGGGACACCGAGGGTTTCGTGCTGCCGGTGCTGACGTACACCAAGCCGCAGGCGGCCGCCGACGCCCTGAGGTGGCGGGCCTCCACGCTCGATCTCGCCCGAGAGCGTGCGAAGCAGCTCGATCTGGACGGCGCCAGCTTCCCGTGGCGCACCATCCGCGGCGAGGAGTGCTCGGCCTATTGGCCTGCGGGCACCGCCGCGTGGCACATCAATGCCGACATCGCCGCGGCGTTCGAGCGCTATCGCGTTGTCACCGGCGATGATTCGCTGGAGCAGGAATGCGGGCTCACGGTGCTGGTGGACACCGCCCGGCTGTGGATGTCCTTGGGCCATCACGATCGCCACGGGATCTGGCATCTGGACGGGGTGACCGGACCCGACGAGTACACCGCGGTGGTGCGCGACAACGTGTTCACCAACCTGATGGCCGCACACAACCTGCGGGTGGCCGCTGCCGCGTGCACCCGCCATCCCGACGCCTCCTACGCGTTGGGCGTGACCACCGAGGAGACCGCGGCCTGGCGTGACGCCGCCGATGCCGCCCACATTCCCTACGACGAGGAGTTGGGGGTGCACCCGCAGTGCCAGGGCTTCACAACGCTGGCCGAATGGGATTTCTCCGCCAACACCTCCTACCCGCTGCTGCTGCACGAACCCTATGTCCGGCTCTACCCGGCCCAGGTGCTCAAGCAGGCCGATCTCGTGCTGGCCATGCAGTGGCAGAGCCATGCGTTCACCGCGGAGCAGAAGGCCCGCAACGTCGACTACTACGAGCGGCGCACCACCCGGGACTCGTCGCTGTCGGCATGTACCCAGGCAGTCATGTGCGCCGAGGTCGGCCACCTCGAGCTGGCCCACGACTACGCCTACGAGGCCGCGCTGATCGATCTACGTGATCTGCACCGAAACACCCGCGATGGCCTGCACATGGCCTCGCTGGCCGGGACATGGACCGCGCTGGTGGCCGGTTTCGGCGGGCTGCGGGACGACGAGAGCACCCTGTCCCTGGACCCGCACCTGCCCGACGGCATCTCGTGTCTACGGTTTCGGTTGCTGTGGAAGGGTTTTCGGGTGACAGTCGATGCGCACCACGAAGACGTCACCTACACGTTGCGCGACGGGCCCGACGGGACGCTCACCATCCGTCATGCCGGAGACGACGTCGTGCTCGACACCAGTGGACCGACTACCGTCGCCATCACGCCTCTCCATCCACTGCTGCCGCCCCCGCATCAGCCACCCGGCAAGGAACCGGTACGCCGTCGCGCGGGCCACTCCGACCGATAAGAGCACCCGAACGGGGTTTGGAGTCACAACGTCGGCGGGTACCCGGCACTCGTAGGTCCCAGTGGTGGCGTTGCCGCGCGCGCAGCGCCGGCTGCTGAACAGCGAAAGGAGCGACGGGGTGACCGGTACCCAGCCCAAGCCGACAACCACCGACGCCGGGATCCCGGTGTACAGCGACGAGCATTCATTGACGATCGGTCCCGACGGGCCGATCCTGCTGCAGGACCACTACCTGATCGAGCAGATGGCGATGTTCAACCGGGAGCGCATCCCGGAGCGCCAGCCGCACGCCAAGGGTGGCGGCGCATTCGGTCACTTCGAGGTGACCAACGACGTCAGCGCCTACACCAAGGCTGCGCTGTTCCAGCCGGGCGTCAAAACCGAGACGCTGACCCGGTTTTCGACCGTGGCCGGTGAACGCGGCAGCCCAGACACCTGGCGTGATCCCCGGGGTTTTGCGACCAAGTTTTACACCACCGAGGGCAACTTCGACATGGTCGGCAACAACACCCCGGTGTTCTTCATGCGGGACCCGTTGAAGTTCCAGCACTTCATCCGCTCGCAGAAGCGGCGAAGCGACAACAACACTCGCGATCACGACATGCAGTGGGATTTCTGGACGCTGTCGCCGGAATCCGCGCACCAAGTCACCTGGCTGATGGGTGACCGCGGCATCCCGAAAGACTGGCGGCACATGAACGGCTATTCCAGCCACACCTACAGCTGGATCAACGCTGCCGGAGAAATCACCTGGGTCAAGTACCACTTCATCACCAACCAGGGCATCGACTTCCTCACCCAGGAGGAAGCCGACCGAATGGCCGGCGTCGACGGCGATGCCCATCAGCGTGATCTGTACGACTCGATCGACCGCGGCGACTTCCCGAGCTGGACGTTGAAGGTGCAGCTCATGCCGTTCGAGGAAGCCAAGGACTACCGGTTCAATCCGTTCGACCTGACCAAGGTGTGGCCGCACGGCGACTACCCGCTGCACGATGTCGGCACGCTGACGCTGGACCGCAATGTCGAGGACTATCACACCGAAATGGAGCAGGCAGCGTTCGAGCCGAACAACCGGGTGGCCGGCACCGGTCTGAGTCCGGACAAGATGCTGTTGGCCCGTGACTTCTCCTATGCCGACGCCCACCGTCACCGGCTCGGGACCAACTACAAGCAGATCCCGGTCAACTCCCCGAAGGTCGAGGTGAACAGCTACTCGAAAGACGGGGCCATGCGGATCAAGAACGTGTCCGATCCCGTCTACGCCCCGAACTCGTACGGCGGCCCGCAGGCCGACCCGGCCCGCACCGGTGAATCGCTGTGGCGTGCCGACGGCGAGATGATCCGCGCCGCCTACACGCTGCACGCCGAGGACGACGACTGGGGGCAGGCCGGAACCATGGTGCGCGACGTGCTCGACGACGCGGCGCGGGCCCGGCTGGTCTCCAACATCGCCGGTCACCTCTCGAAGGGTGTCTCCGAGCATGTCCTGGAGCGGGCCTTCGAGTACTGGAAGAACGTCGACAAACAGCTCGGCGAGAAGGTCGAATCCTCAGTCCGCAGCGGCAGCTGACTGATCCGCGGCGGCGCCGGGTTCGAGGATCCGTGCGACCTCGGCGCCGACCGCGTTCCGCACCTCACCGTCGCTGATCGGATCCAGGCCGGCCGACGATCGCAGGAACGGTTCGAAGAACCGCCAACCCAATTTCAGGGCAACGGCATTGGCGACCGCCAGCCGCCCCGCTCGTTCGTCGTCGAAACGCGGAAGCACCTCGTCGAGCAGCCTCGTCACCCCCGGAAACCGGGTCTGCAATTGGCCGATCGGGTAACCGTCGAGCAGCGCGCGGGCCATCACCCGCATGTGTCGGTCCATGTTGAGTTCGATCTCGTCAGCCGGGCCACCGTTGTCCAGCAGTGTGGTGAGCCGTGTCCCGAGGTGATCGAGTACCGCGCCGACCAACTGCTCCTTGGTGCCGAAGTGCCGGTAGATCAGTCCGTGGTTGACCTTGGACCGGGCGGCGATGTCACGGATCGACGTGGCAGACACTCCGCGCTCGGCGAACAGTTCGGCCGCCGCCGACAGCGCGGCGGCAACCACCTCGTCGCGGCCCACCGGATTCGCCGGATCTTTGGCCGGTGGCGTGGGTGTAGTCACATGGCTACACTAGCCCACATGCACCTGTAGTCACCTGACTACAGGTGTTCCCACCAGAACAAAGGACGAGCCGATGACCGCTTCCACCACCCCCCTTCTCACTGTCACAAAGCTCGGAAGCCGCATCGGCGCCCGCATCGAGGGCGTGCAGATGGGCGGCGATCTCGACGAGAACACCGTCGCCGAGATCCGGCGCGCGCTGCTCGAGCACAAAGTGATCTTCTTCAGCGGCCAGCAGCACCTCACCGACGAGCAACATCACGCCTTTGCGCGGCTCCTGGGCAAGCCCGTCGGCCATCACGCCCTCAAGCAAGCCGAAGCCCCGATCATCACACCGCTGGATTCCGAGTACGCCAAGGCCACCCGCTGGCACACCGATGTCACATTCGTACCCGACTACCCGGCCATCTCGATCCTGCGCGCGGTGACGCTGCCCGAATACGGCGGATCCACCCTGTGGGCCTCCACCGCGGCCGCCTACGACGCCCTGCCCGCACCGCTGAAGGCCCTCACCGAGAACCTGTGGGCCGTCCACAGCAACCGCTTCGACTACGCCGCGGCACAGGCCATCGCCCTCACCGAGGAACAGCAGCTGATGCGGGCCGCGTTCGAGAAGCCCGACTTCCGGACCGAGCACCCCGTGGTTCGGGTGCATCCGGAGACCGGCGAGCGCACCCTGGTCGCCGGCGACTTCACCCGCGGATTCCTCGGTTTGGACAGCCACGAATCGGCCACCCTGCTGGAGTTGCTACAGCGCCGAATCACCGTTCCGGAGAACACTATCCGCTGGAACTGGTCACTCGGCGACGTCGCGATCTGGGACAACCGCGCCACCCAGCACCGTGCGGTCGACGACTACGACAACCAGCGCCGGGTGATGCACCGCGTGACGCTTGCCGGCGATGTTCCCGTCGACATCCACGGCCAACCGAGCCGGCCGCTGGCGGATGCCGCTCTGCTGCAGGCAGTCTGACTCACATCTTGATCGCGGGCATCAACCGGGTCATGTTCCACAGCCGGTTGCGCCTGGCCGACAACGACGAGATGGTCAGTGCGCCGACCCAGATCACCAACAGCGTGATGATCGCCTGCCAGAGCCGGTGGTCGATCCCGCCGAGGATGAGCTGACGCAAACCGTTGACGCCGTATGTCATCGGATCGTAGTTGTGAAACTCCTGGAACGGCCGTGACGTGGTTTCCACCGGGTACATGCCGCCCGCGCTGACCAGCTGGAGCATGAGCAGGGCCATCAGCAGCACGCGCCCCACCGCAGGGCCGACAAAGGCGTTGATCGCCTGCGTCGCGGCGACAAAGGTACACGAAACCAGCGTCATGAAGCCGAGCATCGCGACCGGATGCGCCACTTGCATACCGAGGGCGAAGCGCACCACGCAGTACAGGATGATCGCCTGGAACACCCCGATCACCGCGGCAGGCAGGTAGCTGGCGAGCACCACCCGGATCGCCAGCACCTCCGCGGCAATCGGGCGATTCTGCAACGGACGCAACACCATCCACAGCACGAGCGCACCGAAGAAGAGGGCGAGCGTGATGAAGAACGGCGCCATCCCCGTGCCGAAGTTGGGTGCGGCGTTCTCGGCCGAATTCTGCAGGTGCACCGGGCCGCCGATGGTGTCGGCGATCGCTTCCTTCTGCGCGGGCGTCCAATCCGGCACCTGGCCGGCACCGTCAGCGAGCTTGGTCGCCAACTCGGCCGATCCGCCTCGCAACTGGGCGGTGCCGGCCTTGAGCTGCCCGGCACCGGTATCGAGTTTGGCTATGCCACTGGCCAGTTCGGCATTGCCCGTCGCCAGCTGCCGGGCTCCGCTGCGCAACTCATTGAGTTTCGCACTGAGTTCTTGGTTCTTGCTGCCCACCTGATCCAGCGCTGAGTTCAGCGGGCTGCCGGGATTGCGCAGCGACGACGTCATCGAGATCGCCGCGTTTTCGGCGTCGGTGAGCTGTTGGCGGATCTGCGGGGTGAACTGATGGGCCCGCAGATCATCCTGAACGCCGCGCAGCGTCCCGGCGGCGTTGTTGGCGACAGGATCCGGGCTGGCCGACAGCTGGTCGATCACCGAGGCCAGTGCCGTGGCCGCGGAGTCCTGCGCCCCGGTGATGGCACCGATCTGGTCATTGGCCTGACGCAACGCAGCGGTCCCGTCTTCCAGCTTCTGCGTGTCGCCGCCGATCTTCGACAATGCGGAGGTGACGGCGACCAGCGGATCGGTGGCCTTGGTGATGCCGTCCGAGAGCTGTTTGGCACCCGTGGCCAACTGAGCCGAGCCCGACCGAGCGCTGTGCAGCCCGGTCGCCAGCTGACCGGCGCCGTCGTCGACTTTGGCTGCGCCGTCGGCGAGTTGGGCCGCGCCGTCGGCGGCCTGCTTGATCCCGGCACCCGAGCTGACGACGACCGACAGCACCTGGTTGACGGCCTGACCCGAGATCCGCGTCGACACCGCATTGAGCACCTGGTCGATCGCGGTTCGGCCGATGTTCGACGAGATGTAGTTGTTGGCGTCGTTGTAGACCGCATTGAGGTTGGCCTGCTTGGGGTTACCGGTCAGCGGCGACGCGATCGCCTCGCTGAAGTCGCTTGGCAGCTCAAGCATGAAGTAGTACTGACCGTGCTCGACACCTTGCCGCGCCTCGTCGGCATCCACCACATGCCAATTCAGGCTGGCGTCGTCGGTCAGGCTCTTGGCGATCTCGGAGCCGACATTGACGTGTTGACCCGAAACCACCGCTCCCTGGTCGGAATTGACCAGCGCCACCGGCATCTTGTCGACCTGACCGAAAGGGTCCCAGTACGCCCATAGATACAGTGCGCCGTACACCAGCGGCAGCAGCATGAGCACCACGATCGCGGCTCGGGTCATGCGGCTGCGGCCGAAGCGCTTGATCTCCGAGCCGAAGGCGAGACCCGCGGCGGGTGAGTTGAAGTCGTGACGACCCAACATCAGGCGTCCTTTCCGGTCAGGATGCGGTGGTCGTGCAGTCCGTGGTCAGGAGCTTCGACACCGAGCGGATTGGTCACGCCGACAACGACACTGCGCTGGGTGGCGATGGCGCCGAGTCGTTCGATGGCGATCGCCCGGCGCGAGTTGTCCCGGACCTGTTCGAGGTCACCGACCACCAGGATCGGACGATTCGAGAACAGCGCCAAGGTGACTTTCAGCAGAAACAGGTCGAGATCGGACAGTTCGCTGATGTAGTCCTGCGGTGCGGGCGGCGTCAGCTCGCCGAACACCTCGCGCAGGGCGGATTCGCCGGCCTCGATCGGAACTCGTCGATACCACGGCGCCAGCCAGCGTCGCTGTTCGGCGAGCACGGTCTGCACGGTGACCGAATCCTCCAGTTCATCGATGTCGGCGAACGCCGCGATCGCGCAGTGGCGCCGGATCGCTCTGGGGTCCGATTCGCCGCGGACAGTCACGGTGCCGTGGGTGGGTTTGAGCCGCCCGGCCAACGTCAGCAGCAGGGCGGTCTGCCCCCAGCCACCGGGCATCTGGATGGCATGGAATCCCGGCGTGAGCTCGAGGCCGATATCGGAGAACAGCGGTCCGTGCTCGCCGTCGACCCCCAGCCCGGCCGCAATGATCTGCGGCGGGTCCTGCGCGTCGTCCACCTCGGGCGCCTGGGTGTCCTCGGCGTCGTCCCTGTCTGCCATTTCCGACCTTTCGATACTCACTGGTATCCATACGATACTAGCGAGTATTGTGTTGGCCATGTCGGCTGTCAAACCCACCCGTACCCGCCCCACCCGTGACGAGGTGCGTGACCGGATCCTGGACGCGGCGCTCAAGGTTTTCGCGGCCGAAGGGTTCGCCGGCGCCACCATCGACGCCATCGGTCACGCCGCGGGATTCACCAAAGGCGCGGTGTATTCGAACTTCGAATCCAAGGACGAGTTGTTCCTGGCCCTGCTGGACCGGCAGTTCGAGAGCCGCGGCGCACTTATCGCCACCGCGCTCGACAGCGGCCAGGGCGATACCGCGGCCATCGCCGCGGCCCTGAGCCGCTCAACCCTCGATTCGATCCACGACCAGACCGAATATCAGATCGTGCTCATCGAATACTGGCTGCGTGCAGTACGAGACCCGCAGCTGCGCGAACGCTTGGTGGCCCGCCGCCGCGCGGCCGCCGATCAAGCGCTGCGCATCGTCGAACAGGCCGGCACGGGCCTGCCCGGCCACCAGTTGTCGGCACTGGCACAACTGGTGGTGACGATCATCTCCGGCATCGCCACCGAGGAAGTGCTGCAACCCGGGACAGTCGACACCGAGACCCTCACCCGGCTGTTCACCGCGCTGCTGGAATCCTCCCCCGCGCAGTAACGGCTCACGCCAGCTTCTTGTGCAGCGGCCGGCCGCCGGTCGCCTCGAAAATCACCCGCTTGCCGATCTCGACGGCATGATCGGCGAACCGTTCGTAGTAGCGGCCCAACAATGCCACGTCGACAGCCGAGCACACCCCGTCCTCCCACTGACGGTCCAGCAGCAGGGTGAACAGATGGCGATGCTCGGCATCGACGGCGTCGTCCTCATCGCGCAGACGTGCCGCAGCGTCGGGATCCCGCGACACCAGCACCTCCTGGGCGGTCTGCGCCAACCGCACGGCCTGCGCCCCCATGTCGGTGAAACTCGCGCGGACCTCGTCGGGCAGCGCGCACTCGGGATGACGCAATCGGGAGATGTCGGCGACATGCACCGCAAGCGCACCCATCCGGTCGATGTCGGCCGCGATGTGCATCGAACCGACGACCGTGCGGAGCTCGCCGGCGACGGGCTGTTGCAGGACCAGCAGCCGGAACGCCGACTCCTCGATGCGGCGGTTATAGGCGGCGATGTGTTCATGGTCGGCGATGACCTGCTCGGCCAACGACAGATCGGAGTCGAGCAGAGCCTGGTTGGCCCGTTGCATCGCGCTCACCGCCAGAGCACACATCTCGGCAAGTTGACTGCACAGCTGTGCCAACTCGTCGTGAAACGCCTTCCGCATCGCCACATCCCTCCCCCGGACCCCGCCGTCCGGCGAAGGTCAAGTACCCGGAAGGGCTGGGCGCTAACCGCCTGAGTTGACGGGCTCGATCGGCAGGCGTCGCAACCCGGCGGGCGCTTCGGCCGGTACCGCGGGATGCTCGGGCGCGATCGGCGCCAGTTTCCGGTACGGCTCATTCTGCGCCGGGCGCTGGTCGTCCTGCCCCTTGTTGGGCCACAACGACGCCGCGCGTTCAGCTTGCGCGGTGATCGACAGCGACGGGTTCACCCCGAGGTTCGCCGAGATGGCCGCACCGTCCATCACGTGGAGCGTCGGATAGTTGTACACGCGCTGGTAGGGATCGATGACGCCGTGCTCGGCACTGTCGCCGATGGCGGCCCCGCCGAGGAAGTGCGCGGTGAGCGGGATGTTGAACAGCTCGCCCCAGGTACCGCCGGCCACCCCGTCGACCTTCTCCGCCATCCGCCGGGTGAACTCGTTGCCCACCGGGATCCACGTCGGATTCGGTTCGCCGTGGCCCTGTTTGGACGTCATCACGCGCTTACCCCCGGGCCCGCGCTTGGTGAAGGTGGTGATCGAGTTGTCCAGGTGCTGCATCACCAGCGCGATCACCGTGCGCTCACTCCACCGCTGCGGGTTGAGGAGCCGGATCAGCTTGCCCGGATCCTGGCGGGCCTGATCGAGGAATTGCCGCCAACGGGGAACGTCGGTGCCCTGCGGCCCGGCGCCGTCGGTCATCAGCGTCTGCAGCAGGCCCATCGCGTTGGAGCCCTTGCCGTAGCGCACCGGCTCCACATGGGTGTCGGAGGTGGGATGCACCGAGGAGGTGATGGCCACGCCGTGGGTCAGATCCATACCGGGTGTCACGGTCAGGGTCTGTGCGCCCACGATGGACTCGGAGTTGGTTCGGGTCAGCACGCCGAGCTTGTCCGACAGCCGGTTGAGCTTGCCGGTGTCGCGCATCTTGAACAGCAGCTTCTGGGTGTTGTACGTCCCGGCCGCCAGGACCAGGTGCGTCGCGGTGAACGTCTTGCGCCTGCGCCGCAGCTTGCTGCCGGTGCGCACCGTGGTGACCTCCCACAGCCCGTCGGCGCGCTGCTCGAAACTCGTCACGGTGGTCATCGGATGCACTTGTGCGCCGGCCGATTCCGCAAGACCCAGGTAGTTCTTGACGAGCGTGTTCTTGGCACCGTGACGACAGCCGGTCATGCATTCCCCGCACTCGATACACCCGGTGCGGGCCGGGCCTGCGCCGCCGAAGAACGGGTCCGGCACGGTCTTGCCAGGTGCCTTCTCACCGTCGAGGCCGAAGAACACCCCGACCGGCGTGGCGACGAAGGTATCCCCGCAGCCCATGTCGTCGGCGACCTCTTTGACGATGCGGTCCGCGTCGGTGAAGGTCGGGTTCTTCACCACACCGAGCATTCGCTGGGCCTGGTCGTAATGCGGCATCAGCTCGGCCCGCCAGTCGGTGATGCCCTTCCACTGCGGATCGTTGAAGAACGGGTCCGGCGGCACGTAGAGGGTGTTCGCGTAGTTCAGCGATCCGCCGCCCACACCCGCGCCGGCCAGGATCATCACGTTGCGCAGCAGGTGGATGCGCTGGATGCCGTACATGCCCAGCTGAGGTGCCCACAGGAACTTGCGCAGGTCCCACGAGGTCTTGGCGAAGTCCGGGTCGGCGAACCGTTGGCCGGCCTCGAGTACACCGACCCGATAGCCCTTCTCTGTCAGCCGCAGCGCACTGACGCTGCCGCCGAACCCCGAACCGATCACCAAGACGTCATAGTCAGGCTTCATGTGATCAGTATGACGCTACCGATTGGTAACTTCTAGACAGGAGGCCCTAACTTGTAAAGGAGATTTTCCCCGCGAGCAGACACAGACTCGCATCAATTGGGCCTCGGTAATGCGATTCTCTGTCTGCTCGGCGGGGAGGGTTTGTCCACAAGCCGAAGTTCATCCCCAACCGGCCCAAGTAGTGCGGCGCAGGAAGTGCGTGGCGACCCAGGATTCGATCGTGACCGTATCGACTGTGACCGCCTCGGCACTGACGCTGTTGGACGAGCTCGGTGGATTCGCCACCACCCGCCAGTTGTTGACCGTCATGACACGTCAGCAGCTGGACGTCCAGGTGCGCAGAGGCTTTCTCACGCGTGTTTGGTACGGCGTGTATGCAGCGTCGAAGCCAGATCTGATGGGACGCCTGGCCGCGCTCGACCTCTACATAGGCAGTGAAGCGGTCCTGTGCATGGGAACTGCCGCAACGCTGTACGGCTTCGACTTTGAGAACACGACAGCCATCCACATGCTCGATCCGGGTGTCCGCGTACGACCCTGCGTCGGCTTGATGGTTCATCAACGAGTAGGCGCGCCGCTGCAGCGCATTTCCGGACGACTGGCGACCGCACCGGCCTGGACGGCGGTCGAGATCGCGCGACAGTTGCCGCGGCCACGCGCGCTCGCTGTCTTGGACGGCGCGCTTCATTCGCTGCGGTGCACTCCCGCCGACTTGGACAAGGCAGTACGCGAGCAGCGCGGTCGGCGCGGCATCGTCGCCGTACGAGAACTTCTCCAACATGCCGATGGCCGAGCCGAATCCGCGATGGAAAGCGAGGCCAGGCTGGTCATGATCGACTACGGCCTACCGCGGCCTGAACTTCAGTACGAGATCCGTGGCCGGAACGGCGAGACATGGCGAGTCGATTTCGCGTGGCTCGACGCGCGAGTCGCAGCGGAGTACGAGGGCCTGGATTGGCATTCCGGTCCGGCCAAGATGGTCGACGACAAGAAGCGGGTCGCCGGCATTCAAGAGCAGGGGTGGACAGTGATTCCGATGGTGGCTCAAGATGTGCGGCGATATCCCAGCCAGCTCGCCGAGCGCATCAACTATCACCTCTCGGCAGCGCGCCTAGCCGGTTGAGACCGCGAGCAGACACAGACTCGCATGAAACACGCGCGGGTAATGCGATTCTCTGTCTGCTCGGCGTCAAGAGCCAACAGTGAGCCCGACCTTCTGGAATTCCTTGAGATCGCAGTAGCCCGCCTTGGCCATCGACCGGCGCAGACCACCGACCAGGTTCAACGACCCGAACGGATCGTCGGACGGCCCGTTGAGCACTTGCGCCAACCCCGGCCGCTCGCCGACCGCCACCTGCAGCAGCGCACCACGAGGCAACGACGGGTGCGCCGCCGCGGCCGGCCAGAACCAGCCGCCGCCGAGCGCCTCGTCGGCGATGGCAAGCGGCGTGCCCAGCACCACCGCGTCGGCACCGCATGCGATCGCCTTGGCCAGGTCGCCCGAGGTGTGGATGTCGCCGTCGGCCAGCACGTGCACGTAGCGTCCGCCGGTCTCGTCGAGGTATTCGCGACGGGCGGCCGCCGCATCGGCGATCGCGGTGGCCATCGGCACGCTGATGCCCAGCACCTCGTCGCTGGTGGTCACCCCGGCAGTGGAGCCGTAGCCGACGATCACGCCGGCCGCGCCGGTACGCATCAGGTGCAGTGCGGTGCGGTGGTCGAGCACGCCGCCGGCCACCACGGGCACGTCGAGCTCGGAGATGAACGTCTTCAAATTGAGAGGATCACCGGCCCCGTGATCTTGCGCAACACGCTCGGCGGAGATGATGGTGCCCTGGATGACCAGCAGGTCGATCCCGGCCGCCACCAGCGTCGGGGTCAGCGCCTGGGCGTTCTGCGGACTGACGCGGACCGCCGTGGTGACCCCAGCCTCACGGATACGGGCCACCGCCGCGCCGAGCAGCTCGGGGTCCAGGGGTGCGGCATGCAGCTGCTGCAGCATTCGGGTTGCGGCGGCATCATCGGAAGCCGTGGCCGCGACGTCGAGCACCTGGGCGATCTTCTCTTCGACATCGGCGTGCCTGCCGATCAGCCCCTCGCCGTTGAGTACCCCGAGCCCACCGAGCCGGCCCATCTCGATCGCGAACTCCACCGATACCAGGGAGTCGGTCGGATGCGCGACAACCGGAACCTCGAAGCGGTACGCATCGAGCTGCCAGGCCGTCGACACGTCCTGGGACGAACGGGTGCGCCGGGACGGCACGATCGTGACGTCATCGAGCTCATAGGTACGGCGGGCAGTTCTGCCCATGCCGATTTCAACCATGTCGCGCATGACTGTTCTTAGTCTCCTGCCCCACCGATTCAGCGGGTGTAGTAGTTGGGGGCCTCGACAGTCATGGTGATGTCGTGCGGGTGGCTTTCCTTCAACCCGGCCGCCGTGATCTGGACGAACTGCGCCTGCTGCAGCTGCTCGATGGTCGCCGAGCCGGTGTAGCCCATCGCGGCCCGCAGGCCGCCGGTCAGCTGGTGGATGACCGTCCCGAGCGGACCACGGAACGGCACCCGGCCCTCGATGCCCTCGGGCACGAGCTTGTCCTCGGAGAGCACGTCGTCTTGGAAGTAACGGTCCTTGGAATAGGACTTGGCACCGCCGCGTCCCTGCATGGCACCCAATGAGCCCATGCCGCGGTAACTCTTGAACTGCTTGCCATTGACGAAGATCAGCTCACCGGGCGACTCGGCGGTACCGGCCAGCAGCGAGCCCAGCATGGCCGTCGACGCACCGGCGGCCAGCGCCTTGGCGATGTCACCGGAGTACTGCAGACCGCCGTCGGCGATCACCGGCACGCCATACGGCTTGCAGGCCGCGACCGCCTCCATGATGGCGGTGATCTGCGGGGCACCGACACCTGCGACGACGCGGGTGGTGCAGATCGAGCCGGGGCCGACGCCGACCTTGACCGCGTCGGCACCGGCCTGGACCAGCGCCGAGGCCGCCGCGCGGGTCGCGACGTTGCCGCCGACCACCTCGACGCGGTCGCCCACGGCTTGCTTCACCCGCGAAACCATGTCGAGCACACCGCGGTTGTGAGCGTGGGCGGTGTCGACGATCAGCACGTCGACACCGGCATCGGCCAGGTTCATCGCCCGGGCCCAGGCGTCGTCGCCGACACCGACCGCGGCGCCGACCAACAGCCGGCCGTCGCTGTCCTTGGTGGCCAGCGGGAACTGCTCGGTCTTGACGAAGTCCTTGACCGTGATCAGGCCGGTCAGCTTGCCGTGCCCATCGACGATCGGCAGCTTCTCGATCTTGTGCCGGCGCAGCAGGCCCAGCGCAGCTTCGGCCGAAACACCTTCCTGCGCGGTGATCAGCGGCGGCTTGGTCATCACCTCGGCGACAGGCTTGTTCTCGTCCACCTCGAACCGCATGTCGCGGTTGGTGATGATCCCGACCAGCTGCCCACCCTCGTCGACAACGGGCAGACCGGAGATGCGGAACCGGGCGCACATCGCGTCGACCTCGGCCAAGGTGTTGGTCGGAGAACACGTGACCGGGTCGGTGACCATGCCGGCCTCCGACCGCTTCACCGTCTCCACCTGGGCGGCCTGCTCGGCGGCGGGCAGGTTGCGGTGCAGCACGCCCATGCCGCCGGCGCGGGCCATCGCGATGGCCATCCGCGACTCGGTGACGGTGTCCATCGCAGAGCTGACCAGCGGCACCCGCAGGCGGATGTTGCGGGTCAGCTGACTCGAGGTGTCGGCAGCAGCGGGAACCACATCGGAGGCCGCGGGCAGCAGCAGCACATCATCAAAGGTGAGACCGAGCATTGCGACCTTGGTGGGGTCATCGCCGCCGGTCGACACCGGTACGGCGATGGGAACGCTGCTTTCAGCGATCGACATGGGTGGGGCCTCCAGTGGCAGGCGTGGGGCTTATGACCCGATTCTATCGGCTCGGATATTGACAGTGATGTTGCCGCTCCTCGCACGTCCGCTTGCGCATCGGCACGGCTGGCGCGATGGGAGGACGGCTGCGTAGTGTGGGACCCGTGCGTGACCACCTCCCCCCTGGTTTGCCGCCCGATCCGTTTGCCGACGATCCCTGCGATCCGTCGGCCGCACTGGACGCGATCGAGCCGGGCCAGCCTCTGGACCCCCAGGAACGGACGGCAGTCGAGGCTGATCTAGCCGATCTCGCGGTGTATGAAGCGTTGTTGGCGCACAAAGGAATTCGTGGCCTCGTCGTGTGCTGTGACGAATGCCAACAGGACCACTACCACGATTGGGACATGCTGCGGGCCAATCTGCTGCAGCTGCTTGTCGACGGCACGGTACGCCCGCACGAGCCCGCCTACGATCCCGAGCCCGACGCCTACGTGACGTGGGATTACTGCCGCGGCTACGCCGACGCGTCCCTCAACGAGGCCACCTCGGACACCGACGGCTACCGCTGAGAACCGCCTAGCCCCGGCAACAGGGGCAGTTCCATCTCCGGCAACGCCGGACCTTCCGCACCCTGCCCGCTCGACGGGCCCTCGTGATCTGCGCCACCCTCGCTCTCGGCAGGTGCCGACGGCGCGCTGTGCGCCGGGGGCGCCGACGTGGGCTCCACCGGCGCGGCGGTGGTGGGCGGCTCAGCCGTTGGCGCAGCCGAGGTGGTGGGCGCCGACGTCGTGCGCGTCACCGCCGGCGGTGAGGCCGACGACGACGGAGTCGTCGCCGGGGCCGACGCGCTGGTGGTGGGCTCGGGGCTGCTCGTCGGGGCTGTCGACGCCGACGAGGTCGGCGGCGTCGACGGGGCCGTGGTGGTCGGAGGCGATGTCTCCGACGGCGTAGGTGTTGTAGGTGTTACCGACGGACCCGATGTCTCCGAACCCGGTGTCGTCTCCGTAGGCGAGGTCGAAGGCCCGGTCGTCGGTGTCGACGTCGGGATCTCTCCCGGCGGGCTCTCGACGGGCGACGACGGTGGCGTCGTCACGGTCACCTCGGGCAGCACCACCGGCGGCGCGTCGGGTGGCACGGTCGCTTTCGGATCACGGTTTTCCACCTTCACCGACAGCTGCTGCCATTGGTCGACGAGCTCCTGCTTGCGCCGCTCGTCATCGACGGTGGCGACGGTGGTGGTGAGGGTCTGCAGCTTCTGCTGTGCCTGTTCCCATTGCCCATCGTCGATCAGCTGCTGGACCTGTTTGAGCTCACTGGAGGCCAACTCGACGCCTACGTCGCGCGTCACCGGTGCCGAGCCGAAAACCAGTCCACGCACGCCGTAGAGCGCGTCGCCCGGCCCCGAGCCGTACACGGCCGCACCGAACCCACCGAGGCACAGCAGCGCGGCCGCCATCGATCCCACCAGTGCCATCGGCATCCGAACCCGGCCCTGCGAGGTGGCCTTGTCGAGTGCCGCGACGGCCTCGCGGGGCGTCGCGATGCCCGACATCGGAGCGCGCCGCGCCTCGTCGCGCCAGCCGGTCAGCAGAACGGCGAGTTCTGCCTCTTCCCGGTCGGTGGCATACACCTGCCGTTCGAGGGACAACGCCTCGATGAATTTCTCGGACCGGTTGATCTCGTTGAGGGACGGATCACCACCGTTTGAGGTCCAGCGGCCGAAGTCAGGCATGGTCACGTCCCGTCGCCATGATCTCGGTCTTGAGCCGGGCCAGCGCCCGGTGCTGAGCCACCCGCACGGCGCCGGCGGTGCTGCCGACGGCCTCGGCGGTCTCTTCGGCGCTCATGCCGACCACGATGCGCAGGATCAGGATCTCGCGCTGCTTTTCGGGCAGTACCGCCAGCAGCCTGGCCATCCGTTCCGAAGACTCGGTGTCGAGCGCGGTCTGTTCGGGCCCCGTGTCAAGGGAGAACCGCTCGGGCACCACATCGGTGGGCTCGGCACGATTCCTGGCCGCCGCGCGATGCGCGTCAGCAACCTTGTGCGCAGCGATGCCGTACACAAAGGCCAGGAACGGGCGTCCCTGATCTTTGTAGCGCGGCAGCGCCGTTATGGCGGCCAAGCAAACCTCCTGCGCAACGTCATCAGCTGATAGACCACTACGCTCGGTCGCCCCCACCCTCGCCCGGACATAACGAACGACGATTGGCCGAATGATCTCCAGCACTTCCGAGAGCGCGTTCCGATCACCTGCCACTGCCTCAGCAACGACAATGTCGAGACGGTCTCCCGAACTTGTCATCGTGGGCGATCTCTCCAGCGTTACGTTGCACCGACACTCGCGGCGATTGGCTGAGCTAAACAATAACGATCGGGGCGGGGTGGCCGTGACCAGTGCCGGTTCTAGGTGCCGGCCCACACCCCGCCTCTGCGACGCACTGTATCGGCGCTGAGGTCCCGGATTCTGCTGATTTGTCCAGCCTCGTGCGTGGCGCTCCCGATGTCGGCCAGCAGGCAGGCCAACGCCCAGCGCAGCGGGATCAGCCCGGATTTCTCACTGGCCAGCAGTGCCGCGTCGGCGACTTCGCGTGCGGCGTCGAACTCGCCGGCACTGCACAGTGCCGCGGCCAGCACAACGTCTGATTTGACGGCGTGGCGCGTCGAGCGGTGACCGGCCGCAGCCGCGACCCCTCGACGGGCATGCTCCACCGCCGCGGCGCCGTCGCCCTGGACCATCGCCAGTTCGGCGCTCACCCACTCCAGCCGGATCTGCCGGCGTGAGTTGGCGGATGTTTCGAGGGCGCGGGCCCGGTCGAGTAGCCGCTCCGAGACACCGAAGCGGCCGAGTCCGAGCGCATCGGCGGCCAGCCCGACGAGCGCATCGGCGGCTGCCTCGGCATCGTCACCGCACCGAGCCCAGGCCTGACCGTCGGCCGCGCGGGCACGTGCGTGCCCGCCCAACTGGCGAAGAAACGAGGCCCGGGTGCTGTGCGCCAACGACACCAATGGCCCGGCGTCCCGCCCCCGCAGGAGCACGCCGAGCTCGGTGAGGGCACAGCCGTAGCGCCCCTGCCCGCCGGCGGCGACCGCCCGCAGCCAGCGCTCGCGCGGCGTAGTTGCGCTGGGTAGCGGCCACCGGCCGGGCTCGGCCCCAAAGGCCGCGTCGGCCAGGGCCGCAGCGGCCGCCGGGAATTCAGTCATCGTTTCGCGACGCTATCAACTGCACAGTCGCAACTTCACAGTCGGCTCAGGCACGCGGGAATCGGGTACCGCATACCGTCGGAACCGGGTATTGAATGTTGCGATATAAGCATCAGTTAACAATTGGTGGCGCGAATGTTAATGGCGTGTCAACTAACCGCTGCCCGCCCGGAATAGCACACAACGTCCCCGCCTGCGCGAACAGGGAAAACCCGAACTTGGTTGCCACAGCCTTAACATGCAAGCCCCGGCTTAAGCGTCGCAACGATGAACGCGATGTAAATTCTCGACCTGCGATTATGCCCTTTAGCACACCGCGGGCCTATTGACTCGCTTTATTCAGTCCCCCTAGTTTGTGTGCACGAGCGGTCATCGGCGACACGTGCTCAGTTCGGTTCCACCGACTCAAACCCGCCCAATTCGGCGAAATGGGCGAGCAGAGAGGGGTTTTCCACATGCCGCAGCCGCAGCAGCTTCCCGGACCCAATGCGGATATCTGGGATTGGCAAATGCAGGGACTTTGCCGTGGTGTCGATTCGTCGATGTTCTTCCATCCCGATGGTGAACGCGGACGGGCCCGGGCTCAACGTGAGCTCCGCGCCAAGGAGATGTGCCGCAGCTGCCCAGTGATTACCCAGTGCCGTACACATGCGCTTGCAGTCGGTGAGCCGTACGGCATCTGGGGCGGCCTGAGCGAGTCCGAGCGTGAGCTCTTGCTCAAGCGAGGCATCCGCCGCACCGCCTGAGCCGTACAGCAAACTCATACGCCGATCCGAAAAGGCTCCATCCCAGTCGAGATGGGGCCTTTTCGGTTGTCAGCTTGAGTTGGCCTGCGTCGGTCAGCCCGCGAGAAAGGCGGCCAGCGACAGCACCGCGAGGACCAGGAACGCCGCCGGGAACGCGATGTTGTAGAAGACCTGCGCGCGGATGTGGGTGATCACGGCACCGATGAAGAACGCCACCAGTCCGACCGCGGCGGCGAGGCCGAGCGGCGGGAATGCAAACAGGCCCACGAGCAGTCCGACGGCTCCGGCCCCCTTGAGCAGGCCCAGCACCGGAACCCAGTTCCGCGGGACGTCGACCTCCGCCGAGTTGGCCAGCACGAAACTCGCCCCGGCGAGATCCGCGAGCGCCATCGCCGCGTTGGCCGCGATGGTGACCGCGACGATCAATGTCGCGATCATGCCGAGTTGTAGGGTCATGGTGGTCGCCTCCGATGTCCGATCGTCAAGGGGTTCACCTTGTTGACGCTCGCCGTGCGTGAAAGGTGACGGCATGACCGACCAAAGGGTCCTGGCCGACCGATTCGAAGAGGATCGTCCCCGTCTGCGCGCGGTGGCGTGTCGACTGCTCGGCTCGGTGCACGATGCCGACGACGCGGTTCAGGCGGCGTGGCTCAAGATCAGCCGTCGCGGCATCGACGGTGTGAACACCCCGACCGCCTGGTTCACCACGGTCACCGCACACGAGTGTCTCGACCGGCTGCGAGAGCACAAGCGGCGTGCCGAAGTCCTCGGCGGCGACGAACTGCTCCCCGAGGCCCTGTCCCCAGCCGCCGACGAGCAGGTGGTCATGGCCGAATCGGTGGGCCGCGCCCTGCTCGTCGTGCTCGACCAGCTCTCGCCCGCCCAACGCGTCGCGTTCGTGCTGCACGACGCCTTCGCCGTGCCTTTCGACGTCATTGCCACGCTGCTCGACCGCACACCGGCGGCCGCCAAGAAACTGGCCAGCCGGGCCCGCGACCGCGTCAACGGTTCCGAGCCGTCCGCGGCCCGCCCCACCGCTGAACACCTCGACATCGCCCGGACTTTCCTGGCCGCTTCCCAGCAGGGCGATCTGGAGGCGCTGCTGGAAATTCTGGACCCCGATGTGGTGCGTCGCGTCGACCGCGTGCTCGTCGGCGGGCAGGTCCCCACCGAGCTGCGAGGTGCACAGGAGTTCGTCGAGGAGTCGAAGATGTTCGCCGCGGTCGCCCGCGGTGGCGAGGTCGCGGTGCTCGACGGCGCCGCCGGCATCGTCATCGCGCCGGCCGGCCGGCTGAGGTCCCTACTGCGTCTCGACATCCGAGACGGGCGGATTCATGTCATCGACATCATCGGCGATCCGGACCGCTTGGCCGCGGTCTCCGTGACGTTGGCCGACCAGTTCCCTGCCGAGCAGACGTAGAACTGTCCCAAAATCGGCATTTGCGGGCAGCTTTGTGTCTGCTCGCCGAAACTCGTGACCATGACCATCGACGTCACCGTGGCCGAGACGGGCGCGGGAACCTACACCCAGCAGATCACCGCCGGACGCCACCAGTTCATCGCCGACGAACCGCTTCCGGTGGGTGACGACGCCGGCCCGAATCCCTATGACCTGGTATTGGCCGGCCTGGGCGCGTGTACGTCGATGACGGTGCGGATGTACGCCGACCGCAAGGGCTGGCCTCTTGAGCAGGTACGAGTCACGTTGCGGCACTAGCGTATTCATGCGAAGGACTGTGCCGACTGCGAGACCACGAAGGGGATGATCGACCAGATCGACCGCGAGATCGAGTTGATCGGCGAGCTCGACGACACCCAACGGGAACGGCTGATGTACATCGCGGAGCGGTGCCCCGTCCATCAAACCCTCAATTCGGAAGTCCACATCACCACGACCGAGATTTCGTGATCCGCCTGCACCGGCGTGAAGCCCCGGCGTAGGAAGGACGTCATGACCGAGAACTGGAATGACAAGATCATCGCCGAGTTCCGCGCCAACGGAGGCAAGGTCGGTGGACCGTTCGAGGGTGCGACGCTGCTGCTCCTGCACACCACCGGGGCCAAGTCCGGCAAGGAGCGCGTCAACCCGGTGATGGCATTCGATCTCGACGGCAAGCTCGCCATCGTCGGTTCGTACGCAGGTGCCGACGTCGACCCTGCATGGCTGCACAATCTGCGCGCGCATCCCGATGCCCACATCGAAATCGGTACCGACGCCTACGACGTACGCGCTCGCGAGATGCCACGGGACGAGCGCGACGCGGCGTATCCACGCATCGTCGCGAAGGCACCGGGCTTCGGGGAGTATCAGACGAAAACCGACCGGGTCATCCCGGTCATCGAGTTGCAGCGCCGCTGACGCCCGGCCACAGCAGGTTCATGGCTCGATCAACACCTTGAGGGCCTCACGGTCGGCCATCGCGCGATAGCCGTCGGGGGTCTCGTCGAGGCCGATGGTGCGGTCGAACACCCGGCCGGGTTCGATGGTGCCGTCGAGCACGTCGGGCATGAGTTTCTCGATGTAGGCACGGGCCGGCGCCACCCCGCCGGTGAGCGTGACGTTGCGGAAGAAGGTGCCGAAATCCATTGGCACTTGGGTGTATTGAGATACTCCTAGCCGGCTCACCCGGCCGCCCGCCCGTACCACGTCGAGCGCCGTGGCGACCGACGGTTCGGTCCCCACGCATTCGATCACTGCGTGGGTGCCGTCCCCGCCGGTCAGTTCGCGAATTTTCTCGACGGCTTCGTCGCCGCGTTCGGGTACCACGTCGGTGGCACCGAACTCGCGACCCAGGTCGGTTCGGACGGTGTGGCGGCCGTTCAGGATGATCTGCTCGGCACCCAACCGCTTGGCGGCCAGCACCGCACACAGTCCCACCGCACCGTCACCGATGACCGTCACCGACGATCCCGGCCCCACCCCGGCGGTCACCACGCCGTGATGGCCGGTGCAGAACACATCCGACAGGGTCAGCAGGGACGGCATCAGTGCCGAGTCCTCGGCCACCGGAAGCTTCACCAGCGTCCCCTGCGCTTGAGGAACGCGCACGGCTTCGCCCTGGCCGGCATCGACGCCGGGGGCGCCCCACCCGCCACCGTGGCGGCAGGACGTCTGCAGCCCCTCCGCGCAGAAATCACACGTGTTGTCCGCCCAGACGAAGGGGGCGACCACCAGGTCACCGCGCGCGAGCCCGGACACGTCTACTCCGACGTCCTCGACGACGCCGATGAACTCATGCCCCATCCGTCGGCCACCGTCCTTGTGGGGCATGGACTGATACGGCCACAGGTCGCTGCCGCAGATGCAGGCGCGCGTGACCCGCACGATGGCGTCGGTCGACTCTTTCACGATGGGATCGGGCACGTTTTCCACACGCACGTCGCCGGCGCCATACATCACGGTTGCTCGCATGCTCATTCCTTCACTCTTCCGGCTCACGACCAAGATAGCGCTTGTCAGAAGTTCAAGCCCGAGAACATGATCCGGCTCGGGTCATACTTCTGCCGGGTGGCGGCAAGCCGGGAAAGGTTGGCCCCGAAATACCGTGACGCCGGCTGGTTCGCCTCGAGATAGTTCACGTAGCCGCCGACCGAATACGGTGCCACGGCTCGGTGCGCAGTGTTGAGCCAATTGGCTGCCGGCGCAGGCGAACCGGCGGTTTCCACGTACCACTGCACCAGAGCGGACTGTCGTCGCCACGGAAAGGCGGCGTCCCCCGGCCCCACCGTGGCCAGTGCGCCGTCGAGCGCATGCATGATCACCAGCGGACGGCCGGCCCCGGCCGGGAAGGCGTTGAACGCCGCGGCGATTCCCTGGGCGGCGGCCGGGGTGATCGACTGGAAGACGTCGGATCCGCCGACATAGCCGAGCGGCGCCGGGTTGAGGTTGTCGGCAGCCAGGAATTTCACCAGGTCCAGATAGTTCAATGTGCGGTTCTCCGTCCCGGCCGGCTGCAGACCCACCGCTTTGACGATGGTGGCCGCCACGCTGCCCCCTGACCCGACCGGACAGGTTGCGAGTATGCGGCAGTGCGCGCCCTGCGGGTCGGTGACGGTGTCGGCCAATGCCCAGCTGCTGCGGTCGGCGGTACGCAGCCAGTTCTGCCACCCCATCAGTACCTGCGGGAAAGCCTGCAGCGGAAAATGCAGCCCGACGACATCCACGTCGCTGATCGGGAAGGTGGCGAAGGTCAGCGCGGTGGTCACCCCGAAATTGCCGCCGCCACCGCCTCGCAACGCCCAATACAGATCCGGATGCTCATTTGCCGACGCCGTGACCGCCGCACCGCCGGGCAGCACCACTGTCGCCGAGACCATTTGATCGCACATCAGCCCCGCATGGCGCGATTGGGCGCCGAGCCCGCCGCCCAGGGCATGCCCGGCCGCCCCGACCGTCGGACAGGTGCCGGTGGGAATGCCACGCCCGGCTGCGGCGAGGGCCTGGTGGATCGGGTACAAGCCGGTAGCGGGTGTCACCGTGACATACCCGGTGGCGGCGTCATAGTCGATGCCGCCTGGCAGTTGGCGCAGATCCAGCACCATCGTGCCGTTCGCTGTCGACGCGCCCACATAGGAGTGCCCGCCACCGCGCGCAGCGACCTTGAGGTTGTGGGCCGCGGCGAAGGCCATCGCCCTTTGCACGTCCGCCGCCGAATTCGGGGTGACGATCGCCGCCGGGGTCAGTCCGTTGAAATTGGTGTTGAAAACGCTTTTGGCCGAGGCGAATTGCCCACCGTTGTCCGGCAGGACCACCTGGCCCTGGATCGCGGCCGAGAGATCGCCCCAGCCGGCCGGGTCGGCACTTGCCCGGCTCGATCCGAACACCGCGCCAGCAGCAAACGCACCGACGGCTCCGCGCAGGAACCTTTGACGCGAGATCCCGCGCGGCGACTCCCGCGGTTCCGTCATGTCCGAATTGTGGATCACTTGAGTCGAAAGCCGCGGCGCCGCACGACGTGTTGAGGTTTCGGTCCGATACCGATTCGGCATCCGCGGATACGATCGCCACGCTGGGTGCATTCGCCCGGTTCCGACGGCACATCTGGAGGCCCCGCGCTGTGAGCGCACCATCGAACCCGAACATGATCCCCGCCTACGCCGCGCTCCCCGTCCTCCCGTTGGACGACGGGGACCGTGCCAACCTGACCTCCGAGATCTGGGGCAGGCTGGTCACCGGCAATGACGACGTCGAGGAGTTCCTCGACATCTACGCCGAGGACTACGAGCTCACCGAGGAGCAGCTCACCACCGCCTTCGCCGCGCTGCGCGACGCGCGACTGCGCCAACAGGCCGAGATCGGCGACTACCGGTCCCGGACGCACGCCGCGTTCGAGGAACTCAACGCCCATGGCGTGGTTGCCCGCGCCGATTTCTCCTGCTGCGGAACCTGCGCCTCCGCCGAGATCGGCGACGAGCGTGACGACAGCCGACACTGGCAGGGTTACATCTATTTTCACAACCAGGACACCGACAGTTTGGTGGAGAGCGGCTCGACCTACATCGGCTATGGAGCCTTCGAGCCCGAAGACTTCGACGAGGACGCGTACAACACGCTCAGCGATCAGGCCAAGGAAGACCTGTACGTCAGCGACGTGACGCGGATGCTCGACGAGGTCGTGTTCCCCATCGTGCGGCGCCACGGCATCGAGCCGGAGTGGAATCGCGACCTCGGGACGCGGGTGCTGCTCACCAACGCCGACTGGTACGCGCCGATCGGCGGCTGAGGATCTGTAACTCCCACGACGACGGCGCCGACATACGGTTCAGCGCGTCTCAAGGGGGTTGGCCGATGCCGAACGATCGTCGCCGGGCGATGACCGCCGTGGGTGCTGCCGCAGCGGCATTGGCCATTCCGGGGATTCTGAACGTCTCCGCAGCGCACGCGACCCCGCTACCCGGATTCTGTGTGCCGCCCAACCTCGTCGACAAAGTGTGCACGGCGCGGCTGACATCGGTCACGGCCGATGTGATCGACGGGACGATCACCGGGACGCCGGTGGGTGGCGGGGCCGCGGTCACCCTCGCGGGGCAAGCCGACGCATACCTGAAATCGACGGGCTTCGGAGCTGAGCCGCCGAATCCGGTTCAGCAATGGGACACCGAGATCGACACGGTCGGTGACCTCGACACATCCCCGGCCAACCCGAACTGGTACGGCAATGCGAAGGCCCGGGTTTTTCTGCCCAGAACCCTCAACGACCTGGCCACCAAATTTCCTCCCGACAGCCTCGTTGTCCGGTTCGTGACGGATGGCTCCCGGCCGGATGCGTTCCGAATCGTGTCCATCCAGCCGACAGCTACGCCCGCTCCTGTGCCAGCCCGGCCAGGTGCTTGAGCGAGTTGTCCAGGTGCCGGCGGTCGAACGGCGGAAATTGGATGTGTTCGCGAAGGGTGGGCGGCACGGCTGACCAGTCATACGTCAGCGTGACCTCCGTCCGGTCGTCGCCGAGCGGCTCAAGGTCATAGCGCCAGATCCAGCCGCCGAACTCCAGGGTGGCGTGGTCGTCGCCTTGGCCCGGAAGCCACGCAATCGCGTGTGGCGGCTCGAAAACCTCTACCCGGTTGGCCATCTCGTAGTGCATGCCTCCGTAGTTGTCGTGGTACATCGCCATCCGGAAGACCTGCCCGGCCGCGGTCAGCTGCTTGCCGTCGAGCGACTCCCGCACCCAGCCGGTGCCGTCGATCGCCTGATGGGTGCTCGGGTCGGCCAGCACGGTGAACACGGTTTGGGCCGGCGCGTTGATGGTGCACGCGGCGCTCATGGTTTCGTCGGTCATACCGGTACCGACCGACGTCGACGCACAAACTCATCGCGGCTCGGCATGGTGAGGCTATGCGGCCAGTCCGAAAACTCTCACCGCGGTCGACTTGCCTTTCAGCTCGTGAAGCCCCCGGTCGGTGAGTCCGGGCGGGCGCGCCTCCAGGGTGTCGACGGTCGGCTGGGTCAGCAGAATCGAGTCGCCCGTCGTCTTCGTGAGCTGCTCTACCCGGGCGGCGACATTGACGGCATCACCGATCAGGGTGAATTCCAGCTTGCCGCCGCCACCGATGGTGCCGGCGATCACCACACCGGTGTTGATCCCGATACCGATCCGAAGCGCACCCTCGAATCGTTCGGCAACCACCCGCTGCATCAGCAGCGCGGCGTTCACTGCGGCATTGGCATGGTTCACAAGCTCGTTGGGCGCGCCGAAGACCGCCAACGCACCATCGCCGAGGAACTTGTTGACATGTCCACCGGCATCGACCACGGCGGGCACCACGATTTGGAACAGAGAATTCAACCGAGCGACGGTGTCCTCAGCCGTGTTCGCTTCGGCGTACGGGGTGAAGTCACGAATGTCGATGAACATCACCGTCACCTCGCGCCGCTCACCGGTGAACACATCGTCACCTTGCTCAAGCAGCCGCGCCGCCAAGAACGGGTCGACGTACGTCCCGAATGCCGCCTGAAGTCGTTGCCGTTCAGCCAAACCCGCCTGCATGCGGTTGAAGGAGGCCGACAGTGCACCCAGGTCGTCGTCCTGGACTACCGGCAGGCGCTGACCGTAGTCGCCGGCCGCAACGCGTTCGGTGCCCTCGGCCAGGTCGCGGATCGGTCGCAAGAACGGTGCCATCGTCATGACCGCGACTGGCCCTGCGATGAGCTCCCCCGAGGTCGCGGACACCAGATCAGCCACGCCATCGACACCGCGTTCGTCGGCAACATCACCACGAACGGCCCGAGCGGTCTGCAGTCGATCACCCCGTCTGTCGTCGATACCGGCGCTGCGATCACGAACACCGACCCGTTCGTCCAGGCCGTCTTCGCGGCGAAGCCCGTGGGCGCCAGGCTGACTCACTGGCTGATGGCCCCGAGCACGGCCGAGACGCTGGCGAAGATCAAGAAGGCCGAGGCTTCGAACGAGTCGCTAATCGCGTTCGATGCTCGCGGCGAGCTGTCGGTGCTGGGCCTGCCGGTTCTGACGCTGCCCTCGGTCGATGAGGACACGCTGTTCTGGGGTATCCCGAGCGACCGTGTCGTGACCGTCCTCCGCAAGGACGCCAAGGTCACTCGGTCGAAGGACTCCGGGTTCTACAACGACGCGCTCGACGTTCGTGCGATCACCCGTGTCGGCGTCGGCTTCCTGCACGAAGCCGCCGTCATCTGCGGTTACGACGCCGTCTGACTAAGGGGCTCGAAGGGGACGGTTCCGCCTACCGTCCCCTTCGGCCCTCTACTCTCCGCGAAGGTTCTTCCGGGCCGCGTCCAGTATCTCGCTGCATAACTTTTCAACCTTATCCACGTCAAGCGTCGATTCGTTGCCGAGACGCAGCTCTGCTTCGTCGATTGCCTCGCGAAGCTCATCGAAACGCTTCCCCGAACCACCTTCACCGGCGATGAATTCGTCCATCTCCTCGCGGAGTCCCTCAAGGTTCGTAATTTGTCTCAGAACTTGGGCGTACTCATGGCTAAGAAGCTTGCTCAGGGTCGCGACCGGCCCGTTTACGGACTCGTCCGCATAGGCCAACAGGCTCGAACCCACCCCGCCGTAGAGATCTATGCCGATTGCGTCGAACTCAAGCAGGACCAGCATCCGCCGTCGACTCTCCCGAGTCGTATCGGACCGTGAAGGGCCGCCAGGTGGATCCACATCAGTGGCGTCTTTCAGGCGCTGGCACTTCGTGATGATCTCTACCAGCGCCGCGCTCTTCGCTTCCCAGACACGCTTCTCATAGTCCAACTGGGAGGCGTGTTTACGATCGCCGCGCTTCGTCCATGCATTGAACGCTTGGGTTGTGAACGCGCCGAACGCAGTACCACCGATACCCGCAATAGCTACCCAGTCGGGCACGGCCCTCCCCTATTCGTCGTCGACTAAATTAATTCTTCTAGTTGATCGGCGGGGGAGGTCCGACGAGGCCGCCCCCATTATCGGGAACGTCGTAGTAATCGGTGCCGCGCCATAGAGCATTCGCGCCCTGGCGGATAAGCAGTTGGCCGTTGTGAAGAGCAATCTTTGGACTGAGCGCGATGAACTGCTCTGCCAGACCCTGTATCTCACCGTTGTCCCAGGCTTCGGCCAACACCCTCGAGACCTTCTCATGCCAGGCCGGGTGGGGACGTGTGATACCGGTTGCGTCCCCGAACATAACCGCATCATCTGAGTTCTGAAGCCAGTAGTGCGGGATGATGTCGCCGGGCTCTACAGGTCTGTCTGGCTTGTCGAACTTCGCTTGAGTCCATGACCCCGCGTAGTGGTAAAAACCCGCTTCGGATTGCGGATACGAAGCTTCCGTGTACCCGTAGTCGTCGTTGACGTCACGGTCCCCGAGGTTCATCTCTTTCACGCGTCCGCCAGTCTTCATCGCGGCTATTGCGTGCCCAACCTCATGGCGAACCGTCTTCGGATGCGCTGGAAACCCTTGTGCCACGCGTCAAAGCCTAGGTGGCTCGCCCCCACGGGGGATCCCCCTCCCGCCCCTCCCCGACCGGTCGGTTATGCGGGTGAGCAATCCGATGAGACTTAAACCCCTATTTTTCGACAGTCAGTAAGTTATGAAAACCAACGTGTACCTGCAGGTTTGCAGAGGAACGGCAAGGCTCTGTGGCGGAAAATCACCGCAGAGTTCTACCTCGAAAACGAGCCAGACCGGCTCGAATTGCTATTTCAAGCGTGCAAAGTCGCCGATCAGATCGCGGAACTCGATGAGGCAGCCGCCGAGGCTCCGCTGACCGTTCGGGGCTCGATGGGTCAGCCGGTTATCTCCCCGTTCATCGCTGAGGCCCGCGTTCAGCGCGGGCTACTGGCTCAACTCCTGGCGCGGATGAACTTCGCGGAGGCCGAGGACTGATGTCCAGAGCTGGACGCAAGACCAGACGCCGCCGTACGGCAGCTCCGAGACCATCTCCCTGCGGGTCAATGGCCGACGTTTCCGGCAGCGGCTCATGAGCCCTCCGCGTTCGCACCCGGAGTTCCTCGCATACATGCGAGCCAAGCAGGCCGCAGGGCTGCTGGCCAACCCAGCTACCGCCGGACTACTAGACCGACTAGAGAGGGCCATCTGATGACATACGCGAAAAGCACTGACGTACAGGCGATCTACGGAAAGTCGCTGACGGACGAAGAGACGGCGCTCGTCAACCGCCGGCTCGAACAAGTAGAGCGGATGATCCTCCGCAGGATCCCAGACTTGGCCGAGCAGATCGACGCTGGAGACCTGGACGAGGCCGACGTGGTCGACATCGAGGCCGAGGCCGTCTACCGCGTGATCAGGAACCCCGAGGGGCTCTTCAGCGAACAGGACGGCAGCTACGGCTACCAGCTCTCGCAAGAGGCTGCCGACAACAGCCTCCGCGTGACCGCCGAGGAGTGGGAACGCCTCGGGATCAAGCCGCGCAAGATGTTCCAGATCGTCCCGAACCTCGGGAGGGTCCGATGAGTCTGCTGCAAAGAGGTACCGATCAGGTCACCGTCTTCGCCGAGACGGTAGTGACTGACTCAGACGGCAACAAGGTGACCAAACCAGGCACGGTCGGAGTCGTCTGCCGTGCGGTCGTGCAGCGGCTGTCGTCCACCGAGAACGACGACGGGACCACCTTGAGGTATCGGGCTACGGCTGGTCGGATACGACGGTCTACTGGGCGCTCAGAGCGCCGTCGAGTGGAACGGCAAGCGGTACGCCATCGACGGGGATCCGAAGATCTACAACGGAAGCAGCAGAACCGCTCACGTCGATTACACATTGGTCCGGCGGTAGTTTGCTGAAAGCAGCCGGAAACCCGACATCATCATGGAGGGCTACTTGCACGAAATTGCTTCGCGTATGAAACGGCCTCCGACATGCACTTATCTGAAGTATGACCAAGATCACATCCGGTACATGCGTATCACAAGCTACGGGATAAGAGCAGCTCACGGCCCTAGCAAACTGCATACTCGCAGGTCGCAGCTTGTCGGCGGTGGTCACCATTGCGTGCTCCATGACGCCACTGCTTGTCTGCTTCGCCGCCATCATCCTGCTGGTGCTCGCCGTCTGCGCCGCCGTACGACTGTGCAATCTCGATCACGTCGACCTTAATGCGAACGTGTTGAAGCTCGCAGTATCAGCTTCAGCGTGAAGAGCCGGCCCCCACGTAAAAGCCCCGGATCGCCAGTCCCCAAGAAGTCACGACGGTGAGGAGAAAAAGTCGTGGGGGACCGAATGCGGCCCTTTACTTCCGAGGGACGACCCACCGTCTCCCTCGAACAAATTCCTCGCAGCTATTGCGGGACCGTCACTTCGAAGGTCATGAACCCAGATCGGTCTTTCGTCCGGCGACACGATGTGGTTCCCGGCTAATGACCTGTTGGTTTAGCTACATTCAGAGGATGGTTTCGGAAGGAGAACCGTCAGAGCAGCCTGACGGCGATTCGTTGAAACAACCTGCCGGCAATGGCAAGAAGACGTGGCGCTATGACCCGCTGTTGGTTACCGCTGCAGTGGCCGTAGCCGTCACTCTGCTGGTGCTGATAGCCATAGCGGCCTCGGCCTACCTCTTCCATTGGGAGGGCTTCTGGCGGGGGATGGGTCAGCCGTACGCCACGACACTGGCAGCACTCGCAGCTGTCAGTGCCGGGGCAATCGCTCTGCACAACAGCCGCTCCCAGCTCGAAGAGCTACGGGAGCAACGGAGACTGGATCACACACGTTGGGTGGAACAGCGAGAGCAGGATCGGGCGCGCTGGTCGCAAGAGCAGGAGCGCTGGGAGGATCAAAAGAAGCGCGACGCGATCAAAGACCTCCGCGACCGGTTCTCCGAGATCACGACGCAGTTGGCAGACAACAGCCCAACTGTGCGGCGATCTGGGGCATACGCGATGGCTGCGCTCGCGAATGACTGGCGCAGCGTCGGCGAAGAGGCAGAGATGAAGGTCTGCTTCGGCGTCCTCGCTGCATACCTGACGACCCCAAACCCCACCTACACGGACGAACCAAAGCCGAATGCTGGAGACGATGGACCTGTTCGGGCTCTGATCGTTGCCCTCCTGTCGAGGAACGCGGGTGCTGGCCTGGAGGATCTCTGGGGCAGCTCCAGCTTGTTGAGTGGTGCGGACCTACGCGGGGTCGCTTTCACCGCACCCGTGAACCGTGTGGATTTCTCTGACGCTGACCTGACGGGTGCATCATTCAGTGGGATGGATTTCCGACGCACTCGTTTTGCTGGAGCGAAGCTGTCGAGGATTTCTTTTATGTACGCGGACTTGAGAGAGGCTGACTTGCGGTTCGCCGAGCTTGCTAGGACCGATTTTGAGCACGCCGATTTGAGAAGTGCTCGTCTCGACCATGCGAAGTTGCGGGGCACTGACCTCAGCGATGCAAAGTTGAACGGAGCTTCTCTGGCTTACGCGGACCTGTACGGCGTCGACCTCAGGAACACCGAACTTGAAAATGTCGCTCTGGACAGAGTCGACTACGACGATGAAACGAAGTGGCCGGAGGGTTTCACTCCGCCACCCAAGCCCTCCTGGTAATAGGACTCCGACACGCGAAGGCCCCCGCCGCACGGACGGGGGCCTCCTCGCTACTCCGAACTAGTGAGCGTGGCCGTGATGATGACCGGCGTGCTCGTCTTCCTCGACAGGCTTGTCCACGACGGCCGTCTCGGTCGTCAGGATCATGCGCGCCACGGATGCGGCGTTGAGCACCGCGGAGCGGGTCACCTTGGCCGGATCCACGATGCCCTCGGCGACCAGGTCACCGTAGGACAGGGTGGCGGCGTTGAAGCCCTGGCCGTTGGACTGCTCGCTGACCTTGTTCACCACGACCGAGCCGTCCAGCCCGGCGTTGGTGGCGATCCAGTACAGCGGGGCCGACAGCGCGGACGAGAACACCTCGACACCGAGCGCCTCGTCACCGGTGACCTCGCCGCGCAGCTTGTCGAGGGCTGAGCGAGCCTGCACGAGTGCGGCGCCACCACCGGTGACGATGCCCTCCTCGACCGCAGCCTTGGCCGCCGCGACGGCGTCCTCGACGGCTTCCTTGCGCTTCTTCAGGTCGGTCTCGGTGGCCGCGCCGACCTTGATCACCGCGACGCCGCCGGACAGCTTGGCCAGCCGTTCCTGCAGCTTCTCGCGATCCCAGTCGGAGTCGGTGGTCTCGATCTCGGCCTTGAGCTGCTTGACCCGGTCGGCGACCGCGTCGGCCGCGCCGCCGCCGTCGACGATCACGGTGCTGTCCTTGTTGACCACCACGCGACGCGCGGTACCCAGCACCTCCAGGCCGGCCTCACGCAGCACCAGGCCCACGTCGGGGTTGACGACCTGGCCGCCGGTGACGATGGCGAGATCGTCGAGGAACGCCTTGCGACGATCGCCGAAGAACGGCGCCTTGACGGCGACGGCCTTGAGCGTCTTGCGGATGGCGTTGACGACGAGCGTGGACAGGGCCTCGCCCTCGACGTCCTCGGCGATGATCAGCAGCGGCTTGCCACTCTCGGCGACCTTTTCCAGCAGCGGCAACAGGTCGGGCAGTGAGCTGATCTTGTCGCGGTGCAGCAGCACCACGGCGTCCTCGAGGACCGCTTCCTGCGAGTCGAAGTCGTTGACGAAGTAGGCCGAGATGAAGCCCTTGTCGAAGCCGACACCCTCGGTGACCTCGAGTTCGGTGCTCAGTGTCGAGGACTCCTCGATGGTGACCACACCGTCGTGACCGACCTTGGTCATGGCCTCGCCGACGAGCTCACCGATCTGCTCGTCGCGTGAGGACACCGTGGCGACCTGGGCGATGGCCGTCTTGTCCGACACCGGGGTGGCGGCGGCCAGCAGGGCCTCGGACACCGCGTCGGCGGCCTTGCCGATGCCCTGACCCAGCGCGATGGGGTTGGCACCGGCGGCCACGTTGCGCAGGCCGGCCTTGACCAGGGCCTGCGCCAACACCGTGGCGGTGGTGGTGCCGTCGCCTGCGACGTCGTTGGTCTTGGTGGCCACCGACTTCACCAGCTGGGCGCCGAGGTTCTCGAACGGATCTTCCAGGTCGATCTCGCGGGCGATCGTCACACCGTCGTTGGTGACCTGCGGGCCACCGAAGGCCTTGGCCAGCACCACGTTCCGACCGCGCGGACCCAGCGTTACCTTGACCGCGTCGGCGAGCTTGTCGACGCCGGCCTCCATGGCACGGCGCGCAGTCTCGTTGAACTCAATCTGCTTGCTCATAAGTCTCTTTCATGACTCCTGACGCAACCGCCCCGGAAACCTCCCGTGCTGAACACGGGGATCTCCGGGGCGGATGCACGAGTACTTACTTGGCGACGACAGCCAGCACGTCGCGAGCGGACAGGATCAGGTACTCCTCGCCGTTGTACTTGATCTCGGTGCCGCCGTACTTGCTGTAGATGACGGTGTCGCCCTCGGCAACGTCCAGGGGGATCCGCTTCTCGCCGTCCTCATCCCAGCGGCCGGGGCCAACTGCGACGACGGTGCCTTCCTGCGGCTTTTCCTTGGCGGTGTCGGGGATGACCAGACCGGAAGCGGTCGTGGTCTCGGCCGCATTGGCCTGAACGAGGATCTTGTCCTCGAGTGGCTTGATGTTGACTGCCACGATGGAAGCCCTCCACTTGTTTGGGTATCGAGTCCCGGTGTTCTCCGGGGCCCTCGGGTTAACCAGGTGTTCGGCAGGCGTCCGTGCCCTTCGCTCCGTCGTCGCGGGTGCCGGCGCTGGGGGGTTGGCCGCGTGCCACCTAGCACTCTATACATGCGAGTGCTAGCACTCAAGGGTGGGTTGTGCCTGCCGCCCACTCCTTCGCGACGAAGACGGTCCACGGTTGCACCGCAAGCCCATTCCCACTACACTCGAACATGTGTTCGAAACGAGCTTCGCGATCGATCTCGACGCCACCGAGGAGGCGTTGGTCGATCAGCTCGCCGCGATGAACCGTGCCGCCGCGGGCATCGCGGCCGGGCAGGCACGAGTGACGGCAATGCTGGAAGCCAAGCGTCATGCCCGCAAGGCCGCAGAGGGCGTCCCTGCCCACCAGCGCGGCAGAGGTCTGGCCTCCGAGGTCGGCCTGGCCCGCAAGGCCTCGCCATGGCACGGAGCCAGGTATCTGAAGTGCTCCCGGATCCTGGTCGACCACATGCCTTTCACCCTTGCCGCGCTGGAGTCTGGGGTACTCACCGAGGTCCGGGCGATGATCATCGCGGACCAGGCCGCCTGCCTGACGCCGGCAGATCGACACGCGATGGACGCCGCACTGTGTGCCGACCCTGATGTGCTGGATGGCCTGGGAGACAGGAAGGTGGAGGCTGAGGCCGGGCGGGTGGCGTTTCGGCTCGACCAGGACGCGGTGATGGCGCGCATCAGCCGCCATCAGTGCGATCGCACCGTCACCGCACGGCCGGCCCCGCACGGCATGATGTACCTCACGGCGCTGCTGACCGCGGCCGAAGGCGTCACCGCTTATCAGGCGTTGCAGGCGGAGGCCGCCGCGGCCGCGGCCGCCTCGATCTCCGCCGGAGATGGATGCAAGGGTCGGGGCCCGTTGATGGCTGATGCCTTCTATCGACGCGTCACTGGGCGTGAGGTCGGGGCGGCGGTCCCCGTCGCGCTCAATCTGGTGGTCTCGGACGAGAGCTTGTTGGCCCACGGTCCCGACCCGGCGGTGCTGCAGGGATACGGCCCCATTCCGGCGGCGGTGGCCCGGCAGATGGCCTTGGCGGCGCTGCTGGATCCCCAGGTCGAATCCGCGGTGCGCAAGCTCTACGCCGATCCGGCCACCGGCAACCTGGTCGCGCTGGAGTCCACCGCCCGGGCGTTCCCCAAGGGGCTGCGCTGGTTGATCGCCTTGCGTGACCAGCGCTGCCGCACCCCGTACTGCGACGCGCCGGTTCGCCACATCGACCACATCACCCGGCATGCAGAGGGCGGCCCGACCAGCGCCGTCAACGGACAAGGGCTGTGTGAACGCTGCAATTACACCAAGGAATACGCGGGATGGCGCACCGCGACCGCCTACGACCGGCACGGCCGCCACACCACAGAACTCACGACCCCGACCGGGCGCACCTATCGAAGTACCGCCCCACCGCTACCCATCGGCGCGCGGGTGTTCACCAGCGACATCCACGTCGTAAAACTTCGCGCCGCATAGCGCCCAGCAGGTGACCGGTCGACCTGGACACCGGTGTTATATCGGGATGCTCAGATGTTCGGACACATCTCCCACCATCTCCACATCGACGGTGCGCTCGGTGAAGTACCACCCGTGGTCGTCACGGGCGAACACGTCGGCATAGCGCCCGACGACGATCGGCTGCAGCGGCACGCTGTCGGTCTTCTGCACCACACAGAACGTCGAGCGGGCCGTGGCATGGTCACCATCGACGTCGACGATCGGATTGAGCACCAGATGGCGGGTGCGCGGGGTGTTGCCGTGTTCGGGGAACCGACGGGTCGTCGACACGAACAGCTTGGCAATCGCCGACGGCCCCGACACCCCCATGAACGAGCCCCGGCCCAGCAGCTTCCCGACCCCGTCGAAGTCGCCGGCGTCGATCAACTCGGCGTAGCGGTAGAGCAGCTCGGTGACCTCCAGCTTGTCCACAGCGCTCACGCCACCTGCCCCTTGACCACCGGCAGCCCGGGATCACTGGCCGCATCCAGCGGCGACGGGGCGGCGCCTGCCGCGATCAGGTGCGCGGCAAAGGAGGCGATCATCGCGCCGTTGTCGGTGCACAACCGCGGCCGTGGCACCCGCAGGGTCAGCCCCGCCGCCGCACAGCGCTGCTCGGCGAGTTCGCGCAGCCGGGAGTTGGCCGCCACCCCGCCGGCGATCAGCAGGGTGGACACACCCAGATCGGTGGCCGCCCGCACGGCCTTTGCGGTCAGCACGTCGGCGACGGCCTCCTGGAAACCGGCCGCCACGTCGGCCTGCGACGCCTCCGGATGGGCTTCCACATAGCGGGCCACCGCGGTCTTGAGCCCGGAGAAGCTGAACACGTACGGATCGTCGCGCGGTCCGGTCATACCCCGCGGGAAGACGATGGCGCTGGGGTCCCCGGTGCGGGCCAGTTCATCGAGCACTCGTCCGCCCGGGTAACCCAAGCCGAGCAGCCGGGCCACCTTGTCGTAGGCCTCACCGGCGGCGTCGTCGACGGTGCTGCCCAACTCGACGATGGGCTCGCCCAGCGACCGGACATGCAGTAGGTGGGTGTGCCCGCCGGAGACCAGCAGCCCCACGCTCTCGGGCAGCGGCCCGTGGTCGTACACGTCGGCGGCCAGATGCCCGCCCAGGTGGTTGACCCCGTAGAACGGCACGTCCCAGCCGGCTGCGTACGCCTTGGCGGCGGCCACACCGACCAGCAGCGCCCCGGCCAATCCGGGCCCGATGGTCGCGGCGACGACGTCGGGCCGCTCGATACCGGCCGCGTCCAGGGCCCGGCGCATGGTCGGCCCCAACGCTTCCAGGTGTGCGCGCGAGGCGATCTCGGGGACGACGCCGCCGTAACGGGCATGCTCGTCCACGCTGGAGGCGACCTCGTCGGCCAATAGCGTTACGGTTCCATCCTCGGCGAGGTCGGCAATGCCGACTCCGGTTTCGTCACAAGAACTTTCGATGGCAAGGATGATCATGTCGGGTTCCCTTGGGGAAGGCGTTGCATGGTGTAGGCATCAGCCCCACTCGCGCGGTAATACCGCTTGCGCAGGCCGATGTTGACGAATCCGAAGCTCTCGTACAGGCCGATGGCCGGCTCGTTGTCGGTGCGGACCTCCAGGAAAACCGTTCCGCCCGAGGCATAGTCGAGCAGGTCGCCGAGCAGCCGACGTCCTATCCCCTGCCCCTGGAAGTCGGGATCGACGCCGATGGTGTGGATCTCGTACTCGTACGGGCGCATTCGGCCCAGCCGCGAGATCCCGGCGTAGCCGACCAGCACCCCGTCGCTGCGGGCCGCGATATACCGATTGTGCTTGGCGTCGAGTTCGGCCAGAAACGCCCGCGCCGGCCAGGGATCGTCACCGGCGAACAGCTTGGCTTCCAACTCCGCGCACCGCGCGGCGTCGGCGCGCGTGAGCGCGTCGAACACGGTCATTTCCGCACCGCCACAGAAGGTTTGGCGTCGGGCCGACGCAGGTACAGCGGGACCAGCGGTTGCGGGTCAGCCCAATCGGCGACGGCGCGCACCAGCCCCGCGGGCGATGGGTACACCACCTCGAGCCGGGGCAGAGCGAACAGCGCGGCATGCTCAGCTGAACCGGCGACCGCGGCGACCGAGCTCGCCAGCACGGCCGCCACGTCGGCGGGAGCGTTGACGGACGGACCGTCGACCCGGACACCGTCACGGTAGTGCGCCCAGTACACCTCGCGCCGCCGCGCATCGGTGACCACCAATACGTCGCCGTCGGTGTGGATTCCGATGCCGTCCAGGCTGCACACTCCGTGCACCGGAACGCCCAGCGCATGCCCGAACGCCGCGGCACTGGCCATCCCCACCCGCAGCCCGGTGAACGGGCCCGGGCCGCACCCGACGACCACCGCATCGAGATCGGCCATCGTGATCCCGGCATCGGACAGCGCGCCGAGCACGTTCGGCGTGAGCTGTTCGGCGTGTGCCCGGGCATCGACGGTGACGCGTTCGGCGAGGGCGTGCACCGAACCGTCCTCGGCGCGACGGACCACACCGGCGCTGACCGCCTGGGTCGCGGTGTCGATGGTCAACACATTCATGGGGTGCTCCACTGCCAGATCACCGTGCGTGTCTCGGTTTCGGTGTCCCGCTCGATGCGGATGTCCAGGTGATGGTCGGAGAGGCGCTCCGCCAGACCCTCACCCCACTCCACCACGACCACGGCGTCGTCCAGGTCGGTGTCGAGATCGAGCGCGTCGAGCTCGCCCAGCAGGTCGACACCGGGGTGATCGAGCAGCCGGTACATGTCCACGTGCACCATCGCCGGCCGTCCGGCCTGTCGGGGGCGATGCACCCGGGCCAGCACGAACGTCGGCGAGACCACCGGACCGTCGACATCCATGGCCTGGGCGATGCCCTTGGCCATCACAGTCTTGCCCGCACCCAACGGGCCCGACAGCACCACCACGTCTCCGGCTGTGAGCCCGGCGCCCAACGTGGCGCCCAGCGCGATGGTGTCCTCGGTGGTGGCCGGCTGGGCCGTGCCGGCGCCGCGCTCAGCCACGGAACCGGACCCGATCGCGGACCCGACGGCTCAAGGTGACCAACTTGGACGGGGTGGCCCGCTCCACCAGTCGGACCAGTGCGTCATCGATCACCACGGGCTCCTCAAGCTGGACCAGATGACCCGCGCCCCCGACGATGACCAGTTCGGAGCGGGGTAGCTGTGCGGCCATGGCCTTTGAGTATTCCATTGGTGTGAGCAGATCCCGGTCACCGCAGGCAATCAGCGTCGGTACTTTTGCCAGCACCCGCAACGCTGCGGCTTCGTCGTGGACTTCCAAGGCGTGCAGGAACTCGACGAGCGTGGTGATCGAGGTGCCGTGCATCATCCGATGGGAGAACTCGACCACGCTCGGGCTGACCGCCTCATCGCCGTAGGACGCCGCGCGCAGTACCGGCCCGATCACCGACCGGGCCGCACCCCGGGTGCGATGCACCGCGCCGGGCGCATAGCGGGCCACGAACCGCACCGCCTCCAGCGCCGGGTTACGCAGGATCTCCCCCAGGGGTGAGCGGGCCACGCCTTCGACCGCCGAGGAGATCACCGCGGCACCCACAACCTGCTTGGGATAGCGGTGCGGGAACTGCCGCGCATGCGACAGCACCGTCATGCCGCCCATGGAGTGGCCGACGAGCACCGCGGGCCCGCGCGGAACCGTAACGGCCAGAACAGCTTCCAGATCACGACCGAGTTGCTCGACGGTGTAGGTGTCCGGCGACGCCGCTCCGGACTGACCGTGGCCCCGCTGGTCGTAGAACACCATCCGCACCTGCGGGCCCCATTGCTCGGCCAGTCGGGTGCGCTGAAAGTAGAAGGCGCCCATACGCAGACAGAAACCGTGCGCAAACACCACCGTCAGCGGTGCGTCGTTGGGACCGACCTCACGCACTGCCAGCGGCACCCCGTCCTCGGTGGTCACCACTGAACTGCGGTCGGCATCGAGGCGTTCGAAATCCTCACCCAGATAAGGATCGTCGCCGGCTGCGCGGCGAGTCAGTGACCGCGCCACCGACCGGCCCGCCACCGTGCCCACGGCGGTCAGCCCGGCGGCACCGGCCAACCACTGAGCATTGCGACTCAACGCCCGCGACCTGCCTGCAGATAGGTCCGGGTGATCCGGCCGCGCGGGCTGGTCACCACCTCATAATTGATGGTGCCCAGCAGTTCCGCCCAATCCTGGGCGGTCTCTTCGCCCTGAGTGCCGGGACCGAACAGGATCGCGTCATCACCTTCGGTGACATCGGTGCGGTCCGGACCGAGGTCGACGACGAACTGGTCCATGCAGATCCGCCCGACCGCCGGGCAACGCCGACCGTTGATCAGCACCTCGATCTTGCCACTCAACGAACGGAAGATGCCGTCGGCGTAGCCAACCGGCAAGAGTGCCAGCGTGGTGTCCCGGTCGGCGATCCATCGGTGGCCATAGGACACCCCGTCCCCGGCATGTACCGAACGCACCAGTGCCACAGGGCATTTCAAAGTCATGGCGGGAATCAGTCCCATGTCGCCACGCTCGGGGATGGGGGTCAGTCCGTAGATCGCGATCCCGGGCCGCACCATGTCGAACGCCAGGTCCGGACGGGTCATCGCCGCAGGCGAATTGGACAGGTGTGCCAGTTCGAACACCACGCCCTGGGCTGCGGCCTGCTCTCGCATCGCGGTGAGTCGCTTGCCCTGCAGGTCGTTGAACGGGTTCTCGGGCTCGTCACCGTGCACGAGGTGACTCATGATGCCGCGGGGCCGGATCGCGCCATCGGCCTGGGCCCGGCCCAGGGCGTCAATCAACGCCGGGAAGTCGGCCGGGCTGACACCGTTGCGGCTCAGCCCGGTGTCGGCCTTGACCGTGACGGTCGCGGTGCGGCCGGTCCGATGCACCGCCGCCACCACATCGCCGACTTGGCGTACCGATGACACCGCGATCTGCAGATCGGCCTCAAGTGCCGGGGCGAAGTCCGTGCCCGGCGGATGCAGCCAGCACAGCACGGGCGCGGTGATCCCCCCGGCGCGCAATGCCAGTCCCTCGGTGATCGTCACCACCCCGAGTTCGGCGGCCCCGGCGGCCAGGGCGGCCCGGCTCACCTCGACCGCACCGTGCCCGTAGCCGTCGGCCTTGACCACGGCCATCACCTGGGCGTTGCCGGCATGTTCGCGCAGCAGGCGCACGTTGTGGTCGATCGCGCCGAGGTCCACCATCGCGTGCGGCGATGCGTCCGGGCTCAGCGGTGTCACGAGTTCGGTCGTCTGCATGTCATATCACCGCCGACCATTGTCCCAGAGGTAGGTGGTGGTGCCTCGAAGTGTCCGGCGCGGACGTCAGACGCGGCCCGGTATTTCCCGCAATACGGCGGGTAACCCGCGGAGGTGAGTTCGGTCACTGCTCCTTCGTACAGAGCCATAACTACCGCGGGCCCGTCGAACCCCTACCCGAGAGGTGGCACATTGCCCCACGGTCCATAGGGGCCGTTGCTGCCGACACCCGCGTCGGGCGCCGTCGGCTGATCCGGATATACCTCGGCATTGCCCGGCGTCTGACATACCACCGTCCCGCCGCCATTCGAACAGTCCTGACCCGGCGTAGCAACAGCGCTTGGTGCGCCAACCCACGCCAACATGATTCCAGCCGCAGCCGTACCGGCCAGCATCGAAACCTGCTTGGACCTCCTATTCATCTGCCTCACACTCCTTCACTTTGTGCTTCGACCCATCGGCCGTCATGCGAAGACCGAAGATCCTCAGCGCGAACCCCCTCCTGTACGGAGTAGCCGGGAAAGGCAGAGGCAAACATTCCCCACGGCATCGCCGGCTGTTCCGACCGGCTGGGGAACATCGCCTTTCTGCGCGCAAGTCGCGAGGCGCCGATCAGGCGGGTCTAATGCGGGTCTAATGCGCAAATGGCTGCAGGTCGTTGAACGCTCCCCGCGGCTTGAGCGCGTCGAGCCGCCCGAGGACCGTGATCATGTCGTCTTTGAGTGCGCGGGCCAGGTCGGCCGAGAAGCCCTCGCGCACCACCACCCGCAACACCACGACATCGGCGGCGTCCTCGGGCATCGTGTAGGCCGGCACCTGCCAGCCGAACGAGCGCAACCCCTCCGACACGTCGAACTCGGTGTAGCCCGGGTTGCCCTTGAGCCGGAAGCTGACCACGGGGATGGCCGAGCCGTCGGTGATCAGCTCGAAGTGCTCGCTGTCGCGCAGCTCGTCGCCCAGCCATCGCGCCGTCTGCGCCAGGCACTGCATCACCTGGGTGTATCCGGCGCGGCCCAGGCGCAGGAAGTTGTAGTACTGGCCGACCACCTGGTTACCGGGCCGCGAGAAGTTCAGGGTGAATGTCGGCATGTCCCCGCCGAGATAGTTGACCCGGAATACCAGGTCCTCGGGTAGATACTCCTTGCTGCGCCACACCACGAAACCGATCCCCGGGTAGGTCAGCCCGTACTTGTGCCCGCTGACGTTGATCGACACCACGCGCGGCAACCGGAAATCCCACTCCAGGTCGGGGTGCAGGAAGGGGACGACGAATCCGCCGCTGGCCGCGTCGACGTGCACCGGGATGTCCAGGCCCTTTTCCTGCGCGAGGCCGTCGAGTGCCGTACAGATCTCCGCGATCGGTTCCAGCTCGCCGGTGTAGGTGGTGCCCAGGATCGCCACCACGCCGATCGTGTCCTCATCGACCGCATCGAGCACCTGCTCCGGGGTGATCACATAGCGGCCGTCTTCCATTGGCAGGTAGCGCGGTTCGACGTCGAAGTACCGGCAGAACTTCTCCCACACCACCTGGACGTTGGACCCCATCACCAGGTTGGGTGTGCGCCCCTTCCAGTCGCCTTTCTTGCCGCGCGCAACCCGCTCGCGCCACCGCCACTTCATGGCCAGGCCGCCCAGCATCACCGCCTCGCTCGAGCCGATCGTGGAGACACCGCATGCCGACGCCGCATCCTCATCGCTCAGCCCTTCAGCGTGAAAAAGGTCGGCAACCATGCTGACGCAACGACTTTCGATCGCGGCGGTGGCCGGGTACTCATCCTTGTCGATCATGTTCTTGTCGAACGTCTCGGCCATGAGCTTCTCGGCTTCAGGGTCCATCCAGGTGGTGACGAACGTCGCCAGGTTCAGCCGCGAGCTGCCGTCGAGCATCAGCTCGTCGTGGATGAATCGGTACGCCGCAGCGGGTTCCATCGACTTGTCCGGTAGGCGCAGTGACGGGACGGGGGCCATCGCCAGCCTGCCGGTGTAGGCCGGCGAAACATGCGGGGTGTGACGGTGCTTGTGCGACATGACAATCCTTTTCGTTACAGTGCGGCGATCGCGGCGCGGACATGGGCGAGGATGCGTGACGCCGACGTGGGCGCCGGGTTGGGACCGGGATCGGCCGCCGACAGGTTGGCGGCGCGGGCGTGAACGAATGCGGCCGCGGCCGCGGCTTCTCCGGCGGGCAGGCCGGCTGCCAGCAGGGACCCGACGATGCCCGACAACACATCCCCGGATCCCGCGGTGGCAGCCCAGGATTGGCCGGCGGGGTTGAGGTACGTGGTGTGCCCAGGTGAGGCGATGACGGTGACGTTCCCCTTGAGCAGCACGGTGGCGCCGAGTCGTTCGGCAAGACTGCGGGCAGCCGCCACCCTGTCGGCGCCCGGCGGAATGCCGGCGAGCCGTTCGTATTCACCGGCATGCGGGGTCAGCACGGTCGGTGCGCTGCGCCCGGCGATCAAGCCGGGGTCCGCGGCCAGCAGAGTGAGACCGTCGGCGTCGACGATGACGGGCAGGTCGGATTCGAGCGTGAAACGCAACGCGGCCTTCGCGGTGTCATCGGTCCCCAGCCCGGGTCCGGCCACCCAGGCCTGAACGCGACCCGCCTCCTGTGGGCTGGGCGCGGCGATCACCTCGGGCCACTGCGAAAGCACTTGCGGTCCAGCAGTGCCCGCGTAGCGGACCATGCCGGAGGTCGCGGCAACCGCGGCGCCGGTGCTCAACACCGCCGCCCCGGGATAGGTGGCCGATCCGGACACCACACCCGTTACCCCTTGGGTGTACTTGTCGTCGCGCGGGCCGGGGATCGGCCACAGCTCCCGGACATCGGCCGCCTCGAGCCCGGCCAGCTCTGTGGCTGCCAGGTCCAGGCCGATGTCGACGAGTTCGACACGACCGCACTCCCCCAGCGCGTGTACGGGTTTGAGGCCGCCGAACGTGACCGTCAGGACGGCGCGCACATGAGGGCCGTCGGCGGCGCCGGTCTGCACATCGAGTCCGCTGGGAATGTCGACGGCAACCACGGGCACCGTGTTGGCCTCGAACACCGCGGCGGCGTCAGGCCGCAGCGGACCGCGTCCGGAGATGCCGACGACGCCGTCGATCACCAAATCGGTTGCCGCAGAGATACCGGGCACCACGCGGCCGCCGGCACGCCGGAACGCGGCCAGCCCCTTGGCGTGAGTTTTCTCCGGGTTCAGCAGGACCGCATCGGCGGCTGCTCCGCGGCGACGCAGGAACGTCGCCGCCCACAGGGCGTCGCCGCCGTTGTCGCCAGAACCCACCACCGCACAGATCCGCCGTCCGGCAACACCGCCGGTACGCAGCTTCAACTCGGTGGCGATCGCCGTCGCCAGACCATAGGCGGCGCGGCCCATCAGCACACCATCGGGCAGGGATGCCAACAGCGGCGCCTCGGCCTCACGGATCGCATCGGCCGAGTAGTAGTACCGCATCTGCTCCCGCTCCGCTCGATGTGCCGTCGACTTTGCCGTGCGCCAACAGGTTACGTGGGTTTGCTCGGGGCGTCACCGAAAGTGATGCCCACAAGCAGCAGATTCAGCCCGAAGTCGAACCTGGCATCGAAGTCGAGCAACTGCCCGACGGGGCTGGAGGCCAGGTGGGGATAGTCCCCCGCCCCGAGCACACCTTCGAGTGCGTCCAACTCACCGCCACCGGCGCCCTGTTGTTCGAGGACTTCCCCCAAGACGAAGCAGAACAGTGAACTGGCCGCCCACAGGGCGTTCTCGCGCTCCAGACCGCTGTCCTGCATACAGCCGACGAGGGTGTCGACGTAGGTGAGGTTGGCCCGTTTGGCGGCGTAGTTTCCGCCGACGATGCGAGCGCCGTCGCGCTGCGCCAACAGGGCCGAACGTAGGCCCGCGGCAAGGCTTTTGACCCGCAATGACCAGTCGGAGTCCTCGGGTGCGGAGTTTTCGAGGGCGTTGGCCAGAATCGTCTCGGCCATTTCGTCGATGAGCGCGTCCTTGCCGTTGACCAACCGGTAGATGGTCGGGAGGTGAGCCTGCAACCGGTCGGCGAGCCGCCTCATCGTCAGCGTTTCCAGTCCGCCCTCGTTGACCACCGCCAGGGCTTCGGCGACCACGCGCTCCGCCCGCAGGTTCGCCAACCCGACTCGGTCCGGACCTGGCGCAGCGGTTGACATGTTAACAACGTTATCAGTACGCTCTGACCTGCAATTAACATTGTTAATCCCAGGAAGGACGTGACGTGAGAACTGAACTTCCCGCAGACGGGATCGACGTGACGGTGCGGCAACTCCGCTGGGAAGCCGAGGGTGTGGTGTCCGTGGAACTGCAGCCGAGCGGCGGCGGGTTACTGCCGTCCTGGACGGCGGGATCCCACATCGATCTGGTGTTGCCGACCGGCATCAAACGCCAGTACTCGCTGTGCGGTCCAGTCGGCGAGCGTTCGTACTACCGCATCGGAGTACGGCGGGAACGGACCAGCCGTGGCGGCTCCGAATACGTACACGCATTTCTGCGCCCGGGGCAGCGTCTCATGCTCGCCGGGCCACGAAACACCTTCGAACTACACGATGCCACGTCCTATCTGTTCGTGGCGGGCGGCATCGGGATCACCCCGATCCTTCCGATGGTCCGGCAGGCCGAAGCCCGGGGCCTGGACTGGCAACTCCTCTATGGCGGGCGCACCGCCACGTCGATGCCGTTCCTGGACGAACTTCGGGGATACGGCCCCCGCGTGCGCTTTCACCCGTCCGACGCCGACGGCCGCATACCCCTCGGTGCGCACTTCGCCAAAGTTCGCCCGGGCATGAAGATCTACGCCTGCGGACCGCAAGCATTGCTCACCGCACTGCAGGACGCCGTCGCCCACTGGCCGGCCGACAGCCTGCACCTCGAGCGCTTCAAGCCGCGCTCCCGCGGGCCGTCAACCGAAGACAAGGCAGTCGAGGTGGTGTGCGCAGCCTCGGGCAAAACGGTCAACGTCGAAGCCGGTCAGAGCATTCTGGCCGCGCTCGACGACGCCGGGGTCAAGGTGGCGTCGTCGTGCCGATCCGGAATCTGCGGGGCATGTGAAACGGCCGTCGTCGAGGGGGTGCCCGACCACCGGGACGACATCCTCTCCGAATCCGAGCGCGCCACCAATGACCGCATGTTCATTTGTGTTTCGCGTGCCCAGACCCCACGACTCGTCCTCGATGTGTAAGGCAACCATGCAAACGACTCACACCACGGCGGCAGATGCGTATTCACCCATCTCGATGGAGCGCGTCCGGGAGATCGTCGGCTTTCCGGAGCGGTTCATCGCGGAGAAGAAAGAGCCGAAACTCGGCGAGTTCTCGGCCCGGTTCATCGCGCACAGCCCGTTCTTCTGCATGGCCACGGTGGGCGCAGACGGCCAGCTGGACACCAGCCCCCGTGGAGACCCACCGGGCTCGGTGCGAATTCTCGATCCGTGGACGTTGGCCATCCCCGACCGGCCGGGAAACAAGCTGGCCGACACCCACGAGAACATCACCGCACATCCGGCGGTCGGGCTGGTGTTCTTCGTGCCCGGCATCCGAGAGGTGATCCGGGTGAACGGCGATGCCTTCGTCACCGATGATCCCGAACTACTCGAGATGCTCAGCGCCGACGGAAAACCCGCAGTGCTGGCCACCGTCGTACGCATTCGCGAAGTGTTCGGACAGTGCGGCAAGGCGGTGATCCGCGCCAGACTCTGGGAAGGAGACAGCCGCGGACTCGCCGAGGCGGTGACCTTGGGCGGCGACTTCTACACCCTGTCGATCACCGAAAGTGCGGCGAAGATGGCCGAGAAACTCGGCGACCTGGCCGGCTCCCTGCATGCGGTCATCGACGACCACTACGAAAACGAGCTGTACTGAGCTCAGGCTGACACTGTCGCAGCGGCAGGCTCGACCGTCACCTTGATGGCCTCACCGTTCTGCACGATCGAGAACGCGTCGAGCACGTCGTCCAGCGGTATGTGGCGCGTGATGAGGTCCTTCACGGGCACCTGGCCGGTCGAGATGTACTGCAATGCGCGCTTGTTGTGCTCCGGCGCGGAGCCGTTGGCACCGTGGATGTGCAACTGCCGGTAGTGCACCACATTCGAATCGCATGTGATGGTCGGGTTGGTCTTCGGCAGTCCGCCGAAGAAAGAGATGCGCCCGTTACGGGCCGCCATGGCGATGGCCTGTTCCTGGGTCACGTTGGCCGCGGTGGCGGTGATGACGACGTCGGCGCCGCGGCCGCCGGTCAGTTCCATCACCTTCTCGACGACGTCGACCTCCCCGGCGTTGATCACCTCATCGGGATGCACGGCGTCGGCCGACATCTCGAGCCGGCTTTCGTTCACGTCGACGAGATAGACCGGGCCGCAGTTGTGTACACCGCGCGCGATGCGGATGTGCATGCAGCCGATGGGGCCGGCACCGAACACCACGACGGTGTCGCCCTCTTCGATCCCGAGCAGATCCTGCGCGTTGATGGCACACGCGAACGGTTCGGCCGCCGACGCCTCGTCGTAGCCGACGTTGTCCGGAATGCGGTTCAGCCCATCGACTTTGAGTACCTGGCGCGGAACGATCATGTACTCGGCGAAACCGCCGTCGTACTGGTAGCCCATCGATGTCTGGTTCTGGCACACGGCCATCCAGCCCTTGCGGCACTCGTGACACTCTCCGCACGGGACCGCGGCGATCACCTGAACCCGGTCTCCCTCGGCCCAGTCGGTGCCATAAGTGGAATTCACGTCGGCACCCACCTCCACGATGTCACCGGCGATCTCGTGGCCGATGGTGCGCGGCGGGGTCAGGTTCTGGTGCCCGTTGTGCAGGATCTTGACGTCGGTGCCGCAGGTGGAGCAGTTGCGCACCCGGATTTTCACCTCGTCAGGGCCGCACTGGGGCTCCGGCACATCCTCCAGCCGGACATCTTCCGGGGCGTAGTAACGCAGGGCTTTCATGGCGGTCCTCTCGGCTCACAGGGACTGGCGGTAAGCGGTTGGTATCAGCACCCTAACGCCAATCCGGTCATAAAACCACAGTTTCTTACGCCCATTTACGCCCGATTGCTTGCATTGATGCCCGTTTATGGGGTGTACTGGGTACGCATGTGACCGGCGTCACCCAGCAGCCGGCAAGATCGGAGGTCGTCAGATGTCCACTGTCGAAGCGCCACGCACCGGGGTTCGGGTGCACGTGCAGAAGCTGGGCACCTCGCTGTCGAACATGGTGATGCCGAATATCGGCGCCTTCATCGCCTGGGGCCTGATCACGGCCCTGTTCATCGAGCAGGGCTGGTTGCAGGCCATCTTCTCCGGACTCAGAGACCCTGATGGCTGGGTGGCCAGGATCGGCGGCTGGGGCAGCTATGACGGCGCGGGCATCGTCGGCCCGATGATCACCTACCTGCTGCCGGTCCTGATCGGATACACCGGCGGCCGGATGATCCACGGCAACCGCGGCGCCGTCGTCGGCGCGATCGCCACCATGGGGGTGGTCGCCGGCGCCGACGTCCCGATGTTCATGGGCGCGATGATCATGGGGCCGCTGGGCGGCTGGGCGATGAAGAAGGCCGACGCGCTCTGGGAGGGCAAGATCCGGCCGGGCTTCGAGATGCTCGTCGACAACTTCTCGGCAGGCATCCTGGGCATGCTGCTGGCCATCCTGGGGTTCTTCGGCATCGGACCGATCGTGTCGTCGTTCACGCGCGCCGCCGGAAACGCGGTGGACTTCCTGGTCAACCATGACCTGCTGCCCCTGACCTCATTGCTCATCGAACCGGCGAAGGTGCTGTTCCTCAACAACGCCATCAACCACGGGGTACTGACACCGCTGGGCACCACCCAGGCGTTGGACACCGGCAAGTCGATTCTGTTCCTGCTGGAGACCAACCCCGGGCCCGGCCTGGGAGTCCTGTTGGCGTTCATGGTGTTCGGCCGGGGCGCTGCCCGCGCCTCGGCACCGGGAGCCGCGATCATCCAGTTCTTCGGCGGCATCCACGAGATCTACTTCCCGTACGTGCTGATGAAGCCCAAGCTCATCGCCGCGACCATTCTCGGCGGCATGACCGGCGTCTTCGTCAACGTGCTGTTCGGTTCCGGCCTGCGCGCCCCGGCCGCGCCCGGCTCGATCATCGCGATCTACGCGCAGACCGCAAGCGGCAGCTTCCTCGGCGTGACGTTGTCGGTGCTCGCGGCCACCGCTGTCTCGTTCACCGTCGCCTCATTGCTGCTCAAGACCGACCGGGCAGCTGACGAACCCGATCTGGCCGTGGCCACCGCTGAGATGGAGGCCCTCAAAGGCAAGAAGTCCAGCGTCGCTTCCGCCCTGGTGGGTGCGGCCCGGGGTCCGGTGTCCAGCATCGTGTTCGCCTGCGACGCCGGCATGGGCTCCTCGGCGATGGGCGCCTCGGTGCTGCGCAAGAAGATCCGTTCCGCAGGCTTCGGCGACATCACCGTGACCAACCAATCGATCGCGAACCTCACCGACAACTACGACCTGGTGGTCACCCACCGCGACCTGACTGACCGGGCCCGCCTGAAAACCGGTTCAGCCGTTCATGTCTCGGTCGAGGACTTCATGAGTTCACCTCGCTACGACGAGATCGTGGAGATGCTGGGGAACACGAACTCGGGGGCTGCGGCCGGCGAGGTGGCCGAGGAACAGCCCGGGAGCACTGAAAACGACGTGCTGCCGCTGGATTCGATCGTGCTGGCAGGCACCGCCACCTCGGCGGAGGGCGCCATCGACGAGGCCGGTGCCCTGTTGGTCGCCGCGGACGCCGTCGAACCGACCTACGTGGATGCGATGCACGAGCGCGAGAAGTCGGTGTCGACCTACATGGGCAACGGTCTGGCCATCCCGCACGGCACCAACGAGGCCAAGACCGCGATCCGCCGCACCGGGATCTCCTTCGTGCGCTATCCCGAACCGATCGACTGGAACGGTAAGCCCGCTGAGTTCGTCGTCGGCATCGCCGGGTTGGGCAATGACCACATGGCGCTACTGACCAAGATCGCGCACGTCTTCCTCGACAAGGACGAGGTGGCCCGGCTGCGGGCGGCGACCAGCGCCGACGAGGTGCGCGCGGTGCTTTCCGACAGCAAATAGCCGACGCCGCAGCCTGGTGCCCCAGAATGGCAAGCGTGGATTCAGATACCCGCCAGAGTCGCATCGTCGAGTTCGCGCGCAGCCGGGGCCGTGTCGACGTGCTGGCGCTGGCCGACGAACTCGACGTCGCGGCCGAGACCATCCGCCGTGATCTCAAGGCATTGGCCGGCAGGCGACTGCTCAAGCGTGTGCACGGCGGCGCGATCCCACTGGAGACCGCCGCGTTCGAATCCACCGTCGAATACCGCAGCCAAGTGGACCTGGCTCAGAAGCACCGCATCGCGGCCGCGGCGGCACATCTGTTGCACGGCGCCGAAACCGTCTACCTGGACGAGGGTTTCACGCCACGGCTGATCGCCGAACAGCTCGCCGAGCAGGAACTCACCGTGGTGACATCCTCGCTGCTGGCCGCCGAAGCGCTGGCGCACAGCGAAACCGTCACCGTACTGATGATCGGTGGGCGAATGCGAGGACGCACCCTGGCCACCGTCGACCAGTGGGCGGTGGAGCGACTGAGCAGCCTGGTCATCGACATCGCCTTCCTCGGCACCAACGGGATCACCGTTGAACATGGCCTCACCACACCTGATCCCGCGGTGGCAGCGGTGAAGCAGACGGCGGTGAAGGTCGCTCAGCGGTGTGTACTGGTGGCCGCACATTCCAAGTTCGGGGAAACGAGTTTCTGCCGATTCGCGCACGTCTCCGATTTCGAGTCGATCGTCACCGGCACCGAGTTGCCCGCGGAAGAAGCGCGGCGCTATGAAGCGCTGGGGCCGTCGGTGATCCGCGCCTGACGGCCGGCGTCAGCCCTTGGCCGGGGCTGCGACCGTATCCACGGTGACCAGATCCGTCGGCCTGCGGCGGGACGGCGCGGGCTTGCCGTGGGTCGCGTAGATCACCAGTCCGACGAACGCGAGGCCGCCGACGAGATTGCCCAGTACCGTGGGGATCTCGTTCCAGATCAGGTAGTCACTGATCGTGAAGTCACCACCGAGCATGAGCCCGGACGGAAACAGGAACATGTTGACGATCGAGTGCTCGAAGCCGAGATAGAAGAACACCGTGATCGGCATCCACATCGCGATCACCTTGCCGGGCAGGCTGTCCGACATCATCGCTCCGACCACGCCGGTCGAGACCATCCAGTTGCACATCACACCGCGCAGGAACAGCGTCAACATTCCGGCGGCGCCATGATCGGCGTATCCCACGGTGCGTCCCACACCGATCTGACCGATGGCCTGCCCGACGGCATCCGGCTCGACGCTGAAGCCATAGGTGAAGTAGATCGCCATGAACAGCGCGACAGTGAGGGCGCCGGCAAAGTTGCCGATGAACACCAAGCCCCAGTTGCGCAGCAGCGCAGCGATGTTCACCCCGGGACGTCTGTCGAGCCACGCCAACGGTACGAGAGTGAACACCGCCGTCAACAGATCGAATCCGAGCAGATGCAGGATGCAGAAACCGACCGGGAACAGGACAGCCCCCAGCAAGGGCTCGCCGGTGCGCACGGAGATCGTCACCGCGAACGCCGCCGCGAGGGCGAGAATCGCCCCGGCCATATAGGCGCGGATGAGCGTGTCGCGGGTCGACATGAAGACCTTGGATTCGCCGGCATCGATGATCCGGGTGGCAAGTTCCTGAGGTTTGACGTAGGACATGGACGGGCTTCCTTCCTGACGGATTACCACTGGTAGGGCAGAAACTTGCCGTCGATGGTCACGACGACACGATCTCCATCCGGATGTGCCCGCCGTTCGAACGACACATTGCAGTTGATTGCGCTCATGATTCCGTCACCAAACTCCTCGTGGATCAACGCTTTGAACGCAGGGCCGTATACGTTGATCAGCTCCACGAAGCGATAGATCGTCGGGTCCGTGGACAGCGACGGATCAGCTGTCCGATACGGTTGCCGCTGCAACGCGGCCACCGATTCACCGCTCAGGGCGAGCAACTCCCCTACCGCCGCCGCCTCCTTCTGGTGTAAGGGGTGACTTCCCAAGAGTGCAGCGACAGTCCAGACGAGCGGTCGCTCGATGTGATCGGCGATCTCCTGCCAGCCGATGCCGGTCTCGATGCGACGTTCTTCGATCTCGGTGTATCCCGGGGTGCACGCCACGAAACGCCTCCTTGTAGGTGCCGAAGTCATGCGATCGCTATCGACCGCCGTCCTTCATGTCACCGCTTCGGGGCCGCGCTGCCAATGGCAAAAGGCGCACGTAATACGGCATTTCGCGCACACTCCTGGATTAACCGGTGCGTAACGAGCGGGGAAACAGGCCGAAACGCCTGGCATTTACCTTTTTCGCAAACTCAGGGAAATTCAGGTGGGACCAATGGGCACCCGGACAAGCCACGCTACCAACCCCCTCGGCACCGCAGCCTTGTTGGCAGTGATCGACATCGCGCCGACCCCGCTATGGGTGATTGACGCCGACGGCACTGTCGCCCTGGCCAATCGAGCAGCACTCGACACTCTCGGTTACCGCTCTGCCGGTGAGGTGATCGGCGCGCCGAGCCACGACACCCTGCACGAGTGGCGGCCTGACGGGTCACGCTACCCATCACACTCCTGCCCGATCATGGAGGAACGCCTGTCCTGCACGCCGGATCACGAATGGTTCATCACCCGTGCCGGCCAGCCGATTCCGGTCACCTGGTCTGCGCGCCCACTCGGTATCGAAGGATCACGCCTACTGTCGTTTTGCGACGCGACGGAACGGGTGGCCGCCCAACATGCCGTCGCCGACGAACACGATGTCCGAGCCGCGGTCGAAGCTGCCGCTGTTCCCTCCCGCACTCAGCTGCGCGCGCGTCTGCTCTCTCACGTCCACGCCCGATTCCGGGACCCGGATTTCACCCCAACCACACTGGCCGCCGAGGTGCACCTCTCGCTGCGCTCGGTACAGCAATTGCTGGCCGAAGCCGGCCGCTCACCGGCGACCGAGATCCGGCACAAGCGCCTAGAACTCGCCAGTGCGCTGATCACGCAGGGCTCGTCGGTGAGCCAGGCGTGCCGGAGCAGCGGCTTCACCGACCCCGGCACCTTCAACCGCGCCTTCCGGCGGCGGTTCGGCTCCTCGCCGAGCGAATGGGCGCGACGGTCCGGCTGAGGACCGCGTACCGCTACCCAGGGCCCCAGAACCGGCCCGCCCGCTGCGCGATCTCTTCCGGGTATTCGCCGTTGATGGCGTGGGAGGCCTCGGGCCACAGTTCGACCTGCCCGCGCCCCAACAGTCTGCGGGCGCGCCCCTCGGCGCGTACCGGGTCGAGCATGACGCTGCGTCCGGCGATCAAAGCCAGCACGGGCACGTCGAGGCCGCGCAGCTGCTCGTCGGTGAACAGTTTGGGCGCGGGCATACGTATCGTGAAATCCCTTGCTCCAGCTGAGATCAGCGCTGACTCGGTCTCGGCTTCGGATACGTCGGCGCCACCGGATATCCAGCTCAGCACCCGGCTGCGCCAACGTTGTGGCACCGGGCCGAGCAATGCCATCGAGGCCAGAATTGCCTTGGCCGGGACCCCGGTGAAGGTGAACACCGGATCGAGCAGGGTCAGCGAGGCTGCCCTTGCGGGCCGGTGCACCGCACAGTTGGTCGCTGTCCAGCCGCCGATGGACACACCGAGCAGATGCGCCTGGTCCAATCCGAGGCCGGCCAATGCCTCGTCGAGCCAATGCGCCTGGTCCGGACCACTACGAATCGCCTTGTGCTGCACCGACAGGCCCGCCTCGCCGAGCAGGTCGATGCCGTACACGGTGCGACACGCCAGCAACGGCCCGAGGTTGCTCCGGTACATCGGCGTCGACGCGTTGCGCCCCGGGAGCAGCACCACCGGCGCACCGGTGTCCGGCCCGGCGAAACGGTAGGCCCGCACGGACCCGAACGATGTTGGCACGTCGAACAATTCGAATGGCGGCAGGGCTGCCATCCCGGTTCGGTAGACGCCCAGGAAATGCTCGAACGCGGTATCGGAGACAAAGGCTCCCAACCCGCCCCGGTCCCACCGCCCCGCGATGTTGACCGTGGGAACCCGCAGATCCATAAAGTCGGCCCAACCGAGGGTGCAGCGCCTATTCGACCGTGACGGACTTGGCCAGGTTGCGCGGTTTGTCGACGTCATACCCACGTGCCCGGGCCACCCCGGCCGCGAACACCTGTAGTGGGATGGTCGACAGCAACGGCTGGAAAAGCGTTGACACCGCCGGGATCTCGATCAGGTGATCGGCGTAGGGCCGCACCGTGTCGTCACCCTCCTCGGCGATCACGATGGTCACCGCACCACGGGCCTGGATCTCGCGGATGTTGGACAGCAGCTTGGCGTGCAGCATCTGTGCGTTCTTGGGCGAGGGCATCACCACGATCACCGGCAGATCCTCGTCGATCAACGCGATCGGGCCATGTTTGAGCTCACCGGCGGCGAAACCCTCGGCGTGCATGTAGGCCAGCTCCTTGAGCTTGAGCGCGCCCTCCAGCGCCACCGGGTAGCCGACGTGGCGGCCCAGGAACAGCACGGTGGGCGACTTCGCGAACCGCTGCGCCAGCTGCCCCACCGAATCGATGCCGGCCAGCACCCGGTCGATCACCTCCGGCATGGCCTCAAGGTCGTGGTACTCGCGCTCGACCTCATCGGGGTACTTGGTCCCACGGGCCTGCGCCAGGGCCAGCCCCACCAGGTAGTTCGCCGCGATCTGGGCCAGGAACGTCTTGGTGGCCGCCACGCCGATCTCCGGCCCGGCCCGGGTGTAGAGCACCGCGTCGGCCTCGCGCGGGATCTGGCTGCCGTTGGTGTTGCAGATCGCCAGCACCCTGGCCTTCTGCGTCTTGGCGTGCCGCACCGCTTCCAAGGTGTCGGCGGTCTCGCCGGACTGCGAGATCGCGATCACCAGGGTGCTGCGGTCCAGCACCGGATCCCGGTAGCGAAACTCGCTGGCCAGCTCGACCTCGACGGGCAGCCGGGTCCAGTGCTCGATGGCGTACTTGGCCAGCAGACCCGAGTGGTAGGCGGTGCCGCACGCGACGATGAAGACCTTGTCGATCTCGCGGAGCTCCTGATCGGACAGGCGCTGCTCGTCGAGCACGATGCGGCCGTCGACGAAATGCCCCAGCAGGGTGTCGGCGACCGCGGCGGGCTGCTCGGCGATCTCCTTGAGCATGAAGTAGTCGTATCCACCCTTTTCGGCGGCGTCGAGATCCCAGTCGATGTGGAACTCGCGGTAGTCACGGCCGGCCTGCAGATCGTCGCGGCCGAAGAAGTCGGTGATCCGGTAGCCGCCGGCGGTCAGCACCACGGCCTGGTCCTGGCCGAGCTCCACGGCGTGCCGGGTGTGTTCGATGAATGCCGCCACGTCGGAGCCGACGAACATCTCGCCGTCACCGATGCCGACCACCAGCGGGGTGGACCGGCGCGCGGCCACGATCGTGTCCGGATCGTCGGCGTTGGCGAAAACCAGGGTGAAGTGGCCTTCCAGGCGCTGCAGCACCGCCAGCACTGATGCCGGGAAATCGCCCGCGGTGTTGCCCCTGGTGTACTGCCGCGACACCAGGTGCACGGCAACCTCGGAATCGGTATCGCTGGCGAACTCGACCCCGTCGGCTTCCAGTTCGGCGCGCAGGACGGCGAAGTTCTCGATGATGCCGTTGTGGACGACGGCGATCTTGGCCGCCGCGTCGCGATGCGGGTGGGCGTTGCGGTCGGTGGGGCGGCCATGGGTGGCCCAGCGGGTGTGGCCGAGGCCGGTACTGCCGGTCAGCACGCCATCGTCAGTCTCGGCGAGGGTGGTCTCCAGGTTGGCCAGCCGGCCCGCGCGGCGTCGCACCGTCAACCCGCCGTTGCCATCGATCAGCGCGATTCCCGCGGAGTCGTAGCCCCGGTATTCCATGCGGCGAAGCGCGTCGACCACGATGTTGCGGGCCGGGCGCGTCCCGACGTAGCCGACGATTCCACACATAGGGTCCCAGGGTAGTGCAGTCGGAGCCCTGGCCCGATTTCCGCGCGACGCCGTTTGACGCATATCACGCGCAGCGGTGGCCCTGCGCTACGGTCAACCCGTGGCCAGCACAAAGAAGCTCTTTTCAGGGTTGACCCGTCGCGGACCGCATCGCGTCTTGCGCGGCGACCTGGCTTTCGCCGGTGTGCCCGGCGTCGTGTACACGCCGGAGTCCGGCCTGAATCTGCCCGGTGTGGTGTTCGGCCACGACTGGATGGCACAGGCGGGCAACTACGCGCACACGCTGGAGCACCTCGCGTCGTGGGGCATCGTGGCCGCGGCACCCGACACCGAGAAGGGCGTGGCACCCTCGGTGCTCAATTTCGCCTTCGACCTGGGCGCGGCCCTGGAGATCATCACCGGGGTGCGGCTGGGTACCGGCAAGATCAGCGTGCACCCGGGCAAGCGGGGTGTGGTGGGCCACGGCTTCGGCGGGTCGGCGGCAGTGTTCGCCGCCGCGGGCATGGGCGGTGACGCACACCACCCGAAGGCCGTGGTGTCACTGTTTCCCACGGTGACCACGCCGCCGGCCGAACAACCCGCATCGACGCTGAAGGTGCCGGGCCTGGTCCTGACCGCCCCGGGCGACCAGATCACGTTGCGCTCGAACGCCGTGGAACTGGCCCGGGCCTGGGACGGCGCCACGCTGCGGACGGTCAGCAAGGCACAGGCCGGGGGCCTGGTCGAGGGACGCCGCCTGGCCCGATTCTTCGGACTGCCCGGCGCCGACAAAGACACCCAGAAGATCGTGCGCGCACTGCTCACCGGATACTTGCTGGCCACGCTGACCGGCGACAAGACCTACCGCGATTTCGCCGACCCCGACGTTGCGCTGCCCCACACCGAAACGGCCGACCCGAATGCCGATCCGGTGGCCCTGGAGGACAAGGTGGTGGCGCTGCTCAAGCCGTGACGGGGCGTCACACCAGGGTGGCACCGCCATCGACCGTCAGGACCACACCGGTACCGAACTCCTGTTCCATCAGGTAGGCGTAGGCCAGCGCCGTGTCGGACGGTTCGCCGATCCGGCCGACGGGGAGATTGCTCGCAAACTGTTCGTACACGGCCTCCCGATCCGCCTCACCGAGCGCCGACCACAGCGGTGTCCGGATCGGACCGGGCGCCACGGTGTTGACGCGCAACGGCGCGAGTTCGACGGCGAGCGCTTTGGTCATGGCGTTGATCGCGCCGCAGACGGCGGTGGGCAGCACTCCCAGGCCGGGCTTGTCGGCAGCCGTGCCGCTGGTGAGCGTGATCGAGCCGCCCGGCGTGATCGTCGGTGCGAACACGCGGACCGCCTGCAACTGCCCGATGAAACGGGTGCCGAGAAACTCGGTGATCGTCGCAGGGGTGAGATCAGCCAGTCCGACCATTGTGAGTGGCTCCCCCGCACTGAACACCAGGTGCTCGATCGGTCCGACCTCGTCGACGAGGTGGCCGAGCGAGGCGGGGTCGGTGAGGTCGACAGTCATCCCGCGGGCGTTCTCGCCGAGTCCGGCAATCGCCAGATCGACGTTGGACTGGTTGCGCGACACCACGATCGGGATGCCGCCTCGGTCGGCGACCGCTGCCGCCACACCCAGTCCGATGCCGGAGGTACCACCGATGATCAGGACCCGCGCGTTCTTGAGGTTCATGAGTCCACTGTGGGTGCGATCGACCACCGTCGTCCAAGACTCTTTTCGTCGTCCGGCGATACCCTCGGGGTATGAGCACGCCGGACCTCGACCTGCGCAAGCTGCGGTATTTCGTCGCGGTCGCCGAGGAGCTCAATTTCGGCCGGGCAGCCCGGCGTCTCCACATCGCGCAACCCGTGCTCTCGCGCCAGATCCGCACGCTCGAAAGTGAGCTCGGGGTTCAGTTGCTCGTCCGCGGCTCGACCGGTACCCAGCTGACGTCCATTGGCGCGCAGCTTCTGCAGGACGCCAAGGTTCTGCTCGACGACGCGCACGCGCTGCGGCGGCGCTTGTCTCGCGCCGCCGGACACCCGGTGACCGTGACGGTCGGAGTGATGGCGGGGTTGCGGGCAACAGCCGCAGCCGCGGCGTTCGAGGCGGGCGACCCTCGCCGCCGTGCAGTCGTGCGTCAAATCCCGTGGCACGAGCAGGCCGAGCTAGTCAGGTCCGGCGAGGTGGATGTGGTCTACGCGCGTGAGCCCGTCGACCACCGCGGGTTGGGGAGCGCCCCGCTCCTGGAAGAACCGATGGACGCGGTGCTGCCCGCCGACGACGATCTGGTGGGGCGCGCATCGGTGCGGTTGGCGGATCTCACGTCACGGGTGTTGTTGCTGCCGGATCCCGCGATGGTTCCGGGGTGGCAGACGGACCTCGTCGGGCCCGGCCAGCGTTGGGCACCACCGCGCGAGGAGTTCCGTTCCGTGGAGGACAAGCTCGAACATGTTGCCGCGCATGAGGGTTTCGTCATCCTGCCCCGATCGACCACCGCCTACTACCGTCGACCCGACGTGAAGGCCGTGCCGATCGAGGATGTGGGGCCCTCCCGGGTGACGCTCATCTGGAAGGCCGACACGGACAACCCGTTGCGGGATGAGTTCGTGGCGGCAGCCCTGGCGTGCCGGGACGAGACGATCTGACGCCCGACGGAGTTATCCGCGTATCCGTAACTGATCACATAGCCGCGGAGACACCCTCACCCAACCAACTGGTTGGGTTGCTACACTCCTGCGATGCGCACTGGCATCTTCCTGAGTTATGCCGGCGGCTTCAAAGAAGCAGCCGACCAAGTCGTCGAACTGGAGAAGGTGGGCGTCGACATCGCCCTGGTCGCCGAGGCGTACTCCTACGATGCGATCAGCCAGCTCGGCTACCTGGCCGCCAAGACCTCCACGATGGAGCTCGGCACCGGCGTGGTCCCGATCTACACCCGCACGCCGGCCCTGATGGCCATGAGCGCGGCCGGCGTCGACTATGTGTCCGACGGCCGGTTCCGCCTCGGCCTCGGTACCTCCGGCCCGCAGGTGATCGAAGGTTTCCACGGGGTGCCGTTCGACGCGCCGCTGGGCCGCACCCGCGAGGTCGTCGAGATCTGCCGCAAGGTGTGGCGCCGCGAGAACCTCGACTACGACGGCAAGTACTACCAGCTGCCGCTGCCCGCCGACCGCGGCACCGGCCTGGGCAAGTCCCTGCACCTGATCAATCACCCTGTCCGGGAGCGCATCCCGATCACGATCGCCGCACTGGGGCCGAAGAACGTCGAGCTGACAGCCGAGATCGCCGAGGGCTGGCAGCCGGTGTTCTACCTCCCGGAGAAGGCCGACGACGTCTGGGGCGACGCCCTGCGGGCCGGGACCGCCAAGCGTGATCCGGCGCTGGGACCGCTCGACGTCATGGTCAGCGCCAGCCTGGCGATCGGCGACGACGTCGACGACCGGCTCGCCTGGGCGAAACCCCAACTGGCACTGTACATCGGCGGCATGGGCGCCCGCGGGCAGAACTTCTACCACAAGCTGGCCACCCGGTACGGCTACGGTGAGGTGGCCGACCACATCCAGGACCTGTTCCTGGCCGGCAAGAAGGCCGAGGCCATCGCGGCGGTGCCCGACGACCTGGTGCGCAACATTTCGCTGGTCGGGCCGAAGGGTTTCGTCAAGGAACGCCTGGCCGCCTACGCCGAGGCCGGGGTCACCACGATGCTCGTGCACCCGCTGGCCACCGACAGCGCCGAGACCGTGAAGTTCTGCGAGGAGCTGGTGGAGCTCACTCGCTAGAACCCACAGACCTGGCAGCTGGGCGATTGCGGGCCTCGGCGTTCAGGAGCAGCGATTCGAACAGCCGGTTCACGCCATCCATCTCTGCCGGTTCCGTGACGGCCGCTGCATGGGCGAAGCCGTCGACGATCGCACTGATCACCCGGGCCACCTGAACCGGGTCGTACTCGGCGGAGATCAGCCCGGCGCGCTGTCCCTCGACGACCGACCGCGCGAGCGCGTCGGTCATCCGGGCTCCCTGGCGCGCAAAACCCGCGATCAGCTCCTGGTGCCTACGGGCGTCGATCGGAGCGGTGGCGACGAAACCGGCGAGGTCGGGATGCTCGCGGTTGATCCTGATCGATTCGGTGAGCGCCGCGCGCAGCAACTCCTCCATCGAACGCGGCCCGGCCATCGCCGGTGCGGCGCTGGCCAGGATCTTGCCGTAGACGTCGTCGCAAACTGCTTCGAACAGCTTGTTTTTCGTACCGAAGTGGTAATACACCGAGCCGGCCGTGACGCCGGCCGTCTCGGCGATCTGGCTGTTGGTGGCCGGACCGTAGCCGAATTGGGCGAAGCACCGGCAGGCGGCGTCGATGACCCGTTGCCGGGTGTCACCACTGTCGATACCCGCGGGCCGACCGGGCCCGGTCTTGACGGTCTTGGTCGCGCTCATCGAACCATCTTGACCCAGAAATCGGGGCGTCGGGTGACCACGTTGGTTGTCAACGCCGACCGTCTGCCACCGGCAATGCACCGTCCCTCGCGGCGGCCGAGACCGAATCCCGCATCGAATCGCAGCCGAGGAACAGACCGCGGTCGCTGTGGCCGGCGAGCGCGGTCGCGTCACGACGCTGCCGGCACAGTCCGGTCGCCGCGGCATTCCACTGCACGCTGGTCTGCTGCCAACTGCTCTTCCGTGCCAGTACGACGGCTCCGCAACGACCGCACGACACCGGCATCATCGGCATTTCAACGAGCCGCGGATCTGAGCGGACGGTCATGGCACCGACTGGGTGGCGACGCCGGCAGCGATGTTGTCCTCGATCTCCTGGTTCCAGGCGTGCTGCGCACTCGTGGTGTCGATCTCGTATTCGAACCGGTCGACCATGTCGGCGGCCACATCCGCGGCGTCGACGTAGAACTGCTCGTACCATCGGCGCAGCTGATAGACCGGCCCGTCTTCCTCGCACAGCAGCGGGTTGTCGATGCGGGCCTTGGTTTTCCAGATCGCCACGTCTTGTTCGAAGCCGATCTTGACCCAGTCGCCGAGCGCGACGGCGCTCTGCAAAGCCAGCTCGTCGGACACTCCTTCGGGTTTCTTCACGATGATGCCGTATTGCAGGACAAACGAATTCGCGTCGATCGGATAGTGACAGTTGATCAGCACGCTGTGATGGTCGGCGTCGGGATAATGGTAGGTCAGATCATCGATCATGAAAGCCGGCCCATAATAGGACGCCACCGAGGTGGTGCCGAGCATGGTCGATCCGCCGACATCCCCGCGGTCGGACCGGGTATCGGCGTTCATGTACTGCGTTGCGATGTGGCCTTCGAAGATGTTCTTGAAGTGCGTTGGCAGTGATCCGTGCACGTAGAAGAAATGGGCCATGTCGACCACGTTGTCCACCAACTCGCGGCAGTTGGCGTTGACGACCGTTGTGTACCAATGCCAATCGGTCCACTGATCGCTGGTGGCGCCTGCGATGCGCGGGATCGTCACGTCGGCCGGCGGCGGTTTGCCCTCGGGGTCGTTCCAGACGAACAACATCCCGTCCTGCTCAAGGGCCGTCCAGGAGGCGGTGCGGGCCAGACGGGGAGTGCGTTTGGCGTACGGCACGTTCTTGCAGCGGCCGTCACCGCCCCACCGCCAGTCGTGGAACGGGCAGGCGATCTCGTTGCCTTTGACCTGGCCTTGCGACAGGTCACCGCCCATGTGCCTGCAGTATCCGTCGAGCACATTGATCCTGCCGTCACCACCCCGGAAGACCACGAGCTTCTGGCCGAACACGTTGATCCCGTGAGGTTTCCCATCGCCGAAATCGCGGGTCAAGCCCAGGCAGTGCCAGCCACGGGCGAAGCGTCCCGGAGGCGCTTCGGCTTCTATCTGGCGCACCTCACACTCGGATTCCATCGTCATCGAAAGACCCTCCGATATTTTCGCGGCACCTGTGCTTCACGTCACAACCAGGTCTAACACCCCGGGCAGCACCCTGACTCCCGGAGTCCCACTGGCAGGGATCGAAAATCCCGCGCAGGACGCGGCGCAGCCCGGGCTAGCCGCCGACCTGCGGTAGCTCGTCGGCGGCGATCGCACACGGTGTCCCGCCGGCCGGTGCCACCGCCTCCCCGGCAGGCGGGACCGGGACGCCGGGGGCAGCGGCGGCGACAGGCGGCGGTTCGGCCGCATCATCGACGGTGGTCTCAGCGGGCACAGAACCGGGCACGTCAGCCGAAACCGCCTCGACCTCCGGGGCGGCAGGGTCCTCGTCGGACGTCTTGTCCTCTTCAGCCGCAACATCTTCCGTTGTTGCGTCGTCGTCCGGTCCGACGTCTTCCTCGTCGGGATCGTCCGCACCGTCCGCGTCGTCGACCGCGTCAGAGGTTTCTGGTGGGTCCGGCCGCTCAGGCAGCGCGGTGTCGGCGCTCGACCCCAGCGAGCCCTCTGTTGAACCGATCAGCCCGCCGAACAGGTCGGCGAGTTGCCGGCCAAGGCCCGACGTCCCGGATCCCAGGCCCGACAACCCGGCCCCGGGCAGTCCGCCGCCCAGTGGCGAACCCCATCCAGCCGCCGGATCAGCCGCTGTGGGACTGCCGGCCGGCGGCACGGCAGAGTCCGGCACCGCGGCCGAGCCAATCGTCGGTGGGGTGAGGGCCGGTGCAGTAGAGGGCATCTGACCGATCGGCGGCGCGGTGCCCGTCGAGCCGACCGGCGATACCCACGGCGCTGGGCCGGAACCGGACGACGGTACGAACCCCGCCGGAACGGTGCGGGCACCGCCCACGGGTCGATCCACCGGCACCGCCGCACCGATCCGCGGCGTCCATGACGGGCCGAGATCGCCGGGGATCTCGAACGCCGGAGCCGGTCCGTGGGAGAGCGCGGCGACTGCCGCGGCGTAGGCGTCGGACACCGCGGCGGTCGCCGAACGCATCGCGGATACCCAGTCGGCGCCGATGTCGTTGGCCACGAAGGGTTTCACCTGCGCGTCGATCAGTTCACTGGCCAGGTCCCGGTCGCCGATCCCCGTCCGCACGGTGCGCGCCGCGGCCAGCCAGTCCTGGCGCTGGGCCGCGCATCGCGCCTCGATGCTTTCCGTTGCGGCCACCTTGGTGTCGACCGCCCGCCACAGCTGCTCACGCAGCGACGCCAGGGTATCGGCAGCTCCTCGCACAGCGGCGACGGCCTGTCCGGCCGCGCCACCATGGCGGTGCAGAAACTCACGCGCGGCCTGCGCACCGCGCCCCTGCCACGCCTGGTCGAGTGTGGTCAGCTGAGCGTCCTGCAGCCGCAGTGCCTGCTCGGCCGCCGCAGCAGCCGCCGTCAACGCTGCGCAGTCCGACTCCAGGGTCCGCAGATCCAGGCCATCCTCTGTGGCGTACCAGTCGTGCACCTGACCGGCATGCAGCGTGAGGTCGGGATGCTGATAGCCCAAAAGCGCGCAGGCCCAGACGAACTCGGCAAGAGTCTCGACCGCAGGCTGCCCCTGATCCAAACGCCCTGCGACATCACCGGTTTGAACCACGCCTCAGCCCACCCGCGCCGCCGCGCAGGCGTCCGCGGCGAGATATCGGTCGGTGGTGCTTCTCAGGACCGCGGCAACCTCCCCCGCCGCCCGGGCCCACTGGTGAAACGACGTGATCCGTTCATCGAGTGCCGTACGCAGCGAGTCACCCGACGCGATGTGTTCCCGGCCTGCCCTCGCGCCGTCGAACCGAAGCCTCACCTGGGCAGCGGACTCGATGATTTCGGCGGCGGCACCGTACTGTCGCGCCACCTGCAGCAGCGCCTCAGCGTCGACACGCGCGGCAGTTACATCTCCCATGCCCGGTTTAGACGCAGCCAGCCCTTATCGGGTTCCCTCGGGGCTGAATGTTCCTCGCGCGAGCGCTCGTCAGGCCGACTGACCGCTTACCGACTCGGCCACCCGCACCGCGAGCAGCCGGGCCGTGTTCTCGTCGGCAGCCTCGACCATCACGCGAACCACCTGCTCAGTGCCCGAGGGCCGCAACAGGATTCGCCCGGTGTCGCCGAGTTCGGCCTCGGCCTGGGCCACCGCGGACTGCACGGACGGCGCCTGGGCCACCGCAGCCTTGTCGTCCACCTGGACGTTGATCAGAACCTGCGGCAGCGTTTGCATCGGTTCGGCCAGGGCGGCCAAGGTAGAACGGGTCTGCGCCATCCGTGACATCAGCCGCAGCCCGGTGACAATGCCGTCCCCCGTGGTGCCCAAACCGGGCAACACGATGTGGCCGGACTGCTCACCGCCGAGCGAGAACTCGCCGGCCCGCAGCTCCTCCAGAACGTAGCGGTCCCCCACACCCGTGGTACGGACGTCGATCCCGGCCGCACGCATGGCCAGGTGCAATCCCAGATTGCTCATCACCGTGGCCACCAAGGTGTCCGAGGCCAACTCGCCGGCTTCCTGCATCGCCAGCGCCAACACGACCATGATCGCGTCGCCGTCGACGACCCGGCCTGCCGCATCCACCGCCAGGCAGCGATCGGCGTCGCCGTCGTGGGCCAGACCCAGGTCGGCGCCGTGCTCGACCACTGCGGCCTGCAGCACCTCCATATGGGTGGACCCGCAGCCGTCGTTGATGTTGAGCCCGTTGGGCTCGGCGTTGATCGCGATGACGTTGGCTCCAGCGGCCCGGTAGGCCTGTGGAGCGGCCGCGGACGCCGCACCGTTCGCGCAGTCCACGACGACGGTCAGACCGTCCAGCCGGGTGGTGACGGCCTTGCCGACGTGGCGCAGGTAGCGGTCCAGCGCGTCGTCGGCGTCGAGGACCCGGCCGATGCCCGCGCCCGTCGGACGCAGCCCCGGACCGCCGTTCACCAGCTCCTCGATCCGGTCTTCGGCGGCGTCGTCGAGCTTGTGCCCGCCCGGACCGAAGATCTTGATGCCGTTGTCGGGCATCGGGTTGTGCGAGGCCGAGATCATCACGCCGAAATCGGCGTCGTAAGCACTCGTCAGGTAGGCCACCGCCGGGGTCGGCAGGACGCCGACCCGCAGGACGTCGACCCCTTCACTGGCGATGCCGGCCAGCATCGCTGCCACCAGCATCTCGCCGCTGGCCCGTGGATCCCGGCCCACCAGGGCGAGCCGACGGCCACTGCCCGTGGAATTGCCGAGACGCCGTGCTGCCGCCGAACCGAGTGCAACTGCCAGTTCAGCAGTCAGATCGCGATTGGCGACTCCGCGCACCCCGTCGGTGCCGAACAGTCGACCCATGCCCTTAAACTTCTCATAATTGGCTGCCTGAAACACAACCGACGAGGTCAGCGTCCATCCCGCGGCCAGATCGATACCCGCTCGTGACACCGAATCCCCGCCCGCGGTTGCACTCGCGGGCGGGGATCAGTGAGAAATCGCTAGCTGCCGTCAGCGCTTCCCGGCGCCTCCGTGGCAGGGGTCATGGTCGGAGCCGGGCTGTGCGGTGTCATGCCCTGCGAGGCGCTACCCGGCCGCTCCGTGGGGCCGTTCTGGCTGAACGAGATGGTCCCGAGGTTGTTGGTGCAGACCACGTGGTCGGTGCCGTTCGTGTCGACCCCCTGAACGGCGGTGGTCAGCGATGCGGTGTCGGTGTTCTCGCACACCCCCGCCGCGATCTGGGCGGCCGCGGCGTCCTCGACGTTCTCCAGGACCGAGACATTGCCGAGCGTGAGATTCACCTTGCCGTCGCCGACCGTGTCGGGCACCGCATGGGCGATTCCCAGGCCGACGGTAAACAGCAGTGACCCGCCGAGCATCGCGCCCGCAGTCGCCGTCTTCACGAAGTTCCCCACAATTACTCCTTCCGATGAGAAAGCGGCACCCGGCCCCCCCGACGTCGACACGACGTCTACCGGTGGCAGGAAGGTCCTGCGGGCACAACTCTGCTGACACAAAGCGGCCCCGCCTCTCCGGGCAGTGGGCTTCCACGCGATCGCGAAGCTCAAACCTCGAATCCGCAGAAAAGTTGGGGAAGGAAAGCGCCGGTTTCTCCCGCAGGGTCGTCGAAACCGAGCGTGAACAGCCCCGACGTAGAAACCGATGCAAGTTTCGGGGCCCAAAACAAACCCGCCGGGTGTGTACGCGACACACCCGGCGGGTTCGTTCGGCCGTAACGGCGACAGATCAGCGCTTGCTGTACTGAGGCGCCTTGCGGGCCTTCTTGAGGCCGTACTTCTTGCGCTCGATGGCACGCGGGTCGCGGGTCAGGAACCCGGCCTTCTTCAGTGCCGGACGATCCTCGGGCTGAACCAGGATCAGCGCACGGGCGATGGCCAGACGCAGCGCGCCGGCCTGACCCGAGGGGCCGCCACCATCGAGGTGGGCGAAGATGTCGAACTGCTCAAGGCGGTCGACGGTCACCAGCGGGGCCTTGATCAGCTGCTGGTGCACCTTGTTCGGGAAGTAGTTCTCCAGGGTGCGGCCGTCCAGGTTGAACTGACCGGTGCCGGGAACCAGACGCACCCGGACCACGGCTTCCTTGCGGCGGCCCACGGTCTGGATCGGACGGTCGATAATGACCGGCTCGCGGTGCTCCTGCTCCACCTCGACGCTCTCGGTCACGGCTTCGACGACCCCGGTGTTCTCACTGCCGTTCTCAATCGTTTCGGTCACTGGGCCACCTGCTTGATCTCGTACGGAACCGGCTGCTGCGCGGCATGCGGATGATCCGGGCCGGCGTAGACCTTGAGCTTCTTCTGGATCTGCCGACCGAGCTTGGTGTGGGGCAGCATGCCGAGGATCGCGTTTTCGACGACGCGGGTCGGGTGCTTCTCCAGCAGCTGACCGATGGTGCGCTTGCGCAGACCGCCCGGGTAACCCGAGTGGCTGTAAGCGAACTTCTTGGTGAGCTTGTCGCCGCTGACGGCGATCTTCTCGGCGTTGATGACGATGACGAAATCGCCACCATCGACATTGGGCGTGAATGTCGGCTTGTGCTTGCCGCGCAGCAGCTTCGCTGCTTCGACGGCGAGCCGGCCGAGCACCACGTCTTGGGCGTCGATGACGTACCACTGGCGCGTGGTGTCACCCGCCTTCGGCGTGTACGTAGGCACAGCGCTTACCTCTTATTCTCGGGTTTCGGGTGCCGGTCAGGTGAGTGTGCTACCGCATCCCGGCGACCGACGTTGACCCGGGACCCGCTTGCCCCACAAAAGGCAGCGCACACCAACGGAGCAGCTTACCGGTGCGCGTCCGTGCAGGTCAAAACGCGGCTTGTCGGCCTTGTCAGCACCTGGCGTCGGCCTACGAGACCGAGTCCTGCTGGTCGGACACCACACTGCCGTCGGCACGGTGCAGCGGTCCTTCCTTACCGCTGGGCTCGATGTAGCCCTCGGTCGCGCACTCGTACGACTCATCCTGCTTCTTCTTCGGATCGATGAACATCGGATTGACCAGCCAGCGACCGTCGGCGTTGTCGTAGGCCGTGCACATCAACTCGGTCTTGTTGCGGTTGAGCACCAGGCGCAGCGCCGTCGCGTCGGTCAGGAACGTGACATCGGTGTCGGAGTCCCCGGCGGCGAACGCCGCGCGCTCGGCTTCGGACTGCTGCTCGAACGCAGCAGACCCCGTGACGCCGAAGACGTCCTCGTTGACCCGGCACCGCTTGCCCTCGATGTACGGGATGGCTGTCTCGCCGCCGCACGGCACCAGCTTGGATGTCAGGACATCGCCGTCACGCTCGGTGCGCACACCCATCACCTTGTCCGGGGTGAAACCGAGCTCGGCCGCCCACACCCGCACCACCGGCTCCGCCGACGCGGAGATGATGCGCACGTCGAAACCGTTGGCGCGCAACGTTTCCACCAGATCGCGCATCTGCGGGTAGTACCGCACCCAGCCGGTCTCGTCACCGCTGCCGACCTTCTGCTCGGTGCCCTCGGGCGCTGCGAGATTCTCCTTGCGCGCCGCCTCGACAAAACCCGTCAGCTCCGATTCGGGCCAGCCGGCCAGCATCTGCGCCGCCCACGCGTACGACGGCTCGAACCGGCGAGCGTTGAACCCGGCGAAAGCCGGCTCGTCGGCCCGCGTCTCTGCGTCGGTGTAGACCGACACCAGTTCATCGGCGCAGCCCAGGTCGGTATCGGTCGGCATCGGCCGGCCGGGCTCGGCCGCAGCGCACGCCTTTGACAGCGCGGCTGCCGCCTGCGGGGTGAGATAGGGGCTGGTGGTGGACCAGTCACCGCCGGCAGGCGCCCGCAGCTTGCCGTTGCGCACCATCCAGAAGAACGTGGCATCGCCGATGTCGTTCTTGACCACGGTGTTGTCCCAGTCGAACAGCGCCAGCGGCGCACCGTCGGTGGCCGAGCCGGTGGCCCCGCAGGTGCCCAACTCCGCGAGCATGGCGTCGATGCGGTCCCGGTTGTCGCCGTACCAGCCGGGGTTCTCGGCCAGGGTTCGGCAGTCGGCGGCCGGGGTCGCCGAAGCCTTCTCGGAGGTGTCCGACGGCTGCGGCGACTCGGCCCCGCACCCGGAAATGCTCAACGCGGTTACCGCGGCGACGAGAAGGGACAGCGGTGCGCGTGCGGGCATCAGGGCTCCTGTCAGGTGAGTTCGGCGATGGTCGGATTGGTGAGCGCCGAGGTACGGGAGGTGTCTTTCAGGTCAACGCCGGAGCGACCCAGCGCCAGCGCCCCGTCGACCAATCCGGCTGCCACCCGCGCGGCTTCGGCGTAGCCGAGCCCGTCGGGCGGATGGATGTTGGAGATGCAGTTGCGGTCGGCGTCGGTGCGGCCGGGCATCGGCAAGTGGGTGAGGTAGATGCCGAGGCTGTCGGCGACGCTCAGACCGGGCCGCTCCCCGATGATCACGAGCACCGTCCGCATGTGGGCCTGGGCTGCTATGTGATCCCCGAGCGCGACCCGGGCCTGCGTCGCGATCACCGGCGGCGCCAGGGAGTAGCGGTCCTGTAACTGGGCCACCAGTGCCTTCAGCAGCGTGGCCCCGTGGCGGTCCAGCGCGGTCGGCGACAGCCCGTCGGCGAGCACGAAGCCGATGTCGGCCGGGGTGTCGGGCACCTGCATGCCGTCGGCGGGTTCGCGGCCCAGATCCGGGCGACGCAGGTACTCGTCGCGTGAGGCGGCGCGGCTGGTGACCACCGCCGGCTCACCGATGCCGACGGTACGGACAGCCGTCACCAGTTGGTCGGTGTCCAACGGCACGTGCACGGCGTCGCGTGCAGCAGCGTGCGCCGCGGCCAGTTCCAGCACCCGGCGGGTGGGCAGCGCGGTTCCGGCCCGCCCCAGCCCGATCCTGGCCTGCGTCGTCTTGCGCAGTTCATCCCAAAACTCTTGAACTGCAACCTCGTTCGCGCTCATGACGGCTCCGCGGAGGTCAGCGATCGCAGCACCGAACGCTCCAGGTCGAACGGGGTGAGCTTGCCGGAGTCGTCGACCATGCCGACGCTGCGCAGCCACGCCTCGAACTCGGCGGCCGGTCGCAGCCCGAGCGTGCGCCGGGTGGTCAGCACGTCGTGAAACGACAGGCTCTGATAGCCGAGCATGACGTCATCGGCGCCTGGCACGGTGATGACGAAGGCCACTCCCGCCGCGGCCAACAAGGTCAACAGGTTGTCCATGTCGTTCTGGTCGGCCTCGGCGTGGTTGGTGTAGCAGACATCCACCCCCATCGGCAGGCCGAGCAGCTTGCCGCAGAAGTGGTCTTCGAGACCGGCCCGGATGATCTGCTTGCCGTCGTAGAGGTACTCCGGCCCGATGAACCCGACGACCGTGTTGACCAGCAACGGCTGCAGGTCGCGGGCCACCGCGTAGGCCCGGGCCTCCAGGGTCTGCTGATCCACCGGCTTGCCGCCGACCCCGAGGTGCGCACCGGAGCTGAGCACCGAGCCCTGCCCGGTCTCCAGGTACATGACGTTGTCGCCGACGGTGCCGCGGCGCAGGCTGCGCGCCGCTTCGTTGCCCTCGCGCAGCAGTTGCAGGTTCACCCCGAATGCGGAGTTGGCTCCCTCGGTGCCCGCGACGGACTGGAACATCAGGTCCACCGGCGCCCCGGCCTCGACCAGCCCGATCGTGGTGGTGACATGCGACAGCACACAGGACTGGGCGGGGATGTCGTAGCGGGTGCGGATCGAATCGAGCAGGTACAGCAGGTCGGCGGTGGCCTGCGGCGAGTCGGTGGCCGGGTTGATCCCGATCACCGCGTCACCACAGCCCAGCAGCAGCCCGTCCAGCACCGCCGCCGCGATCCCGCGCGGGTCGTCGGTGGGATGGTTGGGCTGCAGCCGGGTGGCCAGGGTGCCGCGGGCGCCGACGGTGGTCCGGAACGCCGCAGTCACCTCCGCGGCGGCCGCCACCGCGATCAGATCCTGGTTGCGCATGATCTTGCTGACCGCCGCAACCATTTCCGGGGTCAGCCCCGGGGAGACGGCGGCCAGCCGCTCGGGGCTGTGATCATGGGCCGCGGTGTCCATCAGCCAGTCCCGCAGCCCGCCGACGGTCAGGTGTGAGATCTCCGAAAAGGCTTGGCGATCATGGCTGTCCATGATCAGCCGGGTCACCTCGTCGGTGTCGTACGGCACCAGCTCCTCGTTGAGGAAGACCTCCAACGGCAGGTCGGCGAGCACCCAGGCGGCCGCAGCGCGCTCACCGTCGTGCTCGGCCGCGCAGCCGGCGAGTTGATCGCCGGAGCGCAGCGGGGTGGCCTTGGCCATCACCTCGACCAGACCGTCGAAGCTGTAGTTCACCCCCGAGACCTGCTGGTGGTACTTCATTTCAGGTCACTCTCCGCCTCCGCGAGCATCGCAAACTCTTCGTCGGGCGAGTTGGCCACCAGGCGGTGGCGGCTGTAGAACGCGAAGTACAGCATGAATGCGCAGAACACAGCCAGGCAGAGACCCGCGGCCACCGGGCTGACCACGAAGGTCGCGATCACCGCCACGACCGCGATGACCAGGGCGAAGCCCGTGGTGACGATGCCGCCCGGGGTGCGGTACGGGCGCGGCATGTTGGGCTCGCGCACCCGCAGGGTGATGTGGCTGACCATCATCAGCACGTAGCTCAACGCCGCGCCGAACACCGCCATGTTCAGGATCAGGTCGCCCTGTCCGGTCAGCGACAGCAGGAACGCGACGACACCCGGGACGATCAAGGCGAGCGTCGGGGCCTTGCGCTTGTTGGTCACCGACAGCGAGGTGGGCAGGTAGCCGGCCCGCGACAGCGCGAACGTCTGCCGCGAGTAGGCGTAGATGATCGAGAAGAAGCTCGCGATCAGCCCGAACAGGCCGATGTAATTGACCGCCTTGGCGGCAAACCCGCCACCGCCGAGGGCCTGCACCAGCGGATCGTCGACGGTCGACATCGCGTCTGCGCCACCGGCTCCCGTGGTCAGGAACAGCACTGCGACGCAGGTGATGATCAGGACCGTCATGGCGGCGATGATGCCGCGGGGCACGTTGCGCTCAGGGTTGGCGGTCTCCTCGGCGGCCAGCGGCACACCCTCGACGGCCAGGAAGAACCAGATGGCGAACGGGATGGCAGCCCAGATGCCCAGGTATCCGTGGGGCAGGAAGCTGCTCGCGCCTGCGGCCGCGGCGTCGGGGGCGATGTCGGTCAGGTTGGCGACGTCGAAGCTTCCGATGGCGCTCACGGCGAAGATGACCAGACCCAGCAGGGCGATGGCGGTGATGACGAACATCAGCCGCAGTGCCTCACCGACACCGGCGAGGTGGATGCCGATGAAGATGACGAAGGCCGCCAGGTAGATCCACCAGCCCTTGTGGATGCCGAACAGGCCGAGCGACTCGATATAGCCGCCGATGAAGGTGGCGATGGCCGCGGGCGCGATCGAGTATTCGATCAGGATCGCGGTGCCGGTGGCGAAACCGCCCCACGGCCCGAGGGCACGGCGGGCGAAGGTGTAGCCGCCGCCGGCCGCGGGCAGCGCCGAGGACAGTTCGGCCAGGCCCAGCACCATGCAGAAGTACATGGTGGCGATGACCACCACCGCGATCAGCAGCCCGCCGAAGCCGCCGTGGGCGAGGCCGAAGTTCCAGCCCGAGAAATCGCCGGAGATCACGTAACTCACGCCGAGGCCGGCCAACAGCAGCCATCCGGCGCTTCCGGATTTGAGCTGACGTTTGTTCAGATAGTCAGCACTCTCCAGGTGTTCGTCCACACCCGCCATTTCAAACTCCTTCATTGACAAAGCTGTTCGCATGTAGGTCCGGCTTCGTGCAGCCTGACCGGTCACCCGTCGACACGACGTTAAAGGTAGGTTTCTCAACCTTTGACTAGATGAGTATCACCCTCCGCCACCACTCTGTCCACCCCAACGGGAAACTGGTGCGAGCGAGCGAAGACACCTTGGCTATAGACTGCGCCACAAGCGATTTCGCTCCACCACATTGATCGAGACACCGGCGGACACAGCGAAGCCGCCGTCGGATGGCCGACGGCTTCTGCCGTATTCAGTTGTTCCACAACAGGTACCGCGAGTGTGGAGCCGTTGCGGGCGTGCGGGTCAGATGCCGCAACAGCTCCACACTCGACGGTGGTTCAGGGGGCTACTGGGCTTGTCGGTTCCTCGCGCAAGCGCTCGTCAGAAAAAGCCCTGCGCCTTGTTGGCGTAGCTCACCAGCAGGTTCTTGGTCTGCTGGTAGTGATCGAGCATCATCTTGTGGTTTTCCCGGCCGATGCCGGACTGCTTGTAGCCACCGAACGCCGCGTGCGCGGGGTAGGCGTGGTAGCAGTTGGTCCACACTCGCCCGGCCTTGATGTCGCGGCCCGCGCGGTAGGCGGTGTTGCCGTTGCGGCTCCACACACCGGCGCCCAGACCGTAGAGGGTGTCGTTGGCGATCGAGATGGCGTCGTCGTAATCGGTGAACGAGGTCACCGCCACCACGGGGCCGAAGATCTCCTCCTGGAACAGCCGCATCTTGTTGTGCCCGGTGAAGATCGTCGGCGCCACGTAGAAGCCGCCGCCCAGATCGCCACCGAGATCGGCCCGCTCACCACCGGTGATCAGTTGAGCACCTTCGGTTTTCCCGATCTCGATGTAGGACAGGATCTTCTCCAGCTGATCGTTGGAGGCCTGCGCACCGATCATCGTCTCGGTGTCCAACGGGTCCCCCTGCCGCACGGCCTTGGTGCGGATGGCGGCCAGTTCGAGGAACTCGTCGTAGATGTCGGCCTGGATCAGCGACCGTGACGGGCAGGTGCACACCTCACCCTGGTTCAGGGCGAACATGGTGAACCCTTCCAGGGCCTTGTCCTGGAAGTCGTCGGCGGCGGCCAGCACATCGGAGAAGAAGATGTTGGGGCTCTTGCCACCCAACTCGAGCGTCACCGGGATCAGGTTCTGGCTGGCGTACTGCATGATCAGCCGGCCCGTGGTGGTCTCACCGGTGAAGGCGATCTTGGCGATCCGGTTGCTCGAGGCCAACGGCTTGCCGCACTCGACACCGAACCCGTTGACCACGTTGACCACACCGGCGGGCAGCAGGTCACCGATCAGCGACATCAGGTAGAGCACCGAAACCGGGGTCTGCTCAGCAGGTTTGAGGACCACGGCGTTGCCGGCGGCCAGTGCCGGGGCCAGCTTCCACACCGCCATCAGGATCGGGAAGTTCCAGGGGATGATCTGGCCGACGACACCGAGTGGCTCATGGAAGTGGTAGGCGACGGTGTCCTCGTCGATCTGCGAGAGCGAGCCCTCCTGAGCGCGCAGCACGCCGGCGAAATACCGGAAGTGATCGACCGCCAGCGGAATGTCGGCATTCAGCGTCTCGCGGATCGGCTTGCCGTTGTCCCACGACTCGGCCAGCGCGACGGATTCGAGGTTCTCCTCGATCCGGTCGGCGATCTTGTTGAGGATGACGGCCCGCTCGGCCGGCGAGGTCTTACCCCAGGCCGGAGCGGCCGCGTGGGCCGCGTCCAGCGCCTTTTCGACGTCAGCCTCGGTGGAGCGGGCCACCTCGCAGAACACCTGGCCGGTAACCGGCGTCGGGTTCTCGAAGTAGCGCCCCTCGGCGGGAGCCACCCACTCGCCACCGATGTAGTTGTCGTAGCGGGCCTCGAACGACATCAGGGCGCCTTCGGCACCCGGACGTGCATAAACAGTCATGGCAATCTCCTGCATCGGACACCAGATGTGTCGGTCGTCACTAAAGGTAGTCAGCAGTAGGTTGCAGCACAGTTGCACCGTTCGAAAGTGACGTTGCAGGCGGCCGGCCGGCCGGGTTAGCCCAGCTCAGAGTCGATGCCGGCCAGGTGGCCGCGGGCCTGTGCCCTGGCCACCGGATCGGCCTGGGCATGGTCGTGCAACATCCGCCAGCCCTGTCGGTCGTCGCGGCCGTCGGGCAACGCCAGCCACCGCCGCAAAAGACCCAGGTCAGCACCGGTCAGCACCGCTTCGCGCACACTGGCGCTCAGCTCGGTGCGCAAGCGCGCGATGGCCGGTGACACCGACTGCGGCAACAACGCCCCCGAATACGCGTCCAGGGCAGCCGCGACATCGCCCGCCTGCAGTGCGCCGAACACGTCGCCCATGTCGCTGGCGACCGGCGCCATCAGGCGGTAGGGCCGCGACTCGATGTAGGTGCTGCCGATGACCCGGCGCAACCGCGACACCTCGGCCCGCACCGTCACCACATCCAGGTCCTTGTCGTCGAGCAGCATCGCCAGGTGATCGGCACTGAGCCCCTCGGGGTGGCGGATCAGCAGGACCAGGATGTCGGCGTGGCGCCCGGTCAGCACACTGTCCTGGCTCCGGCCGGCGACGTCAGGCACCCGCCAGCGCGGGCGGTCGGCGCCCAGCACCGTCAGCCGCGCGCCTTCCTGCGCGGCAGGGACGACGGGCGCGGTGAGCCGCAGCAGTGCCAGCTGGTTCTCCACCGCCGCCGCGGTGGCTCTGACCAGCGCCAACGTCTGTGGCGACGCCACCTTGGAACCACCGGTCAGGTCGATGGCGCCCAGCAGCGCCCCGGTGGCCGGGTCGTGTACGGGCACCGCGGTGCAGCTCCAGGAGTGCACGGTGCGGGAGAAGTGTTCGGACCCGAGGATCTGCAGTTCGCGATCCAGGGCCAGCGCGGTGCCGGGTGCGTTGGTCCCGGCAGTCCGCTCGCTCCAGTCGGAACCCGGCACGAAGTTCATCGCCTCGGCCTTGCGCCGCGCGCCCGCGTCACCTTCGACCCAGAGCAAGGTGCCGTCGGCTGCGGTGATCGCCACCAGCACCCCGGAGTCGACGGCGTCATCGACCAGGAGGCGACGGATCAGCGGCAGGGTGGGGGCCAGCGGATGGGTGTTGCGCAGCTCGGTCAGTGCCGCGGCGGCCGCCGCCGCCCGGGTGCCCAGATCAGGGTCGACGCCGGTGGCCAGGCTGCGCTGCCAGCTCTCGACGATGACGCGGCGCACCGGCGTGGCATCCAGGGAATCGGCATCTACCTGACCTTCCACGAAAAGGTCGTGGATGGCACGCACCTTCGCGGGCAGTGCCCGGGTCGAAATCCGGCCTCCCGCGTTCCTCGATGCGGCCACGGCGATCATCTCTCCCGGCGTCGGGCCATGGGTATGGCATTCACCCGCCAGGATAGTTGACCGGCCTGACCTGTGATGGAAACCACCCGCAGGTCAGCCGCCAGAAATCTCCGGATTCCACCCCCACCCGGTATGGTTGGGGTCGTCGCGGCTTGCCTGTTCTGCCTCTGCCGCAATCTCGATCATCATTTCAGCGCCGTGGGATTCACCCGCGCCGGGCAGGACAACCGCCCACTTTCTTCGGAGTTTGTTTTTGTCTGCCCAGACGTCTTTTGCTGACCTCGGCCTGCCCGCACCCATCGTGGCCACGCTGGCCGCCAACGGGGTGCACAGCCCGTTCCCGATCCAGGCCGCCACCCTGCCCGACTCGCTGACCGGCCGTGATGTCCTCGGCCGCGGCCGCACCGGTTCCGGCAAGACCTATGCTTTCCTGCTGCCGCTGGTGGCCCGCCTCGCCACGAGCGGCACCGGCCGGGCACCGAAGCGGCCCCGCGCGCTGATCCTGGCGCCCACCCGCGAGCTGGTCACCCAGATCGAGGCCTCGCTGGCCCCGCTGGCCAAGGCCACCGGACTGCGCTCGATCAACGTTTTCGGCGGAGTGGGCCCCAACCCGCAGATTGCCGCGCTCAAGCAGGGTGTTGACATCGTGATCGCCTGCCCGGGCCGTCTCGAGGACCATGTGAAGTCCGGCCACGCCGACCTGTCCTCGGTCGAGATCACCGTGCTCGACGAGGCCGACCACATGGCCGACCTCGGCTTCCTGCCGGGTGTCAAGCGACTGCTGGACCGGACCCCGAAAAACTGCCAGCGCCTGCTGTTCTCGGCCACCCTCGATGCCGGGGTGGATGTCCTGGTGGACCGCTACCTGCACAACCCGGTGGTACACAGCGTGGACTCCGCCCAGTCCCCGGTCGCCGCGATGGTGCATCACGTGCTGCACGTGGACAATTCGACACGGATCAGCGTGGTGGCCGACCTTGCCGCCGCGCCGGGACGCACCATCGTCTTTGCCCGCACCAAGTACGGTGCCAAAAATCTCACCCGGCAACTCAATTCACGCGGCATCCCGGCAGTTGAGTTGCACGGCAATCTTTCCCAGAATGCCCGCACCCGCAACCTGACGGCGTTCTCCGACGGCTCGGCGGGGGTGCTGGTCGCCACCGACATCGCTGCCCGCGGCATCCATGTCGACGACGTCAGCCTGGTCGTGCACGCCGATCCGCCCGTCGAGCACAAGGCGTATCTGCACCGGTCCGGCCGGACCGCCCGGGCCGGCAACGAGGGCACCGTGGTGACGCTCATGCACGATGCGCAGGTTTCGGATGTGCGCAGCCTGACCCGCAAGGCCGGGGTCAAGCCGACCATCACCCGGGTGCAGGGCACCGACCATCCGGTGCTACGTCAGATCGCCCCCGGCGACCGGGTTTTCGGTGACCCCATCCGTCCCGAGCCGGTTGCCCAGGCCGCTGCGGCGCCGCGGCGCACCGGCGGCAAGTCCGGCCAGCCCAGCAAGTCCGGCCAGCCCCGGCGCAACCGTCCCGGTGGGTCTTCCCGCAACGGCGGCGGTGCGCCGACGGCCCGGTCCGGGTCCGGCGGCGGCGGACAGCGCGGCGGACACCGCCGTCCCCGCCGTTCGAACGACTCCGGCTCGGGCCGCTAGACCGCAAGTGTGCGGTCCCGATCGTCCTCTCCTCCGACCGGGACCGCACAGGTTCTTCCCGCCCCCCTCACGCTCCCCACGCGTTGGCCGCGCTGCGGTCGGTGGCCGCCACTTCGTCGGCACCGTCACGCACCGCATTGCCGAGCGAGAACAAGATTTCGTTGAGCGCCGCCGCGGCCCGGTTCCAGCGAGCCTGTTCGACGGCATAGGCCTGCGCCGCCTCACGGGTCCACACCTGCTGCAGAGGTGCGATCTGCGCACGTAATTCGTCGAGTGCGGCGTTGAAGCGGCCGGAGGTGGTGTGGATCTCCTGGCGGACCGAGTACTCGATCTCACCGAAGTTGTATGACAAGACGTTGTCCATCGTGGGCTCCGATCAGATACCGTCGCCGACGGTGCCGAGGCGCTGCGCGTGGGCATCGGCCGCGGCGCGCAACGTGCGCTCGTTGGTCCGGATGGTCTCGGCGATCCGGCTCAGTGAGGTGTGCAGCGTCAGCGATTCACCGTTCCAGCGGTCGACCACATCGCGGAACCGCACCGCGGCCACGCCACCCCACACCGACGGCGGCACGCTGCTCATCTTCCCGATGAACGTCTGCAGCATGGCCCGGACGTCGTCGTTGAGGCCCTCGATCCGGCCGGCCACGCTGGTCATTACATCGAAGTCGGTGCCCAACGGCCCCGTTGGTCCTGGTGACATGTCCTGTGAGTCCTCCGGTGTTGTTCTGCGGGATATACCAATTCGACGCACGCCGGCCCAGTTCGGTTCCATCCGATTTCAGAATGTCGCCCGCGCCGAGCGGGTGGCCGCCTCGCAGGCCGGCCGCACGGCTTCGGTGTGTCCCGGTGCGCTCTGGCACCCGATCGCGATCCGCACCGGACCGTCGGCGAACACCGCCCAGCGGATCTCTCTGCCGGCGCGGACTTCCCGGTAACTGACCACCGGACGCGCGGCGACGACCGCGGACGGGTCGAAATCGAAAAAGACTCCAGATGGCTGCTCCTGGAATGCGCGCTGCAGCGTGTCGGCCACCGCACCGTCGCCGATACCGGATTGGGTGAGGTGAATCATCACCTGTGGGTCGGTCGGGGAAACCACCTGAACCCGTGCCGATCCCGGCCCATCGGTGACCCGGTGCACCGTCCATCCCGACGGGATCTGCACACCGACCCGCCCCTCGACGAGAACCGTCATCGCCATGTCGTCCGCGGACCCGCCGGACCCGGCGAACGAGATTGCGCCCAACACCACGGCCAAAACCGTTGCCGCACCGAGCATGACCCGGCCCGCCGGTGCCCGCGCCCCTGCCGGATGACGGGCGGCCGGGGCGTCCGGAGTTATGGCCGCGTCACGCCACATCCGGGCGTCGACCGGGGTGACACATACGCCGCGACGGCGCAGCCCGGCTATCACCGCATTGCCCAGGTCCACCGCCCCGGCAACCTCCGCCGGAGCATCGACGACGACCTCAGCCGATGTCCCGGCGAGTGCCAATACGGTGCGTACCACCGCCTCCGGATCCAGATCCTCCTCGGCGTGACGCGCCAAGGTATCGCTGCGGGCCCCGGCGCTCGAGATCACCACGAGCTCATCAGCGATCTCGACCACGGCCCACGACGCCCCGGTCAGAGCGCTGCCCACAGCCTGAACCCGCGGCATCACAACAACTTCGGCACCCGAGACCGCGGCTGCAGCTCGCACCCGGTCACAACGATCGGCGCTCCACCAGGTCGGGCAGACAAGGGTCAGCTTCCTTCTCCCCGCAGCCGCGGTGTCGAGCACCTCCACCCACAGCTGCGAAACCGGCACCGGCTGGTCCCCGACCAGGGTGAGCTCGTCATCGATGCCGGCCACCGCCGTCACGGCAAGGTCAGACACCGGACCCGGACCACGCACGGTCACCGGGCCCACCTCGACGACCGCCCCTGTCACGACGGATCCGCCCCGTCGGTCAGCGCGACCTGAACCAGCTGATCGGGTGCCGCACGGGTGATCAGCGTTGCGCGCCCGGGCGGAAGCCGATCCGGGCGCACCGCCCCCAGCAGCACACCGTCATCTGGGTTGGCGCTCATCATCAGGCCCATGCAGCCAAGGTCTTTGACGCTGGCCAGCATCGGATCGAACATTGCTCGCGCCGCACCCCCGGAACGCCGCGCCAGTAGCAGGTGCAGTCCGAGGTCACGGGCATGCGGTAGGTAGGGCAACAGCGGCGAGAGCGGATTCGTCGCGCCGGCGGCCACCAGGTCGTAATCGTCGACCACGACGTAGAGCTCCGGGCCACACCACCACGAGCGGTCGCGAAGCTGTTGCTGGGTGACCGCGGGCCCGGGCATCCGGCTGCGCAGTGTCTCAAGCACTCTCGGCAGCACGGCATCCAGGGCGCCGGCTGAAGGCGCGTACCCGGCCAGGTGCCCCGATTCGACAACTCCCAACAGCGCACGCCGAAAGTCCACGATGAGCAGTTGCACGTCGGACGGGTCGTTGGCGTCGACGAGATTGCGACACAGGGTGCGCAATGCGGTCGACTTGCCGCAACCGGTGTCACCGAGGATCACCAGATCCGGCTGAGCGGCGAAATCGAGTACCACCGGGGCCAGTTCGCGTTCACCCAGACCCAGCAGCACCTCGGTCGCGGGCCGGACCCGCGACGCCGGCAGCAGCCCGGACCCGTACACGCACGACGGCAGCAGCCGCACCGCGGGCGCTCGGGCATCTCCGTACTGCAGGCGCAGCACATCACCGATGTGTGCCAGGGCGGTACCGATCCCGGTGTCGCACGGCCGGCCGTCGAGCCGTGGCAGCGCAATCAGGAACTCGCGACCCTCACGGGTCAGACCCCGTCCTGGTGCGCTGTGGGCCAGCTGCCGGGCGCGTTTTCGGTCCATCTCGGATTCGGCCGGATCACCGAGGCACAACTCGATGCGGGTTCCCAGCTGGTCCTTGAGTGCAGGCCGGAACTCGGCCCACCGCGACGCCGTCACCACGACATGGACACCGAGCGAAAGCCCCTGTATCGCAAGCGCGGTGATCGACGGCTCCAGAGATTCGAACGCGGTGCGAAACGTCGACCACCCGTCGATGACCAGGAACACATCTCCGAAGGGATCGTCGATGTCTCCATCGCGACGACGTGACCGGTACTCCGCCATGGAGCCGACACCGAAGGCGGTGAAACGCTCTTCGCGAGCGCCGACCAGCGCGTGCAACTCGGCCACGGTGCGCCGGATCAGATCGCTGTCAGCGCGCCCGGCGACCGCCCCCACATGCGGCAGCGCCTGCGCTGCGCTCAACGCTCCCCCGCCGAAGTCCAGGCAGTAGACCGCCACGTCGCGGGGATGATGTGTGGCGGCCAGCGCCACCACCAAAGCCTTGGCCGCCGTGGATTTCCCGGACTGTGGACCTCCGACGATCGCCACGTTGCCGTGCGCGGTCCCCAACGCGAGCATCAGTCGGTCCCGACGCTGCTCGAATGGACAGTCGACAAGTCCGAGCGCGACCGTCAGCGGCTCGGGATCCGACAACAGCACATCGCTGAGTGGGACGGCACCCGGCAGCGGCGGCAGCCACACCTGGTGTGCCGGGGTGCCGTGTCCGGTCAACCGGTTGACCACCTGGTGCAGCACAGTGGTCGTGGCCGGTGCGGCGGTCCGAGGATCGGTCCCCGCCGTGAGCCCGGTGAAGCGTCGCGGCCGCACCCGGCCCTGCGGTGACGGCGAAGGCTGCTCGTGCACCGGGCATTCCGCGGAGACGAACGCGGTCTGAAACTGGACGATCTGTCCGGATGGCGCCTTCAGATAGGCCGCACCCGGCGTTGCGGGCAACTCGTACGCATCGGCGATCCCGAGCACCGAACGGGATTCGCCGGGCGAGAACGTCTTGAGACAGACCCGGTAGGACAGGTGGCTCTCCAGCCCCCGCAACCTGCCCTCGTCAAGGCGCTGGCTGGCCAGCAGCAGATGGATGCCCAGCGAGCGACCGAGCCTGCCGATCGCCACGAACAATTCGGCGAAGTCCGGGTGCTGCTGTAGCAGTTCGGAGAACTCGTCGACCACGATCAGCAGAGCCGGCAGCACAGGTAGATCAGTCCGGCTCCGATACTCGGCGATGTTGGCCAGATTCCCAGCTGCCCGCAGCAGTTCCTGGCGGCGCGTCATCTCCCCGGCCAGGGCGTCGGCCATCCGGGTCACCAGCGGCGCCTCCTGCGCCAGATTGGTGATCAACGCGCTGATGTGATTCACCTTGTTCAACCCGAGAAATGTTGCCCCGCCTTTGAAGTCGATGAGGACAAGGTTGAGCGCCTCGGGAGGATGTGTGGCGATCAGTCCCAACACCAACGTCCGCAGGAATTCCGACTTCCCTGAGCCGGTGGCCCCGACGCACAGCCCGTGCGGCCCCATGCCGTCATGTGCGGCTTCCTTCAGGTCGAGATACAGCGGCGTGCCGTCAGCACAGCGGCCGACCGGAACCCGAAGGAACCGCTGCGGATCCGATGACAACCAGACATTGCGCGGATCGATCCGTCCCGGGTCTTCGATCCCGATCAACGCCGGCCAGGCGGAATCGTCAGCCGTGTCGGTGAAACGATGGCGCGCCAGCCTGCGGGCACACGTGACGGCCTGCTCGTGGGTCATCTGGTCCGGTTGCACAGCGGCGCCGTCGCAGAGCACTACACCGGAATCCAGGTCCAGATGCAGATCGGCTCCGCTGGTGTCGGTGCCGCCAGGACCCGCGGCGACCAACAGCGTGACACCGGCACCGGCAGCGGGCACACCGGCCGAGGCAGAGTCGACGATGACCACGGTGTGCACCGTGGGCGCCGCGGGCGGACCACTTCCGCCGGTAACCGCATGGTGGCCAAGCCATTTCAACCATTCCCAATGGGCGGCGGTGGACCCGTCGACGACAGCTGCGATGCGCAGGTACCGCGGGCTGTGTGCGATCGCCAGCTGACAGATCATGGCGCGTAGCAGGGCACGGACCGCGTCGGCGGCACCGCCGACGGTGACATGACTCAGCCCGCACAGCTTGACCGTCACCGGCGCATCGGTCACCGTCGACCGACGCCGGATCAGTTGGGCCAGAGCCGATACCGCGACCGGATCCGCATCTCGTCCCGAATCGGCAGCACCGGCCACCAGCCGCATGGACAGTGGACGCTCCCCCAACCCGATCCGGACCTCACCGAAGTCAGCGGCAGCGGGGCGGCGCGTCCACATCCCCTCACTGCCGGCGAGCGCCCAGAGTCGTGCGGGCTCGGGATGTGCCGCGTGCAGGCTCAACCACTGTGCGCGGCCCGCTTCACCTGTCACGGCGTCGATACCATCGAGATAGCGCAGGTACTCGCAGCGGTCCCGGTGTATCTGCTGGGCCCGACCGTTGCCCTTCAAACTGTAGGCCGCTGTTCCGATCGCCGACATCGCCATCATGATCGGAAACATCGTGGCCGCCGGGCCGCGGGTGGCAACCGCCCCCGACGTGACATACACCGCGATCATGCCGACCACCGCCACCACGAGAACCAACGGCAGCAACCGGGTCAGAGGGCCGGCCGGGGTGTGGAGCGGCAACGCGGGTGGCGCGTCGATCACCATCTCCCCGGTCGAAGGCTCCACCGCCGGGAGCCCGCGGGCGGTGTGCGTTGTGTGGCTGGTTCCCATCGACATTTGGACGCACGCCGGCCCCTTCGGGTTCCCTGTTCTCACCGAAATTTTGGTGCACAGCGACCCCGGCCCGGTCGGTTAGCGTGACATGTGTCGGTGTCAACCGGGGGGGTGATGCGATGCCGGATTCCTTGCGCCATGTGTCGGTTCACTGCGGGCCGCCGCCCGGAGTCGAGCGGGGCGCCACAATCGATTTGGCCTTGCCCGCTGCCATGACCGTGGGCGAACTGTTGCCCTGGATCGTCGACATGCTCGGCGCCGGGGACGGCACACCACGGCACTGGCAGCTGGCACGGCTCGGCGGCGATGATCTCGACGCGTCAGCCACGCTGGTACAGAACGATATTCATGACGGAGACCTCCTGATCCTCACCGGATCTCACGATCAGCCCGCGTTCGAGCGGCCGCTGATGTCCATACTGACCGAGAGCTCGGACGATGAAGCGGTGCCTGCCGGGCTGCGGGTCGCTGCCTGTCTGTGGGCCTCTGCGCTGGGTCTCGTGGCCGTGGCGTGGGCTGGGATCGGCAGCCTCGGATGGAACCGCATCGCCGTCGCCGCGGCGGTGGCCATCACCATGGCCGGTATCACCGTGTCCGCACCGCGTATGGGACTGAGCCCGACCGTGACCGCGACACTCAACGTTGTCGCCGTGGCATTCGCGGGGGTGCTCGGCTTCCTCGTCGTTCCGGCCGGGCCTGCGGCGGCGAACTTCTTCCTGGCTGCCATCGCGGCGGCGTCATCGGGCGCGCTGTTGATCCGGGCGTCCGACTGCGGCAGAGAGATCTTGCTCGCGGTCATGACCGTGGCCGTGGTGCTCGCCACGGCGACCGGGGTGTCGGCGTTGTGGCCGGTGCCCACCCCCGCGTTGGGCGCGATGGTGAGCGCCCTCGGGCTGGGACTGCTGCCCCTGACCCCGCGATTGTCCATCGCGCTGGCAGGCCTGACCCCTGCGGTGCCGGGATATCCCGACACCGAGGAAGACGCGTTGGGCAGCAGCAGATCCGACGACGATCCGCGAGCGTTGCTCGGTTTTCAGAACCTGGTGGGCCTGGTCGCCGGATGTGCGGCCGCAGGAGCGCTGGGAACCACGATCGTGTGCCTGTCCAGTGTTCGTCAGGTCAGCGCCGTCGAGGTCGCGTTCGTCGCCGCCGTGGGTGTGGCACTGCTGTTGCGCTCACGCACCTATGCCTGCGGCCGCTGCCTTGCCATGACAATGATCTGCGGAACACTCTCTCTCACCGCAGCTTTCGCGCTCGTGGTGGCATGGGCTCCCGCGCACGGCAGTTGGATCGGCGTACTCGCCGTGAGCGCCGGAATCGCCGCGATCTGGCCGGCTACCGTCCGAGGTCCCGTGGCGGCTCGGCTCGCCGACGTCATCGAATACGGCGCGCTGGCCGCGGTGGTGCCCCTGGCATGTTGGCTCATCGGCGCATTTGATCTCTTGGACGGTCTGGGGCTGCGGTGAACCATCCAGCGCGATTGGCTGCGGCGCTGATCACCGGGCTTCCGCTGCTGGCCGGCGGACCGGCCTCAGCGGTCGTTCCACCGACCGTCGTTCCGCCCGCGGTGGACTCCACCTTGCTGCCTCGGCCGGCGCCGCCGGCACCGGTCGAGCCCACAGAACAACGCCAACCCTGCTACCAGTCGGCAACCGAGGCTTCGGGCGCCGAGGGTGGCCCGCTGAATCTGGACGCGGTCTGGGCGCTCACCCGCGGAGCTGGCCAGAAGATCGCGGTGATCGACACCGGGGTGGCCCGGCACCGACTGTTGCCGCGCCTGATCGGCGGTGGCGACTACGTGTCCGGGAGTGACGGGACGGCAGACTGCGATGGGCACGGCACGATCGTCGCCGGAATCGCCGCCGGCACACCGAGCGCCGGATTCAGCGGGGTGGCGCCCGATGCCGCCGTCCTGGCCATCCGGCAGTCCAGCAACAAGTTCGCCGCTGACGGCGCGGCGCGCGGGGTCGGGAACGTCGATACCCTCGCCATGGCCGTCCGCACCGCCGCCGACCTCGGCGCCACGGTCATCAACATCTCGTCTCCTGCCTGCGTGCCGGCCGCCGCCGCACCCGATGACGGCACCCTCGGCGCCGCACTGAGCTACGCCGTCGACGTGCGCAACGTCGTGGTGGTCGCCGCGGCAGGCAACGTGGGCGCAGGCTGCACCCAGCAGGACGGTCCGGTCGGACAGTTCGGCGAACCCGACTGGAACAGCGTGCGCTCGGTGTCCAGCCCGGCCTGGTACGACGATTTGGTGCTGGCCGTCGGATCTGTCGGATCCGACGGCACCGCATCGGCTTTCAGCTTGGCTGGCCCGTGGGTGGATGTGGCTGCTCCCGGCGAGAACCTGGTGTCGCTGCATCCCGACGGCGAACGGTTGATCGACACGGTCGGACGGGATGCCCCGATATCGGGAACCAGTTATGCCGCGCCGGTGGTCGCGGGCATCGCCGCACTCGTGCGGTCCCGTTTCCCGCAATTGAGTGCGCGAGAGGTGATGCGTCTGATCGAAGACACCGCGCACAACCCCGCCGACGATTGGAATCCTTACGTCGGCCACGGTGTGGTCGACGCCCTGGCCGCGGTCAGCGGCAGCACTTCGCCGCCGGCCTCCACGCCGACCAATCCGGCGTCGGTAGCACCCACGATGCACCCGCCGGCCGATTCCGCGCCCCGGCGTGTCGCCTTCGGTGGCGCCGCAGTGTGTGTCGCCTTGACGGTGCTGACCGCAGTAATGCTGGCAGCCAAGCGATTACGCCGGCGCGGCTGCGGTGGCGGGGAATACGTCCCGCATAATTGAGGCCGCGTCCGGGTTGAGTTCGGGACCGCGCGGCAGCATGGCCAGCATGGGCCACGGTGCGGGTACGACGGTGGTTCCCAGGCCGACGCGTTCGGCAGTGTGCGCGTCGCGGATCCCGTACAGCACACCGAGATCGCCCAGCAGATACAGCGGTCCACCTACGGTCGCGCCGCGGACCACACCGCCGGCCTGGAGCAGAACGCTGCGGCCGACCGGGATGTGGACGCGGTCGATGTTCGGCCCGGCCCCGTCTGCCTGGGCCAGCGCAATACCGGCCGCCGCCAATGAATCAGACACCACCACAGTGGTGTTCGTGTCAGGTCCGGGCTGTCTCGGGTCCCAGCGGGCGCACACCGCGGCCCGAACACGAGGCAGGACCCGCTCCGGGAACCGGGCCACCGCGAGGCTGCCGGCGACCGGTACGTCGGCCACCACATCGGCGGGGACGACGGGCGGTTCATCATCGGACTGCGTCACGCTGAAGCGGATGACATCGGCCGCAACTCTGTCGATGCGTTGCAGCCCGTCGGCCAGTACCACGTAGAACTCGGTGGGGCCGGCACGCACCACGCGGACCACGGTGCCCACGGAGAGCCCTCCCAACACGGCCGGTCCTCGAGCGCCCAGGCCCGCGATCAACGGTGCCTGCAGGGCGGGAGCCTCGGGCACAGAGTCCAACAGTGCTTGCGAAACCCGTTGGACCGGCACACCTTCCAGGTGTAGCGCACGAACGACGGCGATGTCGCGAAGGTCGACCCGGGCTCGCCACCCGTCGACCAGCAGATAGGTCGGGGCCCCCACGGCGCGTGCCGCCACCAGCAGCCCCTGGCCGGCGCGCAACGGCGAGGTCTCACGATCCGATCGGCCGGCCACCAGCACGGTCTCGGCAGGCTCGGCGAGATCACATATCTCCCAGCCGGACTCGTCGAGGCCGAGCGGTCGACCGATCTGCTCGGGAGCCCCCGGGATGCCGACCAGCGGCCCCCGCCGTAACTTCGCAATCACCGCCTCGTCGACCACAACCGGTTTGGCCGGAGCACCGACGATGAGCCGGGCCGAGACGAGGTTGGCCACCGGATGCGCTGTGTCGTCGATGCGTACGTAGAGCGCGCCGGTGTCACGCGCCATCAGGATCGGCGCATCGCCGGGCGTCGAACCCGGTCGTACCAAGGCGAACACCGCACACGCCCCGACCGCGACAGCCGCCAGCACACACCCCGCGCCGTATGCGACAGCTTGTGCGCGCAACGGATCGTCGAGCATGCGGGCGTCGCCGCGAACCAGCGCGTGAGCCATGCGCCGCAACAGGAATCGATGCCCGCTGAGCTGTAACCGAGTGGCCGGTCGCCGTGCCATATGTCCCCCGTGGGCAACCCTAACCCGACCGGGGACAGCCTGATGACACAGAATCGCGCAGCGCGCTAGTCCGCACGCCGACGTTGCCGATAGGCCGCGACGTGCTGGCGGTTGCCGCAGTTGCCGGTGTCGCAGAATATGCGGGAACGGTTGCGTGACAGATCGGTCAGCACGGCCTCACAGTCCGGTGCGGCGCAGATCTTGAGACGGCGTAGTTCTCCGCCGCGGATCAGATCGGCGAACGCCATCGCCATCTCGGCACCCATCCGCTGCGCCAGCGGGTCGTCGACCGAGGCCAGATGCAGGTGCCACTCGGGCATCTCCCGGTGTCTGGTCAGCCAGGGCGCCGCCTTGGTGTCGCTCAGGAGGGCATTGACCCGGTGCACCGTCTGCTCCTCGTCCCCGGCCACCGCCCAGATCTCCCCGATGCGGCCGCGTAGGTCGCGCACGGCCTCCAGCTCGGCGTCGTCGCGGTCCCGCCGTCCGGTCCAGCCGAACTCATCCAGGTAGGCGTTCAAGGCCGCCTGGTCGGCCAGTTGTTCGCCTTCTACCCGATCGGTGTTGACCAACACCATCGCGGCCCGGATGGTGAGCTCCGTGTCATAGGTAAAAAGCATTTGACTCATGACCTCCTGTCCCAGTAGCGTCCACCTCGATGTCACTACCATAGTTGCTTTTACTAATGACATGCGCCAGGGGAGGTGCACCGATGACTGCCGAAGCCCAGCTCAACCGCGCGACCGCCGACAACCACTTCCGGCTCGGCCTACTGTTCGCCGTCAGCTCCGCGCTCGCGTTCGGCTCCTCGGGCCCCTTCGCGAAAGCCCTGATGGAATCCGGCTGGAGCCCCACCGCGGCGGTCACGGCCCGACTCGCCGGCGGCGCGGTCATGATGGCCGTCTTCGCCGGCATCGTCCGGCCCGGCTGGATCCACGAGGTGCTCGCCCACGCCAAGACCGTCATCGGCTACGGCCTGATCCCGATCGCCGGCGCACAGCTGTGCTACTACAACGCCGTCGCACATCTGTCCGTCGGTGTCGCCCTGCTGCTGGAGTACACCGCACCCATCCTCGTCGTCGGCTGGATCTGGGCCACTACCCGTCACCGCCCCAGTGCCATGACCTTCGGCGGCGTGGCGGTCGCGATCGCAGGCATCGTCCTGGTGCTCGACGTGTTCAGCGGCGCCGAGATCAACGTCACCGGGGTGGCCTGGGGTCTGGCCGCCGCGGTGTGCGCCGCCTGCTACTTCATGATGTCCAACCAGGCCGGCGCCGACGGCGACGGACTCAGCCCGATCAGCCTGGCCGCCGGCGGCCTGATCATCGGCACCGCAGCCGTGGCGTTCCTCGGCGTCGCCGGCGTGATGCCGCTGACATTCACCACCAACCCCGTCACCCTGGCCGGCCACACCACGGCATGGCTCGTGCCGGTGATCGCCCTGGGCCTGATCCCCACCGCCCTGGCCTACACCCTGGGCATCGTCGGGATCGCCAGGCTCCAGCCGCGCTTCGCCTCCCTGGTCGGGCTGTCCGAAGTGCTGTTCGCGGTCCTGATCGCGTGGATCATGCTCGGCGAGGCCATGTCGGTGAGCCAGGCGATCGGCGGGGCGGTGGTGCTGGCGGGTCTGGCTGTGGCCCGCCAAGGCGACCGCAGCGAGCAGGCGAACCCGGAGGCGCACGCCGCCACCCAGGTCGAGCTCGCGACCTGGCCCGATCTGGCCCTGCAGGAGACGACGGACCAGGCAAACGATTAGCCGCGGCTAACGATTTTGTGTGAATATGTCCCCCGTGAGTCTCCTCCGGAAGTCGGCCCGGGTGGCCGCGATCGTCTCAACCCTGGTCAGTGCAGCTTTCCCGCTGGCGCTCGCCGCGCCGGCCGCGGCGGCACCCTGCTCGGACGTCGAGGTCATCTTCGCCCGCGGCACCAACGACGCCCCCGGACTCGGCCGCCCAGGTCAAGCCTTTGCCGACGGGCTGAGCTCGCGACTGGGAGGCCGCACCGTCAGCACCTATGCGGTGAACTACCCGGCCAGCTACGACTTCCTGGCCGCCGCCGACGGCGCCAACGACGCCGCCAATCGCATTGCCACGCTGGCGTCGTCCTGTCCCTCCACCCGAGTCGTCCTCGGTGGTTACTCACAGGGCGCCGCGGTCGTGGACATGCTGGCCGGCATCCCGCCGCTCGGCAACAGGGTCGGCGAGATCGGCTCAGCCCCGCCGCTCGCCGGCGACCTGGTGCCCCAGGTCGCCGCCGTGGCCGTGTTCGGCAACCCGTCGGCGAAGTTCGGCCTCCCGATCACTTCGTCGGTGTTCGGCGGCAAGGCGATCGATCTGTGCAAGGACGGCGATCCGATCTGTTCCCGCGGGCGGAACCCATTCGCACACAGCGACTACGTGACCTCCGGCATGGCGGATCAGGCCGCAAACTTCGTCGCGGGAATCGTCTAGTCCCGGGAGACGTTAGGATTCGGTGTGGCCATTGATCTTGTTCGTCGCTGCACCGTGCTCCTGGCGGCCGGGCTGACTGCCGCCGCCGCGTTCGTCGCACCGGTCGTGGTGCCCGCCATGTCGCCGGCGCTGCCGACGGCCTCGGCAGCCTGCCCCGACATCGAGGTGGTCTTCGCCCGCGGCACCAATGACACCCCCGGCCTGGGCCGGATCGGCAATGCGTTCGTCAGTTCGCTGCGCAACAAGGTCGGCGGCCGTTCCGTCGGCGCGTACGCGGTGAACTATCCCGCCAGCTACGACTTCCTGGCCGCGGCAGGCGGCGCCAACGACGCCTCCGGCCACATCCAGTGGATGGTGGACAACTGCCCCGCCACCCGCCTGGTGCTCGGTGGCTACTCCCAGGGCGCGGCCGTGATCGATGTGATCGCCGCCGTCCCCTTCCCGGCCGTCGGCTTCACCGCACCGCTGCCGCCGAACGTCCCCGAACACGTCGCCGCCGTCGCGGTCTTCGGCAACCCGTCGGCCAAGCTCGGCCTGCCGATGACCGCCAGCCCGGTATACGGGTCTCGGGCGATCGACCTGTGCAACCCCGGCGACCCGATCTGCGGCGACGGCGAAAGCGTCTCGGCACACCGGGCGTACGAAGGTCCGGCCAACGATGCCGCGAACTTCGTGGCAGGCCTGTTGTAGGCGGCGTCCGCTACGATCGCTGAGGTGGTCGAACATTCCACCCAATACCACGCCGCCCGACCGATTCGGCGCTGGATCGGTCTGGCCGCGATCATCGCGGCAGCGGTAGCCCTTCTGCCGGTCATCTCTGCCGGCCATACCGGTTCGGTAGCGGTGGCAAACGCCGCCCCATGCCCCCCGGTCGAGGTGGTGTTCGCCCGCGGTCGTACCGAACCCGCCGGCGTCGGTACCCTCGGGAACGCGTTCGTGAATGCGCTGCGGGCCAAGACCAACAAGAACATCGGCGTCTACGCCGTCCGATACCCGGCGGACAACGAAGTCGACATCGGGGCCAACGACATGAGCGGCCACATTCAGTACATGATGAACAACTGCCCGGACACCCGGTTGGTGGTCGGCGGGTACTCGCTGGGTGCGGCCGTCGCCGACGTGGTGCTGGCCGTGCCGTTCACGGGCTTCGGTTTCAAGACTCCGCTCGCCGCAGGCGCCGACGGCCACATCGCCGCGGTCGCCCTGTTCGGCAATGGCGCCGCGTGGGTCGGTCCCATCACCCGCTTCAGCCCGGTCTACGCCGACCGGACCATCGAGTTATGCCATGGTGCGGATCCCATCTGCAATCCGGCCGATCCCGACACGTGGAAGAACAACTGGCCCGATCACCTGGCCGGCGCCTACATCGACGGCGGGATGGTCAACCAGGCCGCGGATTTCGTGGCCGGGCGCCTCTGACACGTACACACTTCGTCGCTGGATCGTTGCCGAACCGGCACCCATTCTCGACGGCACCGTAAATACCATCTAACCCGTGATCGGCCGCCGCATGTCGGCCGCAGTGATCACCGCTTTGACTACCGTTGTGGCACCAATAGCGGTGGCGCCCAGCATGATCGGCGCTGCAAATGCCGCCACGTGTCCTCCGGCGGAGGTGGTGTTCGCCCGCGGCCGCATGGAGCCCCCAGGCCCCGGACAAGTCGGGGCCTCGTTCGTCAACGCGCTGCGCACGCTGCGCGGGCCGAACATCGCCCTCTATCCGGTGAAATACCCGGCCGACACCCAGGTCGACGTGGGCGCCAATGACATGAGCCGCCACGTGCAGTGGATGATGCGCAACTGCCCGAGAACCCGGCTCATACTGGGTGGCTACTCGCTCGGAGCGGCTGCCACCGACCTTGTTCTGGCCATGCCCATTCGGGCGTTCACCTTCACCAGTCCGCTGCCCGCCGGCGCCGAACGTCACGTGGCGGCAGTGGCACTGTTCGGTAACGGTGCCAACTGGGCCGCGCCGATCACGCTGTTGAACCCGGCCTACCGCAACCGCACGATCGACCTGTGCCACTCCGATGATCCGATCTGCAACCCGAGCAGCCCGTACAACTGGCGGGCCGGCTGGCAGGATCACCTGGCGCCCGGCTACATCCGGTCCGGAATGGTGGCCCAGGCGGCCAGATTCGTCTCCGCGCGCCTCTGAGGGCTGTGGATAACTTGCGGCCTGGCGTTCCGAATTGTCAGGGGACCCGCCGATGCTTGGCCCATGAACCAACCATTCCTCGGCGGGTTTCCCGGACGTCAGCCCAGTCCGTTCTTGGGTAGCGACGCGGTAAGTTCCGGAGTGCTCACTGTGCACCAACTACGCAAGAATTATCGTGCCGTGTACCGCAACGTGTATCTGGCCAAGGACGTAGCCCTCTCACCACTGCTTCGGGCACAGGCGGCGTGGCTGTTCACCGGGCCCGATGCGGTCTTGAGCGGGATTTCAGCCGCGGCCGTGTACGGAACCCAGTGGCTGAACGTCAACGCCCCGGCCGAGGTCGTGCGAGCCAACTGCCACGCGCCGAACGGGCTCCGTGTTCGATCGTATGCCCTTGCACCAGAACACATCCGCGAGGTCGACGGGATGCGGGTCACTACTGTTGCCCGGACTGCTTTCGATCTTGGTCGCCTGTTGCCGAACACCGAAGCAGTGCCCGTCTTGGATGCGCTGATGAACAAGACCAAGATCGACCCTGACGCGATATGGCGTTTGGTCGAGGAAAATCCAGGGATTCGAGGCATTGACCGCCTTCGAATGTCGCTGGCACAGGCCGACGGCGGAGCCGAATCCCCGTTCGAGACGCAGACTCGACTCTTGCTCCGAAACACCGCCGTGCCGGGACTCGAGACTCAGATCCCGTTCTACGACGAGTGGGGTCTGGTGTGTACCCGAGCGACGATGGGCTGGCGCCGATGGAAAGTGGCGGTCGAGTGCGACGACGAACGGGATTCCACGGAGCATCGAACGTGGGTGCATTCGCACACTGCCGACCTCGAATCGCGCGGCTGGGTCGTGGTGTGGGTGACCAAGGCGATGATCTCCGGCAGGCGCAGCATCGTGCGGCGAGTGCAGCAGAAACTGTGGGCCGCACAGCGCGCGCAGTACGGCTGAAGGTCCGCTCGCCGCCACTGTGACGAACCTGCAGCCTGTTGCGCCAGAACTGCGGAATTGCCGCAGAATCTTGCAGTTTCGCCACAGTGTTCCGGAGCGACATATGCCGGGGGCGGCCGCGGCTGCACAGAAAGTCAGAGCGTACGCAGGTCCCTGGTGACGACGTTCCTGGCGGCCATGTCGTCATCGGGCGGGTAGTCGACCCGCACCAGGGTGAGCCCACGGGCGGGGGCAGCGGCGAAATCACTGGACCGACTCGTCTCGGTGAGCAGCCCGGCGGTCCACTCAGGTGGCCGCCTGCCCTCCCCGACTGCCAGCAGCGCACCGACCAACGAGCGAACCATGTTCCAGCAGAACGCATCCGCAGTGACATACGCCGTCACGTAGAACCCGTCTCGCAGCCAATCCAGCCGCTGCAGGTCACGGATCGTGGTTGCCCCTGGCCGATGGCGACAGAACGCTGCAAAATCGTTGAGCCCGACCAACTCCCGCGACGCGGCTGCCATCGCTCCAAGGTCGAGAGGCTTTGACCACGGTATGACGAACCGCGCTTCGGCCGGCTCCACGCCGTAAGGCGCGAGACTCAGCCGGTAGGTGTAGTGGCGGCGCAATGCCGAGAACCTGGCGTCGAAACCCGCAGGAGCCCGCACGATGTCGCGGATCCGGACATCGGTCGGCAGCAATCGCGCCAAACGCCGCACCAGCGGCGTGAATTCAGCGTCGCCCGGGCGGGTGGTTCGGGGGTACGCGTGGGCGAGTGCATCGACAGGGATGTCGACGTGTGCCACCTGGCCGGTGGCGTGTACCCCGGTATCGGTACGTCCCGCGGTGCGCGTCACCACGGGCGTACGGAACACCGTCGAAAGGCCTTCGTCGATCACCCCGGCGACGGTGCGCTGACCGGCCTGCACCGCCCAGCCGGCGAAATCGGTGCCGTCGTAGGCAACGTCGAGCCGCAGGCGGACGAATGCGACATGCCCGCCACCGGAATCGATGGCGGGCATGTCGTTCGATGCCTGACTAGGACTTGGCTTCATCCTCAGAAGCTGCCTCGTCGGCCGGAGCTTCCTCGGCAGCGGCCTCTTCGGCCTCTTCGGCCTCGTCAGCCTTGGGAGCCTCGGCGGCCTTGGCCTGCGCGGCGGCGGCGCGACGAGCGCGGTCCGCCTCGGAGGTCACGGTCTTCTCCCGCACCAGCTCGATGACCGCCATAGGAGCGTTGTCGCCCTTACGGTTCTCGACCTTGATGATGCGGGTGTAGCCGCCCTCGCGATCGGCGAAGAAGGGGCCGATCTCGGCGAACAGGACGTGCACGACGTCCTTGTCGCGGATCTTCTTCATCACCTCGCGCCGGTTGTGCAGCTCACCCTTCTTGGCATGAGTGATCAGCTTCTCGGCGTACGGACGCAGCGCCCGGGCCTTAGGCTCGGTCGTCTTGATACGACCGTGCTCGAACAGCGAGGTGGCCAGGTTGGCCAGGATCGCCTTCTGGTGTGAGGACGACCCGCCGAGGCGAGCACCCTTGGTGGGCTTGGGCATTGCGACTATCTCCTAAATGGGGCCGGCCCCCGTATCAGGTAGGACCGGGACGAATGTTCTTCTGTGGAGCTGGTTTAGAGCTGTTCGGTCTCGGCGTAGTCCTGGGTGTCATCCAGGTCGTAGCCGGCGTCGCTGGTCCAGGTGCCGGTTGCGGCGTCGTAGCCGGCGACCTCCGACGGATCGAACGTGGCCGGGCTGTCCTTGAGCGAGAGACCCAGCTGGTGCAGCTTGATCTTCACCTCGTCGATGGACTTCTGGCCGAAGTTGCGGATGTCCAGCAGGTCGGACTCCGTGCGGGCGACGAGCTCGCCCACCGTGTGCACACCCTCGCGCTTGAGGCAGTTGTACGAACGGACGGTCAGGTCCAGGTCGTCGATCGGCAGCGCGAAGCTGGCGATGTGATCTGCCTCGGCCGGCGACGGTCCGATCTCGATGCCCTCGGCCTCGACGTTGAGTTCCCGTGCCAGACCGAACAGTTCGACCAAGGTCTTGCCGGCCGACGCCAGGGCGTCACGCGGGCTGATCGAGTTCTTGGTCTCGACATCGAGGATCAGCTTGTCGAAGTCGGTGCGCTGCTCGACGCGGGTGGCCTCGACCTTGTAGGTCACCTTCAGCACCGGGCTGTAGATGGAATCGACCGGGATACGGCCGATCTCGGCACCCGAGGCCTTGTTCTGCACGGCCGGGACATAGCCGCGACCGCGCTCGACGACGAGCTCGACCTCCAGCTTGCCCTTGTCGTTGAGGGTGGCGATGTGCATGTCCGGGTTGTGCACCGTCACACCGGCCGGGGGCACGATGTCACCGGCGGTGACCGCACCCGGGCCCTGCTTGCGCAGGTACATGGTGACCGGCTCGTCCTCTTCGGAGGACACGACCAGGCCCTTGAGGTTCAGGATGATGTCGGTGACGTCTTCCTTCACCCCGGGGACGGTGGTGAACTCGTGCAGCACACCGTCGATGCGGATGCTCGTGACCGCTGCGCCCGGGATGGACGACAGCAGCGTGCGCCGCAGCGAGTTACCCAGCGTGTAACCGAAACCGGGCTCCAACGGCTCGATGACGAACTTGGAGCGGTTGTCGGCGAGGGTTTCCTCGGACAGTGTGGGTCGCTGAGAGATCAGCATGGTGTTTCACTTCCTTTCGACGCCCGCTATATGACGTCTCTTGGGGGTTCTCGGGGGCGGAGCCCCCGAGGGTGTCATTACTTCGAGTAGAACTCGACGATGAGCTGTTCGGTGAGCGGCACCTGGATCTGGGCGCGCTCGGGCAGCTGATGCACCAGGATGCGCTGACGCTCCCCGACGACCTGCAGCCACGACGGGATCGGACGCTCACCCGCGGTCTGCCGAGCAACCTCGAACGGCAGGGTGTTGAGCGACTTCTCCTTGATGTCGATGATGTCGTACTGCGACACCCGGTAGCTCGGGATGTTCACCTTGACACCGTTGACGGTGAAGTGGCCGTGGCTGACCAGCTGACGGGCCATCCGCCGGGTCCGGGCCAGGCCCGCACGGTAGATGACGTTGTCCAGGCGGCTCTCCAGGATCTGCAGCAGGTTCTCACCGGTCTTACCCGACTGGCGGTTGGCCTCTTCGTAGTACTTGCGGAACTGCTTCTCCAGCACGCCGTAGGTGAAGCGAGCCTTCTGCTTCTCCTGCAGCTGGGTGCGGTATTCGCTCTCCTTGATCCGCGCACGGCCGTGCTGGCCGGGCGGGTAGGGGCGCTTCTCGAACGACTGATCGCCGCCGACCAGGTCGACGCCGAGACGACGCGACTTGCGGGTGGCGGGTCCGGTATAACGTGCCATTTTCTAGATCCTCCCTAGACCCGGCGCCGCTTGGGCGGACGGCAGCCGTTGTGCGGCTGCGGAGTGACGTCGGAAATCGCGCCCACCTCGAGGCCTGCGGCCTGCAGCGAGCGGATGGCGGTCTCGCGGCCCGAACCCGGACCCTTCACGAACACGTCGACCTTCTTCACGCCGTGCTCCTGCGCCTTGCGGGCAGCGTTCTCGGCGGCCAGCTGTGCGGCGAACGGGGTCGACTTGCGCGAACCCTTGAAGCCGACGTGACCCGACGACGCCCAGGCGATGACGTTGCCCTGAGGATCGGTGATCGAGACGATCGTGTTGTTGAACGTGCTCTTGATGTGAGCGGCGCCGTGCGGGACGTTCTTCTTTTCCCGGCGACGGGTGGTCTTACCGCGCTTGGCGCCGGCAGCCTTCTTCGGTGGTGCCATCGGGGTTACCTAGCCTTCTTCTTGCCGGCGATGGTGCGCTTCGGGCCCTTGCGGGTACGCGCGTTGGTCTTGGTCCGCTGGCCGCGCACCGGCAGACCGCGGCGGTGCCGCAGGCCCTGGTAGCAGCCGATCTCGATCTTGCGGCGAATGTCGGCCTGCACTTCGCGGCGCAGGTCACCCTCAACCTTGAGGTTGCCTTCGATGTAATCGCGCAGGATGGTCACCTGATCGTCGGTCAGGTCCTTGGTGCGCATGTTCTTGTCGATGCCCGTCGCGGAGAGAATCTCGTTCGAACGGGTACGGCCGACGCCGTAGATGTAGGTCAGCGCGATCTCCATGCGCTTGTCGCGCGGAAGATCGACGCCCACGAGCCGTGCCATGTGGCGGTTTCCTTTTTCTCTGCGGAGGTCTGGTCCCAGCCCGTTCCCTTCAGCCCCTAAGGGCTCCCCGGGGTCCGGCCTCCGTGCCGGACGTGGATGAGTGCTCATCGCGATTGAACGGCCTATCCGTTCAGTGGTGCTGGGAGTTCATCATTCAGTTGTGTTGCGATCGGTCAGCGCTCGGCTGACAGATCAGCCCTGCCGCTGCTTGTGGCGGGGATCGCTGCAGATCACCATGACCCGCCCATGCCGGCGGATCACCCTGCACTTATCGCAGATGGGCTTGACGCTCGGGTTCACCTTCACGGCTGTTTCGATCCTTCTGGCTTGTTGGTGTCGCGCAGGCGCGCACGTCACCGTTTCTCGTCGTTACTGGTCGGGCTTCTATCGGGTCACTTGTACCGGTACACGATGCGGCCCCGGGACAGGTCGTATGGAGAGAGCTCCACCACTACCCGGTCCTCGGGCAGGATGCGGATGTAGTGCTGCCGCATCTTGCCGCTGATGTGGGCCAAGACCTTGTGTCCGTTCTCCAGCTCAATGCGGAACATCGCATTGGGCAGAGGTTCGACCACGCGACCCTCGACCTCGATGGCACCGTCTTTCTTGGCCATACTTTTCGGCGATCCTTGCTTTCGTTTCGTAGCTTCATCAGTCACAATGCAGCCCGTCGTGCTGCGGAAACCGACCAACTTCAAAACGTGAGCCGGATCGAGGCGGACTTGCAGAAACTCAGCAGTTCCAAGACGGGGCACGCAAAAAGTCGGCGCGATAGCCGCACCGTTGGTCCACAATACCCGTTCATCGGGCTGTACCAAAATCACGGCTGATCAGCTCTGGCCTGCCAGATCCGGGCCGAAGATTGGTGCGCGGCGCGGCCGCGAACCAGGCGAGAATAGTACGAACTGATCCGCACCCGCCGAACGGAGACCGCGAGCACGTGATGGTTGTGTATCTGGCCGCGTTCGTCGTCGGCGGCATCGCTGTACTGGCGGCCCTACTGCTCGCCGACGTCGGACACGGCGACGGAATGCCGTTTTTGAGCCTGACCGGACTGTCGGTCGCCCTGCTCGGCGCCGGCACCGGAGGCCTGATCGGCACCTGGCTGGGGTGGGGCTCCGTCTGGTCGGCAGCCCTGGCCGCGGCCTGCGCCGTGGTGCTGGTGTTCATTCTCAATGGTCTGCTGTTGCCCTACATGCGCCGCCAGCAGTCCAACTCCCATCGCGGTCGATCTTCTTATGTCGGCCTGCTCGGCACGGTCACCCTCGAGGTTCCGCCGGGCGGCTGGGGCGAGGTGTCCTTCGTCGACGCCGACGGCAACCGGGTGTTCTCCCGCGCCAGGAGCGACGAGGCCGACGCACTGCCCAAGGCCACCCGCGTCTACATCGCCGATATCGATCCCGACTACGTCCACGTCGTCGCAGTTCCAGAAACCTGAGAAGTACCCGAGCACCGAACCTTCAGAAAGGCACAACAGTGTCCCTGCTGCTCATCGTCGTCCTCGCCGCCATCGCCGCGATCCTGATCCTGGTGGTGTTGCCGATGGTCTACGTCAAGAACTACATCAAGGTCCCGCCCAACGAGGTGGCCGTGTTCACCGGCCGCGGCACACCCAAGGTGGTGCGCGGCGGGGCCCGGTTCCGGATGCCCGGCATCGAACGGGTGGACATCATGAGCCTGGAACCGTTCAACGTCAGCATCAACCTGCAGAACGCGCTGTCCAACAACGGTGTGCCGGTCAACGTCGAGGCCGTCGGCCTGGTGCGTATCGGCTCGGCCGACGAGGCCGTGCAGACCGCGGTGCAGCGCTTCCTGACCTCCGACCTCAACGAGTTGCAGCGCCAGATCAACGAGATCCTGGCCGGTTCACTGCGCGGCATCACCGCGACCATGACCGTCGAAGACCTCAACTCGAACCGCGACAGCCTGGCCCGCAGCGTGGTCGAGGAGGCCGGCGGCGACCTGGCCCGCATCGGCATGGAGGTCGACGTCCTCAAGATCGCCGGCATCTCCGACGCCAATGATTATCTGAAGTCCCTCGGCCAGCGCCGCATCGCCGAGGTGAAGCGCGATGCCACCGTCGGCACCGCCGAAGCCGAGCGCGACGCCCAGATCCAGTCGGCCAAGGCCCGCCAGGAAGGGTCGATCGCGCAGGCCGAGGCCGACACCGCGATCGCCACCGCCAACCAGCGCCGCGACGTCGAACTGGCCCGGCTGCGCGCGCAGACCGAGGCCGAGAACGCCCAGGCCGACCAGGCCGGCCCGCTGGCCAACGCCCGCGCCCAGAAGGACGTCGGCATCGCCACCGAACAGGCCGAGGCCGCCCGGGTGCAGGCACGCATCGAAGTGGAGCAGCGCCGCGCCGAGCAGGCGCAGGCCGCGCTGCAGGCCGACGTGATCGCGCCGGCGGAGGCGAAACGGCAGGCCGACATCGCGATCGCCGAAGGCCAGCGTCAGTCCACGATCCTGGCCGCCGAGGCGGCTGCCGAGACCGAGCGGCGCAAGGGCCAGGCCGAGGCCGACGCCCGTAAAGCCGCCGCCGACGCGCTGCGGGTGGAGAAGCAGGCCGAGGCGGACAGCCTCCAGGCCAAGCTGGTCGCCGAGGCCGCCGGTAAGAAGGAGCTGGCCGACGCGCTGCGCGTCGAACAGCAGGCCGAGGCCGCCGGTATCGAGGCCAAGCTGCTGGCCGAGGCCAACGGCAAGAAGGAGATCGCCGCGGCGCTCAACGGTTACTCGGCCGAGGCCGCGCGCCTGCTGATGCTGCCCGACGTGCTGGACTCTGTGGTCAAGGCGACCGAGGCCGCGGCCGCCCCGCTGGCCGAGATCGACCGGTTGTCGATCATCGGCGGGGCAAACGACACCCAGGGCGCGGTCGGCGGCCTGCTGGGCATCAGCCCGCTCGCGGTGGCCAACATCTTGGAGTCGCTGAAGGCCTCGGGAATCGACGTGGCGTCCATGCTGCAGGGGTCCAATGCGAGCAACGGGGACAGCGCACACCCGAGCTGAGAAAACTGCTGGCGGCGGGGCGCATAATTGCTAGCGATGACTGGCCCCGCCTCCCAGCCCCGTAAACCCGTAATCCTGACCGTCGACGACGATCCCGCGGTCTCGCGCGCCGTCGCCCGGGATCTGCGCCGCCACTACGGCGAGCGCTACCGGATCGTGCGTGCCGAATCCGGCCCGGACGCCCTGGAAACCCTCAACGAGTTGAAGCTGCGCGGCGACGTCGTCGCGGTGTTCGTCGCCGACTACCGGATGCCGCAGATGAGCGGCATCGAGTTCCTCGAATCCGCGATGGACCTCTACCCGATGGCCCGGCGCGTGCTGTTGACGGCATACGCCGACACCACCGCGGCCATCGACGCCATCAACGTCGTCGACCTCGACCACTACCTGCTCAAGCCGTGGGATCCGCCCGAGGAGAAGCTCTACCCCGTCGTCGACGGCCTTCTGGAGGCCTGGCACGCCGTCGGCGACCGGGCCATCCCGCACACCAAGGTGATCGGGCACCAGTGGAGTTCGCGGTCCTGGGAGGTGCGCCAGTTCCTGGCCCGCAACCAGCACACGTTCCGGGCCTTCACCTCCGACGAATCCACGGGCCGTCAGCTTCTGGATGCCGCCGGATTGGACGGTCTGCAACTGCCGGTGGTGATCACCGAGGGGGGCGAGACCCTGGTCGAACCCAGTGACGGCGAGCTGGCCGACATGCTGGGGTTGTCGACCACCCCGTCGCTGACCATGTATGACCTCGCGGTGATCGGCGGCGGTCCGGCGGGTCTGGCCGCGGCGGTCTACGGCGCCTCTGAAGGGCTCAAGACTGTGCTGATCGAGGGCACCACCACGGGCGGGCAGGCCGGCCGCAGTTCCCGGATCGAGAACTACCTGGGCTTCCCGACCGGAGTGTCGGGCGCGGAACTGGCCACCTCGGCGCGCCGGCAGGCCGAGCGGTTCGGCGCCGAGGTGATCACCACTCGCGAGGCCGTCGCGCTCGACATCGCCGGCGCGGCCCGCACCATCACCTTCGCCGACGGCGAGACCATCGGTGCGCGCGCGGTGATCCTGGCCACCGGTGTCGAGTACCGCCAACTCCCGGTGCCGGGCTGTTGGGCCGATCCCGACAACCCGAACAACTACGTGGGCCGGGGCGTGTACTACGGCGCCTCGGTGTCCGACGCGTCCGAATGCAAGGGCGAGGACGTCTACATCGTCGGCGGCGCCAACTCGGCCGGGCAGGCCGCGATGTTCATGTCGCGCGAGGCCAAGTCGGTGACGCTGCTGGTGCGCGGTCCGTCGTTGGAAGCCTCGATGTCGTACTACCTGATCCAGCAGATCGAACAGACGCCCAACATCTTCGTGCGTACCTGCACCGAGGTGATCAGTGCCATCGGCGAAGACGATCATCTGGTGGGCTTGGAGCTGGTGAACCGGCAGACGGGCGAGCACGAGGAAGTGCGGGCGACGCGCCTGTGCTGCTTCATCGGAGCGACCCCGCGCACCGAGTGGCTCGACGGCGTGGTGGCCCGCGACGACCACGGTTTCATCCTGGCCGGTCCGGATCTGCGCGACGTGTGCGGCTGGTCGCTGGAACGTCCACCGCATCACCTGGAAACAAGTGTGCCCGGTGTGTTTGTTGCAGGAGATGTGCGTGCCGAGTCCGCCAAACGGGTGGCTGCCGCCGTCGGCGAAGGGTCGATGGCCGTGATGCTCGTGCACCGGTACCTGGCAGAAGCGTGAGGAGCAACTGAAGATGGGCGAGACGTGCCTGCGGGACGAACTGCGGACGCTGTTCCTGTTCGAGCATCTGTCCGACGCGCAACTCGACACGTTGTGCCAGGCCGGCAGCATCGAGCGATTCCCCGCCGGCCCGATCGTCACCGAAGGTGATCCGGCCACGTGCTTCTACGTGATGCTCGACGGCGAACTGGTGATGTCGAAGCGATCCGGCGGCGTCGACATCCAGACCAACCGCACTTCGATGCGCGGTGTGTACTTCGGTGCCTGGTCGGCCTACATCCCGGGTGAGGAGCACATCTACGAAGCGTCGGTGCGCCTGACCAAGCCGTCGCGGGTGTTCGTGCTGGACGCCAACGCGTTCGCCGGCTTCATGCAGTCCCAGTTCCCGATGGCCGTGCACCTGCTCGAAGGCCACAAGGTCGGCGGCCGGCGCCAGAGCCAGATCATCGGTCAGCGGGAGAAGCTGCTGGCGCTCGGCAACATCACCGCGGGGCTCACCCATCAGCTCAACAATCCGGCGGCGGCCACCGCGCGCGCCGTGGCCGACCTGCGCGAGGGCGTCGGCAAGATGCGGCACAAGCTGGCGATGCTGGCCGACGGCAAGTTCACCCCGCAGGCCCTGCGGATGCTGGTGACGATCCAGGACGAGGTCGCCGAGCAGGTCGCCAAGAACAAGGGGTTGGAGCTGACCGCGCTGGAGACGTCCGACCGCGAGGACGAGATGGGCGACTGGCTCGAGGACCACGACATCGTGGGCGCTTGGGACTATGCCCCGACCTTCGTCGAAGCCGGTCTCGACATCGACTGGCTGGAACGCATCTCAGGCTCCGTAGACGACGCGCTCAAGGACGGGGAGGCCTCGGCGACACTGCAGGCGGCTCTCGGCTGGCTCAAGTACACGATCGACACCGAGCTTCGGATGAACGAGATCGCCGAGGCGAGCAAGCGGATCTCGGCGTTGCTGGCCGGCGCCAAGCAGTACTCGCAGATGGACCGCGGCGACTACCAGAGCGCCGATGTCCACGAGCTGCTGCGCAGCACGCTGATGATGTTCGGCGACAAGATCGGTAAGGACAAGCCGGTCAGCCTGTGCAAGGACCTCGACAAGTCCCTTCCTGAATTACATTGCTACCCAGGCGATCTCAACCAGGTGTGGACCAACATCATCGACAACGCCATCCAGGCGATGGGTGGCCACGGCAGGCTGACGCTGCGCACCAGCCGCGAAACCGACGAGATGATCCGGGTGGAGATCGGCGACGACGGGCCGGGCATCCCCGCCGAAAACATCAGCCGGATCTTCACACCGTTCTTCACCACCAAACCGTTCGGCCAGGGCACTGGCCTGGGCCTGGATCTGGCCTGGCGCATCGTGGTGGAGAAGCATCATGGGGACCTGCGGGTGCAGTCCAAGCCGGGCGACACCCGCTTCATCGTGCTGTTGCCGTTGCAGGCACCCGTGCCCGAGACGCAGGCCTCCGAGGCAGAAGCTCAAGCGTCGGAGTAGTCCGTCGCGCCCGGGCAACGCCGCCAGCGCCCCAATGTCACGCTGGAGCGGCGGTCGACCTCGAACGCCACGCTGGAGTGACAATGGGGGCGGCCACACGGCACACGCCACACGGCCAAGGCACAGATCCAGAGTGATCGGTTCGGAATAGCCCCCGACCAGAGCCGAGTTGAGAGGTTCATGACCCAGACCACTGCGGACACCAAGCCCGATCTCGGCACATTCGGCGCGTTCGGCCATTACGCGCAGTTCCAGCGCCTGTCGGCCGAGCAACTGCGCGACATCGAGGCGCTGGGCTACGGCGCGATCTGGGCCGGCGGGTCGCCACCTGCCGAGCTGGAGTGGATCGATCCGATCCTGGCCGCCACCACCACGTTGCAGTTGGCCACCGGGATCGTGAACATCTGGAGTGCGGCCGCCGGCCCGGTCGCCGAATCGTTTCACCGCATCGAGGCCGCCTACCCGGGCCGGTTCCTGCTGGGCATCGGCGTCGGGCACCGTGAGGTCATCGGCGAGTACCGCAAACCTCTCGACGCACTCACCGATTACCTCGACAAGCTCGACGAGTACGGCGTGCCGACGAACCGTCGGGTCGTGGCCGCACTCGGCCCGAAAGTGCTGGGGCTGTCGGCGGCTCGTTCGGCAGGTGCGCACCCGTATCTGACCACGCCGGAGCACACCGCACAGGCCCGCGAGCTGGTCGGGCCGGACGCGTTCCTGGCTCCCGAACACAAGGCGGTGCTCAGCACCGATGTGGAAAAGGCCCGATCGATCGGCCGCAAGGCGCTCGACCCTTACCTCGGTCTGACCAACTACTGCAACAACTTCAAGCGCCTCGGCTTCACCGATGAGGACCTGGCCAAACCGGGCAGTGACCGGTTCATCGACGCCGTCGTCGCGCATGGCACGGTGGACGAGGTGGCCGCGCGGCTGCGGCAGCATCGCGACGCCGGCGCCGATCACGTGCCTGTACAAGTGTTGACCAGACCCGACAAACTGGTATCGGCACTGGCCGAGCTCGCCGGGCCGCTCGGCCTGGCCTAGCGACCAAAACACCGCGCACCCAACAGACAAGGACTCGTAGATGACCGAATCGCTTTCGCTCAAGCCGGATCTGGGCCGCTACGGGGTGTGGACGTTCGGGGCGGTGGAGCCTGATCAGGCCGCCGAAATCGAGGGACTGGGTTACGGCGCACTGTGGGTGGGCGGGTCCCCCGCGGCCGACCTCTCGTTCGCCGAACCCATCCTGGAGCGCACCGAAGGTCTTCAGCTCGCCACCGGCATCGTCAACATCTGGACGGCCGAGGCCGAGGCGGTGGCCGAATCGTTTCATCGCATCGAATCGGCGCACCCCGGCCGATTCCTGCTGGGCGTCGGCGTCGGGCATCCCGAGCACACCGACGAGTACCGCAAGCCCTACGACGCGCTGGTGGAATATCTCGACGCCCTGGACGCAGCCAAGGTGCCGACCAGCCGGCTGGTGATCGCCGCACTGGGTGACAAGGTGCTGAAGCTGTCCGCCGGCCGCAGTGCCGGCGCGCACCCTTATCTGACTACCCCCGAGCACACCGCCCATGCCCGGGACGTGCTGGGTGAGTCGGTGTTCCTGGCCCCTGAGCACAAGGTGGTGCTGAGCACCGACGGCGCGGCAGCACGCGCGATCGGGCGCGAGACGGTCGACTTCTACTTGAACCTCAGCAATTACCTCAACAACTGGCGTCGCCTCGGTTTCACCGAAGACGACATCGCCAAGCCGGGTAGCGACAAGCTGATCGACGCCGTCGTCGCGCATGGCACTGCCGAGAACATCGCCGCGCGCCTGCGACAGCACGTCGCCAACGGCGCCGACCATGTGGCAATCCAAGTCCTCGGCGGGCCGGACAAACTGATCCCGACACTGACCGAATTGGCCGGGCCGCTGGGTCTGAAGGGCTGACCCGCCGGCCGGTTAGGGTTGGCGCATGCGGTTACTGGTCACCGGCGGCGCCGGGTTCATCGGCGCGAACTTCGTACGCCTCGCCGTCAACGACGCACTGACCACCTCGGTGACCGTGCTCGATGCCATGACGTACGCGGGCAGCCGAGAGTCCCTGGCGGCGGTGGCCGACCAGATCCGGCTGGTGCAAGGCGATGTCGCCGATGCACCTCTGGTACATCAGCTGGTCGGCGAGGCCGACGCCGTGGTGCACTTCGCCGCGGAGACCCACGTCGACAATGCCCTGGCCAACCCGGAACCATTCCTGCAGAGCAACGTGGTCGGTACGTTCACGGTGCTGGAGGCGGCGCGCGCGCACGGAGCCCGTCTGCACCACATCTCCACCGACGAGGTGTACGGCGACCTTGAGCTCGACGATCCGGCCCGGTTCACCGAGGGCACGCCGTACAACCCGTCGAGCCCGTACTCGTCGACCAAGGCTGCCGCCGACCTGCTGGTGCGGGCCTGGGTGCGGTCGTACCGGGTGCGCGCCACGATCTCGAACTGCTCGAACAACTACGGCCCCTATCAGCACGTGGAGAAGTTCATCCCGCGCCAGATCACCAACGTCCTCACCGGCAGGCGCCCCAAGCTCTACGGCTCCGGAGCCAATGTCCGCGACTGGATCCACGTCGACGACCACAACCGCGCGGTGTGGCAGATCCTGAAGAACGGCCGCATCGGGCAGACGTATCTGATCGGCGCGGAATGCGAGCGCAGTAATCTCACGGTGATGCGCACCCTGCTGCGTTTGATGGACCGCGACCCGGACGACTTCGACCACGTCACCGATCGCGAGGGCCACGATCTGCGTTATGCCATCGATCCGTCGACCCTGCACGGCGAACTGGGCTGGGCGCCCGAACACACCGATTTCGACGAGGGCTTGGCGGCCACCATCGACTGGTACCGCGACAACGAATCCTGGTGGGGTCCTTTGAAAGACAACGTGGAGACCAACTACTCGGAGCGCGGCCAGTGACCGCGCGGGAACTGACCGTTCCCGGCGCCTGGGAGATCACACCCAAGCTGCACGGCGACACGCGCGGACTGTTCTTCGAATGGTTCACCGAGGCCGGCTTCGCCGAGATGACCGGGCACCGCTTCGACGTACGGCAGGTCAACTGTTCGGTGTCGGCGGCCGGGGTGCTGCGCGGCGTGCATTTCGCCGAAGTGCCGCCCAGCCAGGCCAAATACGTGACGTGCGTGCGCGGCGCCGTGCTCGATGTGGTGGTCGACATCCGGGTCGGCTCCCCGACCTTCGGGCAGTGGGATTCGGTCCTGCTGGACGATCAGACCCGACGTTCGGTCTACCTGTCGGAGGGGCTTGGTCACGCTTTCCTTGCGCTGCAAGATGATTCGACGGTGATGTACCTGTGTTCGGCGCCGTACGCCCCGGAGCGCGAGCACACCATCTTGGCCACGGATTTCGGGATCGACTGGCCGATCGAAGGCGAGCCGGTGTTGTCCGAGCGTGACGCGGCCGCCCCGACCCTCGAGCAGGTGCGTGCCGCGGGGCTGTTGCCTACGTGGGACGAGACCCGCGCGTTCGTCGACGAGCTGCGCGCCCGGCCCCCCGCCTGACGATCCGCGACGGCGGATCGCCGAACGAGGTCAGTGCCCCTCGAGAACCAGTGCCGAGTGCAGCAGCTTGTGGTCGAGGGCGTGGGCGGTCACCCCGCCCCGGCCGGTCACGGTCTCGGCGGCCACCAACGCGTTGACGATGGCCTCCTCGGTGGCTTCGATGGCCAGGTCGAACAGCCTGGTCATCAACTGAGGCGCCACCATGCGCACCGCGATCTCGGGCCGGTTGGCGTCGGGGTTCTCGTCCCATCCGTACGGTGGGATGCCCCGGTTGCCGGTGGAGAAAGCCAGCATCAGATCACCGCTGTACTGCTCCCCGCTGCCACCGACTCGGCCGACGGCCAGCGCGGACCGTTGCGCGAGCCGCGTGCACTGATGCGGTAGCAACGGCGCGTCGGTGGCGACCACCACGATGATCGACCCCGATCCCGCCGGATAAGGGATCGGCAGGTCGGGGGTCGGCACCAGCTCGGGTCCGACCATTTCTCCGACGGGCACCCCGTTGACCCGAAGACGTTCCCGCCGGCCATGATTGGCTTGGACGAGCACTCCGACGGTGTAGGTCCCGGCCACCGTGTCGGTGACCCGGGAGGCCGTTCCGATCCCGCCTTTGAAGCCGTGGCAGATCATGCCGGTCCCGCCGCCGACGTTGCCTTCGGCGACCGGGCCGCTCGTGGCTTCGGCCAGCGCCGCGGCGACGTGCTCTGGGCGGACGTGGTAGCCGTTGATGTCGTTGAGCAAGCCGTCATAGGTCTCCCCCACCACCGGCAGTGACCAGTACAGGCCCTCGCCGCGGGTCTGGACCTGGGCCTGGACGAGGGTGTCCCGCACGACACCGACGCTGTGGGTGTTGGTCAGCGCGATCGGTGAGGTGAGCTCGCCGGATTCGCGGATCCATTCCAGGCCGGTGAGTTCGCCGCTGCCGTTGAGCCGGTGCGCACCGGCGAACAGCGGCTCGGTGAAGATTCCCGGGTGCGGGATCACGACGGTGACGCCGGTGTTGACCGGGTGGGGCCCGGGCCGCTGGATCGTGGTGTGGCCGACGCGCACGCCGGCCACGTCGGTGATCGCGTTGTCGGGGCCCGTGGGATGTTCGCCGATCACGACGCCGATGTCACGGGCACGGGGACGCCGCGAGGCGCAGTCCAGCATGCATCCTCCGGAAAGTTCTGACGAAATTGTTTTCAAGATTGGAAAATAATGGCGCCGGGCAACCACCGGCGTCAACCGAAGTGGCAGATTCGTGAAGGATGGGACCCGTGGGACGGCCGAACCGCCAGGCGCAGCGACGCGAGGAGATCCTCGATGCAGCGACCGCGCTGATCGAACGCAATGATCTGACCACGCTGCGGATCGCCGATGTGGCCGCCGAGCTTCGACTGACCCCCAATGCCGTGCGCTACTACTTCCGAGAAATGGACCAGCTGCTCTCGGCCCTCGCGCAGCGCTCGGACAGCAGGTTCTACGACGACCGGCTCGCGGTGGTGCAACGTACCGCCGACGCCCGGGACCAGATCGCGTTCATGATCGCCGCGGGGTTGCCGTCCGGACCCGAGGATGCCGAGTGGCGCACCATCTGGCGGGCCGTGCTGGCCGCCGGGTTCGTCCTCGACCAGCGCCCCGACATCCAGCACATCTTTCACCGACAGGTGGGCCTCTACACGCAGATCCTCGAAGCTGGTTGCGCTGCAGGCACATTCACACTGGCCGCACCCGCGCAGGATATCGCGATGACACTGATGTCCATGGAGGACTATCTCGGTTACCGCATCGTGGCGCGAGACCCCGACCTCGACCGAGCCACTGCGCTGCGCCTGATGCGGGGGTACGCCGAACTGACCACGGGGGCTTCACTTCCGGTGCCTACGTGAGCCGCCGCGCCGCACTCCTGGTGGTGATCGCCGCGGTCAGCCAGGAGGTCGGCGCGAGGAACTGTCAGCGGTTCTTGGCGAGGAACCGACGGAACAAGGGCCAGGCGATCGCCAGGTTGTATGCCACGCCGCCCACCAGGTACGGCCACCAGGTGCCGTGGTCGCTGGCGACCCAGAACGCCTTGGCCGCCCAGTACGGCGGCAGCACACCGAAGGCCAGGTTCCATGACGAATCGATGAACCACGGCAGGCATGGCAATCCGGCGATGATCATGCCCAGTGCCCGCAACATCGCAATGCCTTGGATCTTGTTGCCCGCCAAGGCGATTATCAGTAGCAGCGTCACCACGGCGGACAAGCCCGCGACCATCCCGATCGGTATGAGCGCCGGGATCAAACCAGGTTCCAGAATCCCGCTGAACGACAGCGTCGCAACCACATAGACGGCCGTGACCGCCATCACCGTCCCCGCCCGATAGCCGAAAAACGTCGACATCGGCACCGGTGTCACCCGCAGGGCGGACATGGTGCCGGCGTCGATCTCGTCGAGAACCAGGAATGCGCCCAGGCCGCCGGCGATGATGATGCTGGTGAGCAGCAGGAATGCGGTGAGCACCAACGGGTAGTACGGCACCAGATCGAAGTCGTAGCGCTCGGCCAGCATGTCGGTGAACATCGGCGTGAGAACTGCAACTCCCGTGGTCCAGATAACCGGCGCGAGCACGAGCATCACCAGGAGCGGATCGCGGTAGGTGCCGCGCAGGTCATTGCGACCGAAGGCCGCCAGAGCCCGACCCCGGTTGGAACCGATCATGGCGGTCACAGCACACCTGACCTTTCGATGACGTAGCGGTCGAACAGCGCGTGGGCGGCCCGCCACAGCGCGACCAGGCACACGATCGGATAGAGCACCGCATAGGCGAGCTGCCAACCACTCAACGTCACCTGGTCGAATGCGGCACCCAGCAACAGCATCGGCCCGTGGGTGGGCACGACGAAGAGCACTGGATTGGGCCAGACCCCGGAGAAGAGCAGGATCGGCGGAGTGAGCATGGCGGCAAGTGGGATGACCGCTGCGAGAAACCAGTCGGTGACCGATCCGAACGGCAGCGAGCTGATGAACCCGACCAGCAGCATCAACAGGGTGCCGAGCACCACGCCGAGGACCAGGGGCACCGGATGGTAGGAGGTGCCACTGGAGATGGTCGACACAACGAGCGCGACCAACAGCGAGATCGACAGCAGCACCGCGAGTTTGGCCGTGAGGTACTCCCCGAACCGCAAAGGGGTCGAGATGATGGCGCCGAGGGTGCGTTCCTGCTTCTCGAAGAACACCGAGCCGCCGATGAAGAAAAATCCGATGATCGCGATGTCGCCGACCAACATATAGGGTTCGGCGACCGGGCGGAGGTGGTGCGGCATGGGCAGCAGCACCGCCAGCCATATCAGCCCGGAGAAGATCCCTGCGTGCAGGAATTTCTGCCGGTACTGAACCGTCAGCTCGAGCCGGATCGCACTGGTCAATCTGGTCATATCAGCTGCCGTCCCGTCACCTCGACGAAGACGTCGTCCAGGCTGGCTTCGCGACTGTGAATGGTCTCGACGTGGAAGTTGCGCAATACCGCGTGGAAATCCGGATCGTCGGCCAAGCCGTCCATTCCGAACTCTGTCGTGGTGAGACCCTCTCCGGGTACGCGGTATTGGACCCGCACCCGGCGTTGGCTGCGCGCAATCTTCAATTCGGCAGGTGTGTCCAGCGCGACGATGGCTCCGTCGACGACGAAGGCCACCCGGTCGCACAGCTCATCGGCGGTGGACATGTCGTGGGTGGTGAGAAAGATCGTGCGACCACTCGCCTTCAATCCCAGGATGATGTCTTTGACCTTGCGCGCGTTGACCGGGTCGAGTCCAGAGGTCGGCTCATCGAGGAACAACAATTCGGGGTTGTTGACCAGCGACCGTGCAAACGTCAGCCGCATCTGCATTCCCTTGGAATACTTGCCCACTCGGGTGTGGGCCGCATCCTTGAGACCCACGGATTCGAGCAACTCCATCGGATCCGCCGTGGGCCCGTCGTAGAGGGAGGCGAAGAACTGCAGGTTCTCCAGGCCGGTGAGCTTGAGATAGTGGTTCGGCAACTCGAACGAGACTCCGACGCGCTGGTAGTAGTCCGAGCCCCACTCGAGTGGGTCGCGGCCCCACACCGTGGCCTGACCGCCGTGACCTCGCAAGAGGCCGATGAGCAGCTTCTGCGTGGTGGATTTGCCGGCGCCGCTGGGGCCGAGGAATCCGAAGATCTCTCCGCGCCCAACGGTGAAATCCATACCGCGCACAGCGGGTTCGGTTGACTTGGGGTACGTGAACGTCAAGTTCTCGACGTGGATGACAGCCGTCGCGGTGTTCGGGTCGGCCGTGGATGTCAGGTGTTGCATTGTTTCTCAATCGCCCTTCTGTCGTGCGAATAGACAATTTCCGACCAGACTTCCCGGAACACCGCGACCGACTGTACTAAACTTTCAGTAATTTGTGAAGATAGTTTGGGCCGAGGAGGATTCGATGACGTTGGCGTCAGATCTGCAGCACGCCGCCGAAGAGCTCGCCCTGGCACTGACCAGCCATGGGATGCAACGTATGACGGCGCGGGTACTCGCGACGCTTCTGTTCACCGAGCAACCCAACCTGACCATGGGCGAGCTTTCCGAGAATCTGAGTGCCAGTGCCGGCGCAATATCCAGCGCCCTCAAGATGCTCACGTCGGTCGGCCTTGCCGAACGGGTACCCGTGCCGGCCAGCCGCCGCGACCACTTCCGGCTGCGGGATGACGCTTGGGCCATTCTGTTCACCAACCAGAACGAGACGATCGCGGCCATGCAGGCCGCCGCCGAATCCGGCATCGCCGCCACAGACCCCGGAAGCGTGGCGCACCAGCGCCTCTCCCAGATGCGGGATTTCTATGCCTTTCTGATGGCCGAGCTGCCCGCGATCCTGGACCGGTGGCGTGAACACCGCACTCAGGGCAACAAGCCCACCTGACGGTAGACCGCACGCAAGTAGTGCCGCATCTCCTCGACGTCGGGCGGGTCTGGTTGCAGTACGCGATATGTGATCGCACCGACCATCATGTCGATCGCCACGTCGAAATCGGTATCGGCAGCGACAGTTCCACACTCCTGCGCATGCTCGAGCAGACGAGTGGCGAGCGCGCGTCGTGGCCGGATGTAGCGATCCCAGTAGACCGTCATGAGCGCCGGGTGACTGACCGCCGAACCGTAAACCCGCGCCACCAGCGCGCGATAGGACGGTGTGGTGGTGACAGCCGCCGCGCTTTCGATCGCGGCCTCGACAAGCTCATGAGGGGATTCGATGTCGATGGCCTCAGGTGAGGCCCAACCCACCTCCTCGGCGACCAGCGTCTCCATCGCCGCGGCGATCAGGTCCTCCTTGGTCGACCACCGTCGATAGATGGTCGGCTTGCCGACACCGGCACGTTTGGCGATCTGTTCGATGCTCGAGCCCTCGACCCCGCGCTCGATGAAAAGGTCCAGCGCTGCTTGCAGGATTGCGCGCTCAGCCGCCGCGTCCCGGGGCCGGCCACGGCCGGCCGTGGTCACCGCACCGCCCCCGTCCCCAGAGCGGCTGTCAGCCAACGGTCGAGCTCGCCGACATCGTCGGGACTCCCCCGCCATGCCAGATGGGCATCCGGCCGGATCAACATGGCCTCTGAGCTGTCGTGGTGCAGGGCCACGACGAATTCGCCCAGGTGGGGCCGCAGCGGTTCGAGATCGTCGGGTACGCCGTCGGGCAACAGTAGTGCCCAGCGCCCGCCGAGCTCGCCGTGTAATCGGGTGGCCGCCCCGTCGGAGCGGGTGCAGGGCAGATCCGCGATCCGATCGCCGGATCGCGGCTTGCGGCCGCGGCCGCCGAGCGGGCCCTTGCGGTAGCTCACCCACAGCTGTGAAGCCGTGTACGTCGTCCAGCGCTGGATGAAGGCCGAGCTGAACAGGCGGGTGGCCACGTGGTCACGCAGGAACCGGCCGACCGGATTGCTCGCGACGTTGACCCGGGTGACCGCACTTGTGCCGCGCAGCACTTCGGTGGCCAGGGGCCTGCGCTCGGCTTCGTAGGTGTCGATGAGCTTGTCGGAGGCCAGGTTTCGGATCACCAGCGCCAGTTTGAAGGCCAAGTTCTCCGCATCGCCGATGCCGGTCAGCATGCCCTGACCACCAAAGGGCGCATGCGCGTGCGCGGCGTCACCGGCGATCAGGATGCGCCCGTGCCGGTACGTATCGGCGAGCCGGCGGTGCACGGTGAACACCGACAGCCACTCGGCGTCGCCGACGGTCACCGCGCGGCCGGTCCGCTGTGGCACCACCTGTTTGATTCGGTCCAGAATCTCACTCTCGCTGGGCTTTTGCGCGAGCGTGGGATCGTAGACGAACAGCCGCCACAAGTCGTCGCGACCGCTGGCATCGGGCATGGGCATCGCGCCGACCACTCCGTCGGGGTGAACCCAGCCGGTCGTGCCGCCACGGTCGAGCGTCCAGTCCAGATGGACATCGGCGAGCAGGAATCGTTCGGAGAGTTTGACCCCGGGGAACGCGATACCAGCCTGCTGCCTGGTGACGCTGGAGGTGCCGTCGCATCCCACCAGCCACTTCGCCCGCACGCGTTCACCGTCGGAGAGTTCGGCAACGACGACGTCGCCCTCCTGCAGCACACCGACCACGCCTCGGCCCCATTCGGGCTCGACCCCGAGCTCGGCCAGTCGGGCCCGCAGTGCCGCTTCGACTTTCGCCTGCGACACCACCATGGGCGGTGCGGCGGTCCGCATGCCCGGATCACCGAACTCCAGGGTCATCACGGGGCGGTCGCCGAGATAGTTGGTGATGCGCATGGCGCGCAACGACTCGTTCGGCAAGTTGCCCAGTGCGCCGATCCGGCCCAGCACTTCCGAGCCTCGGGCGTGCAGAAAGTTGGCCCGCGACGTGGTCGCCGGCCCCGGTGCGCGGTCGACGACGCGCACGGAGAGGCCGTGTAGGCGCAACGAGCAGGCCAGCGTCAACCCGGTCGGGCCGGCACCGACCACCACCACATCCAGGCTCTCATCCCAGGAAACCATGCCAATAGCATAACGATACCGTTCCGTAATTTAAAGAGGTCGCCCCCAGCCACGCCCCACCCGGTTATCTTCGGTCCATGAGCATGGCCGCAGATGAGCACATGCAGGTTGACAGCCTGTACCGATACCCGGTCAAGTCGATGCTCGGGGAGCGCGTGGACACGTTGCTCGTCAACGCCGGTGGAGCCGACGGCGACCGCAAGTACGCGCTCATCGATGAATCCAGCGGCCGGGTGGCGAGCGCGAAGCAGGCCCGACTGTGGCGCGGACTCTTGTCGTGCGGCGCTGTCACCGAACGGCGCCAGGTGCGCATCCACCTGCCCGACGGCCGCACGACCACGTCGGATGACGACGACGTCGACGACCTGTTGTCACAGTTCGTGGGGCGCTCGGTTCACCTGATCGACAGCAGACCCGCCGGCGCCTCGATTCAACGCGCGGACCCCGATCAAGTGCTCGACCTGGGCGTCGACGCCCAGGTCGACGCCCCGATCCTGGAACTGGCTCTGGCCACTCCGGGGACCTCATTCACCGATCTGGCTCCCGTGCACGCGATCACCACGGCGACGCTCGAGCACGTCGGCGTCGAGGCCGCGCGCTATCGGCCCAACCTGGTGATCGCCACGCCACCCGGATATCCCCCGTACACCGAGAACGAGTGGACCGATCACATTCTCAACGTGGGCGAAACGCGGCTTCGCGCAATGGGGCCCACGCCCCGCTGCGTCATTCCGACGCTCGAACACGGCCGCCTGCCCCGCGCGGCACATGCGCTCCGCACACCCGCCGACGAGAATCGGGTCGACGCCTTCGGACTCGGCCTGCTGCCGTGCGCCGGCGCGTACCTGCAGGTGCTTTCCGAGGGCACCATGCAGATCGGTGACCGAGTCTCGCTCGGTTGAATCAACTCCGCCGGTAACGGCACAGGGAGATCGCATCAGAACCGCAGAACCCTTGCGAACTCCGTCGACCAATTACTAGGATATCCAAGTATCTCGGGTACTGCTCGAGCCACTCACTGTGCACATCCCCTTTGGACGGAACGCCATGACCACTCAGATCCCCCACTTCATCAACGGCCAACGCACCACTGCCGGATCGACCCGCACCGCCGATGTGCTCAACCCCAGCACCGGCGAGGTGCAGGCGCAGGTGGCCCTGGCCTCGGCCGCCGACGTCGACGCCGCGGTGGCCGGCGCGGCCGAGGCCCAGAAGGAATGGGCCGCCTACAACCCGCAGCGCCGGGCCCGGGTGCTGATGAAATTCATCGAACTGGTGCACCAGAATGCAGACGAGCTGGCTGAGCTGCTCAGTTTGGAGCACGGCAAGACCGTGGCCGACTCGCACGGCGACATCCAGCGCGGCCTCGAGGTCATCGAGTTCTCCGTCGGCATCCCCCACCTGCTCAAAGGCGAGTTCACCGAGGGCGCAGGCACCGGCATCGACGTGTACTCGATCCGTCAGCCGCTGGGCGTGGTCGCCGGCATCACCCCGTTCAACTTCCCCGCGATGATTCCGCTGTGGAAGGCCGGCCCCGCGCTCGCATGCGGAAATGCCTTCGTGCTGAAGCCTTCCGAGCGCGATCCCTCGGTGCCGCTGCGGCTGGCCGAGCTGTTCATCGAGGCCGGGCTGCCCGCGGGCGTGTTCCAGGTGGTGCAGGGCGACAAGGAGGCCGTCGACGCGATCCTGGAGCACCCCGAGATCAAGGCGGTCGGCTTCGTCGGCAGCTCCGACATCGCGCAGTACATCTACTCGGGCGCGGCCGCGCACGGTAAGCGCGCGCAGTGCTTCGGCGGCGCCAAGAACCACATGATCGTGATGCCCGATGCCGATCTGGACCAGGCCGTGGATGCCTTGATCGGCGCCGGGTACGGCAGCGCCGGCGAGCGCTGCATGGCCATCAGCGTCGCGGTCCCGGTGGGCGAAGAAACAGCGCAACGGCTTCGAAATCGGCTCGTCGAGCGGATCAACCAGTTGCGGGTCGGACACAGCCTCGACCCCAAGGCCGATTACGGGCCACTGGTCACCGGCGCGGCACTCGAACGGGTTCGCGACTACATCGGCCAGGGTGTCGAGGCCGGCGCCGAGATCGTGGTCGACGGTCGCGAGCGGGCGAGCAACGAGCTGACTTTCGGCGACACCAGCCTGGAGAAGGGCTACTTCATCGGCCCGACCCTGTTCGACAACGTCACCACCGACATGTCGATCTACACCGACGAGATCTTCGGTCCGGTGCTGTGCATCGTCCGCGCTCACGACTACGAAGAAGCGTTGAAGCTGCCGTCCGAGCACGAGTACGGCAACGGCGTGGCGATCTTCACCCGCGACGGCGATGCCGCACGCGACTTCGTGTCCCGGGTGCAGGTCGGCATGGTGGGCGTCAACGTGCCGATCCCGGTCCCGGTGGCCTACCACACCTTCGGCGGCTGGAAGCGGTCCGGATTCGGCGACCTCAACCAGCACGGGCCGCACTCGATCCTGTTCTACACCAAGACCAAGACCGTCACCGAGCGGTGGCCGTCGGGCATCAAGGATGGCGCCGAGTTCGTCATCCCGACCATGAAGTAGCGCACCGGTGAATCTGCACGACCTGGATGAAGACGAGCGCGTGATCGCCGAGACGGCGGCCGCGTTCGCCGAAAAGCGCATCGCGCCATACGCGTTGGAGTGGGATGAGACCCATCACTTCCCCACCGACGTGTTACGCGAGGCGGCCGAACTCGGCATGGGCGCCATCTACTGCGGTGAGGACACCGGCGGCAGCGGGCTGCGTCGACTGGATGCGGTACGCATCTTCGAGCAACTGGCCGCTGCCGATCCCACCCTGGCGGCGTTCCTGTCCATCCACAACATGTGCGCGTGGATGGTGGACAGCTACGGCACCGAGGAGCAGCGCAAGGCCTGGGTGCCCAAGCTGGCGTCGATGGACGCCATCGCCAGCTACTGCCTCACCGAACCGGGTGCCGGCTCGGACGCGGCGGCGCTGCGCACCCGGGCGGTCCGCGACGGCAGCGATTACGTCCTCGACGGGGTCAAGCAGTTCATCTCCGGGGCCGGCAGCTCCGATGTGTACGTGGTGATGGCCCGCACCGGCGCTGACGGCCCGAGGGGGATCTCGGCGTTCGTGATCGAAAAGGACGCACCAGGGCTGAGTTTCGGCGTCCAGGAGCAGAAGATGGGCTGGAATGCCCAGCCCACGGCACAGGTGATCCTCGAGGGTGTGCGGGTTCCGGCCGATGCCCTGCTGGGCGGCACGGAGGGCACCGGGTTCGGCATCGCGATGAACGGTCTGAACGGTGGCCGGATCAACATCGCGGCCTGCTCGCTCGGCGGGGCCCAGGCCGCCTACGACAAAGCGCTGGCCTACCTGGCCGACCGCCAGGCCTTCGGTGGGTCACTGCTCGACGAGCCGACCATCCGGTTCACCTTGGCCGACATGGCCACCGGCCTGGAGACCTCACGAAACATGTTGTGGCGGGCGGCTTCCGCGCTGGATGCCGACCACCCTGACAAGGTGACGCTGTGCGCGATGGCCAAGCTGTACGTCACCGACACGTGCTTCGAGGTGGCCGATCAGGCGCTGCAGTTGCACGGCGGCTACGGCTATCTGCGTGAGTACGGTCTGGAGAAAATCGTCCGGGATCTACGGGTGCACCGCATCCTTGAGGGAACCAACGAAATCATGCGGGTGGTCATCGGGCGTTCCGAGTCGTCCCGCACCCGCAACTCTGCATAGGGAGAGACATACGTGACCACGATCGCGTTCCTCGGTTTGGGGCACATGGGCGGCCCGATGGCGGCCAACCTGGTGGCAGCGGGCCTCACCGTGCACGGCTTCGATCCCGTGCCCGCGTCGAAGGCAGCCGCTGAAGCCAACGGCGCCAAGGTCTTCGACACCGGCGCTGCGGCGGTGTCCGGTGCCGACGTGGTGATCACCTCACTGCCCAACGGCAACATCGTCAAAGCGTGCTATGCCGAGGTGCTGCCGGCTGCCACGAAAGGCACGTTGTTCATCGACACCTCGACCATCTCGGTCGACGACGCCCGCGAGATTCACGCAAAGGCAGGTGAACACGGGCACGCTCAGCTCGACGCCCCGGTCTCCGGCGGCGTGAAGGGCGCGACCGCGGGCACGTTGGCGTTCATGGTCGGCGGCACCGATGAAGCATTCGAAGCGGCGTTATCGGTGCTGGATCCCATGGCGGGCAAGATCATCCACTGCGGCGGCTCGGGCACCGGCCAGGCCGCCAAGCTCTGCAACAACATGGTGCTCGCGGTGCAACAGATCGCGGTCGGCGAAGCTTTCGTGCTGGCCGAGAAGCTGGGCCTGCCTGCACAGTCGCTGTTCGACGTGATCACCGGCGCCACCGGCAACTGCTGGGCCGTCCACACGAATTGCCCGGTGCCAGGCCCGGTCCCGACGTCTCCGGCCAACAACGACTTCAAGCCGGGTTTCGCCACCGCCCTGATGAACAAGGACCTCGGGTTGGCGATGGCTGCGGTGATGTCCACCGGGTCTTCGGCTCCGCTCGGCACACATGCGGCACAGATCTACGCCGCGTTCGCCGACGAGCACGCTGACGAGGACTTCAGCGCGGTGATCGAGACGCTGCGCGACTGATTCCTCCTCGCGTTTGTAACCAGGTGGCGGTGAAATTCGTGTTTGGCCGCCACCAGGTTACGAACGCGGCCCGCCGCGGTGTTACGAACGCGAAGCCCACACCCTGGCAAGCTTGCCGAGAACATTGGCCTCGCCGTCGCGGCAGGTAACCCGAATGATGCTCCAGCCCATTTCGATCATCGCGTCGATACGGGCGATGTCCTTGCGGAGGACGTCGGGATCGGTGTGGTGCAGGCCTTCGTACTCCATGACGATCTTTAGCTCCGGCCAGGCGAGATCGGCGTCTCCGATCAATGCGCCGTACTCGTTGTAGATCGGGTGCTGTGTCTGTGGTGGTGGATAGCCCGCGCGAACAACCAACAGCGGCAACCAGGTTTCCTGCGGGGATTCCGCTCCGGGGTCGACCAGGGCAATGCTCGCACGTGCCTGTTTGATGCCTTTGCGGCCGGTATACCGCTGCGCGGCCAATTCGATGTCAGCGACTTTCAGCCGCGTGGCCCGCGCCAGCGCATCGATCGCTGCCACAGCGGCGTCTTCTGGCAGTCGGCAGGCGAGGTCGACCGCCGTCCGTAGCGGGTTGGTCAATCGGATATCGCCGATCTGACAGATTTCGTCGTCATCGATCACGTCGGCCCAGGCGACGACTCCCCGGGTCGGTCGCCGATTCGTGTCGAGAATGTTGGCGGGAAGCGCAGCATCGATCCAACGTGCTCCATGCAGCGCCGACGCGGAATACCCAGCCAATACGCCCCGCCGCCGTGATCGCAACCAGGCCGCCTTGGCGCGCAGCACCGCGGTGGGCCGAGTCCCCCTGGGCACATAGATGTCGTGGTGCACAGCGGTGAACCGGGCACGCAGATCGTGGCGTGTCAGCCTGCCGGCCGCAACGGCCTCACTGCCGATGAACGGCTCCACCATGCGGGAAAAGTGTGCCCGCGCCCACCGACAACCTCACGTTCGTAACGTGGTGGCGCCAGAATTCGCGTCTCGCCGCCACCAGGTTACAAACGCGGATACGCGACAGGAGCTAGGCCGCAGACGGGCTGCGCTGAGCCCACCACTGGCTGTGCAGGCGCTGGCACACCGGCAAACGCAGCGGCTCGGCGCCGGCGAAATCCGGCCGGACCGCAACGGCCGCGTATGACCCGGAACCGCCGTCGGGATCGATGAGCAGGCTGGCCATCCCCGCGTCGTTGGCGGCGCGCAGGCCCGAGACCGAGCCGGCGATGGCCAACGCATCGTGGCCGGCCACACCCAGCTCACCCAGGGCATGCCGGTACAGGTCGGCCCCGGAGGCGCTGACGTCGTCGGTGGTGACGACGGTTTCCACCAGGCCGTCACCGACCAGCTGGCGCACCAGCGGTTCGGCCCAGCGGCGACGGCCCGCGGCGACCACGCCGACCGGCAGGCCGGCCAGGAACGCGTCGTTCATCAGATCCTCCAGGCCCGGCCGTGGCGTCAGGCCCGCATCGAGGATCATCTCGTCGAACATCATGTCCTTGGTCGTGCAGATCTCGTCGGCGAGCACTTCGGTGAGGACATCGCAGTCCGGCCCCACGCAGCGCTTGCGCAGCTCGGCAGTCACCCGTTGACGTTCGTCGTGCAGCGCAAGGAGCTGCTGATACCGCGCGACCTCCCACTCGATGGGCAGACCGTGCGCGGCGAACGCGGCGTTGAAGACAACGCGATGTCCGTCGACGTCGAGATCCGACAGCGCATCGAGGTCCAGGATCACCGCACGCAGCGGATGGGCACTCGTATCAGGCCGCGAACAGTCCCACCAGAACCGCCCGGCCCGCCATGACTTCTCTTGTGTTGACGACACCCCATGAGAGTGGCCCACGTCACATCGTCCGCGCGTCCCCCGTAGGGGGGATTGGGCCGGTCAAGTTCATCTACTCCGGACCTCACCCCCTCTAGGGTGATGCCATGGCGCCCTCCAATCCAGTGCGCCTTGTGCTGGTCGACGACCATGAAATGGTCATCGAGGGTCTCAAGGCCATGCTTGCTGCGTTCAACGACCGGGTCGAGGTGGTCGGCCAGGCCGTGGGCGCGGAACGCGCACTCAGCGTCATCGAGACACTCGATCCCGACATCGTGCTGTGCGACGTGCGCATGGAAGGTTCCAGCGGGTTGGACCTGTGCCGGGTGCTGCGTGAGCGCGAACCGGAACGCAAGGTGGTCATGCTGTCGGTCTACGACGACGAGCAGTACCTGTTCCAGGCCCTGCGGGTGGGCGCCGCGGGCTATCTGCTCAAGAGCATCAGCAGCGACGAGCTGGTGCGTCAGCTCGAATTCGCCCACAGCGGCCAGACCGCGATCGATCCGGGGATGGCGGCCCGCGCGGCCGGCACCGCGGCCCGGTTGCAGCGCGACGAGTTCTGGCCCGGGGTCCGGCAGGGGCTGACCCAGCGCGAGAGCGAGATCCTGTCTTTCGTGGTCGCGGGCCTGTCCAACCGGGGGATCGCCAACAAGCTGGTGATCGGCGAGGAGACCGTGAAGACGCACCTACGCTCCATCTACCGCAAGCTCGGGGTCAGCGACCGGGCCGGTGCGGTGGCCACCGCGCTGCGCGAAGGCATCTACCAATGACCGCCGAGAAATCCGGACGCGAACTCGGGCCGATCGACCTCACCGCCGACCGGGAGCTGGCCCTGCTGCGTGAGCTCATCCGCGCCGCGTCGAGCGGCCCGGGGGTGGAACCGCTGGCCGCCGCGGCGGCCGGGATGATCACCGAGGCCACCGCCACCGACGTGTGCTTCGTCCACGTGCTCGACGACTCGGACCGCGCCCTGACGCTGGCCGGGGCCACTCCGCCGTTCGACGCCGAGATCGGCAAGATCCGGCTACCGCTGGGGCAGGGCATCTCCGGTTGGGTGGCCAGCCATCGCCAGCCCGTGGTGATCAGCCACGACAAGGAGTCCGACCCCCGCTACAAGCCCTTCGAGTCGCTGCGCGGACGAGACTTCACCTCGATGGTGTCGGTCCCGATGGAGACCGGGCCGGGCGGGCTGGTCGGTGTGCTCAACGTGCACACCGTCGAACGCCGAGAGTTCACGCCGCGCGACGTGGAGTTGCTGCTGGTGATCGGCCGGCTGATCGCCGGGGCATTGCACCAGGCCCGGTTGCACCGCCAGTTGGTGGCTCGCGAGCGTGCCCACGAGAATTTCGTCGAGCAGGTGATCCAGGCTCAGGAGATCGAGCGGCGCCGGTTGGCCGGCGACATTCACGACGGCATCTCCCAGCGGCTGGTGACGCTGTCCTACCGGCTCGACGCCGCGGCGCGCGCGGTCGAACCGCAGGCGGTGGCCGAGCAGTTGGCGGCCGCCCGCGAGCTGGTTGCGCTGACTCTGCAGGAGGCCAGGGCAGCGATCAGCGGGCTGCGTCCGCCGGTGCTCGACGATCTCGGTTTGTCGGGTGGGTTGGCCAGCCTGGCCCGCTCGATTCCGCGGATCCCGATCGAGGTCGACCTCGCCGAGACCCGCGTGCCCGATCACATCGAGCTGGCGCTGTACCGGATCGCCCAGGAATGTCTGCAGAATGTGGTCAAACATGCCGACGCGGATCGGGCCCGGCTCACCTTCGCCGTCGACGACGGTGTGGCACGCCTCGAAATCGTTGATGACGGAAAGGGTTTCGATACCTTCGAACACCCGTTGGGCAGCGACGAGATGGGTGGCTACGGACTGCTCTCGATGGCCGAGCGGGCCGAGATCGTCGGCGGGCGGCTGCACATCCGGTCGCGGCCGGGCGCGGGTACCACGGTCACCGCGACCATTCCGCTGCCGTCCGTCACGCAGTAGTCGACCGTTTTCAAGGTGGGTCCTCAAGGTGCACACGCACCGCAGGTACCGCCCGGGCGATCAGCTCCTCGACCGATTGCGATGCGATGGGTTCGATCCGCAGGATGTGACGCAGGTAGGCGATGCCGAGTAGTTGGCCCATGGCCAGGTCCACCCGTAGTTCGGCGTCGGCACCGGTGAGTGCGGTGGCGATCTGCGGGTAGAGGCGCTGCTCGATGAACTGGCGGACCAGTGCGGCCGATTCCTCGTGGGTGGCCGCACCACGCAGGATGGCCAGCAGGGGCGCCCGGGTGTCGGGTTGTTCCCACAGTTCGAAGAAGAGCCGGGCGAGGCGTTCGGCCAAGCCGGTCTCGGCGTCACCGAGAATCCGGTCGCTGAACTGCTCCGGGTCGAACGGCCAGCCCACGGCGGCCCGGAACAGCTCGGCCTTGCCTCCGAAATAGTGCCGGATCAGGGCCGGGTCCACACCGGCGGCGGTCGCGATGTCGCGCAGTGAGGTCTTGTCGTAGCCGCCTTCGGCGAACATCCGCCGGGCCGTGGCCACCAACTCCTCACGGGTGCCGGACTGTCCCGGCCGTCGTCCACGGGGCGGCATAGTGAAGAAATTCTACAGTCGTTGACTTCCCGATCAGGCCAGGTCTACGCTCGAATCATTAATTCCACAACCGAGGAGTTAAAACGATGCCCGCTCCACGCTGGGTCGCCCACGTCAACAAGATCGGCCTCAACAAGCTCACCCAGTTCATCGCCCCATGGGCACCGGGCTGGGCAGTCGTCATCCACCGGGGCCGCAAGTCCGGCCGCACCTTCCGCACACCGCTGTGGGCATTTCGACGGCCGAACGGTTTCGTCATCGCCCTGACCTACGGCTCGCAGGCCGACTGGGTGCGCAACGTACTGGCCGCAGGCGGCTGCGAACTGGAGGCCCGACGCCGTCGGTACCGCTTGACCGCACCCGAGGTCTACCGCGACGAGAACGCCACCGGCATGCCGGCGTTCATCAGGTTCATGCTGCGCCGCGTGATCAAAGCCCCGGAGTTTCTCAGCCTGCGGGTCGCCGACTAACCGCCGAGTTTCCCGGCGAGTTCGGGGCACTCGTACTTGAGCGCCACGGTCACGATCGTCATGAGCGCGGGAGGGCTGAGGCGGCTGCCCATCTGGATCAACACGTCGACGACATCTTGTTTCGTCTTGTTGAAGCTGCCGCCGGCCATGATGCACGCCAGCATCAGCTGCTCCCCGATCGCCGTGTCAGAACCCTGAATACCGGCGGCACGGACCTCGGCGTACGCCTCCGCAGGCAGGTCCGCCGGACCACGCCCGACGCCTGGGGGCGGGCCGGGACTCTTGGCGGCAGTGGACCTGGGCGCCTTCGACGACGTCGTGAACGGCGTGACGTCGTCGGGCGCGGTGGCCACGCCGGTGGTCGTGCTACTGCAGGCCGCCATCAACACGACGGCGGCGGCACCCAACGCCGCACCCACCCGCTTGGTGTTCATGCGCGCTCCCCTCGACTGTGTTCGAGCGTAGGCGCGTCAGCCCCGACGGCGCAGAAAGCGGCCTCAGAAATCCCCGGAGTGTCGGCGCAGCGTCTCGATCGAGGCCACCAGCGCCTGAGATTCTTCATCGGACATCCCGACATCGGCGAACACCTGCTGGTTCAGGGTCACCGTGGCGTCCTCGACCGTCGACCGCCCGAGTTTGGTGATCTGCACCAATGTGGTGCGCCCGTCGGTCGGGTGCGGGACGCGCTCCACCAGACCACTGGCTTCCAGGCGCCGGATGGCGTGGGTGACGCTGGTGACATGCACCTGGAGGCGATCGGAGGCCTTGGTGATCGGCAATGCGCCGGCCCGGCTGAATGCCAGCAGCCGCAGCAGCTCGAACCGCGAGAAGCTCAGATCGTACGGCCGCAGTGCGGACTCCACCCGGGCCAGCAGGATCTGGTGGGCCCGCATCACCGAGGTCACCGCCACCATGCCGCCGGCCACGTCGCCCCATCCGGCGGCCTCCCAGTTCGCGCGGGCCTGCGCGATGGGGTCACGTTTGTCTGGTGGCGAGGGCACGCCTCTTCTTACCGCATCACCGCGCGGGGACCACGCATTCCGCGCGCATCCGGCCCCGCACAGCGCGTTCAGCCGGCCGCGGTCACCGCCCCCAGCACGGCGCGAGTGGACTGCCGTGATCCGACGGTGATCCGCACACCGCCGTCGGCGTAATGGCGGACCTGAAGTCCGGTGCCGTCGAACACCTCCGGCCACGACATGGCCCCGCCGGGTAGGTACAGGAAGTTGGCGTGGGCATCCGTGCTGTAGACGCCGAGTGCGCGCAACCGGGCCTGTAGGTAGCGCCGCTCCGCCGCGATCATTCGGATGCGTTGGTGCAGTTGATTTTCCGCATCATAGGAGGCCGCCACCGCGACCTGGGCACTGAGCCCGATCCCGAACGGCAGCTGCATCTGCCACAGCTGCCTGCCGAGGTCCGCGGCGCAGAACCCGTAGCCGATCCGCAGCCCGGCCAGGCCGTAGGCCTTCGAAAAGGTGCGCACCACCACGACATTGCCGAACCTGGCTACCAGGCTGGGCCCGTCGATACGTTGATCGGCGGTCAAGAACTCCACGTATGCCTCGTCGAGCAGCACCACGGTGTCCTCGGGAAGCCGGGTCAGGAGTCGCTCGATCTCGACGTCCGGCTCGATGGTGCCCGTCGGGTTGTGCGGCCGGCAGACCGCCACCACTTTCGCGCGCTGGCCGGCCTCGGCCATCGCGTCCAGGTCGTGATGGCCGTGCGCATCGAGCGCAACCGTGATCGTCCGCAATCGTGCCATCTGCGCGAAGATCGGATACCCGTCGAAGGTGGGCGCCGCCATCACCATGGTGTCGCCCGGGCTGGTCACCGCATGCAGCACCTGCATGATGACCCCGGTGGCGCCGGCGCCGACGATCACCTGCTCCTCGGCCACCCCGTCATGCCCGGCGATCAGTGAACGCAACCGTTGCGGCAGAAACTCCGGATACCGGTTTGCCGCCCCGTCGCAGGCCCGCAGCGCCGAGCGCACCGCGGGCAGCGGCGGAAACGGACATTCGTTGAGCGACAACGCCAACGGGTTGACCGCCTGCGGCAGCGCGCCGACCACGCCGGACAGTGCGGTGCGCGGTGCTGCCATCACACCCGCCCCGCATCGGCACTGTCGCCTACCAGGCCGCCCCATCGCACCGCCGCGGCCCCGGCGAAGTCACCGGCGTGGGCGAAGGCGGCCATCAGCACGGTATCGCCGGCCTTCACCCGACCGCCGGCGACGGCCCGGTCCAGATTGACGGGAATCCCTGCGGCGAACAGGTTTCCGCATTCGTCAAAGGTGTCCACGTGGCGTTCGGGTGGCAATTCCAGCGCCTCACGCCAATTGCGCAGGAACACCCGGTTGGGCTGATTGGTCACGAACAGATCGATGTCCCTGGGCTGCACCCCGATCCGGTCGCACACCGCGTAGGACACCTCGGGCACCTGCCGGTTGCCCCGGGCCAGCACCTTGGTGATCTTGCTCTCGGTGAACCCGATGCAGGCCTCACCCGGACCGGCCTGCCACCATTTGCGCGGCGGGTCCATCACCACGGTCATGTCCCCGGCGAACTCCCCGTAAGTGCGGCATTCGATGTCGAGGACTGGCGACGCGTCGGACAGCGTCACCAGCCCGACGGCGGCCCCGTCGCCGGGCACCGCGGCCTGCGCCTTGCGCCGGATGGTCTGCTGATCGAAGACCTGGCCGGCCGAGTTCTGGGCGATCGCGATCACCGCGGTACGACCTTCTCCCGCGCCGAGCAGCGTCCGGGCCACCTTGAGCCCGAGGATGAATGCCGCGCACCCGCCGTTGTGCAGATCGATCACCCAGTTGGGTTTCATACCCAGCCGGTGCGCCATGCCGCCCCCGCCGCCGTAGAACGGCATGTCCGGCAGCTGGGTGTGGGTGATCAACACGTCGGCTCCGGTGATGACGTCGGAACCGTGCCGCTCGACCACCCCGGCGGCAGCCCGCTCGACCATGTCGATCGCGGTTTCCTCGGGCCCCACGTGATGTCGGAATCGCGGCGCCCGGAACATCACGTTGTCGGCCAGCTCATCGGTTTCGGCGAACCCGGCGTAGTAGTCGGCACCGATCGGGTCACCGGGCAGGTAGGTGGACACGTCGATGAGGCTGACGGGTTTGTACGTGGACATGTTCGCAGTCATGGCGCGTCTCATCTCATCCAGTCCGGGGTGACCGGCAGGCCGTTTCGGTGCCGGTATTCGGCGATTGCCTTGAGGTTTCGCAACTCCAGCAGATGGCCGGGGCCGAACATGTCCCAGAAGTCGCCCACCCAGACCGGTCGCGCCGGGGGCGCGGTCTCCGGGTATGGGTTTTCGTCGTAGAACGGGTGATGGCAATTCGTCCACAGCACAACCGATCCCGGCTTGTCGAGGACCACCTGCGCGTCGACGATGCGCATCAGGTAGATCATCCACAGATGCTTGCCCTGATCCCAGGCGCAGTGGTAGTCCACGGTGAGCGCATCGCGGTTGGCCGCCGTGCGGGTGTAGATCTCGCTACCTGGTCCCGACGGCCCGGCGCCGAGCCGGTCGTGAGCCAACCACAGCCCGGGCTCCTCGGTCGGGGTGAAACCACGCAGGCTGTATGTCCACTCCTCCAGACAGCGGGTATCGGACATGTAGTCGAACAGTTCGTCGGGCGGGCACTCGATGTAGTCGTTGACGGTGCAGTACTGGCCGAACACCTGGTCGTGCGGGTACACCGACCGCATCATCTCCATGATGATCGGTGTGGCCTGCTCCTTTGGCGAGGTCTCGATCCGGATCAGTCCGTCCAGCGGGGTGCGGGTGGCGCGATGGGCCGTGATGTCTTCAAGCGCGGGCAGTGACATGGGACGGGTTCTCCTCTGAAATCGAAGGTGGGCTGGTCGTGGTGGTGAGAAAGGCAGCGAACGGCGGAATTTCGTCGGCTGAACATTCGATGCTCAGCACCGAAGGGCCGTCGGCGTCGAGAGCCATGCCCAGCGCCTGGGGCAGGTGGCGGATCTCGGCGACGTCGTAAGCGGGCAGTCCGGGGAACATCGCCGCCAGCCCAGCACCCAGCCGGCTCGGGCCGAATCTGTTGTAGGAGTAGCGATCTTCGTAGAACAGCTGCTCCCGGGTGACGCACATGGCGTGGGCGTGGTTGTCGAACAGCACGAAGGTGATCGGAAGCCGGTACTGCAGCGCGGTGTGAATCTCCATGCCGTGCATGAAGAATGAGCCGTCGCCGGCGATCACAGCGGTACGCCGAGTGGGCACCATACCTGCCGGCGCGGCCCGGTAAAACGTCATCCCGATTCCGGCGCCGAAGCTGTATCCCATGCCTCCCATGCCCAGCGCCACCATGAAGCGGCCGTCACGCCGAGCCGGCAGATGGTGGATGGCCGAGGCCCCCACGTTGCCTGCGTCGACGACGATGTCGGTGCCGTCGGGCAGGACGTCGTCGAGTACGCGCATCGCGTCGCGATACCTGATGCCCGGGCCGTCGTGGACCGGTGGGCGCAGTTCGGTGGGCGGCGCCGGGTCCGGCACCCGCACCTGGGCGCGACGGCCGGGCCCCGACAGCGCCCCGGCCAGCAGGGTCAGCGAGACGCGCAGATCGTCTGAGTGGGTATGGGTGCACGGCGGGTAGGGCACCTGGGCGCCGATCGAATGGGTCGGCACCGAAGCCAGCGCCTCATCCAGGCCGGCCCGGGCGGTCACCGTCATGCGAGTGCCGACGAGCAGGCATAACGCACTCTGTGCTGCGGCAACGGCCACCCCGGGATGGCCCATCACACCGGCCACCCCCAACGCCGAGGAGGAGCCGAAACCCGGCGTGCCCGCCACATCCTTGGCGTCGGGCACCGTGGCCACCCGTGCCCGCAGAATGGACCGCAGCCGTTCCAGTTCAGCCCGGGCATCGTCGCGGGCCACTTGTTCACCGGCGATGACGGTGATGGGGCCGTCGGCGCGGCGCAGCGCCTGCTCGAGCGCGTTGAGGTCGCAGTGGCGTGCCATCGTCGATCCGGCCGCTCCGGTCCGGCCGTTGCCGGCACCCGGCGCCCCCAGCTCGGCCTGCTGAATGTCCTTGGGCAGCAACAGCACCGCGGGCCCGCCGGTGTGTGCCGCAGCAAGTGCTTCCGGGAGCGCAGTGAGAATGTCTGTGGGCTTCAGCACTCTGCGGCAGTACAGCGAGACCGCGGAGAACAAGGCATGCGCATCCAGGCTTCCGTTGTCCCCGCTGGTGTCCTGGAACGCGCCGCGGCCGTCGAGCGTCGTCGGCGCCTGCCCGATCAGGGCCAGCACGGGCACCCGACTGGCCAGCGATTCCGCCAGCCCGGGCACGGCGTTCAGGCAACCACCGCCGGAGGTCGCCGCCACGACGCCGATCCGGCCGCCACTGCGGCTGAACCCGTCTGCCATTGTGGCAGCGGAGAATTCGTGTTTGGCCAGCACCGCGGTGATGTCCTCGCGGAAGTACGCGGCATCGTAGAGGTCCTCGATGTTGGCACCGTCCACGCCGAAGATATGTGTGACCCCGTTCGCGGCCAGCTGACCGACGATGTGGTCCACCACCCGGTGCATGTTGACCATGTGCCACCTACTTCCGTGCTCTGCCAGAGACACGACACATGAGTGGCGGTGGTTCACCCCGAGCACGTATTTGTGCAAACTCCCGGGGTTTACGCAGAACTTTCGAAGGTTCCCAAGGTCGTCAGACCGCCGGGCCGCCGAGCCGTCAGACCGCCGGGCCGCCCAAATGTCACGCTGGAGTGGCCCTCGGATTCTAGGGCCACTCCAGCGTGACAAAAGCCGCGCCAGCTGCCCCGCGGGCCGGACCGCTCAGAGCTGCTTTTCCAGCAGCACCTTGCCGTCGGGGGACGTAACCAGTTGCACGGCAGCGATATCCGTCGCCGGCATCTGGGTGTTGCCGCTGGGCAGCGCGGTCGCGCCGGACAATCCCAGCCACGTCGCGATCTCGTTGCGGCTGCCGTCCCGGCCGATCACCACCATGCCCAGGTTCTGCGGGGGCGCATCCTGCTTACCCCAGCTTCCGTAGCTGCAGGCCATGTCGATCCGGGTGCCCCAGGAGTAACTGGTCATCGCGATGCTGGCGTTGATGGGCGTCTCGGACATCTTGGCCATCGCCATCATCTGCGAGTTCTGCTGTTCGGTGCCGCTGTGCAGGCCGAACACCTCCGGACGGACACCGATCACCACACCGATCGCCAGCAGGGCCGCGGCCACGCCCACCGCGGCCGTGGTCACCCACCGCGAGCGGCGGCGACGCCAGCTGACCTTGGCCAGCACGGACTGCAGCACCTCGGGCCGCAGCGGCGGGTCGGGCTGTTCGGATTCGAGGGCGTTCACCTCGTCCAGGTCGAGCATGGCCAGAAGCGCGGGCATGCCGCTCAGCTCGGCCACCGCGGCACGGCACTGCGCGCAACCGTCCAGATGGGCCTCGTACTCGCGGCGCTCGCCACTGTCGAGCGATCCGAGCACATAGGCCGCATCCCAGGTCCGATAACGGTCGGATTCCACCGGATCAGGGATGTGGGGTACACCGAACTGTGTCATCGTGTCACCCCCATCTCTTGCAAGTTCAGTCGTAGTGCACGTACCGCGTAGTGCAGCCGTGATTTCACGGTGCCCTCGGGTATCTGCAGGTCCTCGGCGATCTGGCCGGTGTTCCACCCCTGGTAGTACGCCCGGCGGACCACTGCGCGGTGTTCGTCGGAAAGTTGGCTCAGCGCCGTGCTCAGCAAGATTCGGTCCAACGCATTGTCCACCTGGTCGGGGGCGGCGGCCGCTTTGGAATGGTCTGCCACCTGTTCGGGGTCCGGCACCCCGGTTTCGTTCCGAAAACGGGCACTCCGGCGTTCATCAATGATCATGTTTCGCGCCACCGTAAACAACCACGCCCGGGCCGAACGGTCGGTGTCGGCGGTGACTTCAGGGTGACGCCACGCCCGCAGCAACGTTTCCTGCACCACGTCCTCGGCGCGCGCCCTGTCCCCTGTCAGCCGCAGGGCGTAGCGCCACAGCGCGGCAGCATGCTCGTCGTAGAGCACCCGCATCATGGCGGCCTCCGGATCATCCATTCCCTACCTCCGTCTGTGATACGACGTTGGTGGCGATCCGGTTCAACTACTACCTTTGCACGCGGGCGTACACCAACGCCGACGCGCGGTTCGGGCAGGGATTGCTGTCGTTGATTACCGGGTGAGGATTCGTGGGCCGTCTTCGGTCACTGCGACCGTGTGCTCCCAGTGCGCCGCGCGGGTCCCGTCGGCGGTGACGACGGTCCACTCGTCGTCGAGGATCTTGGTCTCGGTGGTGCCCAGGGTCAGCATGGGTTCGATGGCCAGCACCGAGCCCGGCTCCAGGTACGGGCCACGGCCCGGCGAGCCTTCGTTCGGCAGGAACGGGTCCATGTGCATCTGCCGGCCGATGCCGTGTCCGCCATAGCCCTCGACGATCCCGTACTTGCGGTCGTGGCGAGCTTCGGCGGCATGGGTCTCGACCTCGATCGCGTGCGAGACATCGGTCAGCCGGTTTCCGGGCAGCATCGCCGCGATGCCGGCCTCCATGGCCGATTTCGTTGCGGCAGAGAGGGCTTCGTCGGCCGCGATCAGCGTGCCGATCCCGAACGTCACTGCCGAGTCGCCGTGCCAGCCGTCGACGATGGCACCGCAGTCGATGGACACCAGATCCCCGGCCGCCAATTTCTCGTCGGCTGACGGAATGCCATGCACCACACGGTCATTGACCGATGCGCAGATGCTGGCCGGGAACCCGTGATAGCCGAGGAAAGACGGGGTGCCGCCGCCGTCGCGGATGACGGCCTCGGCGATCTGATCCAGCTCGAGTGTGGACACACCGGGGGCGGCGGCTGCGCGCACCGCGCTCAGCGCCGAGGCGACCAGGGCCCCGGCGACCGCCATCGCGTCCAACTCTCCGGCGCTACGCTGCGCAACGACCTTGCGCTTACGCAACCCCGGCAATCTGATCACTTACCCAGTGCGTGCAATGCGCGGGCGAACACCTCGTCGAGGCCGCCCACCGCATCCACGGTCTTCAGGTCGTCGCGGTAGTACTCCAGCAGCGGCTCGGTCTCGTCGCGGTAGACCTTCATGCGGTTGCGAATGACCTCATCGGTGTCGTCGGCGCGGCCGCGGCCCTTGAGGCGGGTCAGCAACTCGTCCTCGGACACCTGGAACTCCACCACCGCATCGAGCTTGGTGTTGCGGGCGGCAAGCATGTCCTTGAGCGCGCCGGCCTGCTCGACCGAGCGCGGGTAGCCGTCCAGGATGAATCCGTCAGCGGCGTCGGCCTGGTCGATGCGGTCCTCGACCAGACGGTTCGTCAGTTCGGCGGGCACCAGATCCCCGGCGTCCAGGTAGCGCTTGGCCTCCAGCCCGAGCGGGGTGCCGTCACCGATGTTCTTGCGGAACAGGTCTCCGGTGGAGATTTGCGGGATGCCGAGCTTCTCGGACAGCTTCTCGGCCTGCGTGCCTTTGCCCGCACCGGGCGGTCCGAGTAGAACGACTCTCACTTCAGGAACCCTTCGTAGTTGCGTTGCATGAGCTGGCTCTCGATCTGTTTAACGGTATCCAGACCGACACCGATCATGATCAGAACCGCGGTTCCGCCGAACGGCAGATTCTGTACCGAGCCGGTGTTGCCGATCTGCAGGAACACGTTGGGCAGAACGGCGATCGTACCGAGGTAGATCGAGCCGGGCAGAGTGATCCGGCTGAGCACATAGCGCAGGTAGTCCGCGGTCGGCTTGCCGGGCCGGATGCCCGGGATGAATCCACCGAACTTCTTCATCTCATCGGCACGCTCGTCCGGGTTGAACGTGATCGACACGTAGAAGTACGTGAAGAAAATGATCAGGCCGAAGTAGATCGCGATATAGACCGGGTCCGCCGGGTTGGTCAGATAGTCGGCGACGAACTTGTCCCACCAACCCGTGCCCGGGTTGGAGCTCCCGCTCTGGATCAGCTGGGTGATCAGGTGCGGGATGTAGATCAGCGACGACGCGAAGATCACCGGGATGACGCCGGCCTGGTTGACCTTGAGCGGAAGGTAGGTGGAGGTGCCGCCGTACATCTTGCGGCCCACCATGCGCTTGGCGTACTGGACCGGGATGCGGCGCTGGCCCTGCTCGACGAACACCACGCCGACGATGATCAGCAGCGTCGCGGCCACCACTGCGGTGAACACCAGGCCGCCGCGGCTCTCCAGGATGGTCTGGCCTTCGGACGGGATCCGGGCCGCGATGCCGGCGAAGATCAGCAGGGACATGCCGTTGCCGATACCGCGCTCGGTGACCAGCTCGCCCATCCACATCACCAGCGCGGCGCCGGCCGTCATCACCAGCACGATGACGACCAGCCCGAAGACCGAGCTGTCCTGGATGATGTCGAGGCTGCAGCCCTGCAGCAGGCCGCCGTTGGCGGCCAGTGCCACGATGCTGGTGGCCTGCAGAACGGCCAGCGCGATCGACAGATAACGCGTGTACTGCGTCATCTTGGCCTGACCGGCCTGTCCCTCCTTCTGCAACTGTTCGAAGCGTGGGATCACCACGACCAGCAGCTGGACGATGATGCTGGCGGTGATGTAGGGCATGACGCCCACCGCGAACACCGTCAGCTGCAGCAGCGCGCCACCGGAGAACAGGTTGATCAATGAGTAGATCTGCGCCGAATCTCCGCCGCTGACCTGCTCGATGCACTTCTGGACGTTCGGGTAGTTAACCCCCGGAGACGGGATCGACGCGCCGGCCCGGTACAGGATCACCAGGCCCAACGTGAACAGGATCTTGCGTCTGAGGTCGGCCGTCCGCAGCGATGAGATGAAAGCCGAAAGCACTCTTCCTCCTGCGCAGCCGACCTCTCAGCGCGGCGTGCCAAATGGGGCTGGGTGAAGCCAGCGTCAATGGTCAAGTCATGTCCGGCCGCCCAGCAGGCGCGCAGCCTGCGGACTCAGCCGTCAAATCAGTCTACGAGAGTAACAGTTGCCGCGGAGAGGACCCCTGTGCGCACCCGAGTCGACCCTCTGCGATCCCCGCGCCATACCGCCTAGCTGCGAGCAGAGCTGCTCTTCAGAATCGGGGCGTACAGTCGGCGACAGCTCATTACACCACCTAACTAACACGTTGATTCTGACTGAACAAAGGGGAATTCATGGCCCGGACTGCTGACGACTCGTGGGATCTCGCCTCCAGCGTGGGTGCGACGGCGACGATGGTCGCGGCAGCGCGCGCGATGGCCACCAACTCCGATGATCCGGTGATCGACGACCCGTTCGCCGCTCCCCTGGTTCGCGCGGTCGGCATGGAATTCTTCACCAAGCTGGCCGACGAGAACTTCACCACCGAAGGACTCGACGAAGAGGCGGCCACGGGCCTGATCCGGTTCGCCAACGGCATGGCCGCCCGCACGCGTTTCTTCGACGACTTCTTCCTGAGCGCCTGTCGTGCCGGCATCCGACAGGCGGTCATCCTGGCGGACGGTCTGGACTCGCGCGCCTACCGGCTGCCATGGCCGGACGGAACGGTGGTCTACGAGGTCGACCAACCCGAGGTGATCGAGTTCAAGAGCACGACCATGGCGAGCCTGGGCGCGGTGCCGACGACCGACCGCCGCACCGTGGCCATCGATCTGCGGTTCGACTGGCCCACCGCACTGACCGAGGCCGGGTTCGACCCCTTGGTGCCGACCGCATGGATCGCCGAGGGGTTGCTGGGTTACCTGCCGGGAGACGCGCAGGACCGTTTGCTCGATCAGGTGACCGAGCTGAGTGCCCCGGGCAGCCGCTTTGGTGTCGAGGGCGTGCCCGCGACCGAGACCAACGACGAAGAGACGATCCGGGCCCGGATGCAGGAGTTCACCGACCGCTGGCGGGCACACGGCCTGGACATGGACCTCAACGAGCTGATCTTCCTGGGCGACCGCGCCGACGTCACGACGTATCTGGAAGGGCATGCCTGGAGGACCACCGCCATCTCGTCCAACGATCTGCTGATCCGCACGGGTCTGCCGCCGGTCGAGGACGAGGCCCACGCAGCATCGGTGCTCTACATCAACGCCGAGAACTGAGGGAGCCGGCGATGGCACGGTCTGACACCGACAGCTGGGATCTGGCCTCCAGTGTGGGCGCGACGGCGACGATGGTCGCGGCGGCCCGCGCGATTGCGAGTGCTGAGCCCGACCCGCTGATCGACGACCCCTACGCGGCCGATCTGGTCCGCGCAGTCGGAGTGGAGTTCTTCACCAAGCTTGTCGACGGCGAGATCGCTCTCGACGGCGAACTGGCCGAAGGTGCCGCGTTGATGACCGGCGTGATGGCGGTGCGGACGAAGTTCTTCGACGACTTCTTCACCGCCGCCGTAGGCGGCAATTCCACGGAGGTCGCCGTAGGCGGCAATTCCACGGACGCCGGGATCCGCCAGGCGGTGATCCTGGCCTCCGGGCTGGACTCGCGCGCATACCGGCTGCCGTGGCCCGACGGCACCGTGGTCTACGAACTCGACCAGCCCGCCGTGATCGGCGCCAAGACCGCCACCATGGCGAAGATCGGGGCCACCCCCACGGCCGAACGCCGCACCGTGGCCGTCGACCTTCGTGACGACTGGCCCGCGGCGCTCGAAGCCGCCGGGTTCGATCGGGCGGCGCCGAGCGCATGGAGCGCCGAGGGGCTGCTGGCCTATCTGCCTCCGGAGGCCCAGGACCGGTTGTTCGACAACATCACCGCGCTCAGCAGCCCGGGCAGCAGGCTGGCCACCGAGTACCACCTGCCCGGCATGGCGGCGGACCTGCGCGAGCGCGGACAGGTTTTGAGCGAGCAGTGGCGTCAGCACGGGCTCGACCTCGACCTCGCCAACCTCTGGTACGACGGCGAGCGCAACTCGGTGGTCGACTACCTCACAGACCGCGGATGGTCGGTGACCGCCCGACGACGGCCCGATCTTTTTGCCGACTATGGCCGCACCTTCCCCACCGCGGACTCCGCTGCGCTGCAACGTAATTCGCAATCCGTTATCGCGATACGAAACTAGGAGCACCATGACCCGCACCGAAGGCGACAGCTGGGATCTCGCCACCAGCGTCGGGGCCACCGCGACCGGTGTCGCGGCGTCACGCGCCCTGGCCAGCAAGCAAACCGACCCGCTGATCACCGATCCATACGCCGACGCACTCGTACGCGCGGTGGGTCTGGAACACAGCATCCGACTCGCCGACGGTGAGGTGTGCGTCGAGGGCGACGTGATGCTCGACCGGCAGCGGATGTGCGAGCAGATCGCGGTCCGCACCCGGTTCTTCGACGATTTCTTCCTGGCAGCCGGTGCGGCCGGGATCGGCCAGGCCGTGATCCTGGCCGCGGGCCTGGACACTCGCGCTTACCGGCTCGCCTGGCCTGCCGGCACCGTGGTATTCGAGGTGGACCAGCCGGCGGTGCTGGAGTTCAAGACCCGCACCCTGGCCGACCTCGGCGCCACCCCGGCAGCCGAGCTGCACACTGTGCCGGTCGATCTGCGCGATGACTGGCCGAAAGCCCTGCGTGACAACGGCTTCGATCCAGCGGTTCCGACCGCTTGGATCGCCGAAGGTCTGCTCATCTACCTTCCCCCGGAAGCTCAGGATCGGTTGCTCGACAACATCACCGTGCTCAGCGCCCCGGGCAGCCGGCTGGCGACCGAACACATGGACGCCGCAATGCTTACCGAGAAGTGGACCGAGCGGGTCAGCCAGTGGTCCAAGAAGGTCGGGTCCGACGTGGATCTGAAGGACCTGTTCTATTCCGGCGAGCGCACCGCGGTCCGTGACCACCTCACCCCCCAGGGGTGGAACGTCACGGTGCAGTCCAGCCGGGCGGCGTACGAGTCGCACGGCTTCGACTTTCCCGAGGAGCTCGCCGATCTCGCGGGAGACTCTGGTTATCTGTCAGCAACCCTGAAGGCATCGAACTAGACAGTCGGGAGGCGCACGATGGCACGTACCGATGGCGACAGCTGGGACCTGGCCTCCAGCGTCGGCGCGACCGCAACGATGGTGGCGACGGGGCGGGCGATCGCCAGCCGGGATTCCCACGGCCTGATCGACGATCCGTTCGCCGCACCGTTGGTCCGCGCGGTGGGCATCGAGGTGTTCACCAAGATGGTCGACGGTGAGCTGAGTCTGGAGGCACTGACTCAGCTGGCACCGGACGCCGCTGAGCGGGCCCGTTCCAACATCGACGAGATGGCCGTGCGGACCAGGTTCTTCGATGATTTCTTCGGTGCGGCCGGTGAGTCCGGCATCCGGCAGGCGGTGATCCTGGCCTCCGGGCTGGATTCGCGTGCGTACCGGCTGCCGTGGCCCGAGGGCACCGTGGTCTATGAGATCGACCAGCCCGAGGTGATCGAGTTCAAGACGCGCACGCTGGCCGGTCTGGGTGCCGAACCCACGGCACAACGGCGGACCGTACCGATCGACCTGCGCGAGGACTGGCCGGCTGCTCTGCGGGCAGCGGGGTTTGATCCGGCCGCTCCGACCGCCTGGTGCGCCGAAGGGTTGTTGATCTACCTGCCGCCGGAGGCGCAGGACCGGTTGTTCGACAACATCGCCGCGCTCAGCGCGCCGGGCAGTGCGGTGGCCACCGAGTTCGTGCCGGGGCTCAAGGACTTCGACCCGGAAAAGGCCCGCGCCGCCACCTCGATGTTCAACCAGATCGGGTTGAACATGGACATGCCGTCGTTGATCTATCACGGCGAGAGGCATTCGGCTGCCGACTATTTGAGTGCCAAGGGCTGGCAGATGACGGGCGTGGCGCGTTCGGAGCTGTTCGTCCGCCACGGCCTGCCAGTTCCCGCCCACGACGACAACGACCCGATGGGCGAAATCGTCTACATCAGCGGCACTGTGAACTGAGCGCCGTCAGGAGACCCTGGCAAAGCGCAGGGTCTCGCCCCTGGCTCCACCCATCCACAGGTCCTGGCACGCTGCCGCCATGTCGTCGAGCCCGTCGATGATCTCGCCGAACACGTTACCGGGCACCCAGCCCTGGTCGCCGTTGATCAGCAGGTTGTTGCGACCGTAGAACAGCGCCAGGTCCACGATCGCGCCGGTGGTTCCCGTGCCGGCGCTGTCCTCGTATCCGTACGCGGGGTTGCCCAGATCGTCGGAGTCGAACGAGAACCAGCACAGGTCGCCCGGTATCGGGGTGACAGTGGTGTTCTCTTTGCCGGGGTCGGAGCCGAATGCCGGTAGCAGCGTGTAGATCTCGTTGCGGGCGTACTTGCCGTGGAACACCTGCGCGGCCAGCGGCAGGGCGTCCCACACGGCGGCGCAGGTGCGCGGCGCCGCTTCGTCGAGAAGCCTGGCGACGCAACTGACTCCGCGTTTGTCCAGCGACACCGTGATCAACCGGCTCATGCAACCTCCTCGGTGAGCAGCACCGGCACCCGGCGGTGCCAGTCCGTGGCGTCCTGGTAGACCTGCCCGGCGCGGAGCACCAGCGCATCGGCGTGGCGCGGTCCCACGATCTGCAGCCCGACGGGCAGGCCGGCCGTGGTGAACCCGCACGGCACCGAAAGTGCGGGCTGCTGAGTCAGATTGAACGGGTAGGTGTAGGGCGTCCAGCTCGTCCAATCCGGTGAGGTCGAACCGTCGGGCACATCCTGGCCGACCGGAAACGCGGTCAGCGGCAGCGTCGGGGTGACGAGGAGGTCGTAGGCCTGGTGGAACCTGCCCATCAGCTCGCCGAGCTTCATCCGGACAGCGGTCGCGTCGAGGTAGTCCGACGCGGTGAAGCCCGCCCCGGTCGTGGCCGTACGGCGCAGGCCGGGATCCAGACGCTCGGCGGCCGGGCCGGTCAGCTTGCCTTCCAACACCTTTGCCTCGCCGGCGAACCACAGCACGTGGAAGGCGTGCACCGGGTCGGTGAAGCCGGGGTCCACCTGCTCGACGTGGGCGCCCGCCGCCGCGAGCACGTCCACCGCGGCGCGCACCGCGGCGTCGACCTCGGGATCGTTGGCACCGAAGCCGAGGTTCGGCGAATAGGCGATGCGCAGTCCGGCGATTCCCCCGCTGAGGGCGGCCCCGAATGACGAACTCGGAGAGGGCATCGCCGACCAGTCTCGCGCGTCGAACCCGGTGATCACGTCCAGTAATGCGGCAACGTCGGCGACCGTGCGGGCCATCGGGCCGGCGTGCGAGAGCGTGCCGAACGGGCTGGGTGGATACAGCGGAATCAGGCCGTAGGTGGGTTTGAGTGCGACGGTGCCGGTGAACGCGGCGGGGATGCGCACGGAACCGCCGCCGTCGGTGCCGACCGACCACGGGCCCATTCCGAGTGCCACAGCGGCCGCGCTTCCCCCGCTCGATCCGCCTGCGGTCATGGCGGGATTCCACGGGTTTGCGGTCACCCCGTAACGCGGGGAGTCGGTGACGCCCTTCCACGAGAACTCCGGTGTGGTGGTCTTTCCGAGCAGCACCGCACCGGATTCGCGCAGCCGGGCCGCACTGGGCGCATCCTCCTGCCAGGGGCCTGCGTCGTCGATGAGCCAGCTGCCACGTAGGGTCGGCCAGCCCGCGGTCCACAGCGCATCCTTTATCGAGGTCGGGACTCCGTCGGCCGGGCCGAGGGGATCGCCTGCATACCAACGCTTTTCGGATCTCCGCGCGCAGGCCAGCGCATTGTCGGGATCGACGAGCACAAAGGCGTTCACCGCATCGTCGTGTCGGTCGATGGCGCGCAGGGCCTCCTCGGTGGCCTCCACCGGAGATATCGTCTTGGCGCGGTAGGCCTCAACCAACTCGACCGCCTGCGGGATGCTCACCGCACATCCCCCGGCACGTACCCCAGCGTCTTGTCCACCACGTTCAGCAGCGGCTGCCCGGCCAGCCAGCGGCGCGCATTGTCGGTGAACTGCGCCGCCAGGATGTCACGAAAGCCGACGACGTCGCCGGACATGTGCGCGGTGACGACGGCACCGGGCGCGTCCCACAACGGGTGTTCGGCCGGTAGCGGTTCGGTACTGAACACGTCGAGGGTGGCTCCGCCGATGCGGTGCTCGGTCAACGCGGCAAGCAGTGCGTCCTCGTCGACGATCGGGCCACGCGCGATATTGACAAGGTGCGCATCGGATTTCATCGCCTTCAGCACGGTCGCGTCGACGAGTCCCTCGGTCGCCGGGGTGAGCGGCGCGGCCAGCACCAGGTGATCGCACCAACCGACGGCCTCGGCCAGCTCGGCAGTGGCCACCACGGTTCCGAAATCCGGATCCTCGTCGACCGCCACGCGCCCGGCGCCCCGCACGGACAGGCCGGCCGCGCGCAGCAGACGCGCGATCTCGCGGCCGATGCCGCCGGTCCCGACCACGAGGGCGTTCGCGCCCGTGATACTGCGAGTCTCCCGGTAGCTCCACTCATGACGCCTTTGGTGGTCGTGGCTGGCCTGGCTGCCCTTGGCATGGGCGATGACTGCGCCGAGCACGTATTCGGCTATGGGACGGTCGAATACGCCGCGGGCGTTGGTGACCACGACGTCGGACTCCCGCAACCCGTCGAACAGCAAGGTGTCGACGCCGGCCGCCGCGATGTGGATCCACTCGAGGGTGTCCGCGCATTCCCATGCCTCACGCAGTGCGGTGGAGAAGTAATCCCACAGCAGCACCGCCCGAGCGCCCGTGACGGCCTGCTTCAGCCCGGCGGCGTCGCAGTAGCGGAACTCCGCGTCCACGTCGGCCAGCCCCGGCACCCGGTCGCTCTCACGCTCGCACAACACCGCGATCACGGGGCGGGCTGCGAGAGGCGGCATCGTTCCGAGGCTAGGAACGCATTCGTATGATTGTCAACAATCTGTTGCCGGTTTGCCCCCTCGGCCTCACACTATGGACATGACGCTCGAGGATGTCGTTCCTCCCCCACCGTTGCAGCAGGTGGGGATCGGCGTTGTGACGCCTCACGACTTCGCGCTCGACCGCGAACTGTGGCGCTGGGTGCCCAATGACGTCAGCCTGTACGTCACCCGGTTGCGGTACGCCCCGATGCAGGTGACGGTCGACATGGCGGTGCATGTCTCCGAACCCGAGCAGGTCGAGGCCGGTGCCGCGAACGTGCTCGCGGTCTCACCGTTGGTGACGGCGTATGCATGTACCGCGGGAAGCTTCGTCAAAGGCATGGCCGGTGAAGCCGCCTTGGTCACGGCGATGCGGGCCGCCGGAGCCCCTGCTGCCGTGACCACCAGCGGCTCCATGCTCGCCGCACTCCGCCACCTCGGGGTGCGAACGGTCGCGACCGTGACGCCCTACACCGCCGACCTGACGAGCGGGCTGACCAGTTATCTGATGGAGGCCGGTATCGAGGTGGCCGCCACCGCGGGCCTGGGAATGACATCGCGGATCTGGGCGGTTCCGTACCGCACCACGGCCGAGTTGGTCTGTGCCACCGACTGTTCGGATGCGCAGGCCATCGTCATCAGCTGCACGAACCTGCCGACCTACGATCTGATCGCCCCGCTGGAGCGTGAATTGGGCAAACCGGTGGTCACCGCCAACCAGGTGACCATGTGGGCGGCCCTGGCGGTGGCCGGGCGCAAAGCCGTCGGCCCCGGTCAGCGGCTGCTGGAAACCTGAACGCAGACAAGCGAAAGGAGACTGCATGGCGACGGTGGGGATCCTCTATCCCGGCCACAGCGCCGAGGACGACTTCGGTGCACTGCAGGCACGCCTGCCTGGGACGCTGCGCCTGCCGGTGGCGATCACCTCGGTCGGCGAGGATGCACATCGTGTCGACGCCCTCCTCGACCTCGGCCGCACCGAACGCCTCGCCGACGGGGTGGCCCGCCTGGGCCCGTCCCGTCCGGACTCGATGATGTGGGCTTGTACCTCAGGCAGTTTCGTCTTCGGCCGCGACGGTGCCCGACGCCAGGCCGACGCGGTGTCTGCCGCTTCGGGCGTCCCCGCATCGTCGACATCGATCGCATTCGTAGATGCTTTGCGGCACCTGGACATCCACCGCGTATCGGTGGCCGCCTCGTATCCCGAGGATGTCGCGGCACACTTCGTCGCTTTTCTGTCCGGCGGCGGAGTCAACGTGGTCTCGATCGGCAGCCACGGCATCATCACCGCGGCGGAAGTGGGCCGGCTGGAGCAGGCCGAGGTGCTCGCGATGGTCCGGGCGGCCGACCACCCCGACGCCGAGGCCGTCCTGGTGCCCGACACCGCCATGCACACAATGAGTTTCATCGACCGACTGGAATCCGCCGTCGGAAAACCGGTCCTCACCGCAAATCAGGTCACGGTGTGGAAAGGCCTGCAGCTGATCGGCCCGGTGCCGGCGCTCCCCGGGATGGGCCGGCTGTTCGGAGCGCAACTGTGACCGACTTCATCACCCCCGTCGAGCAGGAGTCGACGCCGAGCATCGTCGCCGAGAAGCTCCGGCAGGCCATCGCGTACGGCGAGCTGGTTCCGGGCACCCAACTCGGGGAGGCCGAACTCGCGCGCAAGTTCGGAGTCAGCCGCGGGCCCCTGCGGGAAGGCATGCAGCGCCTTACCCAGGAAGGGCTGCTGATCTCGATCCGCAACCGCGGAGTGTTCGTCAACAACATGGACACCGGCGAGATTCGCGACATGTACCTGGCCCGCGAGGCGATCGAGCGCACGGCGAGCCGCCAGATCCTGCAGGGCGACTATGCGAGCGCCGGGGATGCCTTGCTCGCGATCGTCGACGAGATGGCTGCGGCCGAGGACCTGGACGAGGCCAGCGAGGCCGACATGCGCTTCCACGAGTTGCTGGTGGAGCTTGCGGGGAGCCCGCGGCTGTCCCGTCTGCACCAGACGTTCCTGGTGGAAACCAGGATGTGCGTACACGCGCTGGCCGACACCTACGGCTCCCCCACCGACCGGGTCAGCGAGCATCAGACACTGGCCAGTGCCATCCGGTCCGGCGATGTCGCGTTGACCGACAAGGTGATGCTGACCCACATGGAGGACGCCGTGGAACGGCTGATCGCCCGGCTACCGGCCGGCTGACCCTGCCGACGCGTCGGCCTCGGTGTCGTAATCCAGCTGTGCCGGCGCCTCCGGGGTTCCAGGTATCTCGGTGCCACTGATCGGGCACCGAGCAGTTTCGGGCACCTTGATCAATGCCAGCGCTCCGATGACACACGCGATCATCATGTAGTACGCGGGGACCAACTTGTCGCCGGTCAACCCCACCAGCCAGTCGTTGACCGCCGGAGCAGTGCCACCGAATACGGAGGTCGACACGTTGTAGGCGATCGCGAACCCGGCGTAGCGGACCTGGGTGGGAAACATTGCCGGGAAGGTTGCCGAAATCGTCGACAACTGTGGCACATACAGCAGGCCCAGCACCGCGAACCCGATGATCGCGCCGACCATGTTCGTCGACATCAACAGGAACGTCGGAATTCCGGCGATGAACAGCCCGACCAGCGAGAACCACCACATCGGTTTTCGGCCCACCCGATCGGAGATGTAGCCGGCCACCGGCAGGAACACCATCATCGACAACATCCCGATGATGGGGACGATCAGCGAATGACGGCTCGACAGACCGATTGTCTGCTCGAGATAGGTCGGCATGTAGGTCAGCAGCGTGTAGTTGACCACGTTGAGCGCGACCACCAGGCCGGCCAATCGCAGGATGGGACCCCAGTACTCGACGACCAGATCCTTGAGCTCGGACACCGGGCTGCCCTCCCGCTCCCCGCTTTGCTCGAGTTCACGGAAGATCGGCGTGTCCTCCAATTTGGACCGCAGGTAAACACCGACGAGGCCGAGTGGGGCGGCAACCAGGAACGGCAAACGCCAACCCCAGGAACCCATCTGATCGTCGCTGAGTAGCACCGAGAAGCCCAGCATCAACAGCGCGCCGAGCGAGAATCCGGCCAACGTACCGAATTCGAGGAAACTACCGAGGAATCCGCGCCGCCGCGACGGTGCATATTCGGCCATGAACGTCGCGGCGCCGCCGTACTCGCCGCCGGTCGAGAATCCCTGAACCATGCGGAGCAGGACCATCAACGCCGGCGCCCACATCCCGATCATGTCGTAGGACGGGACCAGCCCGACACAGAACGTCGCACCGGCCATCAGGACAATGGTGATGGCCAATACCTGTCGGCGGCCGACTCGATCCCCCAACGGACCCCACACAAATCCGCCCAGGGGGCGCACCAGGAACGAGATGGCGAAGGTGGCCAACGCCAGCAGGGTCGCCTGCTGCGCGTCACCGGGAAAGATGGCCGCCGAAATGTAGCCAACGCCGTAGGCGTAGATACCGTAGTCGAACCATTCGGTGGCGTTGCCGATCGCCGATGCGGCAATCGCTCGTCTGAGCACCCCGGGTTCGGGCGCGTCCGGCTCGGGATCACGGTGGTCGAGGTCTGGTTTGTCGCCGAAGCCCTTCATCGGGCTCTTTCGCGCAGGCACGGTTCCTCCAAGTGTCAGACGACACCGCTCCCACCGTGCATTCTCTTACGGCTGGACTGAGCGGATCACCGCAGGACCAGGCCGTCGTCTCGTCGACAATTCATCAGTTGCCAGACCTGACGTTATCAGCCTTACCGCGTCGCTCCGGGCGCAGTTACCACCTCGTAACCGCCGCCGGGAGTCAGAACCGGTGATCCCCAACCCACAACGCGTTGGTACCGGTCATGGAACGCTCGAAGCCCTCAACGGCTCGCACCGCCGCTTGCCCGAAGAGTGCACCGACCGCGAGCGGCACCGATGCGGCTGCCGGTTGGGAGGAAGGCTTCGGCCGCAGCATGTCCAGCAAGGACGATCCGGGATAGGTCAGCACTCGGACCTTGGTGTCCGGATCGAGGCCGGCAAGGACCTTCGCGCGGGTGATCGCGGTACGCAGACCTCCGAGCTCGTCGACCAGCCCACGCTCCTTGGCGTCGGCACCGGTCCACACCCGGCCCCGGGCCACCTCGTCGACCTCCTCGACCGCCAGTTTGCGACCTTCGGCCACCCGGGCGATGAAATCTCGGTACAGCAGGCCGGTCTCGGCTTCGATCTGGGTGTGCTGTTCGTCGGTGAACGGTGCATTCGACGACCAGGCATCGGCATTGGGGTTGGTACGCAAGGAATCCGAGCCAACCCCGAGCTTGTCCTTGAGCTCACGTGAGATCAGCTTGCCGGTGATCACGCCGATCGATCCGGTGAGGGTGCCTGCGTTGGCCACGATCTCGTCGGCGGCCATCGACACGTAGTAACCACCCGACGCGGCGACCGCGCCCATCGAGGCAACGACGGGCTTCCCCCGCTCACGGGCCCGAACCACCTCGCGCCAAATGGTTTCCGAGCCACTGACCGACCCGCCCGGGCTGTCCACACGCAGGACGATCGCCGAGACATCGTCGTCGGCGGCAGCCTCACGCAGTGCCGCGGCGATGGTGTCGCCGCCGGCACTGGAATTGCCGATCGGAAGTACCTGCGGTCCGCCGCGGCCGCTGACGATGGGGCCGTGCAAGGTCACCACCGCGATCGTCGGCTTGGATTTGCGGCCCGGGATCTGCGGCGCGGGGACCTTGGGAGACGTCCGTGCGTATCGCGAAAGATAAAGTCGCGGCGAGGCATCCGGATGGTTGTCGGCGTCGATACCGGCCTCGACCGGGCCGCCTGACAGTTCGCCGATACGCGCATAGGCCTCGTCGCGGAACCCGATGCGGTCGACCAGACCGGCCGTCACCGCATCATCGCGCAGCACGGGTGCCCGGTCGGCCAGTGCGTTGACCGCCTCGGTGCTCAACTGGCGGGATTCGGCGATGCCCTGCCACACCTGCGACTGCAGGCTCTCGATCATCCGGCCGTCGGCCTCGCGCTGTGCATCGGTGTAGCGATCCTCGGTGAAAACGTTTGCAGCCGACTTGTATTCACCGCGCGCGACGAACTGTGGCTCGATACCCACCTTGTCGAGCGCGTCTCGCAGGAACATCGCATTGGTGGCGAAACCGACCAGGCCCACCGTTCCCGACGGCTGCATCCAGACCTCGCGGAACGCCGAAGCCAGGTAGTACGACAGCGTGCCCGGGTAGGTCTCGGCCCAGGCCAATGTGGGCTTGGTGTCACTGAATTCCGCTATGGCGGCCCGCAGTTCCTGCACCGGACCTGGCGCGGCGGCGGGAAGCTGCACCCGCGCGATCAGTCCGGCCACCCGATCATCCTCAGCGGCTCGGTGGATTGCCGCGATGGCCTGCCGCAGCACGAGCGGCCGGCCGCCACCCGCGATCATCGCCAGCGGGTCGAAGCCGGCGGTCTCCGGCGGTATCGACAGCAGATCCAACTCCAGCACGCATCCGCTGGGGACTCCATTGTGACGGGCGGTGTCGATCCGCCGGGCCAACACCTTGAGATCGTCCTGGCCCGGTATCCCGGGGAGAAAGGCGAACATGAATCGAGCCTACCGATCCGCACCTTGCGCGCGCGCCCGGCAGTTAGCCGAGCAGTCCCCCGCGAGCGGGAGGGCCCCCAACAAAACTGCCCCAAAACCGAAGTTTTGGGGCAGTTTTGCGTCTGCTCGCGCAGTAATTACAGTTCGGTGGCCGAACCGCCGGCAGCGGTGATCGCCTCGCGGGCGCTACCGCTGAACTTGTTGGCGGTCACCTCGACCTTGACGGCCAACTTGCCGTCGCCGAGAACCTTGACCAGGCTGTTCTTGCGAACCAGGCCCTTGGACACCAGCTCGTCGACACCGATGGTGCCGCCCTGCGGGAAGGCCTTGGCGATGTCGCCGACGTTGACGACCTCGTACTCGGTCCGGAAGCGGTTCTTGAAACCCTTGAGCTTCGGGAGCCGCATGTGGATCGGCATCTGGCCACCCTCGAACGTCGCGGGGACGTTCTTGCGGGCCTTGGTGCCCTTGGTACCACGACCGGCAGTCTTACCCTTGGAGCCCTCACCACGACCGACGCGGGTCTTGGCCTTCTTCTCCCCGGGAGCGGGCTTCAGGTCGTGCAGTTTGATAACAGACATTAGGACTCCACCACTTCCACATCAACGAGGTGATGCACAGTCTTGATCAGACCGCGGGTCTGCGCGTTGTCCTCACGAACCACGGACTGACGGATCTTCTTCAGCCCCAGGGTGCGCAGGCTTTCGCGCTGCTTCCAGCGTGCGCCGATGGTTCCGCGCACCTGCGTGATCTTGAGTTCTGCCATGGTTATGCCGATCCCTCACGCGCTGCTGCGGCAGCCAGCGCTTCGCTCTCGCGCCGGGCCTTCAGCATGCCGGCCGGCGCCACGTCCTCGAGGGGCAGGCCGCGACGGGCCGCCACCTCTTCCGGCCGCTGGATCATCTTCAGCGCGGCAACGGTGGCGTGCACCACGTTGATCGCGTTGTCGCTGCCCAGCGACTTGGCCAGGATGTCGTGCACCCCGGCGCATTCCAGCACGGCACGGGCCGCGCCACCGGCGATCACACCGGTACCGGGGCTGGCCGGGCGCAGCATGACCACACCGGCGGCCGCTTCACCCTGGACCGGGTGGACGATGGTGCCACCGATCAGCGGGACGCGGAAGAAGTTCTTGCGAGCTTCCTCGACACCCTTGGCGATGGCGGCCGGAACTTCCTTGGCCTTGCCGTAGCCGACGCCGACCATGCCCTTGCCGTCACCGACGATGACCAGAGCGGTGAAGCTGAAGCGCCGACCACCCTTGACCACCTTGGAGACGCGGTTGATCGACACCACGCGCTCGATGTAATTGCTCTTCTCGCCGCTGTCGCGGCCGCCACGGCCACCGCGGTCGTCGCGACGGCCGCGGCCGCCACGGTTCTCCTGCGCCGGAGCGGCTCCTGCCTGCTCGGCCATCATGCAGTCCTCTCGTTGACAGTCATCAGAATTTCAGCCCGCCCTCGCGCGCGGCATCCGCCAGCGCGGCGATCCGGCCGCCATAGGTATAGCCACCACGGTCGAACACCACGGTCTCGACGCCGGCAGCCTTGGCGCGCTCGGCGATCAGCTGACCGACCCGAACGCTGTGTGCCTTCTTGTCGCCTTCGACCGCACGCACGTCGGCCTCGATCGACGAGGCGGCAGCCAGCGTGACGCCTTCCAGGTCGTCGACGAGCTGGACGTGGATGTGCCGTGCCGAGCGGTTGACCACCAGACGCGGGGTCTCGGCGGTGCCGGAGACCTTCTTGCGCAACCGGGCATGCCGGCGCAGCCGGGAGTTGCGGCGGGCCTCAGAGATGTTCTGCCCCACCGGCTTCTTCTTCGTGACAGCTGCTGCGTCAGTCTTTGTAGTAGCCATGACTTACTTACCTGTCTTTCCGACCTTGCGGCGGATCTGCTCACCCTCGTAACGCACACCCTTGCCCTTGTATGGGTCGGGGCGGCGCAGGCGGCGGATGACCGCCGAGATCTGACCGACCTTCTGCTTGTCGATGCCCGAGACCGAGAACTTGGTGGGCGTCTCGACAGCGAACGTGATGCCCTCGGGCGCCTCGATCACCACGGGGTGGCTGTAACCGAGTGCGAACTCCAGGCTGGAGCCCTTGAGCTGGACGCGGTAGCCGACGCCGAAGATCTCCATCTTCTGGTTGTAGCCCTCGGTGACGCCGGTGACCAGGTTGGCCACCAGGGTGCGGGACAGCCCGTGCAGGGAGCGACTGCGTCGTTCATCGTCGGGACGGCTCACCACAATGGCGCCGTCTTCGTTGCGTTCGACGGTGATCGGCTCGGCGACGTCCAGGACCAGGGTGCCCTTGGGGCCCTTGACCGAGACGTTGCGGCCGTCGATCGTCACATCGACCCCGGCGGGAACCGGAACCGGCTGCTTTCCAATACGCGACATGTTCTGCTGCCCCCTACCAGACGTAAGCGAGGACTTCGCCGCCCACGCCCTGTCGTGATGCCTGGCGGTCGGTCAGCAGGCCCGAGGACGTGGAGATGATCGCCACGCCCAGGCCGCCGAGCACCCGAGGCAAATTGGTGGATTTTGCGTAGACCCGCAGGCCGGGCTTGGACACCCGTCGCAGGCCGGCGATGCTGCGCTCACGGCTGGGGCCGTACTTGAGCGAGACCACCAGAGACTTGCCGACACGAGCATCCTCGGTGCGGTAGTCGTTGATGTAGCCCTCTTTCTTGAGGATCTCGGCGATGTTCGCCTTGAGCTTCGAGTGGGGCAGAGTCACCTCATCGTGGTACGCCGAATTGGCGTTGCGCAGACGTGTCAAAAAGTCTGCGATCGGGTCAGTCATCGTCATGACAACCGGCTCACCTTCCTCGCGGCGGTTCCCTGGTCAGGGCCTTCCGCAACCTGTTTGGATTGGTCTGTGGTCTGCTTGCGCTCGCGCGCGGTGTCTGCTGGTTACCAGCTGGACTTCTGCACGCCGGGCAGCTCACCCGCGTGCGCCATCTCGCGCAGGCAGATACGGCACAGCCCGAACTTGCGGTAAACCGAGTGCGGACGACCGCACTTGTTGCACCGCGTGTACGCGCGGACCGCGAACTTGGGCTTCTTGTTGGCCTTGTGGATCAACGCCTTCTTTGCCATGTGCTCAGTTCTCCTTGAAGGGGAAGCCCAGCGCCTTCAGCAGCGCACGGCCTTCGTCGTCGTTGGTCGCCGAGGTGACGACGGTGATGTCCATGCCGCGGGGACGGTCGATGGAATCCACGTCGATCTCGTGGAACATCGACTGCTCGTTGAGGCCGAAGGTGTAGTTACCGGTGCCGTCGAACTGCTTGGCGTTCAGGCCGCGGAAGTCGCGGATACGGGGCAGGGCGATGGAGATCAGCCGGTCCAGGAACTCCCACATCCGGTCACCACGCAGGGTGACGCGGGCGCCGATGGGCATGCCCTCACGCAGCTTGAACTGTGCGATGGACTTGCGGGCCTTGCGGATCTCCGGCTTCTGGCCGGTGATCAGGGCCAGGTCGTTGACCGCGCCGTTGATCAGCTTGGCGTCACGGGCGGCGTCGCCGACACCCATGTTGACGACGACCTTGACGACGCCCGGGATCTGCATGACGTTGTCGAACTCGAACTGCTTGTTCAGCGCCTCACGGATCTCTTCGCGGTAGCGCTGCTTCAGCCGGGGCTGAACCTTCTCTGGTGCAGTCATCAGATGTCCTTGCCATTGGTCTTGGCGATGCGGACCTTCTTGCCGGTCTCCTCATCGACGCGGTAACCCACACGGGTCGGCTTGCCGTCGGAATCGACGACCATCACGTTGGACACGTGGATCGCGGCTTCCTGGGTGACGATGCCGCCCGACGATGCGCCGCGCTCGTTCTGCGACTGCGCGGTGTGCTTCTTGATCCGGTTGACGCCCTCGACGAGGACCTTGTCGCGGGTCGGATAGGCCTCGATGACCTTGCCCTTCGCGCCCTTGTCCTTGCCCGAGACCACCAGCACGGTGTCGCCCTTGTGGACCTTCATTACAAAACCTCCGGCGCCAGCGAGACGATCTTCATGAAGCGCTTCTCGCGCAGTTCCCGGCCGACGGGCCCGAAGATGCGGGTCCCGCGGGGGTCGTTGTCGGCCTTGATGATCACGGCCGCGTTCTCGTCGAACTTGATGTAGCTGCCATCGGCACGGCGGCGCTCCTTGACGGTGCGCACCACGACGGCCTTGACGACATCGCCGCGCTTGACGTTGCCGCCGGGGATGGCGTCCTTGACGGTCGCGACGATAACATCACCGATGCCTGCGTAGCGTCGCGATGAGCCACCGAGCACGCGGATGCACAAGATCTCCTTGGCGCCCGTGTTGTCGGCGACCTTCAACCGCGATTCCTGCTGAATCACTCGATCTCCTGACCTGGTTTTGTATGCACGCCAGATACCGACCTGGACGTGCGCGGTCTTTGTTTCCGAAGGGCACGCGGGGCTGACTCAGAACAGCAGTCAACCGAGGTCTGCCCAAGGCAACCCCTACATACTAGGTGAGCACCGCGAATGCGCCAAATCGCCGACGTTTCCTCTCGAGCGTGCGGTGAGACCGCTCGACGTCAGCGCGCTCCACCCGACCTCCGCTTGGATGTCATCCGGGGTGAACGTGCGCTCCAGCGCCCAGGTGGTGCGTCGCCACCACTCGCTCCGTCGGTCGGCCTTGTTCTTCTGCTGCCAGGTGACGATCACGCCGATCGCCGCCAGGCCTCCAACGATCAACGTCACCCAAGCCTGCGCCTCGCCCCCCCCAGGCCAAGAAGGCGGATGCCGCCCATCAAACTCCCCTGCACTGACAAAGCTTCAAGACTTCACGCAGCGAAATCCGATGTGTGTGGTCGAGCTGTCCTGTGACTGCGGCGACCGTGCCGCCGGACGGTACCGGTGGCAGTACTCCGGTGCGCACAGGTGCGAACCGCCCTTGAGCACCTGGTTGACCATGGGATCCGGGTCGGACGGCGGTGGGCAGCACGCCGGCGCGTCGGCCGCTGGCCGGTGCTGTCCGGTGAACCGCGTGGTGGTCCACTCCCACACGTTGCCGATCATGTCCGACAACCCGAACCCGTTGGCCGGGAAACTTCCGACCGGCGAGGTGCCGCGCCAGCCGAGCGCGCCCTCGTTGCGGTATGGGAACCGCCCCTGCCAGGTATTGGCCATCAACTGGCCGCCGGGGGTCACCTCGTCGCCCCAGGCATAGGTGCCCTCGACTCCCCCGCGGGCTGCGTACTCCCACTCGGCTTCGGTGGGCAGGCGCCGCCCGGCCCACGCCGCGTACGCCGCGGCATCGGGGTAGGCCACCTGCACGACGGGGTGGTCAGGCGCGGCCGGGTCACGATCGGGCCCGAAGGGATGCCGCCAGTTGGCGCCGGGCGCCCAGTCCCACCACTGGCGCCAATCCCGCAGGTCGACGGGGCCGTCGGTGGGCCTGAACACCAGGGCACCGGGCACCAGGTCGGCCTCGTCCACCCCGGGATACAGCTCTGGATCCATCGGGCGTTCGGCGATCGTGACGTATCCGGTGGCCTCGACGAATGCGCCGAACTGCGCGGTGGTGACGGGGTCCTTCTCGATGGCGAAGGCGGCGACGGTCGTGGGGTGCACCGGCGCCTCTTCCGGGTAGAACGCCGTCGAACCCATCCGGAAGGTCCCGCCGGGAAGCTCGATCAGTTCGGTGGCCACGGCACGAGGCTAGTCGGAACCGATGAACGACCGGTTCAGCCCGGCATGGTGATTCCGAAGTCGGCCAGCACCGCCGGCCTGGCTTCGTCGAATCCCGCTGTCCCGCTTGGCGCTTCGAGGCGCACGACCGCCAGGTAATCGCCGCTGCCGGTCCACAGGTGAACGATCCGATCGGCGTACTCGGTGCCCTTGCCCGGCTGCTCGGCCAGGATGCCGATCAGCTCCTGGCCGCTGTAACCACAAAGGTCACCGGGTATCACGCTGACGCTGTTGATCGGGTACTTCGCGACCCGATCGTCGCTGTATTGCGCGAACGCATCCTTGGCGTCCTTGTTCGTCGGGCTGAGCGTGATCTCGACGGTCATCCCGGCGGGCCCGGCCAACTTCGCCCCCTCGCCGTGCGATGTCACCTCGGTGAACCCCGCCGGGATCTCGACGGTGAGCGTCGGCGAGCCCGGCACCGAGCTGTAGACGGTGACGGCGGGTCCACCCGGGGCCGGACAGGTGACCTCACCAGGCGCGAGCACCCGGGTGGTGGTCGGTTCGACGCCGTAGGCCGGCATCTCGAACGACGGCGCCGACGATGTCGCGTCCGCAGACGTCGTCGTGGTCCGGGGTGGCGTTGGGTCGGTCGGGGTCGTTCTGGGAATCGTCGTCGAGGCACGTGGTCCCTCGACGGGGCTGCTGCCACAGGCTGACAATGCCGCGACGGCAATCGCGCCCGTACCCAAGTGGATCAGCATGGCGTTCATCCGCTCAGTCCTTGGCGAACACGACGGCGAGTTCGCGCTCCAGGTCCTGGTACGGCTCGCCGGACAGGTCGACGGTGACCTGCCCGATGGTACCGCCGGTGAACGCGAACGGTGCCCGGTATTGCCGGGACACTGCGGATCCGGTGTTGCGGCCGATACAGATGCCGCCACCGGCGAGCGCGAACATGCCCGGGTGGGTCTGCATCCCGGCCAGCGTGGCCACCGCGGTGTCGTCGACGTACAGGGTGGTGTCACCCAATGGCGTGTGACTGCCCTCGACGGTGCCGGCCCGCACGTACTGGACGCCGAATATGTGCCGCCCCAACGGAATCGGATCGGGCGAGACCAACGACTGCTCGTATTCGCCGAGGAAGTTGTAGACGTAGTGCAGGTGCCCGTCGGCCAGGAACAGCACGTGACCGCCGTGCGCGCCACCCTGTTTGAACAACACGCCCTGAGCGTCGGCGCCGTCCACCGTGACATCGGCCAGCACGGTGAACGACTGCCCGCGCAGTTCGGCGGCCGCACCCAGTCCTACCTCCGCGGTGTGCGGGTAATAGGTGTAGCGGGACCGCTCGCCGACCAGGTAGGGCCGCCGCCGGGTCATCGTCTCGAGGATGTTGAGGTCGGCCAACGGCAGGCCGTTGTACTTGTCGGCCTCGCTGAACCACAGCTGTTTCAGTTCGGCGAGCCGGTCGGGCTCTTCGTCGGCCAGGTCACGGCACTGGCTGCGGTCGGTTTCGATGTGGAAGAGCTCCCATCGGTCGGCGTCGAAGTGCGACCACCCCGACGGCGTCGCGGCGTGGACGGTGTTGGCGAACCAACCCTTGTGCCAGATGCCCCGGGTGCCGAGCATGGTGTAGAACTGCGTCTCCTTGCCCGTCGGCGCCTCCGGGTTGTCCAGGGCCACTTTGAAGCTCACACCGTCAAGCGGTTTCTGCGGAACGCCGCGCACGCTGGCCGGCGGCGTGATGTCGAGCAGGTCGTAGATCGTCGGGGTGATGTCGCAAACGTTGACATAGTTGTCACGCACCGCACCATGGGCGCGAATGCCTTTGGGCCAGGAGATGATTGCGGTGTCAGCGATGCCACCCTCGTGGGAGGCGTAGCGCTTGAACAGCTTGTAGGGCGTGTTGAACGCCATGGCCCACCCGATCGGGTAATGGTTGTAGGTCTCCGGTGAGCCCAGGCGGTCGACGAACCGCAGCCCCTCCTCGGCGGTGTCGATGTAGCCGTTGAAGAACTTGGTCTCGTTGACCGAGCCGTTCGGCCCGCCCTCCCCGCTGGCCCCGTTGTCGGAGATCACCACGATGATCGTGTTGTCGAGTTGCCCCGTCTCTTCGAGGAAATCCAGCACCCGGCCGATCTGGGCGTCGGTGTAGGACAGGAACCCGGCGAACACCTCGGCCATGCGGGCGAACAACCGTTTCTCGTCTTCGCTCAAGGTGTCCCACGGCCGGACGGTGTCCTGCGCGGGCCACGGTTCGCCGTTGGGCCCCTTGACTTCCGCATAAGGATTTACTGGTGAGAGCTCGGTGTCGGCCGGCACGATACCGAGCCGCTTCTGGTTCTCCAGCACGATGTTGCGGTAAGCCTCGTAGCCCATGTCGAACCGCCCGGCGTACCGGTCGGCCCACTCCTTGAACACATGATGCGGGGCGTGCCCGGCGCCCGGACACAGGTAGGTGAACCAAGGTTTGTCGGGGGCGATCACCTTGGCATCGCGGATGAATTCGATGGTCCTGTCGGCCAGGTCCCGCGACAGGTGATAGCCCTCCTCGGGCGTGGCCGGCGGGTCGACCCGATGGTTGTCGTACATCAGGTCCGGATACCACTGATCGGTCTCGCCGCCCATGAATCCGTAGAACCGCTCGAAACCCCGCGAACAAGGCCAATGCCGTTTGGTCGCAGCGAGGTTCGACTCCTCCAGCGGAGTCAGGTGCCACTTGCCCACACAGTAGGTGTTGTAGCCGTTCTCGGCGAGCACCTCCGAGAGCAGGGCGGTCTCGTACGGAATCCGGCCGTTGCAGTTCGGGAACCCGTCGGTGAACTCCTCGATGGTGGCCATCCCGACCGTGGTGGCGTTGCGTCCCGTGAGCAGTGCGGCGCGAGTGGGTGAGCACAGCGCGGTGGTGTGGAACTGCGACAGTCGAATTCCGCGTTCGGCGATCCGGCTCATCGCGGGCATGTCCACCAGGCCACCGAAACAGTCCCAGGTGGCGATGCCGGTGTCGTCCCACACCAGATACAGCACGTTCGGGGCGTTCTCGACGGCGGTGGGTGCCGCGTATGGCCCCCAGTCCGGTTCGGAATCCCTGATGTCCAGCTCGATCTTGCCGTTGAACGCTGAGTTGAATCCGGTAGCCATGGCGACCTCATCCTGGTTGGCAATGCAGCACCGGTAAGAGTGATCGCGGAGGAGATTACACCTGCTTGCGGGTGTTCAGCGGGGAAACTGGCGGAGCCGTCGATCGCGGCCAACGCGGTCTGAGCCGCTAAGACCGGAAGGCGTCCAGCCGCGACGAGATGCCGTCGAGCAGCAACTCCAGGGCCGGTTCACAGCCGCTGCGCCGCATGGACTCGTCGAGAAAACGGCTCGTGGCGGCGATGTTGGGGTGAGTCTCGGCCGGCAACTGCGCATACGTGTCGCGCCACGTCTCGTCGTCGTGCTCGCGATGTTCGACCGGCAAGGCTTCGAAGGCGGCGTCGAGCGCGGCGAACCCCAGCATCTGGTCGATGAAGGCGTGGTACACCTCGACTGCTTCCCGCTCGGGAAAACCGGCCGAGCGGAGCAATCCCAGGACCGTCTCGATGATCCGGATCTCGTGGGCACCACCGGTCACCCGGCTCGCGGCAAGCACCCCGGCCTGCGGGTGTTCGACGTAGACGCGGTGCACGCGCAACCCGAGTTCCCTCATGTCCTCCCGCCACCGACCGGTCGGTTCCCACCCGTCAGCCACCCGGCGCAGCAACTCCTCGGTGATGGCGAGCACCACGTCCTCGATGCCGCGGAAGTAGCGGTACAGGGCGGTCGGGTCAGCCCCCAGCGCGAGGCCGAGGCGCCTCACCGTCAGACCGGCGGCGCCGTGGTACTGCAACACGCGCAACGCGGCCCCGACGATGAGCTCCTCCGACAACACCACGCCCTGCTTTGTCTGCCGCCGCCGTCGCTTCGGCGATTCAGACTTCAGTGTTCTGGCCATCGGTATTGCCTTCTTCGCGCGCGCTTACGTCAACATCCTCCTGACATTGTGCGGCGTCACCGCACCGGCGCGCGCGCGAACCAACTACGAGTCGAACCCGAGCCCAACGGAATCGAGTGCCTTCAACAGGACGTTACGGCGTCCCTCGTGATGGTCAGCACGGTCCAGCGACCAGCGCGTGGCCTGAATCCCGGCCGATGCCAAGGGTTCCGGCGGGAACGGCAGAGGCATGGACTTGACCATGTCGAGCTCGGTACGGGCCGTCGGTTTACCGGCGAACCGATCGAGCATCACCTCGGCGGCGAACCGGGTCGCCGCCACACCGAGCCCGGTGAAACCGGCGGCGTATCCGACCCGGTCGCCGTACGCCGAGCCGAAGAAGGCGCAGAACCGCGTCGAGGTGTCGATCACCCCGGCCCATCGGTGGGTGAACGCGACGTCCTCCAGTTGCGGGAACGTGGTGAAGAAGTGCCCGGCCAGGCGCCGATAGGTGGCGTCGCGGTCCTCGTACTCAGGCCTGATCCGGCCACCGAAGTGATAGATCGCGTCGTACCCGCCCCACAGGATGCGGTTGTCCTTGGATAACCGGTAGTAATGGAACTGGTTCGACATGTCGCTGATGCCCTGCCGGTTACTCCAACCGATCTCGGTCAGCTGAGAATCGGTCAGCGGTTCGGTCATCAGGGCATAGTCGTAGACCGGCACCGTGTGGTAGCGATACCGCTTCAGCAGTGACGGAAAGCCGTTGGTCGCCAGGACGACTCGGTCGGCACGCACCGACACCCGTTCGGTACGCACCGAGAGCGACCCACTGCGACGCTCCTGATCGAGCCCCAGCACCTTGCTGTGCTCGTAGATGTCCACACCGAGTGCCCCTGCGGCACGGGCGAGTTCGCTCGCGAGCTTGGCTGGATGGACCAGCGCGGCAGCGTCCTTCGACCACACCCCGGCCAAGTATGTGGGTGAGCGCACTTCGCCGCAGATGGCCTGCTGATCGAAGTAGACCTGATCCGGCCGCAGTGCGGCGCCGGCCAGCTCGGCAGCCTGGTACGGCTCGACCGCGACTGCGATCGAGCCGGTCCGCTCAAAGTCGCAATCGAGGCCGAGCGATTCGACAGTCTTCTCGATGCCGTCGAGGTTCTCCAGCCCCAGCCGCTCGAGGATATCGATCTCCTCCGGCCAGCGGCTGCGACCGTTCTCGGCACCGTGGGTCAGCGACGCCTCGACGAAACCGCCGTTGCGGCCCGACGCGGCCCACCCGACCGTCTGCCCCTCGACGAGGGCGACCCGGATACCCGGGTCCCGCTGCTTCGCCAGCAGGGCGGACCACAGGCCGGTGTATCCGCCGCCGACCACGACCAGGTCGTAGTGCAACGAGCCGCTGGTCAACACCGGGTAGTCCAGCCGGTCCGGCATGTCGTCGAGCCAGAAAGGCTGCAACACGCTGTTGGCCAATGAGTGATCGACGAGGCTCGCAGCTGGAGCGTTTCGTTCAAATGCGGTCTGCACGGAAATCTTCCTTGACGGTGAGGTACCACCAGTAAGAAGGATTTCCCGCCCTACCTCAACGGTGTTGACGTAAGCGCAGCAACTGCGGGATCAACACCCGGGTGTCCGGCACGAACGGCCAGTCCGGATCGGCCAGGTGCGCGGCGAGTTCCTGATCGGTCCACCACCAGCCATCCGCGATTTCCTCGGGTTGATGGCGGATCGGGCCATCCCAGCGCACTTCGAACGCGAACAGATGACAGCGCATGGGTTTTGCATCCCACCGCCCGTCCCAGGCTGTCGAGGCAAGCGGCGTCAAAGGGGCGCCGCTGATGCCGAGTTCCTCGGCCAATTCCCGGGTTGCGGCTTGGTGTGGGGTCTCCCCCGGATCGACAACCCCGCCGGCCAGGCAGTCGTGCATACCGGCGAACACCGCCTTGGTCATGGTGCGGCGATGGACGTAAATGCGCGCGCCATCCGCGGAACGCACCAAGACGCCTGCACTGGCATGCCACAGACCTTCGGCGTAAACCCGTGAGCGAGGCGCCGCGCCAACCACATTGCCGTCGGTGTCGTACACGCTGACGAGTTCGTCGGTCACCGCTCCACGCTAGCGGGCCGCCCGGTTGATGGCTTGCCTGCGGTTGGTCGCACCGAGTTTGCGATAGATGGCGCGCTGGTGGGTCTTGAGCGTGTTCACCGAAATCGACATCTTGCCGGCGATCTCCTGCATGGTCATCGGCGTTCGCAGGAAGGCCAGAATCTCACGCTCACGTGGCGTCAGGCCGGCTGTACCGGAATCCGGCCGACGATGCTCGCTGGCCAGCAGGGCTTGCTCGACGAAATCGGGGTACGCGGTGTACGAGCGATGGGCGGCCAGCAGTTCTTGGCAGACCGAATCCGGGTTGTCGACGAACTGGTAGCGCACGTGCTCCGGGTACGCGGCGGCCAACATCTCTTCCATCCGCTCATGCGCCGGCTCAGCCCGCCCGTCCTGCCAGGCCAGCAACGCCAGCGTGTACAGCGCATAGGCCGCGATGTAACCGGGTACCTGCGGCTCCAGCGCCTGGCCGGCCAGACGATCGGCCAGATCGGGAACACCCAGACGCCGGCACATTCCGGCCAGCACCGCCGACACCATCGGAACATGTTGAGAACCAACCACACTCGCGGCCAGTTCCAACGCGAGGTCACGATCACCGCGGGCTTCGGCCAGCCGGGCACGGCTGGCCGTCTTGTAGCTGATCCACGGCACTCCGTGGGTATCAGCATCGGGCATGCGGGCCACGGCGGCCTCGGCGACGGCGAGCACACGGTTGTCACGCAAGGTCGCCGCACTGAACGCCAGGAACATCCGCGACGTGTCGGGGTAACCGACGCCGACGGTTCCGCTCGACGGGATCAAATCCTCGACGGCCGAGGCGAGTTCACCATGCCAGAAGTGAATCCAGCCTGCCGTGAAGCGTTCGATACCGTCACCGTCGTGCGAAAGCCAAAGTTCGGGAGTCGATTCGTCGGATGACACGGCCAGGTGCAGCGACCGCTGCGCACGGCCCAATTCGCCCGAGTGGGCCAGCGCGAAGGCCAGGCTCTGCCGGGCCCGGTGAGCCACCTCCGGCAGCCCAAGAGCCGCACACTCGTGCACCGCGGCCTCCAGATACGCCGAACCGCGAGTCGGGCTGCGCCGCAGCCGCGAATCCGCCCAGCCCAGTACGAACAACGCGCACGCATAGACGCGCGGCGCGACCAGATCACGGTCCGAGAGAGCGACCTCGACGCGCCCCGCCGCTCGGTCCATCACCTCGCGGTCGTCAGAGATCAGGAGCTGGGTGAGGTCGGCGATGAGGTCGAGTCGCCCCGGCGCCGCCTCCGACTGCGACATCCTTGCGGCCCGATTGAACAACAGCGCCGCGGTGACGTCGTCGCCGGCCATGGCTCGACAGCTGGACCGGATCATCAGGATCTCAGGAGTCTCGCCGAAGGCCTCGGCGAGCCGTACGCAGGCCAGATCGAGTGCGCCCGAACGTGATTGCAGCAACAGCTCGAGCCAGTGATCGGCGACGACGTCGTATCCGGTGCGGTCGTCACCTCGAATCGACAACTCGACTGCCTCCAACGGGTACTTCGATGCCAGCTCGGCCGCCGCCAATCGGTTGAGCTGCTTCCAGTCCGCTGGGTCTCGCCGCCTCAAGATCTCCTGACAATGCTTGACAAAGATCGAATGCCATTGATAGACGGCACTTTCCCCCGACCCGATGCGCTCGAGGAACAGACCCGCAGCAATACAGTCGTTGAGCAGCTCGCCGCTGTCGGGCCGGCCGGTGAGCGTACGCGCCAGCTGTTCGTCGACGCGCGGGCACACGGTGGCCTTGAGCGCGAAATCGGCCAGGTCGGGCCGTATCCGGGCCAGCACCGCCGCGTCGATGTAGTCGGTGAGATCGACATCGACGGAGAAGGCCGCGGCTTCGTCACCGCTGACCAGGATGAGGCGCACCGCACCGGGCCAGCCGCCGCTCGCCGTCATGATTCGCTCGATGTCCTCGGGCCGCGCCGACGCATCGCGCTGTTCCACCAGCGCCTGGATGTCATCGCGGGTGAAGGCCAGATCGGCGGAACCGATGACCGCCACCTTGTCGTGCACCCGCAACCGGGCCCACGACGGGCTGACCGGGTCGGTCGTGATCAGGACGAAGCGCAGCCACTGCGGCCCGTTCTCGACCAGCTCGACCACATCGTCATCGCCCCACACCGACCGCGCGAACTGAAAGTCGTCGATCACGATGGTCACGTCCCGGCGCGGATCGATGGCCATGAGGGCGGCCACCGCCGCATCGTACGACGCTGAGTCGAACGCCCCGGACAAGGACTGGTCCAGCGGGCCATCCCCCGCGTCGCGTGCGCTGTTCAGCAAAGCGGTCAACATGCCGCGCTGTACATCCCTGCGGTCGTTGACCCGCTCGGTCAGCGTCAGCCACGCCACTGAGCCCGGTTCGGCCCGTTGACGCTCGAGGGCCCACTGCGCGACGGCGACCGTCTTGCCGAACCCCGAGGGAGCGGCGACGAGCACGGCGCGCCGGCCGGCCCTGTGCTCATCCAGCCTGTCGGCGACGGCCTGGCGCAGCAGCATCCCCGGGCTCGAGGACGGTGTGGTGGCGAGAAACCACGGCACCGGCTGCATCGATGCTGTTCCGGAGGGCTGCACGCTGGTTCCTCTCCGTCACTGCCTCGACAACGGTGTGCTGCCCCGGCGGCAAACCGGGACAGCACACCATTGTCGCAGCTAAGGGGTGACGATGTTGAACCAGAACGGGAAGGTGTCGAGCAGGCCCATGAACTCGTCGAACGACCCACGGTTTCCATCGATGGTCACCTTGTTCTGCGAGACCGCGTCCTCCAGCTTCACGTTGCCGAGCTGAATGTCGTCGAGCGTGGCCTTGTCGAGGGTGACGGTCGCATTCGCGTTGGGCACCGGGGCATCGGCCGCATAGTTGAGCACACCGTTCTCGACGGTGAGGCCGTATTCCTTGTTGATGTCTTTGAACTTCACATTCATCGTCAGGTTCTTGCCTGCGGCCTTTTGCCCGTTCAACCGCACCGCCAGATAGTCGAACAACATGTCCGGGGGCATCGCCTTGACGGTGTCGGGACTCGCGGTCTCCATCCCGCCTGAGTCGGGCACGCCGTTGCGCAGTTCGTAGGCGCCCTGCAGATATACCGAGCGCCACGGGCCCGACTCCGCCTGATACCCCATCTGTTCGTACGAGTCTGCGAGCAGGTTCTTGGCATCGGTGTTGTTCGGGTTGGCGAACACCACGTGCTTGAGCACCATTGCCGCCCAGCGGTAGTCCCCGTTGTCGAAGTCCTTCTTGGCCTTGTCCAGAACGGCGCCTTCACCACCCATATATTCGACGTACTTCTTGGCCGCCGGCTCCGGTGGCAGGTCGTCGAGATCGGACGGGTTCCCGTCGTACCACCCCATGTAGCGCTGATACACCGCCCGCGAATTGTGCTTGAGCGTGCCGTAGTAGCCGCGGTCGGGCCAGAAGTTGCTCAGTTCCGGCGGAAGCGCGATCTCCTCCGCGATCTCAGAGCCCACCAGACCGTTGTTCAGCATCCGCACCGACTGGTCGTGGATGTACTTGTACAGATCACGTTGCTTTTTCCAGTAGTCGATGATGTTGGCGTTGCCCCACAACGGCCAGTGGTGGCTCTGGAACTTCACCTCCGTGTTCGGGCCGTAGCGACGAATCGTCTCATCGATGAACTTCGCCCAGATCCGTGCATCGCGCACCTGCGCACCACGCAACGTCAAAAGATTGTGCATGGTGTTGGTGGTGTTCTCGGCCATCCACATGGCCTTGAACTGCGGGAAAAACGTATTCATTTCCGTGGGCGCCTCGGTCCCGGGCGTGTACTGGAACTCCATGTCCACGCCGTCGATCGTCATCTTCTGCCCGGTCTGGGAGATGATGTCGGTCGGAACGATCATGCCGGCGGTCCCGGTCGAGTTGGTCTGTCCGAGACCGGCATTCACGCCGCCTTCGGCGTTGCGTGGGAGCAGGGCACCGAACATGTAGATCGAACGGCGGCTCATCGCGTTGCCGGCGATCACGTTCTCGCTGACCACGTCTTCGACGAAGTTGACCGGGGCGATGATCTTAACCTTGCCCGAGTCCACGTCGGCCTGATTCACGATGCCGCGCACCCCGCCGTAATGGTCGACGTGCGAATGGCTGTGGATCACCGCCAGGACCGGCCGCGCACCGAGCTTCTGATTCGCCAGATCCAAGGCCGCCTTGGCCGTCTCGGCCGAGACCAGGGTGTCGACGATGATCCAACCCGTGTCGCCTCGGACCAGGGTGAGATTCGACAGGTCGTAGCCACGGACCTGATATATGCGGTCGGGCACCACCTCGAACAAGCCGTACTGCATGTTCAGCTGCGCATTACGCCACAAGCTGGGGTTGACCGTGTCGGGCGCAGACTTGTCGTCACCGATGTAGGTCTTGTACTGCTCCATGTCCCAGACGACGTCGCCCTTGTCGTTCTTGATGGTCAGGGTGTCCGGCCGTTCGAGCAGACCGCGCTTGGCATTCTCAAAGTCGCCCTTTTCATTGAAGGGCAACGAGTCCAACACCTTCTTGTTGGCCTCCTTGGTTGCCTCACTGGCTCCCTTGACGCTGTTGTCGGTCTTCAAACCGCCGCTGCCGCCGGACGATCCGCCGCTGGACTCGTCGTTACACGCGGCGATCAGCGTGGTCGCGACACCCGCTACGGCCAGGCCGCCCAACATCCTGCGCCGTGGGAGCTGCGCACGCAATTCGTCAGGCTTATCGGCTTGATATGACTTCGAATTGGCATCCATGCGGGCCAATTATGCCGCCGGCCCGCCGAATTCGGGCGCAAATCACCGTGGGCGAACCAATTTGCGGACATGCCGCCATCACTGCCGTCGCATTGACCGCAGACCGAATTACACAGCAACCAAATGGGTGTCGGATTGCCGTGACCGGTGATCACACGAAAGTCGCCACGGCTCAATCGGAAATGCTGATCACACCATCCGCCTCGGCGACGTGGTAGGTGGCAAGGGGCCGCGCCGCCGGCCCCTTGAGCACAGCTCCGGTGGTGATGTCATAGCGGCACCCGTGGCACTGGCACAGAATCGTGGTGCCGGTCAGCATTCCCGCCGATAGCGGACAGGCCTCATGGGTGCACAGGTCGTCGAATGCGTAGAGCTTCCCGTCGACCCGCGCGACTGATACCCGCCACTTGCGGTCTTCGAGGTAGTAGGGGTTGACGGAGCCTTCGGGCAGCTGGTCCGCGGCGCCGAGGCGCCTCGGTATCGACGTATTCGGTGTCGTCATGGTGACCTCGCAGGTTCTCGGCACTCAGTAGGGATAGTCGGGGATGACGTCCTGCTGGCGGGCGTCGAGGCGGAGTTCGCCGGGCGCGCCGGCCGGAACCAACGGACGGTGCGGCATCGTCGGCTTGAGCCGCTCGTAGCCGGAACCCAACGGCGGGCGTAGATCTTCGTCACCCTTGTTGGGCCAGAACGACATTGCCCGTTCGGCCATCGCGGTGATGGTCAGCGACGGGTTGACGCCGGGGTTGGACGGCATCACGCTGCCATCGAGGATGTGCAGTCCAGGCTGACCGAAAACTCGTTGATACGGGTCGACCGCACCTTGCTCTGGGGTATCGCCGATCGGCATGCCACCGATGAAATGAGCAGACGCGGTGCGGTTGAGCGATTCGAACATCAACGCGTACTGGTCGCAGCCCATCTGTTTCGCGAGCTTCCCGGCATACTCCTCGACGATCGGGATGTGCACCGGCGGCGACTTCTCGCTGCCCTTGCGGCTGCGCAACATGCCGTTCTTCCAGTACAGATTGAGCGACGTGTCGTCGGCCTGCATACACAGCAGCACCGCCATCCGCTCCGACCAGCTCCGGGGATCGTTGCCCCCGAAGACGTTGCGCGGGTTGCTGACCACCTCTTTCAACCAGTTTCGGACCGGATGTGCCTGATCTCCGGTCTGGTGCAGGCTGAACATGAACGCCATGAGGTTGCTGTCGACCCCGTAATAGACCGGCTCGATGCTGGTCATCTCATCTGGCCAGACACCGGAGGTGATCGACACGGCGCCGGGAGTGATGTGGATCTTCTCCGGATCTTGCTTCCACTCGCTGTGCGGCCGCACCACGCTGAGCAGCTGCTCGGAGTTGGTGCGAGCGCGTTGGCCGAGGTGACTGGACATCCCGCGCAGCTTGCCGTCGTGCTGCATGTGCAGCAGCAGTTTGGCCGTCCCGTACGCGTGTGCTGAGACGATCACCTGGTCGGCGGTGTAACGGCGGCGCTGCGCCCGCGCCGCTCGATGCGCCCATCCAGGATGGCGGGTGAGCACCTCGAACCCTCCGCCGTCCAGCTTGTCGATCTCGTAGACCTCGTGCAGTTCGTGGACGACGGCGCCGAGCTTCTCGGCCAGGTACAGGTAGTTGACGGTCAACTTGTTCTTGGCGTTGCGTCCGCAGCCGATCATGCAATCGCCGCAATTGACGCAGCCACGCCGCCGGGGACCGACACCGCCGAAGTAGGGGTCGTCGGCTTCTTCGTCGGGGGTGCCGAAGTACACGCCGACCGGCGCCCGGTTGAAGGTATGCCCGATCCCCATGTCGTTGGCAACCTTCTGCATGTGCCGATCAACATCGGTGGGCAGGTACGGCACCCGGACCACGCCAAGCATTCGCCGGGCCTGATCGATGTAGGGCGCCAGTTCGTCAGCCCAGTCGGTGATTCCGGCCCACTCCCGCGCATCGAAGAAGCGCCGCGGTGGCACATACAGCGTGTTCGCGTACACGTGGGACCCGCCGCCGACCCCGGCTCCCGAGAGGATCAGCACGTCATCGAGCAGCTCGATGCGCTGCACACCGAACATCTCGAACTCTGGCTGCCACAGGAACTTCCGGACATTCCAGCTGGTCTTGGGTATCTGGTCATCGGGCCAACGTTTGCCGGACTCCATCACCGCGACGCGGTAACCCTTCTCCGCGGCCCGCATTGCGGCGACACTCCCACCGAATCCGGAACCGATGACGATCACGTCGTAATGCATACCTTTATCGGTCATGTTCACCTTCGCCTAGCGGGCTGTGCTGGGAAAAATGTGCGAACGCGTTTGACCGTAGTACGAATCAGATATCTCGGCCTTCGGATTGGCCACAATTATCGCGGCCATCAAAAGGCGACAAGATGACATTCCCTCACCCTTTTTGGGTGAGGGAATTGTCTATTCACATTCAGTCCGGGCGATCGACCGCTGATCTCTAAAGCCCCGCTACTCAGATCACCTCAATAGCCGGAGGTTTCCAAGTCCCCTCCGTGATGCCGGGCTCGCCCCAATAGGCGCGGATGTAGAGCGAGAACGGTCCGGCCGGTGCAGGCAGCCAGTTCGACTCGTTGTCCGGCCCGGGCGATTTCGCACCGGCATACAGCGTCAACGACCCGTCGGAGTTGCGCTTGAGGTTCTTGTTCTTGGTACCGAGCGAATACCGTTTGAGGTCGTTGGGGTGGAACAGGTGCTTGTCGTTGTACAACGTCAGCGACCAGAAGCCCTTGACGGGCGGCTCCTGCCCGGCCGGGAACGTCACCTTGTACGACTTCTCGCCGACCATGGGTGCGCCGGTGGCGTCGTTGTCGGTGTAGAAGTACTGGGTCTCGGTGGGCCGGTTGTCGAACATGTTCGATCTCGCGGTACCGGTGCGGTCGAAGTAGTCGATGCCGAACTGGGCGTTGTTGGTCGAGCGGTTCCAACCGTTGCCGGCCGGCCGGCCGTTGTGGGCCCACTGGAAGAACGGCCCGATAACGTCACGTTCGGCGGCCACCGCGGTGTCGACGAGCACCCTTTTGATGTCGGGATTCTGGTTCGCCGAGTCCAGCAGCGCTCGGAACTGGGCGTAGAGGGCTTCCTCGCCGGGAAGCGGATCAACCTGGTCCAGAATCGTGCCGAACTCGTCGAAAAACTTCTCGGGCACAACCCATTTCGTCTCACCCGCCGCCGCGTCGGACGGCGGTCCCGGGATGGGAGGCAACTTGGCCCACTCGGTGGTCTTCATCTTGCCGTCGAATTCGCTGAGCGGATAGAAATCGATCTGGTTGATCACCGACTGGATGGCGGCGTGGTCCTCGGGAGTGTCGTCCATGAAAACGCGTGGCACCACATTGGCCAGTGACGTGGAGCTTCTGATCACCGCCTGCACACCATCGGGGGTGTCACCCTTCCAGTTGGGACCGGCCAGGAGATAGAAGCCAGGTTTGGTCGCATAGGGTTTGCCGACCTCACTGAACTGATCGGTACGTGCGTCGTACATCGCATACACCCAGAATCGGTCACCGAAATCAGGCACTTGGGCGATCACCGGCTGGTCGTCGAGCGAGAAGTACGCCAGCCCGTACACCACATCCTGGTTGGGGCAGGTTACGAACGTCTCGGCTGGGTCGATGTAGTTGGACAACATCCCGAGCCGGCCCTGTGGGGCGACCGGCAGGACGCCGTTGAGCAGTCCTGGGTGCGGAGCCTGGGTGATCTGGGTGCGCCGGTTGAGCATGTTGACCATCGGCCAGCCCCAGACGTAAGCGAATTGCGCGATCGTCTGGGCATAGCCGGGGAACATCCCGACACCGGTAGCTGGTTGGGTGAGGTCCGCGGCAGCGGCAGGCGCGTTGGGTGCAACTGATGCAGGTTGGTCAGTCGGCGTCGAATCATTGCCGGTCGATTCCTTGTCGGTCGAGCACGCGGCCATCGCGGTGGCGACCCCGGCTGTTGCGGCTGCCAGTCCTGCGGTGCGGAACACCCCGCGGCGCGTCAGTTGCATATCCATGTCTTCAACAGTGCCTTTCCGGTTCTGTTCGGATCTCGCAGAGCGATCGATTTCGACCATAGCCCGGTGCTCATCCCACACTGCGATTTTCCCGTCAACGGAATTGCCCGCACCGCACCACGTCCACCTGGCGTTGACAACTCACCCGTTATAGGTGATTCCGGCAAAGTAATGCGATGAAGAGCCCCCCGGCTCAACAAGATTCGAGATGAGTCTGGTGCTCGACCTACCGTTTCAATGCGATCGCGGACGCCGACGCCTCCGACACATGTCCGAGCCCCGCCGACATGCGATTGACGATCAATTCATCCAATGGTCGTGCGATGAGCGCAGCGGCCTCAGCGCAACATCGTCACGATGACAGCGACGAGGGTGTCTTCGATATCGAGGAGCCGGCCCTGTTCGCCCGAATGAACCTTCCGTGCAACCAGTTCGGTGATCCCGCCCACCAAAGCGACATAGTGCCCCGGCGGGCGCGTGGTGCCCGCGCCGTGCTCCGCGTCGATATTCCGCATCAATGCGGCCAGTGCATCCAGGTAGTCGGTTCGCATTGCGATGCCCTCCGGGCCTGCCGTGCCGAGTTCCAGCACCCAGGCACGCGTATGGTCCGGCTCGTGCACGCACGTCTGCAGGTACGTGTGACTGATTGCGCGGGCCACGGATTCCAACGGGCCGCCGCCCGCCTCTCGCACCGCTTGCTCGAGACGTTCCATGAGCAAGGTGCGGCCCGCGTCGATCGCCACCAAGAAACAGTCGAGCTTGCTGTCGAACTCGCGGTACATGACAGCACGCGACACCCTCGCCCGTTCGACGATGTCAGCGATGGTGGTCTGCTGAAAGCCCTTGTCGGCCACTGCCGATACGACAGCGCGCAACAAGCGGGCGCGCTGGTGGGCGGTCACATCCGAAGGATCGAGGCTGGCCCGCCCGCGGGGTAGCCCAGGGGCGGACTTGGGGACCGAACCCGACAAGCTACTCACCCCCAGGGACTTTACGCCACCGGACATGCCTATTGCATAACAAAAGTACGCCTTCGTACTATTGATTGACGGTCAACGCTGACAACCTTCTTGGGAGAACCGATGAGCACCCTCACAACCATGACCGGGCCGGTGACAACACTCGACGACCTGCCACGTCCGCGCCCGCATTCCCTCGGCGGCTGGCTCACCTTGTGGCGATCACCCGAGGCGGCCCGGCAGCAGTTCCGGGAGCTCGGTGACAGGTTTGTCATGGATGTACCGCTGCTGCCGAAGATGTTCTGGACCACGTCGCCGGACGACGTACGAGCGGTGTTCCAGGAGAAGACCCGGGCGATGTCCTTCGGCGCCGGATTGCGTCGGCTGGCGCCGCACGAACTGCTGTTCGGCAACCGCATCATGCAGTGGTGGGCCAGCGATGACCACACCGTGGTGCGGCGAAAGATCGCACCCGCGTTCATGGGCAAGGCACTACAGGGGTACGAGCCGGTCATGGAGGAGGTGGCTCGGGATCTACTGCGCGATATCCCTACCGGCCGGCCAATCCAATTCCACAGTTACATGCGAACATTGGCGCGAGAAGTGATCCTGTCTGTCGTTTTCGGGGTCACCGAACCCGCACGTCGCGCCCGGCTTGCCGATCAGCTGGAGAAGCTCGACGCGTGCGTTGCGTCCCGGGGCCTCGCCATGCGGTATGCCGCATCGATGGCCTCAGGCGGGCGCTGGCTCCCCTACCCGGCACTCCAGCGGATACTCCGCGACCTCGACCAGGTGACCTACGACGAGATCGCATACCGGCGTTCAACCCAAGAAGAGGCCGATCGGCGTGACTGCCTGTCCATCTTCCTCAAGATTCAGCAGTCCGACGACGAGGGACTCCTGGACGACGAGATGATCGCCGGCTTCCAACGTCTGCTACTGGTCGCCGGCTACGACACGACGGCGGCGACGCTGTCCTGGGTGGCAGAGCGGCTCGTGCGACATCCCGAAGTGTTGCAACGCCTCGAAGAAACACAAGCCGCCGGTGACGACTCCTACCTCGACGCCGTCATTACCGAGACGCTGCGTTTGCGCCCCACCGTGCCGTTCACGGTCCGGTTGGTACAGCGCGACGTCGTCGTCAACGATGTGTTCCTGCCCCGCGGAACCATGGTGTTCCTGTACATCAACGGGATACACCGTCGCGGCGATCTGTACGACGAGCCCGACGAGTTCAGGCCCGAACGCTTCGTGGGCACCACTCCCGATCCATCGCATTGGCTGCCGTTCGGCGGCGGGATCAATCGTTGCCTCGGCGGACAAATGGCGCAATTCGAAGCTCGCGTTCTACTCCGAACCATATTGCGGGAGATGACGTTTGCACCAACATCGGCATCCGATGAAATCCAGACATCACATACGGTGCTGCTGCTGCCACACGAGCGGGCACGGGTCACCCTGCACCGGCGGCCGGCGACGGACTGCACGAACCCAACGACCTTGCCCGCACCGCCGGCGCCTTCCACGATTCACCCGGGATGCCCGGCTCGCCCCGACAGGCCCTGACGTAAGGCGACAAGTGTCCGCCCGGGACAACCGATTTCGTCTCTCCACCGCAGTCGGATGCGGTGCGTGGACTACAGGTCAGGCCTGCTTCTCGACTTTCGGCGGCTGCCACGACTTATCGAGAATCGGCTGTTTGGGACCGTAGGTGCGCAGCACCACCCAGAAGGGGCCGGCCGGCGCGGGCAGCCAGTTGCTCGATTTGTCCACTCCTGGATCCTGTGCGGAGAAATAGAGCGTCAACGAACCATCCGGGTTCTGCTTGAGCCCCGGCGTCCCGCTGCCGATCGAATACCGATTGATCGGATTGGCCACCAGAAGCCGATCCGGAACGCTGTACATCGTGAAAGACCAGAAGTAATTCACCGGTGGAATCTGACCGGGTGGGAAGGTCACCGAGTAACTGGCCTTGCTCCCGTCCAGCGCCTCGCCGGCTGCATCCGAGGGAAGCGTGAAGTACATGGCCTGCTCGGCCACGTTGCCGAAAATGCCCATGTAGACGCCCAGTGCCCGATTGAAGTAATCGGTGCCCATCTTCGCCCGGTCGCCGAACAGGTCCTCCGAATGCACGTCTTTCTGTTGGCTGCGTGCCTTGAGTGCAGCCTGCGCGTCCTCGATGCCACCTTTGAGCGCATCCTGCACCTCCTGCGACTGCGCGTCCTGTTTGAAGGGTTCGTCGCGTTTGACACCGAGGGCCGCCAGATCGTCGTACATCGCACGATCTTGTGGATTATTGCTGGTAAACGGCAGCAGGAAGGATACGTAGTCCCAGAATTTCGGGGTAGCCTCGTCGCCCTCGGTCCAGACCGGCCAGTTCGGCGCAGGCGCGGCAGCCGGCGCGGGCTGTTTGAGGAAGGCGCTGAGTGGCTGCAGCTGGTACTGCTGCTGGATTTCCTTCACCCGGTCAAGCCCGTTGTCGGCGGCCATCAACTGTGTGCGGGTCAGGGTGCCCAGCAATTCGCTTTCCCCTTTGATCACCCGTGAGATTCCCGGCGGCGCTTGGCCCTGGTAATCCGGACCGGCCACCAGCACCGACATGCCCTTGTTGCCGTCCTTGACCGAGCCGGGATTGTCCAACACGAAACCCCACAGGTCGTCCCACTGGCTGGTGTAGTACCGATCCGGCTCAATCGGCGGCAACGTCAGCACCCAAGGCTCGGATCGTACGTCCACCCAGGCATAGGAATACGGAGAATCGTTATTGGGGGTCACAATGTCGGTGTCGGCAGGTGACGACACCCCGAGATGCAGCCACTTGCCGAACGCGTGGTCGCCCTCAATTGCCTGCTTGTACATCGTTCGATAGTTCATGACCAGCGGGTAGGCGAAAATGTAGGCATCCTTGGCCTTTTGCCGCAATCCCGCGGTTTCCGACGCGGTGGAACCTTCTGGCGCGCCTGACGGCGCCCCCGACTCACCATCTGAGCCGCAGGCGGCCATGGCGAACACGACCGCCACCACCAGCGACCAGACAAACGACAAACGTAGCGTGCGCAGCCAATTGGACACGAGCACCTCGAATCTCCGTTGAAGCCAACCCGGACTATAACTCTCTGTCTGGCCGGAGTCACCGGATCGACCAATCAGCTATCCAAGACGACCAGCGTATTCAGATCTGCGCCACCGCCAATATGTCTGGCGGTCAACGTCATTGGCGATCTCCAGCTTCACCCGTCCGCCGCATCACCTGAAATAGGCGAGGCGAAAGCCTATTGGGCCATTACTGGGCTACCCCGATCTGCCGACCGGCCAGGACCGCGCCGCCGAAATGGTGGCAGGCCAGCAGCGCGAGTTCGACGTCGATGCGATCCTCGCCTATCGGACGGCCACGTCGGTCGATCGCTCGTTCGACACGGTAGCGAACTGAGTTGTGGTGCAAGTTGAGTCGCTCGGCCGCGGCCTTATAGCTGCCTCCCTCACCCAGGAATACCCGCAGGGTGTCGCGCAGGCGCGCGTCGCTGTCGGTGTTGCCGGCCAACGCGCCCAAAGCTTCCCACACCCACTCGCGGGTTTGACCCAGATCCTCTGCGAGCATCGCCGTCGCCACCAGACCGGGTTCATCGGCGGCGGTGAATCGCCGGCCCGAGTCACCCGCAACAGAGATCCGCTGGGCGATGCGCGCCAATCGATGCGATCGCCGGAATCCGCTCAGCCCCGCAAGGGGTTTACCGACCGACAACCGCGGCGGATCGACTCCGTCGGCGACGAATCGGCGAACCCGGGCGACCGCAGCGTCGGCCTGCGCCGCGGGCAACGCCAGCCAGCCGTGCGCGCTGACCCGGTCTGCCGCGACAAACAAGGCTCCGTCCGGCAGGTCCATCGCTTCGGCGAGCTCGCGTACGAATCGCTCGAGCCGCAGCAACTCCCCACCGGATGTGTCATCACTGTCTGTCCACAGGATCAACGCGAGGTGCGTGCGCCGCAATGGATAGCGAACTGCTGTGCTCGCCGCATCGATGTCGAGCTGACCAAGCTGGCCCTCCGCCATCTCGAGCAACTCGCGCACCCGAACGGCGCGCACACTGTTGCGGTTCTCCACCCAGCGTTCACGCTCGGCCTCATAGGCGTCGATGACCTGCTGTGAAATCCAGTCGATGTAGCGGAACGTGACACCGCTGATGGTCTCGAAGGCGACCAGTGCACGTCCGGGCTCGAGTCCCGCACGGCGGATCTCCGTGAGTACGTGGTCCAGCATCTGCTGGTGCCCCAACCGGTAAGCCCGAACCAGTGCGGTAACCGGGACACCGTGCTGAGCGGTGCGGCGTGCGTACTCCAGAGCCGCGGTCGGCGGTTCGACCCGTTCGATGTCGATGGAGTAGCGCACCGCGTCCAGAACGGTTTCGACATTGCCGGCCACGCTGGCGCCCAACAGTTCGAGCAATTGGGGGTCGCCGCGCAACTCACCGATCTCGGTGGCCAGATGCTGCTGGATGGCGCCGATGATCTCGCCGCTGCGCTCGCCCAACCGGTCCACGATGTCGGCCACCGTGCCTGTAGGGGCTTCCGATCCACCCTGCCCAGCACTCATACCTGAACGGTAAACACCTGAATCGGCCACCGCGCACACTTTTGGATTCTCGATACAAGTCGATGGGCGATCTTCGTGACGTCACCACGGTGTGAGGCGGGTCACCACTTCCTACCGTTGTGGCACACCACCAACGACCTCCCAGGAACCGAACGTGCACCTGCCCTCCCTGCCCGACCGCCGCGCCGCAGCGGCACCCGAGGCACCGTGCCTCGACGACGACCACGCGTCCCTGAGCAACGCCGAGTTCCTCGACGCCGTGCGCCGCGCCGCCTCGACACTGCGCAGCCACGGTGTCCGGTCGGGCGATGTGGTCGCAGTGATGCTGCCCAACACCGTCGATCTGGTGGTCACGCTGTTCGCCGCCTGGCGCATCGGTGCGGCGGTGACTCCCCTGAATCCATCACTGTCGCCCGACGAGGCCGCCTATCAGGTGAGCGACGCCGCCGCCAAGGTTCTCCTCGTCGCCGAACCAGTCGATCTCGGCGCGACTGCCGTGGTCGTCACGACGGGAGATCTCACCTCGGAACCGGATGCACAGGATCCCGAACCAGTGTGCGATGCCTCCGCCCTGGCACTGCTGATCTACACCAGCGGCACCACCGGTCGCCCCAAGGGCGTGATGCTCGACCACTCGAATCTCGATGCGATGTGCCAGATGATCATCAACGCCTTCGACCTCACCGCCGCCGACCACAGCCTGCTGATTCTTCCGCTCTTTCACGTCAACGGCATTGTGGTGAGCACGCTTTCGCCCCTGCTGGCGGGCGGGCGCACCACCATCGCCGGCCGTTTCGACCCGAAGAGCTTCTTCGATCGGGTCAAAGGCAGCCGCGCGACGTACTTCTCGGCAGTGCCGACCATCTACACGATGCTGGCCAACCTGCCGGCCGAGCAGGAACCCGATACCTCCACACTGCGGTTCGCCGTGTGCGGGGCGGCACCGGCCAGCGCGGAACTGCTCGAGATGTTCGAGAGCCGCTACGGCGTACCCATCATCGAGGGGTATGGGCTGTCCGAGGGGTCATGTGCGAGCACCGGAAATCCGTTGCACGGCAAGCGCAAGCCCGGCACCGTCGGCCCGCCGCTACCGGGACAGACCATCCGAATCGCCGGCGCCGACGGCAACGCGGTGCCGACGGGCGAGTTGGGTGAAGTGCTGATCTCCGGACCCAACGTCATGCGGGGCTATCTGAACCGTCCCGACGAGACCGCGAAGACGGTCGTCGACGGCTGGCTGCACACCGGCGACATCGGACGGCTCGACGAAGACGGCTACCTGGTTCTCGTCGACCGCGCCAAGGACATGATCATCCGCGGCGGCGAGAACATCTACCCGAAAGAGATCGAAACCGTCGCCTACCGCCTGACCGGCATCGCCGAGGCAGCAGTTGTCGGCAGGCCCGACCCCCTGTACGGCGAGCAGCCCGTGATGTTCGTGACCACCACGCCGGGCAGCATCATCGAGGCCGATCAGGTGCGTGAACACCTCGCCGCGGCACTGTCGAAATACAAACGCCCCGTGGAGATCACCATTCTCGACGAGCTACCCAAGAACGCTGTCGGCAAGATCGACAAGCCGGCCCTGCGCAAGCGCACCGCCACCGCCACCCACCCGGTCTGACCGACTTATCCCACCGAAACAGGAGATTTGACAATGGGATTCACACAACCCGACCTACCCGCGGTCGACCCCCAGGAGTTCCTCGGCAAGCCGTTGATGGAACGGATGCGAATCTTGTCGGTCAACTGGGTCGAGCACGGCTTCGGCTCACCGACGATGGTGCACACCATCTACATCGCCAAACTTATCTTCTTCTACGCGCTCGGCGGCGTCATCGTCGCCACCGTCACCTCGGACCTGCCTCCCTTCTGGCATGTTTCACAGTGGTGGAACCAGCCGATCGTTTATCAGAAGGCCATATTGTGGACGGTACTACTGGAGGCCATCGGTGTGGCCGGATCCTGGGGGCCACTGGCCGGCAAGGTGAAGCCGATGACCGGCGGTATCTTGTTCTGGGCTCGGCCGGGCACGATCCGGCTGCGCCCGTACAAGCGGGTTCCGTTCACCGCCGGCGACCGGCGCACCTGGTGCGACGTCGCGATCTATCTGGGGCTGTTGGCGACGTTGACCGTAGCGCTCGTGCTCCCCGGGATTCCCAGTGAGTCGCTGTCGAAGGTTTTGCCGGACAACACTTCCGGTCTGGTCAACCCGGCGCTGCTGATCGCTCCCATGGTGCTGCTGGTGGCGATCGGCCTGCGGGACAAGACCATATTCCTCGGCGCCCGCGGTGAGCAGTACCTGCCTGCGCTGTTCTTCTTCACCGTATTGCCGTTCGTCGACATGATCATCGCGCTGAAGCTGCTGATCGTGGTGGTCTGGGTCGGCGCCGGGATCTCGAAGTTCGGCAAACATTTCTCCAACGTCATCCCGCCGATGGTGAGCAACAGTCCGTTGATCCCGTCCAAATGGGTCAAACGCGCGCATTACCGCGACTTTCCGCACGACTTGCGCCCGTCCCGGGTCGCCGACGTGATGGCCCACGTGCTGGGCACCACGGTGGAGATCCTCGCCCCCCTGACCCTGCTCTTCTCCACGAACAAGGCGCTCACGCTGGCAGCCGTCGTCCTCATGGTGTGCTTCCACCTGTTCATCGTGTCGACCTTCCCGCTGGCCGTGCCGCTGGAGTGGAATGTCCTGTTCGCCTACGCCTCGGTGTTCGTGTTCGCCGGATTCCCCGCGTGGGACGGCTATGCAGTGACCGACATGTCCTCGCCATGGTTGACCGCAGCCATCGTTGCGGCGCTGGCGTTCTTCCCCATTCTGGGTAACTTCCGGCCGGACAAGGTCTCCTTCCTGCCGTCCATGCGTCAGTACGCGGGCAACTGGGCCAGCGCCACCTGGACTTTCACTCCGGGCGCCGAGGCCAAACTGAACCGGGTCACGCGGTCGGCACGCAACACGGTGGACCAGTTCGTCGCGTTCGGCTACGAGCCCGAGTGGGCCGAGGTCACGATGAACCAGCCGATCGCCTGGCGCACGATGCACAGTCAGGGCCGGGGCCTGTTCTCGGTGCTGCTGAACTCGTTGTCGGACATCGACTCCCGAACCGTGCGCGAGGCGGAGTTCACCTGCAATTCCCTGATCGGGTTCAACTTCGGCGACGGGCACCTGCACGACGAGAACATGATCAAGGCAGTCCAGCGCGAAGCTCAGTTCGAGCCCGGCGAGCTGATCGTGGCCTGGGTGGAATCTCAAGCCTGGGGCAGCAAGGTGCAGCACTACAAGCTGATCGATGCGGCCCTCGGCGTGATCGAACGCGGCACCTGGAACGTCGCTGACGCGGTGGCCGAACAGCCCTGGCTGCCCAACGGTCCGATCCCGACGCAGGTCACCTGGTCGCGCAACGATCGGCACGGGGCACTGGCGTGAGCACCGCGACAGTGGTCGGCAGCGGGCCCAACGGGCTCGCCGCGGCCCTCACCCTGGCCCGCGCGGGCATTACGGTCACGGTGCTCGAAGCCGCCGACCAGATCGGTGGGGGCACCCGCAGCAGCGAAGCCCTGTTGCCAGGCCTGCTGCACGACCACTGTTCGGCGATCCACCCGATGGCCGTCGGCTCACCGCTGCTGGCCGACCTCGGCATCCAGTGGCGGTGGCCGGAACTCGACTGCGTGCATCCGCTCGACGACGGCACGGCCGGCGTGCTGCACCGCTCGGTCGAGGACACTGCCGCCGGACTCGGCATCGACGGCTCGCGGTGGCGGACCCTGTTCAGCGGTCCCGCAGCCGATTTCGACGCACTCTCGCAGGACATCATGGGCCCGCTGCTGCGAATGCCGCGGCACCCACTGGCCCTGGCCCGGTTCGGCGCTCCGACGGTGTTGCCCGCGACCGCCCTGGCGCGGGTGTTCCGCTCCGAGGCAGCCAAGGCACTGTTCGGCGGAGTCGCCGCCCATGCGTTCCGACCGCTGCACCTGCCGATGACCTCCGCGATCGGACTGGGCATCCTGACCGCGGGCCACCGGCACGGCTGGGCGGTCGCCGCCGGCGGCTCCGGTGCGATCGCGACCGCGATGGCTGCCGAGCTGACCCGACTCGGCGGCAGCATCGAGACCGGTGTTCGGGTCAGCGCGGCAAACCAGTTACCACCCTCGGAGATCACGATGTTCGACCTCGCGCCCGAGGCCGTCGCACAGATTCTCGGAGACCGCCTACCGCGGCGGGTATCCCGTGCGTACCGCAATTTCCGGCGCGGACCGGGTGCCTTCAAAGTCGATTTCGCCGTCCAGGGCGGAGTCCCGTGGCGCAATCCGGATGCGCACCGAGCCGGCACCGTACACCTGGGGGGATCCTTCGAAGAGGTCGTCTCCACCGAACGCGCCATCCACGCCGGCCGGCTGCCGGATCGGCCTTTCGTCCTGGTCGGCCAGCAATATCTGGCCGACCCGCAACGCTCCGTCGGCGACGTGCACCCGGTATGGAGCTATGCGCACGTGCCCAACGGTTACACCGGAAACGCCACCGAGGCGATCATCGCCCAAATAGAGCGGTTCGCTCCGGGGTTCCGCGATCGGATCCTCGACCACACGACGCGATCCACGGTGGCGATGGCCGACTACAACGCCAACTACACCGGCGGCGACATCATGACCGGCGCCAAAGACATCCGGCAGTTGACCTTCGGGCCACGAATCACCTTGTCACCGTATTCAACCGGCCTTCCCGGCCACTACATCTGTTCTGCTGCAACGCCTCCGGGCCCCGGAGCCCACGGCATGTGCGGGTACCACGCGGCGCGATCCGCACTGACCAAACTGACCCACCACCAGGAGGTATCTCGATGAATGACCTGACGAATCGGCGCGCGATCGTCTCCGGTGCCGCACGCGGCATCGGCCTCGCGATCGCCCAGCGCCTGGTGGCCGGCGGTGCGCGGGTGGCCATCGCCGACATCGACGGCGACGGAGCCCGGTCCGCAGCCGCCGAGCTGGGCGACGGCTGTATCGGCATTGCCTGCGACGTCCGCTCGACCGCCGACGTGACCGCGGCCGTCGCAGCTGCCGTCGATGCCTTCGGTGGGCTCGATCTGCTGGTCAACAACGCCGGCATCGAGATCGCCAAACCGGTACTCGACATCACCGACGAGGAGTTCACCCGGATCCTCGACATCAACGTCGTCGGCACCTTCCGGTTCACCAGGGCCGCCGTGCCCGCTCTGGGCCAGGCCGGTGGCGCGGCGATCGTCAACATTGCCTCGGTGGCCGGCACCGCGGGCGGCCCGCTGCTGTCGGCCTATTGTGCGTCCAAGGGTGCGGTGGTCCGGTTCACCGAATCGGCCGCCGTCGAACTGCGCACCGCCGGTATTCGCGTCAACGCGGTCTGCCCGGGCATCGTGGCCACCGAGATGGCCGACCGACTGGCCGCCCCGATCGAGGCCATCTCACCGATCCCGTTCGACGATCTCATCGCCCTCAAACAGGGCCGTTTCGGCGCACCGGTCGACGTCGCCGAGATGGTGGCCTTCCTCGCCTCCTCGGACGCCGAGTTCATCACCGGCGGCCACTACCTGGTCGACGGCGGCCTGACCGCAAACCTATTCTGAAAGGAGCACATTCATGACACAGCACACCCATACCCTCGACCGTGCCCAGGCGACCGACCGATCCTTGGCGGGCAAGGTCGCGATCGTCACCGGCGCCGCCCGCGGCATCGGCCTCGAGATCGCGCGAACGTATGCCGCCCACGGCGCCAAAGTGATGGTCTCCGACATCGACCGTGCAGCCGCCACCGAGGCAGCCGGACAGTTGCCGGACGCTACGGCGCACGCGTGTGATGTCCGCAGCGAGGACAGCGTGTCCCAGCTGATCGACCACACCCTCGAACTCCACGGGCAGGTCGACATTGTGGTGGCCAACGCCGGGATCGCCACGGTGTCACCATTGACCGAAATGTCGTTCGAAACGTGGCGGACCATGATGTCGGTCAATCTCGACGGCGTGTTCCTCACCGTCAAGCATGCCGCGCGGGCGATGCTGGCCGGCGGCGCGCCGGGTTCGATCATCACCATGGGTTCGGTCACCGCCCTGTGTGGCACACCGCTGGTCGGGCACTACGGTGCGGCAAAGGCAGCGGTGGTCAACTTGACCAAAACCGCTGCGCTGGAACTGCGACCGCATGGCATCCGGGTGAACTCCATCCTTCCGGGCTTCGCTGAGACCGCTCTGGTCAGCGGGAACAAGCAGGCCTACACCGAGACGCTCGGGGTGGACTTCGATGCCGTGATCGCCCAGGCGCAGGGCGGCTATGTCGACGTGAAAGATGTTGCCGCAGTGGCTCTGTTCCTTGCCGGTGACCGGTCGTCGTTCTGCACCGGGTCCGGGTACGTCGTCGACGGCGGTTTGACCGCGAGCCTCATCTGAGAATCATCCGTGGCAGGCCGGCCCAGCGTGTACATTGGCCGCAGATAGCGCTCGTCGCCCGGAATCACTACCGGGCCCGCTATTCTGCGCAATTGTCTACCAGCACAGCATTTTTGGTGCTCAATCCTGGCGAATCGGCAACCGTCGTGACACCATCGTGATCATGGCTGATGACCGCAGTTCCGAATTCCCGCTGCATCTCGATCGCTATCACCTGCCGGAGCCGGAGTGGACATTCCCCAACGCCACGATCAACCTCTACGCGCAGGACTCGACTCCGGATTTCCCGCCGGTGCGTCTGGCCCCGGCAGGCGCACCCAATATCCTTCTCGTCCTGCTCGACGATGTCGGCTTCGGCTGGCCGAGCGTCAACGGCGGTTTGGTCCGGATGCCGACAGCCGAGCGCCTGCACAAGCGCGGCTTGTTCTACAACCAGTTCCACACCACCGCACTGTGTTCACCCACCCGTGCCGCGCTGTTGACCGGACGCAACCACCACTCGGTGGCCACCGGCGTCATCCAGGAGATGGCCACCGGCTATCCGGGCTACTGCGGCATCATCCCCAAAAGCTGCGCGACCATGGGCGAGCTGCTCAAACAAGCCGGCTACACCTGTGCCTGGTGGGGCAAGAACCACAATGTCCCCGACAACCAGACCAGCCCGGCCGGACCGTTCGACAATTGGCCCACCAACCAGGGTTTCGATTATTTCTACGGTTTCATCTCCGGCGAGACGGATCAGTTCTATCCGTCGCTGATCCGCAACACCACCCCGGTGGAGCCACCCGCGCGGCCCCAGGACGGATATCAACTGCAGCGCGACCTCGCTGACGACGCGATCGCCTGGATCCAGGCTCAGAAGACCATCGCCCCAGACCGGCCGTTCTTCGGATACTTCTCGACGGGTGCGGCGCACGCGCCGCACCAGCCTCCGTTGGACTGGCGCGGACGCAACAAGGGCCGCTTCGACATGGGCTGGGACGAATACCGCAAGACCGTCCATCAAAACCAGCTCGACATGGGGATCATTCCGGCCGGCACCCAGCTGACCGAGCGCCCAGACCAGATCCCCTCATGGGACAGCCAGCCCGCCGAACATCGGGCTTTGTTCGCCCGCCAGGCCGAGAACTTCGCCGACTTCCTGGAACACACCGATTACGAGGTCGGCCGCGTCGTCGATGCGATCGAGAAGATCGGCGAGCTCGACAACACCATCGTCATCTACATCCTCGGCGACAACGGCTCATCGGGCGAGGGCTCGTTGATCGGCACACCGAACGAGCTGATGAGCCTCAACGGTCAGCAGCCGTCGATCGAGGAATCGCTACGTTTCATCGACAACTGGGGACTGCCCGGGACGTCCCCGCACTACGCCGTGGGTTGGGCGCACGCCGGTGACACCCCGTTCCAGTGGACCAAACAGGTGGCCTCGCACTTCGGCGGCACCCGCAACAGCATGATCGTGTCCTGGCCGGACAAGATCTCCGAGCACGGAGCGGTGCGCTCCCAGTTCCATCACGTGATCGATGTGCTGCCCACCCTTTTGGAGGTGGTCGGAGTCCGCGAACCGGTCGAGGTCAACGGCTACATCCAGCGTCCCATCGAAGGCGTCAGCTTCGCGTACTCATTCGCCGACGGCGCAGCCAAGAGCACCCGAGACAAGCAGTACTTCGAAATGATGGGCAACCGGGCCATGTATCACGACGGCTGGATCGCCTGTGTGCGGCACGGCCGGCTGCCGTGGGAGACCGCGGGCACCTTCTCCTACGACGACGACAAGTGGGAGTTGTACAACATCGCCGAGGATTTCAGCGAATCGGTGGACCTGGCCGAGCAGGAACCGGCCAAACTCAAAGAGTTGCAGGACATGTTCCTGGCCGAGGCGGCCAAGTACAACGTGCTGCCCATCGACGACCGGTTCGCCGAACGCCTCGACGTCACCCTGCGGCCGAGCTTCTTCACCGGCCGCAAGGAGGTCACCTTCCACCCGGGCATGATCCGGCTGCCCGAAGGGTCGGCGCCGAAGATGGTCGGAGTCCCGCACCGGATCACGGTGCCCGTCGAGATTCCCGAGGGTGGGGCCGAGGGCGTCCTGGCTGCCCTCGGCGGTGATGCCGCAGGATTCGCATTGTTCTTGTGGGAAGGCAAAGTTCGCTACCACTACAACTATTTCGGCCTCCAACGCTATGACGCGACGGCCGAGGAACCGCTGGTCCCCGGTAAACACGTCATCACAGTCGACTTCACCCCGGACGGCCCCCAACCGGGGTCACCTGCATCGGTAACGGTGTCCGTCGACGGCAACCAGGCCGCGCAGACCCGCGTCGAGCGACAGGTGCCGCAGCGCTGCGGCACCGAATGCTTCGACGTCGGCATGGACAACGTCTCACCGGTCTGTGACGACTATGCCGACAAGGCGCCGTTCCCGTTCACCGGAAGGTTCGAGTCGGTGACGTTCACGTTCGGCGACCACGACGAACCCTCGGGTATGGACCGCCTCGAAATGGCCACCAAATTGGACTGAGCAGACGCAAATGTCCCCCAAACCCGAAGGTTTGGGGGACATTTGCGTCTGCTCGCGAGAAAAAACGGAGGCCTTCGCTACTTCGCTTTTTCCAGCACCTCGACCAGGCGCCAGCGCTTGGAGGCCGACAGCGGCCGGGTCTCCATCAGCGAGACGCGGTCGCCGATACCGGCGTCACCGTTCTCGTCGTGCGCCTTGACCTTCTTCGTGGTCCGGATGATCTTGCCGTAGAGCGCGTGGCTCTTGCGATCTTCCAGCTCGACCACGATGGTCTTCTGCATCTTGTCGCTCACCACGTAGCCGATGGCGGTCTTGCGACGGCCACGGGTCTCCTCGGTGCGCGGAGTGTGCTTGGGGCCCTTAGTCTCCGCCATTAGCTTTCCTCACCTCCGGGCCCGGAAGCCAGACCCAACTCACGTTCACGCAGCACGGTGTAGACCCGTGCGATCTCCTGGCGCACAGTGCGCAGCCGACGGTTGTTGGCCAGCTGACCGGTCGCCATCTGGAAGCGCAGGTTGAACAGCTCTTCCTTCGACTCGCGCAGCTTGTCCGTCAACTCGCTGTCGGACAGTTCGCGCAGTTCACCAGGCGTAGTTCCCACTGCCATCAGAACTGCTCCTCTCGAGTCACGATGCGTGCCTTGATCGGCAACTTGTGGATCGCCCTGGTAAGGGCGTCCCGGGCGGTCTTCTCGTCCGGGTAGCTGAGCTCGAAGAGCACACGACCGGGCTTGACGTTGGCGACCCACCACTCCGGCGAACCCTTGCCGGAACCCATGCGGGTTTCGGCCGGCTTCTTGGTCAGCGGACGGTCCGGGAAGATGTTGATCCACACCTTGCCGCCACGCTTGATGTGCCGGTTGATGGCGATACGAGCGGACTCGATCTGCCGGTTGGTGATGTAGGCGTGCTCCAGTGCCTGGATGCCGTAGTCACCGAAGCTCACCGACGTGCCGCCGCTGGCGATGCCACGCTGCCGTGGGTGATGCTGCTTGCGGTGCTTGACCTTGCGGGGAATCAGCATGATTAGTTCTCCGTTGCTTCCGGCTTGCCGGAATCAGACCCAGCCGAAGCAGCCGCGGCCTCGGTTGCGGCCGGTGCATCGTCACCGGTCGCGGCGCGGCCGGCCTCGGTGCTCGTCGCCGTGGTGCCCGAGGCACCACTACGACGCGGCCGGGTGCCCGACGGACGCTCACGACGCGGCCGGTCACTGGCCGGCGCGGCGGCGGTGAGCTCACGCTTGCCACCGACGATGTCGCCCTTGTAAATCCACACCTTCACACCGATCCGGCCGAAGGTGGTCTTGGCCTCGTAGAGGCCGTAGTCGATGTCCGCGCGCAGCGTGTGCAGCGGAACCCGACCCTCGCGGTAGAACTCCGACCGGCTCATCTCAGCACCGCCGAGGCGGCCCGAGCACTGCACCCGGATGCCCTTGACGTTCGGCTGACGCATGGCCGACTGGATCGCCTTGCGCATCGCGCGACGGAACGCCACGCGGTTGCTCAGCTGCTCGGCAACACCCTGGGCGACGAGCTGAGCCTGCGACTCAGGGTTCTTCACCTCAAGGATGTTGAGCTGAACCTGCTTACCGGTCAGCTTCTCCAGGTCGGCGCGGATGCGGTCGGCCTCGGTGCCGCGGCGGCCGATGACGATGCCGGGACGCGCGGTGTGGATGTCAACGCGGACCCGGTCCCGGGTGCGCTCGATCTCCACATCGGCGATACCGGCGCGCTCCAGACCAGTGGCCAGCAGACGCCGGATGGCGACGTCTTCCTTCACATAGTCCGAGTACTGCTTGTCGGCGTACCAGCGGGACTTCCACTCGGTGGTGATACCGAGCCGGAAACCGTGGGGATTGATCTTCTGGCCCACTACTCCGAGCCTCCCTTCGTCTCGGCCGTGGCCTTCGCGGCAGCGGAAGCCTTGCTGCCCTGAGCACGACGGCTACGCGCCGAGGTAGATGTACCCGCGCCTCCGTTGCTCTTGGGCGGACGGCTCTCCACGATCACGGTGATGTGGCTGGTGCGCTTGCGGATCCGGAACGCACGCCCCTGGGCACGCGGACGGATGCGCTTGGCGGTCGGGCCCTCGTCGGCGGTGATGGTCGCAACCACCAGCGTCGTCGGGTCCAGCCCCTCGTTGTTCTGCGCGTTGGCGGCAGCGCTGGCGATCACCTTGGCGACCGGCTCGCTGGCACCCTGCGGCGCCCACCGCAAGATGTCGAGGGCTTCCTCGACGCTCTTGCCGCGGACCAGATCGATGACGCGGCGGGCCTTGCTGGCCGAGACGCGCACGAAGCGCGCCTTGGCGGTTGCCGACGGGTATTCGATGACATTGCTGACTGTGGTACTCATCGCCGCTTGCTCTTCCGGTCGTCCTTGATGTGACCCTTGAAGGTGCGCGTCGGGGCGAATTCGCCGAGCTTGTGCCCGACCATCGCCTCGGTGACGAACACCGGGACATGCTTGCGGCCGTCATGCACCGCAAACGTATGCCCGATGAAGTCGGGGAGGATGGTCGACCGACGCGACCAGGTCTTGATGACCTGCTTGGTGTTCTTCTCGTTCTGAACGTCGACCTTCTTGAGCAGATGGTCGTCGACGAACGGACCCTTTTTAAGACTACGAGGCATCGCTGCTACTCCTTCCGCGGCCTAGCGCTTCTTGCCGGTGCGCCGGCGACGGACGATGAGCTTGTCGCTCGGCTTGTTGGGCTTGCGGGTGCGGCCCTCGGGCTTGCCCCACGGGCTGACCGGGTGACGGCCACCGGAGGTCTTGCCTTCACCACCACCGTGCGGGTGGTCGACCGGGTTCATCACGACACCACGGACGGTCGGGCGCTTGCCCTTCCACCGCATACGGCCGGCCTTGCCCCAGTTGATGTTCGCCTGCTCGGCGTTGCCGACCTCGCCGACGGTGGCGCGGCAGCGCACGTCGACGCGACGGATCTCACCGGACGGCATACGCAGCGAGGCGTAGGTGCCTTCCTTACCCAGCAGCTGGATGCTCACGCCGGCCGAGCGGGCCAGCTTGGCACCGCCACCGGGCCGCAGCTCCACAGCGTGGATCACGGTGCCGGCGGGGATGTTGCGCAGCGGCAGGTTGTTGCCCGGCTTGATGTCGGCGTTGGCGCCCGACTCGATCACGTCGCCCTGCTTGATGCCCTGCGGCGCGATGATGTAGCGCTTCTCGCCGTCCAGGAAGTGGAGCAGCGCGATGTTGGCCGTGCGGTTGGGGTCGTACTCGATGTGCGCGACCTTGGCGTCGACGCCGTCCTTGTCGTGACGACGGAAGTCGATGACGCGGTAGGCGCGCTTGTGGCCACCACCCTTGTGCCGGGTGGTGATCCGGCCATGGGCGTTACGACCACCCTTGCCGTGCAGCGGGCGAATCAGCGATTTCTCCGGAGTCGAGCGAGTGATCTCGGCGAAATCGGAGACGCTGGCACCGCGACGACCCGGGGTCGTCGGCTTGTACTTGCGAATTCCCATATCAGTTAAATCCTCTTAGTTCCCGGCCGTTACGCCGGGGCTCCGAACAGGTCGATCGGCTTGCTGCCGGCGGCCAGGGTGACGATGGCGCGCTTGGTGTCCTTGCGCTTGCCGAAGCCCGAGCGGGTGCGCTTGCGCTTGCCCTGCCGGTTGGCGGTGTTCACCGAGCTCACCTTGACGTCGAAGATCTTCTCGATCGCGATCTTGATCTGCGTCTTGTTGGAGTCCGGATGCACGATGAACGTGTACACGTTGTCCTCGATCAGCCCGTACGACTTCTCCGAGATGACCGGGGCCAGGATGATGTCGCGGGGGTCGGTCACGGTAGCCATCAGGCCGACACCTCCTCTTTCTTCGTGTTGGCCTCGATGTAGGCGTTCAGAGCCTCGACCGAGAACACCACGTCGTCAGCGTTGAGCACGTCGTAGGTGTTCAGCTGATCCGGCGAGATCACGTGCACACCAGGCAGGTTGCGAACGCTGCGGGCGCCGACCTCATCGGTGCGGCCGATGACGACGAGAACCTTCCTGTTTTTGGCCGTGTTCTCGGCAACCAGCGTGCCCAGGAACGCCTTGGCGCTCTTGGTCGACGGGGTCTGGCCCTCGACCAGCTCGGTGATCGCGTGGATCCGCTCGTTGCGGGCCCGGTCCGACAGCGCACCGCGCAGGGCGGCGGCGATCATCTTCTTCGGGGTCCGCTGGCTGTAGTCGCGCGGCTGCGGGCCGTGGACGATGCCACCACCGGTGAACTGCGGTGCGCGGGTCGAACCCTGACGCGCCCGGCCGGTGCCCTTCTGCCGGTACGGCTTCTTGCCGCCACCGGAGACCTCACCGCGGGTCTTCGTCGAGTGGGTGCCCTGGCGCTTGGCGGCCAACTGAGCGTTGACGACCTGGTGCATCAGAGCAATGTTGGGTTCGACGTCGAACAGCGCGGCGGGCAGCTCGATGGAGCCGTCCTTCTTGCCGGCCGGGGTCTTGACGTCAATCTTCAAAGTCATTACTTCTCGCCTCGCTTGATTGCGCTGCGGACAACCACCAGACCACCGTTGCGTCCGGGGATGGCGCCCTTGATCAACAGCACGCCGTTCTCGGCATCGACCTTGTGAACCTTCAGGTTCTGCGTGGTCACCCGGTCGTTACCCATGCGGCCCGACATCCGGGTGCCCTTGAACACGCGGCCCGGGGTGGCGCAGCCACCGATGGAGCCGGGACGACGGTGCACCGCCTGGGCACCGTGGGCGGCGCCCTGGCCGGCGAAGCCATGACGCTTCATGGTGCCGGCGAAGCCCTTGCCCTTGCTGGTGCCGGTCACGTCGACGTAAGCACCGTCGGCGAAGATCTCGGCGGTCAGCTCCTGGCCCACCTCGTACTCGGCGGCGGCGGCCTCGTCGACCCGCAGCTCGGCCAGGTGGCGGCGCGGGTTGACACCCGCGGCGGCGTACTGACCGGTGACGGGCTTGTTGACCTTGCGCGGGCTGATCTCGCCATAGGCGAGCTGCACGGCGCTGTAGCCGTCACGCTCGGGGGTGCGGATAAGGGTCACCACGTTGGGGCCGGCTTTCACGACCGTCACCGGGACGACTTTGTTGTTCTCATCGAACACCTGCGTCATGCCCAGCTTGGTGCCCAAAATGCCACGCCGCGGAGCGGCAGAACTAGCACTGTTAGCCATTTCTGTTCTCCTACTGGATGTTGACGTCGACACTGGCCGGCAGATCGATGCGCATGAGCGCGTCAACCGTCTTCGGCGTCGGGTCGAGGATGTCGATCAGTCGCTTGTGGGTGCGCATTTCGAAATGCTCCCGCGAGTCCTTGTACTTGTGCGGCGACCGAATCACGCAGTACACGTTCTTCTCGGTCGGCAGCGGCACGGGGCCCACCACACTGGCACCGGTACGGGTGACCGTCTCGACGATCTTGCGCGCCGAGGCATCAATGGCCTCATGGTCGTAGGCCTTGAGCCTGATGCGGATCTTCTGTCCCGCCACGCTTCTCCTACCTCTACTTCGTACATCGGCCGGCCGTATCGGAGTCTCGATGGGAATCCCACCGAAAGCCCGTCGGGCCTGGTGCCCCGGCGCGGGTGCGCCGAGAATTGCCGCCGCTGTTTACCTGTCTATGGTCCACCGACCCCCGCGGTCGGGCGTGTCGCCTTCTCGCACACTTTCTCGCCCTGGGAATCAGTCGCGATCTAGTGTTGGGACCGGATGCGCCCGTGGGGGCGCCGGTCGTTTGCCCGGCCAGAAATACCCGGCTCAAGGCAACCCGAACAGTATGCCCTAGATCGGGGCGTCCTCCAAATCCGCGATCGAGCAGGTAGGGGGCCATCGGCGCGGGCGGGAAAAACAGCGTTCGAGATCCGGGTTTCCCAGCGATTTTCGCGTGCCGTCGGCCAGATCGCCGCACGCGGTCCCCGCGGATGAAGCGCCATGGCGGAAAATCCCGCTTCCGACCGCCACAGCGCTTCGCACGCGAGGGGCCCAGCCCGTTTCACCGAACTTACTTTTGAGTAAGGTATGGCCCCATGACGCAGCCCAGCCCCACGTATCGCGCCTGGAAGAAGATGTCACCACTGCCCGGCGGCACGTGGGCGTTTTCGGCCGCCGCCATGGCCCGGGTGCCGTATTTCGCGTCGATCCTGCCCCACGTCGTCCGCATGGAGCCGGGACTGGCCGAGGTGACGGTGCCGAAGTGGTTCTACGTCTACAACCACCTGCACACCGTGCACGCCATCGCGTCGTGCAACGCCGCCGAGATGGCGATGGGCATGCTCATGGAGGCCACGGTGCCCACCACGCACCGCTGGATCCCCAAGGCGATGAATGTGCAATACCTGGCCAAGGCCACCACCTCGCTGCGGGCCAGAGCCGAACTCGCGCCGCCGGACTTCGGTGCGATCACCGAGGGCACCGACATCGTGGTGCCGGTCAGCATCACCGACCGCCATGGCGTCGAGGTGGTGCATGCCGACATCACCACCTGGGTGACACCGGTCTGAGCGGGCTAATCCAGATACGTGCCGTGACCTTCGCGCACCAGGGCACCGTCGAACAACAGCACCTCGTTGACCAACCCGCCGTTCTGATTGCGGTAGTGGATCACCAGGGCCGATTCGCCGCGGTAGGTGGCCAGCACCTCGAACTGCAGATCCGGCATACCCGTCAGCGCCGTCGACCAGTAATGACGCAGCGCATCCTTACCGCGCACCACACCCCCGGTCTCCGGGAACAATCGTGCTGCCACCGGTGAGCTGAACACCACGTCATCGTGGAAATGCGCCAGCACCGCGTCCACGTCGTGCGCGTTCCACGCACTCACCCACTCGTGTGCGAAGGCCTGTGGATCCGGTGTCGCCATCGGGTTCATTTCTCCTTCAGCTCCGCCCAGAACGGGCATTGATGAACGTGCGGATAGTCATTGTCGACACGACTCCCCTCGGCCTGCAACGACATTCGGCCCCCGCTGAACTCGGGCCAGTCCGGCTGACCGTCCACCGCGGGCTCACCGGCCCGCACGAATGCGCTCCAGTAGTCGATCATCTGGTTTGAGAGCTGTTGCTGGGCCGGGTTCAGCGGTGGTGCCCCACCGACATCGAACAGATAGCGAAGCTCAAGTGAGTGACTGGCGCCGACCGGGAAGGGCAGCGTCCGCATGACCTCGGGAGCGGGGGCGGAGCGATCGTTGAACTCGTAGGCGTAGACCGGCGCAACGCGCGCCAGCTCACCGGCTGCCCGTTCCGACACGCAGGCAAACGCACCATCGGTGACGGCCGCCGAATACGCCTGCGCCACACCGCCGTAGCGATCGATCGGATAGTGTGCGGCGACGGCCGCAGCGTCGGAGCCGAACGTCTCCACCAGCAACCTCGGGTAGTCCGCCGGGACGTAGCGCTGACCTTGCCGCAGGTAGCGCAATGCCACGAAGAGGGTGAACTCGTCGCGGGTGGTGCCGATGAGCAGCGGCACCGGGGCCGCCAGGCCGGCACCGAAAGCCGCCAACGGAGGCTGGGGAATCGCTGCCGAGCCGGTGACCGGACCGGTCAACTCGTCACTTCCGATATTGAAGTACCACACGGGTTTCCGCACGCTGTCGACCGGCAGGGCGCGTAGGCACATGGCGGCGGTCGCCGGATCAGGGCATCCGGCCGCGGCCGCGTAATCGAGCGAGCGGCGGGTCGCGACGGCCAGACCGGCCTGCGCCTGACACGGCGCACTCATCAGGATCGCTGCGCGGAACAGCCCTGCCGAACCCGGTGAGACCAGATGGTCGCACACCGACATTCCTCCGGCGGATTCACCGGCGACAGTGACCTTTTCCGGATCGCCGCCGAAATCGGCGATGTTGTCCCGCACCCACCGCAGCGCCGCCTGCTGGTCGGCCAGACCGTAGTTGCCGACATCGCCGCCGGCCCCGAGGGCCGGGTGAGCGAGGAACCCCAGGGTGCCGAGCCGGTAGTTGATCGTCACCACGACGATGCCGCCGCGCGCAGCGAGCCGCCCCGCGTCGTAGATACCGCTGCTGCCGCCGGCGAACCCGCCGCCGTGAATCCAGACCATCACCGGGCGCTTCTCCTGCGAGACCGGCGGCGTCCAGACATTCAGGTTCAGGCAGTCTTCGGCGGTGTTGGCTCCGCGCTCGGGATCCAAATCCGGGTCTTGGATACACCGCGGTCCGGGTGCGGTGGCGTCGCGCTCCCCCGCCCAGCCCGGCGCAGGGGCCGGCACAGCGAACCTCCGGGGGCCCACCGGCGCGGCGGCATACGGGATCCCGGCGAACAGCCGATGGTCGGATGTCACTGTGCCGCGAAGGGTTCCGGCCGCGGTGCGCACCAGCGCCGGGTCCGGCCCCTGGGCGCGTCCGGACGGAACACCGACCGGCCGGCCGGGCGTCACCGCGTGGCCGCCACCTTGCGCACAGCCCCCCACCAGCATCGCCAGCACAGCCAGCAACGCGACGACGCAACGTCCCGACCGCATGGCTGCGAGCGTACGGGGCGGATCGACAAAATCAGCTCCCTTGCGTGGCGGCGATCACATATGGTGGGAATTGACACCCGTCAAGTACCCGCCCCGGGAGGAGTCTGTATGAGCGCGCCGACGATGGACGAAGCCGCGAAGGTGCTCGCCGATCCGACGGCTTACGCCGACGATTCGCGGCTGCACACCGCGCTGACCCATTTGCGCGCCAACAATCCCGTGGCCTGGGTGGACAATCGGCCCTACCGACCGTTCTGGGCGATCACCAAGCACGCCGACATCATGGCCGTCGAGCGGGACAACGAGCTGTTCATCAGCGAGCCTCGGCCGCTGCTGGCCACCGCGGCCGCCGACGATCTGGCCAAACAGCAGCTCGAGGCAGGCATGGGCCTGCGCACCCTGATCCACATGGACGACCCACACCACCGCAAGGTGCGGGCCATCGGCGCAGATTGGTTCCGCCCCAAGGCGATGCGAGCCCTCAAGGTGCGGGTCGACGAGCTAGCCAAACGCTATGTCGACAAGATGCGGGACATCGGACCCGAATGCGACTTCGTCACCGCGATCGCCGTGGACTTCCCGCTCTACGTGATCATGTCGCTACTCGGCCTGCCCGAAGAGGACTTCGGCCGCATGCACATGCTGACCCAGGAGATGTTCGGTGGCGACGATGACGAGTACAAGCGCGACGGAGGATCCCTGGAAGACCAGCTCGCCGTCTTGATGGACTTCTTCGCTTACTTCTCGACGCTCACCGCGTCACGGCGCGCCAACCCGACCGAGGATCTCGCGTCGGCCATCGCCAACGGCACCATCGACGGGGAACCGCTGTCCGATGTCGACACCGCGTCCTATTACGTCATCGTCGCCAGCGCCGGACACGACACCACCAAGGACGCGATCTCGGGCGGACTGCACGCACTCATCGAGAATCCGGACCAGCTGGCCAAGCTGCAGGCGCAGCCCGAACTGATGGGCACCGCGGTCGAGGAGATGATCCGCTGGTCCACCCCGGTCAAGGAGTTCATGCGGACCGCCACGGCCGACACCGTGGTGCGCGGCACACCGATCGCCAAGGGCGACTCCGTCTACCTGGCCTACGTCTCGGGAAACCGCGATGAGGACGTGTTCAACGACCCGCACCGCTTCGATGTCGCCCGGGATCCGAACAAGCACTTGGCATTCGGCTATGGCGTGCACTTCTGCCTGGGCGCGGCGCTGGCCCGGATGGAGATGAACAGCTTGTTCACCGAGCTGATGAGCCGGCTGGACTCCATCGAATTGGCCGGAACCCCAGAGCTTTCCGCGACCACGTTCGTCGGCGGGCTCAAGCACCTGCCGGTTCGTTACTCGTTGCGCTGAGGGCCCGGCCTTTGCGGGTCTCGCAGGTGGGTGGCCAGGAAGCCATCCACCGCGGTCCGCACGCATGAGGCGTAGTCGAATTCAGACACCGTGCTGAGCTTGCCCAACACGATCGGGCCCAGCAGCAGCGCGGCGGCCTGCGTACGATCCACCTCGCCGAGCTCGGCGAGAGCGTCGGGGCTGTCGAAGATGGCCTCGAACGGCTTCGCATACTGCTCGGCCACCCGCTCACGCAACGTCCGCACCTCGGCACTGTCGCCGGTCCGCCAGGGCAGCTTCTCCAGGTCGCCACCCAGTGCCAACCACGACAGCGCGGTGATGCTGATCGGCGCCTCGGCGATCGAATCGGCCTGCGCCTGAACCAGCGCGATCAGCCGGTCACGCAGCGTTCCCTCCGCGGGCGGCATCGGCGCGGCCGGGATGAGGGCGCGAAATGCCGCTGCCAGCAGATCATTTCCGCTCGGAAAGTGGCGGTACAACGTCGCCCTGGCCACATTGGCCTGCTTGGTGACCGCATCGACGGTGACCGCGCTGGGTCCGCCCGATCGCAACAGCGCCGTCGCCGCCTCCAGCAGCCTGGCCCGGGACCGGGCCGGGCGCGGGTCACCGCTCTCGGCAGTCATTCGCCGTCACCTCCATAAAAGAGACTTACCATCTCGCTCCGAGACTGTTAGTCTCAAAACTTCATCGACGGAGGGGGCCAAGCATGTCCGACACCCTCGTCGAGCCCAGCCAGGATATCGACCCGGGCATGGCGGATCTGACGATCAAGCAGCGGTACTGGCTGCTCGCAGTTGCCTGCATGGACGTTTCGATCGTGATCGCATCGATGGTGGCGCTCAATGCCGCACTCCCCGACATCGCCCGCCAGACCTCAGCCACCCAGACCCAACTCACCTGGGTGATCGACGGGTACACCCTGGTGCTGGCCTGCCTGCTGTTGCCGGCCGGGGCGATAGGCGACCGCTACGGCCGCCGCGGAGCCCTGCTGACCGGCCTCGCGGTCTTCGTCCTGGCCTCGGCCGCGCCACTGGTATTCGACGCCCCGGCACAACTGATCGCAGCGCGCGCGGTCGCCGGGGCGGGTGCGGCCTTCATCATGCCGGCCACCCTGTCGCTGCTGACCGCGGCTTTTCCAAAGACGGAGCGCAACAAAGCGGTTGGCATCTGGGCCGGCGTCGTCGGGTCGGGAGCCATCGTGGGCTTCCTGGTCACCGGTGGCTTGCTGCACTTCTGGCCATGGCAGTCCATCTTCGCCACCTTCGTCGTCGCCGGTGCGGGGCTGTTCGTCCTCACCTGCACCGTGCCGTCCTCGCGCGACGAGAACAGCGCTCCAGTGGATTGGCTCGGGGCCATCCTGATCGGTGCTGCGGTGGCCGTCTTCGTGCTGGGCGTGGTGGAGGCCCCAAGCCGGGGTTGGACGCATCCGATGGTGTGGGGCTGCATGTGCGCCGGTGTCGCCCTGGCCGCCGCGTTCACCGTGGTTCAACTCAGACAACGGCACCCATTGCTGGACGTTCGACTGTTCGGAAAACCCGACTTCGCGACCGGCGCCGTGGGCGTGACATTCCTGTTCTTCGTGAACTTCGGCTACTTCTACGTCAGCATGCAATACATCCAGCTGGTGATGGGCTACAGCCCGATTCAAACCGCAATCGCGTTGTGCCCGTTGGCTGTACCGCTGCTGATCCTCAGTGCCACCACCCACTTATATCTGCCGCGGCTCGGCCTGCGAGCATGCGTGTTCATCGGACTCTTGGTGATCTCGGTGGGCCTGCTGTGCATGCGTTGGCTCGACATCGACTCCAGCTATCCGCAATACGCCTGGCCGTTACTGATCATGAGCGTCGGCATCGGATTATGCACGGCGCCGACGACATCGGCCATCATGGGTGCGGTCCCCGACGAGAAGCAAGGGGTGGCGTCCGCGGTCAACGACACCACCCGGGAGGTGGGGGCCGCCCTGGGCATCGCGGTGGCGGGCTCGATCCTGGCCGCCCACTACCAGAATCAGTTGCTACCCAAGCTGACCGGACTGCCGACCGAAGTGCGCGAGCCGATCCTCAGCTCATTGGCCGAAGCCCTTGCCGTGACACCACGGCTCGGCCCGCAGGGCGAGGCCGTCGCCGGACTGGCCAAGCGCGCGTTCCTCGACGCGACGAACTCCGCTCTGCTGGTGATGGCGGTGGTACTCACGGTGGCCGCAGTGTTCGTCGGAGTCTGGGCACCGGGCCGCGACGGTGAACAACTCCGGATCGTCCGGAGACTCAGGACGCGACGAACTCCGCCGCCCGATGACCGATCATGGCAATGGTCGCGTGCGGGCCGCGGCTGGTGATGGCCGGCATGATCGACCCGTCGACGACCCACAGGCCCTCAACGCCCAGCACCCGGCACATCGGATCGAGCACTGCCTGCGCCCCGGCCCCCATCGGCGCGGTGCCCGCCAGATGCTGCGATGTCGACCACGATGCCTCACCGACTTCGGTTGCACCACTGACTAATTCGCGGGCCAGCGCAGAACCCCGGCGCAGGGCGTCGACATCGGCCGCCACCGTGTCGTAGCGGTGTTCGATGATCGGCGCCACCATCGGGTCCGGCGAAACCAACCGGACCCGTCCGCGAGAATGCGGACGCATCAGCGCCACCCCGAGGTGCGGAAGCTCGGCAGGGTCGTGTCCTGGACCGTGCACCATGGCCGCGAAGCCGGCCGTGTACGGTCGCACCTCGATGCCGTCCGAAGTGGTCAGGACCGCCTCCAGGGGAGGCAGGTCATGGGTGGGCACCCACGAGACCGGAAGCACCCATTCCGGGTGGTCTACCGTGTGCATCCCGACCGGCAAGCCGGCCACCACCCCGACGCCCAGCGGCTCGAGATCGGACGCCGGCCCGACGCCCGACAGCAGCAGCAGATGCGCTGACCCAATCGCACCGGAACACAGCACAATTCGATCGGCGTGCAGAACAGAACCGTCCGTACAGGACACCCCGACCGCCCGGTTCGCGCGGAACAACACGCGATGGACCCGGGTGTCGGCCCGGAGCTCGAGATTGGGCCGCTCCAGCGCCGGTTTCAGGTAGGCACCACCGGGCCCAACCCTGGTGCCGCCGTTGATGTTCAGCGGGACCGCGCCCACACCGGCCGGCAAGGCGGCGCCGGCGTCCGAGCCGTTCAGGTCCTCGATCCACCCGAATCCTGAGCGTGTCGCAGCGTCGACGAATGAAGCTGTGCAACCGTCGAATTCACGCACCCGGCGGACCGTGATCGGGCCGCGGTCCCCATGCAGCGAGGTGCCGAAATCCAGGTCCGTCTCGATGGCGCGGAAATGCGGCAGCACATCGTCCCAAGCCCAGCCAGGCACCGCCCAGGCATCGAAATCCGTCGGCAACCCCCGGCAGAAGTAACCACCGTTGACGGCACCGGAACCACCCACGACCGCCCCGCGCATGATCTGGGTGGGCCGCGGCGGGTTCTCCGTCAGCACCGACGCATAGTGGCGTACCACCGAGCTGGCGGCCCCGATCGGCAACCGCAGGGCGTCGGTGATCTGCGCTTCCACCCGAGGGTCGCTGGGCGCCGGACCCGACTCGACAACGGTGACGTTGCAGCTGGGATCGCTGGAAAGCCGTTCAGCCAGAACCGAACCGGCGCTTCCGGCGCCGACGATCAGGACGTCCCGCACGCGAGTAGGACTAGATGGCAGCTGCAACTGGTTTAGCTCCGCAGCTGCGGCTTGAGGGCACCGAGCTGGCGTTCCCGCACCACCCCGGTCCACAGGCCTACCCCGTAGGCCAGATCGTCCAGGCGCTTGAGCAGGATATGAGCCAGCAGGCCGACCGGCTTGGTGTCGTCGTCGGCATTGCCGCGCCGGCTCGCCCAGTCCACCACGCCGTCGAGCACCGCGGCCACCACGACCGCGTGTCTGGCCCGCCGGCACAGCAGGGCGGCGATCAAGGCAACGGGCCAGTAGTGGCGGCAGATCGCCGAACACAACTGCAGGGCCGCCGACCACAGTCCGCGTGCGGTCACCGCGGCGACCTCGGTGGGTTCGGTGTCGACGGTACTGAGGGAGCGTGCGATGCGCCTGCCGGTGACGATCGCGATCACCACGGAGCCCAGATAGCCGAAGCACGACCCCATGGCCAGGAACAGCCACACCATCAACGTCCACCCGGAGATCACCACGGGGGCGGTCTTACCTGGGTGCCGGACACTCAGCGGTGCCGCCGAGGTCCCGTAGAAAGCCTTGCGGTTGAACCACTCTCGCAGATCTGTCCGGTGGTCGTGCGCCACCAGCGCAATCGGCTCGTACCGCAGCCGGGCTCCCGACTCGATCAGACGCCAGCACAGGTCCACGTCCTCACCGGACTGCATGGTCTCGTCGAATCCCCCCACCGCGGCCAGCGCCGATCGCCGGCCGATGATGGCAGCGCTCGGCACGTAGGACACCGGGCCATACGGCACCACCGGCGCCTCGCGCACCCCGAGATCCAACGACGAACGCACCGCCTCGTACCGGGCCACCACATTGTCGGCGGTGTGCAGACCGACGATGCGCGGAGCCACCAGAGCCACCGCCGGGTCGCAGAAGTGTCCGAGCAACGCCTCCAGCCACCCGCGCCGGGGCACCACGTCGGAGTCGAGGAACGCCACGAAGTCGGTCTCGGACGCCTCCAGACCGGTGTTGCGAGCGGCCGCCGGACCGTTGCTACGGAGGTGCCGCAGTACCTGCACGTCGCAATGCATCCCGGCGAACTCCGATTGCGCGACGGGCACCGCCGAGCCGTCGTCGACCACGATCACCCGTAGCCCCCGCAGCGCGGTGATCAGCCGATGCAGACCGGATACGTTGTCGCGCACCGGGATAACCACCGTCACGTCCCGATGCGACGGCCCACTGGGCGGACGAGGATGGGCGACGGTGGCGTCGAGCAAAGTCCGCGCCAGTTGCGCGCTCTGGGCGTCGTGCACCTCCAGGCGGCCACCGTTGAGCATGGTCCGCGCCGTCGGCGCCAGCCGCAGCAACCGAGTCGGCGACCCGCCGAGCAGCGCCGCGCCGGACCCGAGCACCTTGACACGGCGGTCCACCTGCACGGCGAAACCGTCGGGCAGCCTGGGTCCGGTCATGTCAGTAATCCGTTCCGGTCGGGCTGCCACCGCCTAATGCGACCGGCGCAGCCGTTGACCATTTCAGCAAAGATACGCTCCCCTTCGACAGCCGTGGCGGTTGTCGGGTCACCGAGTACCCCGGCTTCGCTGACGGCCGCGATTCCGCCACTGCGCATCGCAGGCATCAGCTCGGCCAGCGGGGCCGTGTTCCCCGCAGTCAGATCATCGGTCCAGACATCGCCAGGCGAAATATGTAGCAATACAGATGTTTCGGTATGCCCCGCGTGGGCGTCGGCCCCCGTGGCGATGCACGGAACCCAGCCAACGTCGCGGCCCTCCTGGCGCAACAGGGCCACCGCAGCGACCAGCGCCTCCACATTTCCACCGTGACCGTTGACGTAGACGAGCCTGCCGGCCCAGCTCGAGGCCGAGCGTCCGTACTCCACCAGCAACGACCGCAAAGCGGCCGTGCCGATCGATATCGTGCCGGGGAATCCCTCGTGCTCGCCGCTGGCCCCGTAATAAACCGGCGGGGCGACCATCCAGTCTCCGGTCGAGGCGTCGTCGAGCTGCTCGAGGACCTCGTGGGCGACAGCCGTCGCGATGCGCGTGTCGGTGTCCAGGGGCAGGTGCGGACCATGTTGCTCGGTTGAGCCCACCGGGATGATCAACATTGGCGACATGCTGCGTAGCTGTCTCGACGTTGAGTTCCCGAGCCCGCTGGGGAAAGCCACGTGCCGATCGTAGGCCGAATTCACCTACTGTGCGCCAATTGTTGGAGCACGAGCAGCAATTGATTTGCCTTAGCTTTCTCCGACACCGGCCATGACCATCACGTACGTCTCTTCTGCCACCCCTGTCACGCCCCGTACCGCGACGCGCCGGGGCCGACCGTCAGGAATCGGTGCGCGGCACGCCGAGGGTCCGGGTGAAGCCATCGGGAACCAGGATGTCGTCCGGCGTGAGGTCGTGGATCGAGGACTTGCCCAACCCGCGGAGCGCGGAGTCGATGCCACCGCTGAGGATGTCCAGCACGTTCTCGACGCCGGCCTGACCGTTGGCCGCCAGGCCCCACAGGTAGGCGCGCCCGATCATCACGGCCCGGGCGCCCAGCGCCACCGCCTTCACGACGTCGCTGCCGCGGCGGATCCCGCCGTCCAGCAAAACCTCGACCTGGTCGCCCACGGCATCGGCGATGGCGGGCAGGCAACGGATCGCCGCGGGGGTGCCGTCCAGGTTGTTGCCTCCGTGGTTGGACACCGTGATGGCCGAAACACCAGCATCCACGGCACGTTTGGCGTCGTCGACGCGCACCATGCCCTTGAGTAGGAACGGACCGCCCCACAACTCACGCAGCCAGGCGATGTCCTCCCAGGTGGGCGGCGGGGTGCCCATCCACTGGCCGTAGGCCTCGAAGAACGTCGGCCCCGGTTCGCCGCGCCTGCCCTGGTTCGGCACGCGCAGGTCCGGCGGACGCAGGTGCTTGGCGAAGCTCCACAGCCAGCGGGGCTTGGTGAGCACCTCCGGGGACATCTGCAGCATCGTGCGCAGGTCCATTCGCTCCGGGATCTTCGGGCTACCCCAGTCCCGGCCGTGGCTGAAGCTCCAGTCGGTGGTACAGATCAAACCGGCAGCTCCAGCTTCTCTGGCGCGCTGCACACGCTCGGCGATCTCGTCGCGCGACCCGAGCCAGTAGATCTGGAAGAAAATCTTGTCGTTGACGGCGGTGACTTCCTCCATCGGCTTGCTCGCGAAGGAGGACAGACCCATGGCGGTGCCACGTGCCGCAGCCGCGCGGGCCACTGCCACCTCGCCGTCAGGGTCGACGGCCTGCACACCGGTGGGCGAGATGATGACGGGCATCGAAATGTCTTGCCCCATCACAGTTGTCGCCATCTCGCGCTTCTCCGTGGCACCCACCACGTGCGGCGCGAAGCCGAGTTCGGCGAAGGACTCGACGTTGTCGGTGACCGTCACGCCCTTCTCACTGGCGGAGATCAGCGACGAGTAGGCGGACTTGGGCAGCCGCTTGCGCGCCCGCTGCTGGGCGATGGCGACGGTCTCGAACCAGGTATCACGAGCCATGGATTACACCGGACTTTCGTTACAGATTCGGGCAGGCGGCTTGGTCAGCAACTTCAGTGCCACCGGGCCCTGTTTGGTACCGCGGGAATGGTCACCGCTGGGCTTGGGTTTGACGCGGTCGGCCGCCAGGGCCGATTCGCCCCAGCCCTCGACGCACTCGGGGTCCGGCCCGTCCATCGGCAGACCGGTGAAGAACTTGGCCGCCATGCAGCCGCCGCGGCAGGCGTCGTAGTGTCCGCAACCGCTGCAGGCGCCGGCCGACTGAGGCTCGCGCAGCTCGCGGAACAACGTGGAGTTCTGCCAGACATTCTGGAAACCATTGTCTTCCAGGATGTTTCCGGCCAGGAACGTGTCATGGATGGCGAACGGGCAGGCGTAGACGTCGCCCACCGGATCGATCAGGCAGACCACCCGGCCGGCACCGCACAGGTTCAGCCCGGCCAACGCGCCGGGCTCGCCGAGCCCCGACAGGTGAAAGAACGAGTCGCCGGTCAACACCCGCTCACCGTGGGCGACCAGCCAGTTGTACAACTGGCGCTGCTGGTCCGCGGTCGGGTGCAGCTCGTCCCAGACGTCCGCACCGCGGCCCGAGGGACGCAGCCGAGTGATCCGCAGCGTGGCGCCGTACCGGTCGGCCAGCGCCTTGAACTCGTCGAGCTGACCTACGTTGTGGCGGGTCACCACGACCGAGATCTTGGCATCGGAAAAGCCCGCGGCGGCAAGGTTTTCCAGCGCGCGCACGGCCATGTCGAACGAGCCCTTGCCCCGCACCGCGTCGTTGACCTCGGCATTGGCGCCGTCCAGTGAGATCTGCACGTCGACGTAGTCGCTGGCAGCGAGTTTCGCGGCCACCTCAGGGGTGATGCGCACGCCGTTGGTGGAGAACTTGACGCCGACGTGATGCTCGGTCGCGTAGTCGACCAGTTCCCAGAAGTCCGGGCGCACAGTGGGTTCGCCACCGCCGATGTTCACATAGAACACCTGCATGCGTTCCAGCTCGTCGATGATGTCCTTGCACTGTTGGGTGGACAGCTCGCGCGGATCTCGCTTACCCGAGGAGGACAGGCAGTGCACACACGCCAGGTTGCAGGCGTAGGTGAGCTCCCAGGTCAAACAGATCGGGGCGTCGAGTCCATGCTCGAACTGCTCGACGAGCCTTGGCACAGGGGCAACAGAAGTCATTGTGAATTCCCGGGGATGAGCATCTTCGAGGACACCAGCACGCCGAGGGCATGCAGGTAGGGGCCTTGGTCGGAGTCTGCGATACCGGCCGCGCGACACGCGGACCGGGCGTCGGGGTGATCAGCCAAAGAGTTGACCACCTCGACGACCGTCCGGTTCTTCAGAAACGACAGCTTGCGAGTTCCGAAGTGATACAGCAGGGCGCCGAACGGCTCAGGACGCACCGCCACCTGGTGGTGCAACCGCCAGCTGACATCGGGGTCGAATACGACACCGGTGGTCCCAGCCATATCGGCAACCTCTGTGGACACCGTCAGTAAACCCCGCACATACCGTCGATCGAGACCTCTTCGACGAGCGTCTCGGTGACGAGCTGGGTTTCGGTTTCAACCTGCGGGTTCTGATCCATGAATCGCACCTTTCCTGCAACTGTGGGTCTCGACAATTGTGACCTGAGTCGCAAGAATATGGCATCGAGTGCACAAATGGAAGGGCGGATTTCATGCGGCAGGCATCCGGGCCCCGTGTCGGTCGGCGTCCGTCCACCACACAGGACCACATCACCGACGTGGCGCTGGCCCTGTTCGCCAGCCGGGGCTTCGACGAAGTCAGTGTCGACGACGTGGCCAAGGCCGCCGGAATCGCGCGGCGCACACTGTTCCGCTACTACGCCTCGAAGAACGCCATCCCCTGGGGCGACTTCGACGCCCACCTGCAACACCTGCGTGAGCTGCTCGGTTCCCTGAGCACCGAGATCCCGTTGGCCGAGGCGCTGCGCACGGCCCTGCTGTCGTTCAACACGTACGACGACCAGGAGATGGCACAGCACCGCCGGCGCATGCGGGTGATCCTGGAAACCGCTGGACTGCAGGCATATTCGATGACCATGTACGCCGGTTGGCGCGAGGTCATCGCCGCTTACGTGGCACAGCGGATCGGCGCGGCACCCGGCGATCTGATGCCCCAGACCGCGGGCTGGCTGATGTTGGGCGTCGCGCTGTCCGCGTATGAGCACTGGCTCGCCGATGAGTCGGTCGCCCTGGCAGACGCGATCGCCGAGGCCTTCGAGGTGGCACGGCCGGGGCTGGAGGCGCTAACCCCGCGGTAGCCCGTCCCACACGCTCGCCAGCGCCGACGGTCCCGCCGGACCGAGATTCTCGGCGAGCACCACCGGCCCCTGCGCCATGAAACGCGGTGTGCTGCCGCGATGTACGTCGGCCGCATGCGCTGTGAAGGGATGCACCACATACATGTCACCCGGGCGGCCGGTGGCATGGGCCACCGGCCGGTCTCGGCTGGCCTCGTCCACCAGGGCGCCGGCCTCGATGAAGTCGAGGGGCTCGGGCCCGAGCACCCCGGCGACGTCGCGGTGTGAACCCACCCGGAGTCGCGTCGGCGCGTCGTCGGGCCCGACCGCCGACAGCAAGGTCAGCACCAGAACGGTGTGCGGGCGGCCGCTGACCGCCCACTGGCCTCCGGGCAGCGGGGTGTTGGCATCGATGTGCCACCCTCGGTCATCAGCGGGCGGATCGACGGGAAACCGGACCGGGATGTTGCCCAGCGAACCCCGCGGCTGCCATGCCCCCGTGCCGCAGAGCTGGTCCAGGGCCTCGCCGAGCCGAACACTGCGCGCCAGCTGGCCGAACGGGCCGGCGCCGGTCAGATCGGCGGCCCACATCACCGGTTTCGTCCACGATGCCGGGTCCTGCGGGGACAACCCGATTTGCCGCCACAGCAGATCCCTGGCCGCATCGGCGATTTCGGGTGGAACGGCCTGCTCGATCTTGACGAAACCGTCCCGCTTGAATGCGTCGACGTCCACCACACCGACCACCTTGACGCAATCCGCCCGCGGCGTGCCAATCATTTTCCGCGAAATTCTTCGCACAACCCGTCGGAGTTCGGCTCCCCACGGCGACGATAGAGGTGTGAGCGCCGAAACTGACGCTCCGCGGGTACTGCTGAGGTGCTACGACGAGGCCCTGCCAGTGGTGTACGGCTACTTCGTACGACGCTGTGGTGACCGCGGAACTGCCGAGGATCTGACGTCGGAGACGTTCCTGGCCGCGATGGACGCGGCCCGCAGACCGTCGCCGCCGCCGATCTCGGTGCCCTGGCTGATCGGGGTCGCCAGACACAAGCTGGCCGACCACTACCGCCGGCGGCATGACCGCTTCACCATGCCCGTGGCCGAGCTGCCCGAACCGGTGGATCCGGCCGACAATTGGGATACCGAACTGGATCGCATTGTGGCCGAATCAGTTCTGGCCCGGCTGCCCGAACACCATCGCACCGTCCTGGTTCTGCGCTACCTCGACGACTGTTCGGTGCCCGAATGTGCCGAGCTGATCGGCCGCACGGTGCACGCCACCGAAGCCCTGCTGGTGCGAGCCCGCCGCGCCTTCAGAGCCCAGTACCCGACACCGGAGGGAGGGACGTCGTGATCAACAGCCACGATCCGCTGGCCGTGCTGACCGGCGGAGACCACCCGGTCACCCCCGATCCGGCATTCGCCGCCCGGCTGCGCGCTCGGCTGGAATCGGCCCTCACCCTGCCCGCCCACGCAGAAGGAGTTGACATGAGCGGAACCGACACTGCCATCGCAGAATTGAACCAACCCACGACCGTTTCAGAGCGCCCGCGGTCCGCGGTCATTGCCTATCTAGCCGTGTCCGGCGCACGCGAGGCCATTGCGTGGTACACCGACGCCTTCGGTGCGTCCCTGGTCGGACAGGCATACGAGATGGACGACGGCCGCATCGGACACGCAGAGCTTCAGATCGGCGACGGCGTGCTGTACCTGGCCGACGAGTACCCCGAACTTGGCCTCAAAGCCCCTGCTCCACAGGCGAATTCGGTGAGCCTGATGCTGCATGTGCCCGATACCGACGCCACGCTCCAACGGGCACGAGAGATCGGTGCCGTCGTGCAACGGGAGTCCTACGAGAACTACGGCTCCCGCGCCGCCACGATCATCGATCCGTTCGGCCACCGCTGGATGCTGTCCGGGCCGGTGACCGGCGCATCCGTCACCATTCAGCACGGCGATGTCGGCTACGTCTCGGTCTGGGTTCCCGACGCCGACCGGGCCGCGGCCTTCTACGGCCACGTGCTGGGCTGGACCTATGACCCGACCACCCGGCAGGTGACCAACACCAAGCAGCCCGTCGGCATCTTCGGTGTGGCCGGTCCGGCGACCCTGTTCTGCTGCTACGCGGTGACTGATCTGGACGGCGCCCGTCAGGCCATCTTGGCCGGCGGCGGCCAACCCGGCCAGACCCAGGAATTCGACTTCGGCACCGTCCTGGATGCCACCGATCCGGCCGGCACCCGGTTCGCGGTGTTCGCCCCCACCCCGGGGACACCGAGGCCGGACCTCAATGGTGCTGGGCCAGGCGAGCTTTCGTACATCACCTACGAGGTGACCGACTCGACCGCGTTCAAGGCGTTCTACAGCCGGGTGTTGTTCTGGACGTTCGAACCCGGCCGGATCAACGATGGTTGGGGTGTGCAGGGCAGCCAGCCGATGTCGGGCGTGGCCGGGGGCGCCGCGCAAGCCGTGACCGTGCCGATGTGGACGGTCGCCGATATCGACGACGCGGTCAACCGAGTGGTCGAGGCCGGAGGCACCGTCCTGCAGCAGCCGTCACGGCAGGACTACGGGTTGATGGCCGAGTGCACCGACGACCAGGGCGGCCGGTTCTACCTCGGCCAGTTCTAGAGCGGGCGATCAGCCCAGGACGTCGGCGATGGGGGCGCCTGCGGCGATCTTGCCGCGAGCCTTCATCACCTTGCCCGGCATACCGCCGCCGACCACACCGACCACTACACCGTCGCGCTCGTAGAAGGCCAGGAACTTGCGTCCGTCGTCCTCCACCACGTGCACGACATCGTCGGCCTCAGGTTCGCCCAGACACTGGATCTTGACGTCGTACTGATCGCTCCAGAAGTACGGCACCGAGACCACGGGCGAGGTCTGCTGGCCCAGGATCGCCGGCACCATGGCCCGGGCCTGATCGGCCACGTTGCTCCAATGCTCAACGCGCGCTTGGCCACCCACGTGATCGCGCCACGACGCGACATCACCGATGGCCCACACGCCCGCGGCGCTGGACCGGCCGACCTCATCGCACACCACGCCGTTGTCCAGCTCGATCCCGCTGCCTTCGAGCCACTCCACCGCCGGATGCGAACCGATACCGACCACCACCAGGTCCGCGTCGAGCTCGGTGCCGTCGCCCAGCACGACCTGCTCGACCTTGTCGGCGCCACGCACCTCGCTCACTCCCACACCGCAGCGCACGTCGACGCCTTCGGCCTGGTGCAGCCGGGTCACCAACGCCCCGATCTGCTCACCGAGAACCGAGGCCAACGGCGTCGGCTGCGGCTCCACCAGAACCACCTCGACGCCAAGCTTGCGCAGGCTCGCGGCCACCTCGCAGCCGATGAAGCCCGCGCCGACCACAACGGCCCGCCGAGCGTTGCCGGCGTGCTCGCGCAGTGCCATGCTCTCGTCGTAGTTCCGCAGCACGTGAATGCCCGCCAGATCACCGAAGGACCGAATACGCTTCGGCACCAGTCCGGTGGCGATGATGAGCTCGTCATAGGCCACGTCGCTGCCATCGGCGAGCTTCAAGGTCTTGGCGGCGGTATCCACCGATCGCGCGGCGGAGCCGAGCCGCAACGTGATGTTGTTCTCGGCATAGAACTCGGCCGGCTTGAGCGTCACGTCGTCCGTCTCGGCGCGCAGCACTTCCTTGGAAAGAGGCGGCCGGTCATAGGGCAGATGGTCCTCGTCGCTGACGATGGTGATGGGCCCGGCGTACTCCGAGCGGCGCAGCTGTTCGGCCGTCCGGGCCGCAGCCAAGCCGCCGCCGACGATGACGATGCCCGCTGCTGATCCCGCTGAAGTAGTCACGTGGGGTTTTTACACGATCGAGGTCAAACGTTGTAGGGCACCCTACGTTTGCGCAGGCCGACGCGCCTCACGGCCGCCCCCGGTCGATGACATTGCTGAGCACCACGATGCTCTCGCTGCGCTCGATCCGTGCCGTTGACCGGATGCGCTCAAGGGCCTCCTCGAGGTGTCGCATGTCCCGGGCGAGCACGTGCAGGATGGCATCGGCGGTGCCCGTCACCGTCGCCGCGCTGACCACCTCCGGGATGTCGATCCAGGCCGCGCGCAACTGGTCTGGCGCGATGGTGCCCTGGCAGAACACCTGCACATAGGCCTCCGTGCTCCAGCCGAGCACGTTGCGGTCGACCACGGTGGTGAAACCCCGGATCACCCCGTCGGCGATCATGCGGTCCACCCGCCGCTTGACCGCGGGTGCCGACAGATTCACCCGCACCCCGATCTCGGCGAATGTCGCCCGGGCGTGCTCGGTGAGCTCGGCCAGAATCCGCTCATCGGTGTCGTCCAGACGCTCCACAGCACCCTCCACGCAACAAACTGTTGCCCTATCGAAAATTGTGCAATGTATCTTTAGGCATCATGCAACAAACGGCGATTGATTGTGTAGTGAGCGCCTCATATCGTCGATTCATGACCATCTTCGAGGAAGTCATGCAAGAGGCTGCGCCCGGACCCCGGACCGCGACCACCCGCCACTACGCCATGACCTCCCCGGAGTACTTCGCCGTCGAATACGCCATCAACCCGTGGATGGACACCGCCACACCCGTGGACCCCTCGCGCGCACTGGCCCAGTGGGACACGCTGCGGCGGGTGTACGCCGACCTGGGACACACCGTCGACCTGATAGCCCCACGAACCGGACTGCCCGACATGGTCTACGCCGCCAACGGTGGCTTCCTGGTCGGAGACAGCGCCGTGGTGGCGCGATTCGCCTACCCGCAGCGCGCAGCCGAGGCCGGCGCCTACGCCGATTGGATGGCCGCGGCCGGTTACTGTCCGGTCCGCACCGAACACGTCAACGAAGGCCAGGGCGACCTGCTGCTGGTCGGGTCAAAGCTATTGGCCGGATACGGTTTTCGCACCGACCTGCGCGCCCACGGTGAGATCGCGGCCATCACGGGCCTGGAGGTCACCAGCCTGGAACTCGTCGACCCGCGCTTCTATCACCTCGACACGGCATTGGCTGTGCTCGACGATTCCACGATCGCCTACTATCCCCCGGCGTTCAGCGACGCCGGCCGAAAGCAATTGGCCGACCTGTTCGGCGACGCCATCGAAGTGGGCTCGGCCGACGCATACGTCCTCGGCCTCAACGTGGTTTCCGACGGCCGCCACGTCGTGATGCCCGCAGCCGCCACCGGATTCGCCGCACAACTGCGCCGAGCCGGATTCGAGCCGATCGGTGTCGACATGTCCGAACTCCTCAAAGGCGGCGGATCCGTCAAATGCTGCACCCTGGAGCTACATCCATGACCATCCTGGACGGTGTGGACAACCAGGCCACCCCGGATTCGACGACCACCCAGGCGATCGCGCTCGACAATCGCCATGTCGCCCACAACTACTCGCCGCTGCCAGTGGTTGCCCACAGCGCCGAGGGAGCCTGGATCACCGATGTGACCGGCCGCCGCTACCTCGATTGCCTCGCCGCATACTCGGCGGTGAACTTCGGCCACCGCAACCCCGAGATCATCGCCGCGGCGCACACCCAACTGGACCGGCTGACCCTGGTGAGCCGCGCCTTCCACTCTGACCGCCTGGGTCCGTTCGCCGAAGCGTTGGCCGGATTGTGCGGCAAGGACATGGTGCTGCCGATGAACAGCGGCGCCGAAGCGGTGGAGAGCGGCATCAAAGTGGCCCGCAAATGGGCCACCGACGTCAAAGGCGTGATAGCCGACAGCTCGAATATCGTCGTAGCGCACAACAACTTCCACGGGCGCACCACAACGATCATCAGCTTCTCCGACGACGAAACCGCGCGCCGCGGCTTCGGCCCGTACACACCGGGATTCCGCTCGGTCCCCTTCGGCGACCACCGAGCGGTCGACGAGGCGATCGACAACAACACCGCCGCCGTGCTCATCGAGCCCATCCAAGGCGAGGCCGGCATCATCGTCCCGCCCGCCGACTTTCTACCCCGCGTCCGCGAGACCTGTACCCGCAACAACGTGCTGATGATCGCCGATGAGATCCAGTCCGGCCTGGCCCGCACCGGACGCACCTTCGCCTGCGAACACTGGGATGTGGTACCCGACGTGTATCTGCTCGGCAAGGCCCTGGGCGGTGGCGTGGTACCGCTGTCCGCGGTGGTGGCCGACCGCGACATCCTCGGCGTTCTGCATCCCGGCGAACATGGATCCACCTTCGGCGGTAACCCACTGGCCGCGACCATCGGCACCACGGTCGTCGACATGCTGCGCCGTGGCGAATTCCAGCTCCGCTCAACTGAACTCGGAGCCCACCTACACCAGCGCCTCACCGAACTGATCGGGCACGGAGTCATCGCGGTACGCGGTATGGGCCTGTGGGCAGGGGTGGACATCGACCCAGACCTGGGCACCGGCAAGCAATTTGGCCTGGCGTTGGCCGAACGCGGCGTGCTGGTCAAAGACACCCACGGCTCGACCCTGCGGTTCGCCCCGCCCCTGGTGGTGACCGCCGACGAACTCGACTGGGCCGTCGACCAATTCGCCGACACCCTGGTGCACGCGCGCCGGTAGGCCGGTCCTGCCGGGCTGACCGGCGCGGAGAAATCAGTACTTGAGCACGCCCCGGTCGACGGCGATCTGGCTGCCCGACAAGGTTGCCGAGTTGTCACTGGCCAAGAAGGCCACGACGTCGGCGACCTCTTCCGGAGCCATGAACGCCGCAAGTCCCTCGTTCTTGCCGTCGGTCACCTTGTGGTACGGCATCGGCGCGAAGCTGTGCAGGTAGCTCGGATACTTCGCGAAGATCTCGGCCATCGCCTCCGGCTCGATCATCGGGGTGTCGATCGAGTAGGGGTGGATCGAGTTGACCCGAATCCCGAACTCCCCCACCTCAAGCGCCAGCGTGTTGGTCAACGCCACCAGGCCGTGCTTGGAGGCCGCGTAATGCCCGTTGCCCGGCGTGGCCTTGAGCCCGGCCGAAGAGCTGACGATGATGACCGACCCGCCGTTGCCGGCCTCGATCATGGCGGGCACCGCGGCCCGGATGGTCCGCCAGGTGCCGTTGAGGTTGACGTCTACGACCGTGTCGAACTGTTCGGGCGAAAGCTCGAACAGCCGGCCCCAACTGAGCACTCCGGCGTTGGCCACCACGATGTCGAGCCGGCCGAACTGCTCGACACCGTCGGCCACCACCTGCTGTTGGGCGGCCAGATCACGGATGTCGACCTCACGGGCCAGCACCTTGCGGCCCGCGGCCTCCACGGCGGCGACGGTCTCGGCAAGTTCCTCCGACGTGGCGGCCGGATAGGTGATGGTGTCGTCGACCGACCGGCACACGTCGATCGCGATGATGTCGGCACCTTCGTTGGCCAATCGCACCGCATGCGCGCGTCCCTGGCCGCGTGCAGCGCCGGTGACGAATGCCACCCGGCCTTCCAGAGTTCCGTTACCTGCCGACATCCCGGGGTCCTTTCAGTGAGCCTGGCCACAGGCTAACAGCAGAAGTAGAACGTGTTCCTGCCCCGTACCGATGAATGGAATGCCAGATGATGCGCCAGCTCACGCGGTGCCCGATCCGGTTCGTCCAACGCCAGATCAGAGATCGGCGATGATCTGCTGTCGTTTGGCCGCGTACTCGTCTTCGCTGATGGCACCGGTCGCACGCAGGGTTTCCAGTTCCTGAAGGCGTTGGGCGGTCGACGGCGCGGGCGGTGCGAGGAACGGTGCCGGAGGCGCGGCCGGTTCCGGGGCGGCGACCGACGGCGCGGGCTGCTGTGCGGCCGTGCGCCGCACCACGGCCTGAACCTCTTCGCGGGCCACCCGATTGGCCCGCAGGTCGACCATGCTGTTGATGGCGATGCCGTGCGTCTTCAGGATCTGCAGGATCTCCATCAGCGGGCCGGATTGGCCGGTGAGGTCGTAGGTCCTGTTCTCCTCGGCGATCGTGAACGTCGCCGGCATCAGGCCACTGACCAGACTGCTTCTCTCCCAATCGATCCGGTATTCGTTGGTGGCCGGGTCGACCAAGACGACCAACTTGCGGTTGGTGATCATGGGCAACCGCGACACCGAGGCCAGCACGCGGTCCTGACTGGCGAACGGCGCAATGCCGGGTCCAGAGATCTGCAGATCCAACTTCACCAGCGGCTGCTCGTTGATGCGAGTGTTGGTCTCGTGAATTCCGGTGACCTGGGCCAGGGCCAGTACCCCGACCTGTTCGAGCTTCTCGTTCTGCGCGGCCGACTTCGACCCGGCAGCGGTGAGGCCCAACGCAATCAGAACGTCGATCGCGGTGACCAACAGCCCGGTCCAGAACATCCATTTCATCATCGGATCACCGCCGGCGACGAAGTAGATGACCAGGAATATCGGACCGACGATGCCGCACAACAGTACGAAGGCCTGAATGCGTACGTACCGCCAGAATGTGGACATCACGGGCTCCTGTCGTCGTCTCAAGCGCCATCAGATTAGCGCCCGAGACCCTGCGGATCAGGAGTGAACGACTCCATCGGTCGCGACTGCCGTCGGCACCGTCTGCTGCTGCATCGGGGCAGGACCCAACATCCGGTACAGCGGCCAGGTCCACCGGTATCCCCCGCTGCTCGAGCGGGCGTAGCTGGTGTGCACGGCGATGGCGGTGGCCGTCACCTCTTCGGCGTCCTCGTCGTAGTCGCAGACCGCGTCACCGCGGTCGCACACGCTGATGGTGCGGCTGCCGATCGTGGCAGTCAGCGGTGCCGGGGCGTGGGCCAGGATCGGCCAATCCTGCGCGACGCCCTTGCCGGCTCCGGGCACCGCGGTCGCGGTGCCCAGGTTGACGGTGGGGTCGGCGGGCAACCGGTCACCGTCGGCCACCAACAATGCAGCGGCCAGATTCGGGCTACCCGACAACCCGGCCAGATTGCGGTGCACCACCATCGCTCCCTGCGAGTAGCCGGCCAGGATCACCTGGCTGGACGGGCACCGCTGGGTGAACGCCGCGTACTGGTTGCCCAGGGCTGCCACACCGGTGTCGACGCTGCTCATGAAGCCGCCCCAGCCCAGCAAGTCCCCGTCTGCCGGTACCGGCGCCGCCGGATAGGCCACGGCCTCGGCCGACATGGTGCGGCCGTCCTGCTGCACCCACTGCGACAGGTCACGCAACGAGTTGTAGACGACGCGGCCCATGCCCGCGTCGACCGTCGGATCGTCACGCTCGCCGGAGCCGGCGACACCGATCCAGTGCAAGTCAGGACATCCAGGGCTCGCCGCTGCCGGGCCCGCCAGGCCTATCAGCGCCGCACTGGCGACCGCACCGGCACCTACCAGTGCAACTATCCGTCGAAACATCAGCGGACCCCCAAACCCTTTGGCCTACGTGGGGTGCATCGCCTCACACACCACATCTGTTACATCCGGGTCGTGAGGTGAGGGATCAGAACGGCAGGCCGACCGCCCGGGTAATACTCGGCAGCTTGGTGAGCGGGTTGTCGAGCGAAGGAGGCGGTGGCAGCGCGGGTGGCGGCGGAGGCGGTGGCAACTTGGAGAAGTCGAACGCCGGTGGGGGCGGCAACTTGGAGAAATCGAACGCCGGCGGCGGCGGCAACTTCGTGAAATCGAACGCCGGCGGCGGCGGAAGGGCAGGCATGCCCGCACCCGCGACGGCCGGGCCCAGCATCAGCGCGGTCAAACCATCCGGGGAGGGCAAGCCGCCGTTCTCGTTGCCGTAGTTGGCAACTGTGATGACAGCACTCAGGAAATCCAGTGCTCCGCCGCCGATGCCGCTCACCCCGCCGGAAACCGAAGAAGCGATGGTGCCCGCGGTGTTCTGCGCGTTGGTGTCGATCAGCGCCGACCACGGAGGCTGCATCGCGGCGGTGTCGAATTGCGGCCAGGAGATGCTGGGCACCTCTGCCGGCGCCTCGGGCAACGATGGCAAGACCGGTTCCGAACGGCTCACGATGTTGGAACTCCGGCTCGTTCCGCCGGGGGCCGGCAGCAACGAAGTGGTGCGACTCTGCGGTTTCGGAGAGGGCGTCACGGAAGGGAGCACGTCCGGGATCACCGACGGTGACGGTGCGGGGTGGGCGGCCACTTGCTGCGCGTGCTCGACAGGTGCTGCCGCGACGGCGACGGGCCTTTCGGTCTCGGCCGCCGGCTTCTCTGGTTCGTCCCCGACCACCCACACCAGGGCGCCGACCGCGACAACCGCGACCGTGGTCGAGACGCCTGCGACGATGCGTGACGGACTCAACTGAGTACGGATCCGGTCGGCGAGCGGCACCGACGCGGAGATCGGTTCTGTCACATCAACGTCCATCTCTAGCTCGCCCCGTAACGATCGTGGTCGGAGACCGTTGCATTTTCAACGACGTCGCCACAGCCAAACTATCACCCGACCGCGCGACATGCGCGGGTCCGTGTTCCGGCACGCAAAAACCCCCGAAATCTGCGGGATTTCGGGGGTTTTCGCGTGCTAGGTCAGATCATCACCGAAGTGATCCAGTAGGCGGAACCTACTTGATGATCTTGGTAACCCGGCCGGCGCCGACGGTACGGCCGCCCTCGCGGATCGCGAAGCGCAGGCCCTCGTCCATGGCGACGGGCTGGATCAGCTTGACCGAGATGTCGGTGTTGTCACCGGGCATCACCATCTCGGTGCCCTCGGGCAGGGTAACCACGCCGGTCACGTCCGTGGTACGGAAGTAGAACTGCGGGCGGTAGTTGTTGAAGAACGGCGTGTGGCGGCCGCCCTCGTCCTTGGACAGGATGTAGACGCTGCCCTCGAACTCGGTGTGCGGGGTGGTGGTGCCGGGCTTGACCACAACCTGGCCACGCTCGACGTCCTCGCGCTTGATGCCACGAACCAGCAGACCGACGTTGTCGCCGGCCTGGCCCTGGTCGAGCAGCTTGCGGAACATTTCCACACCGGTGACGGTGGTCTTGGTCGTGGTCGGGCGGATGCCGACGATCTCGACCTCTTCGTTGACGTTGATCACGCCACGCTCGACGCGACCGGTCACCACGGTGCCACGACCGGTGATGGTGAAGACGTCCTCGACGGGCATCAGGAACGGCTTGTCGGTCTCGCGAACCGGATCCGGGATCGACTCGTCGACGGCCTCCATGAGGTCCTCAACCGACTTGACCCACTTCGGGTCGCCCTCCAGCGCCTTCAGCGCGGAGACGCGGATGACCGGGGCGTCCTCGTCGAACTCCTGGGCGGCCAGCAGTTCGCGGACCTCCATCTCGACGAGCTCGAGGAGCTCCTCGTCGTCGACCATGTCCGACTTGTTCAGCGCCACGAGGATGTAGGGCACACCCACCTGGCGGCCCAGCAGCACGTGCTCGCGGGTCTGCGGCATCGGGCCGTCGGTCGCGGCGACCACCAGGATCGCGCCGTCCATCTGGGCGGCACCGGTGATCATGTTCTTGATGTAGTCGGCGTGGCCGGGGGCGTCCACGTGTGCGTAGTGGCGCTTCTCGGTCTGGTACTCAACATGCGAGATGTTGATCGTGATACCGCGCTGACGCTCCTCAGGCGCGTTGTCGATCTGGTCGAATGCGCGCGACTCGTTCAACTCGGGGTACTTGTCGTGCAGAACCTTGGTGATTGCTGCGGTGAGCGTGGTCTTGCCGTGGTCAACGTGACCGATGGTCCCGATGTTGACGTGCGGCTTCGTCCGCTCGAACTTCGCCTTCGCCACTGTGGTGTCCTCCTGGACTTGTTGGTGCTTTTACTTAAAGCAGTTTTGATGTGTTCAGTTGTGTGCCCGCGAGAGTTGCCGCGACGAGCTTACTGACCCGTCGCCTTCGCGATGATCTCCTTCGCCACGTTCGCCGGAACTTCGGCGTACGAGTCGAACACCATGGAGTAGTTCGCCCGGCCCTGGGTCTTCGACCGAAGGTCGCCCACGTAGCCGAACATCTCCGACAGCGGTACCTGCGCCTTGACGACACGCGCACCGCTGCGCTCCTCCATGGCCTGGATCTGACCACGGCGGGAGTTCAGGTCGCCGATCACGTCGCCCATGTAATCCTCGGGCGTCGTGACCTCGACAGCCATGATGGGCTCGAGGATGACCGGCTGGGCCGCCTGGGCAGCCTTCTTCAGCACCTGCGAACCCGCCACCTTGAACGCCATTTCCGAGGAGTCGACCTCGTGGTAGGCGCCGTCGAGCAGCGTCAGCTTCAGGTTCACCAGCGGGTAGCCGGCCAACACGCCGTACTGCATGGCGTCCTGCGCACCGGCATCCACCGACGGGATGTACTCGCGCGGGATGCGGCCACCGGTGACCTTGTTCTCGAACTCGTAGGTGGCACCGTCCTCGCCGATGAACGGCTCGAGGTCGACGAGCACCTTCGCGAACTGGCCGGATCCACCCGTCTGCTTCTTGTGGGTGAACTCGACCTTCTCCACCTTGCGGCGGATGGTCTCGCGGTAAGCCACCTGGGGCTTACCGACGTTGGCCTCGACCTTGAACTCGCGACGCATACGGTCCACCAGGATGTCCAGGTGCAGCTCGCCCATACCGCCGATGACGGTCTGGCCGGTCTCCTGGTCCAGGTGCACCTTGAAGGTCGGGTCCTCTTCGGCGAGCTTCTGGATCGCGGTGCCCAGCTTCTCCTGGTCACTCTTGGTCTTCGGCTCGATGGCCACCTCGATAACCGGATCCGGGAAGGTCATCGACTCCAGCACGACCTGTTGGTTCGGATCGCACAGGGTGTCACCGGTGGTGGTGTCCTTCAGACCGATCACGGCGTAGATGTGACCCGCCGAGGCCGACTCGACCGGATTTTCTTTGTTCGCGTGCATCTGGAACAGCTTGCCCAGACGCTCCTTCTTGCCCTTGGTGGCGTTGATGACCTGGGCACCGGACTCGACCTTGCCCGAGTACACGCGGACGTAGGTGAGCTTGCCGAAGAAGGGGTGCACAGCGATCTTGAACGCCAGAGCAGAGAACGGCTCTTCGGTCGACGGCTTGCGCAGAATCTCTTCGTCCTCCTTGCCGGGGACGTGGCCCTTGACAGACTCGACATCCAGCGGCGACGGGAGGTAATCGATCACGGCGTCCAGCATCGGCTGCACACCCTTGTTCTTGAACGCACTGCCGCACAGCACCGGGTACAGCTCGCTGCTCACGGTCAGCTTGCGGATCGCGCCCTTGATCTCATCGATCGTGAGCTCTTCGCCGCCGAGGTACTTCTCCAGAAGCTCCTCGTCGGTCTCGGCGACGGTGTCCAACAGCTCGCTGCGGTACTGCTCGGCCTTGTCGGCCAGGTCCGCGGGGATCTCGACGGTCTCGTAGCTCTCACCGAGCTTGGTCTCACCGCGCCATACCTTGGCGTTCATCTCGACCAGGTCGATGATGCCCTCGAACTCGTTCTCGGCGCCGATCGGCAGCTGGATCACCAACGGCTTGGCGCCGAGGCGGTCCTTGATGGTCTGCACGGTGAAGTAGAAGTCCGCACCGAGCTTGTCCATCTTGTTGACGAAGCAGATCCGGGGCACGTCGTACTTGTCGGCCTGACGCCACACCTGCTCGGACTGGGGCTCAACACCCTCCTTGCCGTCGAACACGGCAACGGCACCGTCGAGCACGCGCAGGCTGCGCTCCACCTCGACGGTGAAGTCGACGTGCCCGGGGGTGTCGATGATGTTGATCTGGTTGTTGTTCCAGAAGCAGGTGACGGCTGCGGAGGTGATGGTGATACCACGCTCCTGCTCCTGCTCCATCCAGTCGGTGGTCGACGCACCGTCGTGCGTCTCGCCGATCTTGTAGTTGACGCCGGTGTAATAGAGGATGCGCTCTGTCGTCGTCGTCTTGCCGGCGTCGATGTGCGCCATGATGCCGATGTTGCGGACCTTGTTCAGGTCTGTCAGCACGTCCTGTGCCACGGGATTCCCTTCGGGAAGATTACTGTCTAAAGGCTGATTTTGAATCTGGTCGCGGCTACGCCGCGCACGGAGCAAGCTCCGTGCGTCACCAGCGGTAGTGCGCGAAAGCCCGGTTCGCTTCGGCCATCTTGTGAGTGTCCTCACGGCGCTTCACAGCGGCGCCCAGGCCGTTGCTGGCGTCGAGGATCTCGTTGGCGAGGCGCTCGATCATGGTCTTCTCACGACGGGCCTTGGAGAAGCTGACCAGCCAACGCAGGGCCAGGGTGGTGGAGCGATCGGGGCGAACCTCGACCGGCACCTGGTAGGTGGCACCACCGACGCGGCGGCTGCGCACCTCGAGGGCGGGCTTGACGTTGTCGAGCGCGCGCTTGAGGGTGACGACCGGATCCGTGCCGGTCTTGTCGCGAGCCTGCTCCAGTGCGCCGTAGACAATGCGCTCGGCCAGCGACTTCTTGCCGTCCAGCAGAACCTTGTTGACCAGCTGGGTGACCAGCTGCGACCCGTAAACCGGATCGTTGACCAACGGGCGCTTCGGCGCGGGACCCTTGCGCGGCATCAGCTCTTCTCCTTCTTGGCGCCGTAACGGCTACGGGCCTGCTTGCGGTTCTTGACACCCTGGGTGTCCAGCGAGCCGCGGATGATCTTGTAACGGACACCCGGGAGGTCCTTCACACGACCACCGCGCACCAGCACCATCGAGTGCTCCTGCAGGTTGTGACCCTCACCGGGGATGTAGGCGGTGACCTCAACGCCGCTGGTCAGCTTTACGCGAGCGACCTTGCGAAGCGCCGAGTTCGGCTTCTTCGGGGTGGTGGTGTACACGCGGGTGCACACGCCACGGCGCTGCGGGCTGCCCTTGAGGGCCGCGGTCTTGACCTTCGCGACCTTGTCGCGGCGACCCTTGCGGACCAGCTGGTTGATGGTTGGCATGTACCGGCTTTCTCTGTGTTGCTTCTTGCTGTTTAAGTCTCTGTACTGCAGTTATCCCCCGGCCTTGTACCCCGCGGCCGGGCGTGTCGCACGTGCTCACACCAGTGGAATTCCGATGCGTGTTAGACATGCAAATTCGCCCGGCGTGCGGGCACGCTAGCGAAACACTCAGCCACGTGCGCCTTCCGGCCAGGCACGATCTACCACAATACCAGGGCTGGGCGCGACGAACCAAACCCGCTCACGACGACCTTATCCCAGGTCAGACGCTACGACTCCGACTGCCCCATCCCGGCAGCCAGTCGTCGCAGCATATCGGTGAACACCGCATCGGTGTCGATATCGTCCATAACGCCCGTCATTTCCAGCAGGACGAAGCCGTGCAAAGCCGACCAGAACTGCAGCGCGGCATAGAACGCGTCCTCGCCTTCCAACCCGTACGAGGTGAGGACCTCGATGACCGGCCCGGCCGCAGCCTTGGTGGCCGCCGAGTACTCCGGGTCGTCCCCGCCGAAGGGCATCCGCGTGAATGCCGAGTAGCGGCCCGGATGGTGATGCGCGTAGCTGCGGTAGGCGCTGGCCATGACCGCTACCGCATCGTCTCGGGTACGGCCGGCGCCGACGGTGTTGAGCATCTCGATGATGTCGTCGATCACCCGCATCCGGACCGTACGCCGCAGGTCGTCGAGGCTGTGCACGTGGTTGTAGAGCGACGGGCCCTTCGTTCCCAGCTGGCCGGCCAGGGCATTGATGGTCAGCGCATCCCAGCCCTCACGGTCCAGGAACGTCAGCGCCGCGTTGACGATCGCGTCACGGCTGAGCTTCGTGGTCCGCGCCGGCCGGGACTGGGAACGCCGGGTTCCAGCCGCCTGTGCCTCCGGCCGAGCTGACATGTGGCACTGCCTTCGAGTCGATGTGATTGACGCCCCGATTTGGGCCGCCGTGAAACTCTAGCCCCTCAGACAGCGCAGATCAGTTCACCCGGCCCTGACTGAGCCGGGCGAGTTTCTCGGTGACCTGGCACAGGTCGGGCAGGGTGGCCGGGTTCATCGTCTGAATCGACCAGGTGATGACGTCCAGTCCCTTGGCCACATAGACACTGCAGACATTGGGATCCGACGCGCGGAAGCCCTGGTGGCCGTCGATCGACAGCTCGGTCAGCGTGCGTCCGGCCCGGGTCTCCAGCGTCCTCTCGGTGTCCATGTCGCTGCCCCGGTACCACCAGGTGGAGATGCCCATCCCGGCACCGAAGGTGCCCAGTACCGAGTTCTCCTGCCAGAAACACCCGGTGTCGCTGACCACCGCCTTGGTGAACATCGACGAGCCGACGGCATCAGCGATGTCGGCGTCGGTGACGCCGTTGCAGTCCGTGCCGTGAAAGCCGTCGCCGCGAGCCACCGGTCCCGACGTCGACGCTGGTTCCGTCGGCGTACACGCGGCAAGGGCGATTCCGGCTGCGATGCCGACCAGACACCTCGCTGCGAGGTAGCGGTGCGCCATGGTCAGAGTTCCGATTGAAGAGTGGCCGAAAGCAATTTCTTGGCGTCCCGGCACGGATCACCTTTGCCCGCCTGCACAGCACCGCTCGCACTGCGGAACTGCACCCACCAACTGATCACGCCCGACCCGGCTGCCGCCGTCGCCGAGCAGGCCGCGCCCGTCACATCTCGACGGGCCAAGAACGCCTGATGCCGCTCGACCACCACATCGGTGATCTCCGCATCCCGACTACGGGCCACCGCCCGCTCACGATCCAGCGAGCCCTCCTCGAACCAGGAGAAGATCACGTCGAGCATCGCCGGTGAACTCGAATTGGGCTGCGGACCGGGCTGGGCGTTACGCGACAACACGTACTGGCAGACCGCGCCGCTGTAGGGGCGCACCACGTTGTCGGCGGCCAGGATCTCCTGGACCGTGCTGTCGACGAGCAGGCCACACCGGTCGTCCGCGTACCCGAAACTGCGATCAGGGTCGTCGGTGTCGGCCGACGCACGCCGGGCAGCGCCGTCGATGGTGTGCGAACACCCCGCGACGGTCACCACGGCTGTGACTGCCACGGCAGCAGCCTGAACAACACACCGACGCATTGCTGAACACGGTACCCAGCCGTGACACCGCACGCGACCTGTCGGCAACCGCCCGCCAAACTGGTCAACACTTGCCGACAGCGCAAGGGCTCCACGTACTCTTCTCCCAGCGGATCGGAAGGGGATCTCACCGTGAATTGGAAAGCTGTGGGCCGGATAGCTGTTGCCGGACTGCTCACGTTGCCGTTGGCGCTCACCATCGGCGCGCCCGGCGCGGCGGCCAAGAACGGTGACACCACCATCACCGGCCAGGGCGTCGAACAGACCATCGACTGCAACAACGCGACGTTGTTCGTCAACGGAACCGACATCCGGGTCAACGCGTTGGGCACCTGCTGGGCAGTGGCCGTGCAGGGGTCGTCCAACGTGATCGTCGCCGACAACGTCATCAACGACGTGACCGTGTACGGCTATGACCAGACGGTGTTCTTCAAGAACGGCGATCCCATACTCGTCGACCGCGGCCGCGAACTGGGGATGACAAACCAGATCAGCCGTGTACCCGCCTGACGACGCCTGAGCAAGAAAGCAGAGAAGACCCGTGCGTACCCGTTTCCCCCACACCCAGCTGATCCTCGGAGTCGGCGCGGCAGCGGCTGCGCTCAGCCTGGCGGCCTGCGGTTCCGAAAGCTCGGACACCACCACGCCCAGCGCCACCGCGGGCGAGTCGGGGGTCAATGTCGAAGTCGGCAACACCATCAACTACATGTCGGTCGGCACCACCACTGACATCGACTGTGCCGATGGCAAGTCGCTCACCGTGGGCGGCACCAACAACACATTGACGGTCAAGGGCACCTGCGCCAACGTGAACATCGGCGGATCCGACAACAAGATCACGTTCGAGCGGATCGACAAGGGACTGACGATCTTCGGGCTGAACAACACCGTCACCTACGACGCGGGCGACCCGAAGATCAACAACACCGGCAGCAACAACAAGGTCAACAAGGGCTAGTCTGCGCTGGCCCCGTGCCGGCCGGCGCCTGAGGCAAACCGTCCGGCACCATGGGCGGCCTCATCTGCGACACGGGCGATGCTGGCGAATTCGAATTCCATTGCCGCCTGCTCCGATTCGCCCCACTGATGATGGGCCGAAAGCCGGTCGGCCCGCAGACATTGCTGAGGTAGCCGGGCCAGCTCGACGGCCAGTTCCTCGGCGTGCTGACGGGCTTGACCTTTGGGCACCACCCGGTTGGCCAGGCCGATCGCATGAGCTTCGTCGGCGTCGACGGCGCGTCCGGTCAGAATCAGATCCATGGCGCGGCTGTGCCCGATCAACCGGGGCAGCCGCACGGTGCCGCCGTCGATCAGCGGTACACCCCACCGGCGGCAGAACACCCCCATCACGGCGTCCTCGTCGACCACCCGCAGGTCACACCACAGGGCCAGTTCCAGTCCCCCGGCCACCGCGTGGCCGCTGATCGCCGCGATCACGGGCTTCGACAACACCATCCGGCTCGGCCCCATGGGCCCGGGGCCGGCAGGATCGAGCCGGTTCATCTCCGGCGTGCCGAATGCCTTGAGATCGGCTCCCGCACAGAATGTCCCACCCGCGCCGGTCAGCACCGCCACGGCGGCGTCGTCATCGCCGTCGAACTGTTCGAACGCGGCGTACAGGGCCGCGGCGGTAGGGCCGTCGACCGCGTTGCGGGCATGCGGCCGGTCGATGACGACCGTGGTCACCGGTCCGTTACGTTCCACCCGCACAGCGTCGGTCATGTCGCCTCCATCAGTTCGGTACCGTCGCGCCGCTCGACGAGTTCGGCGGCAAAGTCGTTGTACGCCTTGCGTAATTCAGCACCCGGCCAGTTATCCGGCAGCAGCTCGTCCGGCAACACCGGGTCAGCCAGCAGGTGGCGCACGATCCCGGCGGCCGCGACGAACCGGCCCGGGACATCGGTCGCGTCGGCCATCTCGTGCAACAACTGCTCGCCGGTGCGCCGCCAGCCCGGTAGATCCCACAACCTGGCGACCAGGCCGGACGGATCCTCATCACGAGCGTGCAACAGCCGCACCCGGTCGGTGATCTCCTGGGGCAATACCTGCTCGAGGTTGTCCGGGCGCATCCACACCCCCTCACGCAGTTCACCGAAGCGGTACTGCTGCAACGTATTGCGCAGGGAAGCCCGGGTCCGGGCATCGGTGCCGACGCTGGTGATGACGAGGGTCAGCCACTGCCCGTCGTACCCGCGAAGCCGCGGGTCGATCGCGTCGTCCTGGCGGCGCTGGCGGGTCAGCAACCGGTCCGAGAGCCGGTAGCCGTCCTCGGAACGAACCAAGTCCCCGGCACTGACCATCCGGGTCAGCGCAACCCGTAGTGTCGGCTCTTTGATGTCGAAATCGGCTGTCAGCCGGACTAATTCGGCAGCGCTGGCCCAGGCCGGATGCGCACCGAGCAGCACGCTCAACACCACCGAGCGGGCCGTCATCCGTTTGAGCCCGGGCATCTCAGACCCCGGACGCCCTACGCCCGTGGTCGCCCATCGGCTCGTCGCGGTGACGCACCGCTTCGCGGAAGCCGTGCTCAACCGCGTCGGCGACGAAAGCGTGCCCTTCAGGAGTGTGCCGGGCGACGCCGTCGAACACGGTGCTGACCATCCGGCTGGTTGCCACCCCCTGCTGCAGCAGGGCCGTGTTGCAGGCCAGCTTGGCCATGATGAGCTGATTGACCGGCATCGCGGCGATGCGTGCGACGAGACGCTCGGTGCGCTCATCGAGATATTCCGGCTGAGGCGCCTCGACAGCCAGACCCCACTCAGCGGCCTGCGCTCCGGTGATGCAATCTCCGGTGAACAGAAGGCGTTTGGCGCGTTGATCCCCCAGCCGGTGCGCCCACAGGCCTGCGGCCGGAACACCCCAGACCCGCATCGGCGGATAGCCGATCTTGGCATCGGCGGCGGCGATCACCTGGTCGGCGTGCAGAGCGATGTCGGTTCCGCCGGCCACGCAGTAGCCGTGGATCTTGACCACGGTCGGCTTGTCGGCATGCATCAGGCTGGAGAAGCCGCGCACGAACCGGCTCATCATCTGGTAGTCGACCATGGGATCCCACGGTTGATCCGGAAGATGGTTGACGGCCTGGGTTTTACCCGACAACACGGTCCCGTCGTAGCGATGGCCCCCGGCCTCACCCGTGCCGTCGGCGTAGGCGGACAGGTCGAAGCCGGCGCAGAAGCCCTCACCGCGGCCCGATACCAGGATCACGTGCACATTCGGATCGAGGTCGGCACGCTCGACCAGTGCCTGCAGTTCCAGCGGAGTGTCCGCCACGATCGAATTGCCTTTTTCGGGGCGGTTGAAGGTGATTCGGGCGATCCGGTCGGTGACCTCATAAGTCATGGTCTTGAGCGTGTCGACGGTCATTCGCTCACCTCTCCCCGCGAGCAGACGCAGACTCGCATGAAGTGGCCCCTAATTGTGCGAGTTTGTGTCTGCTCGCCATGGAAAGGGTCATCCCTTGACCAGCGCCCGCTCGAGGATCGGCGCGAGGTCCAGCCCGGTCGGCAAGGTGCCGAAGGCCTGGCCCCACTGCCCGCCGAGCCGGCTGGCCAGGAAGGCCTCGGCCACCGCCGGATGTCCGTGACGCACCAGCAGCGCGCCCTGTAGCGCCAGCGAGATGTCCTCGGCCACCTTACGACCGCGGTACTCGATCGTCTCCAAGTCGGCCAGGTCGTTCTGCAGGGTGGTGACATGGCGGTCCAGCCGCGGGTCCTGTCCGGCGGTCTTGGACAGTTCGTCGAACAGCACCTCGACGCTCTCCGGCCGGGTAGCCATGGCGCGCAAGGTATCCAGCGCGCTGACGTTGCCCGAGCCCTCCCAGATACCCATCAGCGGGGCCTCGCGGTACAGCCGCGGCATACCGGAATCCTCGACGTAGCCGTTGCCGCCCAGGCATTCCATCGCCTCGGCGGCGTGCGGGGTGGCGCGCTTGCACACCCAGTACTTGCCGGCCGCCAGGCCGATACGGCGCAGCAGCGCTTCCCGCTCGTCGCCGCGGACCGCCTTGTCGGTGGCACCGGCCATCCGCATCGCCAGCATGGTCGCCGCTTCGGCCTCCACGGCCAGGTCGGCCAGCACGTTGCGCATCAGCGGCTGATCGATCAGATAGGCGCCGAACGCCTTTCGGTGCTGGGCGTGGTGCACGGCGCGGGTCAGCCCGCTCCGCATGCTGGTGGCGCTGCCCAGCGTGCAGTCCAACCGGGTGAGGTTGACCATCTCGATGATGGTCGGCACGCCGCGGCCCTCCTCGCCGACCAGCCAGGCGGTGGCGCCGTCGTACTCGACCTCGCTGGAGGCGTTGGCGTGGTTGCCGAGCTTGTCCTTGAGGCGCTGCAGGAACATCCGGTTGCGGCTGCCGTCGGGCAGGATGCGCGGCAGGAAGAAACAGCTCAGGCCGCCCGGGGCCTGTGCGAGAACCAGGAAGATGTCGCACATCGGCGCCGAGGTGAACCACTTGTGCCCGCGCAGCGAGTAGGTGCCGTCACCGTTCGGCGTGGCTTCGGTGGTGCCGGCACGGACGTCGGAGCCACCCTGCTTCTCGGTCATCGACATGCCCGCCGTGATGCCGGCTTTGGTCGTGGCGAGCTTGAGTTCGGGGTCGTACGCCCGGCTGGTCAGCAGCGGCTCGTAGATGGCCGCCAGCTCGGGGTTGAACCGCAGTGCGGGCACCACGGCGTAGGTCATCGAGATCGGGCAGACGTGCCCGGGCTCGACGGTCCACACCGAGGTCTTGGCGGCGCGGACCACATGCGATCCCTCGCGCTCATCGGCCCACGGAGCGCCGTGCAGGCCGTGGGTGACGGCCACGTTCATCAGCTCGTGGTAAGCCGGGTCGTACTCGACTTCGTCGATCCGATAGCCGAGGCGGTCATGGGTGTGCAACACCGGCTGGTTGCGGTCTGCCAACTCACCCCAGCGTTGAGCCTGGGCGCTGCCGTTGATCGCGCCGAGCTCGTGAACCTCGTCGATGCCCCACTCCCCGCCTTCGCGGATCAGTGCCTCGGCGAGCACCGGTGAGGTCGCTGAGTTGTAGCCCTCCAATACGGGGACCTGATTGGTGACTACATGCGTATCAGCCATGAACCCAGTGTTACAAATTTCCGACAGTCGCACAATAGTTGTAATAATGGCGGGGGTTGGCCTGGCCACGCCGTGCCCTTGCCCGCCAATGTCACGTCCGCGTGGCTCCCGATCGCGGGAGCCACGCTAGCGTGACAGAAGACCTGCAGACCGCGGCTCGCGAGCGCTCAGACCCGATCGGGTTCGGCAGTCGACAGATCACCGCTTTCATCAGCCTGTGCCGACCGTCGCGCTTCGTAACGACCCAGCGCGAACATCACCACGCCCGCCAATGCCCAGCCGAGCAGGATGTCGATGACATAGTGCTCAGCCGTGTACACCAGGGTGAAGGCCATGATGAGCGGATAGGCCACGAGGAATGGCCTCCATCCGCGGTTCACCCGGCTCCACAAGAACACCGCAACGGCGGCGGTCAGGCCCGCATGCAGGGACGGGATCGCCGCGACGAGGTTCACGCTCGCCTGCCCCTGGTCGATCAGCGCGGTCGCGGAGTGCAGATTGAGCTTGCCCCAACCCCGGGTGACGATCCTCTCGATCCACGCGTGCGCACCGTCCTGGCTGGTGTCCACGGCGCCCAGCAGCCCGCCGTCGACCGCGTGACGCGCCGAGCGGAACATGCACCTGGGCCCGGATGGGCCACCATCGACGTCGGCGGCCGTGCACCGGGCCGCGGCCCACGGCGGCGCGGCCGGCAACAGCGCGTAAACCGCCAACGCGGTGAACGACAGCCCGACGAACAGTCGGACAAACCGCTTCCATTCCTCGCGGTCGCGCAGCCACAGCACCCCGGCGACCACGTAGGGAAGGATGAAGAAAGACATGTAGACCGTACTGATCACGACTTCCCACCACGGCGGGTGCAGCTGTTTCAGCCGTTCCTGCAACCACACCGTGGGCACGGTGCCGAAGAACATCCAGCGATCCGCGTCGACCTGCCAGTGCCACAACGTGGGTCGGCCGACCAGGGTGGCCGCTCCGCGGCTCAGGTCGTAGGCAACGAGCACCAACGCGAACGGCAGCCAGTCCCGGACGACGTACAGCATCCGTCTGCCCTGCCCGATGCTCGCGACCAGCAGACCCGTGCAGATATAGACCAGCAGCAGCTCGCGGTTGAACGCGAAACCGTCGGTGGCGGTCCGGTAGATCACGACGCCGGCCCACACCGCGATCGCCGCGTAACGGACGAACCGCAGACGGTTGCCGCGCGGCGGCGGAGGAGGATCCGGAGCGAGCGGCAGCGCAATTGATGGCCGGTCAATCGCGGTCACTCGGGTGAGCGTAGTTCACCGATCGGTCATCGCACGTTTGACCGGCGTTCGCTATCGAATTGTGATCAACCGACGTGCTCGCGCAGGAAGTTGATGTCGTCCTTGCGGCCTTCCTCGGCCGTTTCGCAGATCACCGGCGCATCGGCGGCCTTGACCACCGCGGCCAGCAACTGCGGATCGATCTGGCCGGCACCGAAATTGGCGTGGCGGTCGGCGCCGGAACCGGCCGCGTCGCGCGAATCGTTGCAGTGCACCAGGTCGATGCGCCCGGTGATGGCCTTGATGCGGTCCACCGCGTCGATCAACGCCTCCCCCGCCGCCCATGCGTGGCAGGTATCGAGACAGAACCCGATGCCCTTGTCCCCGATGTGGTCCCACAACCTGGCAATGGTGTCGAAATGCCGGGCCATCGCGTGATCGCCGCCGGCTGTGTTCTCCAGATAGACCGGCACGTCGGTGTTCAACGCATCAAGGGCCTTGACCCAACGTTCGAACCCGGCCTCCATGTCGTTGTCATCGGCATGCCCGCCGTGCACGATCACCGCGGTGGCGCCGACCTCGGCCGCCGCGTCGCACGTGTCCTGCAGGATCTTGCGGGACGGAATCCGCACCCGGTTGTTGGCCGAGGCCACGTTGATCAGGTAGGGCGCATGCACGTACAGGGGCACCGTCGACGCCTTGAGCACCGCCGCATCCTCGCGAGGCTTCGGCTTCTTCCAGCTCTGCGGGTTCCCGAGGAAGAACTGGACGACGTCGGCGCCGTCCGCGGCGGCCGCGGCCAGCGGGTCGGTGTTGTCTACGTGTGAGCCGATGAGCACGCCGCCAAGTCTAGGTGGGCACGGTGACACCCTTCTCCGCCGAGCAGACGCGTATGTCCCGCTGTCCCCGGCGTGTCGGGGACATTTGTGTCTGCTCAACCGGCTAAACGAGGACGCTCGAGGTGGTGGCGAACTCTGGCAACCAGGTCCAACGGATTGCGCCGCACATCATCGACCACGAGCGGGATCGACGTCCAACCGCACTCCTGCAGCCGGGCGACCTTCAGCCGGTCATGCTTGAGAGCCGCAGGGCTGGCGTGCCATTCCATGCTCTCGTACTCGGCGACCACCATCGCATCCGGCCAAGCGAAATCGACGCGCCACAGCTTGCCGTACAGGTCAACGATTTCGTACTGCAGCTCAGGTAGCGGCAACCCACCGTCGATGAACACCAATCGGGCTTCGCTCTCCATCGGAGACTCCGCGCGGCCGTCGGCGTACTCGATCAGCTCCCGAACGTTCACGATGCCGCGGCGCCCTTTCTGTTCGCGTATCGCTGCGTCGAGTTCCCCGTCACCGCAGGTGCCGCTGCGCATAGCGGCGTCGAGGACCGCCAGCGCACGCGGCCGGCGCAAGGTCCTCGCGATTTCTACGGCCGTCCATCCCGGAGCCGTCGCCAACCGACCTTGCACACGCTGCAACGGCGCTCCGATTCTCTGGTGCACCATCAGGCCGGCAGTCGGGCGCATTCGGACACCGGGATCAAGTACATGGAGGCGGGCATCGCTCTCGGTTCCGAAGCCGTACAGGTCGGCTGCGGTGTGCAGGCAGGCGACCATCGGCTTTCCGGCTATCAGGTCCAGCCCGGCGAGGCGGTCCAGGGTGTCCGGTGGGGTGAGCGCATAGATCCCGTGCCACACCCTGATGATGGCCCCGACACGCAGATGCTGCGCGAGAGTCTTTCGGGACATCACTCCCATCAGCTGCCGGTGGGTAGCCACCCCGCCGTTGACGGCGAACACCTCATCGATGAACACCCGTTGATCGTGCTTGTGCTCCCACCGCTGCGAAAGTCACCGGGCTCGCTGGCTGTGGATAACTTGCCGAGCAGACGCAAATGTCCCCGACACGCCGGGCGTGCGGGGACATTTGCGTCTGCTCGCGCAGAGAAGTGACTAGCGGTAGTCCGAGTATCCGTAATCGTCCAGCGGCACCGCGGCACCGGTGGCCGCACCGAAGTCCGGGCTGTAGTACTGATCCTCGTAGGACGGGATCGTGTACGCCGCAGCGCGGGCCTCTTCGGTCGGCTGCACCTGGATGTCGCGGTAACGGGCGATGCCGGTACCGGCCGGGATCAGCTTGCCGATGATCACGTTTTCCTTCAGACCCTGCAGCTTGTCGCTGCGGCAGTTGATCGCCGCATCGGTGAGCACGCGGGTGGTCTCCTGGAACGACGCCGCCGACAGCCACGAATCCGTGGCCAGCGATGCCTTGGTGATACCCATCAGCACCGGACGTCCGGCCGCGGGCTCGCCGCCCTCGGCCACGACGCGACGGTTCTCGGTCTCGAACTCGGCACGCTCGGTGAGCGAGCCGGGCAGGAACTCCGTGGCGCCCGAGTCGATGATCGTGACGCGACGCAGCATCTGCCGGACGATGACCTCGATGTGCTTGTCGTGGATCGACACGCCCTGGGCCCGGTAGACCTCCTGGACCTCCTTGACGAGGTGGATCTGCACCTCGCGGGGGCCCTGGACACGCAGCACCTCGTGCGGATCGGCGGAGCCTTCCATCAGCTGGTCACCGACCTCGACGTGGTCACCGTCGGACAGCACACCTTCGGAGCCGTCTTCGTGGGTGATCACGCGCAGGCGCTGACGCTTGGAGAGCTTGTCGTAGACAACTTCCTCGCCACCGTCGTCGGGAACGATGGTGATCTTGAAGAACTTGTCGCTCTCCTCCAGCCGGACCCGACCCGCGACGTCGGCGATGGGCGCCTTGTTCCGCGGGATACGAGCCTCGAACAGCTCCTGCACGCGAGGCAGACCACCGACGATGTCGGCGCCACCGGTAACACCACCCTGGTGGAAGGTACGCATGGTCAGCTGGGTACCGGGCTCACCGATGGACTGGGCGGCGACGATGCCGACGGCCTCGCCGATGTCGACCAGCTTGCCGGTGGCCATCGAACGGCCGTAGCACTTGGCACACACACCGGCAGCCGAGCCACAGGTCAGCACCGAGCGCACCTTCACCTGCGAGATGCCGGCAGCCAGCAGCGCGTCGATGGCCGGGTCACCCAGGTCATGGCCGCGCTCGATGACGACGTTGCCGTCGGCATCGACTGCGTCGGTGGCCAGGGTCCGGGCGAACGCCGAGGTCTCGACGTGTGCGTCGCGGATCAGCGAACCGTCCGCAGCGCGCTCGGCCAGCGTGACGACGATGCCGCGCTCGGTCTCGCAGTCGTTCTCGCGAACGATGACGTCCTGCGACACGTCCACCAGACGACGGGTCAGGTAACCCGAGTCGGCGGTACGAAGAGCGGTGTCGGCCAGACCCTTACGGGCACCGTGGGTGTTGATGAAGTACTCCAACACCGTCAGGCCCTCGCGGAACGAGGACTTGATCGGGCGCGGGATGAACTCACCCTTCGGGTTGGTCACCAGACCCTTCATGCCGGCCAGGGTGCGGGTCTGGGTGAGGTTACCCGTGGCGCCCGACTTCACGATCGTGATGATCGGGTTGTCGGCCGGGTAGTACTCCTCCAGCGCCTTACCCACCTCTTCGGTGGCGTCCTGCCAGATCTTGACCAGGGACTCGTTGCGCTCGTTGTGGTTCAGCGCGCCGCGCTGGTACTTGCGCTCGATCGCCTCGGCCTCGGCCTCGTGCCGCTCCAGGATCTCCTGCTTCTGCGGCGGCACCAGAACGTCGGCCATCGAAACCGTGACACCCGAACGGGTGGCCCAGTGGAAGCCGGCGTCCTTGAGCTTGTCGACGGTCTGCGCCACCACGATCATCGGGAAGCGCTCGGCCAGGTCGTTGATGATCCGGGCCTGGACCTTCTTGTGCATCTGCTCGTTGACGAACGGGTAGCCCTTGGGCAGCAGCTCGTTGAAGAGCACCCGGCCCAGCGTGGTCTCGGCGGTCCAGGCGTCGCCCGGCTTCCAGCCGTTCTCGAACAGTTCAGCCTCGACGTTGGCCGGCGGACGCGCGTCGGTCAACCGCACCTTGATCTTGGCGCGCACCGACAGGGCACCGCGGTCCAGCGCCATGATGGCTTCGGCCGGGCTGCTGTACACACCCTGCTCCGGCGAATCCTTGCCGGCCGGCGCGTACTCGCCGAGATCCCCGGCCACCTCGGTGGTCAGGTAGTACAGACCGGTCACCATGTCCAGACGCGGCATGGCCAGCGGCTTACCCGACGCCGGGGACAGGATGTTGTTCGAGGAGAGCATCAGGATGCGGGCCTCGGCCTGCGCCTCTGCCGACAGCGGCAGGTGCACGGCCATCTGGTCACCGTCGAAGTCGGCGTTGAATGCCTCACACACCAGCGGGTGCAGCTGGATGGCCTTGCCTTCCACCAGCTGCGGCTCGAAGGCCTGGATACCCAGGCGGTGCAGGGTAGGTGCACGGTTCAGCAGCACGGGGTGCTCGGCGATGACCTCTTCGAGGACATCCCACACCTGCGGACGCTGACGCTCGACCATGCGCTTGGCGCTCTTGATGTTCTGCGCGTGGTTCAGGTCGACCAGCCGCTTCATCACGAACGGCTTGAACAGCTCCAGCGCCATCAGCTTCGGCAGACCGCACTGGTGCAGCTTCAGCTGCGGGCCGACCACGATGACCGAACGGCCCGAGTAGTCGACGCGCTTACCGAGCAGGTTCTGACGGAAGCGGCCCTGCTTGCCCTTGAGCAGATCGGACAGCGACTTGAGCGGACGGTTGCCCGGTCCGGTGACCGGACGGCCGCGACGGCCGTTGTCGAACAGCGCGTCCACCGACTCCTGAAGCATGCGCTTCTCGTTGTTGACGATGATCTCGGGCGCACCCAGATCGATCAGTCGCTTGAGCCGGTTGTTGCGGTTGATCACGCGGCGGTACAGGTCGTTCAGGTCGGAGGTGGCGAACCGGCCACCGTCGAGCTGAACCATCGGACGCAGCTCCGGCGGGATCACCGGGACGGCGTCGAGCACCATGCCCAGCGGGGAGTTGCCCGACTGCTGGAAGGCCGCGACAACCTTCAGACGCTTGAGGGCGCGCAGCTTCTTCTGGCCCTTGCCGCTGCGGATGGTCTCCCGCAGGTTCTCGGCCTCGGCCTCGATGTCGAAGTTCTCGATGAGCTTCTTGATCGACTCGGCACCCATGGCACCGGTGAAGTACTCGCCGTAGCGGTCCTGCAGCTCGCGGTAGAGCACCTCGTCGACGATGAGCTGCTTGGGAGCCAGCTTGGTGAAGGTGGTCCAGATCTCGTCGAGCCGGTCCAGCTCACGCTGGGCCCGGTCACGGAGCTGACGCATCTCACGCTCGCCGCCGTCGCGCACCTTGCGGCGCACGTCGGACTTGGCACCCTCGGCCTCGAGCTCGGCCAGGTCGGCCTCGAGCTTCTGGGCCCGGGCCTCCAGGTCGGAGTCACGCTGGTCCTCGACGGCCTTGCGCTCGACGGCCATCTCGGCCTCGAGCGTGGACAGCTCGTTGTGGCGCATCTCGTCGTCGACCGAGGTGATCACGTAGGCCGCGAAGTAGATGATCTTTTCCAGATCCTTCGGGGCCAGGTCGAGCAGGTAGCCCAACCGGGACGGGACACCCTTGAAGTACCAGATGTGCGTGACGGGTGCGGCCAGCTCGATGTGGCCCATCCGCTCACGGCGCACCTTGGCGCGGGTCACCTCGACGCCGCAGCGCTCACAGATGATGCCCTTGAACCGGACGCGCTTGTACTTGCCGCAGTAGCACTCCCAGTCGCGAGTCGGTCCGAAGATCTTCTCGCAGAACAGGCCGTCCTTCTCCGGCTTCAAGGTGCGGTAGTTGATGGTCTCCGGCTTCTTGACCTCGCCGAAAGACCAGTTGCGGATGTCGTCCGCAGTGGCCAGGCCGATGCGGAGTTCATCGAAGAAGTTGACGTCTAGCACGTAACTCCCTTTCCCCTTGCGGGTGTTGAAACTTGACTACTGGGCGAGATCAGGCGAGGTCTTCGACTGAAGCGGATTCGTTGCGCGACAGGTTGATTCCCAGGTTCGCGGCAGCGCGCTCCAGGTCCTCGTCGTCACCGTCACGCATCTCGATCGCCGCGCCGTCGCTGGAGAGCACCTCGACGTTGAGGCACAGCGACTGCAGCTCCTTGAGCAACACCTTGAACGACTCCGGAATACCGGGTTCGGGGATGTTCTCGCCCTTCACGATCGCCTCGTACACCTTGACCCGGCCGACGGTGTCGTCGGACTTGATGGTCAGCAGCTCCTGCAGGGTGTAGGCGGCACCGTAGGCCTGCATGGCCCAACATTCCATCTCACCGAATCGCTGGCCACCGAACTGCGCCTTACCGCCCAGCGGCTGCTGGGTGATCATCGAGTACGGACCGGTGGAGCGGGCGTGGATCTTGTCGTCCACCAGGTGGTGCAGCTTCAGCATGTACATGTAGCCGACCGTCACCGGGTACGGGAACGGTTCGCCACTGCGGCCGTCGAACAGCGTCGCCTTGCCGTCGGCATTGACCATGACCTCGCCGTCGCGGTTGGGCAGCGTCGAGCCGAGCAGACCGGCCAGCTCCTCCTCGCGGGCACCGTCGAACACCGGGGTGCTCACGATGCTGTCGACCGGCGCCGAGTGCAGCTGCTCGGGCAGCTTGGACGCCCATTCCGGAGTCCCCTCGGCGACATCGATGCTCCAGCCGGCCTTGGCGACCCACCCGAGGTGGGTTTCCAGGATCTGGCCGATGTTCATACGACGCGGCACACCGTGGGTGTTCAGAATGATGTCCACCGGGGTGCCATCGGGCAGGAACGGCATGTCCTCGACGGGCAGGATCTTGCCGATGACGCCCTTGTTGCCGTGGCGTCCGGCGAGCTTGTCGCCGTCGGAGATCTTGCGCTTCTGGGCCACGTAGACGCGGACCAGCTCGTTGACGCCGGCGGGCAGCTCGTCGTCGTCCTCGCGGGAGAACACGCGGATGCCGATGACCTTGCCGGACTCACCGTGGGGCACCTTCAGCGAGGTGTCGCGGACCTCACGGGCCTTCTCACCGAAGATGGCACGCAGCAGGCGCTCCTCCGGGGTCAGCTCGGTCTCACCCTTCGGGGTGACCTTGCCGACCAGGATGTCGCCGTCGCGGACCTCGGCGCCGATGCGGACGATGCCGCGCTCGTCGAGATCGGCCAGCACCTCATCGGAGACGTTCGGGATGTCCCGGGTGATCTCCTCGGCGCCCAGCTTGGTGTCGCGGGCGTCGATCTCGTGCTCTTCGATGTGAATCGAGGTGAGCACGTCCTCTTCAACCAGGCGGTTGGACAGGATGATCGCGTCCTCGTAGTTGTGGCCTTCCCACGGCATGATCGCCACGAGCAGGTTCTTGCCCAGGGCCATCTCACCGTTCTCGGTGCACGGACCGTCGGCGACGACCTGGCCGGCCTCGACCCGCTGCCCGGCATCCACGATCGGACGCTGGTTGGCGCAGGTGCCGTGGTTGGACCGGGCGAACTTACGCATCCGGTAGGTGTGCCGGGTGCCGTCGTCGGCCATCACGGTGATGTAGTCGGCCGAGACCTCCTCGACGACGCCCGCCTTCTCCGAGACCACGACATCGCCGGCGTCGATGGCCGCACGCAGCTCCATGCCGGTGCCGACCAGCGGGGCCTCGCTGCGCACCAGCGGAACCGCCTGGCGCTGCATGTTGGCACCCATCAAGGCGCGGTTGGCGTCGTCGTGCTCGAGGAACGGGATCATCGCGGTCGCGACCGACACCATCTGGCGCGGCGAGACGTCCATGTAGTCGACGTCGGACGGGCCCACGTTCTCGACCTCGCCACCCTTACGGCGCACCATCACGCGGTCTTCGGTGAAGCGACCGTCGGGAGCGATCGGCGAGTTGGCCTGCGCCACGACGTGGCGGTCCTCCTCGTCGGCGGTCAGGTAGTCGATCTGGTCGGTGACCACACCGTCGACGACCTTCCGGTACGGGGTCTCGATGAAGCCGAACGGGTTGACCCGGGCGTACACCGACAGCGAGCCGATCAGACCGATGTTCGGACCCTCAGGGGTCTCGATCGGGCACATGCGGCCGTAGTGGCTGGCGTGCACGTCGCGGACCTCAAGGCCGGCACGTTCACGGGACAGACCGCCGGGGCCCAAAGCGGACAGACGCCTCTTATGAGTTAGCCCGGAAAGCGGGTTGTTCTGGTCCATGAACTGCGACAGCTGGCTGGTGCCGAAGAACTCCTTGATCGCCGCCACGACGGGACGGATGTTGATCAGGGTCTGCGGCGTGATCGCCTCGACGTCCTGGGTGGTCATGCGCTCGCGCACGACACGCTCCATGCGGGACAGGCCGACCCGGATCTGGTTCTGGATCAGCTCACCCACGGTGCGCAGACGACGGTTGCCGAAGTGGTCGATGTCGTCGACTTCGACCGGTACTTCAACACCACCAGGCACCGTCATTACGGTCTGGCCCTCGTGCAGACGCACCAGGTACTCGATGGTGGCGACGACGTCTTCCTCGGTCAGGGTCGACGACGTGATCGGCTGGCCGGCGTTCAGCCCCAGCTTCTTGTTGACCTTGTAGCGGCCGACGCGGGCCAGGTCGTAACGCTTCTCCTTGAAGAACAGGTTCTCCAACAGGGTCTGCGCGGACTCCTTGGTCGGCGGCTCGCCCGGACGCAGCTTGCGGTAGATGTCCAGCAGCGCCTCGTCGGGACCGGCGGTGCTGTCCTTCTCCAGGGTGCCCATCATGATCTCGGAGAAGCCGAAGCGCTCGGTGATCTGCTCGTTGGTCCAACCCAGCGCCTTGAGCAGCACGGTGACCGGCTGGCGACGCTTGCGGTCGATGCGCACACCGACGGTGTCGCGCTTGTCGACGTCGAACTCCAGCCACGCACCGCGGCCGGGGATCACCTTGACGCTGTGCAGCGTCTTCTCGGTGGACTTGTCGATGGACTCGTCGAAATACACACCCGGCGAACGCACCAGCTGGGACACCACGACACGCTCGGTGCCGTTGATGATGAAGGTGCCCTTCTCGGTCATCATCGGGAAGTCACCCATGAAGACCGTCTGGCTCTTGATCTCACCGGTGTTGTTGTTGATGAACTCCGCGGTGACGAACAGCGGAGCCGCGTAGGTCATGTCCTTGTCTTTGCACTCGTCGACCGGCGCCTTGACCTCGTCGAAGCGCGGGTCGGAGAAGCTCAGCGACATCGAGCCCGAGAAATCCTCGATCGGGGAGAGCTCTTCGAGCACCTCTTCGAGGCCGCCCTTGGGGTCGGTCTCACCGCGATCGACAGCCTTCTGCCGCCATTCATCCGAACCCACGAGCCAATCGAAGGAATCCGTCTGAACGTCGAGCAGCCCCGGAACCTCAAGTGGCTCGCGGAGCTTGGCAAAAGAAACTCGGTTTGGTGCTCCTGGGACGGAGTTATTGGTGATAGCGTTCGCTGACTTGCTCTGGCTAGAGACTGCCAAGATGCATCCTTCCAGCACCTCATGCGACTGCGCGGAAGGCCTTCGAAAAGATCCGAGTGCCGGCCCGATCGTCGCTTTTTCTGCGTCGGTTCGGCTGGCTACTTCCCACTTCAGCCTGTCCGAAACCCCATACGCACGGCACAGGACTAGATACTGAGCAACGCTCAGGCTAGAACACTATGTGCAGGTCAGGTGAGGGTGGGCAGGATGCAGCCAGCGCAACGTCCAACAATAGCGCAAGACGGCAACTTATTCAACGAGCAGTCCTCGGCCACCAATACTCACCGCGTGAATCGGGTCACCCGGCGCTGGCTGGCGTCCCTCAACCCTTTCACACATGCTGCCCAACAGATTGGCCTGTCCATGGCCGTCCGTCAAGAGGTGACGCGCGGTTTTGTGCGCCGAGATCTCCCCTGAACTGCAGGTCGGGCAAACTCCTGCCGAGCGCCGGTCAGGCCACTCCGAAGGCGCGAGCAGCCCCGATGCGCTGACCGCACCCAGCTGTACAACTCCGCCGCGCCACGGCGCCCTGCCCCATGACGCAAATCAGGCCGGACCCTGGGGCCCGGCCTGATTGATCCAAACTCAGCTCTGGTGTGGCACCTCGATGGCACCGGTCGGCGCATCGTCCTCAACCGCACGGTGGTGGCGCGTGGTGGGCTCGTCACCGAACTCGTGCACGGCGTACTTGTGCGTGCCTTCCAGATCGTCCAGGATCGCGGCCTGCGCGGCGGGCGGCAGGGTGTGCAGGATCTCGCGCACCCGGGCCTGGCGGCGGGCCACACCCTGACGCTCGGGCATACCGGGCGTTGCGGTCAGCTGCGGCGGCACGCCTTCGATCTCTTCGACACCACCATCGTGCTGACCGGCGTCGAGCATGGCCTGCTCGGCGGCTGCGGTCGCCTCGTCCTTCTCCTCCGACATACCGATCGGGCCGATACGCCGTCCGTTGAGGAACTGCTTGACGACGGGCTCGTCGCTGGTCAGCAGCACCTCGCGGGGGCCGAACATGACCAGCTGCTTGCGGAACAGCATGCCGATGTTGTCGGGCACGGTACGGGCGATGTTGATGTTGTGCGTCACGATCAGCACCGTCGCGTCGATCTGCGCGTTGATGTCGATCAGCAGCTGGCTCAGGTAGGCGGTACGCACCGGGTCCAGACCGGAGTCCGGCTCGTCACAGAGGATGATCTGCGGGTCCAGCACCAGGGCGCGAGCCAGGCCGGCACGCTTGCGCATACCACCGGAGATCTCACCGGGGAACTTGTGGCCGTCGTTGGGCATACCGACGAGCTCGAGCTTCTCCATCACGATGTTGCGGATTTCGCTCTCGCTCTTCTTCGTGTGCTCGCGCAACGGGAAGGCGGTGTTGTCGTAGATGTTCATCGAGCCGAACAGCGCGCCGTCCTGGAACAGCACGCCGAACAGGGTGCGGATCTCGTAGAGCTCCTTGGCCGAGCACTCGAGGATGTTGGTGCCGTCGATGACGATCGAGCCGCGCTCGGGGCGCAGCAGGCCGATCAGGGACTTCAGGAACACCGATTTACCGGTACCCGACGGGCCCAGAAGCACGCTGACCTCGCCAGCAGGAATCGACATCGTGACGTCTTCCCAAATCTTCGATGATCCGAAAGATTTACTAAGCCCCGTCACATCGATCTGGACGCCCATCAAAGATCCTTCCGCCTACGGCTCACCCCGCCACCTGCTGCGGCCTGTGGCTTGAGTCACCATAGCGCACGCGGCGCCGACCACACACGCATGTCTCCCAACATCCGGGAGTACCCAGTCCTGAGTCGAACCAATCGGAGCCCATCCAAGCAAAGAACCCCCGAATCCGTGGGGATTCGGGGGTTCTTGCGGTCAGGTGTCGAACTACTTGACGCTGACGGTGGCGCCGGCAGCCTCGAGCTTGGTCTTGGCGTCGTCGGCGGCCTCCTTGGAGACCTTCTCCAGCAGCGGCTTGGGAGCGCCGTCGACCAGATCCTTGGCTTCCTTCAGGCCCAGGCCGGAGACGATCTCGCGGACGACCTTGATCACGCCGATCTTCTTGTCGCCGGCACCCTCGAGGATGACGTCGAACTCGGACTGCTCCTCGCCGGCCTCGGCGGCAGCGCCACCAGCAGCGGGGGCGGCAGCAACGGCGACCGGTGCGGCAGCGGTGACCTCGAAGACCTCTTCGAACTGCTTCACGAACTCCGAGAGCTCCAGCAGGGTCATTTCCTTGAACGCGTCGAGCAGTTCGTCGGTGGACAGCTTGGCCATGTTTATGGTCCTTCCTGGTTTTTCTTACAGATGTTGGGTGGTATGTGCGGTTGAGCAGCAGCGGCAGGTGAAGCGGAAGCTTCTACGCAGCTTCCTCAGCAGCCTTCTTCTCCTGCAGCGCCGCGGCGAGGCGGGCAACCTGAGAAGCGGGCGCGTTGAACAGACCGGCGGCCTTGGACATGTTGCCCTTCATGGCGCCTGCCAGCTTGGCGAGCAGAACCTCGCGCGATTCGAGGTCGGCGATCTTCTCGACCTCGGCGACGGACAGCGCCTTGCCGTCCATGTAGCCGCCCTTGATGACGAGCGCCTTGTTGTCCTTGGCGAACTTCTTGATCGCCTTGGCGGCGTCGACAGCTTCGCCGGTGACGAACGCGATCGCGGTGGGACCGACGAACAGCTCGTCGAGCCCGTCGATGCCGGCTTCGGCTGCCGCGCGCTTGACCAGAGTGTTCTTGGCGACGCGATAGGTGGCGGAGTCACCGAGCGCACGACGCAACTCGGAGATGTTGGCCACCGTGAGGCCGCGGTACTCGGTGACGACGGCAGCCGTCGACCCCTGGAACCGCTCGACAATGTCGGCAACCGCTGCGGCCTTGTCATCTGTGGCCATGCATGCCTCCTTGTGGTGGGTATCGGGCGCTCCACCAAACTCGGGGCCGTGAAATGACGAACGCCCCGACGCAGACAGGTCGGGGCGCAGAGAAATCCAGTGCGGAACTGGTCCAGCCTCGTCCTCCTACGTGGGCCGCCGGGACATCTCCCGGACCTTCAACCTATTGCTAGGTGACCGACGGTCTTCGGTGGAACCAGGCCAGAGTAGCCGAACACCTGCCAATCAGCCAAAACGGGAGCGTCCGCCCCGCCTCAACCGGCGCCGGCCACCACCAGCAGCACGAACGCGGTCGCCAGTAACGCCACGCGCACCCAGTGCAGACGATCCCAGCGCCGGGCCAGGTCGTGGAACTGATCGAGGCCCCCGTCAGCAGCACCGGATCCCGCGGCGACACGGTTGTTGATCGGCACCAGCGTGGTCACCGACAGCAGCATGACCAGGATCATCAGCACCACGGCCGCGATGAGCAGGGGCCCGGGTCGCCACACCGTGACGGCAATCAGCAGTGCGGTGGAACCGATGTACCAGAACGGCATCGCCGTCCCGAGGATCCGGCTACCGGCGCCGCGAGCTTGCCGATACGCGGCGTCGGGCAGCCGCCGCAGGATCGGGTTGGTGAATGCGGCCACCCCGAACTCGACACCGAGAAGGGGACCCATGACGATGACGGCGAGAATTTGCAGGATTTCGTTCACATCGTCGAGCCTGGTCAGTACGCTGACAAAAAACAAGGTACTGACAAATTAGTCAGCATAGGAAGGCCCGACATGGCGGTTTCCAAGAAAGAGATCGGTGAGTGCCCGATCGACACGACGTTGTCGGTCATCGACGGCCGCTGGAAGGGCACCATCCTGTGGCGATTGGCCGACGGGCCGATGCGCACCGCCGAACTGCGCCGCAGCATCCCCGACATCACCGAGCGCATGCTCATCCGGCACCTGCACGATCTGGTGCACGCCGGCATCATCGATCGCCATGACGCGGGCACGGTGCCGCCGTGCGTGCACTACTCGATCTCGGAGTACGGAAGAACACTGGAGCCGGTGCTGCAAGCCCTGTGCAACTGGGGTCGCACCCACATGGAGATCCAGAAGCACAACCGTCAGCCGCGGGCCAGGGCCGCCGCGCCCACCAGGCCGGCGTCGCCACCGAGTTGGGCCGGCACCACCCGCAGTCCCCGCAGGAATTCCAGCCCGGCGTAGTCGGCCAGCGCAGCGCGCAGTGGGTCGAACAACAGTGCCCCGGACTTGGCCACTCCCCCGCCGATCACCACCAGGTCCAGATCACACACCGCACCCACCGACGCGATCATCGCCGCCACCGCACGTGCTCCGCGCTGAAAGGCCTTGAGCGCCACGTCGTCTCCCTGGTTGGCGGCCTGACCCAGCGCCTTGGCATCCGTTCCGTCCCAGCCGTGGCGCCGGGCCCAGCGCACCATGCCGGGGCCCGACGAGATGGTCTCGACGCAGCCGTGCCCGCCGCACGTACACGCGTCGCCGCCATCGGGTGCGACGACGACGTGGCCGACATGACCCGCGTTGCCGGTACGGCCGTCATACGGTGCGCCGTCGAGCACCAGACCGCCGCCGACCCCGGTCGAGACCACCATGCCGAGCAGGAACGGCGCACCCCGCCCCGCCCCGCACCACTGCTCACCCAGCGCCATACACAGCCCGTCGCCGCCGAGCCGCACCGGCAGACGGGTAACCTCGGCCACCCGCTGCACTATCGGAAAGTGTTGCCACTCAGTGATATTGATCGGAGTGATCGTCCCGCGGGGCAGGTCGATCGGCCCGGCCGAGGCGACACCGACGCCGGTCGCGGCACCGTCCGCCGTCCGCATGGCCTCGCCGAGCAGCTTCTCGACCACGGCCCACACCGTCTCGGCGTCACCGTCGGGGGTCGGTAGCTGAGCCCGATGCGCCAGCCGCCCCTCGGAGTCGACCAGACCGGCGGCGATCTTGGTGCCGCCGATGTCGACCGCGAGGGTGAGAGTCACGTAGCGCTCCTAGTGCTTGTGCGTGTTGTCCGGTTGGCGGGGATCGCCGGGGTGCTCGTATCCGGGCGCGAGTTGCACCACGGCCGCGCAGCGCGCGTCGAGCCATTCCCGGAAGGCCTGCCTACGGGCGGCCCCTCTCAGCTGCGCGGCGACCCGGTCGCGCACCTGATCCAACGACGGACAGACCGGCCGGCCACGCCATCCGCTCGGGTCCGCCTGCTTCAACGCGAATCGCAGCGGATTCCGCGCGTGATAGTCAGCCACCTCGGCATCTGAAACATCCACTGCAGCAGTCACATCCACGAAAACCGCCCGCGCCAGCGGAGAGTCCAGGGTGGCGGCGGCCACGCTGCCGATCTCCAGCTGGGCCGCGGTGTCGGGCAGGACCTCGTCGCGACCGGGCGCACCGAGGCCCGACAGCCCGCGCGCTGAGGCCTCATCGGCGACCACCCGTTCGGCGACCACCAACTGGGTGAGCCAGCGGCGCAGCTGCCGCCCCTCGCTGGTGCCGGGGCGCGGCAGCGCCGAGGCACGGTTCCCGGCCCGCAGCACGGCTTCCCGCTCGTCGATCTCGGTGACCGACACCGGTTTTCCGGCCACCTGCGCCGCCCATGTCACGTGGCTCATCGCACCGTGACCTTCACCGCGGGTGAGTAGATCAGCCGGCCGGCGCAACCCACCCGGATCAGCGCCCACCACTGGCCTGGTTCCACCCACGGTGGTGGTGTGACGTCGAACCCGATCTCGGCGGTGCCGGCCGCGGGCACTTCGACGCCCACCGCCGCCGGCCCCATCCAGTCCCACGTTCCCCACGGGCTGATCAGGTGCGCCTCGGCGGTCAGGCCGGCGAGCGCGTCGGTGCCGATCACCATCGAAATCCGCGCGGTCTCACCGGCCCTGATGTCGACGCCGTGGGGCTCGGACACCAGCTTGAGCACGTTCGCTTCGGGTGCCCCGATCGTGACGATGCAGACGTCCTCGACCACCTGCCGCCACGAGGGCGGTAGTGCGTCTGATCCACTGCCGGTCACCGAGAGTTCGGCGCGCAGCGGATACAGCCCGGGCTTGGCCGAGGCCGGGATGTTCAGCACCACATCGGTTTCCAGGTGTTCGCCGGGTGGCAGGACGTAGGGCAACTCGGCGGGCTGCACATCCCACTCCGCCGGGCCGGTCAGCCTGACTCGGCCGTGCAGTGCGGCATCGGTGCAGTCACTGGCCGCGGTCAGCCGCACCACCACTTCGCTATCGGGTTGGCCGGCAATGCCTTCCGGGTGCAGGTAAGCGACAGCGGGCAGCCCGCCCAGGGGCGCCGGGCCACGATTGTGCAGCCAGTACCTGGCATACAGCGGTTGGGCCGCCTCGGCATCGGGTGCCAATCGCCGATGCTCACCGCGCAATACCCTGGGCAGGTTGAGTTGCGTGGAGACCGTGGCGATCTGGTAGCCGTGCAGGCTCAGATGTGACGGCTGCTCGGGTGCCGGTTCTTCCAGCAGGTTCAGGTTCGCGGCCGCGGTGACCGCACGTAGGCCGGAGCGCAGCGTGACCTCGGCAGGGCTTCCGGTGATCTCGACCAGGCGCGCGGTCACCCCGTCGGCCGGATCGGCGCTGCGGACGCTGCCCGAGGCGAGCGGATTCCCCGCGGCTTTGAGTGCGCCCAGTTGTACGGCGCCCGCCGGCTCGATCTCCAGCAGCGATCCCCACGACGGCAGCCCGCCACCCGCGTCCGATTCGGCCACCGCCGGCTGCAGGGGCCGGTTGAACTCCGCGGCGCTCGATGCGATGCCCGCGTCCCGCCAGTCACCGCGGCCGGTGGTCAGGGCGTAGTCGAATGTGTGTGTCCAGTGCTGCAATTGGAAGTTGGATCCGTCCGGCGCGGTCCGGCGCGGTGGGTCGATCCAGGTGCCCGAAGGCCAGCCCGTGCAGGACCGCATCAGCGACGTGTGCAACGTTCCGTCGGGCTCGATGGCGAAGCTCGGCACACCGCGGTTCAGCAGTGCGACAGTGCGGGCGTCGAACGGTTCGGCCGCCGCGGGCGCCTGTTGGGTAACGAGGATCTCGGCGTCCCCCAGATCCTCGACCACCGCATCGATGTCGCCGGCCAGGATCAGCACCGGCAGGGTTCGCACTCCACGCAAGTCGGCACCCGGCACCCACTGTTCGGACAACGGCGCGGTGGCCGGAACCCATACCCGGGCCGAGCCCGTCGCGTCGATCTGACGTTTGAACTCGTCGCTGTAGGCGATGTCGGCTTCTGCGAGAACAGCTGCGGTGAACGGGTTTTCGTCCGGACCACCGAGCGCGAACCGAGTGTCGGGCAGGTTCGAGTCCACCGTGAGATCGCCGTAGCGGGGCTTGTCGGCGGCGCTGCAGGTGGCCGTGACGCCGGCCCGCACCAGGGCCACCATCAGCTCGCGCGGGTCGGCACCCTCGTCGGGAGCGACGACCTCGGCCACCGAGACTGCCCGGACTGCCTCGCCGATACGCACCCGCGCCGCCGAGGACAGGCCGAACCAACCGTAAGCCGGGTTGTCCAGCGTCCACGGGTGCTGGGCGGCGTCAACAGCACTGCCGGTGTGGCCGGCTCCGTGGTCGTGCATCAGGCCGAATCCACGGCCGATCACCGCGTCGCCGACCTCGCTCACCGGCAACGCGCCCGGCACCGGGCAGGGCCACCGCAGCCGCACCAGGCGGTCCGCGCCGACGAATTCGTCGATGACGGTGCGGCAATCGACACGGTCCACACCGGACCACAGCGTGATGATCTGGGTGTAGCGCAACAGATCTGGAATGCGGCCCCGCACGATCACCCGCTGTCCGAGTGCGCTCTGATAACACTGCACATCCTCGGCGGGGGCGGCCGAGGAGCCCACGACCGGTCCGGTGGGCAGCAGGTGCCAGGGGCCTTCGCCGGCCTCCGGATGGGCCGGATACTCCTCGTAGACCGCCAGTTCGTTGCCGACGCCGCCGTCGGCGATGAGTTCACGCCCGTCGTCGACGAGTGAGCACACCCCACCGCCGCGGGCCGCATCGATACGCAGCCGGTAACGCTCGTTGGCGATCTCGTCGCCCCCCGCCGGTTGCCAGCCGCGCGCTGTCCCGGCGACGAACCGGTAGGCCCGCCAGCCCAGCGACGGCACGTCGCGGGCCAGCCAGCTCACGCTCGCCCCGTCATGCTCGACCAGTACAGGCACTTCGTTGCCGTCGCTGTCGAGCAGCGCACCGGGGAACGGTTGGTCCAGGTGCACGGTGACGATGTCGGTCCGCTTGTGCGCCAAGGCATTCCATACCACGACCGAACCGTCCACGGCTCGGGACAACAGGCTCAGCGCGTTGTCGCGGGCGGTGACGCCCAGCTCCCAGGCGTCCCGCCAGCTGGTCAACAGGTCGAGGTAGACCTGATCGGACTCCGATCCGGTGATGGCGTCGTGGTGTGCCCCGTAGGCCAGCTGGACCCAGGCCTTGGCCATCGCGGCCTGGGGGTAGTCCGCGCCGCCCAGCAGTCCGGCGAACACGGCGAATCGCTCGGCGTCGAGCACCGCGTCTTCGGCGGCCCGGTTGGCCTGCTTGGTGTCGATGTAGGAGACGTCCTTGCCGGTGTAGATCGGGTTCATGTCGCGGGTCTGCGGGGAGGGCGTGATCCCCCGCTCGTCGGCTTCGGCGCGCACGGCGCTGAAGAACTCGGACGGCAGAGCGCAGATGAACTTGGGCCAGACGTAGCGCGCGTTCCAGTCACGGTGGATCTGGGTGACCCACTTGTTGGGCGGGGTGTAGTCGGTGCCGACCGGCAGGAGCACGTTGCGGGTCAACGCAACTCGTTTGAGTTTGGTGAACAGTGTGTAGGTGGATTCCTCGGCTTCGGCCAGCGAGGCCGCGGAGTCCATCCACCATCCGGCCGAGTAGTGGGCGGGCATGTAGTGCGTGAGAAGGCCCCGACCCGACGGCGCGATCCACTCGAATTCGCTGGCGAACTGCATGCGCTCGGGGTCGCCGTCGTTCTGCATCGGCCCCCACTGATGATGCGGCCCGCGGGCCCACGAACTGGAGGTCAGGCCGACGTCGGCCGCCATCCCGGGGAACTGCGGATCGTGCCCGAACACGTCGAGCTGCCAGGCGGTGGCCGGGTCGGCGCCCAGCACATCACGCTGAAAGCCCATGCCCGACACAAAGTTCCGGATCGCGGTCTCGGGGCTGGTGAGGTTGGTGTTGGGCTCGTTGTAGGTGCCGCCCATGATCTCGACGCGCCCTTCGGCGATGAACCGGCGCAGATCGGCCCGGTCTTCCGGCCGGGCGTCCCAGTACGGCTTGAGGTAGTCCACCTCGGCCAGCACGAACTTATATTCCGGCTCGCGCCGGGCCATCTCCAGGTGGGCCGCCACCAGGTCGAATCCGTTGGTCTGGCGGCACTGTCCGGGCGGATCCTCGGTCCACACGCTGGTATAGGCGGCCTGGGTGTTCCACCAGACCGGGTCGTAGTGGAAGTGGCTGATCATGTACATGGTCCAGCCTGGTTCGGCGACGGTGAAGTCGAAGTCCGTCGAGTCCACGCGTGCGCGCCGGACCTCGCCGGGAGCGCCTCGCTCAACGTCGACGGGGACTTCGACGGTGCCGCCGCCCGGCGCCGCGATCGCCTCTCCGGAGAGGCCGTCTCCGCTGACGCGCACCGGCGTCGGCGCAGCGCAGGCCTCGTATCGCACCCGGACCAGCTGGCGGGGGTGATCCGCCGGCCCGGCAAACAGCTCCGTCGTCTCCACTGACAGGACGCGCATCTGAAAAACCCTACGACTTCAGCGCGAAGAAATGTCCACGACCAACGCTCGATGATCCGAAATCGGTAGGTGGGGCGCTTCGGAGTCGGTGACGAACAGCGCCGGATCGTCGGTGAGGATGTGGTCGAGTTGTGTCGTCGGCGTGTCGGCGGGAAACGTCGGGGCGGCCCCCAGGGCGCGCCAGTGTTCGGGTGCGCTCGAGTTCAGGTCGCCCATGAGTATCCGCGGACCCGGGAAGCCGCTCAGATCACGCACGAGATGACGCAACTGCAACCGATTCCACCCCGGCACGAACGACAAATGCGTATTGGCCACCGAGATCGCGCCCAGCGGGGTGTCGATGCGGGCCACCATCGCGGCGCGGGGTTCTTCGTGCACGATCCTGAACCGGCGGATACCCGAGACGTACATGGGGAACCGGAACGGTATCCGTGGCAGCCGCAGCACCTGCCAGTTTTCGACCGGATACCGGGTGAGCAGGGCGATGCCGTAGGCGGCGGTGCCGGGCTGTTCCCGCCCGGTTGCGGCCATCCAGGTGGCACCGGGTGTTCCGGAGATCGCGGCGACGAACCGGTGGTGCACAGCGTTCATCGCGCGGGCCGCGACGGCGGTCAGGTCGGCCTTGCCCGAGCGCGGCTGATCCAGGTCGACCTCTTGCAGCGCGAGGATGTCGGCGTCGAGCTCGGCGACGGCGGCAGCCAGTCTGCCCAGGTCGACGTCGCCGTCGTGAACACTGCGCCCGTGCAGGATGTTGAATGTGGCCATCCGCATGGGTACTCAGTACCCACAACCGCGCCGCACTCATCATCGACGCCCGACAGATCCGGACCGCACATGTTCGACCGCAATGACGACCTGCGTGACGCGCTCAAGCGCGCCGCGTCGGCGTTCAAGGCGCACGGCCCGCAGTTCGCCCTGGCCGGCAGCTACGCGCTATGGGTCTTCGGCGCACCCGAACCCGTGCACGACGTCGATTTCGTCGTCGCCGAAACCGACGCCGAGGCGGCCGAGACGGCGTTGCGCAAGGCCGGCTTTCAGATCGTGCACGTCCCCGAGGACTGGTTGTTCAAGGCCTATCCCGACGACGATGTCCTGGTCGACGTGCTCTACCAGCTCAACGGCGAATCAGTGGACGCGGCGGTGCTGGGCTCCGCCGAGGTTCACGACGTGCTCGCGATCCGGATGCCGGTGCTGCTGCCGACGCTGGTGGTGTCGGAGAAGCTGCGCTCACTCAACGAACACCACTGCGACTTCGCCGCATTGCTGCCGGCCGCCCGCGCGGTGCGCGAGCGGGTCGACTGGGATGCGGTACGGGTCGCGACCGCCGACAACGACTTCGCTGCCGCGTTCCTGATGCTCGTCGACCGGCTGGGGATCACCTGAGTTTTCCGCCGGACAGACGTGAACCCGCCCGCTTCAGATGAATTTTTGGCAGTTTCAGGTCTATTCGCGGAAGGCAGCGGCACGCAGGCGGTCGGCCACGGCGCGCACGGCGGCGGCCACCTCGGGCGGCTCGAGCACCTCGAAGTCGTGGCCGACGGTGGCGAAGTAGAGCACCATGCGTTCGGGGTCGTCGGCCCCGGCGGTGACGATGCAGGCGTCGGGCCCGTCGGCCTCGACAGTGGCCGAGGCCGGCGGAAACTTTTGCGCCACAACCGCTTGCGGGGCGTGGTAGCGGACCCGGGCGCGATAGCGGTATGGCGAGGAGCTAATCGAGCGCCCCACGTATTCGGCCGCGTCCGGGGCCTCCCGCGGCGCGAAGGTGCTGCCGCGCGCTGCCACCGCCGACATCCGGTCCAGGCGCAGGCTGCGCCAATCCTCACGGTCACGGTCATAGGCCATCAGGTACCAGCGCCGTCCCGTGGTCACCAGCTGATAGGGATCCAGCCTGCGCTGGGTGTGGTTGCCTCGGATGTCGGTGTAGTCGGCGCTGACGTGTTCGTGGTCGCGGCAGGCCCGGGCCAGTGCCATCAGCACATCGGGTTCCACCGACGCGTCCGACGAGTTGGGCGCCAGCGTCACCGTCGCGTCGTGCACTGCCGAGACCTGTGAACGCAACCTCGCGGGCATGACCTGGTCGAGTTTGGACAGTGCCCGCAGCGCGGACTCACCGACCCCGGCGACGCTGCCCCCGGCGGCCAGCCGCAGGCAGACGGCCATGGCGACGGCCTCGTCGGGGTCGAGCAGCAGCGGCGGCAGGGCCGCACCGGCGCCCAACTGGTAGCCGCCGCCCTGCCCCTTGCTGGCGTGTACGGGGTAACCGAGCTCGCGCAGCCGCTCGATATCGCGGCGGACGCTGCGGGTGGTGACGTCGAGCCGCCGGGCCAGCTCTTCACCTGTCCAGACCCGACGCGACTGCAACAGGCCCAGCAGCTGCAGCACCCGGCCTGTGGTTTCAGTACTCACCGCCATGCGAGAAGTCTGCCCCACTTTTAGGACCGGAACTGTCCTATATGGGTGAGACGGTATTCCCATGTGGACACACCTGCTCGCCGACCAACTGGATTTCCACTGGACCCACCAACTGAGGCCCCGCTTGGACGGCCTGACCGACGACGAATATTTCTGGCAACCGGTGCCCGACTGCTGGACGGTCCACCGCGACGGCGCCATCGACTTCAGGTATCCACCGCCGCAGCCGGAACCGTTCACCACCATCGCGTGGCGGCTGGCACACGTGATCGTCGGCGTGTTCGCGATGCGCAGCCACTCACACTTCGGTGGACCGCCGGCGGACTACGAGTCGTGGCCGTACGCCACCGACGCCGCCACCGCCCTGCAACAACTCGACGACGCGTACCGAAATTGGATCGACGGGGTCAGAAGCCTCGACGAGAATGATCTGGCGAAGCCGGTCGGTCCGGCCGAAGGCCCGTCGTCCGAGCATCCGATGGCCGAGTTGGTTCTGCACATCAACCGCGAAGTGATCCACCACGGCGCCGAGATCGCCTGCATCCGTGACCTTTACGCACACTCAACCCACAACAAAGGAGAACTGAACCATGCCAGGAATGCCCGCGCCGGCCGCTGACGAGCGCAACACATTGGTCGCATTCGTCGCCTTTCAGCAGAACGCGTTCTTCGCGGTGGCGCACGGCCTTACCGATGAGCAGGCGCGGTCCACGCCGTCGGTGAGCGCGTTGTCGATCGGCGGACTGATCAAGCATGTCACCGGCATGCAGCAGGGCTGGACCGCCCGCGCCGAGCACGCCCCGCAGTTCCCGCCGCCGGATCCCCGGCCGATGGAAGAGCAGATGGCCGATTACGCCGACCAGTACGTCATGCACGAGCACGAGACCCTGGCCGGCCTGCTCGAAGCACTCAAGGCCCAGAACGCCGAGACGTTGCGGGTACTGGCCGACAAAGACCTCGACACCCCGGTTCCGGTGCCCCACAACGTGCCGTGGTTCCCGCAAGACGTCGACAACTGGTCGGTGCGGTGGGTCGCCATGCACCTGATCGAGGAACTCAGCCGGCACGCCGGGCACGCCGACATCATCCGCGAATCCATCGACCGCGCAACGATGTACGAGTTGATGGCAGCCGAGGAGCAGTGGCCCGAAACCGATTGGATCAAGCGCTGGCGGCCCGCCGCCGTCTGACCTAGCGCGCCAGCACCAACCGCAGCGCGTAGTCCACCACGAGCTCCAAGTCGTCGCCCAGGTTTCCGCTCAGCCATTGCTGGGCGAGCTCGGCCATCGCACCGGTGTACATGGCCGCGCCGACCTGGGCGGCGACGGGGTCAGACCCCGGATTGAGCCGACCGCCCTCGGACAACACCGCCTCACGGAGCAGGTCCTGGGTGGCCGTGCGCCGCGCCGCCAGCACCGGGTTGGCCCTGGCATCGGTGAACAGCACGCGCCCCCGGCGCGGGTCGGCCGAGCTGAAGCCCAGCACCGCGGCGATCCCGGCCCGGGTGCGGGCCGGCACGGAGTCGCCCGCGGCGGCCGTGGCCGCGTCGACGTCGGCCGCCAAAGCCGAGCTCACCTGGTCGTAGACCGCGCCGAGCAGGTCGTCGGTGTCGGCGAAGCTCTCGTAGAAGTAGCGGGTGTTGAGGCCACACTCGCGGCACACCGAGCGCAGCGAGAGCGCTGCCTCACCACCGTCCCCGAACAGCCGGAACGCCGCGTCGATCAGCAGCGCGCGGCGCTCGGCGCGGCGGTCCGGCAGCGGCACGCCGGCCCATCGGGTCGGGGTGGATGTTCCGGCCATTGCCTCAGATTAGATCTGGTCACACCCGTACCCAAAATGTATTCTGGCTACAGACGTGATCAGAAAGGGGTCCGCGGTGGACATGCCACACCAGGTGCTCGAGCAGATGCTGCAGCGCAAGTTCGACAAGGACGTCCGTCAGCACTACTTCCGCGGCATGGAGTTCGCCGGTCCGGCCGGCGATCCGGGGTGGTTCGGCCCCGGCAGTGCCGTCTGGCATGTCCATTCGCACACCGAGGCGTTGATCTTCGGCCTGCAGTGCGCGGCGTATATCGAGCGCCTCGATCCGTCGATCTACTGGATGGGTATGCACCATTCGCGGCTGGTCAAACGCGACCCCGAGACGGGGGTCGCCGTGCCGCAGGTCGATCCGCAGGGCGCGGCGGTCCGGCTGGGCCACTCGATCGCGTTCTTCATCGGCACCGCCTACGGCAACACCGAGACCGCCGAGCGGGTGGCCCAGACCGTCCGCGCCATGCATCACACCATCAAGGGCACCCGCCCCGACGGCGCGGCCTACGACGCCGACGATCCGGACTGGCTGCGCTGGAACTACGCGACCGTGGTGTGGGGGCTGGCCACCGCACACGAGATCTACCATCCGAACCCGTTGCGCGGTAAGAAACTTGACCGCTACTACGGGGAGTTCGTCCGGGTCGGGCACGCGCTGGGCGGCACTGACCTGCCCGAGACCAAGGCCGAGACACTGGACTGCCTGGAGTCGTATCTGCCCAAGCTGGCGCTGACCCACGGCGCGGCCATGGCCACCGGCTCCAACCTGCCCATGCCGCAGAGCGCGGTGGACTGGGCGATCCGCGACACCATGCCCAAGTGGGCCAAACAACTGATCGGGCACACCGACCCCAACCCGATCGAGCGGGCCGGTCGACGCGCCATCGTGTGGTCGATCATCAACGGCCTGCACACCGCGGCCGGTACCACGCTGGAGTTCCGGGCGGCGCAGAAGCGCGTCGCGCAGGGCACCACCGTGCCGCACACCGAGCCCACCTACGTACCCGGAAGCGACCCGGTTCGCAGCCGCGAAGAGGTCGAAGAGAGTTTCGCATCGGTGTGACGCACAGCACAGATGTTTTTGGCCGCACCGTGGCCTTTGAGACACTGCAGCTATGAGCACTACGCCGCCGAAAACCAAGCACCGCGAGGTCGCCAGGTTGAGTCGGGTGCCGTTGCCCGTGGAAGCCGCCCGTATCGGCGCCACCGGATGGCAGATCACCCGCACCGGGGTCCGGGTCGCCGCCAACATCTTCGGCGGCGGATCCCTGCAGCAGAAGATCATCAAGCAGGTGCCGCAGACCTTTTCCGACCTGGGCCCCACCTACGTCAAGTTCGGCCAGATCATCGCGTCGAGCCCGGGCGCCTTCGGTGAGCCGCTGAGCCGCGAGTTCCGCAGCCTGCTCGACCGGGTGCCACCGGCCGACACCGACGAGGTCCACCGGCTTTTCGTCGAGGAACTCGGCGACGAGCCCTCGAACCTGTTCAAGAGTTTCGACGAGAAGCCGTTCGCATCGGCCTCGATCGCGCAGGTGCACTACGCCACGCTGCACAGCGGCGAGGAGGTCGTGGTCAAGATCCAGCGTCCCGGCATCCGCCGCCGCGTCGCCGCTGACCTGCAGATCCTCAAGCGCGGCGCGCAACTGGTGGAGCTGGCCAAGCTGGGGCGGCGACTCTCGGCTCAGGACGTGGTCGCCGACTTCGCCGACAATCTGGCCGAGGAGCTCGACTTCCGGCTGGAGGCCCAGTCGATGGACGCCTGGGTGTCGCACATGCACGCGTCCCCGCTCGGCGAGAACATCCGGGTCCCCCAGGTGTATTGGGATCTGACCAGTCCGCGGGTGCTGACGATGGAGCGGGTCACCGGGGTCCGTATCGACGACGTGGCCGCGATCCGCAAGAAGGGCTTCGACGGCACCGAGCTGGTCAAGGCCCTGCTGTTCAGCGTGTTCGAGGGCGGGCTCAAACACGGCCTGTTCCACGGTGACCTCCACGCGGGCAATCTCTATGTCGACGACAACGGCAAGGTGGTGTTCTTCGACTTCGGCATCATGGGCCGCATCGACCCGCGCACGCGGTGGTTGCTGCGCGAGCTCGTGTATGCCCTGCTGGTCAAGAAGGACCACGCGGCCGCCGGCAAGATCGTGGTGCTGATGGGGGCCGTGGGGACGGTGAAACCCGAGGCGCAGGCCGCCAAGGACCTGGAGAAGTTCGCTACCCCCCTCACGATGAAGTCGCTCGGCGATATGTCCTACGCCGAAATTGGCAAGCAGCTCTCGGCGTTGGCCGATGCCTACGACGTCAAACTGCCCCGGGAACTGGTGTTGATCGGCAAGCAGTTCCTCTACGTCGAGCGCTACATGAAGCTGCTGGCGCCGAAGTGGCAGATGATGAACGACCCCCAGCTCACCGGGTACTTCGCCAACTTCATGGTGGATATCAGCCGGGAACACAATGAATCCGATCCGGGGATCGACGCCTGAATGGCCGCATGAAGGTGCGAACCGGATTCGCCAAGTCGTCCGCGGAACCCGGCGACGTCGACCTCTACTACGAGGACATGGGTGACCCGAACGATCCGGCCGTTCTGCTGATCATGGGACTGGGCGCACAGATGCTGTTGTGGCGCACCGGTTTCTGCGAAAAGCTGGTGAACCAGGGTTTGCGCGTCATCCGATACGACAACCGCGACGTGGGCCTGTCCACCAAGTTGTCCGGCAAGCGGGTCGACTCCCCGCTGCCACTGCGGATGGCCCGGTCGTTCCTGGGCCTGCGCAGCCCGGCGGTCTACACGCTCGAAGACGTCGCCGATGATGCCGCCGCCGTGCTCGATCACCTCAACATCGACACCGCACACATCGTCGGCGCCTCGATGGGCGGGATGATCGCGCAGATAGTCGCGTCCCGGCACTCCGGGCGCACCAAGTCGCTGGCGGTGATCTTCTCCAGCAACAACCAGCCCCTGCTGCCGCCGCCCGGCATCAAACAACTGCTTTCGGTGATCACCGGTCCGCCTGCCGATTCTTCGCGAGAAGCCGTCATCGACAACGCCGTTCGGATCAGCAAGATCAACGGCAGCCCCGGCTATCCCACGCCCGAAGAGGTGATCCGGGCCGAGGCCGCCGAGCTTTATGACCGCGCCTACTACCCGGCCGGAATCGCCAGACACTTCGACGCCATCCTCGGTAGCGGCAGTCTGCGCCACCACAACCGGCAGATCAGCGCACCCACCGTGGTCATCCACGGACGCTCCGATCGGCTGATGCGTCCGTTCGGTGGCCGCGCGGTCGCCCGGGCCATCGACGGCGCGCGCCTGGTGTTGATCGACGGCATGGGTCACGAGCTACCGGAACCGGTGTGGGACGAGATCGTCGGTGAGCTCAAGACGAATTTTGCCCAGTCAAACTGATTCTCTGCATCCGCAACGTTAATTATCGAAATCGGCTTTTGCCAGGTTTTGAAAGCTGGGTAGCTGGCAACACTCGCCCTACTGTTTTCAGCAGCAGTCTGGGGGGCCGCTAGGTCAAGACGTGGCGTAGCGCAGCTCACCTCGGTCGGTCTCTGCCCGAGAGGTAGCGCGTGTCCGATATGCCGGGAAAGCTCAAGCCCCACTTTGACGACGTACAAGCCCATTACGACCTGTCCGACGATTTCTTCACCCTGTTCCTGGACCCCACCAGGACCTATAGCTGCGCCTACTTCGAACGTGATGACATGTCGCTACAGGAAGCGCAGACCGCGAAGATCGACTTGGCACTCGGCAAGCTCGGCCTACAGCCCGGAATGACGCTGCTCGATGTCGGATGCGGTTGGGGTGCAACGCTTATCCGCGCGATCGAACGATACGACGTCAATGTCGTCGGACTCACGCTCAGCCGTAATCAGGCCGCTCACGTCCAGAAGTTGTTCGACCTGAGCGACAGCCCGCGCACCAAGCGGGTGCTGCTCGCCGGCTGGGAAGAGTTCGACGAGCCGGTGGACCGGATCGTGTCGATCGGAGCGTTCGAGCATTTCGGCCCCGACCGATACGACGATTTCTTCCGCTTCACCCGCCGCGCCCTGCCGGACGACGGGGTGATGCTGCTCCACACCATCACCGCGATACATCCCCGACACGCGCACGAGCGGGGCATTCCGCTCACGTTCGAGCTGGCCAAGTTCATCAAGTTCATCCTCACCGAGATCTTTCCCGGCGGACGGCTGCCCACGATCGAGATGGTCGAGGAGCATGCGCGACGGGCCTCGTTCTGCCTGACGCGCCGGCAGTCATTGCAGCCGCACTACGCGCGCACCCTCGACTTGTGGGCGGCGAACCTGGAGGCCAACCGCGACGAGGCCGTGCGGGCGCAGTCGCAGGAGGTCTACGACCGCTACCTGCGATACCTCACCGGCTGCGCGAACCTCTTCCGCGTCGGCTATACCGACGTCAACCAGTTCACCCTGCATGTCGCGGGGTGATTTCCTTCGCCAAAGAAGGCGCCTTGCTGCATTCCCGCAGGCACCGGCGGGACAAATGACGATGCGGTGAAGTGATCTTGTTTGCCGACGAAATAGGTTGATGCGAGCGGCAACACGATCTCCGTTCCGGCCTGCGGTACTCTGAGACCCGCGGGGAGAACTCTACAGCTTGGAGCATTTCGAATATGTCCAAATTGACACCGAAATACGAAGAACTGCAGTCGATCTACGACATTTCAAACGAATTCTACGAATTATTTCTAGGCCCCACGATGGGGTACACGTGTGGCTATTTCGAACGCGAGGACATGACCGGCGACGAGGCTCAGCTCGCCAAGTTCGACCTTGCCCTGGGCAAGCTGGGCCTCGAGCCCGGCATGACTCTGCTCGACATCGGTTGCGGCTGGGGCGCGTGCATGGCTCGGGCGATCGAGAAGTACGACGTCAATGTCATCGGCCTGACCTTGAGCGGTGAGCAGCGTGAGTACGCCATCGAAAAGCTCTCCAAGGTACCCACGCAGCGCAACGTCGAGGTTCGGCTGCAGGGCTGGGAAGAGTTCAACGACAAGGTCGACCGCATCGTGTCGATCGGGGCGTTCGAGCATTTCGGGTTCGAGCGCTATCCGGCGTTCTTCGAGACTGCCTACAACGCGCTGCCCGACGACGGGGTGATGTTGCTGCACAACATCACGGGTTTCGATCTTCGCGAAGGTCAGAAGCTCGGCCTGCACATGACATTCGAAGACGCCCGGTTCGCCCGGTTCATCATGACCGAGATCTTCCCCGGCGGCCGGCTGCCCTCGGTGGCGATGGAGCAGGAAAAGGCGATCGAAGCCGGGTTCAAGGTGACCCAGCTGCAGGAGATCGGCCCGCACTACGTTCGGACCCTCAAGATCTGGGCCGACGCGCTGGAGGCCCACAAGGACGAGGCCATCGCGATCCAGGGCCAGGAGGTCTACGACCGCTACGACAAGTACCTCAACGGCTGCCAGAAGTACTTCGCCTCGGGCCACATCAGCGTGCATCAGTTCACCCTGCAGAAGTAATCTCGCGCGGCCTGTCGGATCCCGGCAGCATCGTTCGTCGGATAGGTAGAGAGTGGAACAGACGGTTCTCACTCGCTGACGCCGGGAGACGACGATGCACTACTTCGCATTACTGATCAGCCAGGACGTGGAACTCGCGCCCGAGCAGCAGGCCGAAGGCATGGCTGCCTTCCAGGCATTTCACGACAAGGCCAAGTCGTCGATCCGGGCCGGCGACGCGCTCGACAGAAGCGCCCCCGCCACCCGTATCGACGGCGGTCCGGACCACCCGACCATCACCGACGGCCCGTTCGCCGAGGGCGCCGAGGTGGCCTGCGGCTACTACGTGTTCGAGGCCGACAATCTCGACGAAGCGCTGGCGCTGGCCCGCGACATCCCGGTCGCCCAGTTCGGCGCGGTCGAGGTGTGGCCGATGGTCCATTGGCAGGCACCCGAGCAGCCGCTCGGCACCGATTGGCTGGCGCTGCTGCTGGAACCGCCTGAGGCCGTCAACACGCCGGGCACCGACGAGTGGAACGAGCAGGCGGGCCTACACGTCGAACTCGCCAAGACCATCGGTGACCGGACGCTGGCCGGTGCGCCGCTACATCCGCCGTCAACCGCCACCACGGTGCGGGTGCGGGACGGCAAGGTGCTGCTGACCGACGGGCCCTATGTCGAGGGCGCCGAGGTGGCCAACGGCTTCTACGTGTTGCGGGCGTCCGATCGCGACGAGGCGGTCAAATTGGCCTCGATGATTCCGGCCTCGGCCATCGAGGTTCGTCAGTTGTCGGGCGTCGCGGGCCTGTAGTCGTTCGGTGTCTGAGCTGGACGGCGTCTTCCGGCGCGAGTGGGGCCCGGCGGTTGCCGCCCTGGCGCGGTGGTCGGGTGATCTCACCGTGGCCGAGGACGCCGTCCAGGAGGCCTGCGCGCAGGCACTGCGAGTGTGGCCGGCCGAGGGGACGCCGGGCAATCCCGGTGCCTGGTTGACCACGGTGGCGCGCAATCGAGCCCTGGACCGGCTCAGGCGTGAATCCGCCCGTCCCGGAAAGGAACTCGCAGCAGTGTACGAGCAGGTGAACGCGTCGGGCGACGCAGAGCTGCACCCGGTGCACGATGACGAGCTGCGGATGATGTTCACCTGCGCACATCCCGCACTGGACCGCGGCTCGCAACTGGCCCTGACGCTGCGGCTGATCTCGGGGCTCACCGTAACCGAGATCGCCCGCGCCCTGCTGCAGTCCGATTCCGCGATCGGACAGCGAATCACCCGGGCCAAGAACAAGATTCGCAACGCCAACATTCCGCTGCGGGTGCCGCCACCGGAGCTTCTGGAGGAACGCATACCGCATGTGCTCGGCTGCATCTATTCGGTGTTCACGGAGGGCTACTGGTCCACCGGCGGTCCGTCGGCCATCCGCGACGAGCTGTGTGACGAGGGAGTCCGGCTCGCCGGCGAGTTGTGTTCGCTGATGCCCGGCAACCGCGACGCCCATGCGCTCGCAGCCCTTGTGCTGCTGCATGATTCACGACGCCGCACCCGGGTGGACGAGGCCGGCGCGTTGATACCACTGGACGAGCAGGACCGCAGCCACTGGAATCGGGGACGTATCGCGCGGGGTTTGGACCACCTGCGACTGGCCGACGGAGCCACCGGTTCCTACCTGCCGCAAGCGGTGATCGCGGCGCTGCACGCGACGGCGTCGTCATGGCAGCACACCGACTGGGCCACCATCTGCCTGGCCTACGACCGCTTGGCCGCGATGACAGACTCCCCCGTGGTGCGCGCCAATCGTGCACTCGCCGTTGGCTTTCGCGATGGCTTCGATGCCGGCCTGGCCGCCCTCGACGAGGTCACCGACGATCCCCGGCTGGCCCGGACGAACACCGTCGCCACGATCCGGGCGGATCTGCTGCGCCGCGCGGCCCGGCCGGACGAAGCCCTGCGGTGGTATCGGATTGCGGTCGAGGGCGCCAATACGTCAGAACCGGCGCGGGCGTTCCTGCGTCGCCGCATCGCCGAGCTGACCCCAGAAACGGCGAATGGCCAGTTGTGACACGCGATTCGAGGAATCTTGTGTCACAACTGGCCACTCGACCAAAAGGACTACGCCTCCGTGAAGTTCCGGGTCACCGACGGGTCAACCGGGATGCCCGGGCCGGTGGTGGTGGAAACGGTCACCTTCTTGAGGTAGCGCCCCTTCGAGGACGACGGCTTGGCACGCAGCACCTCGTCGAGGGCGGCGCCGTAGTTCTCGGCCAGCTTGGCCTCGTCGAAGGACGCCTTGCCGATCACGAAGTGCAGGTTGGCCTGCTTGTCGACGCGGAAGTTGATCTTGCCGCCCTTGATGTCGGCCACAGCCTTGGTGACATCGGGGGTGACGGTGCCGGTCTTGGGGTTCGGCATCAGACCGCGCGGGCCCAGCACGCGGGCGATCCGACCGACCTTGGCCATCTGATCCGGGGTGGCGATCGCGGCGTCGAAGTCCAGGAAACCGCCCTGGATCTTCTCGATCAGGTCGTCGCTGCCGACAACGTCGGCGCCGGCGGCCAGCGCCTGCTCGGCCTTCTCACCGACGGCGAACACGGCGACGCGAGCGGTCTTACCGGTGCCGTGCGGCAGGTTGACGGTGCCGCGGACCATCTGGTCGGCCTTGCGGGGGTCGACGCCGAGGCGGATGGCGACCTCGACGGTGGCGTCCTGCTTCTTGGAGGAGGTCTCCTTGGCCAGCTTCGCGGCCTCAAGCGGGGTGTAGAGCTTGTCCCGGTCGACCTTCTCCGCGGCTTCGCGGTATGCCTTGCTGTTCTTGCTCATTTGAAATCCAATCGTGTTCTTGGAGTCGTGGTGCGGGCCGATGCCAGCCCTCCCACTGGGATGCGTTACTCGAACCCGGTGTCGGGTCGATCCGCTCCGTTATTCGACGGTGATACCCATCGACCGGGCGGTGCCGGCGATGATCTTCGACGCAGCGTCGATGTCGTTGGCGTTGAGATCGGCCTTCTTGGTCTCGGCGATCTCGCGCACCTGGTCCCAGGTCACCTTGGCGACCTTGGTCTTGTGCGGCTCGCCCGAGCCCTTCTGCACACCGGCTGCCTTGAGCAGCAGCTTGGCGGCGGGCGGGGTCTTCAGTGCGAACGTGAAGCTGCGATCCTCGTAGACGGTGATCTCCACGGGGATGACGTTTCCGCGCTGCGACTCGGTCGCGGCGTTGTACGCCTTGCAGAACTCCATGATGTTGACGCCGTGCTGGCCAAGCGCAGGACCGACCGGCGGGGCGGGGTTGGCCTGCCCGGCCTGGATCTGCAGCTTGATGAGCCCGGCGACCTTCTTCTTCGGGGCCATGCTTCTGGTGTTCCTTTACTTGCTCATCCAAGGGCGTGAACGCCCGTTGTTTTTAGCCGCTGTGGCGACTAAATCTTGGAGACCTGGTTGAAGGTCAGTTCGACCGGTGTCTCGCGGCCGAAGATCGAGACCAGCACCTTGAGCTTCTGCTGTTCGGCATTGACCTCGCTGATGGAGGCGGGCAGCGTCGCGAACGGGCCGTCCATGACGGTGACGGACTCGCCGACCTCGAAATCGACCAGGATCTCGGGCCGTTCCAGGGTCGCCTCGGTGGTGGCACCGGTCGTTGCGGCGGCGCTGGACTTGGCGGGTTTCTTGGCCGCGCCCTGCGGCAGCAGGAACTTCACCACGTCGTTGAGCGACAGCGGCGACGGGCGCGACGTGGCACCGACGAACCCGGTGACACCCGGGGTGTTGCGGACCGCGCCCCACGACTCGTCGTTGAGCTCCATGCGCACCAGGATGTAGCCCGGCAGCACCTTGCGGTTGACCTGCTTGCGCTGGCCGTTCTTGATTTCGGTGACCTCTTCGGTGGGCACCTCCACCTGGAAGATGTAGTCGCCGACGTCCAAGTTCTGCACGCGGGTCTCGAGATTGGCTTTCACCTTGTTCTCGTAACCGGCGTAGGAGTGGATGACATACCAGTCACCGGGCTTGAGCCGCAGCTCCTTCTTGAGCGCGACCGCCGGGTCCTCGTCTTCGTCGACCGCAGGCGCCTCATCGGTGGCTTCCTCGGCCGGGGCAGCGCCGGTCTCGTCGACCGCATCGGTCGCCTCGACGGCTTCCTGGCCTTCGGTCACCTCGTCGGTCTGCGACTCGACGCCGTCAACGGTCTCGTCGGCGAATGTCTCGTCGCCGTCGAACGTGGTCACGTTGTCAGTCCTCTCTCAAATTCCAGATCAGGTGCCGAACACCAGCGACACCAGCCGCGCCAGTCCAAGGTCGGCGCCGGAGATCAGCGCAACCATGAACACCAGGAAGACCAGCACCACCGTGGTGTAGCTGACCATCTGCTTGCGGTTCGGCCAGATCACCTTGCGCAGCTCGGCAACGACCTGCCGCAGGTAGTTGACGACGAACATGATCGGGTTCCGCGACGGGCCGGTCTTGCGGGCCTTCGCGTTCTTCTTGGCCTTCTTCGACTTGCCGGAGTCGGCCGTGGCATCCTCGCTCGACGCGTCGCCTTCTGCGGCCTCGTCGCTGTCGGCCTCAGCAGCCACGCCACGACGGGTCCGCTTGCCGGTCGGGCGCAGCGGCCGGGTCACCACAGCGGTCTGGCCGTGCGTGGTGTCCGTTGCCCCGGTCTCGGTGCCGGCGTCGGTTCCAGTGTCGTCTGCGGAGCCGGCACCTTCGCGCTCGTCGCTCACCGCATGCCTTTCATCCTGGTTTGTGTGTCACCTTCCAGTGTCCACACGTTGTCGAGTATTCAGTTTGAGCAGGGGCGACAGGACTTGAACCTGCAACCTGCGGTTTTGGAGACCGCTGCTCTGCCAGTTGAGCTACGCCCCTCTGTTGGTGACTGCTGGCGCTTGTGCCACCGTACTGCGCCGGGGCTCACACAATTCGCGCGCTCTCCGATCGCTCGATGGTCAAGTCGACGGACAGCGCGCTGAAATGGGAAAAACCCCGAGTGCCGAGTGTACCCCGGCGCGCGTGTCAGACCCTAATCGCGCCCACTGATGACGCTCACTCCCCGGCGGCCTTCCGCACGACCTTGCCGGTTTCGGGATCCCACTTCACCGAGATGGAATCGTCGGCATCGTGACCCATCATCGTGGTGAAGGCGTCCAGCACCACTTCGCCGTCGTCATCGGTGCAAACGTTGTGGGTGACGACGATGTCGGCGCCGAAGCGCTCCTCGACCGACGTGATCGTCATGACCGCATGCAGCTGGTCGCCGGCCTTGAGCGGCTTACGGTAGACGAATTTCTGGTCCACCTGGACGATCTGCTTGGTTTCCATCCCGACGTCGACGTTCTGGAAAAAGTGTTCCTGAACCAGCAGCGCCAGAGTGGAGGCGAAGGTGAGCGGAGCGACCAGGGCGTCGTGACCGAGTTCGGCCGCGGCCGCCTCGTCGTGGCTGGCCGGGTCCATGGCCTTGACCGCCTTGGCGTACTGACGGATCTGCTCGCGGCCGATGAGGAAAGGGTACGGATACTTCCAGACCATTCCGCGGATGTCAGCCTTGAGTGCCATGGCCCAGAACTCCTTACGCCAGTTTTGCGGTCGCGATGGCGCGCCCGAAGATCTTCTTTCCGCCTGCGGTCGCCGAGATGGCGATGGTGACCAGGTTCTCTTCAGGGTCCACGGACTTCACACGTCCGTTGAACACGATCTCAGCTCCCACACCGTCGTTGGGCACCGGCACGACGGCGGTGAACCGGACGTTGTATTCCTTGACCGCAGCCGGGTCGCCGACCCATTCGGTGACGTAGCCGCCGCCGACACCCATGGTCAGCATGCCGTGGGCGATCGCGGTGTCGAGGCCGACCTGCTTGGCGATCTCGTCGTCCCAGTGGATCGGGTTGAGGTCACCGGAAACGCCGGCGTAGTTGACCAGATCTCCGCGGGTCAGCGGGATCACGCGCTCCGGAAGCGTGTCACCGACCTTGACCGAACTGAACTCGCGCAGCGCCATCAGTTAAAACCCTCTTCTCCGTCACCCGCACGCCCGGCCAGGGTCGTGTAGGCCTCCTGGACCACCTCACCGTTGTCATTGGTGATGATGTTCTTGGTCACGATGATGTCGGTGCCGTGCGCTTTGCGCACTGAATGCACGTAGACGTCGCAGTACAGCTTGTCCCCGGCCAAAACTGGCTTGAGGAACTTCAGCTCCTGATCGACCTGGACGATCTGGGCGTCCTGGATGCCGATGTTGGCCCACTCGAAGAAGGCCCATTGCGCCTGGTACCCGAAAATGCAGATGAAGGTCAGCGGCGCAGGCAGCGAGCCGTGGCCGAGCTCGGCTGCGGCTGCTTCGTCGTGGTAGAACGCACCGTCGTTCTTGACCGCGATCGCGTGCTCGCGAATCTTCTCGCGCCCGACCTCGTAGTGCTCAGGATAGCGATAGTGCATCCCGACGATGCTGGTCGATAGAGCCACGGGCGTTTGGCTACCGCGACTCTTTGTGCGGCTGGTGGGTGCCGCAGTTAGGGCAGAACTTCTTGATCTCGAGCCGGTCGGGATCGTTGCGGCGGTTCTTCTTGGTGATGTAGTTGCGGTGCTTGCACACCTCGCACGCCAAAGTGATCTTCGGCCGTACGTCGGTACTCGACGCCACGTCAGTTCTCCCTGCTCAAAATCACGCTCTGCTTTTGATGTTCCTGTAGCGGTGGGGAGGCTCGATCTCCCGACCTCACGATTATGAGTCGTGCGCTCTAACCAGCTGAGCTACACCGCCCCGGATGGTTCCAGGTGGGGCTCCACGTCGGGATACTCCTGCGTCGCTTCGCTCGCCTGGCGTCCACCGAGCCCCCTAACGGAATCGAACCGTTGACCTTTTCCTTACCATGGAAACGCTCTGCCGACTGAGCTAAGGGGGCTTGTCCCGCAGCGTTGCGGCTGCGGGGCCTTAAAGAGGGTACAACCTCCCCGGCAGCCGCACCAAACCGCAGGTCAACGCGGCTACCGAGGAGCTGTTTTCGCTGTTCGGCTAGTCCAGGAGCCAGTCGTTGGGCGCGAACAGCTCGCAGTGCACCCGCTCGTGGGCGATTCCGCGGGCGCTCAGCTGAGCGCGGACCGCCTCGACGAATCCGGCCCCGCCGCACAGGTAGTAGGCGGCGTCGGCAGGCAGTTCGATGCCGTCGAGCTTGAGCAGGCCGGCGTGAACTCCGGGGCTGCCACTGGTGACGCCGTCCTCGTACCAGAGGTCCAGGCTCGCGCCCGGCAGCGCATCGATCAGCTCGTGCTGACGCTCGCGCAGCGGGTGGTCGCTGTCGCTGCGGTCGGCGTGCAGGACCCGCACCTGGGCGTCGGGCGCCTCGGCCGCCAGGAATTCCAGGATGCCGACCATCGGGGTGATACCGATTCCCGCCGAGACCAGCACCAGCGGGCCGTCGGGACGGCCGCCGTTGTAGAGGTCGCCGAACGGCACCGTGACGTCGAGCAGGTCACCGACGCACAGGTTGGCCCGGATCCAGGACGACACCTCGCCCGCGGGCTGATCGGCGACGGCGTCGACCGGTTTGACCGCGAAGGTCAGATCGGCCGACCCGGGTGCGCCGACCAGGCTGTACTGGCGTAGCTGGCGGGCCCCGTCGGGCAGTGTCACGCCGACCGAAACATATTGTCCGGGAAGGAAGTTGACAGGCTCATCGGCGCGGACGGTGACCAGCACGGCACCGGACGGGTCGTCGACGCGGGCGATCACGCGCAGCCGCCGGAAGACGTCACCGGGTTCGACGCCGGCCCCCGCATACAGATCTCGCTCCAGCGCGATCAGCGTGTCGGCCATGATCCAGTAGACCCGGTCCCAGGCCTCGGCCACCTCGGCGGTCACGGTCTCGGCGCCCAGCACCTCCACGATCGCGGCGAACAGGTTGTCGTGCACGATCGGGTACTGGTCGGCGGTGATGCCGAGCGAGGCGTGCTTGTGGCCGATGCGTGCCAGCAGGGCCGACGGGTGCGGCAGGTCGGGGTTGACCAGATGGGTGGCGAACGTGGCGATCGAGGCCGCCAGCGCGCGCTGCTGGGCACCCTGGGCCTGGTTGCCGCGGTTGAACAGGTTGCGCAGCAGTTCGGGGTGGTTGGCGAACAGGCGGCGGTAGAACTCCGAGGTGATCTCGTCGATGTGCGCGCCGATGAGAGGCAGTGTCGCCGAGACGATTTCGGCGTGCTTCGGCTCGAGTTCGTCGCGTACCGCAGACGGCTCGGGGCTGGTGACGGTCATCGGAGATTCCCTTCGGTTGTGATTTGTAAAACGATCGGCAGGCGGCTGTCTGCCGTGAGGTCGGTGACGGTGTAGCGGTCGAGTTCGCGGTAGAAGGCCTCTTTGGCGTCGGCCAGCACGCGTCGTAGTCGGCAGGCCGCGATGAGCGGGCACGGGGATTCCCCTCCGCATTCGATGACCTCACGGTCACCTTCGAGTTCGCGCACCAGCCAGCCGATCGAGGCGTTGCGCCCGGCGGCGGTGAGCACCAGTCCCCCGACCCGACCCCGCCGGGCGTGCACCATGCCGAGATCGGAGAGCTTGGCCACGGCTTTGGCGACGTGATGCTCGGACGCATTGGCCCCCGCGGCGATGGTGCGGGTGGTGATGCGTCGGTCCTCGGATTCGCCCGAGGACAGCAGCATCAGCGTGCGCAGTCCCAGGTCGGTGAACCGGGTGAGGTGCATACCGGTGACGCTAGTAATTCCGCATTTCTGATACCAGTTTTATCGGTGTGGGTTCAAACACGCCATGACGTGCGGTTTTTGGACCTGCGGGGATGCGCGCAGAAGTCGATGCGGAGCACTAATACCCTGAACACATGTCCGAGCCCAAGGCGCAAGACCGCTTGTACTTCCGGCAGTTGTTGTCGGGTCGCGACTACGCGGCCGGCGACCCGATCGCCCAGCAGATGCGCAACTTCTCCTACCTGATCGGCGACCGCGAGACAGGCGATGCCGTGGTGGTCGATCCGGCCTACGCCGCCAACGAGCTCGTCGACGTCATCGAGAGCGACGGCATGCGGTTGTCCGGGGTGCTGGTTACCCACCACCACCCCGACCACGTCGGCGGCACCATGATGGGCTTCACCCTCAAGGGCCTCGCCGAGCTGCTGGAACGCCAGAGCGTGCCGGTCCATGTCAACACCCACGAGGCCGATTGGGTCTCGAAGGTCACCGGGATCGCGCCGAGCGAGCTGACCGGGCACGTCCACGGCGACACGGTTTCGGTGGGCGCGGTACAGATCGAGCTACTGCACACCCCGGGCCACACCCCGGGTAGTCAGTGCTTCCTGCTCGACGGCCGCCTGGTCGCCGGCGACACGTTGTTCCTCGATGGGTGCGGGCGTACCGACTTTCCCGGCGGCAACGTCGACGACATGTTCCGCAGCCTGCAGGCGTTGGCCAAGCTGCCCGGAGACCCGACCGTGTTCCCCGGGCACTGGTATTCGGCGGAGCCGAGTGCGCCGCTCGATGAAGTCAAACGCAGCAACTACGTGTATCGGGCATCGAACCTTGAGCAATGGCACATGCTGATGGGTGGCTGAAAATGGGTTCAACCGGCCCGAATGCGGAATCCACTGAACCTACGGTCCCGTAACGGGGCAATTCCACCTTGCAGCGACCGATCTGCCACCAATTTCGTTGCATAAGCCGTTGCAATAGGAAGTAAGCGTCCTTTTGCGCGATTCGAGTAGTGCAATACTCAGGACACCGAAGCACAGACCCGGCAAAGTAGCTGTCAGCAATTGTTGAGCAGTATTTGACAGTCCCGCCGGGGGTCACCGTGAAGAACATCGTGCTGTGCTTTGACCACACAGATGAACATCCCGGACTCCGTGACGCATCGAATACCGAGATGTTGTTCCGGTTGCTGGACAGCGCCGATCAGCTGACCTGGTATCACAGCGGCGCGGCAATGCGGCACGGTAGACGAATCACGCCGGGCCGCCGCGGCGACGCCGCCAGCGAAGCCCGGGCGGCCATCGTCGAGGCGTACCGATTCCTCGGCGACGCGTGGGATCCCGGGGACCGGATCTTCGTGTTCGGCGGCGGCGAGGGCGGGCATCGCGCCGGCGAGCTGACCACCCTGCTCGGCACGGTCGGCTTGTTGCCGGCACATTCCGCAGACGTACTGGACTACGCGCTGGCCACCTACGTACTGCCCCGCACCCCGCGCACCCCTCAGGATTGGCGGCAGGTCAGGGTGTTGGCGGCGCAACTCGTCGGTGACCACGACCCCGCCGTACCGGTGCGGTTCGTCGGGCTGTGGAACGCGACCACCACACCGGGCACCAAGCAGCGGATGGGTCCGCTGCCGACCGTGGAATCGGGCCGGCATGCGGTGGCGGTGGACGGCGGCCGCCGGACCATGCGGTTCTGTGAACATCTCGACGAAGTCTGGTTCCGAGGCACCCGCCGCGATGTCACCGGCGGCACCGGTGCATGCTGGCCGCTCTCGGATATCGCACTCGACTGGATACTCGCCGGGGCCCTCACCGCGGGGCTTCAGGTGGTCGACAACAGCACCTGCCCCACCGATCTCGACGCCCTGGCCGGGACGGCGCCGTCGATCGGGCGACGCCGGGCTCCGCTGCACGCCAAGGTGCACGCCAGCGTGGAGGTGTACCTGCGCTCGCACCCGCACTATTGGCGGCGACTGCCCGCGCGTATCGAGTGGGCCGATGTCGAGTGGCTCGCCCGCGGTGAGCGCCTGATGCACACTCCCGTCACCGCCGCCGTGCAGCGCGACATTCTCACCGCCGTCGCGTCGTGAGACCGCCGGTTTTCGTTGAAGTTTGCTGAGCCGGACCGCTGCCCCCGCTGAAAGTCCGTGATATACCCACTTGGTGGGGATCATCGATTCATTCACGGAGCGGGGGCGTGAGTTGGCTAGTTTCGAACCGGGTGCATGGACTGCGCTCGCGGCATGGGTGGCGATCATCGTCATCGTCATCGCGCTGATCTATGTGTGGCGGCAGTATTTGAAGGCCAAGGAACGGCAGGCCGAGCTGACCCAGCCCAATGTGTCGATGTTCATGGAGCCCAGCAGTGCCGATTGGCACCTGATCGAACTGGTCGTGCGCAACTACGGGCAACGGCCGGCCTACGGGTTGCGGTTCGAGTTCGCGAACCCGCCGACGGTGGGCAAGTACGAAAGCTCCTATGACGACAACTTCGTCGACATCGTGCCGTTGAACCTGCCTTCCGAGATTCCGTATCTGGCGCCGTCGCAAGAGTGGCGCATCGTGTGGGATTCGGCTTTGGACCGTAAGCAACTGGGCGAGGCCATCGCGTCGCGTTTCGACGGCGCGATCACCTACTACGACGAGCCGGGCGCGCCCGGCAAGCCCAGTGGCCGCAAGCTGCGCAACACCGCGGTGCTCGATTGGGCGACGCTGCCGCCGGTGGACCGCATGGAGTTGCTCACCACACATGATCAGGCCCGCCGCGAGAAGCAGAAGCTGGAGTTGTTGCGCAGTGTGCTGACGTATTTCCAGTACGCGGCCAAGGAGACCGACGAGCAGGCGCTGCGCAACGAGATCAACCGCATGAACGCGATGGGCGCCGAGGTGCGGTCCCGCTGGCGCAACCGCTACGAGGCCGGCCATGACGACGATGACGACGACGATTACGACGACGACGAGCCCGAGACCGATCTGATCAAACCGGCGGCAACGTCCGGCAGGCGTCACCGGGCCTGAGGACACTCGCTAGCATCAGTGCGATGAGCAGCCTGGTGAGCTACGAGCTCAACGATGTCGTGGCCACGATCACGATGGATGACGGCAAGGTCAACGCACTGTCGCCTGCGATGCAGGCCGAGATCAATGCGGCACTCGATCAGGCGGCCGCCGGCGCGGCTTCCGGCGAGGTGAAAGCCGTGGTGCTGGCCGGAAATTCGAAGGTTTTCAGTGGCGGGTTCGACCTGAGTGTGTTCTCCTCGGGCGACGTGGCGGCGACGCTGGGCATGCTCGCCGGCGGCTTCGAACTGGCGGTGCGGTGCCTGAGCTTCCCGGTGCCGGTGATCATGGCCGCGACCGGACATGCCATCGCGATGGGTTCGTTTCTGCTGCTGTCCGGCGATCACCGGGTCGGCGCGGCGACGGCGCGATGCCAGGCCAACGAGGTCAAGATCGGCATGACGCTGCCGATCGCGGCCATCGAGATCATGCGGATGCGCTTGACCCCGGCCACTTTCCAGCGCGCGGTCTCGATGGCCGCGGTGTTCACCGGCGACGCGGCGATCGCGGGCGGTTGGGTGGACGAGGTCGTCGACGCCGACGCGGTGCTGTCCCGGGCCCAGGAGGTGGCCACCGAGGCTGCCGCGACCGTGCACACCGCGGCGCACGTGGCCAGCAAGCTCAAGGCCCGCGCCCAGGCCCTGACCGCCATTCAGGCTGGAATCGACGGGCTGGCAAAGGAATTCGCGGGCTAGTTCGCACTTTCGGCCGGCCGACTACTCACGTGTGAAGCGCTACGGCGGTTTTTCGGCCGTTTTTCCGCCACAGCGCTACGCACGCGAAGCCCAGGCTTTGGCGATCCGGCCGAGCATGGTGGCCGTACCTTCCCGACGGGTGACCCGGACGACGATCCACCCCATTTCGACCATCGCGTCGACCCGCATGATGTCTTTACGAATCTGCTCGGGATCGGTGTGATGAGCGCCCTCGTATTCCAGGGCGATCTTGAGCTCCGGCCAGGCCAGGTCGACCTCGCCGATCAGCGCGCCGTACTCGTTACGGATCGGGTATTGCGTTTGCGGCCGCGGATAGCCCGCGCGAATCACCAACAGCCGCAACCACGTTTCCTGCGGCGACTCCGCGCCCGGGTCCACCAGCGCGATGGTGGCGCGCGCCTGCGTGATGCCCTTTCGCCCCGTATGCGCGTCCAGGGCCTGCTCGATGTCAGCCACTTTCAGGCGAGCGGCCCTCGCCAGCGCGTCGATCGCAGCGACAGCCGGATCCTGCGGGAACTTGCAGGCCAGATCGACCGCGGTGCGGGTCGGTGTGGTGAGGCGGATGTCGCCGATCGAACAGATTTCGTCCTCATCGATCCCGTCTGCCCACGTCACGATCCCTCGGGTCGGCCTGCGATTGTTGTTGTCGATGACGTAGGCGGGCAGGCTCGAGTCGATCCACCGCGCCCCATGGAAGACCGATGCGGAGTATCCGGCCAGGACGCCGTGCCCCCGCGACCGCAACCAGCAGGCCTTGGCTCGCAGCAGTGCGGTTGGTCGGGTGCCCTTCGCGACATAGATATCGCGGTGAATGGCCACGAAGCGGGTTCTCAGCTGGTGGCGGGTCAGCACACCTGAGGCCACCGCCTCGCTTCCGACGAATGGATCCCCCATGCGCGGAGTCTGCCGATGCCTACCGACAATCGCCCGCCAATACATGTATGTGCTATGCACATATAGTGCCTCGCTACAACCAACTCGATGAGCTCCTCGTGCGCATCCACACCGTCCGGCAGCGCCCGGGGTGGCGGCACCGGCTGATCGACGCGTCGGGCAGTGTTGCGTCACTGTCCACGCTGCGGGTGCTGCGGGCCGTCGAGCAGCGGGAGAAAGCCGGGCAGAGCGCGTCGGTCGGCGAAGTGGCCGAGTACATGGCCGTCGAGCACTCCACCGCCAGCCGCACCGTCGCCAATGTCGTCGCCGCCGGCCTGCTGACCAAGGCGCTCGCCGCCGAGGACCAGCGCCGCTGCGTACTCACCCTCACCGAGGCGGGGCGCCAAGCCCTGGCCGACGTCACCGAACGACGACAGGAGATGGTCGCCGAGACCGTGGCCGGCTGGCCCGAGGCCGACGTCGACAGACTCGTGGATCTGTTGGAGCAGCTGGTCACCGATTTCGAGCGGGGGATCAGCTCGTGACAGCCCAGACCGCTGCCCGCCCGCAGCCGCGCGGCGCCGTGGCACTGATGTTCGACCCGGTCTTCGGCGCCTTGTTCTGGGGCAAGATGTTCTCCGTCGTCGCGGTGTGGACGCACGGCATCGTGGCCGCCATCGTGATCTTCGACGCCACCGGTTCGGCGGTGATGGTGGGCATGGTCGGCGTCGCACAGTTCCTGCCCCAGCTCATCTTGAGCCCGACCAGCGGCAAGTGGGCCGACGTCGGCAACCCGGCCCGTCAGATCCTGTGGGGCCGGGTGTTGTGCATCATCGGCTCCGGCTCGACCGCCCTGTGGCTGGCCCTTTCGCCCGACTTGCAGGGCACCGCCGCAGCGGTGCCGGTCCTGGTCGGCTCCACCCTTGTCGGGTTCGGGTTCGTCATCGGCGGCCCGGCCATGCAGTCGGTGGTGCCGAGCCTGATCCGCGACGGCGAACTGCCGACGGCCATGGCGCTCAACAGCATTCCGATGACCATCGGCCGCATCCTGGGGCCTGCCATCGGCGCGTTCCTGGCGGCGCGGCTGGGCGCGGCGCCGGGTTTCGCGATCAGCGCCGGCCTGCACATGGTGTTCGCCGTCTTCTTGCTGCTGGTCACTTTCCCGGCCCGGCCGAAGCTCCGGCCCGACGGCGACTACCGGGTGCGCGCGGCCCTGGCCTACGTGTGGCGCGATCGTCCGCTGCTGCTGGCGTTGCTTGCGGTCACGACGGTCGGGTTCGCATCCGATCCGTCGATCACGCTGACCCCGTCGATGGCCGACGAGCTCGGCGGCGGCGCCCATCTGGTGGGCGCCCTTTCGGCGGCCTTCGGTGTCGGTGCGGCACTGGGCATGGTGGTGCTGGCCGTGATGCGCGGGCGTCTGCCGGCTGCCCGGGTCTCGACGATCGGGCTGTGGCTGCTGGTCACCGGGTGCGGGCTGCTGGCCCTGGGCACCGTGACGGCCTTGGCGCTGGCCGGTTTCGCGATTGCGGGGCTGGGGTTCGGCTGGGCGATGACGGGTTTGAGCACCGTCGTGCAGGAGCGGGCACCGGAGGAGCTGCGGGGCCGCATCATGGCACTGTGGCTGGTCGGCTTCCTGGGCTCACGCCCGTTCGCGGCGGCGCTGCTGGGCGGTGCGGCCGACGTGTTCAACGTGCGGGTGGCCTTCCTGATCGCTGCTGCGGTGACACTGGCGGTGACGCTGGCAGCCCGTCCGGCGGCGCTGTCCGCACCAAATCCGGTGGTGGCCTGACCGCGTCTCTTATCGTGTGTGTCGATGGGATTTCACCTGCACCGCGCCGAGCGCACCGATCTGCTCGCCGACGGGCTGGCGGGTCTGCTGTCCCATCCCCCGGCTGATCCGTTCGCCCAGGAGCTGGTGCTCGTCCCCGCCAAGGGCGTGGAGCGCTGGCTCAGTCAGCGGTTGGCGAACCGGCTCGGCGTCTGCGCGGCCGTCGAGTTCCGCAACCCGCGATCGTTGATCGCCGAGTTGACCGGTACCGCCGACGAGGATCCATGGTCGGCTGATGCGATGGCCTGGCCGCTGCTGGCGGTCATCGACGAGAACCTCGACCAGCCGTGGTGTGAGCCGGTGGCAACGCACCTCGGCCACTTCGAGACCGGTGACGAGTATGAGCTGCGCCAGGGCCGGCGCTATGCGGTGGCCCGCCGGTTGGCCGGGCTGTTCGCCTCCTATGCGCGGCAACGCCCGCAGTTGCTGGTCGACTGGGCTGATCTGCCCGCCGATCTGGCCTGGCAGAAGCCGTTGTGGCAGGCGCTCGTCGAGCGGATCGACGCCGAGCCGCCGCACCTCCGGCACGCGAAAACCCTTGCCCGGCTGGCGGACTCACCCAGCGACCTGCCCGAGCGGCTGTCCCTGTTCGGGCACACCCGGTTGCCGGTCACCGAGATCGAACTGCTCATCGCGCTGGCCACCCATCACGATCTGCATCTGTGGCTGCCGCACCCCAGTGACGACCTGTGGCAGTCGTTGGCCGCGCACACCGGCCCGCTCCCCCGCCGTGAGGACAACAGCCACCGCGATGTGGGTCACCCGCTGCTGGCCACCCTCGGCCGCGATCTGCGGGAGCTGCAGCGCGGGCTTCCGGCCACCGACAGCGACGAATATCTCAGCGGGGCGGATCATCCCGATACCGTGCTGGGCTGGCTACAGTCCGATATCGCGGCCAACGCGGTCCGCCCGGCCGGGCGGGTGCCCCGACGTGAGGACCGCTCGGTGCAGGTGCACAGCTGCCATGGGCCGGCCCGGCAGATCGAGGTGCTGCGCGAAGTGCTGCTGGGCCTGCTGGCCGACGATCCGAGCTTGGAGCCACGCGACATCCTGGTGATGTGCCCCGACATCGAGACCTATGCCCCGTTGATCACGGCCGGGTTCGGGTTGGGTGACGTGGTGCCCAGCCCGCGAGGTGCACACTTCACCATCGGCGCGCATCCGGCGCACAAGCTGCGGGTGCGGTTGGCCGATCGTGCACTGGTGCAGACGAATCCGCTGCTGTCGGTGGCGGCCTCGATGCTGGAACTGGCCGGTGGGCGAGCCACGGCCAGCGAGGTGCTCAACCTGGCCGAGTCGGATCCGGTACGGGCCCGGTTCGGTTTCACCGATGACGATCTGGAGGCCATCACCGCCTGGGTGCGTGAGGCCAATATCCGGTGGGGTTTCGATCAGGAGCATCGCAGCCCGTATGGCGTCGAATTCCTGCACAACACCTGGCGTTTCGGGATCGACCGGGTGCTGGCCGGGGTGGCGATGTCCGATGATTCGCACGCCTGGCTGGGCACCACGCTGCCGCTGGACGACGTCAGCAGCAACCGGGTCGAGTTGGCCGGCCGGTTCGCCGAATTTGTAGAAAGGCTCAGGGAAGCTGCCGATCAGCTCAGCGGGGTCCGCCCGCTCGGCGAGTGGCTGTCGGCGCTGAGCGCCGGGATCGAGGCGCTGGCCCACTCCGATGAGGACTGGCCCGCCGCCCAGGTGCAACGCGAGTTCGCCGAGGTCACCGAGGCTGCCGGAGCGGGCACTACACCGATGCGGCTCAGCGATATTCGCGCGCTGCTGGACCGGCGCCTGGCCGGCCGGCCGACCCGGGCCAATTTCCGCACCGGAACCCTCACGGTGTGCACCATGGTGCCGATGCGTTCGGTGCCGCACCGGGTGGTGTGCCTGGTCGGATTGGACGACGGGGTGTTCCCTCGGCTGGGCGCGGTCGACGGCGACGATGTGCTGGCGCGTGATCCGCGCACCGGTGAGCGCGACATCCGCTCGGAAGATCGCCAGTTGCTGCTCGACGCGATCGGCGCGGCCACCCAGACCTTGGTTGTCACCTATACCGGCGCCAACGAATACTCCGGGCAGGCCCGGCCGCCGGCGGTGCCACTGGCCGAACTTCTCGACACCCTCAAGATCACTGCCGAGCAACCGGTGGATGTGGTGACCGCGCACCCGTTGCAGCCCTTCGACATTCGCAACGTGACCCCCGGCGCCCTGCTGCCCGAGGGCCCCTTCACGTTCGACCCCACGGCGCTCACCGCGGCCCAAGCCAGTGCCGGGCAGCGGGCCGAACGTCCGCGGTTCTTCGACCAGCGGCTGCCCGCGCCGCCCGCCGGCGATGTCGCGCTGGAGGATCTCGTCACGTTCTTCAAGGATCCGGTGAAGGGCTTCTTCCGGGCACTGGAGTACACGTTGCCGTGGGATGTGGACGGGGTTTCGGACGAGATGCCGGTCGATATCGACGCCCTGGAGGAATGGACCGTCGGTGATCGGATGCTCGGCGACATCCTGCGTGGCATGACCCCGGCCGACGCCCAGCAGGCCGAGTGGCGTCGCGGCACGCTGCCTCCGGGCCAATTGGGCTGGCGCCGGGCGATCGCGCTGCGTGATCGATGCGCGCTGCTGGCCGCCGAGGCGCTGCGGCACCGGAGCGCTGACCCGCAGGCCTATGACGTCGACATCGACCTGGGCGCCGGGCGCCGGTTGACCGGCACGGTCTCCCCCGTGTTCGGCGAGCACCTGGTGTCGGTCACGTACTCCAAGCTCGACGGCAAGCACCTGCTGCAGAACTGGATTCCGTTGTTGGCGTTGGCCGCCGGACATCCCGACCGCGACTGGTCCGCCGTCTGCATCGGGCGGCCGCGGCGCGGCGACACCCCACGTGTCGCAGGGTTGGGACGCCCCGAGGATCCGGTCGCGCTGCTCGCCGATCTGGTGGCGATCTATGACGCCGGCCGCCGGGAGCCGTTGCCGTTGCCCATCAAGACCTCCTATGCCTGGGCGGCCGCCCGTCACGCCGGTGATGACCCGGAGCGTGAGGCCGGATTCCGTTGGCGTAGTGGCCGGTTCCCCGGTGAAGATGAGGCGCCGGCACACGTGCGGGCGTGGGGTCGTGGCGCGCCGTTGAGCCGGCTGGCCGGGCTGGGTGAGTACTCGGAGCGGTTGTGGTTGCCGCTCCTGGACGCCGAGGGGTCACCGCGGTGAAGGTCTTCGATCTGCTCGGCCCGTTGCCGCGAGTCAACAGCACCACGGTGCTGGAGGCCAGCGCGGGCACCGGCAAGACGTTCGCACTGGCCGGTCTGGTGACGCGGTTGGTGGCCGAAGGCGCGGCGACGCTGGATCAGATGCTGCTCATCACGTTCGGCCGGGCCGCCAGTCAGGAGTTGCGCGAGCGGGTGCGGGCCCAGATCGTCGGGGCCCTGGCGGCGTTGGAGGATCCGTCGCGCGCCGACACCGATCTGCTGCGGTATCTGGTCGCCGCGGATCAGCAGGCCCGCGGGCAGCGGCTGCGCGACGCGCTGGCCGGTTTCGATGCGGCGACCATCGCCACCACACACCAGTTCTGCCAGATCGTGCTGAAGTCGCTCGGCGTGGCCGGGGACAGCGATTCGGGTGTGACGCTGGTCGAGAGTCTTGACGAGCTGGTGTGCGAGATCGTCGACGATCTGTATCTCGCCCATTTCGGTTCCCAGCGGGATGTCCCCGAGCTGGGCTACGCCGAGGCCCTGCGGCTGGCCCGCGTGGTGGTGGACAATCCGGCGACCGAACTGCGGCCCGTGGAGCCCGAACCGGAGTCCCCGGCGGCGATTCGAGTGGGATTCGCGCGGGCGGTGCTGGCCGAGTTGGAGATTCGCAAGCGGCGCCGCGGCGTGCTGGGCTATGACGACCTTTTGACCCGGTTGGCCGGTGCGCTCGAAGCCAAAGATTCGGCTGCCCGGGTCCGGATGGCACAGCGCTGGCCGATCGTGATGGTCGACGAGTTCCAGGACACCGACCCGGTGCAGTGGCAGGTGATCGAGCGGGCATTCTCCGGGCAGTCGACCTTGATCCTGATCGGCGATCCCAAGCAGGCGATCTATGCCTTCCGCGGCGGGGATATCGACACCTATCTGCGGGCCGCGGCCACCGCCGGGGACAAGCAGACGCTGGGCACCAACTGGCGCAGCGACAGCGTCCTGGTGGATCGCTTGCAGGCGGTGCTGCGGGGCGCCGAGCTCGGCGGGCCGGACATCGTGGTGCACGACGTGCAGGCCAATCACCAGGGCCACCGGCTGGCCGGGGCGCCACACAACGACCCATTCCGGCTGCGGGTGGTGACGCGTAACCGGCCCGGCACCAAGGTGATTCCGATCGCCGACCTCCGCGAGCACATCGGAAGAGACCTGGCTGCCGACATCGGTGCGTTGTTGACCAGCGGCGCCACCTTCGACGGCGGCAAGCTGCAGGCCCGCGACATCGCGGTGATAGTCGAGACCCACAAGGACGCCCGGGCCTGTCACACCGCGCTGCTCGCGGCCGGGATCCTCGCGGTCTACACCGGGGACTCGGACGTGTTCAATTCCGAGGCCGCGCAGGATTGGCTGTATCTGCTGGAAGCTTTCGACCAACCGCACCGTCCCGGGTTGGTGCGGGCCGCAGCGGCCACGATGTTCTTCGGTGAGACCGCCGAAACCCTTGCCGCGGGCGGGGATGCGTTGACCGACCGGGTCGCCGACACGCTGCGCACCTGGGCCGGGCATGCCCGCGAACGCGGTGTGGCGGCGATCTTCGAGGCCGCGCAACTGGCCGGAATCGGCAAGCGGGTGCTGTCCTGGCAGGGCGGTGAGCGGCTGATGACCGATCTGGCCCACGTGACCCAACTGCTCGGCGACACCGCGCACCGGGAGGGCTTCGGGCTTGCCGCGCTGCGGGACTGGCTGCGCACGCAGCGCACCGAGGGCGGGTCTACGTCCGAACGCAACCGGCGTCTCGACAGCGACGCGGCCGCGGTTCAGATCATGACGGTATGGGTGAGCAAGGGCCTGCAGTTCCCGATCGTGTACCTGCCGTTCGCGTTCAATCGTTATGTGCCGGAACCTGATCTGGTGTTGTTCCACGACGAGGGGATGCGCTGCCTGCAGGTCGGCGGCCCGGATCCCGCGGTGACCCGGGCCGGGCGGGCCGAGGCCGCCGCCGATGACAGCCGCCTGACCTATGTGGCGATGACGCGGGCCCAGTCGCAGGTGGTGGCATGGTGGGCGCCGTCGAACGACGAGCCGAACGGTGGTCTGTCGCGGCTGCTGCGCGGGCGAGCCCCGGGGCAGGCCGCGGTGCCCGACCGATGTGCCCCGGCGAAGGTCTCCGATGACGACGCGCTGGCCCGGCTGCGGGCCTGGGAGGCCGCGGGCGGCCCAGTGCTTGAGGAGTCGGTGATCGCCCCGGCCGCCCCGGTACCCACCCATGAAGTGCCAGATGGTCTGGCGGCACGGCATTTTCATCGCTCCATCGACACCGCGTGGCGGCGCACATCGTATTCGGGGCTGTTGCGCGCTGCCGAGGACGACGGGCAGCGCGGGGTCTCCAGCGAACCGGAGGTCGCCGAACTCGACGACGAGTCGGCCGACATCGCCGTCGTCGCCCCGACCCAGGGTGCCGACGTCCCGTCCCCGATGGCCTCGCTGCCCACCGGCGCGGCGTTCGGTTCTCTTGTCCATGCGGTCCTGGAGACCACCGATCCGCTGGCCGCCGATCTGACGGCAGAACTGCTGAGCGAGGTGCGCACCCATGCGGCCCGGTGGCCGGTGGAGGTGTCCGCCGACGAGCTTGCCACGGCCCTGCTGCCCATGCATGACACCCCGCTGGGGCCGTTGGCGCCCGGGGTGACGCTCCGTCAGATCGGACTGGCCGACCGGTTGTGTGAGCTGGACTTCGAATTTCCCATGGCCGGCGGCGATCTGCGCGGCGGCGAGTTCGCCAGGCTGGCCGACATCGGTGCACTGCTCGACGAGCAGCTGCCGGCCGACGACCCCATGGCGGTGTACGCCGGCCGCTTGTCGACGGGGCTGTTGGGCCGGCAGCCGCTGCGCGGGTACCTGTCCGGTTCGGTGGATGTGGTGCTGCGAATCGGGCGGCGCTTCGTCGTCGTCGACTACAAGACCAACTGGCTGGGCACCGGTGACGAGCCGCTCACCGCGGCCGATTACGGGCGGGACCGGATGCTCGAGGCGATGCTGCACTCGGACTATCCGTTACAGGCGCTGTTGTACAGCGTTGTGCTGCACCGGTTTTTGCGTTGGCGACTGCCGGACTACGATCCGGACACCCACCTGGGTGGGGTGATGTACCTGTTCGTGCGCGGGATGTGCGGGGCACAGACACCCGTCGTCGACGGTCACCCAGCCGGGGTGTTCAGCTGGGAACCGCCCGCGGCGCTGGTGATCGCGATGTCGGAGCTGCTCGATCAGGGGGCCGCGTGATGCTGGATGCGTTCGCCGAGATCCTCGAGCCCGCCGATGTGCAAGTGGCCCAACGGTTGAGCACGCTGGCCGAGGAGACCGACCCGCGCGTCACCCTGGCCCTCGCGCTGGCGGTGCGGGCCGTGCGCGGCGGCTCGGTGTGTGTGGACCTACGGTCGGTGGCCGCGCAGACCCAGCTGCCGGAGCTGCCGTGGCCTCAGGTCGACGGGTGGTTGCAGGCGGTGGCTGCCAGCCCGCTGGTGGGCACTCCCCCGGTGCTGCGGTTGTTCGGCGACCTGCTCTATCTCGACCGGTACTGGTTGGAGGAGCAGCAGGTGTGCGACGACGTGCTGGCTTTGGTCGCCGCCGACCCGGGCGGGTCGGCACCCGATATGGCGCGGTTGTTCCCGCCGGGGTTCGAGGAGCAGCGGGCCGCGGCGAAAGTGGCGTTGTCTCAGGGGCTCACCGTTCTGACGGGCGGGCCGGGCACCGGCAAGACCACCACCGTGGCGCGGTTGTTGGCGCTGCTGGCCGAGCAGGCCGCGTTGGCCGGTCGGCCGGGGCTGCGCATCGCACTCGCGGCGCCGACCGGCAAGGCCGCGGCCCGGCTGCAGGAGGCGGTGCAGCTTGAGGTGAGTCGGCTCGACGCGGTGGATCGTGAGCGGATCTCGGGCCTGCAGGCCACCACGCTGCACCGGCTGCTGGGGCCCCGCCCGGACACGTCGTCGCGGTTCCGTCACCACCGGGCGAACCGGTTGCCGCACGACGTGATCGTCGTCGACGAGACCTCGATGGTGTCGCTGACGATGATGGCACGGCTGTTGGAGGCGGTGCGTCCGCAAACCCGGTTGCTGCTGGTCGGCGATCCTGACCAGCTGGCCTCGGTGGAAGCCGGTGCGGTGTTGGCGGACCTGGTCGACGGGCTGGGTTCGCGCGGGGTGGCCGCCCTGCAAACCTCGCACCGGTTCGGTGAGTCGATCGGCGCACTGGCCTCGGCAATTCGGGCCGGGAACGCCTCGGCCGCGGTGGAGGTGCTGGCGGCCGGCGGCGAGCATGTCGAGTGGGTGCGCGCGGACGCGGGCGAGCGGCTACGGGAAGTGCTTGTGCCGCATGCCCTTGCGCTGCGGCAGGCGGCGATCCTCGGGGATGAGCGCGCGGCGCTGGCCATCCTCGATGAGCATCGGCTGCTGTGCGCGCACCGGCGCGGTCCGTTCGGCGTCACGCACTGGAACCGTCAGGTGCAGCGGTGGCTGGCCGAGGCGACCGGTGAGCCCATGTGGGCGTCGTGGTACGTAGGACGGCCGATCCTGGTGACCGCCAACGACTATGGGCTCAAGCTCTACAACGGCGATACCGGCGTGACCATCGCCACCCAGGACGGCCTGCGTGCCGTCGTGGGTGGCACCGTGGGCGGGTCCGCGTCTTTCGCCACGGGCCGGCTCACCGAAGTCGAGACCATGCACGCCATGACGATTCACAAATCCCAGGGCAGCCAGGCCGACGAGGTGACCGTGCTGCTACCGCCCGAGGACTCCCGTTTGTTGACGCGGGAGCTGTTCTACACCGCGGTCACCCGGGCGAAGACGCGGGTACGCGTTGTGGGGTCCGAGGCTGAGATTCGCGCGGCGACAGCCAGGCAGGCAGTCCGAGCGACCGGCCTGCGAAAGCGGCTGAAACCCTAAACGGCGCGTCCGGCGAAAAATGCGCCGGACACGAGGCCGATGACGATCGCCAGCGTGGGCAGGCCCATCGCCGCAGCCGTCACGACGCCGGCGACCGCGCCGATGCCGAGCACCAGCAGAAGTACGCCCACAAATGCACCGACCATTGCACGCCCTTTCCTATGACAGCGATCACAATGTACATCGTCGGTGGGCTGAATCACATGCAGATCACGCACCAATTCGGTTAACGATTTCGCGGCAAAATGTATAGCTGAGCTTGGTATATGCCTTGTTCAGCGGATGTCAGCGAATACAGACACGGCGCTATCCGGCTCCCGAGACACTCAGCGCCCAGAACACCAGCGCGTTGAGCGCCAGGAACGTCAGCAACGAGATCGCGCAGGCGCGACCCCACCAGCGCCTGGGTGCGGCGAACGGCAACACCAGGGCCCAGAAGAGGCTCACCGGCACGGAGATGAGCACCCCGAAGACGATTCCGTAGCCGTGCGGATCGGTGGCCGGATTCGTGTCGAAGGCCGAACTGAGAATGCCGTAGACGACCAGCGCCCAGAACGCCGCAGCGCAGCCGCCGATCACTCCTGTGACCCAGCGGATGCCCAGCACGACTTGGTCATGCCCGTTGGACGCCAGCGGCGGCTGAAGGTAACCCTGGGGTGCATACGCCTGAGGCCCGTACCGGTCCACCCACTCGTGCGGGTAGTCCTCTGGCGGTGTCTGCTCCACGGCACCCCCCGATTCGGTGTCCTCATCAGGATATGGGCGCCAGCACGATGCGGCGGGCACCGATTTCGACCGTCAGACGGTCAACGGAACCGGCTGTCCGGCCAGCGGCTGGTACACCGCGTACTGGAACAGGGCATCGAGGAGCGGCCCCACCAGTCCATCCCACGGCGTCGCCTGCACCGGGTCGGTCGAGGTGAATGGCAGGACCACCGCCGTGGCGGGACCCGACGAGGTCGGGATCTCGATGCTGTCCTGAGGCGCGCCGTGCACGCCGGTGTCGGTGCCGTGGTACATGTCGTTGATCCAGCCGGCCGAGATCGTCTTGACCGCATCGACATTCTGCGGCTGCGAGAAGCCGGCGATGAGGTACTCGGCGAACTGCAGGATGGGGTTGGCGCCCTGCAGTCCGTCGATGTGGCGCCCTCCCACCAGCATGACGCCGTTGAATTCGCCGGGCCGGGCGGCCTGTAGTTCCTGTCCCACCGTCCCGTTGCGGTTCCACGTATAGGGTTCGGATGAAATGAGCAGCACGGGACGGTAATTGGCGCCCGTGAGCTGGTCGAGCGCGTCGGGCACGTCATTGTGAGTGTCCACCGCATCGAGCAGCACCACGCCGGCCAGGTCGTCGACCGCGCCGTTGTCGGCCATGCGACCGGCGGCACCGGTGACCAGCATTCCGCCGAGGGAATGCCCGACGAGCACGAACTTGGACGGCAGCGTGACGGGGTGACCTGCCGCCGCACTTGCACTCGCGGTCAGCTCGGCCCGGTCATCGACGAACAGATCGGCCACGGACTGCTGCATCGGCTCGCCGCCGAGCCATTCGGCTCCTGGATCGAACAGGTTTGACGACAGCGTGGGGGCGACCACGATGCTGTTGGTCGACTCGGCCAGGTACGCCGCGGTGTAGCTGTACATCGGGCCCGTCGCCATGAAGCCGTGTTGTAGGTAGATGACGCCCGTCGCGGAGTCCGGGTCCTCGGGGAAATACCAGTCGGCCCGCACGGTCTGGTGGGTGCCCGGCATGTCCAGCGTCGAGGTGCGGACGGTGACAGTGCTACCCGGCGGGAGCACCGGCGGGCCCGAGAACACCTGTAGCGCAGCACCGATCACGTTGAACACCACCGAGCCGACGATGTTCACCAACGGGGCGGGCCTCGGCGCGGTGGCCGGGGACCCGACGGCTGCGGCCAGTTGGACTGTCGGCGGCTCCAGCCGTTGATCGGCAACGGTTTTCGAGATCCTGTCCGTGACCTTGGCAAGCAGGGCGGGACGGTCGGGAACGGTCCGGGGCGCCGTCTTCTGGGCGACTCGTTGGGTGACGGCTTCGATCGCATCGGCGATCGGGGGTGTCGCCTTCGCGGCGGGTGCGGTATCGGCGACTTCGGGAATCTCCGGCGCCTCAGGCTTGGCCGCAAGCTTGGGCCGTGGACGTGATTGCACGGTCCGGGTCTTCGGGGTGCGGTCGGTGACGTCGGTCAGCGCCGCGCGGGTCCGCTCGGCGATGCCGTCGACCAGGTTGTGGACGGCCGCACGCGTCGGCAGCGACCTGAGCACGGGCCTGGGCAGCGACAGCTGCGGGCGCTCGTTGGACGCGGCCCCGGCGGCTTGCCTCGGTTTCGGCTTACGTAGGCCGTGGTGGGCGACCTTGGCCCGTTGCTTGGTCGTCTTGTCAGAGTCGTTGGCGGACTGCGTGGTTGATTTCTCCCGACCTGGATCGGCATGCGACGTCGCGACGGTGCCGCCGATCAGTCCCATCCACAGGGCGACCAGCAGCACGCCCCACCCGATCGTCGTGAACCCATGAATTGCCCGCCCCGGTTTGATCACGCAGGCACGCTAACCGGCCCCGACGGCCGCCCGCAGGAAAATACACAAATTCGTTCAAATGTTTCTTTAACGGGTCGTGTCCGCCGGGGCACCGCGACTCGTCGGGCATACTGAGACCCCACTACGCAGCCGAGCAGGACAGTCGATTGTCAGCACCACAACGCCGACCCCGGGGACGTCCGGTAGGTGGCGGCAACACCGCCGAGCAGTCCCGCGAGGTGTTGATGGATGCCGCCGAGCACCTGTTCGTCACCCGCGGGTACCGAGCCTCGACCATGGAGGTGATCGCCCACGAGGCGGGCTATTCCCGGACCGCGATCTACCGCCAGTTCGCCAACCGCAACGAGCTGATCGCGGCCATGGTGCAGCGCACCACCCAGCGGCATATGGCCTCGATCCTCACCCGGATCCCCAAGGGGGCCGGCCCGGTCGATCTGCTGGTCGAGAGCTTGGTGATCGTCGCGACCGAGTTGGTGTCCGATCCGCTGCTCAACACGATCGCCGACCAGACCGCCGAGGGCACGATCGCGTCCCTGATCGCCAACGACCCGCGCCTGACCGAGTTGGTGCAGACCACGATCGAGGCCATGATCGCCGACGACGCCGGCCAGTTCCGGTCCGGTTTGCAGGCACATGACCTGGCGCAGTACATCATTGCGACCGCACTCGGTTTCCTGGTGAATGCCGTGCCGGTACGCAACGATCCCGCTGTAGCGCGGGACTACATCGAGACGTTCATCCTGCCCGCCATCGTGAAGAAGCCACCACCGCCGCGGCAGGTGTTCTGAGTAGCCGACGTTCACTCACGTTCGCCGCCATAGGAACTGGAATCCTCCAGGATGGCCTGCAGCTTGTTCCCCGGGTCCGAACCCAGACCATCGCGGCCCTCGAGGCGCAGATCTGGCGCGCTGGTGTTCTTGTCTCCCAACGGCAGTCCGTCGGGCCCCACCGGCCCGAGGATCTGCGCGGGATTCGGTGCGGCCGGGTCGGCCACCTGCAATGGGCCGTCGCCAGGGCCGCCCGGCGGTTGCTCACCTGCCGGGGCCGGCGGGGGCGGCGGCGCTTCGGGCAGGTTCTCACCAGGCAACGCCGGCAACGGCGGGGTCTCGGTTCCCGTCTGGCCACCGCCCGGTGCGAGCGGCGGTAGCTCGGGAGCCCCGCCCTGTCCGACCGGCGGGAGGGCAGGGGCCGCCCCCGGCCCCTGCGGCGGAGGGGGCGGGCCCTGGCCCGGTCCCTGGCCGGGCGCCTGCTGCTGTCCGGGAGCCAGGCCCGGTCCTTGTCCCGGACTGTCCCCTTGGCCAATGCCTTGGCCCGGCGGGGGTGGCAGGGCCGGCGGCGGCGGAGGTGGTTCGGGGGTCACCACGGCGGGACCTGTCGGTCGCGGCGGGGGCGGGGCATGCAGCGCGGCCAGTTTGCGGTCCAGCCGCGGTTTGGCGTCCGCACGCACTGCCCGTCGTTCTTCGTTGGGATCGGTGTTGTACAAAAAGCACCCGTCGGGGGCGTCTTTCACCACGCTCAGGGCTGAGTTGTACAGCCGGTCGGCATCGTCGGGACGTCCGGACCGTACGGCCAGGTCGGCCAGCGTTTCCCGCACGAGTTCGAGATTGATCCGCACCGGGCAGGAGTCGTCGCTGTCGAAGCGTTCCAGCGCATCGCCGAACCGTGCTTCGGCGTCGTTCAGTTGCCCTTCCAGGACAAGCAGATCGGCTTCGGCGAACGCGATGTTGCCGGGTTCGATCACCCCGAACTTTTTCAGTTTGTCGACATCGATGCGCAACGCCTCGATGTCGTGCCGGTTGAACGAGTCCACAGCGGAATTCCCGACCATCACCACCGAGATCAGCCCGGCGACGACCAGCGCCAGCAGGGCCGCCACGGGTGCGGTGTAGAGGAACAGTCTGCGGCGCAGTCGCAGCCGCCGCTGCGACGGATGGAACCACGCCACGGTGCGGGCCCGGGCGATCTGCAGGTAGTGCCGCAGGAACGAGACGATCTGTCCCAGAACCTGGTTCGGCTTTTGACGCAACATCATTGGGCCACCACATCCTCTGCGGTGAGGTCGCTGCGCGACAGCCGGTTACGCCGAACTTCACGGACCATCAACACGGCCTCGATCGACAGCAGTGCCGCGCTGATCAACGCGAACACCCAGTACCACTCGGTGCGCCCGACCAGCGGATCCCCGTCACCGGTGACATCGCCACCGTCGACCATGCCGCCCGAGGCCACCGGCGGTAGCACCGGCACGATCTCTTGGCCGGCCTCGCGGTGAAAGTATTTGACGCCAAAGCTCTTCGCGATGTCCTGTAGTCGGGCCTCGTCGAGCCCGGACCGGATGATCGCTCCGGCGTTCGGGTCACCGAGGTAGTTCTTGCGCCCGTTGGCATAGCTGTGGGGAATCGGGCCGCCGGCCGGGGTGCCGTATCCCAGCACCGCGCCGCCCTTGAAAAGGTCTTCGGAGATGTCGAACGCGCCCGGTTTGGCCTGGTCGCCCTTGGCCCCATCACCGAAATAGAACACCAGGCTCTTCGACTCGGGATAGGCCTTCTTCGCTGCTTCCAGTTGTTCGCGCAGCAGACCATTGGCGGCCACCGGATCGATGAAATTGTAGGAGTCATAAGGCGTCAGCGAATATGCCGAGAGATTCTTGACGTAGGCCTCGAAGCTGTCGGTATCGGGCGAGAGCGGCCAGTTGACCTTGGCCTTGGTGGCGAACCCGATCATGTTGAACCGCGCTGTTCGGTACTTCCCCATCAGCGCGGCGATGTCGGCGCGGATACCCTCCATGCGCGTCTTTCCGTTCCCGTAATCGGGTATGCGCGAAGTCACGGATCGATCGACGACGAAGAACACGTTGATGTCGGAGACCGCACCGCCTGCGGCAGATGCCTTGCGATCGCCCTCATCGGCAACCCCGGGACGAAATGCCGCCAGGACCAGGAACAGCGCGGCGAATGTCAGTCCGAGCCAACGCAATACGACGGGACGGTAACGGCCCGGTGTGGTGCGCACCAGCAGCTGATAGAGCGTGAACACCCGCACGGCCACGATCAGGAAAGCCAGGATCGCGAGCAGGTAGGCAGGCAGGACCGGGGCGAAGTTCATCGGCGCAGCACCCCCAGCCCGATGGACAGGGCCAACGCCGCCACCACCGCGATCGACAGCGGCACCGCCGGGATGTCGAAGTGTCGCTTCGAGTCCTGGTTGACCCCGAGGTAACGCGGTGCCGGCGGATCGTCGTTGATCTTGTCAAGGGCGCGATCGAGGATGTCGTTGGCGCCGTCCGAAGATCCGGTGCCCGCCGGGTTGTACAGCGAGAAATGACCCCTGGTGGCGCCGGCCAGTGCGCGCAGGGAGTCGTTGCCGGTCTGGCTGATCTGCCCGACGTCGGCCCGGGAAATGGCGTTGATCTGTATCCCTTCGCGCTGCGCCAGGGCCAGCACCTGGGATTGGTCGTAGACCGAGGGCCGCTTCTCGTCGTCGGCGCGGAACTTGCTGTATCCGATGTAGACCAGTTGGCGGCGATGGGAATCGCTGCTGTTGCCGAACCCGGACAGGCACATGGCCAGGGTGTCTTCGAGGCTCGGCGCGTAGTCGACGTATTTGATGGGGCGGGCGAATGCCTCGAGCCCGGCCGCGAGTTCGAGCTTCTGCTCGACCGGCACGTTCTGGTGGGTGTCGATTTTCTGCTGAATCCCGGACAGGCCGGCGAAGTAACGCATCCGCTGCTCGGCGAAGGCGCTGTCACGGGTCATGGGCAGTGCCCGCAGGTTCTGGGACGTGATACCGAACGAGGTGGCCGTGGAGTCCTTGGCTTGCCCGGCCCAGTAATTGAGGAAATCGGCGGTGGTCGGATCATTGGCAGGTTGCCCTACACACAGCATGACGTCGCGGGGGTAGCTGGCGTCGTAGCCGTCGTTGGCCGTGGCGAGCTTTTGGGGACGGGCCGCCGCGACGATGGCGCCCAGGAAGGCGATCGCCACCATCGAGCCGACGACAGCCATCGAGATCAGGTAGATGCGCTGCACCCGAGCGAATTCGGGCAACCGGGTCAGGCGGGTCGCGTTGGCCAGCGGCCGCATCCTGCGCTGCACCTTGGCCACCGGCAGGCGCCAGGCGATGGCCACGGCGATGGCGAGGCCCAGCACGCCGATGAGGAGCAGCCAGGTCCATCTCAGGTCCATGCGTGGATCATCTCCTCGGCCGAACGCCCCAAAGCCAGTACGTCAGCCCGGGATTCGGGATTGAACTGCGCATCGTGCAAGAGCGTCAGCAGTGGGACGGCGTCGGACAACTCGCCCTGGGCGAGGTACTCGGTCAGCAGGTTCTTGGCGTATACCCCGGTGCGCAGGTACAGGAAGCTGCGCAGTGTGTGGTTGTAGGCGGTGGCAGCGTCTTCCCGGGACAGCTCACGTCTGCCGTAACGCGCGGTCGTCTCTTCGATCGCCCGGGTGAATCGGCGCCGGATCAGTTGGGCATGCCAGTCGCGTAGGACGGGGATGGACCGCAACCGTTGCGGCGGCAGCGTCCAGATCACCACGCCGGCGCACCAGGCGATCAGCGCCACGACGATCAGGGCGGCCAGCACCAGCCACCATCCCGACGGGGCCAGCGGTCCGCCGATGAACCTCAGCAGGTCATCACCGGGCATTGCTGTACACCTCCGTCAGATGCGTGATCCGGTTGCGGACTTCGAGGCTGCCGCCGATGCGGACGAAAGGCACTGCCATCCTGTCGAAGAACCGGTCGAGATCGACCATCCGTTGCTGCTCGGCCCGGCGGTAGGCGTCGACGACGGCGCGGCCCAATGTGGTGCCGTCGGGGATGAACCGTCCGGTGCCCACGTCGTAGCCGTCCATCTCGCCCTGGTCCGCGCCGACGGCCGGCATGTCCGACATCGCCACCCACAGCAGCTCGTGACGGCCGGCCAGTCGCTTGACGGCTTCCTCCAGCTCGGTGGAGATCTCCGGCTCATCGGCGATGACGACCATCAACAGCCGCGCACGATGGCTGTGGGCGACGTAGTTCAGCTGCGTGACGATGCGGCTTTCCCCGACGTCGCCGACGCTGTGCGCCGCGAGCTGCTCGAGCATCCCCTCGATGTGGTTCTCGCCCTTGCGGCTTCGCACCGTGGCGCTGCCGCGGGCATCGCCGTAGACCAGGCCGAGCTCATCGGAGCGGCTCATGCTGATCATCCCGATGACACCGGCCACCACACCGGCGATGTCGCGTTTGAACTCACCGCTGGGCGCCAGGGCGGACATGTTGCGTCCCGTGTCGCACACCAACAGGATCTTGTGGTGCTTCTCGGTGACGAATTTCGTGACCAGGGTGTCGCTGGAGCGGGCCGTGGCTTTCCAGTTGATGTCGCGGATGTCGTCGCCGGGCACATACGGACGCAGATCGTCGAACTCCAGCGTGCGAGTGTGCAGCAATGCATGCTTGCCGCCTTGCAGCATGCTGCGACTGACATTGCCGAAGTACTGCCGCGCGCGGTTGAGGTGCCTACCCATCGCCGGACTATCCGGGCACCGGGACCGCTTGCAGCACCTGATCGATCACGGACTCCGGGGTGACCTTGGCGCTGACTGCCTCGAATCCGAGGATGAGCCGATGCCGCAGCACCCGGTAGGCCACCTTGTGGATGTCCGGCGGCAGAACGTGATTGCGGCCGGCGATCAGCGCGGCGGCGCGTGCGGCGTTGACGAAGGCGATCGTGGCGCGGGGGCTGGCGCCGTACTCGATGAACCGAGCCACCTCCGGGCGCAGGAACTGGTGCGGTTCGCGGGTGACGTGCACCAGCCGGCTCACGTACTGCATCAGCACCGGGTCCATGTGCACGTTGCGCGTGGTGAGTTGCAGTCGCCGAATCGTTTCCAGGTTCACCACCGGACGCGGCACCCCGGTCCGGTCGTACACCCCACGGTCTCTGCGCTGCAGCACCTCGACCTCTTCTTCGGGGGTCGGGTAACGCAGCACCTCTTTGAGCATGAACCGGTCGGTCTGGGCTTCCGACAGCGGATACGTGCCCTCCTGGTCGACGGGGTTCTGGGTGGCGATCACCAGGAAGGGTTCGGGCAGTGGGTATGTCGTTCCGGCGATGGTGGTCTGGCGTTCCTCCATCGCTTCGAGCATGGCGCTCTGCGATTTCGAGCTGGACCGGTTGATCTCGTCGAGCAGCACGATGTTGGCGTGCACGGGGCCCAGCTGGGTCTTGAACTCCGCGGTGGTGGCGTCGTAGATCTGGGTTCCCAGAATGTCGCTGGGCAGCAGGTCCGGCGTGCACTGGATCCGCTGGAAGGTTCCCGCGATCGCATCCGAAAGGGTGCGGGCCGCCGTGGTTTTCGCCAGGCCCGGCACGCTTTCGAGCAGAATGTGCCCGCCGCCCAGCAAGCCGATCAGCAGCGTCTCACGCAGCTGATCCTGCCCGACCACCTTGGCGCCGAAGGCGTAGCCGATCTCGCGTACCGCCTGCATCGCGAGTTGTAGTTCCTGATTACCGGGCTGAACCCGGTTGGTCAATGTCGTACGTTCCCCCGCATCCACGCCGGGCTGTTGGAGTTCCACTCGGTGATCCTTACTCGTAGGTGTAGGTCGGGGGATTCTTGGTGAGGTCGACGTAGCCGCCGAGCTCCACCCGCACGTTCTCGTCGTCGATGTTGAACATCGGCTCGGTGGACCGCGCGGACAGCTTCATGTCGACCGCGCCCGTGACGGTTGCGTGGCCGCTGAGCCCGTCACCGAAGACTCCCGGTGGCATCCGCAGCCTCACCCTGTCGGCGTTGCTCGGCGCGGTCCAGCGCGCACTGCCGTCGATCAGGCGGTAGGAGGCGCGGCTGGCATCCATGGGGCAGTTGGGCGGGGCCAGGGAGGTGGATTTCGCGCACTCGGTCATGACCTCCAAGATCGCCTTGTCGGCGGCTTCCTTACCCGCGTCGCTGACTTCCAGCTCGTAATCGGCGTCCTCTTCAGGTTGCTTGTACGACGCCCCCGACTGCAGGTAGGAATCCCGGCGGTATGTCAGGGTGATGTTCGGGTTCGAGCTGCTCACTTCTATCGCACCGGGAAAGAGGTAGGCGATGCCCGACGACGGCAGCGGTTTGCCGAAGATGCTGAACGAATCCAGCAACGCCGTGGAACCTTTGGCTTTCTCTTTCTCGAAATTCAGTGCGTAGGTGGGGTATTCGACCTTGTAGGTACCGTCGCCAGATTGTTTGACGGGGATTTCCTGGTCGACGGCCTGATCGCCGAAGTTGGCCAGGACATGCACCGAGCTGGAATCCTCACCGAGGATCTTGATGTCGGTGATCGGCATCTTGTCGATCTGCTTCTTGAGCACGTCGTCGGTCAGGTAGGTCTTGTCGGGGGGCTGGTTGAGCCCGAACGACAGCGCCTTGTCCGCGTTGCCTTTTGCCAGTGCCTTCAGGTAGCCCTCGACGGCACCACTGGCAGTCGTGGCGTCCGGGCCGGATGCACCGACCACCACGACGATCCCGACCACCACCGCGACCACGAGCACCACGGCGCCGGCGATCATGCCGAACAGCTTGCGGCGATTCTTGGGTGGGGTGCGGTAGGAGGGTGGATCGAATGACGGGGCGCCGAACGGGTGAGCACCAGATGGAAAAGGCGCATTCCCTTGAGGATTGGCGTATCCGCCGGGGAACGGCGGGGCGCCGGGGGGTGGAGCACCGAACGCCGGGCCCGGTGAAAACGGCCCCGGGACCGGCGACGGCGGGCGGGCCGGGGGCGGAAAGCCTTGGGGCGGCTGAGATGCATCGCCGCCGATGGGATTGTCTCCCCCGAAGTTGGTCACAGCATCTCCCGCTCGGTCGCCGTCATCTTCACTAGTTCGTAGAAACTGTCGGCGGTTGCACGCCGATGTTCACCTCGACCTGGTCCGAGATGCTCAGGGAGTTGTCGATGACCCGCCCGGTCCTCTTCTCGACGGCGGTGAAGGGCACGTTGAGGCCGCCCACCTGGACCACAGTTGTGTGATCGGGAAGCCGGAAGATGTCCGGGGGCAAGTCGACCGGGCCGCGCACACGCATCGTGCTCATGTCGTAGGTGTCGGTCCAGATTCCGGTGAGGATGTCTCCGCACCCGGTGTGATCACCCGGGTTGAAGCACTTGTTGATCCAGGCCAGCACGGCGTCCTGCGCCGCTTTGAGTCCATCGGGGCCCATCGAGAACTTCGGCTTCACGCCCGTGTCCTTGAATGCAGAAACGTCGTCGAGGGTGGTCGGTGGCAGCTCGTTGACCTTGACATACGGTGTGGCTGTGCCCATTTCGAGGTAGCCCGGAAAGACGTAGAAGTGCCGGCTCTGCGGCAGCGGCTTGCCGAACACGGTCAACGCCTCGGCCGCCTCGGGGTCTCCGTAGCCGTGGATCTCTTCGGTGGTGGCATCGACGAACGCCGCCGAGAGCTTCCACTGGTTGTCGACCACGACCATGTCGAGCTTTCCTTCGGTGCGCTGGCCACCGAACTTCGCGGCAACCTTCACCACGGCGGTCCGCTTGTCGGTGTCGGGTTTCCTGCCCTCCTCCCCGATCACCTGCACCTCGGTGATGGGCAACTTGTCCAGCTGCTTCTTCAAGACGTCACTGGTCAGAAAGTCGGTGGTCGCCGGTTGAGTGGCGCTGAGGTCCAGCGCCGCCTGCGCATCGCCTCGCGACAGGGCTTCCATGTAGGCCTTGGCGACCTCCGTCGGCGCGCCGTCGGGATTGAAACTGGCGCCCTCATCCCCCTTGCCCAACAGGAACGCCACGATGACGCCGATCACCGCGAGAACGGCCACCGTCGCCGCGGCGGTGATGATCAGTGGTTTGCGGTTCTTAGCCGGCCGCGTCCTCCCGCCGCCGGGCGGGAACGAAGGACCGCCGAAGCCTGGTTGCGGGGCGGGCTGGTCGAAACGTGGAGGCGGCGCAGCGCCCTGGGACGGGTTGGACCCGGGCCGGTCAGCAAAATTCGTCACGTTGGTTTCTCCGCGCTCAGGCTCTGTCGAAATCGATCACGGGCGGGTTCTCGGTCATGTCGGCGTTGCCGAAGACGGACGCCAAGAACGTCCCCGTTTCCGTCGAGCCCGACTCGGTGCGGACGGAGATGCCGAATTCGGCGTTGCCGATGATCATGACCTTGCCCGTCTTCTCATCCATGAAGTTGATGGTGACGGCGTCGAGGTCGGACGGAGCTGTCCATTTCGCGGAGTCGGGCACGAAGTCGGACCGAGCGGCCTTGTTCGGGCATTTCGGCGGCTCGAGACTGGTGCTCTCGGCGCACTTTTCCAACGCCTTCTTCAACTCGTCCCGCACGATCTGGCGGCCGTCGTCGCTGACCTTGATGTCGGGGTAGACGACTCTGCTCATGGTCGAGATCTCATACAGAGTCGGGTCGGCGTTGCCCACGGCCGGCGAGTTGTCCACCTCCAGGGCCGGGTTCGAACTACCCATCTCGACCAGTCCTGGGAACACATAAGCCTTGCCGCTCTTGGGAACAGGCTTGTCCCATACCGTGATGGACTTGGCAAGATCGGGATTCATGTCGTCGATCTTGAATTCGACTGACATCGCCGCCGAATCCAACTTCCACCCCTGCCCTGGTGGCGGCTTGTCCAGCACGATGCGCTCGTCGCTGTCGACGCCTCCGACTTTCGCGATCACGTGCACCATGGCACCGCCGTTGGTCGTGGGGATGTCGCCGAGAATCTTGACGTCGGTGATGGGGAACTTCTCCATCTGCTTTTTGAGGATCTCGTCGGTGAGCATCGAGGTGTCCGGCGGTTGATCGCGGCCCAGCGACAACGCTGTCTTCGCATCGCCACGCTGCAAGGCCTCCAGATAGGCCGTCACCGCCTCGCCGGCGTTCCCGGTGCCGCCGTCGTACCCACCGCCGCCGCTGAACACCACGACGCCACCGACGATCAGTGCTACCGCCACGACGCCGGCGCCCGCGCCGAGCAGGATCCGGCGGCCCCGCTTGGTGGACGGAAGCCTCAGGAGTGGTTTGCGCGCAGGCTTGGGGGTGGGCATCGGGATATATCCGGGGCCACCACCGGCGAACTGTGGTGGGGTGCCGTACGGACCCGGCTGCGGTGGACCGGCGCCCCACTGCGGAGCAGGGGCCGGCGCCGGCGGCGGCGGCAGTGGCGGCGCACCGAACAACTGCCCACCTGCGGGCCCCTGCGGGTACTGCGGCCCGGGGTTGGCGCCCCAGCCCGATTGCTGTGGTGGGGGTGGTCCTTGCGGGCCCGGGCCCGGTTGGCTGCCGAACGGGCCCGGGCCACCGAAGCCCCCGCCTGTCACGAGCTCGTCCCAACGATCAGCATGGACCGCACCGCATCCCCCGAATCCTCACCACCGACCAGACCTGCGCGCGGTGTCTGGTAGCCACACGGCGGTGACCGTCAGAATCCTAACCGCAGCTGCCGGGGTTCACAGGCACTAATTTCCCGATCGCCCCGGCTGCCGAATGAGCAGATTGCCGCGTTCGTACCCCGGGAAGCTAGGGCAAGATCGACACGATCGACCGAACAAGACGAGGGGGCGCGGTGCGGGCAGTGGTGGGTTTGCTTGGAACGGTTCTGCTGCTGGCAGGATGTTCACAGAGTGCCGATGGTTCGGCTGAGTCGTCCGAGGCGGCTCCGACGTCCTCGGCCGCGCAGGCCCCGGCCCCGGCAGCGGCGGATCCGGCCACCGTGGCGCGTGCAGCACTCCTGAGCCCGGGTGAACTGGGTGAGATCATCGGTGACACCGGTGTGCAGCAGACCGCCACCTTCACCCAGCCCGGGCAGTCTTCGAACGGCATCGAGCCCCGTGACTGCGCGGCCCGCCTGCTGTTCCAGGAGGCGGTGGGTGCCGACGGCTATCAGGCCGTGGCGGGCGACGACAACCGCGGCACGCGGGGCCAGTCGGCCGCCCAGCTGATTCAGGTGTTTCCGCAGACCTCACCGGTGTGGCCGCAGGCCGGACGTCAGGCACTGCGGGTGGCCGGCAACACGGTCCGGATGATCAACGACGAGCAGTGCCACGAGGGTGTCGTGTTCACCACCACCGCCAAGGACGTCACCCAGCACTGGACGGCCGGGCCGGTCACCGCCGAAAACCCGGAAGCCCTTTCCGACCCGCGCCGCGACACCGCTCGCGGTGGCGGCGGTATCGCACGTCAGGAAGCGCCGGCCCGCAACTGCTATCACGCCGTCATGGCCCGCGGGAACGCTGTCGTCGAGTCGATCGTGTGCGGTGACGGCGATTCACAGGCGCAGGCCAATCAGGTCATCGACCGCATCGCCGCCAAACTGCCGGCGCCGAAGTAGGCGTGGCGGGCCTCAGCGCAGCGCGCTGCCCTTGACCCATTCGGTCCACGGCACCGACCAGTCGCCGTTGTTGGTCGGTTTGAGCGGGTCGCCGCCGGTGTTGCGGATCTCGACGATGTCGCCGGGCACGGAGAAGTTGTAGAACCACTCGGCGTTCTCGCCGCTGAGGTTCAGGCAGCCGTGGCTGACGTTCTCCTTGCCCTGGGCCCAGATCGTCGAATTCAGCTGGTGCAGGTAGATGCCGTCGATGCTGATGCGGGTGGCCCACGGGATCGTCGTCTTGTAGCCGAGCCGCGAGTTGACCGGCAGACCGTAGGTCGAGGAGTCCATGACCACCGGGTTGGCCTTGTCCATCACGGTGTAGACACCGCGCGGGGTCCAGAAGCTCATCGTGGTGCCGCCGACGGTTTCGGTGCCGCCCATGCCCATGGAGGTGGGCATGGTGCGCACGAGCTTGCCGTTGTCGTAGACCCTGACCTGCTTGTCGGTGTCGTCGGCGATGGTGACGTGCGAGGCGCCGATGGTGAACGACACCTTCTCGTCTTGCGCGCCGTAGAGGTCGTCGCCGAGTTTGGCGCCGTAGATGCCGGCGTCGACGGTGACCTTGGTGCCCGGCGCGTAGTACTTCTGCGGACGCCAGTGCGCGGTCTGGTCGTCGATCCAGTTCCACGAGCCGAGGGCCTTGGGCTCGGTGATCACCCTCATCCGGTTCTCGGCGGTGGCCTTGTCGGTGACCGGCTCGTCGAAGCGCGCGACGATCACCATGCCGACTCCGTAGGTGGCGCCGTCCTGCAGCGGGCTGTAGTTCGTGCCGTTGAGGTAGACGCGGGCCTGGTAGCCGGGGGTCACGGTGGAGAAGGTGGTGGTCCTGCGGGTCGGCATGCCGCCCGGGCCGCGCGCGTCGACCTTCAGCGTGTAGGTGCGGCCGTAGCCGAGCGTGGTGGTCGGCTTCCAGGTCCGGGCATCGGGGGTGAGGACGCCTGGAATCTCTTTGCCGGCGTCGTTGAGCATCGTCACCCTCGCCACGGTGCCGGTATCGGCGGTGACCATGACCCGGGCCAGTGGGTCGACCTCGGCGTCAGGCCTGGGGGTGATGGTCAATCTGGCCGGCTCGGTGGGTGAGGGCTGCGGGATGCCTTGTGGCGGCGCGGCCAACGTCTGACAGTGCTCGGCGCAGTCCGGCAGGGCCGAGACAACGACACCACCCGATACGGCCAGCACAGCAAGTGCGACCGCAAGGTAGGCACGACGAACAGACGTCAACATCACTCCAATGTGGTTCGGCGAGGGCCTGATTGATCCGTGTCCGTGATCGGAAGCCGATCGGTGCCTCAATCGTAGCCGGGCCACCTGTTCTTCGGCACAACGGCCACTGCGTGTGCGCGAGTCGTGATCGGGTCGTTGCTTCAGGTAACGACGTTCTGCAAGTACGTCATCGCCGCCGCGGGTTCCTCGGTGACGTAGACCAGATCGTCCAGCGGCAGGGGCAGGAAGCCGTCCTGCTCCATCCGTCGCAGCTGGATCACCAGGCCGTCGTAGAAGCCGGCGGTGTTCAGCAGCACCACGGGTTTGTCGTGGCGCCGGTGTTTGCGCAGCTCCAAGATTTCGGTGGCTTCGTCGAGGGTGCCCAGGCCCCCGGCCATCACCACCAGTGCGTCGGAGCGCGCCAGCAGCGTCGCCTTGCGCTCGGCGAGGTCCGCGGTGAACACCATCTCGTCGGCATCGCCCCGGGCCTGCTGTCGCAGGAACTCGACCGAGATCCCGATCAGCCGGCCACCGCTGTTCTGCACCCCGTCGGCCACGACCTTCATCAGTCCTTTGTCGGAGCCGCCCCACACCAGCGTGTGGCCTGCCTTGCCGAGGAGTTCGGCGAATGCGCGCGCCGGTTCGGTGTAGCGGTGGTCGAGGTCGGCGGCGGACAGGAAGACGCAGATGTTCATCAGGAACGATCATGCCTCTCACCGGAGTGGTATCACACTGGTATCATCGCCTCGTGGGCATGACTCTCCGCACGAGTGACGCGCAGACAGAGGCACTTCGACAGCAGGCTGCTGCCGAAGGACGATCGATGCAGGCCGTTGCGCTGTCGGCGATTGACGAATACATCGCCCGACGCGCGCACAAGGCCAAGCTTTCATCCGTTCTGGATCGGGTGGTGACCGAGGAGGCCGGAGTTCTGGAGCGCCTGAAGGACACGTGATCGAGTACCTGGATCTCGACGACCTGCTCGAGATTGCCCGTCGTGCAGTGGGAGTCGACGTCAAGGTCGGGGACTACGGGTTGCTCGAATCGGCGCTGGCGCGGCCGCGGGCGTCGGTGTTCGGCGAAGACGCCTACCCAGACCTGCACCTCAAAGCCGCGGCACTGCTGCATTCCCTGGCGCGCAACCGCGCGCTTGTCGACGGCGACAAGAGGCTGGCGTGGACAGCGTGCCTCACTTTCCTCGGTATCAACGGCCAGTGGATCACGGCGCCCGAGGACGATCGCTTCGATTTCGTCATCCGGGTGGCCACGGGCCGGCAGCCTGACCTCGACGACATCGCCGAGCAGCTTCGCGCGTGGAGCGACCCTTCCGAATAGCTGACACCGACCGCTCAATTACTGATTTACCCCTCAATCCCCATACCATCGCTAGTCGAGATGACCGACAACGCCCTCGACGCCCCCACCGCCAACACCGCCCAAGCTGCCAAGATCGCCGCCGAGGCGGCCCGCCGCCGCACCTTCGCCGTCATCAGCCACCCGGACGCCGGTAAGTCCACGCTGACCGAGGCGCTCGCGCTGCACGCCCGGGTGATCAACGAGGCCGGCGCGATCCACGGCAAGGCCGGCCGCAAGTCGACGGTGTCGGACTGGATGGACATGGAGAAGGCGCGCGGCATCTCGATCACTTCGACGGCGCTGCAGTTCCCGTACCGCGACTGTGTCATCAACCTGCTCGACACCCCGGGCCACGCCGACTTCTCCGAGGACACCTACCGGGTGCTGACCGCGGTGGACTGTGCGGTCATGCTCATCGACGCCGCGAAAGGTCTTGAGCCCCAGACCCTCAAGCTGTTCCAGGTGTGTAAGCACCGCGGCATCCCGATCATCACGGTGATCAACAAGTGGGACCGCCCGGGCCGGCACGCCCTGGAGTTGATGGACGAGATCCATGAGCGGATCGGGCTGCGCACCACTCCCCTGACCTGGCCGGTCGGTATCGCCGGGGACTTCAAGGGCGTGATGGATCGCCGGGAGAGCAAGTTCATCCGGTTCACCCGCACCGCAGGCGGGGCCACCGCCGCGCCCGAGGAGCACATCGCGGCCGCCGACGCGCACGCAGCCGCCGGCGATGACTGGGACACCGCGGTGGAGGAATCCGAGCTGCTGTCGGCAGACGGGTCGGACTACGACCGCGAGACGTTCCTGTCCGGCGAGTCCTCCCCGGTGCTGTTCACCTCCGCGGCGTTGAACTTCGGCGTGAACCAGTTGCTCGATGTGCTGGTCGAGCTGGCTCCGGCGCCCCGCGGGTCGCTCGACGTCGACGGTGCGCGGCGGGCGGTGGACTCGCCGTTCAGCGCATTCGTGTTCAAGGTCCAGGCCGGTATGGATACCTCGCACCGCGATCGGATCGCCTATGCGCGGGTGGTGTCCGGGACGTTCGAGCGCGGCGACGTGCTCACCCACGCCGCCACCGGCAAGCCGTTCGTCACCAAGTACGCGCAGTCGGTGTTCGGCCAGCAGCGCTCCACGCTCGACGACGCCTGGCCCGGCGATGTGATCGGATTGGCCAACGCTGCCGCACTGCGCCCCGGCGACACCCTGTACCGCGACATCGCGGTGGTGTACCCGCCGATCCCGAGCTTCTCCCCCGAGCATTTCGCGGTGGCCCGCGGCACCGACCCCAGCAAGCACAAGCAGTTCCGCAAGGGCATCGAGCAGCTCGAGCAGGAAGGCGTGGTGCAGGTGCTGCGCTCGGACAAGCGCGGCGAGCAGGCGCCGGTGTTCGCCGCCGTCGGGCCGATGCAGTTCGAGGTGGCCGCCCACCGGATGGCCACCGAACTGAGCGCGCCGATCTCGCTGGAGAACCTGCCGTATCAGGTGGCGCGGGTGGTCTCGCCCGAGGACGCCGAGTTCGTCAACAAGCAGGTGTCCTGTGAGGTGTTGACGCGTACCGACGGCGTCATGCTCGTGCTGTTCTCGACACCGTGGCGGCTGGAGGGCTTCCAACGCGACAATCCCGACATCAAACTGGGGTCGTTGGTGGCCGCGGAGGGGTAGTGCGGAATTGGCCACTGAGGCTTATCCTCGCCTGATATGGCTGGTTCGAATCCGCCGGACCTCGTGGCGATCATCGCGATCAAGGACTGGACCTGCGCGTCGTGCGGCGAAACGGGCGACATTCTGAAGATGGAGGACGCCGGCCCCTTGTGCCTGGGCTGTGCCGACCTCGGCCATCTGGAGTTCCTGCCCGCCGGTGATGCGGCGCTGACACGGCGAGCAAAGAAGGCCAGCGGACTGTCCGCGGTGGTGGTGCGGTGGAGCCGGTCGCGTAAACGCTATGAGCGGCAAGGGATCCTGGCTGAACCGGAGGCGATCGAGCAGGCCGAACAACAGTGCCTGTCCGACGCCGAGGCCCGCGCCCGCCGCCGAGAGCGCGACCAGGAGCGCCGGGCAGACGAAGACCTGGCTTTCCAGGCGGACTTCGCCACGGCGATTCTGGCCCAGTTCCCACGCTGCCCTGCCGGGCGCGCCGAGTCGATCGCCCGCCACGCGGGAACTCGTGGCAGTGGGCGGGTGGGACGAAGTGCTTCCGGGCGTGCTCTCGACCCCGAGGCTGTCTGCCTCGCCGTTGCGGCGTCGGTGCGCCACGAAGACACCGACTACGACGAATTGCTCATGTCCGGTGTGGACCGGCATGCCGCTCGGGATCGGGTCTACGACACCGTCGAAATGGTGCTGACCAGTTGGCGGAAATAGCGCAGGCAGCCGATGGCCGGGCGCGACGCGAGTATCGGTGCGGGTTGTGCGGTCGCGCAGCCAGTACCGTGAGGTGGTGACCGACCCGACGCCACCCGTCGCCCGCAATCAGGGCAAGCACTGGGCGTGGTTCGTCGGGTTGCTCAGCGCCATGGGCCTGTTGGGGTTCGTGGCGGCCGTCGTGTTGATGCTGCCCCTGGCCATGGCGACCGACCCGTGTCACGAAGGCGTCACCGAGAAAGTCTGCGAACTGTCGGCGAAGGGCCAGAACGTCCTCGTGTGGATTCCGTGGATGTGTCTGGCGGCCGGCACCATCATGGCCGTCGCGGGCGCGGCGGTGGCCGCATGGCGGAAGTGGACACCGTTGATCGGGATCCCGGTCGGGATCGCCGGGTATTTCGGGATGATCCCGATCGGCTACTGGCTGGCGTTCCTGGTCTGAGCCGCGGCCGTCAGCCCCACCAGAACGACGCGGCGATGATGCAGTACAGCCCGATCAGCGCCGCGCCTTCCAACCACGTCGACTCCCCGTCGAATGCGATGATCGCCGCCAGGACGACGGCGACCAGCAGCGCAACGATCAGCATGGGCCCGAACACCAGGGTCAGTGACGCGAGCCCGAAGACCTGACTGACCAACACCAGTACCGGGGCCAGCACCAGGGCGATCTGGATGGGGCTGTTCAGGATGAGCGAAAACGCGTACTCGGCCTGGTTTTTGGCGGCCAACTGCACGCCGACGACATTCTCGACGGCGTTGCCTGCGATGGCCACGATCACCAGACCGGCGAAGGCCTGCGAGATGTGGAGCGAGTCCATGGCCGGCTCGAGCGCGTCGACAAACCAGTCCGATACGAACGCCGCCGCCGCACCCGCGATGGCCAGCATGCCGATCGCCAACCCGACCGGCCAGCGCGGCGCCTCTTTATCCGGTTGTGGCGCAGGGGTAGTGGTCTTGTTCTTGTCCCGGCTCAAGGAATACGGCAACGACAGCGCGAACAGCACCAGCAGGACAACCGACACGATCATCGAGAAGGACACTTCGTGTTCGGAGGCGGGGGCGTGCACCTCGTGCGCGATCGACGGGATCGCCATGGCGGTGACCGAAAGCACCATCAGCACCAGGATGGTCCGGACCTGAGCGGAGCCGAGCTTCTGCGGGCCATGTTTCAGCCCGCCGACCAGGAACGCCAAGCCCAGCACGAGCAGCAGGTTGGCCAGGATGGAGCCGATCAACGCGGCCCGCACCACGTCGACCAGCCCGGCCTTGAGCGCGAAGATGCAGATGAACAGCTCCGGCAGATTGCCCAGCGCGGATTGCAGCACTCCGGTTGCGCCGGGGCCGAACCGGTCGCCGAGCTGCTCGACTGCCAGGCCGACGAGGGAGGCCAGCACGGTAACGGCCAGCGCGCTAACCACGAAGCCGACCAGGTGCGGCCAGCCACCGTAATGCGACAGCCCCGCCACCACGCAGATGGCAAGTCCACCGAAGATCAACAGCTTGTCGGATCGGATGAGTGCCGTCCCCATGGGCGCCATCTTGTCATGTCGACCCGGCTCGGGGGCCGAACCGACGCTACCCCTTCAGCGCTTCGGCCACCGGGCCGAGTTCGAGGAGGACGGTTTCCCCATTGGCGTCGTCGAGCCCGTCGTTGTCGGTGATCACGTACAGGTTCTGGTTTCCGGCGATGGCGACGCCCTCGACCTTCTCCTGGACATAGCCGTTGGTGGCCTGCAGATCGGGCACCAGGTTGCGGGCCAACGTCTTCGGCAGCACCTGCGGCTTCTCGGCGGCCGTGGCCACGCCTTGGCCGTCGGGGATCGCAACCCGATATAGCGCTTTCACGCGCGCGTCGGGGCCGTTGAGTTTGTCGCGTTCGAGGAGCAGCAATTCGCCGTCGTGGACGGTGATTTCGGAGATGCCGATCCAGTCGCCGTTGGCGCCGGTGGGGTCCAGCTGGTAGCCGAACCATTCCCACCTGTCCCCGTCCGAGGTGTAGCGCCCGATGCGGACGACGCCTTTGGGATCGGATTTGAGTTCGCGTTGCAGCGCCACCCAGACCGAGTCTCCTGCGCTGTTCGGCTGGAGGGCAACACCTTCCAATCCGTTGCTGCCGAGTTGCGCGGCGATGTCGTTGGGCAACGCTCCCCGCTTCTCGATTCTGCCGTCGGCGGCAACGTAGATGAGCTGGTTGCCGGGCCCGTCTTCGCCTTCCACCGCCAGGATGAATCCGCCGTCGGTGCGGGCCGATATGCCCTCGGTGTCGAGGGTGACGGGCTTGCCGTCTTCGGTGATCGCCAGCTCGGTGTCGATCAGCGCCGGTTGTTGTGCCACGTCGACGCCGAGGATGCGGGCCGGGCCGTAGGCGCTGTCGGTTGCGGTGTAGAGCCGGTTGGAGTCCTTCGGGTCGGCCGACAGCGCGCCAAGCGCTCCCCAGCCGATCGGTGTGCCGTCGATGTCACCGGACACGATGGAGGGGAAGCTCGGTTTGCCTGCGGCGGCGAAGGTTTCACCGTAGCCGTAGATATTCACCGAGGCGCGTACCCGCTCTTCGGCGTCGTCGGCCTCTGAGGAGATGGCCAGCAGATTGCGCGCCGGGATCGGCAGCACACCTTCGGGCCCGGGGGTGGTGGGCAGGATCTGCCGGAAGACCGGCGCGGTGGGGTCGCTGACGTCGTAGACGGCGACGAAGTTGCTGCGTTCCGAGGCGATCAGCGCCGTGGGCCGGCCGCCGATGTTGGTGATGGCCAGGCCTTCCGGTTCCGGTCCCTTGGCCTCGGCCCGGCTTTCGATGTGCAGACCGGTGCGCACCGCCAGTTGCTCGATCGAGTTTCCGGCGTCCCAGGTGACCTCGCCGGTTCTCGCGTCGAAGATCGTCCAACCGCGGGTGCCGCCCTTCCAGTCGCCCTCGTTGGCGGTGGCGACGTGATCGTCGCCGATCCAGCCGATGGCATCGGGTTCCCGTGGGGTGTCTTTGATCGAGCCGGTCTGGTCGATCACGTCGTCCTCTTTGGTGTCGATGCCGTCGACGGATTCGCTTCCGGCGCTGAAGATCTTGGTGACGGTGCCGGTGTGGCCGTCGATGACGGCGATGCCGTTGTTCTCCTGCAGCGTCACCGCGACCTGGCCGCGGGAGTTGATGCTGACGTACTCGGGTTCGAGGTCGTCGGGGGTGTCCAGGCCGGCGGCGCGGGCGGCCTCGACGTCGAAGTCGACCTTGCGCGGTGCCCAGGTGTCCGGTGCGCCCTTGAGGTCGATGAGTTGCACGAATCCGGTGGGCGGCTGGGGCAGATCGCCTTCCTCCTTACCGGGCGGGGTGAACTCCTCGTTGCGCTGGTTCTCCATGGCGATCGCGGCGACGCTGCCATCGGGGCTGATCGCGATCGAGTCGGGCTGGCCGCCCAGGTCGATGCTGTGCACGCGGGTGCGGTCGCCGGTGCGGACGATGTCGACGCGGCCGGACGGGTGCGCGAAGTCGCCGCCGGTGGTGTCGACGACGACGAGAACGAACTCGCCGACCGCCGCCACCGAGGTGGGCTGGTCATCCTTGTGGCCCAGCTCGGCGAGGGAAAGCGTGCCTGCGCCAACCGGTTTGGCGGGATCTGTGATGTCGAGGAAGCCGATGCGCTTGGCGGCGGCATCGGTGTAGATGAGCGTGTTGCCGTCGGGGGTGACCGTGGAGATCTCCGCGACGGTTTCCTTTTCCACCGGATCTTCGGCAGGCCTGTTGAGGTACACCGGGTAGGTGGCGGTGCGGTGGTAGCTGTCTTGGGCCGCAAGATTCCAGTCGATCGGCGAGGTGGCCTTCGGTGTCTGCGGTCCGCCCTCCCCCGGCTTGTTGTCCTCGGTAGAGCAGCCCGCCAGGATCAGCGCTGCCACGGTGGTCACCGCTGCGGCCCGTGCCGTTTTCATTCGTCACCCTCTTCAGTTCTGCTGATGCGTCGCCCGAGCTTGCCTGGCACAGATGACCCGGAGGGAGTTCGCAGATGAACGCACGGCAACGGGATCCACCCGCCGGCCGCCAGCTACAGCGATGCCGACAGCGGTCCGAGGACCTGGCACTGCGGGGCGATCTCGGCGATGCCCATCCAACCGCCGCAGCCGCGGCCGGTGGCCACGTAGGCAGCGCCGGGGCGGTAGGGCGACAACACCTCCGCCGGTCGGGTTCCCCTGCCCTGGTTGCATTGCACCGGTGAGGCGTTGTCCTGACGCTGCACGCAGGCGACGCTGAAACGGGGGTCTGCGGGTGCTCCACACGCCGAGGGTGAGACCGTCACGCTGACCATGGCGGCACCGTCGACGTGAACGACGGCCGGCGGCGACAGCGTGAAGGCGCATGGCGGTGCGGGCTCGGCGTGGACAACCGGCGAGGCGACGCCGGCGAGTCCGGCGATCACCACCCCTGACAGCAGCACCAAAATGGCACGAGCCATGCGATCAGCGTAGTTCAGGGCCGTCGTTATTTTCGGCGATGAGCTGATCGGCCCGGCCAATTACGCGCCGTCGGTCTCCTGACCGCCGACGACGGCGTGAATGCGCCCCTGCGGGTAGGGCAGGTTGATTCCGTTTTCGTCGTAGGCGCGCAGAATTTCCCGACGCAGCTTGCGTTGCACCGACCATTGCGCGTTCGGCCGGGTCTTGAGGGTCATTCGCAACGTGAGCTGGTCGGCTGCCAGCGACTGCACGCCGAGCATCTCCGGTTCGCCGATGACCTTGCCGGCCATCGACGGGTCGGCGATGACGTCCTCGGCGGCTTCGACGGCCACCTGCTGGGCGCGGTCCACGTCGGCGGTCAGGGCCACTGGCACCTCGATACGTGCCACGGCGTAGTCCTGGCTCATGTTGCCGACGCGGGCGATCTCACCGTTGCGGACGTACCACAACGTGCCGTCGATATCGCGGATGGTGGTGATCCGGAGTCCGACGCTCTGCACCTCGCCGATCACTTCCCCGACATCGACGGTGTCACCGACGCCGTACTGGTCCTCCAGCAGCATGAACACGCCGCTGACGAAATCGCGCACCAGGTTCTGGGCGCCGAAACCGATCGCGAGGCCAACCACGCCGGCCGAGGCGATGAACGGCGCGATGTTCACACCGAGCACGCTCAGAATCGCCAACACCACCCACACCAGTAACACAATGGATGCGGTGGACTTGAGGACCGACCCGATGGTCTGGGCCCGCTGCTGGCGGCGTTCGGCCGCCCGGGCCACATTCGTCGCCGACGCCCGGTCCCGCAGATAGCGAAGCAGCGGCGGCTTCTTTGCTTGCCCCTCAAGTTCGCCGCTAACGGACTTCTTGGCCCTGCCGGTGGTCGCACGGTCGATCATGCGATGCAGCAAAAATCGAATGATCAACGCTACGACGATGTACGCCACGACCCTGACGGGGACCTCAATCAGCCAATGTCGATTGGTTTCCGTCCACTCAAAAGCCAGGTTGTACATTTCCACGCTTTCGACCGTACGACAGCGCTGACGCAGACGTCGAATGCGCGCACCGAGTCACGGTGGCGCGGCCATCGCCAAACGAGCGCCCGCCGCTGTGCCATGTTTTCTGCTGGCAAGGCTGGCCGTCGACCGACGGTGGCAGGGCCACGGATTGGGGTGGGGCCTGCTTCGAGATGCGCTGCAACGAGCCTTGATGCTGTCGCAGTCAGTAGCCGCCCCGGCCTTGCTGGTTCATGCGCGGGACGAAGCAGCGCGAGATTTCTACCTCCACCATGCCGAGTTCATACAGTCCCCCGTGGATCCGTTTCACCTGTTCCTACCGATGAAAGCCATTGCGGCGGCCATTGATGACGTCCCTGACGGTCAGTCCTGAGTCCTGGTCTGCCGGTCGACTGTCTCACTGAGCCGTTCGCGCCGCGCCGTGACGGCCGAGTGCCTACCGTGTATGCACCAGCAACCGAGAGGACAGCCCGTTGGCCGTCGCAGAACCCACCACACCGACGCTGCGCGAACTGACCATCCGCGGGATCCTGCTCGGCGGAGCGATCACGCTGGTGTTCACTGCCGCAAACGTCTACCTCGGTCTCAAAGTCGGTCTGACGTTCGCCACCGCGATCCCGGCCGCGGTGATCTCGATGGCGCTGCTGCGCAATTTTGCCAACCACTCGATCGTGGAGAACAACATCGTGCAGACCATCGCCTCGGCGGCGGGCACGCTCTCGGCGATCATCTTCGTACTGCCCGGGCTGATCATGATCGGCTGGTGGACCGGGTTCCCGTACTGGATCACGGTCGCGGTGTGCGCGGTCGGCGGCATCCTCGGCGTGATGTACTCCATCCCGCTGCGCCGGGCCCTGGTGACCGGCTCGGACCTGCCCTACCCCGAGGGCGTGGCCGCGGCCGAGGTGCTCAAGGTCGGTGACAGCCGCGGCGGTGTCGAAGAGAACCGCGTCGGCATCCGGATCATCGCGTTCGGTGCGCTGGTGTCGGCCGGGTTCGCGCTGCTGGCCAACCTCAAGGTGCTCGCCAACTATGTCGCGGCGTACTTCCGGGTCGGGGCCGGCGGCTCGATGTTCGGTGCCAGCCTGTCACTGGCGCTGGTCGGAGTGGGCCATCTGATCGGGATGACCGTGGGCATCGCGATGCTCGTCGGGCTCGTCATCTCGTTCGGGATCCTGCTGCCGATCCGCACCATCGGCACGTTCGGGACCGACGCGTCCGTCGCCGACGTCATCGACGGGGTGTTCGTGCATGAGGTGCGGTTCATCGGGGCCGGGGCAATCGCGGTGGCGGCGGTGTGGACGCTGCTGAAGATCCTGCGCCCGATCATCAAGGGCATCACCGAGGCCTTGGCCTCGGCCCGCGACCGCCGCCAGGGCCAGGCCGTCGACATCACCCAACGCGACATCCCGTTCCCCATCGTGGTGGGCATCGTGGTGGCGATGCTGGCTCCAATTGCCGTGCTGCTGTGGGATTTCAGCCACAGCACCATCCTGCACGGCACCGCAGCCGGGATCATCGCGGCCAGCCTGGTGTTCATCTTCCTCGTCGGCCTGGTGATCGCCGCGGTGTGCGGCTACATGGCCGGCCTGATCGGCTCGTCGAACAGCCCCATCTCCGGCGTCGGCATCCTCACGGTGATGATCGCCGCGTTGCTGATCAAGCTGGTGTACGGCCCGACCACCGATGACGGGTCGCTGGCGCTGGTGGCCTTCACGCTGTTCGTCGCGGCCATCACCTTCGGGGTGGCCACCATCTCCAACGACAACCTGCAAGACCTCAAGACCGGCCAGCTGGTCGGCGCCACTCCGTGGAAACAGCAGGTGGCGTTGGTGATTGGGGTGCTGTTCGGCTCGGCGATCATCCCGCCGGTGCTCGACCTGATGCAACGCGCCTTCGGGTTCCTGGGCGCACCGGGCGCCACCGATCACGCGTTGGCCGCACCGCAGGCCGCGCTGATCTCGTCGCTGGCCAAGGGCGTGTTCGGCGGATCCCTGGACTGGTCGCTGATCGGGCTGGGCTCGGCGATCGGGGTGGTGATCGTGGTTGTTGACGAGATCCTCACCCGCACTTCGCGGTTCAGCTTGCCACCGCTGGCCGTCGGGATGGGGATGTACCTGCCGATGAGCCTGACCCTGATCATCCCGCTCGGTTCGCTGCTGGGGTTCTTCTACAACAAGTGGGCCGACCGGACCGGTGGCGACGTCGACCGCAAGAAGCGGCTCGGGGTGCTGCTGGCCACCGGCATGATTGTCGGCGAGAGTCTCTACGGCGTGGTGTTCGCCGGGTTCGTCGCCGGAACCGGAAGCGACGACCCGTTCGCGATCTTCCCCGGGAATGACGGGACGCCGGCCGAGATCATCGGGATCGTGGCATTCGCAGCTGTTCTCATGTGGCTCTACAAGCGGACGCAGAAGATCTCTGCGCGCGAGTTGCCCGTGTCTTCGGGGGCGTAGTCGTCGCCGTCGCCCGAGCAGACGGCCGCAACCCGGACCCTGACGCCCACTAGTCCGACTTATGACCACCAACTCGGATTAGTGGTAGTGTTAGTCCGAGTTAGGAGGTCCATGAGGCCGGCAAGCCACGCATGGCCACCGCACCGCCAGGAATCCCGGGATTGGACGCAGGCGCACCGCGGCGGCACCCGCGACGACCGCATGCTCCGTTCAATCGTTGTGTCGTTGCCGCCGCTCATCGCAGACCGCACCGTCGCTCTCGATTCAGAAATCGCGGCCGATCTGGAAACGGCGACATCCGAGATCACCAAGCTCGACGGCACCTACGCCGACGACCTGTCAGCATTGGGCACCCTCCTGCTCCGCACCGAATCGGTGGCTTCATCGAAAATCGAGCAGATCGAAGCCAGCGTCGACGACTACGCGCGCGCGTTGCATGGTGTCCGTGCGAACTCCTCTGCTGTCGCCATGGCTGCGGCGACGTCCGCACTGGAGGCAATGATCGGAACGGTCGGCCCGCGCAAACCCATCCGCCTTTCCGCTATCAACGCGGCCCACGCAGCGCTCATGCGCGACGATCCTTCCGAGTCTTCGGCCGCAGGCGAGCTCCGCGACGTGCAGAACTGGATCGGTGGCAGCGACTTCTCCCCACGCGGTGCGCTCTACATTCCGCCACCACCGGACACGGTGCAGGACTACATGAAGGACCTCATCACCTTCGCCAACCGCGACGACATGCCAGTGTTGTTGCAGGCGGCCATCGCACATGCGCAGTTCGAGTCGATCCACCCCTTCACCGACGGCAACGGCCGAATCGGCCGAGCCCTCATCAACACCATCTTGCGGCGGAGGGGAACCACTACTCGTGTGGTGGTGCCATTGGCCTCGGCGTTGGTTGCGCGCCGTGACGACTACTTCGATGCACTGGGCAGTTATCGTTCCGGTGACCTTGCTCCACTGCTGGGCACTTTCATCTGCTCCGCCGGGATCGCCTCGGCCGAGTCGCGGATCACAGCGGAACGCCTGCGCGAAATCCCCAGTCAGTGGCGCGAACTCACGGGTCCGGTGCGACGCGCTAGCGCCGCCGCCAAGCTTCTAGGTCTGTTACCTGCCACACCCATTCTGACTTCTGACGACGCCGTCGCCTTGGTCGACGCACCGCGCAGCAGCGTGTTCGATGCCATCAACCGACTACGCGACGCCGAAGTTCTCCGCGCATTGACCGATCGAAAGCGAGACCAGATCTGGGGTGCCAGTTTGGTACTCGATGAGCTAGACGACCTCGGCAGCCGGATCGCGGCAGCAGTTCGTGGTTAGAGCCAAGCCCGCAACCGCTGCTCAACCCAGCACCAGTCGATCCGTTCCTGTTCGAGGCGAACTCGCTCCCCCAATGCGTCCTCAACCAGTTCGGTGTACAAGCCCTGCTCGTCAGGGGTCAGGCGTGTGAGTATCGACTTCGCGGGGCGATCCTCGGTCACCCAACGGTCCCGATGGGCCAGTAGGGTTTCCCGGTCCATCAACACCGAACGGGCGGCCGGCAGCCAGGCCCGCAGACGGTCGAGAATGGCGAAGCCGTGGGTGTCGATGTCACCCCAATACACGATGTAGGCGCCGGACAACCACGGCAGTCGCCCGACATCGTCGACGTCAAATCCCTTGCCCCAGATCACTACACCGTCGTCGGGAACCTCCAGGCTGAGGTAGCTGATCTCGTTCTCGACGATGAGTGCAACTCGTGGTCGAACATCGAGCCGGGCCAGTTCCTCAGCCCGCACCGCCAATTCGGTGAGCGGGGCCGGCAGACCCAGCGACCTGGCGGGCCGCAGCCGCACCAGACAGGGTTTGGACCGCAGACCGAGACCAGCCAGGAACCCTGAAGCCGACGCTGAAACACCAAGCATCGCAGCTAAATCCGCTCGGCGCCTCTCGGCGAACTTGGTGTCCACCCCCGGGGCACTTATCTCGCGCAGGTACCGCCGCGACTGCCGGTGAGTGTCGAGCCAATCGTAGGCGGCAATCAGTTGCGGCAGCTCGGGAGCCACTGCCAGCGCACGATGCGGGTTGGCCACGATCCACTCACGAACCCGCGGATGCCGGTCCGCGACCGCGAGCATCTCATCGAAACCGCGAACCACCGCCGTCACGCCGAGCAACCCCCACACCTGGTCATACGAGGAGAGCACCGCACGGACGGGTACTCGGTTGCGGCCGATCTGTCTGCCGCCGACCGATTTCCATTCCAGTGTGTAGCGGGCGTCGTCGCGGCGCCCCGTGTCGACAGCCGTCACCCAATCCCGGGCGGCTGCGACGTCGTCGCCGATCTGCCCAGGCTTGGGCCCGCGCAGCGGCACCTCGATCGACTGGAAGGGGACCCCATCGGCATACGCCCGCAACAACGAGCCGTCGTCCCACCGGCGCCTGACCTTCGCGGCAATGTCGCCGGGCGTGCTCCATCCCTTGCTCACCTAAGGGGCCTGTCCCGCCGGTTTCGGAACTCCTCAATGGTCATGGTTTGCAGGCGCGAGTACGTGCCGGTCGGGTTGTCCACGATGCCAATCGCTTTCACGTACGGCTCGATGATGTGCACCTTCTGCAGCGGCGTGACGATCAGCAGTTGTAGCCCGAGGGTCGCAAACAGATCCAGCGCGTACCGCGTCGAGGCGTCCGAGCCGCGCCCGAACGCCTCGTCGATGACGGCGAACCGGAAGTCACGTGATCGTTCGGCGCCCCATTCGAGACCGAACTGGTAGGCCAGCGAGGCCGCCAGAATTGTATAGGCAAGCTTCTCCTTCTGACCGCCGGACTTGCCGTCGGAATCACTGTAGTGCTCCCACTCGAGGCCCGTGTCGACGTCACGTTCGGAGGCCGAGAAGACGAACCAGTTGCGTACATCGGTGACCCTGCGGGTCCAGTGCTTGTCCGATTCGGCGTAGCCGTCGCGACCGCGGAAGCGTTCGATGATCCGCTTCACGTCGAGGAATCGTTGCTCGGAGTATTGGTCGCCGTCGACGGCCAAGGTGTCGTTGGTCAGGTTGCGCAGATCGGAACGGAACTGCGCGACATCCTGATTGGTGGTGGGCTCCTTCTCCAGTTTGATGAAGCGGCCCGGGTTGTAGGGCACCGCGCCAAGGGCCTCGTTGATGCGGTCGACGCGCTCGTCGATGGCCGACGCCTGCCGGCCCAGCCAGTTGTTGAACCCGGCGAGCTCCTGGATCGCGTTCTTGTTGAGCTGCTCCTTGAATTCGCTCTCGAACCGTGGGAGATCGTCGGTGGCCACCCGTTCCTGGAACGCCAGGAAGTCACCACGCGCGTCGACACTGGCATCCATATCGGCTCGCAACTCGGGCCAGCGGCTCAACACCGCCGCCATGTGCTGGCCCAGGTTCAGCCCGTAGCCGTTGAGTTGGCCGGAAAGCCGCTCGATGCGCCGGTGCAGGTCATCCGACAGCGTCGACTCGGTGTCGGCACAGTCCGCCGCGCGTCGGGGCCGGTTTTGGCCGAGGCGCTCCTCCAGGGCCGGGTACGACGCGCGTGCCAGTTCCAGCCGCTCCTGCACCTGCCCGGCGACGAACGCGTCGTCTCGGTTGCGCTCCTCCTTGGCCCGGTTGAGGGCCGATTGCGTGGTGGCCAGCGTGCCGGTGAGCTTCTTGATCAGCTCCGTGACAGCGTCAGTTTCCTCGGCATTACCTTCCAGCGCACGGGTGATCTCCTCCAACCGCGACGAGCCGGCCTGCAACCGGATCCGTTCGGCATCATGGCCTTTCGCGCGCGATACGGCCTCGTCGACGTCTAGATCGATCCACGCGCGAAATCCCTCGACGCGCAGGAACGCATCCAGTCTGCTCTGCAGCACGTCCCGCTGATTGCCGAGCCTCTCCGCTTCGGCGTTGGCCTGTTGCCGCTCGCGCTCCAGCTCGCCGAGCTCGGCACGCATCGCGTCGATCTTGCGTTCATTGACCCAGCCCAGTACCCATCGTTTGGGGTCGTCGACTCGGTGCCGGTCGTCTTTCTCGTGCCGGTCGCCCGAGCGCACCTGCCCTTCCCGGGTGACTGCACGCCGTTCACTACGAAACTCGGCAAGGGTTTCCGCACAACGGAAGTCGGCCCGCTTCGTCAGCTCGTTGCGAAGGTACTCGTCGAATTGGCCTTCCCGGATCTCGATACAGTCGGCCAGCAATAGCCCATCGTGCGCCGGCGGCTGCAACCGAACCCGATGCGAGGGCACCCGTTCGTAGACCAGCTTGGCGCCGCGGCCCGCCACGGTGAGCCGGCGACCGTTGACCCACGCGGTCACCGCGTCGTAATGGCGCTGCGGCACCAACAGTGACAAGGCGAACCCCCGCAGCACGCGTTCCGCGGCACCCCGCCAGTCGGCGTGCTCCTCGTAGACATCAAGCAGCTCACCGGCATACGGCAAGTCTTCGGGCGTCAACCCCAGGGCCGCGCACAGTTCGGCGCGCACCACGACCTGCTCATGCGGCAGGTTGTCGGTGCGTTGTTCCAGGCTCGCGATCTCCTCGGTGAGGACGTCGCATTTACGCTGACATTCCCGCTCCCGCCCGAGCGCATCGACGGTCGCGGTATCGATGTCGCGTTTCTCGGCGGCCAGCCGGGGCCGCGCGGTGGCGACCAGCGCGGCCAGATTGGTGAACGCGTCCCCGTCGGTGACGGGTTCCAGCCCGGAGCCCGCCACCGCGGCATCGAACAATGTCCTTGCCTGCCGCCGTGCTTCGGCCTGAGCGCGAGCGTCGGCCGCCAGCCGCTCCAACTCACCGATGCGGTCTCCGCCCGCTTTGGCGCGCTCCTCGATCAGGGAGTCGCGTTCGTGGCTGAGCCTGTGCTGGTCGGATTCAGCGGTGTCCAACTGGGCCAGCAGCGCCGCGCCGTCGGCCTCGAGCTGTGTGATCTCGTCGGTGAACAACGCCGAGCGGAGTTCTGCGATGAACAGCCGGACCGCCGACCGCTCGAGTTCCAAACCCCCACGTTCGGTGAGCGCGGCGTCGTACTTGCCCGCGGTGTCCACGATGGGCTGCAGGGCTTCGAGTTGCTCGCGGGCCCGTTTGACGGCGTCGTGCGCCTTGGTCAGGTCGTCAAAGTGGCCGATGATGTCGCGCACCCGATCGGTCGAATCGCTCGGTTCGAGCATGTGATCGCGCACGAAATCATTCAGGTTTCCAACGGATTTCATCGACACGGTCTGATGGAACAGCTCGAGGGCCTGTTCCGATCGGATGCCGAGCAACCGGCGCAGCGAAGTAGCGTACTTGGGGAACTCGTCGAAAATGTCGGCTCCGCCGGTCCGCAGCCGCTTGCGCAGTTCGCGGAGGTCGGTGCCGAAATCGGCGAAATCCGTCGCGATCGAGAGCTCTTTGCCGGCGGTGAGAAAAAACCGGTAGGGCTGCCCGGTGCTTTCGCGCTGCTGGAACACCTGGGCCAGGGTGACCGTCTCGTCATGGCCGTGGTTGCGAAAGACTCCGAGGATCACCGAATAGGAGCGCTTGTTCTCCCGCAGGCCTTTCGGTCGGGACTTGCCCGTGGACTCGTTGCGCTCGGACTTGTAGTGACCTTCGACGTAGGAGCGCAGGGTGCGTTCCTTGGCGTCGGCGCCGGCTGCTTTGTTGTAGGCCGCCTTGTGCGAGGGCACCAGCAGGGTGGTGAGCGCGTCGACGATCGTGGACTTGCCCGACCCGATGTCGCCGGTCAACAGCGCGGTGTCGGTGCCGGGCGTGAACCTCCAGGCGTGGTCGTCGAAGGTGCCCCAGTTGTAGACCTCGGCGTACTGCAGCCGGTAGCCGGCGCGGTGACTGTCGTCGAGCTCTGCTGTGCTGAACGGGGTTTCACTCATCGTCGGCCCCCGCCCCGGCGTACTCGCGGAGCTTGGCCGCAAAGTCGGACAGGGTCTGGGCGTCGACGTACGCCTTGAGGATGCGCCGCACCTCCCAATGGTCGCGCTGCCCGCGCAATGGGCGCAGGAAGCCGAGCTCGGCCGCCTTCTTGATGGTGGTCTCCGCCTGGTCGACGACGCGCGCGTCGTTGGTCGACTCGGCCTGGAAGAGGCGGAGCAGCTCGACGATCTGCTCGGTGCTCAACACCAATCGACCCTCGCCACCGCTGGTCTCGAACTCTACGAGCCGCTTGCGCAGCAGCACCAGCAGCAGGCTCACGTTGTAGGTCAGGGCCCGCCTGCGCACCAGGCGCGGCAGCGCCTCCTCACCTTCCTCCTCTGGTCGTGAGCGGAGGTAGGCATAACCCTCGGCGTCGTCGACCACCACGTCGACGCCGATGGTGGCGAAGTGGTCACGGACCCCGGCGCCCGCCCGCTCCAGAGTCAGCCAGCTGTCCTCGTCGGAGGCGCGGTAGACGACGCCCTGCATCAGCCTGATGATGGCTGCGGCAACGGCACGCTCGCTACTCATAGGCGCCGCACCGTGACCTTCGGTAGCCGCGCCCGCTTGGTCACAGCCGGGTCGGCGGGGTCGGGGTAGTCCAGAACGGTCTCGTCGGTGTCATCCATGTCGATGGTCACGTCCTCGTCGTTGAGCGCGAGGTAGCCGACGATCTCTGCCGCACCCTGCTCGATGGGATGCACCGCGATCACATCGGACAACAGTGCCGATGAGTTCTCCGGCAGGACGGCGCGGATGGTCTCGGCCAGCCGGGCCTGGTCGATGTAGGTCTGCGTGAACAGCAGGCCCGCGTCGACCTCCTCGGCACCGTCGGCGATGTGGCTTTCGACCGCGACCGCCACCGGCGGCTGGTACAACGGGCGCTCGAACGGCAGCGCGATGCCGACGCCCGGTTCGTCGACCTCGAGCCCGAGCGACGGCGGGTTGTCGCGGACGTCGAGGGCCGCGGCCTCCACCGCCCGGACCAGGTCCAGGACACGGCGGTTCTCCAGCCAGATCTGGTCGTCGAGGAAGCGGCGCAGTTGTTCGGAGATCTGCCGGACGGTGCGTTGCGCCCGGTCGGCGGCTTCGGACCAGTCGTGGTGAATTCCCCGGATGCGCTGATCGGGCTCGATGGTGTCGAGGGCCGATACCTTGGCAAGTAACTCGGCGAGCTCGGTCTGACGGTGCTCTGAGAGCAAGAAGTCGTAAAACGCCTGGAAGCTGCGGCCCTGGTCGGAACCCGCGATCTCCGAGCGGCTGCCGACCAGTTCGGTGAGCAGCTCCCCCTTGGAACCTTCCCAGGCAGCGATCTTTTCGCGCGCGGCGCGGTCCAGCAGCCGGAAGTTCTCTTCGACCTCACGAAAATCCGACAGCAGTTCCCGCGCGGTCGTCGACAGCTGTTGATAGCGGTCGCGCACCGCGGTCGCATCCAGCACGGGTACGTCACCGGCCGCGACAGCGGCGATCTCGGCGTCGAGTTCGTCTCGGCGACGGTGCAATTCGGCCAAACGGACTTCGGGCTGCACCTCGGTGCCGTGCACGATCTGGCGCAGTAGTTCGACCACGGTGTGTAGCCGGGATTCGGTGCCGACGAAAGATCTGCCCTGCAGGCTGAGGACCCAGGCGTAGGCCTTCTCGAACGCGGGTGTCACCTCGTAATGGACTTCGTCGTCGCCGGGTGGGTAGAACCGGCGGAGGTAACCGGCGTCGGTGGCCGCCCAGTCCTCCAGATAGGCCCGCGGTTCCTTCGGGTACCGGACGTCATCGGTGTTCAACGCGTAGAGGTGGTCGTCGAGGGCGTCGGCGACCGTGCTGGCCGAGCACGCACCACGGTTGCCTTCGACGAAGAACTGCCCGAGGAACGACAGGATCAACGTGGCGTTACCGGCGCGCAGCAGTCGCCACGCCGGGTGCCGCTCCCGGAGCGTGGTGATCGCGTCGTAGTCCACGGCCTAAGCGTAGGCAAGTGCTCCGACAGGACCATGGCAGACACTGAGCGGGTATTTGATTCAGGGAAGAGCAATCCGCAACGCTTGGCTGACTTCGTGCATGGTCTGTGCCGATAAGGCGCCGAGCAACTCCGTGAGCTCGTCCTGGTAGAGCTGCACAATGTCGTCCACCAGGACGTACCCGACAAGAGGGTCCGCCACAGTCAGCTGCACGACTGTCGGTAGATGCGCATTTCGGCTTGTCGTGGTGATTCGGGCGGCCAGCACCGTCTCAAGGTTCCTGTTACGGGAGTTGTTGCTGAGGATCACCCACGGTTTCGGACCGTGTCCCAAATCGACCCGGTACACCTGACAGCGCGTCGCGCTATTCAACGACCGGCCTCCGACCGCCGCACATACCGGGCGCGCGCCGCCCGACGTTCAGCAGCGTCGCCATTGAACTCTTCCGCAAACTGCGCATATCCGGCGTCGAGGACATGTTCACGCATAGCTTCGGCCCCAGCCTTCAGCAAGGCACGGAGTGCACCAGCCTCGGACTTGACGTCGCTTTCACCGCGCTGGCTTGCCCACTGACGCAACACCTCGAACGAGGTCGAACCTTCGGTGAGGTAGGGCTCGATCACAGCCTCGTCAGTGTCTTTCAGAATGAGACTCACTCGCTTACCCATGCCACACATTTTACACCCAAAACGAGTGCATCATCCGGCGCACAAAATGGGCCGCCAGCGCGTCGACGACGACCACCTGGTGTTCACACCGTTTGTCACCCATGTCGCGGACGCTACTCACGGGCTCTGGCATACACCGTCCGCGCCGTTCACAGCTGCGCGATCTGCCCCCGAAGGTCGTCGCGCCGTCGGATGATCTGTTCGCGACGCTCAGCGGTCAGAAAGTCGGGTGAGCCGAGTTCCACGTCGAGGTGGTGGCCCGGGAAGCCGGCGGCCCGCAGCATGACCTCGGCACGCTGCGACGGACTGCTCTTGATATCGAAATGCCTTGTGATGTCGGCAGATCGAAGGCGAAGGGGCCCCGCAACCAGTTCGCATTGGCCGTTCGCCTTGCCCGCGATCCACACCACGGCGGCGGCCGCCGTGTCCGCACGCGCCTTGCGCCTGAACACTTCAGGGCCCTCGGAGGCGACGCGTGCGAGCACCCGCCGAGCGACGGTGCGGTATTCGACGTCGAGCAGTGCGTCACAGCAGCTGTCCGCCAGTTCCAGCACCTCGGCCACCCGCGGTGTCACGTCATCGGGAATACCTGACCAGTCGAATGGCTCGTCGGGCAACGGCACGGTGTTCAGCTGGTCCAGCTGCCCCTCACCGCCCGCCTGCCGAGCCAAGGACTCCAACTCCATCTCCTGGTACCAGTACGGCTCGAGCTCTCCGAGCGCGTCGAGCAATGCCGCGGGTCCCTGTGGTCGCGGTGAGCGGATCACATTCTGGTATTCCGGTGCGTAGTAATCGATCGCGGCCAGCGTCTGATCGGTCAGGTCAGCGCGTACGCCAGATTCGTTGTGCGCAAAGCGCACAAAGGCCCGCAACAGCTCCGGCGCCTCGGCCAGATATTCGGCGGGGGCGACGACCTTGCGAGGCAACCAGTCCATGAACAGTATCTCGACCTGCACACCGCTCCACCGCAGCGGATCGCCTGGACCATAGTCCGTGCCGTACCAGAGCAACGACTCGAGCAGGTCGCGACGATCGGCGTGGTCAAGCGGACGCCCCCACTGCGAGGCGAAGAACCGATCCGCCAGCTGACCGAGCTTCTTCGAATCCCATTCGGGCCGTTGATAGCCGGATCCACCTCCGGGCAAACCTCGGGTGACCCATTCGATCAGCGGACGACAGGCAGGCCAGGAGTCGGTTTCGATCGGCGGGAAGGTGATGGCGCCCACCGCGATCGCCTCCTCGACCCACGCCCGCGCGTCAGCCAGGCTGAGGTCCTCCCAGACCACGTCGGGCTCGTCCGCGATGTGCTGATACTGGTCGACGATGTCGGCGATCGGTTCAGACACCACGAAGGCGTCCTTGACCAGTTGGCCGAGATTGTGGTCAACGTAGACGACGAGGGTGATCTCGTGGTCGCCTGCCAGGTGCACCCCGATGATGATGTTGTCTCCGTCGCCGAGGACATGGGCCATCCGCACCGCCCGGTAGGCCGAAGACTCCGCCAGCCGGGTGAGCCATCGCGGACCGGTGTCGGGCCGGGTGGCCAGTTCACGCCGGATACGGGCATGCAGGAGGTCGTCGTCGTTGGCCAGCTCGGCGAGCACGGTCAGCAGTGCGGTGGTTTCCGGGGTTGGGACGTCGATGAACATCGCGGTGAGTTCTTCGCGGGTCGGTCGATCCGGTGCCTGCTCCGATCGGGCGAACGGGTGGTCCCTGCCCCGCGGGTCGATGGCGGTCAGCAAGGTACTGGCGAAACTGAGCAGGTGCAAGGGATCGGGATCGACCAGGGCCGTTCGTATCTGCGCGAACAGGTCCGGCTCGGCCGGCTCGTGGTTCATCGACCGGACGTTTCTACGAGCCTGACGATGCTTGGCTGCGCGGCGTTCGCGGTTCGATTTCGACATAGGCTGAGGGTACGTCGCCATCACGCGAAGATTGCGGCGCGAGACCGCTTCGCGAAGCGGTGGGTGGAATTCGGCGGCGGCCAGGCCGGCGAGAAGATCCATCGATCCGACCTTCAACGCGGCGGTGCCCAGGGACACGCTGCCACCACATGAGTCAGCGTTTCCGACATGTCCAAGTCTCGGTTTTCGACACAGAAGGGACGCTTGAAGCACCTCAGCCTCGCCAACCACAGCCCATCCGGGAAAGCTTGTCAGCCCTCCCCTTCATACTGTCCGGCTCGCTGGAGATTCCACGTCGAGCGAGAGGACACTCCCGATGACGCTGCGAATCGCCACGCTGAACATCCGCCACAGCGGCAGCAAGAACGCTGACGCACTGGCCGCGCGGCTGCTGGGCTATGACCCCGACCTGCTCGTGGTGACGGAGTTCCGGGCCAACGACACCGGCTCGCGCCTGGCCGCGCAGCTCGAACGCGCCGGGTACGCGACCACACACCCGCTGGCCGATCCGAAGCAGAACACCGTACTGATCGCATCCCGCACCCCGATCGACCGGGCGTCGCGTTTCAGCCGCGATCTGTCCGCCCATCATCTGTGGTGCGCCGAGTTCGACGGAACCATCGTGGCCGGTGTCTATCTGCCGCAGGCCCACGCCAAGCTCCCCTATTGGGAGGCCCTGATCGACCGGGCCCGACGCAGCGAGGTCGATTTGCTCATCGGTGACTTCAACACGGGCAACAACGATCTCGACAAAGATCCCAAGGGCACGAGGTTCATCGGCCCGGAGATGCCAGGGCGTCTGATCGCGTCCGGATACGTCGATGTGTGGCGGTCTCTGCATCCGGACGTCCGCGAATACTCCTGGTTCAGCCGCCCCGGCGACAACGGGTTCCGACTCGACTACATCTACGCCACGCCTGAGTACGCGCAACGGGTCCGCACCTGCGAATTCGACCATGCGCCGCGGCTTGCCGGCGAGACGGATCATTCGGCGCTGATCGCGGCGTTGGACTAGACGTGATCGCGATACAGTATTTGGCCATTATTCTAGCTTCATTATGGCTAATATTTGGGCTAGAATGGCGGGCATGACAACAGTGCCGCTCGGCGAGGCCAAGGACAAGCTCTCAGCCCTGGTCGACAGCGCCGAAACAACACACGACATCATCACCATCACCAAACACGGGAAACCTGCCGCGGTACTGATGTCCGCTGACGATCTCGAGTCGCTGCGCGAGACGATCTACTGGCTCTCACGATCAGGTACGACCGACGCAGTGGCGAAGGCCGTTGCAGAGTACGAAGCCGGTGAGACGATTTCGCTCGACCAACTCCGGGCTGATCACAACCTTCCGCCGCAATGAGCGATGAAGCTCTGCCACCGTACGAAGTCCAAATCGCATCGCCAGCACGGCGAGCACTGGCGCGATTACCCGGCCGCGTCGTGCACGCGGTCATCGAGTTTGTCGCCGGACCGCTGGCGCAGAATCCGCACCGACTGAGCAAGCCTCTCCGCGATCAGCTCGAGGGCACGCGCAGTGCACGTCGCGGCGACTACCGCATCCTGTTACGGATCGACGACGAGAACCACACCATCCTCATCATCGATATCGACCACCGCGCCCACATCTACAGGGCGTGATGGATTGCCGTAACGCGGTGCAGCAGCGGCAACCGCCGGGCCGGATTCAACCGCGACGTGCACCCCGGCGGGGTATGAGAAAGTGCCACTGTGGACGATCCGCTACTGCTCGGCCAGCGAGTGGTGGCGATCCTCGAGACCGGACAACGGGACGCCACCTACAAGCTGGCCACCTTGATGGGTCTGATCGAGCACTGCATCGAGAACCTGCCGCCCGAACCCGGCGATCGGCTACGGGTACCGCTCCCCGCCCTCGCGCACCGCGTGCTGGGGATCTACTGGCGGCAGGTGCGAACCTTCGACGGCCACGTCCTGCGCCAACGCCGGACCGGTGCGAAGGCGCGCATCATCGATGCCACGCTGGAGCTTCGCGCGGCGGCCGGCGCGGGAAATGGTGGCCTGTCGCTGGAGGTGGCCAAAGTCCGAGCGGCCAAGGACTATCAGGCGGCGATCGACAAGATCGTGATCGCCATGGCCAAGCAACCGCTGCCGCGACTGCAGAAGCTGCCAGGGTCGGCGACCGGTGACCCGTTTCTGTACGACGACGCGTTCCTCGCCGAGAACGTGTCCCGGAAGACCCTGCGGGCCCACGGCGATGCGATCGAGTTGATGCCCGGCGTGGCCCACGGGTTGGCCCGGCTGGCCGGACTTCTCAAACCCGCACTGGAAATCATGTGGGTCGACGACGTCCGCGGGATGAACAAGTTTCTGCACGCCGAGGTGCCCGACGTGGCCGGGCATCTGTTCGGCCGGGACCGCACGGACCTCGCCGCCGTCCGTGGACCGTTCACGGACGCCTTCGGCCCGCACTGTTTCTACTGCAATACCCACCTGCAACCGGGCGACCCGGTCGACCACGTGCTGCCGTGGTCATTGGTCGGCATCGACGGACTGGCCAACCTGATACTGGCCTGCCGTCGGTGCAACGGCGACAAGAGCAATGCCCTACCGGCGGTCAGCATCGTCCACCGGGTCCTCGACCGCGACCGCGACGTGCTGGAGCAGATCTCCGACGAAATCCGTTGGCCAACAGAACACAACCGGGTGGTGGCCGCGGCACGGGGAATCTACCGCGGGCAGCCAGCCGGAATCCCGACCTGGACGGGCTACAAGACGAGCACACGGCTGGATATCGCGTTCCCGCCGTGGTGGGCGACCACGTAGCCAATAGGCTGTGCCAGATGATCGACTGGCTGGCCCGGATGGTGGAGCCGCTCAACAATGCGCTCTTCACCATCGGCACCGATGCGGTCAGCTGGGCCGAGTTCCTCGGCTTCGTCACCGGCGGCCTGTGCGTCGCGCTGACCGTCCGGCGCAACATCCTCAACTTCCCTGTCGGGATCGCCAACAACGCGTTCTTCCTGGTGCTGTTCACCTCGGCGAGCCTGTGGGCGGCCTCGGGCCTGCAGGTGCTCTATATCGCCCTGGGTTTCGCCGGGTGGTGGCAGTGGCTGCGTGGGCGGGCCGACACCGGCACCACCGTGGTGCGCCGCAGCGGTCGGGCCGAGTTGGCTTGGTGCGCGGTGTTCTTGGTGCTGGGCACCTGGGTTCTGTATGTCGTCCTGACGGCCGCGCATGATGCGGCCCCGTTCCTGGACGCGGTGACGACGTGCCTGTCGTTGATCGCGCAGTGGCTGCTCAACACGCGGCGGATCGAGACCTGGTACTTCTGGATCGCCGCCGACTGCATCTTCATCCCGCTCTATCTCAGCCAGGGGCTGATCCTCACCGCGGCGGTGTACGTGTTGTTCCTCGGTTTGTGCATCGCCGGGTTGCGGGCTTGGGCACGCGAACTGGCGCCGGCCGACGCGGCCCTGCGGGTAGACAGCGCGGCGCGATGACCGAGTTCCGGCACGGTCTGATGATCGGCAAGTTCTATCCGCCGCGGATCGGGCATCACGAGGCCATCCGGGCGGCCGCGGCACGCTGCGACCGGTTCACCGTGCTGGTGATGGCCGCGGCGGTCGAGACGATTCCGCTGGCCGATCGGATGGCGTGGCTCCGCGAGGAGCACCAGTGCGATGCGAACGTACGGATCGCTGGAATCCGTTGTGATGCGCCCGTCGACGTGACCGATCAGCGGGTCTGGGCGGCGCAGGTTGCGGCGATGCGCGCGGGTGTTCGGGCTGCCGGCGCTGCACCGGACGTCGATGCGGTGTTCAGCGGCGACGACTATGTCGACGAGCTCGCCCGCTGGTTCGGCGCGACCGCCGTGAGGACGGGGCGCACCGGCAGCAGCACGGCCGTGCGTGGCGATCTCGCCGGCCGGTGGCATGAGTTGGCTCCCGCGACGCAGGCTGGTTTGGTGACGCGGGTTGTTGTGGTGGGCGCCGAGTCGACCGGGACGACGACGGTGGCTGAACGGTTGGCCCGGCACTACGCGGGCCGCGGCGGCGCCTGGGCTGCGACGCAATGTGTGGCCGAGTACGGGCGTGAGTACACCGAGCTCAAGTGCGCCGCCGATCCTGATGTGAATATCGACGAACTACATTGGGATGTTGCTGATTTCGATGTCATAGGTCCCGAGCAGACACGACTCGAAGAAAAGGCGGCCCGGGCCGGATCACCCATCTTGATCTGCGATACCGATGCATTCGCCACCGCTATCTGGAAGCGCCGCTACCTCGGCGACGCGTCCGGCGGGCCCTGGACCGAGGTCCCGCCGCGGGCGGTATATCTGCTCACCGACCATGAGGGCGTGCCGTGGCACGACGACGGGATGCGGGAAGGGGACCTCGCGATCCGCGCCGAGATGACGGGGTGGTTCGCCGACACGCTGACCGCGGCCGGGCACTCGTGGGTGCTGTTGACCGGGGCGTTGGAGGAGCGCATCGATCTCGCGGTCCGCACGATCGAACCGCTTCTGGAGTTGCGGGCGCGTTTCGGGGAGCCGTTGCGAGGGCCGGGGTTTGAGGGGGCGCCGTAGGACCAGGCGCCATCCGCCGCGGGCACCTGTGATCGGATTCTCGTTCACCGGTTGATGGTCCTTTCCAGGACGGCCGGGCGATCCTGTACGACCACGACATCTGGGAACTGCGCGAGCAATGCGCAGACGAATGCCGACCGCATCACCTTCAGGTCGTTGAGCAATTCGATGTGGCTGAGAGTTCCGTTCTTGCACAACTGTTCCCAGGCCACGACGATCATCCATGCGGGCACCAGGTGAGGTCCGGCGGCATGTGCGCGGGACCGCTCGGTCTCCACCCACACCCCCATATGGTCGAACGACGTCACCCAGTTGGTGCGCTTGTTGCTCAAGGTCTCGATGACATCGCTGCCGGTGACCACCTCCGTGATGCGCTCCAGCAGGTCGTCGTCGAGTTTGACCGCTGACTTGCGGCTCAGTCTCGCTTCACGACTCATTCCTCTTCGCCTCCAATCGTCAATCGGTTCTTGATGTCCCGGTACGCCTGCACGCGGGCCATCACCGCATCGACCGCCGAGTCCTGCTGCATGGTTTCTGGGGTGGCCTCAATGCCGTACAACATGGCACTCAACTTCGCGTGCAGTTCGGCGCGCTGGTCTGCGACCCGGGCGTCCTCGCGTTCGGTGCGTAGCGACTTGTCGATCAGTTGCGCTTCCTTGGCGCACTTGCCGACGAGTTCCACCCGCTCGATCGCGGCGCGTTCCAGATTCGCGATGGTGGACTTGGCCTCGGCAAGGATCTTGCGGTCCTCGGCACTGGGTTTGTCCAATGCCGAGAGCTTGCCCGTCACCGCACCCAGGGCGTGCGCCTTTTCGAAATTGTCCGTGATCCCCTTGATGTCAGCACTGAAGTCGACATCGCCCAGCCATCCGGCGCGGGCGGCTTCGGACGCCGTCACCTGCCTGACCGCGCTCAGCGCGGATTCCAGGCGTGCGGCATTGTCCTTGCCGAGCGTGTCGATGCGGCGTCGCTTTTCCTTGCGCACCCGCTCTTCGCGTTCACGCTTGGCGGCCGCAGCCCGCGCCGCCTGCTGCGCTCGTTCCCGTTCGTGCGCCTCATAGCTGTGCTTCTCCAGGGCAACGGTGATCTTGTAGGAAATCCAGCCCAGCATCACCACCGCGGTGATGACCCCGAGGGCGATCCAGACCGGCTTCGGCGCCAGGGCGATGAGCACGATGACGAAAAAGACCAGTCCGCCGACGGCATTGGACCCGTCTGAGGAACGTTTGCCGCTCATCTCTCCTCCTGTCGTTGATTCGCTTGGGCCAGAACGACTCCACGGCGGTAATCCGCTGGCGCTCGCGGGGAGCCGGCCAGTATCACACCGACCACCGACAAGCGTTCGGATACGCCGACGGGCACACGGCTTGTCGGGGGCGCCGGTTATCCTGACGATGCGTCAAGAGTTGCCGTCACCAGCTCCGACTGGACGGCCCTGACGCGAGTGCCCCGACGACACGAAGGGAGCCACCATATGAGCGATTCCCCCGAGGGTTACGACATCATCGGCGATGTGCACGGATGCGCCACACAGCTGAAGGCGTTGCTCGCCGAGCTCGGATATCGGAGAACCAGCAGAACAAGCGAATATCGGCACCCCCAACGACAGGTCATCTTTGTCGGCGATCTGATCGACCGCGGCGGCGAACAGCTGGAGGTGCTGCAGATCGCCAAGGACATGGTCGCCGCCGGCAGCGCGAAGATCGTGATGGGCAACCACGAGTTCAACGCGCTGGCCTACGACACCGAATGGCCGGCGGGCAGCGGCAAGTACCTGCGTGCGCATTCTGCAAAGAACACCAAGCAGCACAAGGCGTTTCTCGATCAGGTCGCCGGCGCTGACCGCCGTCGGTACCTGGAGTGGTTCACCACCATTCCGCTGTGGCTGGATCCGGGCGGCCTGCGGGTCGTGCATGCCTGCTGGCACCAGGATTCGATCGCCGTCGTCGAAAAGCAGTGCGGCTCGAGCACACCGTTCGGCGATACCAATCACCTCGTCGCCGCCACCGACAAAGACCATCCGCTGTACGACGCGATCGAGATCCTGCTCAAGGGTCCGGAGATCAGCCTGGTCGACCGCGGCCAACCCGTGTACCACGACAAGGACGACATCCCGCGTGAGAATGCACGGGTGCGGTGGTGGAACAGTGAGGCCCGCACGCTGCGGGACATCGCGGAAATGGGTGGCAATTTCACCACCGAAAGCGGTGAGCCCTACCCGCCACTCCCCGAATTGGAGCTGTCCGGCGCCGATCGGACTTACGTCTATCCGGCGGGTGTGCCGGTGTTCTACGGGCACTACTGGCGGCAGGGTTCGCCCAAGCACCTGCACGACTGGACCGATTACACCGCGTGCGTGGACTTTAGCGCCGTGAAAGGCGGCGCCTTGACGGCCTACCGCTGGTCAGGCGAAAAGCGGATCCGCCCAGAGCATTACGTGCCGTCGGCCTGAATGCGGCGCCGGCGCGGTGCCCCTCACTTCATTGCCAGTCATCCAACGCCCACCAGCAAACAGAAGCAGAGTTGTCGGTGGCCACCGATAGAATTGCTTTATGCAGGTGATACGGGCGATCTATCCACTTCTGGACCGCGATATAGCCACAATAGCTACGCATCAGAATCCCTGCGGGCCGGTTCTGGAGCGCACCGAGATTCCGATCGAGGGGGTAGGTGTAATAGGCGTCATCACCGAGGTGCCGGACGACGATACAAGGTATGCGTTCACCGATGTGCTGCTGGCGCGCTACCGGGATGGCGAGTTGACGGCGCCAGTTCCCATCGCCGGCTCAATGTGTGAGAGCCCGGTGGCACGATGCATGCACGAGCACTGGTGCGACCTGGAACGGCTGATCCGTTGTGTGCAAGGCGATACCAAGACGCTCTGCGTCCTGGACATCGACTGGGAGATCGATGAGGACGACGAATCGTCCGACGAGACCTCCGGCCTCGATCCGGGGCTCACCCCACGGATCCTGGAGATTTGCCAATGCGCGGAAGGAAGGCCCGTGACGCGGTAACGGCGTCGCGCAACGAGTCACGGCCGGCGGATTCGACCATGCACCGCGTCTTGCGGGCGAGACGGGCCGCTCCGGGCTTTCGCGTTGTTCGAGTAGAAGTCGAACATGCGAAAGGACAAGCCGTCAGTTTCGGTGTGCGCCGAGGTTCCGTTGTCTACCGTGTCGCGCATGGGTGGTCATCTCTTCATCATCAACGGCGATCTCAACAAGATCGCGTGCGACGCAGTGCTGCTGCCCACGGACGCATTCTTCAACATTGAGTCGAAGTGGGATCGCCTGAGCAAGGACCACCAAACCGAAATCGAAGAATACCGGACCAGGTACAAAGGAACCGACTGGGACGGGCAGGCCGTCCTACCCCTGAGGACACGACCCAAGAAACCCCAGGTGTGGCTCGGCAATGTCGGCCAGGCTGGCGTTAAATCTCAGTTCTCCACGTTCGCCCCGACCGTCAAGGAGTTCGTCAAGCGCGCCGCAAAGAAACCAGAGGACACGCCAGAGCGCATCTACAAGTGGCCGCGGCGGCGCCTGGCGGTCAATGTGGTGGGTTCCGGCGAGGGCGGCGGCCGAGGCACGAAAGGCAACCTGGCACTCGGCCTGGTCGAGACTCTGAGCAAACTAGCGCACAAGCGCAACGTCGACATCATCCTGGTGGCCTACGGCGAAAAGCCCTACGCGGCTGTGCAATGGGCGCGGCGCCGATACCTCAGCAGTGGGAAAGTGGCCGAAGCCTGGCCGTTGCGCGACGGGCTTCGGCGCAAGGCGGGCGACCTTGCCAAGGATGCCATCGAGCGGCAACTGGTGCTGTTCATCGGCGCCGGAGTCAGCGCCGGTGCCGGGGTAGATACCTGGAAGGGCCTGCTCGAGACCATGGCCGTCGAAGCCAAGTTCAAAACGAAAGAGCGTAAACGACTCTCCCAGAAAGACCTACGCGACCAGGCGACACTAGTTGAAGGTCGGTTTGAGTGCGACACCGACAGTTTCAAGAAGCGTGTCGCCGACCGCATCGGTGAGGTGACGCACTATTCACTGGTGCATGGACTACTTGCCTCGCTGCCGAGCAAGGAAGCGGTCACGACAAATTTCGACCGGCTATTCGAAGACGCTGCCTCGATTCACGGCAAAGAGATCGCGGTCCTGCCCAAAGACCCTCGGCAGACGGATGGCCGGCTGCTCCTCAAACTGCATGGCAGTGTCGACGACCACGAGAAAATGATCCTGACGCGATCCGACTATCTCAGGATGCCACGTCAATATGGCGCGTTGATGGGCCTGGTGCAGGGCCTGTTGATGATGCGCACGATGGTGTTCGTGGGTTATTCGTTGAGCGACGAGGACTTTCACGATCTCATAGACGAGGTGCGAGCAGCCCGTGGCGATCACGCAGAAAGCCGGAACGGAACCGTCCTGACATTGCACGACGACCCGCTCGAGCGGCAACTCTGGCAGAAAGATCTGGACACCGTACCGATGGTCGTCGATGGCGAAGACAAAAACGACTTCCCCAGCGCGGCTCGCCAGCTTGAGATCTTCCTCGATCTCGTTGGTCATCTGGCAACCACGTCAGCTGCATTCTTCCTTGATGACTCCTACGCCGACCTCGCCAAGACCGAATACGAGTTGGTTGGGCCGCTCAAGCAACTCGTAGACCTGACCGCGGAAAGCAAGCTGAACGGCGTCGGAAACCAGGTGAGGAAGTTCCTGACCGAGCTGGGCGCTGACTACCGCACGAAATCGGTCGACACGTAACCGCCGACCTGACCGCCTGAGGTGTCAGTGTGCCATTCGTTGCCGTGTGACGATTGCCGGGACAACGCACCCACGCCGCTTTCCCGAATTATGTTGTGCTCATACCCCGTTAATGCCGCCAGCAGTGTCGCTACAAAGGCGGTCTGTCGGCGGGACGGGCGTTAGGGTGTTTGTGCACCGCATCCACCGTCGCGAGAAACAAATCATCGTCCAGTGCATACTCAGGCGCCTCGCGATTCGCCGCCACCCGAACCCGCCAGAATGCGAGGCCACGCAGAAGGTCCACGCCCGCCCATTCGGGGATCTTTCCGGACGCTGCGATCTCCTCTACGAGCGGATCGAGTACCTTGACCAGCGCACTGGGACTTCCGCCCAGTCGCTTGTAACCGTCGTACCTGCGGGCCCACGCGATGAGTGCACGTGGGTCGAATGTCCGATCGCGTAGCGCTTCGCAGAAGCCACTGGTATCGAGCGGTGTGTAGGAACTTGACTCACCCACATTGTCCCCCTTGAGGATCCAAGAACTCATTCCTTCTGGGCGGCGGCCCGGCTCCACGGCGCCGCCCAGTCCCTGAGGTCAGCCGTCGGCCAACTCGGAGCGTTGGTCGACAGTGAACGCGGGCATTGGTGCCTCCGCGTCGATGAGCTTCGCGCCCCGATACCTGCGGACGTTGTCGGATGCTGCCACCCAGGCCTCGCGGGATTTCCCTCGTGCGTAGGTGACAGCCTGGTCAGCCTTGACGCCCAGGCCCCCGCCCACCTCGACAGCGTCTTGGTCGGCACCCATGTAGAGAAACTCCCAGCCGTGTTCGTTGGTTTGTTGCTCGACAAGGGCTTTGATGTCCGGCCGTCGCCATTCGCTGCTCGCGTTCTCGTGACCGTCGGTCATGATCGCGACGACCACCGTGCCCGGCTTCTCGTCCTCGGGCAGCGCGTCGATCTGTGCGCCAGTGTCGGTGATGAGCTTGCCCATCGAGTCCAGCAGCGCGGTACGCCCGCGGGGATCCAGCGCCAACGACGGCACCTGATCGAGTGGAATTCCTTGGTAGACGACCTCGTAGTCGTGGTCGAACTGAGCCAGGGTCGCCACGCACTGCCCGTCGGCGGTGCGCTGTTCGGCGAGGAAGGCGTCGAACCCTCCGATGACGTCGGACTTGATGGACTGCATCGACCCGGACCGGTCGAGCAGGAAGATGAGGTGGGTGAGATTCGAATTGGCCATGATCGTTCCTTTCCGGAAGCGCTAGGAGCGCTTGGTGTTTCGGCGCGGTTTGAACCGCATCGGTTCGGTGGGTGGAGTGGGCGGCAGCGGCGTACGGGCGTACTTGTCATTCCGGGCGCGTCTGACGTCCTCGGCGGTGACGCGGCCGCCGGTGGTTGCGTACGGGGCCAGCCTGGGCGTGTTGGCCAGGCGGGGCCCCACCGCGTTTTCAGTGAGGCCGGCGCTCTTCCCCGCCGCCGCGAGCGACATCTCGTCGTCGACGACGGCACGGGCCAGCTGCTCGTCCAAGAGCTTGCCGACCTCGGTCAGAACCAGCCGCAGGTGTTGCAGGGATTCCGCAGTCTCGTTGGCGGTTTCAGCAGCGGCCAGGTGGCGACGGATCTGCTCGTACGGATTGGACATGACCAACCATACCGCAGAAACTGCGGATACCGCAATAACTGCGGACATGCCTTTACAGCCCTGCGGCGGTAGCCCCGTAGGCCGCCTGCGCCGGGGTGTACCCCTCGTACTCGAGTTGGTTGATCAGTCCGCTACGCGAGAACCCCGAATAGTCCAGGTATGCCTTGGCAGCTTTCGCGGCTTGCGCATTCCAGTCGACGGCGATGCTATCGACGGCGAAAGTCGCGTCCGCGGTCGAGAAACCCTCGTATTCCAATTGCTTGATGAGCCTCTGACGCGAGAAGGCGCTGTAGTCGAGGTATTGCTTGGCGCTACGCACCGGCTTGCGCTGGCTCACCGACGAGACCGGTTCCAATGGGATCGTGGGCCCGGACAGAGCCCGGATATCTGGCTCGCTTTGCTCGTCGATGCTGGTGACGACACTGGCCAACTGCATCGGAGAGCCGGCCACGTCGGGTCCAGCGACCCCGACAACGTTGGCCGCCCACAAGCCGGTGCAACAGATGGCCAACAGCATGCCGGCGGCAAGGGCGCCACGATTCTTTCTCGTCACGGTGCGTGATCGGGCGCTCGGAGGCATAGTCGCGGCAGTGTGCGCGAGGTAGGTAGTCATCGTGTGCTCCATCCGTTGTTCGCTCGCACACGCGAGCCGAACAGAATGACAGAGCCGACCGACAAGTAACTGCGCTGCGGTCGTCGTGCGACAGGGTTTCGAAGATCGGCGTCTGCTGAATCCATTAGAGCTAGGACCGACCCATCCGCTTGGCCATCAACCGGTTCTACGGCTCGTAATGCTTGGGTCGAGGACCGCAGACTGGGCGGAGTTCAGCGCGACCCAGCTGAGGTGTCGAGGTGCCCATAACCGGGACGCCGATCGGTCCGCCAAAATCACTCGACAAACCGGGAGGGAGCAAAGTTGCGCACACCGATTCACGCACTCGGCCACCCGCTTTGACCGTAGGCTCAGCGACATGCAGGCAGAGACTCGGACGCTGACGCAGCTTTTCCAATTAGACGTTCGCTACGTCATCCCGCTCTACCAGCGACCGTACGTTTGGACCGAGCAGAAGCAGTGGAGTCCGCTGTGGCAGGACATCGCGACGGTCGCCGAGCACGTCTTGGCCGAAGGCGCGAGTTCAAAGTCACCTGCCCACTTTCTCGGCGCAATAGTTATCGAGCAGGAGGAGAATCCACCCGGTTCTCCACAGCGTTATCTCGTTATCGATGGGCAGCAACGACTGACGACGCTTCAGCTCCTGCTCGCGGCGGCGGCGCGCACTGCTCACGCAATGGGTTGCCCCGCGCAAGGCGACTTACTAGGGCGTCTCACCCTCAACAACGAGCTTCTTGCCACGGGGGACGACCGCTTCAAGGTGTGGCCGACCAACGCAAATCGGGAGGCCTTTCGACAAACGATGGAAGCCGACGGATCGCATCCGTCCAAACCTCAGAGGCCAGGAAGCGAGATCCAGGACGCCTATGCCTTCTTCTGCCAACAGATTGCATCCTGGGTCGCCGACGGCGAACCGAGTTCCCCACCCGCGTCGACGCCGCCGATCAAACAATTCGAAGCACTTCGAGTCACGCTCGGAGATCTGCTGAAGCTCGTCTCCATTCGTCTTGAAGACGGCGACAATCCGCAAGTCATATTCGAAACGCTGAACGGACGCGGTACGCCCCTGATCGCCCTTGATCTGCTGAAGAACGCGGTATTCCTGAAGGCAGAGCGCGAAAACGCTGATACCGACAAGCTTTACGCGCAGCACTGGGAGCCGGAGTTGGACCGCGAATATTGGAGGGAGAGCCGGCGAACCGGCCGCCTGTTCACGAAGAACGGCGACCTCTTCCTTCAGTACTGGCTCGTGGCCGAGCTTGCGGAGCCGGTCGCGGCAACCGAACTCTTTGACATCTTCCGCGCCAAGATTCTGCAGCCTGCCTCCTGCCCGCCAATGACCGAGCTCATCCCCACGCTGACACGCGATGCAGCTGCACTCCGCTGGTTCCAGAGCACTGACGCTGCCCCTAGCGACAGGCGGTTCCGTGACTTGCTCGAGCTATTGGATACCACGACGTTGATGCCGATAGCCCTCACGCTGCTTCGCTCCGAAGCAGTCACAGCCGAACGTCGCGCGCGAGCGTTTCGAATCCTTGAGAGTTTTCTTGTGCGCCGGATGATTTGCGGCGGGACCACGAAGAATTACAACCGCCTCTTTGCGGCGTTGGTTGGCGACGTCAAGGCCGATTTGCCCCACGCGGACGATGTTCTGGCATCACGACTGGCAGCCGAAACAGCGCCAGCCAATCGATGGCCAAGCGACAGTGAACTCCACAGCGCGATACTCACCCGCGACATGTACGGACAGCGGCGCCAAGACCGGCTGGTAATGGTACTTCATCGCATCGAAGAGCACCTCCGAGCGATAGATAGCAAAACCGAGCAACACCTCGGTATGGCGAGCAATCTGACCTTGGAGCACCTGATTCCGCAGACGTGGGAACCGCACTGGCCACTCGACGAGGCTCAAGAGGATCCGCTCGCGTGGCGCACCGCACATCTGCACAAGTTGGGCAATCTGACATTGACCACTGGCGCCCTCAACTCAAGTTTGTCGAACGCACCTTGGCATTCGCCGCTTCAATCAAAAGACAAGCGCCGCAGTCTCGTTGAGCACAGCCTGCTGAAACTAAATTCGACTGTCACCGGTCAACATCCAGAGTCCTTCACCGAGGCCGATGTCGACAGGCGCAGCACTTATCTGGCCAGCCTCATCGCGCACATTTGGCCAGGCCCCGAAGAGGCCGAAGCCATCCCCTCAGCTCCCACGCCGTCAACTACTCAACCGACCCCAGCACCGTCAGAGACCGCAAGCGGTCCCTTCGGTCCGGCTGAGTTGCCAATGGAGAACGCGTCAACACCTCCCGGGCTCCGCGACCGCATCCGCGAGTTGCTCCGCAGTGGTCTAAGTACGAGCGATACTTCAGACCGCCTCGGTGGCGGGCGCGATTTGTGGTTGATCGTGCTCGAAGAGGAAGCAACGCTCACTAATGAGGTTCTGACCCGCGCACCAAGCCCAGCCGATGCGGTCGCTCTGCGCGATGGTCAAAACATGCGTTGGGAGCGAGTCGCCGCGCGACTCTATGGCAATGCCCGTCGCGTCGGTGCTGCACAACGCCTTTACGACCAAGCCAAAGGTGAAGGCGCAGCGAAGCGCTCATACACTGGAAAAGGCCGCATGTTTCCAGAGATGGAACCATGACCAGTGTCGGTAGAAGGCAAGGTTGCGGCATTCCAGACTTCCCCAAGCCCCAGCTGTCCCGACCGATATGAGTGCCTACGGACGTTGTCGCTGTGACACCAAGATCGAGGTGAGCGATAGCCATCAGCAGGGTTCCACAGTCAAATACTGGCCGCCAGAATCGGTGGACTACTGGCGATGATCGTGACCGAAGGATTTCAGTCACACTGATCGCATACACCCGTCACAGGCAATGTGGTGAAGTGAATGGGGCAAAGCTTCGGTGGTTCCGCCAACTTGGTTTGCATGTGTTTCCATTCGCGCGCGGCTTTCGCCTTAGGCGTGAGCATCGGTTCGCCACCTCCCGAGGGCAGCTCCGCGCCGAAGTATCGGTAGCACTCAAGTCGCGTCCTGGCTGCATGGTCGTCGAGCTGGTCAAGATTCATCGATTCCACGTCACCAAGAAGTTGGGGGACATTGCTGTAGCCATTTCCTACCGTGCCATCCGCAGTCACACATAGTGCGCTGAGGTGAGGGATGTCGTTGTCGCGACAGTGGTAGACAACGCGCTGCAACAGACCGCCAATCCAGTTCGTCAACAACCCCTTGTGTCCGATCCCCGAACGGGTTTGGACAGCGTTCGACAGTTCGGTATACGTGACGAAGCCGTTGTACTTCTTCGCCGTCTCCATCAGGACTTCGATCGCGATCGGTTTCCATGCGTCGAACGCCTCGTTCATAGACACGAACCCGCCGTAATTGTCATAGGGCATATTTCACTCCTTGGTGACACTCATCCCAAATCTGATTTGCGTCTCGTTGCCTGCGACATTGCAGCCGCCAAACACCACTCCACGTCGGTATGGGGCCGACGCTGTTCCGCCTCGCGAGTGCTACGAGATTCCCTAAGGCGGCACGCTGTCTGGCAATAACGACTCCACCACACCGCACAGATACTCGATCTCAGCGGCTGAGGGTTGCAGCTCAAACGCATGGACGTGGCACGCGGCACTGAGGCGATTCCACGCGATCGCCGCGCCGTCGGCCGCCTCCTCGGTGTCCAACGAACGCAGGACTACGAGCTGGCTTCTGGTATTCGCCCACGGGGCGGGTGCACCCACGCCGGCGCACCGCAGTTCGATGATCTCCTCCAACGCCTGACGCGCCAGAAAGGCCGCCATGCGCGACGAAAGACCGTCAGCGCGTGACTGTTTGACGATCCGCTGGGCATGCCGCAGCAGTTCGGTTGCGCTCATCGCCGGCCCAGGAGATCGTTCACGGTACGTTCGAGCTCGCGCACGTCCTCCTTTGTCAGATTCTCGATGCTCCCGTGGGCACCGGCATTCCCGATGTCCAGCACGTTCTTTCGCCCGCGCCGGGCGTTGAGCCACGGCGTCACATCTGCCTGCTCATCGCCGTGGACAGCGAGCGCCAGGCGGTTCCGCGTTTTCTTCGCTGACTGCCATTGCGATTCGGCAGCCACCCGGGACTGTCCCGCCGACAACTGGCGTGCGTAATGTGCCTGTTTGGCCGCCGATTCCAACGCCATCCGAAACAGGTTCGGCGCCACCCGTCCTTTAATGTCATCGGGTAGGCCGTTGTCTTGAACCATCGCGAAAGCATCGTCGACAAGCCGACGCGCCGGGTCCGTGTTCCGACGGGTCGTGACTTTCGAACCGGCTTCCCGAACCACGTCGACGAGTCGCGCCTCGACACCGGTGTCTCGGATGACAGACGCCAACCGATCGTCATGGGAAAAGACCACGATCTGGTGAGTGCGGGCGATACTCGTAAGCACACGGACGAATCCGTCGATCTTGGCCGGGTCCATGGCTTGAATCGGATCATCGAGAATCACAAACCGGAACGGGCTTTTGACCGACGTGGCCCTCGGCAGGAATAGCGCCAGCGCGACGGCGTTCTGCTCACCTTGGCTCATGACCGAAAGGGCCTGGGTCGGCTCACCGTCCACGGAACCGGTCAGCACTGCCTTCCGCTGGGTGGCCGTTCCCTTCAGGGTGATCTCGCCGAGATCGACATTGCTCTCTTGTCGTAGCTCACTCCAGATCTGCCGCGATTGAGCCGCAATGGGTTTGAGTCGGAGGTTGCGAAATGCTGTCCCCTGCTTGTTGGCCCAGTTCTTGGCGGCCGTGGCCGCCTTGTACCGCGCATCGAGCTGCTGAGCCCTGCGCTCCTCCGGCACCCACGCAGCCACCTGTGCCGCCAGCGGCGCCCAGGCGTCTTCGCGGCCGGCCAGAACTTGACCGGCTTCGGTTTTCAGCAGTTCCGCCGCGCTGAGGGCATCGGTCAGCGCCGATTCCAACTCGGCCACTCTCGCGACGTCGTTCACGGGGATTTCCCCGGCGTGTTCAGCTGCGGTGTTGTACAGCGCAAGCGTCTGCAGATCGACCTCCGGGGCTGCCGGGACCGGCCCCAGTCGTGCCGTCAGCTTTTGAATATCTGCCTGCACGCTCTTGAGATCATTGACAGCTGCGCGATATTCGGCGACCGAAGCTTCGCCGTCGACGAGTGCGGTGCGCGCCTGCTCGGCCCAGTCCTGGTCCAGCCGGCCTTCACCGCACACCGGGCAGTCGGTGTCCCCGGCACGCGTGTGGTAGTCGAGTGCGCTGCGGAGAAGTTCCACCCGGTCTGACGCCAGTGCCGCGATCGCGACTTCGCTGCGGCGTAGGTTGTCCAGTGAAGTTCGCAGCCGAGCCAGACATGATCCAATGCCATCGACAGACGGCACCACCATCTCACTGAGCTGGCGAAGCGCCGCGACGATGCTTGTTTCGGGCTGGTTCGCCCCGGTGACTATCGCCAGAATCTCATCGAGTGGCCGTACATGCTTCTTCAGCAGCTTCACCAGGCCTGCCGCTCGCTCATCTTCCGACGACAACAGCGCCGCAATAGCTTCCTTCCGCAGGACGTCGGCGGCGTCCTTCACCAGTTTGACTTCTTTGAGATCGGTGGCCAGCCTCTTCTCAACGACCGAAAGCACCTCCAGTCCAAGGAGTTTGGCGAGCGCGTCATACAGAGCCGAAGGCCCACCGTCGAAGAGGCGGCCAAGTTCGTCGTAGGACAACACCGGACGGCAGCGCTGCAACGGATGTGTCCAGCCGAGGTTGTCGATACCGGCGACGCGGTCTTCGCCGTCCTGTTGGGTCCACAGCGTGCAGTCCGTCAGCTCCGCATCGGCTGCCCAGTCGACGCCGATGGTGACCGGGCCGCTGCCTTCGCGGGTGAACCGGACCCGCAGCGCGCAGGGATTGGATTTGTGCAGATTTCGCCACGACTCCGACCACAGCGCTTGCTTCCTCCGCCAGCGATAGCTCGAGCCGGTCAGGGCCAGTTCGACAGCTTCAGCAAAACTTGATTTGCCCGAACCGTTGCGGCCACTGATCACGGTCAGGCCCGGACCGGGGTGCAGGTCGAGTTTGGCCGTGGAACCGATGCCCCGGAAGCCGGACACCGTGATGTTGGTCAGGTAGGTCGAGGACCAGTCGGTCTCCGCGCTGCCGTCGACTTCATCGGTAACTTCGGCGAGCGCGCCCAACACCAGGTTGCGGGCCGATTCGTCCAGCTCACTGTCGGCATCGAGCAGCTCCAGAATGGCCTCCTGGACAGACTGCTCCATCTCACTGTCGGCGCGGTCAATTTCTTCCACGCGACGATTGAACTACGTGCCACCGACGGCCGTGCTCAATTGATGACAGTCAGCCTTGCGTGCCGCAAGCCCCGTAGATGCAGTCTCGAAAAGTAAGGCTCACTACAGCTCGAACCACTCAAGAGGGGGGTCGCGGTTGGCCACCGCTGTAACAGTCAGCGAGGCTGCTGGGTCTATCCGGCTAGGGTCGAGTAGTTCGGTGGCGAGACTGGCCCCTGTCTCCTCGCGCAGGCAGCACTAAGCAGGGATTATGCAGGACGTCACCTGCGACCTCATTTGCACAAGGCAACCCGCGTTGTCGCGCTGCGCTGCTATACAGATGGCGCAAGACTTTGAGGGGACGAAAGATAGCCATGAGTATCGACATGATGGGAGATGACGTCCGACCACGAACGTGGTCCGACGCCTTCCCGTGGCTCGCTGGTGCTTCCGGCGTCGGAGCTGTCGGTTGGTGGAGTGACAAGATCGAGGACACTGACCCCGCCACGCGGCAGTCACGGCTCAGCACGATTTCAGCGCTGGCAATGGAGCGTTTGACCCGATGGACGATCGGTGAGATTTTCCCCGGCCTGCCACCGGACATCGACATTATCGGCCTGGACATACCCGTGCGTGCACGAAACGTATTTGGGAAATACGGACGTTCTAAACCAGGCCGCCTCCAGGCGACGACTCTGCAAGACATGCTTAGCTGGAATCAGATGGGAGTGGGGACTGCCGATGCGGTCTTGCAGGCTTTAGCGGATGTATCGACCGCCGCCGCAACACCTCAAATCAACGCCGCGCCGAGGAGTAGGTCGGAATCAGACGCAGGCGACTACGGCTCCTCGCAATTACCTGGTTGGGTCTCATCCTTGGTGCAAGACCTCACCACTGTGGCCACCTGGAACACCACCGTCGGAACACTCGATCAACCGTTGCTTAGTGGCCCAGCAACGCCGGGGACTCCGGATGAGGTCATTAAGGCGCGCCAGCGCATCGAACGACTACGCGCGGGTGACATCTTCAACGAGCGAGAAACTGAGCGCGACATCGCCGCGCTGTTTGGCGGCGCCCTGAGTGTTCTCGACACCCGTGCAATCGAAGTGCTCGGCGCTCGCCTTTTCGCCGACGATCCTCCGACTCTTGACCAGCTCGGTCAGAAGTACGAAGTGACCCGCGAACGAATCCGCCAGATCGAAGGTAAGGCGCGCGGAACCATGCTGACGGTGGTTTCCGAAGAAGGCCCGCTAGCGATGGCCGCCGAGAGCGCGCGCAGCCTGATCGGAACCATTCGACCACTAGACGATCTTCTCGAGATGATGCCGGCGCTTGGCAAAGAAGTCGAGGGGGTCGGTCAACCCGCCTGGCGAGTGCTCGACCGTCTGGATGACGCCTACGAGATCGAAGACGGATGGTGTGTTGTACCCACGATGAGTGCGGCATTAGAAATAACCCGAACACAACTTGCGGAACGTGCCAACCAGTACGGTGTCGCCCGGCTCGATGAACTGGACCTCGTTGGTTCGAGCCATCCGGATCGGCGGCCTGACGTCACGGCATCGTGGTTGGTTCACTGCGGGTACGTCATAAGCGGCGAATACGCACTCGCCCGGACATCGTCGGTGGGCGATTATGCAGCGGCCGTACTGTTTCTTGAAGGCTCACCGCTCAGTCCCGAAGAAATAGTCGACCGCTTTGTCTTCGATCGCAGCGCTCGTTCCTTAGGGAACGCGCTGGGTGGAGACGATCGCTTCGAGAGAGTCGATCGCGATCGTTGGGCTCTCAAAGAATGGGGGCTTGAGGCGTACACGGGTATTCGGTCCATGATCCGCGAGCTCGTTGCCCAAGCCGGCGGGCGCGCACGTTTGGACGACATTGTCGAGCACATCACTAGCCGATATAGCGTCAGCGCGAGCAGCATCACCGCGTATGCAGCTGCCGCACCATTCATGACGAAGAGTGGAATCGTACAGCTGGGCGGCGAACGGACCGCCCGCAAATCGCCACGCCGAACACGACGGCTATTCAGGCAACCCGACGGCTGGGCATACCGCGTACGCATCACGACCGATCACCTGCGCGGCAGCGGTTCCGTCGCTCCGATGGCCATTTCCAGCATCCTCAATCTCAACGAAGGGCAGGTTCAGCAGCTCGAATCGCCGCTTGGACCCCAATCGATTGCGTGGACAGGAATTCAACCCTCCTTCGGAACGATCCGTCGATTCCTCATGAATGACGACGTGGCGGCCGGCGCTGAAGCATTCCTTATCATTCGTGACAATCACACCTTCAATTTCGAATTAGCACCTCCCTTGGCCGGCGACCCGCTCGCTGACGCCCTTACGCTCGTCGGCGCGGAGACGACAACTGACCCTGAGAATGCCCGCACTTCCTTGGCAGCAGCTATCGAATTACCCGAGGATGCCCCTGTCTCCAGCATCATTGGTGAATACCGCGCGCGTGGTGATGACGACGTCGCAGACTTGCTTGTTGCAGCACGCGAATTCCTCGAGACTGGGCATGTTCCAGCCAAAGGAACTCACAACGCTGACGTCGACCAGATTCTGGACCTTCTATGACCGATGCACCGCGCGGTCTGCGATCCCTCACCCTCAACGACCGGTATCGCAGCGACAAGGAAGATGTCGTCCGAAACTTCTTTGTCCCAGCATTCACCGTGGCATCGAGCTACAGCCGAGCAGTTGGTTACTTCAGCTCAACGAGCCTGGCTCTCTATTCACGCGGTATCGACCTATTCGCCGAGCGTGGCGGATCGATGCGTCTCATCGCATCACCTCACCTCAACGAGGACGACATCGTGGACATCGAACGCGGCTATGGCGTACGCGCAGTGCTCGAGCGAACAACACTGCGGGAGCTAGAGAACGACGACCAGCCGGACACGGTTCTGGACAGTTTGGGGCTAATCGGACGACTCATCGCCGACGGTCGACTTGATATCAAGCTTGCATTTGTCGAGCGAGAGGGTCGGGTCGGCATCTACCACGAGAAGATCGGGATTTTTCGTGACGACCTTGGGGACTTGATTGGGTTCACTGGAAGTAGCAACGAAACGTACGGCGGACTATTAGCCAACTTTGAGTCGGTTGAGGTCTACCGCGGGTGGGTCGCCGGAGACGGTGCACGAGCCCTGCGCCTCGAAGCCGACTTCCAATCTCTTTGGTCGAACGAGACGCCGTATCTCAGCGTGGAACGGTTCCCCGACATCGCACGTGAGCGACTCATCAAGTTAGGGAACGAGCGGCCGCATCGCCCACTGCCTGGCATCGATATTGCGTTCGCACCCGCGCCGGTGGAGCTTGGCAACGCGAGCCGCCTAGCAATCCCAGAAGCGCTCGAAGTCCGGCCGTATCAACGGGACGCTGTCATGGCTTGGCTTGGACAGCAGGGACGCGGCATCCTCAAGATGGCCACCGGCACCGGGAAGACGAAGACCGCGATGGTCGCCGCTACGAAGCTTGGTGATCTGCACCGCGAGCGTGAAGAGCCGCTAATCGTCCTGATCTTGGCTCCATTGACGCACTTGGTTGATCAATGGATTTCCGAGGTTGACGACTTTGGTGTACGACCCGTGGCCGTTTATGAGTCCAGCGAGAAGTGGCTCCCGATCATTGAAGATCAGCTCGCAGCAGCACGGATGGGCCAGCGCCCGGTCGTGGCGATGATCGCCACCTATGCTTCGTTCTCGGGGCAGCGGTTCCAATCGATCTTGTCGCGCATCGCACAACCACTGCTCATCATCGCTGACGAAGCACATAATCTGGGCTCGAAAGCCTTTCGCTCGTCCCTCCCCCAAAACGCAACCTACAGGCTCGGGCTCTCCGCAACGCCCGAGCGCTGGTTCGACGATGAGGGCACAGACTCACTCACCGAATACTTCGGCCAAGTCTGCTTCGAACTAGGACTCGGCGAAGCGATTGCGATGGGGGCACTCACTCGGTATGTCTATATGCCCAGGCTTGTCGAACTGAATGACGTTGAGACTAGCCTTTACGTCGATCTCTCAGCGCAAATCGCGCAACGCATCGCTTCAGGAGACGACCTTAAGAACTCTGATCCTGATTCGCCGTTGGGGTACTTGCTCCGCCAGCGAGCTGGAGTACTCGGGCATGCCGAAGGCAAAATCGCTGCTCTACGCGCAGATCTGCAAGCGCGACGTCATCAATGGTTCCAACTAATTTATTGCGCCGAAGGACGACGACCATCCGAGCCAGGCGACCCACCGGGACCAAAACAGGTCGATGAAGTCATGCACCTCGTCGGCAATGAACTCCACCTGTCCGGACACACCTATGTATCGGAGACACCGCGGGCAGAGCGAAAAGTTCTCCTGCGACGATTCGGTAGTGGCAACGACCTGCGCTCCCTGATCGCAATGCGCTGTCTCGACGAGGGAGTCGACATTCCGGACGCCCGAGTGGGCTATCTCCTTGCGAGCAGCAGCAACCCACGGCAGTTCATCCAGCGGCGGGGCCGGCTGCTGCGACGTGCCCCCGGAAAGGAACGCGCGGAAATCCTCGACTACTTGGCGGTTCCTGCCGCCGGCGCGCCGATTAACTTCACCGTCGAGCGCTCGCTACTAATCCGAGAACTGGAGCGGGCCAATGAATTCGGGAAGTTATCGGAGAATTATGAGACGACGCTAGAGGCGCTCCGCCCTCTGAAAGAGCGATACCACCTGATGGACATGTAGGCAGCGCCGCAAGCGTGAAATCCCAATGATGAAGGGAAACAGAGTGACGGACAAGCGCACCGAGCGACAAGTACTGGAAGGGCTAAGCCCCGAACAACTGGCGCTGCTCAAGCGAGTGTTGGAAATCGAACGGGCCAAGCTGCACATCACGGCCTACGACGCAACCGACGACTTGCTGGCCGCAGTGAAGGAGATCATCCCGTGAAGCTCCAATCCATCACGCTAACGAACTTCCGACAGTTCAGAGGAACGCAGACCCTCGACCTCACATCGGATGCCATCAAGCCCGTGACGCTGGTCTTTGGCGCAAACGGTGCTGGGAAGACGACGCTGCTCAATGCCTTCACGTGGGGGCTCTACGGGAACATGTCCGAAGACGTCGAACAGCAGCACCGGATTATTACCGACAGTGTCTGGCGAGCGTTGCCTATCGGGGATTCGATCGAGGTAGCGGTCGAGATCCACTTCGACCACGAGGGTCAAGACTACCGGATCCGGCGAAGCGGTCACCTCCGGAAGGAGTCGGACCACCAGGGTCCGTTGTCGCCCACCCTGCAGCTGTGGACGACGAGAGCCGACGGCTCGTCCGAAGTGGTGGACGCCCCGCAGGAAAAGATCCTCACCATCCTGCCCGTCGGCGTCAGCCGATTCTTCTTCTTCAACGGTGAGCGAATCGAGAATCTGGTCAAGAAGGGCGCCTACGCCGAAGTTCAGAAGGACATCAAAGTGCTGCTCGACCTGGAACAGGTAGAGCGCGCCATCACCCATCTTCCGAAGGTCAACCGCAAGCTGACCGACGAGCTTAAGAAGCATGGTGGCGATACAGCGAGTGCCATACAGGATGCGATCGATTCGCTCACGGAAAGGCAGACAAAGGCCAAGGATGAGTTAGCGGTCATCGACGGCGACATCGCCTCCCTGGCGGAGGAGCGCGACAGCACCTTGGAATTGCTGCGTCAGCATAATGAGGCCGCGCCGATCCAGTCTGAACGCGACTCCGTTTCAGCGGAGCTCAACGAAGCGCGAGCCGCCCGCGATGCGGCCATCATTGAGCGATCCCTGTTAGTTGGCACAAAGGGCTTCCAGGCATTCACGGAAGAACTCGGCGAGAAGACAAAGGCAATGGCCGACAACCTCTATCGGAAGGGAGCATTGCCTGCGCCGCTTAAACGCGAGTTCGTCGATCAGTTGCTCGATGAAAGGGCGTGCATCTGCGGCACACCCCTGACCGAACACAGCGCTCCGTGGGACCATGTGAAGGAATGGCGTCAGAGAGCAGGACTTCAAGCAGTAGAGACCGCTTGGCAGCAACTCAGCGGACAGATCGCTCCGCTTGCGGATGCTCGCGGAACACTCAGGGACGCTCTCAGTGCGCAGCTGGATCGTATCGCCACTGAGCGAGAACGTGTTTCACGGCTTGAGGCGCGCAAATCGGAACTTGACGGCAAGCTCAAAGATAGCCGACTGGAGGACGTCCAGCGGCTGGAGTCGAAACGAATCGATCTCGATGCCCGCATCGCGGCGAAGAACCAACGCAAGGGATCGATCGCGTCCGAACTAGTTTCGGTCGCTAAGGAGATCGAGCAGAAGTCGAGAGACCGTTCGCGGGCGGAGGTGACTGACGAGCTGGCACAGAAAGCCCGTTCTCGTTCCGAGTTGGTGCTTGCTGTAAAGAAGGCACTCGAGGAGATCTTGGCCTTCCGCGAGGAGGACATGCGCCAGCGACTCGATGCCGAAGTAAAGGAGGTGTTCAAGGGAATTACCTTCAAGCCCTATGTGCCCACTCTGAACGAAGGTTTCGAGCTGACCCTCCATCAGAATGTCAACGGAGTAGAGCTCCCAGTGCCCAAATCGACTGGTGAGAATCAGATTCTAAGCCTCAGCTTCGTGGCCGCAGTCTCCAAGCTTGCTCGCGAAATCCGAAAGGGCGGGCGAGCAGAGGGCGAGGCAGCAACAGACGCCGGCACATATCCGATCGTGATGGACGCTGCATTCGGCTCCCTCGATCAGGACTACCAAGAATCGGTGTCGCGAGCACTGGCGAAGATGGCACCACAGCTAGTTGTACTGGTCAGCAAGAGTCAAGGGCTCGGCAAGGTCGTTACCGAGTTGCTTCCCTACGTGAGCCATCTCGGTGTCATCGAGGCGCACACCACAGCCGCCGGCGATGTCGCTGAAGACATCGAACTTGAAGGCATGTCCTATCCATACATTCGGTCTGACGAATCCGACCACTCCGAACTGAAGGTAATCAAGTGACAACCGCACAAGGCGAGGTCCGCGCGCGGCGGCCGCAGCAACATGAAGCGCTCATGCAGGAAATGCAGAATGAGGCCAAGTTCCCGACCTATCGCGACATCCTGCTCTTCGCCGCGGCAGTCGGGTTTCATCAGCAGCGTCGTGTGTCATTCACGGCCAGCTCCGGGGATCCCATCCGTTACGAGGTACTAGCAACTCCGGGATTCAGCGACACACTGATCAACATGATCGCGGCGAATGTCGTTTCAGACGACGCGGAGATCATGGATAGCACCCGCTTGGAGGAGCGCGTCAAGATCTTCGAGGAGTTCGCGAACGGCGGTCTTGAGTACATCCAGGAGCAGATCAACGTTCGACGCCAACCAGTCGACCTCGTTGTAATCGACCTTGTGACAGAAGTTCTGGCCGATGAAGGCGGGGCGAAGCCTCTGTCGGTTGGCGAACTGCTGAGCGGGGTTACCTGGGGTTGACGTAGCCGGTATTTGTGGGCTGGCGGATGTATGGCAGCATTCCGGTTCGCAGATGGGGGTTGCTGAATATCAGTCGCCAAGCAGCTCCTCGAGACTCGTAACTGCACCATCGGCATTGTCGTCCGACAAATCATCTTCCGGCCTGACCTTGGTTACACCATCGTCGTCTGGTTGGGTCGAATCGCCGACATCGGTTCGATTATCAAACCATTGAGAAAATTCAGACTCATCGACGGCGCACCATTTTGCGAGCGCCCTCTGAAGAGACTTTTTTGCAGCCGCTTCAGCATCATTCTTCAGACCGGCTGCCGCCTGCCCAGGATTGCTGGTCGCTAGCGCTTTTAAGTGTTGCTCGGATAGTAGGTTGAAGTAGAAGCTCCGACCCCTGTTGCGCTTCTGATCAAAAACAACCTTGTCCGGAACCCATGCAGCAATATGAGGCCAAACCGCGTCAGAGGATAAGATCTCTAACCAGAAATAGCGGAAATAGACGGCTTGAAGCGCATCCATGTTCTGGATCTGATTCAGGGGATGCGTTACCTCTGCCTTATTCAACGCCAAACGTCGATCAGCAGCTTTTCCATGATCTTGATCAAAATAATTGTTCAGGCCATCGACCATTGCCGCCGCCAGAATGGGCAACTCGTCCAGCACGGCAGCGTTGGCATCTTTACGGAGCTCCCAAAGTGTACCCAAACTGAGCAATAGGCCCAGCTGACAAGCTTGGGTATTTAGCACGGCATACGCAGCTTTCGATTTCTTTAGCAAGCCGTCCGACGCCCCGCCCATATACTGATTTGCACGATAGCTCTCAAATACTCCCTCTCGCTTCAGAATGGCCTCCCAAGCCACCACCACGTCGGATTTTTGCCCCTTCGCTCCGTTCGACAGATAATGTTCATAGCTATCTTTTAAGGTCCAGTACACGCCTACACCACCGAACAATGCATCATACGCAAGAGTTAGCGATGTCTCGTCTCGATGCCAGTTGTCTTTCAACTCTTGTAGCGCATCGACATGTGCCGAATACGGGCGGACAGACGATAGCAACAAAAGAAAGGACTCTCCCCAAGTCGCTGCGAAACGATCCGAGATCTTATCGACCTGCCCCAGAGGAAAATCTTCATTACCGAGCTCGTCACGCCGATATGTGTAACCACCATCCTCAAATTGATTCGGAAACAGTGAGTCGGTCTGAAGTTGTTCCCGCATACAAGCATCGCGGTCAATTTTATTGGGACGCCCTCGCGACTTTCGCACATCCACATTCGAAAGCAATTTAGCGGGTCCAAATATGCACCAGTCAACCGCTTCTTTCAAGAGGTGAATGTTGGTGACCACAGACCATCTTGCAGGCCTGCTAGTATTTACAATGGGATTGTCATACTCGACTGCTATTAGTGGCAGTAACCGATCTGTGTCATCGGAACGAAGTTCACTCAACATTCTACGAGTTAGAATGTTGGTAAGTTCTGCATCCGACAGAAGAATAATGCGCGACTCAGACGGCGGTCGGGCTTCTCGGTTCACGTCAACAAATAGTTTTCGTGCAGCCTCGTGAGCCCGAGCATTTTCGCCAGTTTCAGCAGGCAACCAGCACACAGCCACAGGCACTTCGATCGAAGCTAGATCGAGCGCTCCTTGACCACCCTTTTTAAGTTGCTTGGTAACTTCATTTTCATAAAAGGAGCGATACTTGGCCCCTGTCGAATCGGCCCAACTATTCGACAACGTCCGCTCAATAGCCAGCAGCGCCATAGCGCGATGCTGTCCGTCGAGGACCACGAGCTTTGCCTCGGTACTATTCCACCAGAGTTTTCCAACATTCACAGGATGAAGACGTCCGTCGACATCCAGTAACTGCTGTACCTTGAATGCCGACCCCGCCTTCTCCTCGCGCCACCGCGTTCCATCATCATCGACCGTGTCAGACGAGGCGCCGAGGGCAGGAAACTTCGTGGGCTTCTTATTTTTGAAGGGTAGTAAGATTGCAACAATGGGAGGAAAGAATGCCGGACCCGTCGGCTTCTTTTCAAGGAGGTACGGAATTAACTTGATGGCAACCCGATGATCGTCAAGATCCCGTTGCAGCAGTTGGTTGAAATCAAGACTGTCAGGCTCCATTATCTCACGAACCGGCGATAAGCTCTTTGTTAGCTGCCGCTCGGGCTCTGCCGAATCTTCTCCTAGGCGGGCCTTGGTTAGAACGTAAGAAACCTGCCCGGCGGGGGTATTAAAAACCCCCCATGTGCCCTGTACATAATCTCTAAATTCGAGCTTCTTACCAGCGCCAAACACCATTGATTATCGCCTCCCCAATATTGGTGAATAGATCCGGTGCAATATCCATTCAGCTGACTCAGCCATTTCACGCAATTGCTCCGAAGAAAGTTCGCTCAATTCTTCCTCGAGATCTATCACCCACACCTCAAGTCTTTCCATCGCGATATTTCTAGCTGCGGCGCGTTCACCAAAAGATTTGCCAGCTAATTTTATAGCAGCGATGTCCTCAGGATGGTCGCGAAGCCAACTCATCGCCTTACTATAGCTCTTCTTATGGTCTGTTAACCTTCGCCTCAAGTCCTCTGCTACTCCGATATACAAAGGTGTGCTGAACGTTGGGGTCGCGTGCTCTAGCAATTTAGCTACGACTTTTCTCGCTCCCGGCGTTTCAACTGCCTTCATAATCCTCGGATGCGTTTGTTGGGCCGACTCGCCACCGTCGTTATGGCCGGATGATGATCCCCCCTCTGCGAACGGAAAATCTACCGCGAGATCACCCCGCCATCGCGCCCCATAGGCGCCTTGGCCCGACAGTTGAACGGCGAGCGGTTCAAACTGTCCGCCATACCGGCATATTAGCTCCGCAAAGGGCCCGAGCGCTTCATCTCCGGTGGGACCAGGTTGAAATTGCCAATCCTGCTCAGTTGCGCGAAACGCGGCATACCAAGCGTAAATACCTGGAGCCTCCGGCGCCTCACTAACATCGAGCATCGAGTACCGGGTTGCGCCGGGATGAGTCATGAAGTCGGTCCTTGTCGATGCATAACCAGATCCGTGAGTTCGTAGTCGACACAGTCTTCCACTCTCGCGACGTTATCCTGTCACAAGTGCACTTGCCTGGACGTCAGAGAGCCGACCAGACCGTTGCCGGCCATCGTTGACGGCCGGCAACTTCCGGGCGCTACCCGTGCAAGGCGTCCGTCGCAACCTGCGTGGGCTACCCACTTGCGGGTAGAACGGGCATCAGACTGCGCTCACTCGTTCGGCTACGCGACTGTGCCCGATGTAATCAGGGCGTCTCGCACACCACTCAACTGAGCGCAAACGAGTAGGTGGCCATCCAAGCGGTCGAACCGATCACGTTTCTGGGAAAACTCGGCGGTGGTCCGGCGTCTGCACTTCAGTGGAAAGTAGGAGACCCGCGGACGGCGTTCGTTACTCGTCTCATTCGGCGGCTGTGTTAGCCAGTAAACGACGGCTTGCGCCGTTAGGGGCTGCAGTGGACCCGAGACGACGATCGAGCGCTTTTGCTGCCGTCCACGCGTTCCGGAAATACGCAATTGTTGATCCGACCATGGTCGCGTTTACGCACGAACTAATCGGTGACCACGCAGGTCAACACCTGATGTAGCCAAGATCTCCCGCCACCCTTTCAGGGTCCCAATTCGCTCAGGGTGGTCGTACAACCCCGCCCGCATTTCGGCACGCGTCAGGCGTTCGTAGAGGGCGCGCTTGGGGTCATCAACACCAAGGAACTCTTCCTTGCGATGGAGCAGCGGCGGGTTCTCGCTGCGACTGTAGTCACGCCAGTCGACGCTCAGTCGACGGAGGTTAACGGTCACCGCTGAGCGCAGTGTCGGGTGTGGATCCTTATCAAATGTCGGGTATGTCAAGTAAGAGACCTGAGGTTCAGTAACCGACAGCTTGATCATGTTGGCATGCTCGACTGTTCCAGCCAACACTCGGGCGCAGCCCTCGAATACCTGCAGCATCGGCGGGATCTCGCCCATCGCCGACCGATGGACATACAGCGCACTTGGAGTTTGCTTGCCGACCTTCGAGCTGCGCGCGTTCAGCAAAAGCAGCGCCTGGTCCCCGCAGGCGACCAGCATGCGGTCTGCTTCAAGGCAGGCCTGTTTGTAAGTGCCGAACAGTGTTCGGATATCCGTGGCTAACGAACGTTCCAACTGCGAAAAGCGCGGGCGTCTACGGAATCTGGACAACGCAACGTAGATCAATAACTCAGCTCGACGCTGGATCGTGACTTGGTCCCAATAGCCGTCATCGGTAACCTGTCGGATCAGCCGCTGAGCCCGGCCGAGCCCGCCTAGAGCTTCCCGGATTGGCTCCGTCATTTCTACGGGCAGCTCGCCCGGCCTCGGCGTGCGCGCATGTTGACTCATGAAGGTGAGGAGAGGTGCGAGCGCTTCGCGGTTAGTCTCGAACAACGTCTCCGGAGAGACACGGATCCGCGGACGGTATGCATAGACCCGCGATGCCAGGAATGACTGCACATCCGTCTCATTCCGAAACAGGTAGAAAACTCCGGGAGCCGCGGCGTAGGGATGTACGCCAAGCGAACCTTCGATCCAGGTCGCGAGTTCGGGCTGGTCATAGAACTTTTGAAATGTCCCCGAACGCGTGAGTAGTCCGTCACCCATTGGACGACCAACCAAGTCGCGGGCATCCCATGTCATTCGAGCCGAGACAATGAGCAGCCGCTCTGTCAGTCCCCACGCAGAACGCAGAGTTTCGATTCGCTCAGCTGGATTCTCGATAACGTTGATTACGTAGCCGAGGTTCACGATCGGCGCAGCCTTGCGAGGCACAGTCGGCCGGTGTGTGGGATCCCAACCGTCGGCATCGAACCCCAACGACCGCAAATGGCGAACATCGTCGCCCTTGCCACAACCGTAATCGAATACGGCACAGCCACTCTCCAACAACCCATCAGTCATTGCCCGGGCTATCGGCCGCGAAAGCGCGGTTCGCGTCAGCGCGGTCTTATGCCGAGCAACGCCAGTGACGCTCATGCGGCCGGCGGGTCGCTCAATCCCACACTCGCGAGACCGGCTACATCGGAGACACGTGGATCACCGACGAGATAGCTGATCCCCCGGTGAAGATGCAACCGGAACTGCTGGGCCAGGGTTTCGTCATCCAGCTCCAGTCCGTCTTCGTGGCAACGCAAACGAAGCAGCGCCCACAATACATCACCGTGATCGCCCCCGAAGGTTCGCCAATCCATCTCGACTGTGCTGTCGAACGCTAGTTTCAAGACGGGCGGCGGCGCAGCTTCCGCCAGTGATCGGCATAACGCCCACCGACACAGCACATTCCAATGCGCGATACCCGTCCTGCGTTTCAATGTAATCAGCTGATCACGTGCCGTCTGGGACACGCGGATATGGTCAACAGGCATGCCTCACCCCCAGAAATAGCCGTTTTCGACGGACGTCGCATTAGTGGCTGAATCGAACACGAGCTGATACGAGCGACCAACCCTTTTAGTAATCCGATCGAGCGCTTCATCATCGATCTCGGTGTCAGTCGACAGCAACACGACCTGGTGACTGGCTTGCGGGAAGTAGCGCTCAAGCAAGTGTTCACGGTGGGTGCCGTCCAACCGCCCTAGCGGCGTATCGATTACGACCGGCAGCGGCTGGCCGGCGGCCCTCGCCAAGCCCCACAGTAGCGCCACAGCCAACAGCTGACGTTCGCCTGCCGACAAATCCGTCGCCGGCAATGGACGACCGTCAGACCCCGTTAGTGAGACCGAGTGCGTCTCCGGATCGATCTGGACATCGGCGATCAGGTTTTGCTTACGTAGCAAGACATTTAGAGCCTCAAGAACCAACTGGGATATTCGACCGAGGTGTTGCCGTGTCGCAGCGACACGCAGCTGGTTCAGCGTTGCACTGACGCGATCCGCATGGTCAACCATCCTACGGTCGTCATCGGCTGCGAGATTCTCGTGAGCCACTTTGTCGAGCGCAGCCTCGTAGGCTGAGTGTGCCTTCACACGCGAATTCTGTGCTGACTGAAGCGATTCGCTCGCCAACGCAAGCGCCGCTTCGGCCCGAAGCAATGCAGTTCGAGCATCCTCACGCTGTTCCTGCAGGGGAGCCAACGCTTCAGGGTCGGGTATCGCAGCAAGCATCCGCTCCGCCTGATCCAGCTCGTCCACGATTTGCGAGCGCTGATGCACCAAATCTTGCAGCCGTCTCTTTACGCTGGGGAGATTCTCCATTGAGAGGAATTCAAGAGCAACCGGTGGACCGAACTCCACTATGGCGTCAGTTGTCGAAGACAAATCACGTTCTTGGCGATCGGCCTCCAGATAGCGCTGAACTTCTTCGATCGCCACAGCTTCGACTTTCGCAGACCTAAGCTTTCCCAGCACGGCGTCATCACGAGCAAGAAGTGCATCCGACAAGAGTGCGGCACGTTTAGCGCCCTCTTCAATGTTTACCTGGGCAATCAGCCGGTTGAGGAGGCCAGTGACCTGAAGAAGTGGTGCGCTCCCAGCCATTTCATGGCGGATCTCGTCTTCACAGCGTGCCAGACTCGCTCGCGCTTTCGCCACAGCGGCTTCGGAGGACTCATGCCGCTCAAGAAGGTCACCACCAGCAGCACGGAACGCCTCGGTTGCCTCGAAATACAGTTTTTCGTAGCGCTCGACTTCGCTGCGGCGAGCAGCTTCGGCTTCATGGCCAGACTCTTCTGCTTGGCGGAGAGCGGTGACTAGCTGCCTCTTATCATCGATCTCCTGCCCGAGGCTCTCAGGAACCTGGGCACTGCGATGCCGTCGTTTGAGCACCGCCAAATCGGTGCTGAGCCGATCAACGAGATCAAGTCCGAGGAGAGCCGCAAGCGCTGAACGGAGCACCTGGCGCGAGCGTTCTAGATCTGCAAGGGCTTCTATTTGCTCACCGTCGAAGAAGAACAGTCCAGCGATGCCGCGGGGCAAGAAGGTCTCGACATGTTCGCTCCAGGTCGAGGTCAGCGATTGGTTGTGTCTTCCATCCACCGATACGTTCAATATCTCGCGTATCGAAGCGCCGGTGCTCTTCCAGCTGCGGCGCAACCAGTAGGTGTGTGCAGCACCCTCCTGATGTGCTGTGAAGGTCAGTTCGATTGCCGCACCATCGCTGACCGGTACGCCACGGTGGATGAGACCTCGAAGGTAGTTGTCATAGCTGCCATTTCGGCGTGCCGGGCCCTGCGCTAACGGGCCATACAAAGCAAGTTGGATCGACTCCAAGATGGTGGTCTTACCTGCACCGTTGAGGCCGCCAATCAGGATTATCGGCTTCTTGGGTGACGTTGGCGTCAGGTCGATTTCGTGTCTGCCGGCGAATGTTCCCACGTTATGGAGAACGAGCTTGTTGAGGATCATGCGTCAGAGCCTGATGTGATACGCACGTATCCGTCGGCGACGTCGAGTGGATCGGGGCGCATCGCGTCGCTCTCCTCCGGAACCCGCTCCAAGGCTGCTTTGCGTTCTCGAGCTCGTGAGGCCGCGTCCGCTTCGTCGTCGTAGAAGCCTCGGCGAAGTGCCTTTTCGAGTGATTCGAACAATCCGGCGCGACGGACCTGTGCGCGGTGCCGTTGCTCAATGTCCAAGAGCTCACGCACTAGTTCAAAATGAAGGCGATCCCCACCTGCCACTTCTTGAAGCGCACTGATCATGTTCGCACCGAGGGGAAGGTGTTCGTCAAGTGGCTTTCCGGGGTACGCCTCACCCATCGCTGATTCGTAAATGCCCGGAAGGTGGTCTTCAAACTCGTGCTTGTCGACAACCCAGATGCGCCTGATTTCTTCGAGCTCAGCGGGAGTTACTAACTCCAAACTGCGCACATAATCTGGTCCGTTCTCACGGATCCACGCCTGGGCTTCCAGGAGACGCCGGAGCCAGTCCTCACGCGCTGTCTGCGTGTATGGACCAGGAATCGGCTTGTCGTGAAATAGCTGAACTGACCCGTTCATCCGGCGAAAATCCCGCAGATGACGATCATCGGCCACATCGAGGGCGTTGCGAAGCTCGAGAAGCGGCAGCATCCATTCCTTCTCCTCGTCGTTCTGAATCATCGCCGCCATCGACTTATCTTGCTCGACGAGAGTGCAAGTCCAGCAGCCGAATCGGCTGTCGCCGCAACTCGGTGTGCTGGCGTCGACGACTAACGGGCACTCGCCATCCGGGGAGGCTCCTTGATACATCGTCAGCAGTTCTTTGTTTGAGTATCCCCACGGGTTCGACGATTGCATCAGGAAAGTCCATACGTCGTCGTTCGACCAGTTCTCGACAGGCGAGTAGACGAGCGCGTTGGGCAGGGATTCATTCGGGCTCAGCAGTTCTCGAACTCTGCGTGATTCGAGCGCGGTCATTCGAGCTGACCGAACCGAGCTTTCCGCCTTGCGCGTACCGAGAACAAGTATCGCTTCACCGTGCGCCCGAACCATCTCGCGAATAAACGTGTTTGATGGCTTGATCTTCAGACGCTCTGTGCACCACCGGAACTTTGGTCGCGGCGCCGGATAGCCCTTGCCAATGAGGTTGACCCAGAACGTATCAGTGACGGCGGGCGTCAGACGGTTCGGTGTAATTGGCAGGCCTTGGGCCTTCGCCTGCTCCCCCATGACCTCGAGAGAGTGAGTGACCCAGGCGGCGACGACCGGATTCTCTACAAGGGTGTCTGTGCTGATGACATGCACGGGTTTCGTCCGCTGCGAGGGGTCGAGGCCGGCGAGTGCAAGCCAGACGATCTGCAGTACAGCGGTCGAATCCTTACCGCCCGAGTATCCGACGACCCACGGCACCCCATCGGCGAGGTAGAGCTGCTGTGTTTGAGACACCAGTGCATCGACGGTTCCCGCGAAGCCAAGGTCGTCGAAGGCCGACCTTGGGCGAATTGGCAACTTGGTCATCACTTTCCCCCTTGGGTGAAGCTATCCTCGGCGCGTTGCTCATCGGGCGGCAATGGCATTCCCAGCGTGGTCCTGATGTAGGCGGTCGTTAGTTCGACGTTCGTACGGCTCTTGCTTACCTTGCCGGCGTTTGTAGCTCGGCCTTCCCAGGTGATTGAGTTGCTGCGATGCCAATCAATGGTGCGCAGCTTCTTCAGGCGCTTCTCCCATACAGACGGCTGGGTACTTGTACGGAGGAGTGAGTTGCCGACACGACCTAGGGCGTGCAACGCAATGCTGTGTGTGTGGATAAAGTCTTGACGAACTTCGCCCGCGGAGATCTCGCCGCGGTAGACCTGTTGCCAAGCTGGGAACTGATCGGCGATCACGCGCCAATACTGGGCAGCAAGGTCAACGCGCTCCGTCAGTGAGTCGACTTCAATCTCATTGAGCAGCGCCGCAGTAGCTGTATGAAGCGCGGACAGCGTGAACAGCTTGCGCGAGCGTGGCGCAAGGTTGCTTGTCTCCATCTCGGTCAGATCACTGAGCAGCGGATTCTGCGAGACGACAAGCCGAGAGATCGCTGCCAGCGGATCTCGGTGATCGTAGAGGACCCCAATCGACTTGGCCGGTCGAATCGCGTATCGATTGAGGTCAGCGAACATCTGCTGGCATCGATCCAACCCGATGTCGATATACATCACGATCGCGATGGTCTCGTCACCAAGCGCGGGGTTCTCGGCGAGCGCTTGTTGTATGGCCGCTCGGCGATGTTGGCCATCGTTAATCACAAAGGTGGCGGACCACGGAATCGTGAGAGTACCGACGCGTTCCGCGGGACCATTGCTTCCGGCGATGGACTCGAAGCGTACGTCCGCGTTCACTGATGCGGTCAATGCGGAGAAGATGTAGCTGGTCGGGTTGTCAATGATGTACCGCGCTATCTCCGGCACTCGCGCCTTGTTGAGTTGACGTTGTGCACGCATCTCTGGGGGCAATTCTTCCTCGTTGAACAGGAAGAGACGTGGGATCAGCCGCAGCGGACACATCGTGACGTAGTACTCACGTCCAGCCTGGACACCGCGTATCGCAGGAAATACGTACTTGAACTCATCGAGCGCGCCACCGTCGATCGAGTGTTGCGGAGCGGCTACCTCAGGCTGAGCCATGTGTTCGTCCTACCATGTATGGATCAGAACTTCCAAACAAAACGCGGATCTGGTTCCGAACAATTGTCCGTACCCGGAGCTACGCTGCTGCCATGACGGTAACGATCGCCACCGACAAGCCCTCTGATCCAGCCGGACAGTCGTCGCTACGCCCGGTGTACCTGGACTTCAATGCCACCACCCCCGTCGACGAAAGGGTGGCCAAGGAGGTGATGGCATACCTGTCCTATGAGTTCGGCAACGCTGGCAGCCGTACCCATACCTACGGGCAGGTCGCAAAAGAGCGGGTCCACCGAGCCCGTGCAGAGGTAGCCGCAGTTGTCTCCGCAAAGTCTGATGAAGTGGTCTTTACCAGCGGCGCGACGGAGAGCAACAACATCGCAATTCTCGGTCTCGAGAGCCATGGGATCGCAACGAGCAAGCGCCACATCATCTCAACTCAAATCGAACATAAGGCTGTACTGGAACCACTAGAAGTTCTGCGCAAGCGGGGATTTGACGTTGAGCTTCTTCCCCCAAACAAGGGCGGCTGGGTCTCGGCGGATCGAGTTGAGGCGGCGGTTCGCGAAGACACGCTGCTCGTCAGCGTCATGGCCGTGAATAACGAAACTGGGGTAATTCAGCCGGTCAACGAGATCGCCTCAGTGCTCGCAAATCACGAGGCGTACTTTCATGTCGACGCGGCACAAGCCTTTGGCAAACTGATTGATCTGCTTCGCGAGCCCCGCATCGACCTAATATCATTGTCCGGGCACAAGATTGGCGCACCCAAGGGAATCGGGGCGCTCATCGCTCGCAGGCGAGGGTTCAAACGTCCGCCGCTTGAACCCCTTATGTATGGAGGCGGACAAGAACGTGGTCTCCGACCTGGAACCCTTCCCGTCGCACTCGTCGCCGGGCTTGGTCTCGCCGCGAAACTTGCCGCAGAGGAGTCCGCTGAACGAACACGCGTGTGCCAAGACACCAAGCGTGAACTGCTCGATGCCCTTGAGCCCCTGGGCATTGCCCTTAACGGAGATCCTTCACGAACCATCGCGAGCGCACTTAACTTCTCAGTGCCAGGCATCGACTCTGAAGCTGCAATTGTCGCCCTCAAGGATGTTGTCGCTATCTCGAATGGCTCGGCCTGCACATCTCAAAGTTACGAACCGAGTCATGTTCTCACTGCCGCAGGGCTGTCAGATGACAGAATTGCCGGCGCGCTCAGAGTATCGTGGGGAGCCGAAACCAACGACGTGCCGCTTGCCGAAATGGCACGCAGGCTCGCATCATTACGATGAGTGATATGTGGTTCGCGAGCATATTCTACGCCAGAACAGTTAGCACCAATGTCGCTTATCGGAGCAGCCTGGTAGCAATAAACCCAACTATCGCATCGTCTCGGAGTGCTGCCAGCAATGTTCCGCCTAGGACCCTTCCTTCTCGCTCAGAGATCGATCCGGGTAGTTCATAGAAAACTTCGTAACGGAATCCGGTTGCGGCTTGAGACTGGCAGCCGCCGAAAACTCTACGAACGTCGCAAGAACCGCGTGAATTCCTCACACTAGAAACTACCCGCACCAGCGCACCCGAGGCATCGAGCCGGCGAAAGCTCTCAGTGTCCAGCCCACCGACTCGCGAGGATGACAAGAGAACTTCATCCTCAACGCTGCGCACTCGAACTGCCCATTTTATGTCTAACTCATGAGCTTGACGCACCGCATCCGCCTCAATTGCAGGAATCACAGCGTTACGAATTGCTTCGAGGCCGGCAAGTGCAAGCTGGCGGGATACTCTCACCCTTTCAGCGCTCAGCTCGCTGTGCGCAATAAAAAAGGACACCATCTGACCTGTTTGGGATATCAGTAAAAGACCAAGCACGAGCATGTAAATCCAGGCCGGCAAACCCTTCATAATCAGCGGAATGCCCGCCAAGAGCGCTGCACAAGTCAGCCCTACGGCCGATAACGCTATATAAACTGCCGGTCGCAGCAGGAACTTCTTCATGCTCAACCCGGCAGAAGGTCCAATGTCTGCGCGCGGTAAAATTGCGCAGCCATCTTCGCGTCTTGACAAATAACATTGAAAGCATCAGCACGTTCAAACTCATCTTTAATGTCGAACGGGTCGCCGTTTTCGACAGCACTCTGCTGACGGGACACCGCCCACTTGACCAATGTCATTACCACAAGTTGATGCAGCGGGCGATATATGCTGCCGCCGTTCCGAGCGTCAAGCGCTATTTCATACGCGCGCCGAGGTTCAAGCGTGCCGTAGCGGCGCTCCAAGAGAAAGTACGCCAGGGCCGTTCCATGCGCTGCGAATTGGTTTCGTGCTCGCATGAATAGCAGGCGCGTTTCCTCGCCGAAGTCCGCAAAAATCTCCATCCGTAATGCGGCTTTTGGCTTGTTCAATAGCGAGTAGTAGAAAGCGAAGAGTTGGTGCGCCAGCACATACATCTCAACACGGATAGATTCGTCGAAAATCCTGCCGTAAAGCGATGTCGAGTCGAAGATAGTGGCTTTGGTGGTGATCGATTTCGCCGGGTACCCAATCATTGCGCGGTAACGCTGACCAAGATCTTCTTTGGTGATTACATCAAGGTACCGCTTTTTTTCCGATACCGACAGCGATGCAAAACTGTTACGACGACGCTCATAAAACCAATTATCCGGAAGTCTGCGCAGATCAGCGTCTATCCGAATCTGCAGCGGGTCGTGTGCCTTCAGATCAGCGCTGCTAACCGGATTCTGTCGATTTGTGGCCTCCGAGATCTTCCGAGCGAGCTCGGTACCCTCTGCAATTGACTTGTCCACCACCATGACGCGCGTGAGAACGTTTACGGCGCCGGGAGTGATATTCTCGATATTATCACCAAGGGTAAGGGCGGTCTGTGCGCCATTTACGATCTGTGGGTTGCGCAGAGATACACGGCTATCGTCATGCGACGAAATCGCCTCGCACACGATCGTCAAGCCATTATTCAGGACAAGGAACTGCGCCTGGATAGCGGGGTTAGTAGCAGTCTCCGCGATCGCATCGTTGATCTTTGTCTTGCGGAGCTGGTATCGGACGTTCATATCTACTAGTCGTGCACGATACAACTGGGCGGCTTCTGCGAGCGAATGCCCGTCGACCACCACAACCCCGTAGGAAGTAAGCCCCTCAACCGCCGGTGTCGGCACATCGAGGAACGCACCAACAGTCGTGAAAGGGACGTCCAGACCCGAGAGATCACGAACGGTGTCGCGCTCTGTGCCCTCACTGTCGAGGCGACCCAGATCCCACAGCTCTCCCTGAACGCGGAGATCTGAAGTGTCTGACGAAACTGCCCCAACAGCTGACTGAAGCGACGGACTAGCACTGCCCATAACTACGACTTGGAGCACCAGGTCCGCATCGCCAGACAGCGCCGCTCGGACCTGCTCTGCCTTCTTCTCGAACTCCCCGCCAAGCTCCGCGGCATAAATAGGGCTCAGCATGCGGCTAAGACCAGTATCAAGTTCGCTAAGGGCGGTGGCATCGAAGGACACCGAATCACTCTCAGCGAACTTACACTGGAGCAAGTAGACGACACCGTCAGCTTCGTCGATCACTACACCGTCTACGCCACCATCCCCTGTGCCCGCCGCCCCACGCGTTGCAGCACACGCGATGGCCTCGTCATGCGTCAGTCGATGTAGGAATGCGATGCTCCAGATCGCAAATGCGTCTCCAGCGTTGGCCAGGCCAGGATAATTCTCTTGTATCTCTCCGACCTCGCGTCTAATGAGGTCCGCCATCGAACTCTTGGACACGCACTCCCCCTAATTGCGACTAATTGTGACGTCGAGAGTATCGGTACACGTCCGCCTTCTGGAACCCCGGAAGTCACTGGCGTCATGCAGCGTTTTTGAAGCAACCTTGCCGCACAGGCGATATCACGCCACCGCAGCCCGCGCCCCCAGATACACCTCAGTGGGCATTGCCTGGCGCAAGCGCCATGTGATCGCCATCGGCCGGTCTCCTTCGTGGGTGACGTATTCGGCCGGCCCGAGGAAGATGTACGGTGCGGCACCGAACGCGTTGGTCTTAGTCTCCCGCACGAACAGCAGGATGTGGGACCCCCGCTCGCGGTGGTGAATGTAGCGCTGCCCGGTCGGCGAGGCCGACGAGGTCGTCGACTGCGACTCCCAATGGAACAGCTCCGGGCTCAGCGCGAAGTCCCGATACATGGTCGTCGGCGAGTAGTCGGTGTCGGACTTCTTCAGCGTGATCAGGAAGGCGTCCGAGTTGACGGCCGGGCACCACGCCACTCCCTCCCGCATGGTGCTGGGTGTCCGTTTCTGCGACGCAAAGCCCATCCCGGCCAGGATCTCCTCCCGCGAGTAACTGGCGTGCAGCGCGAGCGGAACGTCGGCGAATTCGGCCCCCATGTCCGACAAGTCATAGGTACTGCGATGTGCACCGTCGAACGCAATGTCGATCACCTGCCGCATCTCGTCAGCCACGGCTTCGTCCCGTAGCACGTCGAGTCCTTGTGTGACACTGCCGAATCCGCCGCCGTTGGGGAACAGGGAGTAGAACAGCATCGCCCCAAGCCGCTCTTCAGTCACCCCTTCCTCTGCGCGGCAATTCTGCAGGAGCGCGCTGTACGCCTTCCAACGCCGGCGGTCATCCACGTGTGTCAATGCCTTCACGCGCTTTATCAACTCGTTCTCTCGCGGTCCCGGGTTCTCCCCCAGCTTCGCGGCATCGCGACACAGCGTCGTCCACGACCGATCCGTGCGCAGGATGTCTTCGAGCCCACGCCCGGACTCATCCAGGTACGAGGCCAGCCGATCGTCGGAATGTGCGCGGATTTCCGAGATGAGCGCTGCCTTCTTCGGTGACGTCTGCTGGCGCACGTTCTCCAACACCAGCTCGCGTGCCACCTCGTCCAGCACGATCTGGCTCCCGGACGGTAGAAACGGAAACCCCTCCTTGACTTGCTTTTCCAGTTGCTTGCGCCCCAGCCCGGTCAATGCCCGGAACCGTTGATCGAAGCGGAACTCCTTGCGTTGATGCCCGACGAAATCGAGGGCCGTCAACACCGACTTGCCAGGCGCAAGCCGCAGTCCGCGACCGAGTTGTTGCAGGAAAACCGTCGCGCTCTCGGTGGGACGCAGAAACAGCACGGTGTCGACCAGCGGGATGTCCAGGCCCTCGTTGAACAGGTCAACCGTGAACAACACGTTGATCTCCCGATTGCGCAGCGCCGCTAACGCCGCGCGTCGCTCGGTACTGTCGTCGAGGCCAACCACGGCGCGTGCGGGAATGCCGGCGGCGGCAAACTGATCAGCCATGTATCGGGCATGGTCGACGCTCACACAGAACCCCAGGGCCCGCATCGACCCGACATCAGCGACCTTGTCCTGCAACTGGTCCAGCACGATGCGGGTGCGGGCGTCGTTGCCCGTGTAGACGGCGCTCAACTCGGTCAGATCGTAACCACCGCGCTTCCACTGCAGGGTCTCGAGGTCGGTGCCGTCGTGAATGCCGAAGTAGTGGAACGGGCACAGCAGGTTCTGTTCGAGGGCATCCCACAACCGCAACTCCGCGGCCACCCGTCCTCCGAAGAACGACCGGACGTCGATGCCGTCACCCCGCTCCGGGGTCGCGGTCAATCCGAGCAGTTCCATCGGCGCAATGTGGTCAAGGAGGCGGCGGTATGAGGCTGCTTGTGCGTGATGGAATTCGTCGATCACCACGATGTCGAAATGGTCCGGCTCGATCGTGGAAAGTCGGTCCGGGGTGAGGGATTGGATGCTGGCGAATACGTGACGCCAGCGTTTGGGCTGATCGCCGTCGACCAGCAGCTCACCGAACAACGGGTCGGTGAGCACTTCCTGGTACATCCGCCGCGCCTGTTGCAGGATCTCCTTGCGGTGGGCCACGAACAGCAGCGTCAGTTCCCGGCCATGGACCTCCCGCACCAATCGGCGATAGTCCAGCGCAGCGATCACGGTCTTACCCGTCCCAGTGGCCGCGACGATGAGGTTGCGGTGCCGATCATGAAGGACGCGTTCGGCGTCGAGCTGCTCGAGCAACTCAGCTTGATATGGCTTGGCCGTGACCTCGAGACCAGACAGGGTGATCGTCAGAGAATCACGCTGCTTCTTGCCGGAGGCAATCTCCAATGCCCCACGCAGCTTGTCGCCGTCCTCGCTGGGTCGGTACGGTTCGAATTCGCGGTTCTCCCAGTAGGAGTCGAAGGTGGCGCGGAACTTCTCCAGCAAGTGTGGGGTGGAGATGGCCGATAGGCGCACGTTCCATTCCAGCCCGTCGACCAGGGCCGCGTGCGACAAGTTGGATGATCCGACGTAGGCGGTGTGAAAGCCGGTGTTGCGGCGCAGCAACCACGCCTTGGCGTGCAAGCGCGTACGGTCAGTTTCGTAGTTGATCCGGACTTCGGCACCGAACTCGTTAACCAAGGCGTCCAGGGCACGCGCGTCGGTAGCACCGAGGTAGGTCGTGGTGATGACGCGGAGCGGAACCCCGCGTTCACGCAATTCCGTGAGCTCACGTTCGAGCAGCCGCAGACCCTGCCACTTGACGAACGCACACAGCAGATCGACGTGGTCGGCGCTGGCGAGTTCAGCTCGTAACTCCGCCGCGAGCGTCGGCTCATTGCGAGCATTAGTCATCAGCGCCGCGTCGGACAGCGGTGTTGCTGGACGTGGAAGCTGGCGAGCTCCCAGACTTTTCGGACTTACCGCATCGAGGCGACGGATCTTGGTGGGATCATCCTGAAACAGGTTCTCCTGCATAGCATCGACATCACCCAGAACCTCGAGCAGGTTCCGCAGGAGCCTGGCACGCGCTTCGGCATTGCCGGCGACCTTGAGCTGCCGTTCGATGAGTGGGGCCAGGTGACGGGTAATCGTCAATGCCTGCTCGGAGTCATCGACCACGCTGAGCAAAGGTTGCAGGTCGTCGCGCTCAGCCGAGGCAGCATTGAGCCGATCAGTGAGGAGAGATTCGTATAGTCCGGCGTCCACGCCCGGAGGGTAACGCGGTGGGAAGACACTCGACAGAAACTCGCCGGTGCCGGCGCTACGCACCGGCTCGAATGCGGAACCTTTCGTTAGCATTCGTCGGGTTCGGCGGGCAGTTCAAGCTAGCTGAATGCCCGGGTGGTCGCGCTACCTGAGATCGAACTGTCCGTCACACAACCGCTCTGAAGCCCGCGAGTCCATCAGCTCGGCGCGGTCCTCGGGGTGTCGCCAGTAGTGCCGCACCATCCAGTAGAGCGGCACGCCCGTCGGGACATAAAGGCTCAAGCCGCCGATAACCTTCTCGCTGCCATCTCGTAGGCACAGCACCACCGACCTACCGGCATTCTTGCCGTCCTTGGTCTCCGAATGATCCTTGACGTCGACAATGTCATCCCACTCCACCGCCCTGGTCTTGATGACATCGGCGATCTCAATCATTGCCGGGCTGAATTTGAGGTATCCGACGCCTCCGCGCCGCACCCAGCTGATGATGCCGATGACCGCGAGCACGGCAGCTGCGATGAACAGCGCAGGCGAGAAGATTTGGAGCCCTCGCGACATGGGAAGGTCGATCGCGCCGCGCGGTATGAAGAACGCGAGCAGCAGTGCCGACGGGCCGATCGCCGCGAGTCCTGTCAGATACAGCATGCTGAACCGCTTATCCGGCCACACGGTGAACCCGGTTGCGTCGCTGGAGGTCCGCGTCCGGGTCTTGCCGGCCGCCGCCAACAGCAGCGCCGCCATCATCAGCACTGGAAACGTAACGAATCCGAAAATCAAAATCGTCGTCAAGTAGTTGCCGCGCAGGCCGGCAAGGATGCCTCGGACAACGAAGTAGACCATCCCCACGGAGACGACCAGTCCCGCCCACAACATGGGCTTGCCAGCTTTGACCCAGTTCGCTGGTTCGGGGAGGTTCAGTTCGGACACAAAGCCTCCCCGGCAAACTCGCCCATTTCTGCGCCACCGAAATGGTTGAGGCCCCGAAGACCGGTCACCCTGTCAATGGCTACCTGAAATCAAATTGACCGCCGCGCAACCGCTCTAGTGCCCTCGAATCCACCAACTCCATCCGGTCCTCGGGATGCCGCCAGTAATGCCGCACCAACCAGTACAGGGCCGCGCCGCGGGGCACATAGATGTTCGCGAAGCTGATGATCTCTTCGTTGCCGTCCCGAAGCCGAAGCACTACTGCACGCCGCGACTTCCGCGATTCCGCGTGGTCGGTCACGTCCATCACATCGTCCCATTCGAACATCCTCGTCGCGAGAATATCGGCGTTCTCGATCATCGCGGGTGTTAGCTTTACATGCCCCACCCCGCCGCGACGCCAAGCGACGACCAAGCCGCTGACGCCCGTAAGAACTACGACAGCTGCTGCACCCGCCCCGACGGTCTGCAGCATCCGTGTGTCCGCGAACTCGATAAGGCCTAGGGGCGCGCACACAGCGAAAACCGCGGAGCTCGGTATGGACGCCACAACGCCAATCAGCATGAGCAGAGTGAACCGTCTGTCCGGCAGTAGGGTGAAACCCGATGCATCACTAGTAATCCGCGCCTCAGATCGGTCGCTCCCGACCAACAGTACAGATGCGAGGAAGGTCAGCAGGAAAACCACCCACCCGACTGACACCATCGCGGTCAAGAAGTTCCCGCGGGTAGCCGCCGTCAACCCCAGGGCAGCGTAAACCACCGTAATACCGAACCCGACAACACCGGCTAGCGGGAGAAACCACCGCCCGCCCCGCCACCGGGTCGGTTCAGGGAGATTCAGTTCGGACACAGGGCATCCCCAACGAACTTGCCCATCGCTGAGCCACCCAATCCGCCGGCGAGCCCGAAAAGAACCGCTCCTGCCGGAACGGTCACCGGCGCGAGTGGCCCACCGAACACGCCAAGCCCCGCGCCAACTTCCGCAAGAGCCCAACCCCCGCCACCGCCTGCGGCACCCGCGACCAGCGCGATGCACTTGTCTTTGTCTGAATCCGCCATAACAAAGTCGAACACTGTAGTTGCCGCAGCTAGCGCGGGACCACCGTACTTCATGGTCTTGCCGATGTTTTCGAGCGATTCCGCCGTGACCATCGGTAACGAACCGCCGTGTGCGATGTGTTTCTCCATGCCTGACATGCCAGCCCCGGTAGATGTTGACAGTTTGTCGATCAAGTCGACAGGCACAGTACTTGGCTGCCCGGCGGGCGGGGTGAAGCTAGCACTCCTGTGCCCGGACGAGTCCCTGGACATCAAGAGGTTCGATTGGTTTGCGTAGGTGATCGACGTGTAGTCAGTGCCGGTAGCCGCATCGCGCCAAGAACTGGTACTCGCTATCCGCTCACCGTTTTTGTCGAACTCTTCGACCTGATAGAAGTTTTGCTTACTTGGCCAGTCGAACGGTTTCATCCGAGTGGTCACCGCCTTGCTGCCGTCCTGTTTGATCACCGTCGTCAGCTCCTCGCCGTTCCCATTGGTCGATTCGATGATCTCCCGGACGTTCCGCTGCTCATCGGCGGCCCGGAGTGCCTCCTGGCCCACCACACCCAGCGGCGTCGTCGGGTCGGGTACCTGATCAGGCGGCCGTTGCGCCGTTGGAAGCAGCAATCCGCCGAGATCGGTCGCCGGTCCCGGCTCGATGTAGCCGAACTCGTGGCCTGCCGCCACCACCGCGTTGGCAGCCGCATCGTCAGCGTCACCGACGGTGATCAGCATGCGATTGATCACCCCTTGTTCCTCCAACGCCAGCGCCTGCAGCTTGGCGATCTCCTCCTCTGACATGGTCGCCGGGTCAACCAGCACCACCCATTGGTCAGACACATTCAGCGGCCCGGCATCGACCTCGTCGGCCTTCGCAAGCAACGCCCTGCGCGCATCACCGATCGATTCCGCGCCGCCGCCAAGCGCAGCCGCCACAGCGTCGGCGTACCCAGAAAACTTGACGGCATCACGCTCTGCACGAGTGAACATCGCAGCGGCCGCATCATGGGAACGGCCTGACCACGAACCTATCGCCGGCATTTCCTGGCACGCTTGATCGATTCCCTTCACTGCACCCGACACCGATCCGGAAGCCGACTTGATCGCAGCCGCGGACGAGGTCAAGGAGTCTGGATTCCAACCGATCAAAGTGGGACGAGACGGCAACATCGGCTAGAACAACCCATCGAAGTCGCTGGCCAGCGCGTCATCCGTCACCTCGAAAGCGTCGCCCGCGCCACGGACCGCCTGGCCCATCTTGGTGACATTGTCGGCGAGCTTGATGGCCATCTGCGAGAAGTGTTCACCGACGGTGCGCGCGGCCCACTGCGTGGTGGAACCTGGTAGGCCATCTGCCGCCGACGTCGTCTTGCGACCGACATCTGCAGAAGAAATCGTCGAGCTCGCCGCATTTGACTGACTCGCCAAGGTTCTCAATACCTCAGGATCAACCAGCATCATCTACCTCCCCGAACGCATGTGCCGTCATCCATTGTCACCTACGAGGATCCAGCCGCTTTGCACCAATTTCCCAGCACGCGAGCTCGATGCGGGTGGGATCGACACAGCTGCTGATCAACCAATCCGCGCCCAGTCCATCACCGCGACGAACAACGCGGCGGCACAGGGGCGAATCGCATGCTCAGAAGCTTGAGGCCGATGCCGGGCCCAACCAGGCGCCAACTTGTCGGCGCCCGGTTGTACGTTCTCCTGTTCGCCTGGCATCGGTGCCCGGGCGCAAGACAGAAGGAACACCGCCATGAGCAGTCCCTATCAGCAGCCCAACGACCCGAATCAGCCTGCTGCGCAGAGTTTTCCCCAGTACGCACCACCGCACGCGAAGAAGCGCAAGTGGCCGGCGATCGTCATCGGCGTCGTCGCATTCGTGGCCGTCATGTCGGCGTTCTCCGACAAGGACGACACCAAGCAGGGCCCGAAGCCCAGCGCCGCGCTCGCCGCGCCGGCCCCGGCCAAAGAGAACACGCCGACCGCCGGGCTCAACACCCCGGTCCGCGACGGCAAGTTCGAGTTCGTCGTCAAGACGGTGCAGCCCGGGCTGACAGAAATCGGCGACAATCCCTACCTGCGCGAGAAGGCTCAGGGCCAGTTCGTGATCGTGACGCTCAGCGTGCAGAACATCGGTGACCGGGCACAAGGTTTCAGTCCGTCCAACCAGAAGTTGATCGACACCCAAGGCCGCAGTTTCGAAAGCGATTCGTCCGCTCAGATCGCTCTGGGCGATTCGGATATCCCAGTCTGGGACGACATCAACCCCGGCAATGCCGTCGATGTATCCCTGGTCTACGACATGCCGGCCGGCGCAGCACCGGCACGCATCGAACTGCACGACTCGATGTTCTCCGGCGGCGTCACCGTGGCGCTGACGCCGTAGACGGCGACACCGGGGCCTGCCTGCTTGGCCGGCCCCGGCCTGCCGCATCCATCAGGACGGATCAACCCCGCACCGACACCGGCACCGGCATATGCAGCGCGAGTTGACCTTCCGTGACGACATCGAGCTGGATGGTCTTGATCAGATTGAGAGCTCGCAAGACATCAGCCATCCTCCCCTGCCCGATCTGCAGATCCACGCCACGAGGAAACCGCGCGGTCCCGGCCGACAGCACATTTGTCTGGCTCAGCGTGGAATGCCAGGCGCCGCCCAACGACGTGTACGACGTGAGCGTCGAAACCCGCTCCCCCGTCTCATACTTCGCCTGGCGCGGGGTGACAGCAGAGAGCGCCAGATCCACCCCACCGGCATCGTTCCCAACGCGCGCGACCGTCCGATCCGTGTCGATCGAGACATCAAGCTCGGTTACCCACTTCGGGAACCCGTACCCGTCATGTCCACGCACCTGGGCGATCTGCGTGCTCACCGGAAGAGACAGCACATACGAGTGCAGGTGATCGTTGGCCAGGCTGCTCGCCAAGTCGGCGAACCCCAGCTTGCCGTGCCGCGCCGGCCGGACCGCGACGCCGACGGCGGCCTCGGTGTAGAAGTCGATGTCGCACACGTCGTAGCGGAAGAACATCACTGAGACGATCCCGAGGCCGGGTGCAATCTCCAGGGGTGCAAGTTCTTTCGGCAGCCGGGTGCGGATATCACGGGACCGGGCCAGCATCACCAGCCGCGCGGTCGAGATGCGGTAGTAGAAGTTCGGCGTCAGCGTCGGCCCGATCGCCGAGTTCACCTCGGTCTTGGGCAGCGTCCGGAAGAAGTCGACGCTCGACACCCGGGGATCACGCGCGACCTCGTCGAGGTCGGTGCGCATCCGAAATCGGTCATACAGGCCCCCTTTGGGCACCGTGACCAGGCGCCCACCAAGGTCCACCTCAACGGAAGGCATCAGACTCCCGTCCCAACATCCGCCACGAGTCGCTCCGCGAGCTTCTCCGAGGACTGCGGGTTCTGCCCGGTGTAGAGGTTGCCGTCGACCACGACATGCGGACGCAGCGGCAGCCGCGCTTTCGAGTAGTCGACGCCGGCCTCCTTCAGCTTGTCCTCCAATAGCCAGGGCGCCTTGCGCCCGAAGCTGTTCAACAACTCCTCGCGGTTGGACAACCCGGTCATGCGCCGACCGGCGAAGGGTGACACCCCGTCCGGCCCACTAGCGGCCAGGATCGCCGCCGGCGCATGGCACAACAGGGCCAGTGGCTTGTCGGACTCCAACCGATGTGCCAGGAGCGCACCCGAGACCGGGTCGTAGGCAAGGTCTTCCATCGGGCCGTGCCCGCCCGGGTAGAACACCACGTCGTAGTCGTCGGCATTCACGGTGTCGAGCGAGACCGGATGAGCCAGCACGTTGGCGATGGCGTCCAGATACGTCTTGACCTCCTTGCGCTTCCACGGCATGCCGCCGGAGATCCCGAGGCTGAGCTGATCGAGCGTCGGCGCCGTGCCGCCGGGCGTCGCCACCGTGATCTGCCACCCGGCCTGGGTGAAGATCTGGTGCGGCCGCGCGACCTCCTCGGCCCAGTACCCGGACGGATGCACCGTCCCGTCGTTGAGGGTCCAGCGGTCGGCCGCCGAGATCACCATCAGCACGTTCGTCATGATCGTCTCCTGTCCACAGTCTCTACACCGATGTCCGAGTACCCACCCGCGGCCGCGAGGCCAGCCACCGCGAGTACCGACGCAGGGCCCGCCGTGCCACGAGTTGATCGGCTGCCAACGCGAACGCCGGCCCGACGTTGAGCGCGGGCTTCTTCCCGGCACCGAGTCGGCGCATCTGGTAGCGGACCATCGCCATGCTGGCGATGGAGGCCAGCGGTTTGTCCGGCCAGGTCACCGGCTTCAGCCGTCCGGTCGCCTCCGCGCCGTGACGCCACCGCGCGGGCAGGTCGGGGGTTTCGGCCAGCGCGGTGGCCATGCCGACCACCGCGACGCCGCTCGCCAACACGCGCTCGGCGGTCTGACGCCGGGTGATGCCGCCGGTCAGCATGAGCGGAATGGGGCTGCTCACGGCGAGCTCGGACGCCAGTTCCAGGAAGTACGCTTCGCGGGCCGCGGTGCGCTCATCGGCTGGGCGGCCAGTCATCGCGGGGCTTTCGTAACTGCCGCCGGACAACTCGACCAGGTCGACGCCCAGCGGCGCGAGCATGTCGATCACCTTGCGGGCATCGTCGGCGTCGAAGCCGCCGCGCTGGAAGTCCGCTGAATTCAGTTTCACCGCAACGGAAAACCCCGGTGACACCTCGGCGCGGATGGCGTGGACGATCTCGCACAGCAGCCGGGCCCGGTTCTCCAGCGAGCCGCCCCACTCGTCGGTGCGGGTGTTGACGAGCGGAGACAGGAACTGCGACAACAGGTATCCGTGTGCGGCGTGCACCTCGACGCCGACGAACCCGGCCTGCTCGGCGCGCCGCGCGGTGGTGGCGAAGCGGGTGATGGTGTCGGCGATCTGCTCGGCCGTCATCGCGACCGGCTGCCCGAATCGCTTGGAGTGCCGGCCCAGCTCGACCGCGACGTCCGACGGTCCCCACACCACGCCCGGCATGTCGGCCTGGACCTGACGCCCGGGATGGCTGATCTGCATCCACATCGCAGACCCGTGGCGCCGTCCCGCGTCCGCCCACGCCGCGAAGGGCTCCAGCGGCGAGTCGGCATCCAGCACGACGCCGCCCGGTCCGGTCATCGCCTCGGCATGGACCATGACGTTGCCGGTGATGAGCAGGCCGGTTCCGCCGGCGCCCCACTGCCGGTACAGCGTGATCAGCCGCTCACCGGGCAGCTGCGCCCGACCCGCCATGCCCTCTTCCATGGCCGCCTTGGCGATCCGGTTGCGCAAGACCTGACCGGACTTCAGTTGCAGCGGCGCGAACAACGCCTCCGACGCATTCGACATGGGAACTCCCTCATCAATGTTGACAGTGCTTACTTCTGCTTGCTGCTAACATACGGGGAGCATGTAAGCGGTGTCAACACTTGTGAGGTAGATCCCGAATGCCCACGTCAACGAGGTCGTATCACCACGGCGACCTGCCGAGCGCGCTCGTGCAGGCAGCACTGGAGCTGCTGGAAGAGGGCGGCGCGAACGAACTGTCGCTGCGGGCAGCGGCTCGCCGCGCGGGCGTCTCGACCGCCGCGCCGTACCGGCATTTCGCCGACCGTGACGCGCTGCTGTCCGCGGTCGCCGCGGTGGGTTACCGCGATCTGGCCACCCAGTTGGCCGCGGCCAACCCGTCACCCAAAACGCCCGCCGACCTCGCCGACATCGCCATCGCTTACGTGAACTTCGCGCTGAAACGCCCCGGCCTGTTCCGGGCCATGTTCGCCGAACCGTGCGACCCCACCAGCCCGGAACGCGTCGCCGCGGTCGAGGCCATCAGCGAGTACCTCAGATCGATTGTGCGACAGGCCATTCCCATGTCAGATCCCGACGCGATGGCGAACGCGGTGTGGGCCCTGGTGCACGGCCTGGCGTTCCTGCACCTGGACGGCAAGTTCGACGCGTCCTCCCCCGACACCGTCGCCACCACGGTCCGGGCGGCGGTCGCTGCAGCGCTTGGACAGCTCGCCTGACCCTATCCATGCCTGATATTTCGATCATTTCCACCACTGCGCCTAATGATCGAAATAGCAATCATTCCACGTATTGATCGCTATGCTCAATAAATGCATCACGAAGCGCTGGTGTACGACACCGCCGAGTTCGGTGAGCGTATCCGCGCCCTCCGCCGCGCAAAGGGCCTGCGCCAGGACGAACTCGCCGACCGCATCGGGGTCACCCGGATGACCATCTCGCGGCTCGAACGCGGCGAATCCGTCAGCGTCGACACGGCATTGCGGGCATTGTCGGAATGCGGCCATGCCATCGCGATTGCACCCAAATTCACCAGGGTCGCGGTGCTCGATGGCCAGTAAGCCATTGAACGTATGGCTGCATGGGACGCACATCGCGCAGCTGCGCGAGCCAACCCGTTTCCGGTACCGCCTGGACTTCACCGAAGACGCCCTGGATACCTTCGGTGAAGGTAGTCGGGTGCTGTCGCTGGCGCTACCGATCACTCGCCGGCCGGCCACCGACGGCCGGAGCCCCGGCGCCCCGATGCCGGTATCGGCGTTTCTCTCGGGTCTCTTGCCCGAAGGTAATCTGCGCGAACAGCTCGCCGCTGAAGCTCGGGTGCCCGTCACCGACAGCATGGAGCTGCTGCGCCGAGTCGGGGCCGAATGCGCCGGAGCCGTACAGTTTCTCGACACCGACGTGGCGCCCGGCCCAGGTCATGTGCGCCGACTCACCGACGACGAAGTAACACGGCTCGTTGCGGACCTGCCGACATATCACCTACCCGACGGCGCCACGCCGCAAGCATCGTTGGCCGGCATTCAGGACAAGGTGCTCCTCACCGCACTCGACGACGGCAGCTGGGGTTGGCCAGAGCAAGGTGCCGCCTCGACGCACATCATCAAACCAGAACCGTTGAGCGGAGCGCTTTCCCATCTCGTCCAGACCGAGAATTGGGCATTACACGTCGCCCGGGCCGCCCACCTGGCGGCTGCGGAGTCACGCCTCGCCACATTCGAAGACCGCGAGGCGATTGTGGTCACCCGCTACGACCGCACTGCGGCCGGAGAACGTCGGCATCAAGAGGATTTCTGCCAGGCGATGGGCCTTCCGCCACAAGCCAAATACGAAAGTACCGCCGAGTCCAAACGCCATGGGTCGCGCCTCAAACGGATCGCCCGGACAGCCGCAGCACGTGCCGCAGACCCCGGTGATTTTCGCGCAACACTGCTGCGAACCGGGACATTCAATGTCGTGATCGGCAATGGAGACGCGCACTCCAAGAACTACTCGCGATGATCGATCGACTTGGCCGAATATCCCTGGCCCCGCTGTACGACGCGGCACCGACCGCATACCTTGATTCCAAGTACAAGGGCACCGGGCATGTCATCAACGGCAAGACCGCGATCGACGTTGTCGACGTCGATGACCTCGCCCGAGAAGGAGCCTCCTGGGGCATGTCTGAGCGTCGCGCATGCTCAATCGTGCAGTCCTGCATGGAGACTGTGCACGATGCAATCCATTCGGCGCCCCTGCCGCCAGGCACTGAGCGAGTCAAACACAACCTCGAGGCGATGTGGGTTCGGCGCGCATGGTCAATCGGGCGCGGCACCGACACCTACCTCGGCGAGTCGTGAGCCCGAGCGCAGCTCAGTCCTGCTCCCCGAAGCCCACATACGCCGGCCGCAGAATCTCAGCGAGCCTGCGCCTGCGCACGGTCACCGACACCTCGGGCAGCTGGTCAAGCAGTGCCGTCGACGCGGCAACAGGAGGACTGAAGACCGGAAGAACGTTCTGCCGCACGAAGAATGAATCGAGGCAGTCGGTCAAGTCCGGCCCTGAGGACGCCGCCTGATCGGCGGCCGGGCGACCACCCGAACGGGCGGCGGCCAGATTCTCCAGCAGGTCCTCACGGTCCCGGCCCCGCCAGGCCAGGATGATGAACGGATCCTCGTCGAATGCTTCGGCCAGCAGGTAGAACGTCGCCGCGAGATGCTTGCACGGCACGGCGAAGTCAGGACACGAACAGTCCAGCGACAGGTCCCGGGCCGTCGTGGGAAACAGCGGCAACTCCACCGCGCCGAACACGTCCTCGATATCGGCCGGCATCTCACCGGCAAGCAAAGCCGCTGTGTACAAAGCATCTTCGGCGAGCGCGGCTTCGATCTGCAACCATTCGCTCTTACCGAACGCCGGGATGCCGATGCGGACCCGGTAGGGACGTACCCTGCTGCCCTGCACCTCCGCAGTGACCAGACCCGGACCGATGTCCAGCGAGATCACCTGACCGCGACGGGCATAGTTGCGGCCGCGCTGCATCCGACTACCCATACCCATGGCCTCGAGCACTCCGATGAACCGTTGCGACCACCACGTCTGGGCGATCGCGCCACGGGCGCTGCGGGCCTTCAACCCGTCAGCGGCACGGGGCCGCGACGGTGGATACCAGTCATTCACCGACGGCTCCCTCCGACAGGGTGAACAGTTTGCGCAGGTCGCCGGTGGACAGCTCGGTCAGCCAGCCTTCGCCGTCCCCGACCACCAGATCGGCCAGTGCTTTCTTCTGCTCGATCATGTCGTCGATCTTCTCCTCGAGCGTGCCGGTGCAGATGAATTTACGCACCTGCACGGTGCGCTTCTGACCGATCCGGAAGGCCCGGTCCGTGGCCTGGTTCTCCACCGCTGGGTTCCACCATCGATCCAGGTGCACAACATGATTGGCGGCGGTCAGGGTCAGCCCGGTGCCACCCGCCTTCAGCGACAGCAGGAAGATCGACGGTCCTTCACCGGACTGGAAACGCTCGACCATCTCGTCGCGCCGCTTCTTCGGCACACCGCCGTGCAGGTAAGCGACATCCTGACCGAACCGCGCGGCCAGGTGCGGTGCCAACATCTCGGCGAACTCGGTGAACTGGGTGAAGCACAGCACCCTGTCCCCTTCGGCGAGAATCTCCTCCAGGATCTCCTCCAGCCGGATCACCTTGCCGGAACGCGTGCCGATCGGCGACCGGTCGTGCAACAGCTGCGCGGGGTGGTTGCAGACCTGCTTGAGTTTGGTCATCGCCGCGAGTACGTTGCCGCGCCGCTCGATTCCGTCGGTGTGCTCGATCTTCTCCATCATCTCGTCGACGATGGACTGGTAGAGCGATGCCTGCTCGGTGGTGAGCCGGCAGTACTGCTTGACTTCGATCTTCTCGGGCAGGTCGTCGATGATGGCCGGATCGGTCTTGAGGCGCCGCAGAATGTAGGGACGGGTGATCCGGCGCAGCCGTTCGGCCGGCTCGGTCTGGCCGTACTTCTCCACCGGCACCGCGTACCGGGCCCGGAACACCTCGGACGAGCCGAGCAGGCCCGGGTTGAGAAAGTCCATGATGGACCACAACTCGGCAAGCCGGTTCTCCACCGGGGTACCGGTGAGCGCGATCCGGTGCTCGGCGTCCAGGCGGCGCACCGCCTTGGCCCCGCGCGACAGGCTGTTCTTGACGGCCTGGGCCTCGTCGAGCACCACCCGGTTCCACCGATGGCCAGCGAGTTCGTCGATGTCGCGGGTGGCCGTGGCATACGTGGTGACGACCAGGTCGACCTCGGCCAGCTGTTCTTCCAGTGCGCCGCCACGAAGCCTCTCCGGGCCGTGGTGGGCGTAAACCCGAAGCGCCGGCGCGAATTTTGCGGCTTCCCGTTGCCAGTTGCCCACCAAGGACATCGGGCACAGCAGCAGGGTCGGGGCGGCGACGGGGTCGTTGTGGCGCTGGGCGGACTCCAGCGCAAGCAGCTGCACGGTCTTGCCGAGACCCATGTCGTCGGCCAGACAACTGCCCAGGCCCAGCGACGACAGGAAGGCCAGCCACGACAGACCTCGCTGTTGGTAGGGACGCAGCGTCGCAGCGAAGTCCGGTGCTGGTTGCAGGGGCTGAAGTGATTGTCCGGCAACGCCGTTGAGCAGATCGCCGAGCCAACCGTCGGCCCGTACCGACACCACCTCCAGCGGGGTGTCGGTGTCGTCAGGATGGCTGGCCGCCAACGCCAGCAGCTCGGCGGGACTCGCCTGTCCCGACCGGTGGCTCTTGAGGAACTCGAGCCCGCGTCGCAGCTGTTCCTGATCGACCGCCACCCATTGGCCACGCAACCTGATCAACGGTGCCTTGGTCTGTGACAGCGCGTTGATCTCGTCCTCGGTGAGCGTGTCATCGCCGACCGCGAGATCCCACCGGAACTCGACGAGCTGCTCGCGGCCGAACCGACTGGCCGTAGCCACCACACCGTCGACCGGTGTCGACGCCGACACCGCGAGGCCCAGCTTGCGGTGCCGATCCCACCACGACGGGAGCAGCACCCCGAAGCCCGCATCGTCGAGCAGCGGCGCCGCGACCGACAGGAAGTGGTAGGCACCCTCGGCGTCCAAGTCGAGACCGGAGGGAAGTGCGGTGCGCAGACCGGAGGTCAGTTCCGGGTAGATCCGGACCGCACGACCGAGCTCGGCGAGCAGTAGCTCCTCGGGACGGTCAAGCCAACGCCTCAGGTTGCCGTCGTCGTCCCAGGTCTGCTCTGCCGGGACCAGCAGACTGGGGTCGGCGACTGACTGCAGCAGGAACTCCAGCCGCCAGCCCGCCGCGTCGTCGCCGGACTCGACCTCGGTGAGCCGGAAGGTCGCCCGAGCCGGACCCGGCTGCTCGATCCCGATCTCGTCCCACGGCGCCAGCGCGTCGGCCAAGGCGTCGAGAGCGTGGAACTCCGCGTCGAACCTGCCGTCGGGCGCCGTCAGTGCGGCCACCCACGCTTCTTCGACCGCGAGACGTTTCGGGCGGCGCCCGCGACGGGGTGGCAGCATCTCTTCGACCGGCGGCGCGGCGGCACGCGCCAGCTCGTCGACGAATACTCCCAACGCCGACGTCACCAACTCCGATGCTGCCCCGGCAGCCGACTCCGCCCGGAACACGGGCGGCATGGCCGCGACGATCGCGTTCAGTTCCATCACGTCGGCACCCTGGATCACGGGCCGCCAGAACGCGACGGGCTGCCCCTCGTCGATACCCAGCGCAGGCAGAAGTCGGCCGCCCGCCAACAATTTTCGTGCGAATGCCGCGATATCGGCCAGGTAGGTCACCGACGCGCCATACCGCACATCTGCCGCCATCTCATCGAGAACGGCCAACGTCGAGGCTGCGGGAACCGATAGCACCGGAACCGACCACGGCAGCAGCGCGGGTGCACTGCGGGACGCAGGCCGCGGCGTGATCCGCAGCAGTTCCGGCGAGTCCAGCGGCGAGGTCCGCAGTGACGGCAACAGCAGCACACTGTTTCCGGGCTTGCCCGGGTGGATTTCGCCGATCACGTCGGCAGCCGCGGCGAAGGGATGTGGGCGAGCGGTGCGCATCGCCTGACTTGCGCTCTTCACTGGCAGGGCCGAGTCCTCAGCCCACAGGCAGAGCCCCTCGGAGGACCAGAATCCGTGCAGAACCAACATTGATATTTCGCTTCCTGGAGGTCACGCCAGGCTAGCCAGCCCGCACGACGGTTGCGGAACCGCCGCGCCGGATCCACCCGAGCTCGGGCCGAATTGGTGACCGGTGAGACAGTTGGTACCGGTGAGGTCAGCCGGCCCGCATCCCGCTGTTCGCGGCGTTCACAATCGCACCCGCGCCTACCAAGGACTCGGCGAGTAATCCTTCAAGAAACACCCGTACAGGTCCTCGCCCAATTCCCCGCGGACGATCGGGTCATACACGCGCGCAGCACCATCCACCAGATCCAGCGGTGCGTGGAAACCTTCTTCGGCCAGCCGCAGCTTCGTCGGATGCGGACGCTCGTCGGTGATCCACCCGGTATCGACGGCGGTCATCAGGATCCCGTCCTGCTCCAGCATCTCCCCGGAACTCGTGCGGGTCAGCATGTTCAGCGCGGCCTTGGCCATGTTGGTGTGCGGGTGCCCGGGCCCCTTGTAACCGCGGCTGAACTGGCCTTCCATCGCCGACACGTTCACCACGTACTTGCGTCGGGCGGGTGAGGCGGCGAGCGCCGGGCGCAGCCGGCTCACCAGAATGAACGGCGCAGTCTGGTTGCACAGCTGGACCTCGAGGAGTTCCATCGCATCGACCTCGTGCACGCGTTGGGTCCAGCTGTTCACCGACGCGGTGTCGGGCAGCAGCCCACCCGCGTCGATGGCCACCCCGGCGGAGATCCGCTCCGGCGAGGCGCTGCGGGCGGTCAGGGCCAGCTCGGTCAGCGCGTGCGCGGTGGGGTGCTCGCCGAGGCTCCCGGCCAGGGCATGCGGATGCGCGTCACTGACATGGTCGAAGGTGACCACGTCCACCAAGGCCGGCGGCGGGGTGCGCTCGGCCTCCACCAGCGCGGCATACGAGCCCGGCGGGCGACGCACCGTCTGCGCCGCGTTGTTGATCAGGATGTCCAGCGGCCCCTGCGCGGCCACCTCGTCGGCCAAGGCCACCACCTGGGCCGGGTCCCGCAAGTCGATCCCCACCACCCGCAGCCGGTGTAACCAGTCGGCGCTGTCCTCCATCGCGGCGAAACGGCGCACCGCGTCGTTGGGGAACCGGGTGGTGATCGTGGTGTGCGCGCCGTCGCGCAACAGCCGCAGCGCGATGTACATGCCGATCTTGGCGCGCCCGCCGGTGAGCAGCGCGGTGCGCCCGGTCAGGTCGGTGCGAGCATCGCGCTTGGCCCGGTTCATCGCGGCGCAATCCGGACAAAGCTGGTGGTAGAAGGCGTCGACCACGGTGTGGTGCTGCTTGCAGATGTAGCAGGCCCGCGAGCGCAGCAGCGTGCCCGCACTCGCCCCGACCGCGGTGGACACCAGCGGCAAACCCTGGGTCTCGTCGTCGATCCGTCCCGGCGCACCCGTGGCGGTGGCGGCGATGACGGCCCGGTCGGCCGCCGCGATCGCATCGCGTCTGGCGGCCCGGCGTTCCTTCTTCAGCACCTTGAACATCTTCGCGGTGGCCTGGCGCACAGCAACGGCATCGGGATGCTCCGGAGGCAGCGTGTGCACCTCGGACAGCACCCGCAGGCACGTGCTGAGCTGGTCAGGATCGATCGCGTTCACGAGGGAAGGGTACGGCGGTTGGGGTCAAAACCCCGTATCGAGCGAACCGGCGGCAACCCGGTGGGCCCGTGGGATCAGTCGTAGATGACGTCCAGCCCGCGCCGCCGAAGGTCCGCCAACCCGTCGCGCATGCCTTGCAGCTGCTCGGGTGAATGCCCCACCCAGTCGGTGATCTCACCGACGATCTTCACCGGCTCGCGGGTTCGGTAGGAGCGGGTCGGGTTCCCGGGCAGCTTCTTGTCGGTCACGTTCGGGTCGTCCTCGATCGCACCTTCGGGTTCGACGATGTAGATGCGGCCCCGCCCCTCGCCGACGGCCATCTCGGCGCCCCACACCGCGGCATCCAACGTGCGGGTGACGTACACGTGGTTCATGATCCGGCCGGCTTGGTAATTCGACTCGCGGCCGGGCACCAGGCGGTCCCCCACCGCCAGGTCAGCCTTGGTGCCATGCAGCAGCGCACCGGACTCATGCACCTCGAACGGTTTCGGCGTACTCGTCACAACATCCCCCATCTCGTCACGGACCGACAGATTGTGCAGCACGCCAGGGGCCTTGCCGCAAGCCCCACCCCCCGCCGTATAGTGAGAGTGGGAGGCGAGCCAAAGTCCTTCGGCGCCCGCCCAATCCGGTCAGAGTTGGTCGATCAACCCGTCGACCAGACTGCGCAATTTCGCGAAATGCGTTCCGGCCCAATAGATCTGCCCGCAGTCCGGGCAGCGACTGAACTCGTCGTAATAGCGGCGGGTCAACGGCTCAAGGCGGTCCGCCACCGCCTCCTTCGTCACCGCGGCCAGCCTCCCGTTGCACCGCACGCACCGGGTGAACGGCGCCACCCGGCGCCGCAGATCCAGCCGCCGCAGCACCTCCAGCGTCTGCTCCTCGGGCTGCTGGGAGTGGACGAACAGGCCGTGGGTGATCGCGCGACGCTTCAACAGGCCCCGGTCTCGGGTCAGCAGAATCCGCCGCTGCTCGACGCTGGTGTCGGCCAGGGCTTGGTCGTCGGCATCGTTGGACCACCACACGTCGAACCCGAGCAGGCGCAGCAGCCGCGCCAGCCGGCCGAGGTTGACGTCGATCACGAACCGCGGTTGCCGCAGCGGCTCCGGCCGGAGCCGGGCCGTCGCCCCGATGTCGAGCGCCTCGAACATCGGGTACACCGCGATCCGGTCGCCGACCGCGGGCCGGTACTCGAACCCCACCGGATCCCCGTTCACCAGGATCAGGTCGATCTCGGTGTGCGGAATACCCATGGCCTCCAGCACATCCTTGACGGTCTGGTGGCTCCGGCAAGGACGCCGGACGGACCGCCATTCTCGCTATGCTCAGCTGTTCAGGTTCGGCTTCCACGTCCCCGAGACATGCTCGAGGATCCGCTCCGCCATGCGTTCCGCCTCGGGTTGCAGGCTCACTGGCAAAACCGCAACAGCGCGCTCGAATGCACTGGGAAGGTCTCTGCGGAGTTCATCCACCCAAGCCACGGCCTGATCCGCGGGGATCCCGAGTCGACGGCCGACCTTGTTCCAATCGGAATTGGTGACGTCCAGCATCTTCCAGTGGTCGCCGATCTTCATCGATGAGCGAAGGCGCTCGCGCTGGTCGTATGGTGCTGCCGAGGCGGCGTCATACAGGGGCGACACCTGGGCGCGTGATCCGACGAGTACGAGCGAGTAATTCTTTGCGTGAGCGTCGGTTCCACCGATAAGGATGTTGTAGGAGAGCGCCTTGAAGAAGCGCTCGGCGTTCACGGCGCGGTCCTCGATCGGCAGACGATTGAGCAGGTTGGCGATGTCGCCAACACCGGGGCCGCCGTCGGACTGGTATTTCAGACCGGGATGGACCGACAGCGCCTGGCAGATATCTTCTTGGTGGACTCGATGCCAGGCAATTCCGTCATAAAGGCGGTCGTAGCGGGTCGAGGTCAGCACCTGAACGTCACCAATCTCCATCACTGCGGCTTCGGCGGCGAGCAGCCCGGCTTCGCTGGCGGCGCGCTGGCATAGCGTCTCGTTGATGTGGTGCCGTGCGTAACCAGAGATTGCAGGTTTGACGATCACGGTCGTCGGTGTCGAATCACGCGGGATCCCGAACTGCCCTGATTGCGGGTCCCGGAACAGCGCGACCTTGGGTTGTACACCGGCCAGGCTCCACCGGCCACCGAACCTGCCTGGGTCCCAGTCTGATTGATGAGTGGCGAGCACGTGGACGAGATCTGCGAGTTCAGTCCCACTGAGCCATTGGATGTCACCGGTCCGTGCGCGGGCATCCGCAGGATCGACGTCAGGAGGGAGAATCTGAACCGCACCGGCCGCGTCGCGTCCGACATGAGCGAGCAGAGCGAAGGGATTGTTCGGCGAGACGTTGTATTCGCGTCCCCACCGCTGTCGCGCACCTTCACTGTCCGGAAGCAAGCCCTCAAGGTAGGACCGAATAGCCTTGTCCCGATGACGATTCGACAAGATCGGCAAGGACAGCGACAACGGTGTCGGGTCAGCCCGGTCGCGATACTCATCGTCGTAGGTGAAACGCAGAGCTCCGTGAGCGGACTGCGTCACAGTACCGACCGGGACCCCGTCCAGGTAGACCCGCAGCGTCCTATCCGCCATCACCTTTTCCTTGTGCCGAACAGCGCGTCAAACGGATCAAGCGTTATGGGGGCCGTTCCGGCGGGCTTGGACTTCTCTGGAGTTTCCTTCCGGTTACGTTTGCGGGCACTCGACGACACTTCGGGCGCGGACGCTTCCAGACTCACACCGACGACGCGAAGTGCATCGAGCACCCGTTGCGCTTCCAGTCGTGGGTGCCCCTTCTCCAATCTGACGACCCAGTCTCGACTCATGCGCAGTTGCGCGGCCAGCTCAGCCTGAGTCATTCCACGAGCCGTGCGAGCCGAACGGACGAGAGCGCCAACGTCACCCATTGTCTTGACCTGCATGCCTACTCCTTGTAGTCGTTCGACGACATTTCAGATTGTAGTCGTTCGACGTCTTTCGCAAAAGAAGTTGTACAACGACTTTCTGCACTTCAGGAGGTCCTTACGCCGGGGAGAGACCGTCAAAAATCTTGACGATGCGGGAAGGGATTTCGCCAAGAATCGGTGCCGCGCCCGAGGACTCACGGTGAGAATTATCGACGGACGCGCGAAGCTGGCGGCCCGAATCGCTGCGTTCCCACCGACCGGTGGCGCGTCGCGAGCGGGCCACGGGTACTGAGTTGCCCGCCTGTCAGCGACTTTTCAGCGACAACCGCCACATGAGCACCGTGGGTAACTATGGTCACGAATGCGATGAATACTTTTGTCACACAAGGCTTCTTGAGCCTCGGGTGCAACGGAATTCGGGTTGTCCAGCTGTCAGCGACAGAGTCGCTGACAGCTGGACATTGGACGGATGAGGTTGGTGAGACTCCAGAGCACTGAGTGGTAGGTGCGATCCGCCACGGCGTGACTGGCGAAGCTCAGGGTGTAGGAGTGCCGATTGTCGCTGAAAAGTCGCTAGCAGGCGGGCACATCGGCACCCACCCGGAGATCCGTGACAGGTGTGACTTGCACCGTCGCACACCCGACGAGCCAGCTTCCCTCCCCAGAAGCCACGGCCCGCAACATGTCACAACGCACAAACTGCCGCGGACTTGTCGGTGCCCTCCACCACAATCCGGACATGAGCCGCCGCAACCGCCAAAAACGCGCCGCCAAGCACAAAGAACGCCGGCGCACGTCATCCCAACAGGGACGCTGGAACACCGAACCTGAGTACGACCGTGCAGCCCTACTCAACCAGCTCACCGCAAAGCTGTACCACCGCGCGATGTGTACAGATCACGACGAGAATGCCCACGCTGCCGAACTATTCGACGAATGCCGCTCCGCGCACGATCTCGACCTGGCCGCCGACGGCGCCATCACCGGAGCGATCAGCAAGGCATGGCAGGCCGGATGGTCACCGAATGATCTCCACGAGTTCGCTCGTCGCCACCTGGACGCGTCCGCAGCCGGCTACCTCGCCGAGGCGATCGTTCTCGAATCCCGGCACTATGCCGTCACCACCTTGCACCCGCGGTGGCGTGCCGAGCTCGCCGCGTTGTCCACGGGCGGCGCTCCCGTCCCTCCGCTGATGTCGGACTGGGCCGACAGGCGTGCCGTCGACCGTCTCGCAGCGTTGACCTTGGTGCTGAAGATACTGCGACTGCTCGCCACCCTCCCGATCCTGGAGCCTCTGCTGCCGTTGCCCGGTGCGCACCAGCATTCGGCCGCTGTGGTGAATGCGGCCGACGCAAAAGCGCTCAGCCGAGTTCGCGGACTGCTGGCCAAGGCAGAGGCCACCAAGTTTCCCGAAGAGGCTGAAGCCCTTTCGGCCAAGGCACAAGAGCTGATGAGTCGATACTCGCTGCATCACGCAGTCCGAGAGCACGAGCGCGGGCGCAGCGCAGAGGCCGTCGCCCGGCGGATGTGGATCGACAGCCCGTACGTCATGGCCAAGTCCGCGCTCGTGCAGGCCGTGGCGACGGCCAACCGAAGCCACACGGTGTGCTCCGAGAAGCTGGGTTTCGTCGTGGTCATCGGCGTCGATTGCGACCTGGAATTCGTTGAACTGCTGGCTACTTCACTGCTGGTTCAAGCCAACCGGGCCATGCTGGCCGCCGGCCGCGGAACCCGCGGCGGGCAGACCCGGACCCGCTCGTTTCGCCAGTCATTTCTCCTCTCGTACGCCAACCGCATCGGTGAACGCCTCACCACCGCCTCTACGACCGTGGCCACCGAGATGGAGCGCGGCGCACTGCTTCCGGTACTGGCCGCCCGCAGCCAGGCGACCGAAGAGCTCAGCAACCGGCTCTTCCCAGCGACGGTGCCCCGGGAAATGACGGCGTCCAACGGCGCAGGATGGTCGGCCGGACGTATCGCAGCCGACCTTGCTCAGCTGGATGTACGCCGCCCGATCGCGGGGTGATGGACACCAAATGCCCCAATAACCACCACCCGCCACAACCACCTCGGTAACGTCGAAAGCGATGCAGAGGACACCGACGTGTTGATCGCGGCATTACGCGATCTGCAGTGGCGCCGGCGGCGGTTCATGATCGCCGCGGTCGGCACCGCGTTGGTTTTCGCCATGACCCTGGTGTTGACGGGCCTGGCGAACGGTTTCCGCGTCGAAGCCGAACGCAGCGTCGACGCCCTGGGCCTCGACGCATTCATGATCAAAGAGGGCGCGGCCGGCCCCTTCCTCGGCTCGGCGCCGTTGCCGCTCACCGACGTTCAACGTGCCGCCAAGCTGCCGGGGGTCACCACCGCGGTGCCGCTGGTGTACGGCTCGTCGACGATCCCGAACAACGGCACCCCGCGCAACGTGAACGTGTTCGGGGTGCCGGAGCAGGGCCCAGGAGCCCCGGCATTGAAGGAGGGCCGGGCACCGCACACACCCGACGAGGTCGCGGTGTCGACGACCATGGGCCAACCGATCGGCGCCGACGTCGCCATCGGCGCGTCGAATCTGCGCGTGGTCGGGTTGGTCGATGACCTCACCGCCCTGGCCGCCCAGGACAACGTCTACCTGACCGTCCCCGGCGCCCAACAACTGCTGTTCTCCGGCCAGAAGCTGATCTCGTCGGTCGGCATCGTCGGCACCCCGGGCGCGCCGCCACCGGAATTCCGCATCGTCGACCGGGCCGGCGCGATCGACGACATGGTGCGCCCATTGCGCGGCGCCAACCAGGCGATGAGCTTGATGGCCGGCCTGCTGTGGGCCGTCGCGGCGCTGATCGTCGGCTCGGTGATCTACCTGTCCGCACTGGAACGCACCCGGGACTTCGCGGTGTTCAAGGCGGTCGGGGTGGCCACCCGCTCCATCATGGGCGGCCTCGCGATGCAGGCGGTGACGGTCGCGTTGCTGGCCGCACTGCTGGGCGCGGGCCTCTCGCTGGTGCTCGGGCCACCGTTCCCGATGCGCTGCGACGTGCCCACCGTGGCGTTCGTCGCACTGCCGATCGTCGCCGTCGTCATCGGCCTGCTGGCCAGCGTGGCCGGGCTGCGCCGCGCGGTCACCATCGACCCAGCCCTGGCGTTCAGAGGACCCTGACATGGCCGATCTTCTCGTCAAAGACCTCGTCGTGGAGTACTCCAGCGGCGGCTACGCGGTACGCCCGATCGACGGCCTCGACCTCGACGTCCCGGCCGGATCACTGGCAATCCTGTTGGGCCCCAGCGGATGCGGCAAGACCACGCTGCTCTCATGCCTGGGCGGAATCCTCAAACCGACCGCGGGACGCATCGAATTCGGCGACATCGACGTGAGCACGCTGAACAAGAAAGCGCTGTCGGACTACCGGCGCGACACCGTCGGGATCGTGTTCCAGGCGTTCAACCTGGTGCCGAGCCTGACCGCGATGGAAAACGTGATGGTGCCGCTGCGCGCCGCCGGCATGAGCCACTACGGCGCCCGCGAACTCGCCATGGAACTACTCACCCGCGTCGGGCTCAAGGACCGACTGCACCACCGGCCCGGCAACCTCAGCGGCGGGCAACAACAGCGCGTCGCGGTGGCGCGCGCCATCGCGCTCGACCCGCCGCTGATCCTCGCCGACGAGCCCACCGCCCACCTGGACTTCATCCAAGTGGAGGAAGTGCTGCGGCTCATCCGTGAACTTGCAAGCAACGAACGCGTCGTGGTGGTCGCCACCCACGACACCCGCATCCTGCCACTCGCCGACCAAGTGGTGGAGCTCGTTCCACACGTCGCCGTCGAACATCAGGGCCCCGAAACCGTGACTGTCGAGGCCGGCGAAGTGCTGTTCGGCCAGGGCGAGATGGGCGACCTGATCTACATCGTCACCACCGGTGAGATCGAACTCTCGCGCGAATTGGCCAGCGGCGGTGAGGAAGTCATCAAAGTCGTCGGGCCCGGCGACTACTTCGGCGAGATGGGACCGCTGTTCAGCCTGCCCCGGTCGGCGACTGCCCGCGCCAAGACCGATGCCAGCATCGTCGGCTACACCGTCCAGGCGTTCCGCGAACTGCTCGGCCCCACCGGCGCCAAGAACCTGATCGGACGATCCGACACCGACCAGTGAGCGGGCGACCTCGGTTTTCGCCAGGGGGTACCGGGCACAAGATCGAAGGAGTAGCGTCCGAACACGGCGTATGAAGAAAGCGGTGCGCCGGGTCAGCTACCGAGTCCGATGCAGTACGGGGCGGATGGTGACAGCAACCAAGCACCAAGAAAATGCCACAACGACATTCGTCGGCGCGCCCCCCGGCGGGCGTCACGGGTCGACGGCAGATGAAGTCCGGTCCCATTACGACCTGTCCAACGAGTTCTTCCGGCTCTGGCAGGACCCGACCCAGACATACAGCTGCGCCTACTTCGAGCGCGAGGACATGACGCTGGAGCAGGCGCAGATGGCGAAAGTCGATCTGGCACTGGGCAAACTCGGTCTGCAGCCGGGCATGACATTGCTCGACATCGGCTGCGGTTGGGGCTCGACGTAGGCCTTTGAGCTGATGCCCGACGACGGCGTGATGCTGCTGCACACCATCGTCTCGACCAGTAGAGAAGAAGTCGCCGAACTGGGCCTGCCCACCACCATGTCGCTGATGCGCTTCTTCCGGTTCATCGTCACCGAGATCTATCCCGGCGGCCGGATCCCGCTGATCAAAATGGTCGAGGACCGGGCGGTCGAAGCCGGTTCCCACGTCACCCGCAAGCAGCGCCTGCGGCCGCACTACGCCCGCACGCTGGACACCTGGGCGGCAAACCTACAGGCCAACAAGGACGAAGCGATCGCGATCACCTCCGAAGAGGTCTACCAGCGCTACCTGAAGTACCTGACCGGCTGCGCGGATCTCTTTCGCGTCGGCTACACCGACGTGTGCCAATTCACCTGCGAGAAAATGTAACTACCGGGGAGGTTGCTGCGCATGGCCGACGGGACAACGGGGACGGCCCAGATGCGGCCGCACTTCGAAGACATCCAAGCCCACTACGACCTCTCCGATGACTTCTTCGGGCTCTTCCAAGATCCTTCCCGCACATACAGTTGCGCGTTCTACGCGCGCGACGACATGACGCTGGAAGAAGCTCAGCTGGCCAAGATCGATCTGGCCCTCGACAAGTTGGACCTCGCGCCGGGGATGACGCTGCTGGACGTGGGCTGCGGCTGGGGTGCGCTGATGAAACGCAGCCTGGAGCGCTACGACGTCAACGTGATCGGCCTGACCCTGAGCCGCAATCAATATGCCTACTGTCAAACCCTTTTGGATCAGGCCGATACCCGCCGCTCACACTTGGTGTGCCTACAGGGCTGGGAGCAGTTCGACCAGCCGGTGGACCGCATCGCCAGCATCGAGGCGTTCGAAGCCTTCGGGAAGTCGCGCTACGCAGCCTTTTTCGACACCGCACACCGCGTGCTGCCGGCCGATGGCCGCATGGTCATCGAGACGATCTTCACCCATCCGATCAACTACTGGCGTGAGCACGGTATCGCCATCACCCTGACCGACATGAAGTTCACCCGGTTCATCGGCCGCGAGATCTTCCCCGGCGGGCAGCTGCCATCGGATCAGGACATGCTCGAATTCTCGTCCGATGCGGGTTTTTCCACCGAAGAGCTACAGCTCATGAACGCCCACTACGTGCGAACGCTGGACACCTGGGCCGCCAACCTGGTCGCCCACCGCGACGAGGCGATCGCCGTGACCTCCGAGGAGGTCTACGACCGTTACATGCGCTACATCACCGGCTGCGCCGACTTCTTCCGCCGCGGGATCTCCGAAGTCGCGCAGTTCACCTTCGCCAAACGGCCCTAACCGGCGCCGAAGACCAATGCGACGTTGTTACCGCCGAATCCGAACGAGTTGTTGATCGCGTACTGGTAGGTGCCGCGGCGGGGTTGATCGACAACCACGTCGAGGTCGATCTGCGGGTCACGGTTTTTCAGGTTCAAGGTGGGCGGGATGGCCCCGTCGCGCAAGGCCTGTACGGTCAGCACCGCCTCCACGGCCCCGGCCGATCCCAGCGAATGTCCCAGCGCCGCCTTCGGCGCGTACACCGCGGGCATCGCGCGCCCCAGCGCCCGGTGGATGGCCCGCGCCTCGGCGGCATCCCCACAGACGGTGCCGGTCGCGTGGGCATTGACGTGATCGATGTCGGCCGGGCTGAGACCGGCCAGCTCAACGGCCCGGGTGATGGCATCGGCGGCGCGCTCGCCGGTCGGATCGGGCCGGATCGGGTGATAGCCGTCGCTGGTGATGCCGCAGCCCATCAGCCGGGCCAGGATCGGCGCAGCACGCGCCTTGGCGTGCTCCTCGGTTTCGATCAGCAGCAGCGCGCCGGCCTCACCGAACACCATGCCGTCGCGGTGGCTGTCGAACGGCCGGCATGCGGCCGCCGGGTCGTCGTTGTACGTCGACATGAAGCCGCACTGCGCGAATGCCGCGATGGGCACCGCCTCGATGCAGGTCTCGACGCCACCGCAGATCGCGACGTCGGCGTCACCCAGGATGATTTGTCGCCACGCCTGCGCGATCGCCGCCGCACCCGACGCGTCGGCCATCACCGGCGACATCACCCCGGCCTTCGCCTGCCGCTGCAGGGCCACCGCCACCGCCGGCGCATTCGGCATGTACTTCTGGATCGACGTCGGCGCCACGGCCCGCAGGCCCTTCTCCTTCCAGGTGTCGTACTGCAGGATCATTTCCTCGGTGGTGCCCAATGCCAGGCCGATCGACACCATCAGCCGGCGGGTGTCGATTTCGGGGGAGCCGGCGCTCTCCCACAGCCGACGCCCCAGCACCGTGGACATCTGGCCCATATACGAAAGCCTGCGCCGTTCAACCCGGCCCAGGATGTCCTCGAAGTTCTCGGTCAGCTGCCCGGCGATACGCACCGGGAAGTCGAACTCCTCGACGAACGGCTTGTCCAGGGTGCGGATGCCGCTTCGGCCCTCCAACAACAGCGCCCACGTGTCCTCGGCATCGGCCGCAAGAGAGGTAGTCGATGCGATCGCGGTGACGACGACATCGGCGAATGGACCTGCGGCATTCGCGGGCATCTTCTGAGTTTCCTGATTCTCCTTTGTGAGCCGAACACCTGCGAGAAAGTAATTCCCACTTTAGAACTGCATATACCCACTTACATCCGATTTGTCAGACTGGAGAACATGACCGAACCCGACACCCGCGTCGCGGTCTACCTCGACTTCGACAACATCGTCATATCCCGCTACGACCAGGTCAACGGCCGCAACTCGTTCCAGAAAGACAAGGCCAAAGGCCTGGAACCGGACAAGCTCGCCAAGGCCACGGTCGACGTCGCCGCCATCTTGGACTTCGCCTCCTCCTTCGGCACCCTGGTGCTCACCCGCGCCTACGCGGACTGGTCGGCCGACGTCAACGCCGGCTACCGCGAGCAACTGGTCGGGCGCGCCGTCGACCTGGTGCAGCTGTTCCCCGCGGCCGCCTACGGCAAGAACGGCGCCGACATCCGGCTGGCGGTCGACACGGTCGAGGACATGTTCCGGCTCCCCGACCTCACCCACGTGGTGATCGTCGCCGGCGACTCCGACTACATCCCCCTGGCCCAGCGCTGTAAACGGCTGGGCCGCTACGTGGTCGGCATCGGGGTGGCCGGATCGTCGAGCCGGGTGCTGGCCGCCGCGTGCGACGAGTTCGTCGTCTACGACGCGCTTCCCGGCATTCCCGCACTCACTCCGCAGCCTGAACCCAAGCCGCAGAAGCGCACCCGCAAAACCGCCGAGCCCGACCCACAGGCCCAAGCCACCGCGCTACTCACCCGGGCCCTGCAGATCGGCCTGGAAAAAGACGATGTCGAGTGGCTGCACAACTCCGCGGTCAAGGCACAGATGAAGCGGATGGACCCGTCCTTCAGTGAGAAGTCGTTGGGGTTCAAGTCGTTCAGCGATTTCCTGCGGTCGCGTTCCAAAGTGGTCGAGCTGGACGAGAGTTCGACGACGCGCATGGTCAAGCTGCGCTGACTCCCTCACACCCCCAACCGCCCCGACAATCGGTTCAGCCGGTCCAGGCTCGCCCCGTCGAGCCCGGTGAACGAAGCCGTTTTCCCTCGCGAGGAATACTTCAGCCGGATCGCGTCGAGACTCGCAACAGACGAGGCGTCCCACACCGACACACCCGACATGTCGATCACCACCTCGGCGGGATCATCGGCGTAGTCGAACTGGTGCACCAGATCATTGCTGGACACAAAGAACAGGTCTCCGCGGACCCGATACGTTCGCACACCGTCCGGTCCCGTCAGCGCCGTCACCGAGGTGAAGTGCGCCACCCGGCGGGCAAAGGCGACCATCGCCGCAAGCACACCGAGTGACACCCCGATGGCGAGATTCCCGGTGACGACCGTCGCGATGACGGTGACCACCATGATCAGGGTTTCACTGCGCGGCAGCATCTTCAAGGTCCGCGGCGTCACACTGTGCCAGTCGAAGGTCGCGAACGACACCACGATCATCACCGCCACCAACGCGGCCATCGGGATGCGGCCGACGAGATCTCCCAGAGCCACCACGAGGATCAAGACGAACAACCCGGTCAGCAAGGTGGAAAGTCGTGTCCTGGCCCCAGCCACCTTGACATTCATCATGGTCTGCCCGATCACCGCGCAGCCGCCCATGCCGCCGAAGACCGCGGTGACAACGTTGGCCATCCCCTGCCCACATGCTTCACGGGTCTTGTTGGACGGAGTGTCGGTGATGTCGTCGACGAGCTTGGCCGTCATCAGCGATTCCAGCAGCCCGACCAGTGCCGCCCCCAACGCGTAGGGCGCGATCACCTGCAAGGTGTGCAGGGTCAGCGGAACCTGCGGAAACCCGGGTACCGGTAGCGAATCAGGCAGTGCCCCTTGATCTCCCACGTCGGGCACGTTCCAGCCGAAGATCATGACGGCGACGGTCAACACAAACACCACCACCAGCGGTGCGGGTACCGCCGTGGTCAGCTTGGGCAGCGCCACCATGATCGCGACCCCCGCCGCGGTCAGCACATACACCAGCCACGGCACGTCGACCAAGTGGCGCAATTGCGACACCAACACCAAGATGGCCAGCGCGTTGACGAAGCCGACCATCACACTGCGCGGGATGAACCTCATCAGCTTGGCCACTCCGAATGCCGCCAGCAGCATCTGGAGCACACCCGCCAGCAGGATGGTGGCGACGAGGTACCCCACCCCGAATTCCCGGGACACCGGCGCGACGACCAACGCAACCGCCGCGGTGGCGGCCGTGATCATCGCGGGCCGTCCGCCGGTGAAGGCGATGGTGATGGCCATCGTCACCGTCGAGAACAGACCCACGCGGGGGTCGACGCCGGCGATCACCGAGAATGCGATCGCCTCGGGAATCAACGCCAGGGCCACCACCAGACCGGCCAGCACCTCGGTGCGCAGCACGGCCGGCGAGCGCAGCGACGGCCCGGCGGCACCGGTCGAGGGCGCGCGAAATCCAGGCAGGGTGATACTCATCGAAACTCCTTGACGGACAGTAAGATCGGCTATGCGGCGGGGCGATGACCGAGGAAATCCAGGATGTCGCGGCGCCGCCGCTGATAGGACTCCTCGAACTGCGCCTCGGGCGTGCGTGGTTTCTCGATGGTGAGGACATCGGCGACCGTGGCCGGCCGGTGGCTCAACAGGACGATCCGGTCGGCCAGCAGCAGAGCTTCGTCGACATCGTGGGTGACGAACAGCAGCGTCATCTTCTGGGTCTCCCACACCGATGTCAGCAGCTGCTGCATCTCCAGCCGGGTCTGGGCGTCCAGCGCGCCGAACGGCTCGTCCATCAACATCACCCGCGGCTCACAGGCCAACGTACGGGCCAGTTGGACCCGCTGGCGCATGCCACCCGAGAGCTGACTGGGCAGGTGATCCAGATACTCGCCGAGCCCCACCTGTTCCAACCGGGCGGCGGCCGTCGCCTTGAGTTCCTTGCCGCGAATGCCTCGGAGTTTGAGCGGAAACTGCACGTTCTTGAGCGCGGAGCGCCACGGGAACAGTGCGTCCTCCTGGAACACCATGGCGCACTGCGCGGCATTGCCGGTGACGGGCGCACCATCGACGGTCGCGGTGCCGCCCATCGGTTCCAGCAGACCGGCCAAGGCCCGCAGAATTGTCGACTTGCCGCAGCCGGACGGACCGAGGAACACCACGACTTCGCCGGGTTCGATCTTGAGGGTGATATTCGCTGCGACAACGCCATTGAAGCCGAGTTGCAGGTCCTGGAGGTCGACGGCGCCGGCGCTCATCGGGCGGCCCTCGGCAGCCAGCGGTTGACCCGCCGTCCGACCCGCTCGACCAGCCAGGCGGTGCCCAGCCCCAGCGCACCGATGGAGATCATGCCGACGACAACGCCTGCGTAGTCGAGCAGACCGTAGGCCTGCCAGGTGTAGTACCCGATGCCGAACTGCCCCGAGATCATCTCGGCACTGACGACACAGATCCATGCCACGCCCATCGCCACCGAGAGACCGGCGAAGATACCGGGCAGCGCCCCCGGGATGATCACATGGAACAGCAACGACATCCGCCCGGCACCCATCGTCTGCGCCGCCTCCTCCCAGACCTTCGGCATGGAGTCCATGGCGTGGATGGTGCTGACCACTACCGGGAAGAATGCCGCGAAGAACGTGATGAACACGATGCCCTGCTCGCTGGACGGGAACAGCAAGATGGTCAGCGGCACCAGCGCTATCGCCGGGATGGGGCGAATCAATTCGATGAAGGGCCGCAGCGCCATCCGGGCGATCTCCGACCGCCCGACCAGCACACCCAACCCGATGCCCACCACCGCGGCCAGACCGAAGCCGAGCAGGATCCGCTGCAGGCTGGCCAGCAGATCGTCGTAGTAGCTGCCCGAGCTGACCCGGGCCAGCAGCGCCTGCAGCACCGCTTCCGGCGCAGGCATTCGATTGAACCGTAGCCAGGCGACCACATTGTTGGTGGTCAACAGGTGCCAGGCCACCAGGAAGATCGCGATCGGGATCAGCGGCAGCACCAATGCCGGTGCCCGGCGGGAAACGGACTCGGGTACGACGTCAGCCAGACTGTGCCGCACCGACTTTCCGTTCCGATTGGCCGACGACCACAACTTTGGTGGCGCGATGGTCGGCCGGATCATGAGATCAGTCATGCGATTTCCTTTCTCGGTGGATGGATCAGCCCGCGGTGCGGGATTGCCCGACCGCGGCGGCGTAGCCGACGGTCCGGGATTGCGGGTGCTCGTGGCGGTAGGCGTCCGCCCCAGCGGAGGTGGCAAACGGCTTGTACCGCTGATTGGGCGGTGCCGACGGGTCCTGCAGCCACACCGCGTGATCGGCGAAGATCCGCAGCCCGGTCAGGGTGTCGGGCACATAAGCCGCCCGTACCTCGGCGGTCGTGCCGACTCGGCGCAGCAGGCAGCTCGGTGTCGCCGCGACGTCGGTCGTCTCGGCTCCGGCGGCCCACAGTTCGGAGGCCTGCGCCGGATCGTCCACCGGAAGTCCACACACCTCGTCGAATCCGGTGAGCCGCATCGGGTTGGCCACGCTGTCACGCTGCCGCGCGTACCGGTCACCGAACAGCTCCCGCAGATAGCCGTCGTTGATGAATCCGGCGACGTCGAAATCCTTTGTCACCGAACCTCGTCCCACCAGATAGTCCTTGACTTTCGCGAACGCGCCGAAGAACTGCTCCTTGAGGGTCATGTCGAAGCTGACCAACCCGTTGGGACCGTTGTAGAGGTAGATCACCTCGGGCTCGATACCGGTGATCTCCGAGACCCGCAGCGCCGCCTTGAGCGGATGAGCGACGATGTCGTCGGTGGTGGACTTCATCGACCGCAGGAACGCCGCCATCACCTCGGGATGCCCAGCGGCGAACTGCTTGCGGACGACCACTCCGTGGAAGGTGGGCACATTGTTGTCCCCGCCGTCGTAGAGCAGTCGCCCCTGATTGCGGTAGATCACGAGCTGCGGCCAGGGCACGAACTGCGCCAGTCCGTCGACCTGTCCCCCCTCGATCGCCGACGCACCCACCGACGGATCCTGGTTCACGATCTGCACGGCGCCCTTGTCGATTCCGCTGTTGCGCACCGCCGAAGAGAACATTCCGTCACCCGCGGATCCCAGGCTGGTCGACACCTTCTTGCCGGTCAGGTCGGCCAGCTTCTGCGCGTCCGAATCTGAGGGCACCACAACCTGGTTCAACGATCCACGCAGGTTGTAGCCGGTGGTCGCGACCATCTCGGTGACCGCGTCGTCGTACTTGCGCGTCTTGGATCCGTTGGTGAGCAACGGATAGTCACCCATCGATCCGATGTCGACGTGAGTCGCGATCATCTGCGCGGTAAGGGGTGCGCCCGACGCGAAGTCCTGCCACACCACCCGGTACCTGGTGCCGGTCTGGGCACCGATTTGCTTGAGGGCCTTCTCGAAGTCACCGCGGTCACGCAACAGCGTGCCGGCGTTGACCGTGTTGATGGTCTTGGATTGGTAGCCGACGTTGACGACGACCGTCGGCTCGGTGAGCAGACCGCATCCGGTCAGCAGCTGCGCGCCTCCGACCGTGAGTGCCGCCAACAGACCGGCCGACCGGGCTCGCCACCGGCTACGAGGGAGATGTTGCACGTCGTCCATACCGACAAGAGTCGACGGCTTCTGTTACCTCACTGTCATGTGAGGTTGCGCAGCAGTTACGCCATCTGCACACAGGGAACGCCGAGGTTACGCCACCAAGACCGCCCCTGGCGACCGGCACTGAATTCGGAAAGGCTTGCAGCCATGGATGTTTCGACTGAACCTGACTACCGGTTCACGCTTGCCAACGAGCGCACGTTTCTGGCCTGGCAGCGCACCTCCCTGGGGCTACTGGCGGCGGCCGTCGCCGTGGTGCAGTTCATGCCCGAGCTGACAGTTCCGGGCCTCCGGCACATACTGGGTGTACTGGTCGGCGCCATGGCGGTCGCCACAGCGGCAGCAGGGTTGGTGCGCTGGGCTCAGGTCGATCGCGCGATGCGCCATGACCAACCGCTGCCACGGCCGGCCATCCCCGTCTATCTGACTACCGGCCTGGCCACGATGGGACTGGTGACAGTGGGTTTCGCGATCGCGGCCACCGTCGCATGACGCGTCAAGCGCTGGCGGAGGATCGTGGGCTGCAGGCCGAACGGACATCGTTGGCATGGACCCGCACCGCGCTGGCCGTCGCGACCTCAGGAGTGTTGGTGCTGCTGCGCGACGGCCGAACGGTTGGCCTTGGCCACGATCCGGTACGCATCACGGTGGTCATCGCGGCGCTCGTTCTCGCGGCGGGCGTGTACGCGGTCGGGCTGCAGCGGCGCCGTCAATTGCTGGCCCGCCCGCGCGATTGCGCGGCGGCCGGACGGCGTTATCTGCCGGGTATCGGGATCGCCGTCATCATCGAAGCACTTCTGGTGGTGACGTACCTGGCATTGTCCGCCGCGCCATGACGGCCCGATCTTGCGCGGCCCATATCTTCTGTCTCACCCGCTGTAGCAGGTTGTTCGACCCGGACACCATCGACCTGGTCACCCACACGACGCCCCATCCGCGCGCTTCGAGTTCGGCCGTATGCTCGTGCACCCACGTTCGATGACGCGCAGAATCGTGCTCCTCATCGCATTCGACCGCCACCTTCCATCGGCGCCAGCCCATCGGCACTCGGGTGCAGACCAGACCCCACTGGTCGTAGAACGGGATCTGCGTTTCGAGCCCTGGGATGCCTATGTTCCGAAGCACGAGCCTGGTGCGCGTCTCGAGCGGCGACTCGGCAGCGCCGTCAGACTGTGCCAGTGATATCCGCAGCCGATCGATGCCGCGGATGCCTGGATTCGCGTCGACCAACGACCACACCTTGTCGGGGTCCAGTTTGGTCTTGTTCATCAGCGCATCCAAGATCGGTATCGCCTTGGGGGTCGGCAACAGTCGGCCCAGGTCGAACACCGTCCGGGCCACTGTGGTGACCCGCATCCCGTCGAAGTCGCGAACATGTTCTGGTGCAAGCGCATACGAGTGCACCCGCAGCCCTTCCGGCGCATGGCGATTGGTCCGCACAACCTCCGCCGGGTCATCGACGTTCAGCCATTTGGTGCCATAGACGGCTGCGGCCGAAATCCCGCTCAGCACCGCATCGGGACCGGCGAACAGCCATGCCGCCCTGGCTCGCATTTCCGGTGTCAGCGCGACCTCGTTGGCCAGATACACATTGCGGTAGACCGCGCGATACTTCGTCGCGAGCTCGCGCTCACTGAGTTGCCCAGCTCGGATCGCCTCGCTCCCGAGGAACGGCCTGGAAGAACGTCTGTCCATGCCCGCCAGCATCGGCTGGCCTGCCGACAATTCTCGCGGCCGGAGCCTGGTCATCCACAGGCCGGTGTCCGGGTTGGGTAGTTGATCAGGACACTGTGACGAGTGTGCAGGATCTCTACGCGATCTCGCAGTTCTGGTCGGAAAAGCTGCACACTCGTCACAGTGTCTTGGAAGGGATATATGGAGCTGAACGGGCGGAAAGGCCGCCCGGAAGTCACACGTCGAGGAAGCGGATGTCTTTGGCGTTGCGGGTGATGAAACTGCGGCGCGCTTCGACGTCTTCACCCATCAGGATGGAGAACAACTCGTCGGCGGCGGCCGCATCGTCAAGCGTCACCTGGCGCAACACCCGCACTGTCGGGTCCATGGTGGTTTCCCACAGTTCCTTGGCATCCATCTCGCCCAGACCCTTGTAACGCTGGATACCGTCGTCGACGTTGATGCGTTTGCCGGCCGCCCGGCCGGCCTCCAACAGACCGTCGCGCTCGCGGTCGGAGTAGGCGAACTCCGGCTCCTGACGCTGCCACTTGAGCTTGTACAACGGCGGCTGGGCCAAAAAGATGTGGCCTTGCTCGACAAGCGGTTTCATGAATCGGAACAGCAACGTCAACAGCAGCGTGGAGATGTGCTGACCGTCCACGTCGGCGTCGGCCATCAACACGATCTTGTGATAGCGCAGCTTGGAGATGTCGAACTCGTCGTGGATACCGGTGCCCAGCGCGGTGATGATCGCCTGGACTTCGGTGTTCTTCAAAACCCGGTCGATACGGGCCTTTTCGACGTTGATGATCTTGCCGCGAAGGGGCAGGATCGCCTGGAACATCGAGTCGCGGCCGCTCTTGGCCGAGCCACCGGCCGAGTCACCCTCCACCACATACAGTTCGGACTTCGTCGGGTCTGTCGAGCGGCAATCGGCCAGCTTGCCCGGCAGGCCGCCCACCTCGGTCGCGCTCTTGCGTCGCACCAGTTCACGGGCTTTACGTGCCGCGACACGGGCCTGCGCGGACGACGCGACCTTGGTGACGATCACCTTCGCCTCGGCCGGGTTGGCCTCGAACCAGTGAGTCAACTGCTCATTGCACACCTTCTGCACGAACGACCGGATCGCGGCATTGCCGAGCTTGGTCTTGGTCTGCCCCTCGAACTGAGGTTGCGCCACCTTCACCGAGATCACCGCCGCCAAACCCTCGCGGATGTCGTCACCGGTGAGGTTCGGATCCTTGTCCTTGAGCAGCTTCTTTTCCTTGGCGTACCGGTTCACCACACTCGTCAACGCCGCACGGAAACCCTCTTCATGGGTACCACCCTCATGCGTGTTGATCGTGTTGGCGAAGGTGTGCACCGACTCGGAGTAACCGGCATTCCACTGCATCGCGATCTCGACCTCGTGGCCGGGACCCTTACCGTCGAAATCGATGACGCTGGGATGGATCGGCTCTTTCACGCGGTTGATGTGGGCCACATAGTCGATCAGTCCGCCCGGATGGTGAAAGCTTCGGGTGTCAGCCTCACCGGCGCGTCGGTCGGTCAGCGTAAGAACCAAGCCTTTGTTGAGGAAAGCCATTTCTTGCAGGCGTCTCGCGATGATTTCGGCGTTGTACTCGGTGGTCTCGAAAACCTCAGGATCCGACCAGAACCGGACCGTAGTGCCGGCACATTCCGACGGCGCACCCTGACGCAGAGTGCCGGGCACCGAACGTTCGTAGTGCTGAAACCACTCGTGACCGTCCCGGTGGATACTGACCTCCAGGCGGGTGGACAGGGCGTTGACCACCGACACTCCCACCCCGTGCAGACCACCCGAAACCTGGTAGGACTCGCCGTCGAATTTTCCGCCCGCGTGCAGCTGGGTCATCACCACGTCGACGGTCGGAATACCGGTCTCGTGCATGGCAACCGGGATGCCGCGGCCGTCGTCGCTCACCTCGACCCCGCCGTCAGGAAGAAGCACGACATCGACCCGGGTGGCATGACCGGCCATCGCCTCATCCACCCCGTTGTCGACCACCTCCCACACCATGTGGTGCAGGCCGCGCTCACTGGTCGACCCGATGTACATTCCGGGCCGTTTCCGGACCACGTCGAGACCTTCGAGAATCGTGATCGATTGTGCGCCATAGGCGGTGGTCATGACTGGGCTCCCCTTTCAGAGCGAAGCCCTGCCCCGGGCGGGGCAGGGCTTCTGGTGCTACTCGGCGCTGACCGGCTCGCGGGCAGGTACGAATTCGATCGGCGCGCCGGCTGGAATCAGCTGCTCGGTCTCGACGCTGGCCTCGAACTCCTGGATGAAGCGGTAGGCATGCTGCATCACCCACCAACGCACCCAGGTCTGGTTGACCGCCTCGCGTTCCTTCGGGTCCTCCAGCAGGTTGGTGATGCGCGCGAAGCCCAGCGGGATCTCCGGGTCGTGGAAGTGCTGCTGGCGTTTGAAGTTGATCTTGAATTGAGACCACTTCACCGCGTGCAATTCTTCGTTGAGCCACACCATGCAGCCATCGCGGCTGGATTCCTCTGCGCCACCGAAGAATTCCCGCTGGTCGATGCCGTCGATGATCCGGTCCTCGGGGATCTCACAACCGGCCCACCGCAGCAAGGTCGGGAACATGTCGGTGACGTGCACCATCTCGTTGCTCTCGCGCACCGGGACGTTTCCTGGGTAGCGGATCAGGCATGGCGTCCGAATCCCGCCCTCGGCAGAACTGAAGTACGACCCGTCGAAGAACCCCGCGGTGCCACGTCCGGCCAGGTGGTCCTCGGCGCCGTTGTCCCCCGCCATGATGACGATCGTGTTGTCCTCGATGCCTAATTCGGTCAGGTAGTCGAGAATGCTGCCGAAGTCGTGGTCGAGCATCAGCAGCGAATCACCCCACGCCCCATTGGTGCTCTTGCCCTTGAACTCCTCGCGGACCTCCATCGGGAAATGCATCAGTGAGTGGTTGTGGTACAGGTAGAACGGCTTGTCCGCCTCGACGCTGCGTTTCATGAACGCCTTGGCGCGGCGGTCGTATTCGCCGTCCACCTCACCCTTGAGCTTGACGGTCAGCTGCTGATCGGTGGCCTGGACACCCCCGACCTTGGTGCCGTCATACATGTAGGAGTAGCCGTCGCGATCGCCGTCGTACCACGGGTCGTCGGGCCACAGGCACTCGTCGTAGGTGCGGGCCGGGCCGTACCATTCGTCGAACCCGTGATCAGTCGGCCACCGGCCGTCCTCGGCACCGATGTGCCACTTGCCGAAACATGCTGTGGCATAGCCGGCTTCGGACAGGATGTCACCCATGGTGCGCTCCCAGGCCACGATCCCGCCGCCGTTCCCTCCCAAGGCGATGGTGTGGTTGCCGGATCGGATCGGGTATCGACCGGTCATCAACGCGGAGCGGGTGGGTGTGCACTGCGGTTCGACGACGAAGTGCGACAGCTTCAGCGACTCGGCCGCGAACGCGTCCATCCGGGCGGTGTCAGCGCCGCGAAGGATGCCGCCGCCGTAGCAGCCGAGCTCACCCATTCCCAGGTTGTCGACGTGGAAATACACGATGTTGGGTTTTTTGGACATGGTTGAGCTACCTCTCTGTCGATAGGGTGAAATCCGGTGAAGGTGAAGTGGAGAAGCGCCGGCTACGTTGGCGGCTGTGACGGTTGGTCAGGCGACCGCGCGGCAATCGTCATCAACGAGCACCGATCGCCGCGGTAGCGCACGGTCTCGAAGTCGAACGGCGTGCCGTCTTCCAGATGGGTCAACCGGTGCAGCAGCAACAGTGGTGCGCCGGAACGGATTTGCAGAAGCTCAGCGGTGGTGGCATCTGCCGAGACCGACTCCACGGTCATCTCGGCCCAGCCCAGCCGCATGCCGAGTTCGCGCTCGATCAGTGCGAACACATCCTGCCGGTCGAGGTTCGCGTCGACAGGAATAGCGCCGACCCGCAACGAGGTGGTGTCGAGCGACAGCGGCACCCCGCCGACTGACCGCAGCCGTTCGATGAACAGAATCGGCGCGTTCTCAGGCAATTGGAGTTTGGCGGCCACGAACGGCGAGGCGGTTGACTCGCGTACCGAGAGCACCGTGTTCTCGACCGGCAGTTGGTGGCCGGCCAGCGACTCGGCCAGGCCCTCGAGGCGGTCGATGCGCTGGCTCAACTTGGCGCCCGTGACGAAGGTCCCCGCGCCCTGCACTCGGGTGATCAGCCCCTCGCCGCGGAGCAGCTCCAGGGCTTCGCGGATGGCGTTGCGGCTGACCCCGAACTCGGCGGCAAGCTCGTTTTCCGGTGGCAGCATCGGGCGCGCTGCCGCCAACCCGCCGTACACGCCGTCGAGGATCTGGCCGCGCAGAACGTCCCGGGCCCACCGGGCGGCATCGGCCCGGGTGCCGGCGTAGTCCCTGATCAAAGGACCGGGAAAGTCCTTCGGCGGGATGTGCGGGCGGCGGGTCATGACTTCACTGTGCCACCGATATCACCAGGTGGCGATACGGCAAGTGTTACGCCACCTGTTACTTCGTAAAGCCCTAGGCCAGGGACTATGAAGCGGCGTTTCGACGGGACTTCCGCCACCACGGACTAGTTGGCGACACAGCGGAATCCGATGTGCGTAGTGGCGCTGTCCTGCGATTGCGACGACCGGGCGGCGGGCCGGTAGCGGTGGCAATACTCGGGTGCACACAGGTGTGACCCGCCCTTGAGTGTCTGCATCACCGACGGGTCACCGGCCAGTCCGGGACAGCATCCAGCCGACTCGGAGTCGGTGCGGTGTCGTGGTGTGTAGCGAGTGGTAGTCCACTCCCACACGTTGCCGATCATGTCGGCCAGGCCAAATGCGTTCGGCGGGAACGCGCCGACCGGTGAAGTCCCGACCCAACCGAGGGCACCCCTATTGCGGTACGGGAACTCCCCCTGCCACGTATTGGCCATCAAGCGCCCCTCGGGCCGGACGTCGTCGCCCCAGGCGTAGATCGTCGTCGCACCTGCCCGAGCGGCGTACTCCCACTCTGCCTCGGTGGGCAGCCGCCGTCCGGCCCACGCCGCATACGCGATGGCGTCGGGATAGGAGATCTGGACCACGGGGTGATCGAGCCGGTCCTCGACGGACGATTCAGGCCCTCGCGGATGCTTCCAGCAGGCACCGGGAACCCAGTCCCACCATTGCCGCCAGTCCCGCAGGTCCACCGGTCCGTCGGTGGCTCGAAACACCAGGGCACCCGGGACGAGTTCGCCGGCGGGCACCCCCGGGAAGGCCGCCGGATCCAATTGTTGTTCGGCGACGGTGACATAACCCGTGGCCGCCACGAACTCGGCGAACTGCGCATTGGTGACGGGATGCCGCTCGATACCAAACGGTGCGACGGTCACCTCATGCACCGGCGACTCCTCGGGATAGAAGTTCTGCGACCCCATGCGGTATGTGCCGCCGTCAAGCGCGACGAGTTCGGTGAGCATGCGGACAGACTAGGTAGGTCCGGAACACGGCGCAGTCCAGCGCACTTACCGTCCCGCGCCGCCGGCGGCATGCGTTCGGGAGATGACCGGCTCCGGATATCCGGCAGCACCTACGGCACCGACGATCGTCTGACGGACCGCTGGCTCGAGCTGCGAAGGCACCAGCGCGATGACGCAACCACCGAACCCGCCACCGGTCATCCTCGCCCCCAACGCACCCGCCTGCACCGCACTGTCGGCGATCAGGTCGAGATGCGGTGTGGTGATCTCGAAGTCGTCTCGCATCGAGGCGTGCGATGCGGTCCACAGCTGACCAACCGCGGTGAAATCCGAAGACTCCAGGGCAGCAACACAATCGAGCACCCGCTGATTCTCGGTGAGCACATGGCGTGCCCTTCGACCATCGATCGGATCTCGCACGGTCCCGAGCGCTGACGCATCAGATACCTCCCGCAACGTGGCCACCCCGAGGTCGGCGGCCGCCCGCTCGCATGACGCCCGCCGGGCCGCATACTCGCCGCCGGCGTGCGCATGCCGGGCGCGGGAATCGACCAACAGCAGGGCCACCCCGGCCGGCTCGGGATCGAAGCGCACCGGCCGTACGGTGAGGTCGCGAAAGTCGATCAGCATCGCCTGCCCGGGGGCACCGAACAGCGACGCCAGCTGATCGAGCAAACCGGTTGGTGCGCCGACGTACTCGTTCTCGGCCCGTTGCGCGATCCGGGCCTGCTCGCCGCGATCGAGCTCGACCCCGGCCGCGGCGAGCAGGGCGCCGAGCACCGCGCATTCCAGCGCGGCCGACGACGACAACCCCGAACCGATCTCGACGTCACCGGTAATCGTCATGGCCCCGCCCGGCACCGAGATCCCGGCAGCGCCCAGCGCCCACACCACCCCGGCGACATACGCAGCCCATCCCGTCACGCCTGCCGGCACGGTATCCACACCGATCCGCGCGGTACCGAATGCGCTCGACACCGCGAGCACACCTGAGGAATCCGGCGCGAAGTCGGCAAAAGTCCGCTGCGGCAAGGCTATCGGCAGAGCGAACCCCGAGTTGTAGTCGGTGTGCTCCCCGATCAGATTGATCCGGCCCGGGGCGGAGTATCCGACCGTCATAGCCGAACCCTAGTGCCTCAGGCGTGCCGGTCCCATCGGCGGCGTAGCATCGAATTGTCATGCGCATCGCCATCAGTGGAGCCGGGGTCGCCGGGGCGGCACTCGCGCACTGGCTGCATCGCACCGGCCACGCTCCCACACTGATCGAGCGGGCTCCGGCGTTTCGAACCGGCGGCTACATGATCGACTTCTGGGGCATCGGCTACCGGGTGGCCCGCGAGATGGGCATCGAGCCGGCCATCCGCGATGCGGGCTACGACGTGCAATCGGTGCGCACGCTCGGCCCCGACGGCAGTACCCAGGCAGAGCTGCGCGTCGACGTGTTCCGACGCATGATCGGCAACGATTTCGTCAGCCTGCCGCGCGGTGATCTGGCGGCGGCGATCTACCGGACCGTCGAAGACGACGTGCCGACCGTGTTCAGCGACAGCATCACCGGCATCGACCAGCGTCCCGACGGGGTGCGGGTGACGTTCGAGAACACTCCGGCCGACGACTTCGACCTCGTCATCGGCGCCGATGGCCTGCACTCCAACGTGCGCGGCCTGGTATTCGGCCCCGAGGAGCGGTTCGAGCACTACCTGGGCTGCAAGGTCGCCGCCTGTGTGGTCGACGGTTACCGCCCGCGCACCGGCGCGACCACCTCCGACGCCTACCTCACCTACAGCATTCCGGGGCGACAGGTCGGGCAGTTCACCTTGCGCGGTGACCGCACCATGTTCCTGTTCGTATTCCGTGACGAGCACGGCCACCACGACATGACGCCAAAAGAGCAGTTACACAACCAGTTCGACGACGCCGGATGGGAATGCCGTGAGATCCTGACGGCGGTCGACGCCGTCGACGATCTCTACTTCGACGTGGTCAGCCAGATCCGCATGGACCACTGGTCGCAGGACCGGGTGCTGCTGATCGGTGACGCCGCGGGCTGCATCTCACTGCTCGGCGGTGAGGGCACCGGGCTGGCCATCACCGAGGCCTACGCGCTGGCCGGGGAACTCGCCGGCGCCGAGGGCGACCACCGCCGGGCCTTCGCGAGCTACGAGGCGCTGTTACGGCCGTTCATCGAGGGCAAGCAGGCCGGCGCCGAACGAATGCTCGGCTTTTTCGCCACCAGAACGCGGTTCGGGTTGTGGTTCCGCAACGTGGCACTGCGCGCGATGAACCTGGGCCGCCCGGTGGCCGGCCTGTTCACCGGCAGTGTGCGCGACGATCTCGACCTGCCCGACTACCGGATCGGCTGACCGCCCGCACACAGATCCGCGCCCCGCGGTGCGGAACCAACGTCACGTGCTTGACGCGCTGACGCTCGTCGGCCGCCGTCGTGGCGAAAAGATCTACCCGACTCAGTATCTCACGCAGCACGACCCGCAACTCGACCATCGCGAACGTCGCACCCAGACAGCGACGGTTACCGCCGCCGAACGGGAACCAGGTGGTGGGCCCGAGCGTCACGCCCAGCATGCGGTCCGGATCGAACCGGTCGGCGTCGGGATAGACGTCGTCACGTTCGTGCACCAGGCCGATGCCCGGCGCCACCATCACCCCGGCCGGCAGTTGGTGGCCGGCCAACTCGACCGGCTGCTTGAGCACCCGGCCCACGTCGAACACCACCGGGCGGATCCGCAGGGTTTCCTTGGCCACCGCGTCGAGGTAGTCGTCGTCGCCGTCGCACGCGGCGCGGACCGCCTTGTCCAGCACCGCGGGATGACGGGTCAGCCGTTCCAGCGCCCAGGACAGCGCGGTCGCGGTCGTCTCGTGGCCGGCGACCAGCAGGGTCATCAGCTGATCGCGCAGTTCACGGTCGGTCATGGTGTGCCCGGCCTCGTCGGCGGACCGCACCAGCATGGCCAGCACATCGGTGCGGTTGGCGATGTCCGGATCAGCCCGCCGATCCGCGATCTCGGCGTACAGCAGCCGGTCGGCCTCCTCGACGTTGCGCCGCAGGCCCCGCCACGGGCGCCGTCGCCCCAGGTCCGGCCTGGCCAGCGCCATCGTCTCCCACGCACCGATGCTGAGCAGCCGCGGCATCACCGACCGCAACGCGGCGAGCCGCGCCGGATCCGACGCCCCGATCACGGTTCGAAGGATGACCTCAAGGGTGATCTCGGCCATCTTCGGCGCGGCGGGAAACATCCTGCCGACCGGCCAACCCGCGATGTTCGCGGCGGCAATCTCGGCCATGATCTCGGTCTGGCGGGCCACCGCGTCGCGGTGAAACGGCGGAAGCATCTGGCGCCGGCGCTGATGGTGTTCGTCCTCGTCGATCACCAGCACCGAGCTGCCGCCGAGAAGGGTACTCAGGACCGAATTCGCTTCTCCGGCATGGAAGATCGTCGGATCACCGGCGAACACCGCCTTGATGTCAGCGGGATCCGCCAGATACACCATGGTGCCCATTGCCGCGACCCGCAGGGTGAAGACATCGCCGTAGCGGCGTCGACAGGCCGAGACGAACCGCGGCCAGTAACGCAGCATCAATGCCGCCTGAACCGACGGGGGCAACGGAGGCCCCGGAGGTAGCCCCACCATGACTCCAGCCTACGAGCCCTGGCGGCCCGGTGGGGAGAAAGCTCACCCGCGCCAGAGGCCCGGACGCCGGCTGCGTCCGGGCCTCGCCTCCCCCCTGGTCTACTTGGCGTGATTGCGCTGGTGGTGGTGATGGGTCGCGGACCCGGGCTGCGGGAAGTTGTGCTGGTGCGGGAAGGCCTGGTGCGCGCTGACCGACGGCCCGGAGTTGGCGGTGGAAGCATCCGCGTGAGCGGTGGCGGCGCCCAGGGCGATCAACGCGGGGGCGGCGGCGAGGGTGAAACCGGCGGCGATGCGGCGGGTGATGGTGCTCATGTCGACTCCTTTGTCGGATAAGGCTTTTGGTGTTTTCTCCGGTGTGTTCCGGCGTTGAAATAAGAATGCGCCGCTGCCGCCCGCGGCTGTATCGACCGACCGGCCCATCCACCGGGCGAATCCGGTGTCCCCCGATTGGGGGAACGACGCCGTTTTCTACTCACGGGTCGTGACCGCTCGAAACCACCTCGGTCATCGCGACCCGGGCGTAGAAACGGGCGCGAACGTCCGACGGCACGGGCACGTCACCCGCCGGCCACCAACTTGCCGCCGGACACAGCCCACCTCGGCGTTTAAGATCAGCAAACAGATCCAAGGGGGACGTGATGGACATCGATCTCAAGGCGGCAGGCGGTGTCGCACTGAGCGCGGTCCTGCTGGCCGCCTGCACCCCGACCGTCCCTGACTCCGACGGTCCACACGTCGACGTCCTGGGCAGCATGATGGCCAGCGAATCCGAGATCAACACCGTGATGAACGCCAAGGTCCGGCCCAAAACCGCACTCCGCAGGCCGATGACCAACGCCAACTTCGAGCCACTCTCCCGCCCGGAGTGCATCGTCGTCATCGGCAACGGGATGGAGTGGGTGTACGGCGACAGCGGGTATCGCGAATTCCGTGAAACCCAGCTCGCCGACGACAACGACGACGTGGAGGTGGACCAGGCGATCGCGCGGTTCGACAACCCCCAGGCAGCCGAAGCCATGGTGGCGCGCACCCTCGACATCTGGCGGCGCTGCGGCAACGACACCCTGACCTTCAGCTACGACGGCGGCAGAACACGAGACGCGCGCCGAATGGCGGCCCCGACCGTGCTCGACGGGGTCGACATCACCCACGACGAACCACTCGACGTCACCGACCGCCGGACCCACCGCGCGATCCTGACCGTCGACGCCTACGTGATCGACCTGCGGATCAGCGGTTACACCGTCACCGACAATCAGACAGTCCAGCTGGCAAAGATCATCGCCGGACGCAACGCGCTCTGAGACGCGAAAACCCTTACCGGCCGACGCCGTTGATCACCGGCCGGGTGATCATGCCTTTCTCGACACCCCACATGGTGGCGATGGTGCGGTATTCACCGGTGCTCATCACGTGCTCCAGCGCCAGCCGCAACGACTCGGCCAAACCGGACCCCCTGGCCACCGGCCAGCCGTACGGTGCGGAGTCGAACACCTCACCGGCCGGCTCCAATACCGGGCCACTGAGCTTGATCGCGAACCCGGTGACCGGTGAATCGGCGGCCATCGCGTCGACCTCGCCGGCGATCAGCGCAGCCGTCACCTCGTCCTGATGGGTGCGCACCACCTTCTCCACCGGCGGCAACCCGGCTGCCACACAGGCATCCGATTTGGCCGGGATCCCCGCGGTGTCCTGAATCGTGCTGTACGCCACGCCCACTCGCAGTCCGCACGGTGAGCCGGGATCGGCCACCGTGCCGGCCCGTCGCGCCCACAGCGTGCCCGCCTCGAAATAGGTGACGAAGTCGGCCAGCTGCTCGCGTTCGGCGGTGTCGGTGATCGAGGACATCCCGACGTTGAAGTTGCCGTCGGCCACGGAGGGCAAGATGCCCTCGAACCCGGTCTCGCGGAAGTCGGGCACCAGCCCCATGGTGCGGGTCACGGCTTTCATCAGATCAATGTCGAACCCGACGATCTCGCCACTGGAATTCCTGAACTCGTTGGGCGCGTAGGGCACATTCACCCCGATCACCAGTCGCCCGGAGTCGCGGATCCCGGACGGCACGGTCTTCGCGATCTCCTCCACCGCACCCGTCGGCGCCTGCACCGGACCCGAGCCCGCCGAACCGACGGCATTGGCGACACGGTCTGAACCATCGCCGCGCAGCTGCCACACTCCCACCGCGCCCAGCGCCGCCACGAGCACGGTTGCGCCCACGATCGCGGCCACCTTCTTCGGCACCCGCGCCCTGGTCTGAACGCGTCGCGCCGAATGACGCCCCGAACGTCCGCTGCTGCGCACCGGGACCGCCAAGGCAGCCCGCGCCGCCGCGGCGAGCGCACCGGCACTCTGATACCGCTTGGACGGCTTCTTGGCCATGCCCTTGGCGATCACCTCGTCGAAGGGCGCCAGCCGTGGGTCCTTGTCGGAGGCCCGCGGCGCCGGAGACACCATGTGCCCGGCGATCTGCTGCTCGAGGCTGTCGGACGGATACGGCCGTTCCCCGGTGAGGCATTCGTAGAGCACGCACGCCAAGGCGTAGATGTCGGACCGCGGATCCACCTTGCCGGCGTCGAACCGCTCTGGCGCCATGTAGGCCAACGTGCCCAGCGTGCTGCCCGCGGTCGTCATACCCGTATCTCCCGCGGTGCGGGCCAGGCCGAAATCGATCAGGTACACGAAGTCGTTGTCGGCGATCAGGATGTTCGACGGTTTGACGTCGCGGTGGATCAACCCAGCCGCGTGCGCCCCGTCGAGCGCCTCGGCCACCTGCTCGATCATGCCGACCACGAACGCCGGGTCCAACGGCCTGCCGGTCTTGGTGAGCATGGCGCCGAGATTGCGTCCCTCGATCAGCCGCATGTCCAGATAGAGGCGACCGTCGATCTCGCCGTAGCCGTGAATGGGCACCACATGCGGGTTGCTCACGCCTGCCGCAGCGTGCGACTCCCGGCGGAACCGCTCCTGGAAGGTGGCGTCCTGCGCCAGGTGCTCCGGCAGCACCTTGAGCGCGACAATGCGGTCGGTGTCGGAATCGTAGGCCTGGTAAACCTCACCCATCCCGCCCCGACCGATCAGCTTCTGCAGCTGATAGTGCCCGAATGGGGTCGAATCCACCGTTCAACTCCTCCGGAGCGGCCAATTCGGCGTCGGCATGTCGCTCGAAGTTACATCACGTTTGCCGCATCCGTTGGTCCAGATCACATCGGGCCGGCAAAAATTGTCGCCCGCGGTGACGAATGTGACCGATGTGAATTCGTAACGGTCCAGATCGCCACCAAATGCCGATATCGGGGCCCCATTCTTCTACTTTGGTCGCGGGCTTTGGTAGCGAGTCTTGGTAACGGGCCGGAGAGGAGGAACATGCGCGTTGACGGACGGGAGATCACCGTCACCGGCAGCCTCCTGCAACCACCGACCCGACGCACCAACGACATCCTGCGCCTGACGCTGGCCGCGATCTTCCTGGCCACCGTCATCACCAGCTCGCTGATCACCCGCTATGAGTGGGTGTCACTGGAACGCTCCATCTCCGAGATCGTCGGCGTACTGACCCCGACCCAGTCCAACCTGGTGTACCTGGCCTACGGCATCGCGATCCTGGCCCTGCCGTTCGTGATCCTGGTCAGCCTGGTGCTGGCGCGACAATGGAAACTGTTGGGCGCCTACGCGGCAGCCGCGTTGATCACGATGCTGTCGCTGTCGATCACCGCCGGCGGCATCGCCGCGCCGAAGTGGCATTTCGATCTGTCGGACCGGCTCAGTTCTCAGCTCTCGCAGTTCCTCGACGACCCGCGCTGGATCGGCATGCTCGCCGCAGTACTCACCGTCTCCGGACCGTGGCTGTCCCGGCGGTTGCGCCGCTGGTGGTGGACGCTGCTGCTGGCGTTCGTGCCCATTCACCTGGTGGTCAGCGCCGTGGTGCCGGCCCGCTCCCTGCTGGGCCTGACCGCGGGCTGGTTCGTCGGCGCCCTCGTGGTGTGGCTCGTCGGCACCCCCGCCCTGGAAGTCCCGCTCGACGGCGCCGTCCGCTCGCTGGGCCGACGCGGTTTCGTCGTCACCGCGTTCACCGTGGAGCGCCCGGCAGGCGCCGGCCCGCTGACGCTGACCGCACAGTCACCGGATCCCGACTCCAGCGCCGTCGTCGAGCTCTACGGCCCCAACCAACAGAGCGGCGGCGCGGTGCGGCAGGTGTGGCGCAAACTGCGGCTGCGCTCCAATGAGACCGCGCCCCTGCAGACCTCTATGCGCCGCGCCGTCGAACATCGGGCCTTGATGGCCATCGCGATCGGCGACCTCGGCCTGGCGAGTACCTCGACCATGTCGGTGGCGGCGCTGGACCGCGGCTGGACCCTGTACGCGCACAATCGCAAACGCGGCATCCCGCTGGACCAGAGCACCGGCGAAACCTCCGTCGGGCGGGTGTGGAACGCGCTGCGCACCCTGCACGACCACCAGATCTCCCACGGCGACCTGCGCAGCAAGGAGATCACCGTCGACGACGGCGCCGTACTGTTCGCCGGGTTCGGCAACGCCGAATATGGCGCCACCGACGCCCAGTTGCAGTCCGACATCGCCCAGCTGCTCGTCACCACCGCGGCGCTCTACGACCCGCAGTCCGCGGTCACCGCGGCCATCGAGGCATTCGGGCGGGAGACCGTGCTCACCGCGTCACGCCGGCTGACCAAGTCCGCGGTCCCGTCCCGGGTGCGTGACGCCGTGCCCGACGCCAAAGCCGTGATGACCGCCGCGCGCGACGAGGTGAAACGCCAGACCGGCGCCGACCAGATCCAGGCCGAGACCATCACCCGGTTCACCCGCACCCAGGTGATCCAGCTGGTGCTGCTGGTGGCCCTGGTGTACGTGGCCTATCCGTTCATCAGCACCGTGCCGACGTTCTTCTCCGAGCTGCGCACCGTCGACTGGTCGTGGGCACTGCTCGGGTTGACGGTCTCGGCGCTGACGTACGTGGGTGCGGCGGCCGCGCTGTGGGCGTGTGCCGACGGGCTGGTGAGTTTCCGCAATCTCTCGATCATGCAGGTGGCCAACACGTTTGCCGCCACCACCACGCCCGCAGGCGTCGGCGGCCTGGCCTTGAGCACCCGGTTTTTGCAGAAGGGTGGGCTGAGCACCGCGCGCGCCACCGCGGCAGTGGCGTTGCAACAGTCGGTCCAGGTGATCGTCCATGTGATTCTGCTGATCCTGTTCAGCACCCTGGCCGGAGCGTCGGCCGACCTGTCGCACTTCGTGCCCAGCGCCACCATCCTGTACCTGATCGCCGGGCTCGCCCTCGGGCTCGTCGGGGCGTTTTTGGCCGTACCCAAACTACGGCGCTGGCTGTCGTCGTCGTTGCGTCCCAAACTCGAAGAGGTCGGCGACGACCTGGTCAAACTGGCCCGCGAACCGCAGCGGCTGGCGCTGATCGTATTGGGCGCCGCCGGAACCACCCTCGGTGCGGCCCTGGCACTGTGGGCCAGCGTCGAGGCGTTCGGCGGAACCACCTCGTTCATCACCGTCACGGTCGTCACCATGGTCGGCGGCACGCTGGCCTCCGCCGCGCCCACCCCCGGCGGTGTGGGCGCGGTCGAAGCCGCCCTGATCGGTGGTCTGGCCGCGTTCGGTGTGCCGGCCGCGATCGGCGTCCCCGCGGTACTGCTCTACCGGGTGCTGACCTGCTGGCTGCCGGTGTTCATCGGCTGGCCGGTGATGCGCTGGCTGACCAAGAACGAGATGATCTGAGCTTCGGGCTGCGCGTCGGCGTGTCTGTCCGGCGTGTCGCGGGCGGCGGGCGGGTATCGACTTGCCCGCCTATGCGCGACTTTTCAGCGACAATCGCCACATACATATCGTGAGCATCGTTGGCCACAGGCCGGATGTGCACTTGAGTCACTTTGGTGCGTAACAGCCTCGTAGGAAACAGAATTCGGGGTGTCCAGCTGTCAGCGACAGTGTCGCTGACAGGCGGGCACTGGACAGATGGGACTGATGAGGCCTACGGCGCTGGATTGGCGAAAGCGCTCAGCGACAATGGGTTTGAGGAGACAGGAGCTACTGGTGTTGCGATTGTCGCTGAAAAGTCGCTGACAGGCGGGCACATCGACCATTGGCCCAGAAGTACGGGGTGATGTCCTTGTCCCGGTATGACGCCCGCGGATGGGTCCGCTCCATATGGTCTGCCTTCAAGCTGGCTCCGCCAGCTGGCATTCCCCGAGGCGAACATGAGCGGACACGCGAACATTGCGAAGCGCCTGTCAGCGAAGTCCGGTCGGTCAGACGAATCCGTGCACCCCGCCGCGGCCGGACAGTGCAATGATGATTTGTCATGGACAGCGACGATCTCACCGAGCTGATCCGCCACGCCGACTCCGCACTAAGCGGTGTCGGCAAACTCCGTGCCGACGTCGCCGAGCGGTTTCGCGCGAGCACCGACGAGGTGGTGACGCACACCCTGCAGTCGGCGCCGGTGCAACAGCTGCGTCCGTATCTGCCGCGCGGCGCCCGGCTGGGCGGTCTGACCAACTCCGATTACCGCACCGTCGCCGACATTCACACCGTGCCGGCCCGGCTGCTGACCCAGGTTCCCGGTGTCGACATCGAGGCCGCACAGACAGCGCAGGCCGCGGCACAGGCCATGGCCGACCACGTCCGTACCACCACGCGACCGAGGCTGCGCCCCGGGGAAGACACCAAGCTACTGTCCTCGCTGCTGACCCTCGTCGCCGCCGATGTGCCCGTCAAACAGCTGCGCCGGCTGATGCCGCGGCTACGCAGCCCCACCCCCTCAGATCAATTGCGGGAGTCGGTGCGCGTGCTGCTGGACCGCATCGACGAGGCCCACCATCACGACGGCGACGTGTGGGCACACTACCGCGCCGATCCACGCCCCATCGACCAGCTGCTCGCCGAATTCGCGTCCGGTACAACCGATGTGGACGCCGCGCAGGGCTTCGTGAACACCGAGGTGGTCACGCTGGTCGAGCGGACCGCATTGAACCGTACCCTGCTGCGTACCGAACTGCGCGGGTACCAGGAGTTCGGCGCCCGCTACGCGCTCGCCCGCGAGCGGGTGCTGCTGTGTGACGACCTCGGGCTCGGCAAAACCCTGCAGGCACTGGCGGTCGCGGCACACCTGACCGCAACCGCACAGCTACGCCACACCCTGGTGGTGTGCCAGCCCAACACCGGAGTCCATTGGGCCACAGAGACAGCCAAGCACACCGCACTGCGGACGATCGAAATTCGCGGCAGCGAACGCGATACGCGGCTTGAGAACTGGAAGGCCACCGGCGGCGTGGCCATCGTCTCCTACGACACCCTGCAGCGCATCAAGCTGCCCGAACGTCCCGGCCTGGTCATCGTCGACGAGGCACACCTGCTGCGTGACCCGAAATCCGACCGGGCCCGCGCGGTCCGCAACGTACTGAGCGCCGACAACCGCGTGCTGTTCCTGTCCGGCGTGCCAATGCACCAGCGGATCGGCGGTTTTCGTCATCTCGCCGACTTCCTGCAGCCCGATGTGGCGGGAAAGGTGGCGCCCAATGCGGGCGAACGCGGATCGATCGCCTTCCGCCGCGCAGTGGACCGGGTATACCTACGACGGGACTACCGCGACGTGGTCGACGAACTGCCGGCGCGGATCTCCACCGAGGAATGGGTGCGGCCCAGCCGCGCCGATCGCGAGCGCTACCGACAGGCCGTCTCGAGCGGAAACTTCAGCGCGATCCGGCAGGGTGCCTGGCCGTCCGGCTCACCGACACCGGCTGCCAAGCTGGACCGGCTCATCGAACTGACCAACGAGGCCCACATCAACGGCGCCAGGGTGGTGGTGTTCTCACACTTTCCAGCGGTACTGGATGTCATTCGGAAAGCATTGCCGGGCAATATCTTCGGCCCGGCAGACGCATCGGTACCCGATCGGCAGGCCGTCGTCGACGCGTTCGCGACCGACCGCGGTCCAGCCACCCTGTTGGCCGATATCGGTGTCGGCGCCCTGGACCTGCGCCGGCTGAATGCCCCGGTGGTCTTCATCATCGCCGAACCCCAGTGGCAGCCACGCGCGGAGCGACGGATCGTCGGGCGCACCCAACGGCTCAGCGAACTGCACACCGTGCGGGTGTACCGGCTGTTGGCCAGGGCCACCGTCGACGAGCCGATCCGTCGCCTGGCACAACACCCCGACCAGGCTCCCCCACATCAGGATGAGGTGGTGCGGGCCGAGCAGGCCCGGCTGGCCAGGGCCGGGCTGACGGCCAAATTCAGTGGAAGCGGTTGATGATCGGGATGCGCTCGATGATCCGATCCCGCAGCCGCGGCTGAGGGTAGGTCACCGGCGGGGGAACATACGGCGGCGGCGTGTACACCGGCGCCGGTGCGGGCGGAACGTAGGCGGGCGCAGGTTCGGGTGCCGGTGCCGGCGGAGCCGCCGGAGCCGGCGGGACCTGAGCGGGCGGCTGCTGGGCCGGCGGATCGGCCGCCTCGACCGCCTGAGCCGGTGGCGGCGCCGCCGGGGCCGGTGGAGGAGCGGCCGGGGCCGGCTTGACGGCGGGCTTGCCGGCCGGCCTGTCTGCCGGTTTCTGCACCGGCTTCGGCGCCGGGCCGGCTTCGGGCGCCGATTCTTGAATGGAGGCGACCTGTGCCGTTTCGGACACCGCTCCCGGATGCAGGTGCAGGCCGATCGCGGCCGAGGTCGCCACGACGAGCGTCACCAACGCGCCGCCGACCACCGAAGACAACGCGCCGACCTTGGTCCAGTGCACCCGCTTGGCCGGTGTGTCAACGGTATTCACCGCGAGCGCCGCCGCCAGCCCGGCACCGCGCGCGAACGCCAGGTCGGATTCGGCCGCGGTGATCACCGAGGCCGGGATGGACTCGGCCAGCTCGGTCACGATCGGACCGTGGGCGTCGGAGCCCAGAATGAACATCGCGCTGATCGGACGGCCGGTGAGCGACAGCAATCCGGTGATGTCGGCGACGACGGTCTCGGACCGCTCGATACGGTCGGCGCTGACGTCGTCAGGGGTCACGATCGCCACGACGGCGGCATCGGGTTCGACGATGCACACCGCGATGTCGTCGTGCTCGGTGATCTCGGCGATACCACTGGCCAGCATGCCGGCCGCCTCGATCTCCGAGACCGCGAAGACGTTTCCGTAGCCGCGGTTGTCGAGGGACTGCATGATGCGGCCGGCCAACGGCGCCGCATCATTGGTCCACGTCACGCCGACGGCGTGGATTCGGTGTCCGGCGTCGAGCTCGGTGTCGTCCACCAAGCCCCGCAGCAGCCCGTCGGGGTCGTACTCGGCAGCATCCTCGAACGAGATTGCGCCGCGATCGAACGGGTGCCCCTCGCCCGTCGTTCCTTCGACGAGCACCCAGCGAACGGCCCTCGAAGTCATCGCGAGGCCGAGCACGAGATCCATAACCGATCCCCCGATCTGCCTAGTCAGTCGTTGATCAGGTTACCGGTGTGACCGCGCTTACACGTGGGGGCGGCGATCTCCGCGCAAACTCTTACGCCTGCCATAGCCGCCGCACTCATCGGGCGCACCCCATAAGCTCGCTGCATATGAGGTACCTCGCGGCCGTCCTGGCCACCACGTCCGTGCTCGCCGGGTGCGCCGTCGCGGGCCGGCCGACCATGGCCCCGGCAACCGACGAATGGCGCCACGCCATCACCGAAGCGGTCGCCGGGCTCGGCACGCAGATGGGGCCGATCGCCAACGCGATGGTGACCTCGAATCACCAGACCGACTTCGGCGCGCTGCACAGCGCCTGCAATGACCTGCGCAACTACGTCGACTCGGTCCGGAACAAGGTCCTTCCCGGGCCCGACACCGAGGTCAACGACTCCCTCGGGCAGGGCCTCGACGGCTACCGCAGCATGGCCGACCAGTGCGTGGTGTTGACCCCGGAAAACAGCGAGGCCCGGTTGGGCAAGATGAGCGCCACCATGGACGAGGCCCATCTACACATCATGGATGCGCTCAAGCTGCTCGAGGTCAGGATGCCGAAGCGCTGACGCCCGCGGGCAGTCCCGAGACGTGATGGAGACCTCAGCCAGTTAATTAGGTTTTCGTAGCGATTGTGTTCAAGAATTGTTTACCGTGTCGTTACAGTTCCTCCTGCTGTGCATTGTCGTTTTCACCGCCTTGATGTTCGATTTCACCAACGGCTTTCACGACACCGGCAACGCGATGGCGACCTCGATCGCCAGCGGAGCACTCAAACCACGCACCGCGGTGGCGCTGTCGGCACTGCTGAACCTCGTCGGCGCATTTCTGTCCACCGCCGTGGCCGCGACGATTGCCAAGGGCCTCGTCGACGCCGATCTGGTCACCCTGGAACTCGTGTTCGCCGGGCTCGTCGGCAGCATCGTGTGGAACCTGCTCACCTGGCTGATGGGTATCCCGTCCAGCTCGTCACATGCCCTGATCGGCGGCATCGTCGGCGCGATGATCGCCGCTGTCGGAGGCCACGGCGTGATCTGGCACGGAGTCGTCTCGACCGTCATCGTGCCCGCGGTGTTGTCACCGCTGATCGCCGGTGTGGTGGCCTGCATCGCCAGCTGGCTGGTGTACCGGTTGATCCGCGGCCTGCCACACGACCGCACGATCGCCGCCTTCCGTTATGGACAGATCGGCTCGGCATCCCTGATCTCACTGGCGCACGGCACGAATGACGCGCAGAAAACAATGGGCATCATCTTTCTGGCCCTGATTTCCTACGGCGCCGTGGACGCGTCGGCGACCATGCCGCCGTTCTGGGTGATCGCCGCCTGTGCCGTTGCCATCGCCCTGGGCACGCTCTCGGGTGGCTGGCGGGTCATCCGCACGCTGGGCAAGGGACTCGTCGACACCGAGGCGCCCCAGGGCATGGCCGCCGAAGTCTCCTCGGCGGCAACCATTCTGCTGTCCAGCCACTTCGGCTACTCACTGTCCACCACACACGTCGCGACCGGGTCCATCCTCGGCAGCGGCGTGGGCCGTCGCACCGAGGTGCGCTGGGGCGTGGCCCGCAACATGGCCACCGCCTGGCTGATCACCCTGCCCGCCGCGGGCCTCGTCGGCGCCCTCACCTACGTTCTCGTGCACGGCATCGGCGGCTTCGCCGGACCATTGGCCGGGTTCGTCGCCCTGATCGCCTCCGTGGTGCCCATCTGGCTCAAGTCGCGTAAACCGCCGATCGACCACAACAACGTCAACGACGCGTGGCAAGGCAGCCTCACCGCGGTCGAAAGCAAGTAGGGACGGGGCGTCACATGAACAACTGGATCAATCTCGTGGCCGTCGGCAAGATCTTGCTCTTCGGCCTGGCGGTGGGCGCATCGGTACCGACCTTGTTCGCGATCGGCGTGCGCCTGCACATCGCGGGCGGTGCCGCCGACGGCGCCTCAGACGCCGGCCATCGCCGTCTGCTGACGGGCCTCAGCTGGGTGATGTTCACTCTGGTGCTGGTGGTCGTGGTCACCGGCGTGCTGTTCATCGCCAACAACTTCATCGGCCATCACACCGGCGTCTACCTGTTCGGCGACAGCGCCCACTGACCGACAGCGCCGACTCACGCCAGCGGCGCGATGGGCACCGCAGTGGATGTCGTCGGCGACGGCGGGCTTTGAGCGGGAGCCGGCCCGGGAAGGTTTGGCGGCACCGGACCCATGTGCTGTGCCGGCTGGGCAGGCTGGACCCGCGACGGCTGCGACGGCCCGGCGCCTGCCAGCGTGGCCGGCGGAGCGGGCTGTGTCGCCTGGCGCGCCCAGTCGTCCTGAAGCTTGCTCGCCGCAAAGGCCGCGCCCTGGTTCACCAGCCCGGCTTCGGCGTACTGGGTGTGGATACCGAAGCTTCTGCCTTGCGGATCGCACACCAGGTCGTTGTCGACACAGAGGTCGATCGCCTTGGTCGTGTAACTCGGGCCGACGATCACCGACGGATTGTTGAGCACCCTCATGAATCGCTGCGACGGCTTCCCGAACAATGCCACGGCCGAGACATGGTCAGCTAAATCCGGCGGCATCGGCGCGGGCACGCTGTCCGGTGAAATTCCATCGGGCACAACACTCGCAGTTACGAAGCCGATCACCGCCGCACCCTGAGAGAAACCGCCGAGCACCATCTTCGTGTCGGGACAATTGGCAGCGGTGGTCATGATGCGAGCCCGTGCATCAGCGATTCCCTGTACCGCAGTAGGAAAGTCGGTAGTCGCCGGGTAGTCGACGGGATAAACCTCGACCGATTTCGGAGCGACGTTGGCGCGCAATGAATCAATGAACGCCGCGCCGGTATCACCGACGCCGGGCGCTTCCATCGTGCCGCGGGCGAATATCACCTCGGCATCCGGACACGGTGCCGCAGTGGCGGTCGGCATCGCCATGTTGCTCAGCACGGAAGCCGCCCCCGCCATGACGGCAACTAAACCGGCACTTCCGAATTTCCCCACGAATTCACTGTGACATAGCGCAGCATTGAGCGCGCCCCGAGTAAGCGGAGGCATAAAGGTCCCTCAATAACCAAAGAGAACTCTTAAGAAAGGAATTCAGAAATGATGGGTCGGGGTCGGGGGGTGTCGTCGCGCCGTGCGCGAAGGCACGGCATTTCACGCAGATGGGCAGCGATGTTGCTGACCGGCGGCGTCGTCGCGACATCTGCAGGGGTCACGGTCAACACGCCGACGGCCACCTATAGCGCCGATGTTCAACTGACCGGCACGACGATCGGCGTCGGGCCGTCATTCGACGCATTCGGATTGACCGTTCCGATGTTGTTCTACGGAAGCATCATCCCGGAGGGCGAATCATTCCACACTCTCCCGTACCCGGCACAGATCAACCTCAATTATCCGATCATCTCGGAAATGCCGGTATTGTCCGACCTTCCCTATTGGCCGCAGACACTCAAACGGTCCGAGTCCGTCGGCGCCGGCTACCTGCTGCAGGACATCGCCGCAATGCCGGACGGCGAAAAAATAACCATCATCGGCGTATCGCAAGGCAACCAGGTCGCCGAGATCGCACGGGCCGCAATGGCCCGGGACCCGAATTACGTTGCCAACGCCGAGAACTACGAATTCGTCTTCGTCGGCAATCCGTATCAACCCGACGGTGGCATTCTGATCCGGCTGGCGTCGTTGCACACTCTCCCGATGCTGGGCGACGTCTTCCCATTCGGCCGCCCGGGGCCATCCGACAGCCCTTTCAAGACAACCTATTACCAGAACCAGTACGACGGCATCGCCGACTTCCCGACATATTTCAACGTGCTCTCCCTGGTGAACTCCTTTGCCGGACAAGCGTTCGGGCATGCCATTCCCGGCTATGCGCTGGAGTACCCCGACGAACCCAACGCCGTCGTCACCCAGGTGGGCAACACCACCTACGTGATGCTGCCGCAATACCTTCCGCTGTTGGCACCGCTACGGATCCCGGCCACCTTGATCGGCGCGGAGCGCTTCGTCGACGCCATCGACCCGGTGCTGCGGGTATTCGTCGAGATGGGTTATGACCGGACCGCAGATCCCAGCCACGCCAGGGAATTCAGCTGGGCGCCCCCGTCGGGGAAGCTGCGGGAAGCCCTGAACGAATTGCCCGGGGCGTTCGAGCAGTCGATCGCAATCCTCGGCGGCCAAACATATGTTCCGACCCTGCCCCAGCCCGTGGTCTCGGACACCGAACCAGAAACTCCGGTCACCGAACGTCCGGTGCATCCGGTGGGCACCTCGCCGTTCGAGCAGGGAATGCGCCACGCGGTCGAAAACGTCGCAGCGGCCTTGTCGGACGCCACCCGGCCCTTCGCCAAAGTGCTGCAGGCCATCGGCGGAAGGACCTCAACTCCGAAGACCGCTGAACCGCCCGTTGCCGATACCTCACCGAAGTCCCGGCACAGCACGAGGGCGCCGCAGCAATCGGACTCTGCCCGCGGCGATTCGGCGCCGCGGTTGAAGGCGGTACCACAGGTGAGGGCAGGGCACCGGGATTCGGTTCGCTCGACCGTTCGTTCGTCGATCCGCTCGGCTGTCGGTTCAGCCAAGCAGGATGCGAAGCAAAGCGCCAAGCAGCGCGCAAAGCGGGGAGCGAAGTCGGCGCAGAGCAAGCACGACCGGCCCGCGAAGCGCCGCAGCGCCAAGGCAGGTTAAGGCTGGGGCGGGCGTTGCGGACGACGCTGAATCCGCAGCGCCTGCGTCGGCACCTGAAGATCGGTGGTCGGCGGTGCGGCCAGCACCGTCGTCGAATCCTCCTTCAGGCGAACGATTCTCGGGACCGACGCGGCACGGGGTTGCCGAGCGATGGTGGGCGGCGCCGGATCGTCGACGGCGAACCTGGACGGCACGACCTCCGTCGGCGGTTCGGGCGCCGGTTTGGCCGCGCGACTTTCGCATCGCAGCAGGTAGCCGGCGAATGGCCCGGTGAACACCATCACCGCCAGCACGAGCAAGCTCAGCACGCACACGGCGACATCGAAGGTGCTGGTGATCTGCTGGGCCAGGTTGTTGCCGTAGATCGCCGCGGGCGCAGGGCCGGCGTAGCGCGGCGCCAGGGCCACACCGATGGCCACGTTCGCCGCCGTGAAGACGAACAGCACCGCGCTGAACGCCGCGGCGACGGTGGTCGAGGTGATCCCCTTGTCGAGCTGGCGATGCAGCCACCGCGCCACCAATGCGGTGATCAGGTTGAACACCGTCATCGCCACGGTGTCGTACAACGCCCGCGGCAGGTCGAGCGACCACGCGATCAGAAAGTCCACGATGCGCAACGCCGCCGCCGCGAACGCCCAGAAGGCGATGAGCGTCAAGCACTTCTGTGCGGCCCCGCGGTAGGCGCCGATGGTCGGCGGCTTGATCAGAAACACGGCGTACAGCGTCGTCGGCGCGACGATGGCAGCGGCGGCTGCCCAGGCGAGGTAACCCTCGTAGCCCACGGCCGCCGTCGAAGTGTTCTGGGCGATGCCGTGAAAGGCATCGATGTCGCGGCCGATCCCGGCAAGCCACACCAGCGCGGCCGCGATCGCGCCCGAAACACCGATGGCCGTGGTGGCCAGCCGCGCCGCTCCGGTGCGCTCGGTCAGCCAGCGTGAGGCGATGACCAAGGCGATCATCGCCTCCGCACCGTAGAGCAGGGTGGTGACGATGACGGCGATATCGTGACCACCGAACTCGACCTGGGTGACGAACAGGTACCGCAGCCGCCAGTAGAGGTTGAAGGCCACCGACAGCGTCGCCAACGCGATCGAGATGAAACCGATCACCCGGGCAATCGTGTACCAGCGGCGAAACTTGTTGTCCTCGACTGTGATCGACGTGATGGGCGGTTGCCCGGCCAGCAGTGCGCCGGCAACACCGAGCAGCATGCCCGGCCCCACCCCCGGCGGGACGGCACCGGTTCCGCCGCCGCTCACCGTCTGCGCCACGTGGTAGCCGACAAAGCAGATCACCACGACGAGGTAGGCAGCGCTGAGCGCAAGCCGCACGCGGCTGGTGCGGCGCACGTCGGCGGTCGCGGCCGCCAGCCGGAACGGACCGGCGTGCGGCGCGAGCGCGGCACCGACGGCAAGCAGCGTCACCACCGCCAGCGCGGCGAACGTCGACCCGGCACTGCCGGGGACTCCGAGGCCGAATTCCAGGTTCCACGGCAGCAACATCGCCGCCACCAGCAACGCCACGGCGAGCCCGTCCCGCACCCGGTTGGTCCGGGTCGGCAGGTAACCGACCCGCGGGGGACGCTCCACGACTCGCGCGGCCATCGTCGCCACCTCGACTGTGGCGGACGCGTCGTAACGCTCGTCGCTCACGTACCGATTCCTCTCTATGAGTGACAACGCAGCGGGACTCAACCAGCGTGCTCACTTTTGCTCCGACGCACAAGCAGCGCTGGCAGCCGCATCGCTCGCCCCCCAGGGCCCGTCGCTGGTGTGCGGTAGCTTGGATTTGTCCGTCGGGGCTCGTACAACACCCATAAAGCAAGGAGTGGAACCGTGGACGTAGTCCTCGGGGTGGCGGTCACCGGGCGTGTGGCGCGCTTGGCCATGATCGGTTCGCCCGCGAGTGGCGGCCAGGTTCTGGATCAGTACGCGCTCGATCTGCCCGATGACCTGGTGGCCGAGATGTCGGAACTGGCCGAAACCATCATCGGCACCTACCGCGCCGTGACCGAGTCCGGCAACCAGGTGGCCGCGACCCGGCTGTGCGTGCCCGACGAATCGGCCGCCGACACGTTGCGCCAGACCGTGCTGCACGCCGGTGTGCCCAACGTCGAGGTGGTGACCGAAGCCGAGGCCGCCGCGGCTCTGGCCCGCAGCGTGGGTGCCGACGCCGCATTGCTGCTCGCCGATGACGACACCGTGTCGCTGACGACAGTCGGGGACCGGACAGCGACACCTGCCCCGGCATTGACGACACTGGCCACCATGCCGATCGGCACCGCCGGCCCGGCCGCCGCGTGCGCGGCGGTGTTGCAGCGGCTGCCCGCCGACGAAGCGCCGACCCGCGTGCTGTTGGTCGGGCAACGCCTCGATCTCGATTCCGTTGCCGCAGAACTCAGTTCGACCGCTCCGGTGGAGGTGGCCGCGGATGCCGGCTACGCGATAGCCCGCGGCGCAGCCCAATTGGTCGGCGATGTCGCACCGGCGAGTGCGTCCACTCAGATGGCGCCTGTCGTCGATGCACCACAGGCGCCGACGCAGATGGCGCCGCTTTCAGAGGCCACCCAAATGGCGCCCGCGGCGGCCGATGCAACGCAAATGGCGCCCGCCGCAGGCGACCCGACCCAGATGGCACCGGCCCGTGCGGACGCCGCCGTCGGACCGGATCTGGCGTACTCGCAGGAGCCCGAGGACCAACCCTGGGCCGACGAGATGCCGATGGACGCGGTCAACGAGTTCGTGCCCGAGCAGGAAGACGACCCGGAATACACGACCGTCATCGCACCGCCTCCGCCGCGGATGCTGCTGATGGGCAGCGCCCTGGCGTTCGTGGTGGTCAGCTTCGCAACCCTGGCCACCGCTGTCGCGATCAACGTCCGGCCGACGGCCGATGTGCGCGCGCAACCGGCCCCCACCCAGCAGGCACAGACGGTGCCCGGCAATTACCTGCCGCCGGTGCCGCACGAGCCGGATCCGGTGGCGCTGCCGGTGTCTGTGCTAACCCCGCCGCCCGCGGCTCCGGCCGCGCCGAAGGTGCGCTCCGGCACCGGCAACCAACCGGTCCAAGCGCCTCACCCGGCGCCGCCTGCCGCACCGCCTGCGGTGCCCGCTCCCCCGCCGGTCGAGGTGTCGCCCGGCCCGGTGCCGGTTCCCGTTCCGGTGCCCGTGCCGGTACCGCTACCGCCGGTCGTGTGGCCGACACTGCCGTCACCGTGGGTGCCGACGACCCCGCCGACCACGACGACGAAACCTCCGACAACCACGACGGCGCCACCGACCACAACCACGACACAGCCGCCCACCACGACGACGCAGCCGCCGACGACGACCACAGCGCCGCCGACGACAACGACCGCGCCGCCGACCACCACTGCCCCACCCACGACAACGGCCCCACCCACGACAACGGTGCCGCCGACACACACGTCCACCGAAGCGTCCGCACCGACAACCGAAGCGCCGGCCCACACGGCACCGGTGGAACAGCCCACGACCCAGGCCCCGGTGACGACGGTGGCACCGCAGTACCCATCGGGCGGCGGTTCGTCGTCGAGTGACGGTGAATCCTCCGGAGGCGGGCTCTTCGGCGGCGGGAGCGGCAGCGGCTCCGGTGGGCTCTTCGGCGGCGGGAGCGGCAGCGGCTCCGGTGGTTCGCCGGTGACGACGATGCCCGCCAGCCCGTAACCGACTGCGCCGCCGGCGGACCTACGTCACCAGCGTCGGCATGAATCTTCGCCCCACCCACTTGGCCGTCTCGACGGTCAGGAAGATCACGATCGACAACGCGATCGCGACCGACCACCCGCGGAAGGTGATGGGCGCCGAGTGGAACCAGGTGTGCATGAACGGCGCGTAGGTGAACAGCAGCTGCAGAGCGATCATGGCTCCGGCCATCCGCCACACCCACCGATTGCCCCGGAACACCTGAGGCCGCAAGCTCGACGAGGTGACGAACCGGCAGTTCAGCAGATAGGCCAGCTGCCCCAAGGCCAGCATGTTCACCGCGGCGGTCTGGGCCACCGCCAGCGGATACCCACCGGCGCGGGCCACGAAGAACTCCGCCAGGGTGGCGCCGGCCACCAGGATCGACACCAGGGAGATCATCGCGACGTCGGCCCGGTTCACCAACGCTTGCTTGGGGGTGCGCGGCGGTCGCTGCATGAGACCGTCCTCGGCCTTCTCGAACACCAGCGCCAGCGACAGGGTGACGGAGGTGACCATGTTGACCCACAGGATCTGCACCGGCTGCAGTGGGAGTGCGAACCCGGCCAGGATCGCGACCAGGATGATCAGTGACTGCGCGCCGTTGGTGGGCAGCATGAACAGCACGGATTTCCGGATGTTGTCGTAGATCCGCCGGCCTTCTTCGACCGCCCGCTCGATGGTCGCGAAGTTGTCGTCGGCCAGGATGATTCCGGCCGCTTCCTTGGTCGCCTCGGTCCCTTTGATCCCCATCGCGACACCGATGTCGGCGCGGGTCAGTGCCGGTGCGTCGTTGACGCCGTCACCGGTCATCGCGACCACCTTGCCCTGGGCTTGCAGGGCACTGACGATGCGCAGCTTGTGTTCCGGGCTCGTGCGGGCGTAGACGTGGACTTCGTCGGCCACCTGCCGCAGCCGGGTCTGGCTCATCTCCTCCAACTCGGCACCGCTGAGCACCCGCGGCGGATCGCCGACTTTGATGATCCCCATCTCGCGCGCGATGGCCTGCGCAGTTCCGGCGTGGTCACCGGTGATCATGGTGACCTGGATCCCGGCTGCGTGGCAGGTCGCGATGGCGGTGACGGCTTCGGGCCGCGGCGGATCGACGATGCCGACGACGCCGAGAAATTCCAGTCCGTTCTCGACGTCACCGATGTCGACGGTGTCCGAACCGGCCGGCCGCCTGGCCGCGGCCAGCACCCGCAGGCCCCGCGCACTGAGTTCGTCGATGCGTGCCTCCCACGCGGCGCGGTCGAGCGGCTCTGCGGCGGAGCCGCCGGCCTGGGTGGCCGACCGGTCCAGCAGCCGGTCCGGTGCACCTTTGACGTAGAGGTAGCGCTCACCGCCGGGGGTGTCGTTGAGCGTCACCATGAACTTGTTGGCCGACTCGAACGGCACCACGCCCAGGCGTGGCCAGTCCGCATCGTCGATCCGTGCCTTCAGGGTCAGTGTGCGCAGCGCACCCTCGGTCGGCTCGCCCACCACCCGCCACTGACCATCAGCCTCGTTCAGGCGTGCGTCGTTGCACACGGCCATCGTCGTCAACAACGCTGCCAGGTCGGGATGGTCGGCCACCGTGATCGGGGCCCCGTCGAGTTCGAGGGCACCCTCGGGCCGGTATCCGGCGCCGGTGACGTCGAACAGGTGACGCGCGGTGGCCACGGTTCGGGCCGTCATCTCGTTCTGTGTGAGTGTGCCCGTCTTGTCCGAGCAGATGACATTGACCGCGCCGAGTGCCTCGACGGCGGGAAGCTTGCGGGTGATCGCCCGCCTGCGGGCCATCTGCTGTACCCCGAGTGCCAAGGTGATGGTGACGACTGCGGGCAACCCCTCCGGTATCGCGGCGACAGCGAAACCTATTGCAGCCGTGATCAATTCATCTACCGTGAATTGGTGCACCAGTTTGCCGACCACCAGCATCACCGCGGCCGCGCCCAGGATGCCCACCGACAGCTGGCGACCGAAACGCGCCAGCTTGCGAGTCAGCGGGGTTTCGATGGATTCCACGTCGGCGATCAGCGACTGGATCCGGCCGATCTCGGTGCTGGTGCCGGTGGCGGTCACCACGCCGGTGCCCGAACCGGCCGCCACGATGGTGCCCGAATACACCATCGACATCCGATCGCCCAGACCGGCATCCGGGCCAACCTGAAGCACGTCCTTCTTGGCGGGCAGCGACTCACCGGTCAGCGCCGACTCCTCCACCCGCAGGTTCGCGACCGTCAGCAGGCGCATGTCGGCCGGGATACGGTCCCCCGACGCGATGCGCACGATGTCGCCGGGAACCAGGGTTTGTGCGTCTACCTGCTGCCAGTGACCGTCACGACGGACCTGCGCGGTCACCGACAACATGCCCCGGATGCTGTCCAGCGCGCGCTGGGCCCGGCCTTCCTGGATCAGGCCGACCACGGCGTTGACGATCGCGACGGACACGATCACCGCGCAATCGATCCAGTCGTTGAGGATGGCCTTGAGTACACCCGCGGCGATCAGGATGTAGATCAGCACATTGTTGAACTGCGCGAAGAACCGGAGAATCGCAGGCCGCGGACGCTTTTCGGGGAGCTTGTTCGGACCGTGGGCGGCCAGCCGCTCGCGCGCGCTGTCACCATCCAGCCCGTCGCCCGAACTGCCCAGAACCTCAAGCACTTCGGCGGCGCTGCGGGAATGCGCGAGCGCACTGACCAATGCATCTTCTGCCGGGGCGGCCGTTTCCGCCATATTCGGATAGTGCCCGGCGCGGCGACACCGCGCAATCGGTAGTTCGCTTTCCGGACGGCCGAGAGCCGATACCTTGGAAGCGACCGTCCGTTGCCGAAAGGAACGCCGCAGTGGCCAAGAAGCGCTGGAAAGACCTGTCCCCCAAAGCCAAGACGGCCGTCATCGCAGCGGCCGCCGCGGACGCCGGACTGCGGGCCTGGGCGTTGCGTGATCTCGCCGGCCGCGAGCCGAGCCGGATCAACGGACCGAAATGGTTGTGGGGCAGCGCGCTCGGACTGCTGAGCACCTCAGGCGTGCTGCCCGTGGCATATCTGCTTGTCGGACGTAGGTCCTGACCGGCGGTCAGGACCTACGTGCCCTTGACGTTCATCACCTGACGGAGCTCATGCTCGACCTCGATCAGGCCGGCCGCGTCAGCCATCACGACGTCGATGTCCTTGTACGCGTCGGGAATCTCGTCGACCCACTGTTCCCCGTGCCGGTACTCGATGCCGTGCATCCGCCGCGCGAGGTCCTCGGCGGTGAAACGACGGCGTGCTTCGTTGCGCGAGAACCGGCGTCCGGCGCCGTGCGGGGCTGAGCACAGACCGGCCGGGTTGCCCTTGCCCCGCACTACATACGACCGCGTCCCCATGCTGCCGGGAATCAGGCCCAGCACGCCCGTGTGCGCATCGATGGCGCCTTTCGGGTCAACCACACCTCACGGCCCCCGTGGTGCTCCTTGCGGGTGTAGTTGTGGTGGGTGTTCACCCGCTCGACCTCGAAGTCACCGGCAGTCTGCGGCCGATCCAGCGGCGCATAGCCCATCCACGAGGCGAACACCCACATGTAGCGGTCCATCATCTCGGCGCGGTTCTCGAGCGCGAACCGCTGCGCCCAGTTGAGTTCCCGCAGATAGTTCGCGAATTCCGGCGTGCCCTGCGGCAGGTAGGCCAGATCGGGGTCGGGCAGCTCGATCCACCACCGCTTCATCAGTTTCTGCGCGATGCGGATGTGCTTCTGCGCGATCTTGTTTCCCACACCCCGTGAGCCCGAGTGCAAGAACAGCCACACCCGGTCGGCCTGGTCCAGGCACAGTTCGATGAAGTGGTTGCCGCCGCCGAGCGAGCCGAGCTGCTCGCGCCACTTGGGCGAGTGCGACAGGTCGATTTCGCCGTCCTTGGCCAGGTGCTCGAGATCGGCGATGCGGCCGTGCGTGAACGGGAATCGGGCCAGCGTGTCGTTGTAATTACCCGGCGACAGCGGAATCGCCGTCTCGATCGCCTTGCGCAGCGCCGTCAGGTCGCGACCCTGAAGGTCGGCGGCGGTGAACTCCGTGCGGGCAGCGATCATCCCGCAACCGATGTCGACACCGACCGCCGCCGGGATCACGGCGTCAATGGTGGGGATCACCGTGCCGACCGCTGAACCCTTGCCGCTGTGCGCATCTGGCATCAGTGCGACGTGGGGATGTACGAACGGCATCGAGGCGGTCTGCCTGGCCTGCTCGATGGTGTTGTCGTCGATGTGGCTGGCGAAGTTCACCAGCCTGTGGTCGGCGACCTGGCGCGCGGTCATGACTTCGATTCTCCCGACGCTGTCGAACGGTTTGTCGGTCGCGTTTGGCCCGATCGTGCCGGTCGACCGACCCACGGTGGGGCACAGCAATTTGCCAGATTTGACGGGAAACGGTACCTACGCGCCAGAATAGAGTTCGAGAAGCGAAGACGAGTCGGGACCCGGGGGGTCCGATGAAACTTGGATGGTACGTGTTCATGCACCGGCCTGACGGTGGCGTGATGCCGATCGCTGGATTCTGGCGCAAACGCGCCGCATTGCGGTGGATCGAGGAACACGCAGAAGGCGACCAGCACCTTGAGGTCCATCGGTTCGGCTGGTGGTCGGCTGATGCCGCCGGCCGGCGAACCGCAGCAGACCCCACGAGCGGCTGCCCGAGATCCGACAACCGCCGCTGAGGCGCCAACCTGTCGGCACTGAGCCCACGAAACCAAACAGGCCCCCTCGAAAGGGGGCCTGACTTGGGTGGCAGGTACAGGATTCGAACCTGTGTAGGCGTAAGCCGACGGATTTACAGTCCGCTCCCATTGGCCGCTCGGGCAACCTGCCTGGGTGGTGCGCCGCCCCGTTTCCGGTTTGGTGCGACTAGCAGGGTACAACGAGGATGTACCCAAGTTACAAACCGGCAGGATTTACCGAGGAAAGAGGAGGGGCGTCCAATGGCGGATTCCAGCTTCGACGTGGTCAGCAAGGTCGACCGTCAGGAGGTCGATAACGCGCTCAACCAGGCCGCCAAGGAACTGTCCACCCGGTTCGACTTCCGCGGCACCGACACCAGCATCGCCTGGAAGGGCGAAGAGGTGATCGAACTCACGTCCAGCACCGAGGAGCGCGTCAAGGCCGCGGTCGACGTGTTCAAGGAGAAGTTGGTGCGTCGCGACATCTCGATGAAGGCCTTTGACGCCGGCGAACCGCAGGCCAGCGGCAAGACCTACAAGGTGACCGGCGACATCAAGCAGGGCATCAGCAGCGAGCAGGCCAAGAAGATCACCAAGATCATTCGTGACGAGGGCCCCAAGGGCGTCAAGGCCCAGATCCAGGGCGAGGAGATCCGGGTCAGCAGCAAGAAGCGCGACGACCTGCAGGCCGTCATCGCGCTGCTCAAGGGTTCCGACCTGGACGTGGCGCTGCAGTTCGTCAACTACCGCTGAGTGTGTTGAGTCTGCGGTGAGGGCCGTAGCTTCTCCTAGATCTAGGCCCTCACCGCAGACTCGACGCGGTGTTGTGCGGTGTTATGCGGAGCGCGCCGACGCCACCGTGTAGCGGCTCGGCCGATGCGCCAGCCCGTAGTGCCCGCGCAGCGTCGTGGCGGTGTAGTCGGTGCGGAACAACCCGCGCCGTTGCAGGATCGGCACCACCTGCTCGACGAAATCTTCCAGGTCGTCGGCCACTTGCTCGGCCGTGCCGGCGAAGGTCCGGTGCCCGCGGCTACCGCCCAGTTTGGCGATCAGCTGCCGCACGGTCAGCGACTCACTGCCGGCCCAATGTGAAGAAGATCGCGAGATTTTCGAGGAATCTCGCGATCTTCTTCACATTGGGCGCAGAGGTCACAGGTACTCCGGCTTCAGCACCGGGGCGAGCGCCGAGAGGGGGATGTGGGCCTGCACGGTGCCGCCGTCCATCGACCACTGCATCCGGCCCGGGGTGAAATCGATCGGCGAGTCGCGACCGACGGGGTAGTCCGGCATGTAGAGGATCAACTCGTCGTGCGTCAGGGCCCAGGCCTTGTACCCGCCCGAGTACACCTTGTCGGGTGTCCAGCGGTCCGGGGTGAACGGATAGGTGCCGGGCTGGTGTGGCGGCGGCGCAGCGTCGAGGGCGGCCACGATGAACGGCTCGCCCAGGCGCGGGATCTCGGCCCGATGATCGACGCCCGCTTTGAACAGGTCGGCCAGCTGCAACTGCCGGCCACCGGCGAATGTGAAGGTGCGGTAGGCATCACTCACGATCGGCGCGTTCGGGTGGGAAAGGGCGTCGGTACCGAACGTGGCCGAGTACATCTCGTGGAATACGGCACTCACCGCGCCACCATGCTGAAAGATCTCGAACTGCTCTTCGCCGAAGCTGTCGGCGGCCATGTTCTGCGCGGCGTTGCGCCAGTTGTTCATCAGGTTGGTCAGGTACTGCCGGATGACGGGGTTCTCCACCAGATCGCCGGGCAGCGCCATCGTGATGTCGCGGACCGCTTTTCGATCCGAGGTCACCGACGTGCGGCAGGCCTGCCCGTCCCACTGCCCGGCCAGTTCGTCACAGAACGAGGCCGCCGACGCCGAGGCGATCGGGGCGGTCGTGATGGCAACAACCGCGCCGGCCGCCACGGCCGCCGCGCAGATCAGCTTGCCGATGCGCATCATAGGCCGCCTCAGGCGAGTTCCACTTTGCTTGCGCGCCATTGCCCGTCGACCTTCTCCATCGTCATCTTGATGCGGCTACGGTCGATCCGCGGGTCGGGAACGCTGGTGTTGGACACCGACTGGTCGACAAACAACAACACCACGACCTTGTCCTTGCTTGCCGACTGCACGGCCGACTCCACCACCACGCCATGCGCGGAGGCCTTGTTGTCGATCAGCAACTGGCGCAGCTGCATGCTCGACTGCGAGTACATGTCCTTGAACTCACCAGTGGCCCCTGCCAGTACCTGGTTGAAGTTCTCGTCGACCTTGTTGGAATCGATACTCGTCAGGATCTGGGCGTAACTCACCGCAGCATCCTGGGCCTGCTTGCCGGCCTGAGCCACCTGGTGGGCTTGCCATGCCTGCCATCCGAGGAAACCCGAAAGCGCCAAGACAGCGACGAACACCACCGCGAGGGCACCGATGAGCACCCGCCGGCCCCATCCCGGCTTCTCGGCCTCCGTCTCTTCATCAGCCGCTGACTCATCTTCGGCGTCCGTCTCGTCGGCATCCGTCTTGTCAGCGCCGGACTCGTCCTTGTCCTCGGTCTCCGACCCGGCCTCCGCGGTCTCCTCGACACCGATCGCGTCGTCGACGGTTTCGTTCTGCTCGTCGTCGGTCTTCTTGTCGGTAGTCACGGTCACCATCATCTCCTTCTGGTGAGGTTGGGCCGATCAGCGCGGCGGTTCGATCGGCAACGTCGGTCCACCGTACGGTGTCGGAATGGTGTAGCGACCCCGCGGTGTCGGGTCGGTGGTGCGCCCCAGATCAGCCCCCGGCGGTGGGCCCGCAGTATCGTCACCGGCCGGGCGCGGCGCGTTCTTGGCGCCACGGACCAGCACCCCGGGATGGTCATCGCGGCAATAGGTGTACATGTAGGGCTCGGGATAGTCGGCCGCCGACGGCGGTCGACGTGGTGTCCCGTAATCGCAGGTATACCGCGGGTAGAGATCGGCGGTCACCCAGAACCCGTTGTCGTGCATGGCACTGCCCAGAGCATCGAGCAGCGAGGTCCGGTAATCCGGGAACAACGCACGCAGTGCCGGCACCCGCAGGTACAGCAATTGTGATGTACTGGCCAGGCTTCCGAGCAGCTGCACCATGGTGTCGGAGTTGTCGGTGAACAGGTTGTCGACGGAATTCAAGGCGCCAGGCGTCTGATCGGTGAGACGACGGAAGCCCTCACGCATCTTGTTCACCCCGTCGAATGTCGAGCTGAGATTGTCCGAGGCCACCGCGATACCTGCGTTCTTGTCGGCGGCCAGGCCGAACACCACCCGGCCGTTGCGCAGCAGGCTGGAAGTCTCGGGCAACACCGAATCCAGCGTCGACAGCAGGAAAGTGCCGCCGTCGATGACATCGGCGAGCTTACCGGGACCGGCTTGGGACATGCTCAGTTCTCGGCGGATCACCTCGAGCTTGCCCACGTCGGCCTGGGCCAACGCACCGTCGGCGTCGGCGAGCAACTGTGCCAGGCTGACCGGCACCGTGGCCTTGCCCAATCCGATCACACTGCCGTCGGTGAGATACGGCCCGTCGGCCGTGTTCGCCGCGAAGTCGATGTACTGCTCACCGGCCGGGGACAACCCGGACACCCGCACATCGCTGGATTTCGGGATGGCGACCGCGGAATTCACGTTCACCACCGCGTGGACTCCGGTGGGCGTGATGTTCAGCCGTTCCACCCGCCCGATCCGCACACCGCGCAACGTGACGTCCTGATTGGGCAGCAGGCCGGCGGATTCCGGTAGCTCGATGGTGATGCGGTAGCTCGAGTCGAACGGCTCGACTCGCAACGCCCCGATCATCAGATAGGCACTGGCCACCACCAGGGTCAGCACCAGAGCGCCGGCCGACAACCAGGCCTTGCGGCGGTAGCCGAACCGGACCAGCCGGACCACGAGATCTGCCAACGAGTTGATCACCGTGGCACCTCTTCGGCGGGTGGCGGGGCTACCGGAGCCTCGGCCGGCGGGGCTTGAGGAGCACCTACCGGCGGTGCCGCGCCGGGTACCGGCGCGGGCACGATCTCACCGGGTTCGGTGGGGCTGGGAATCACCGGCGCCTGCGGCACCGACGGGCCGCGCCCGACCACGCGCTCCTGCAACCGCAACAACGAGTACTGAAGTGAGCCCACCAACTGATGCCAGTTGTAACGCTTGGGTCCGTGCAACCCTGAGTCGCCGGCGAACCCGATGTCGGGAATCGAACCAAGGATCAGCCGGTCAATGCTGGCCCGTGTCGACATCGCGCTACCTGCAGTCGCCTTCACGAACGGTGGCATCAGACGATTCAGCGCGTACAGGGACGCGTTGGGCGCCAGTGCCACGTCGTTCCACGCCCCGGCCACCGTGTTGGCGTCGGCGATCAGACTGCGGCCGCTCGTGTCGGTACCGGCGATGGAGGGAAACTTGCGAAGTTGCGTCGAGGTGTCGCCAATCTGGGAGATCAGGTCGGCGATCTGAGTGGTGTGCTCGGCCAGGGTGTCGGTGGCCGGACCGGCCGCGTCCAACAACTCACTGACGGTCTGGTTCTTGTCCTCGATCTGCTGCAGCAGACGAGACGTCTCGGTCATCGCGGTGGAGAGCTGGTCGGAACGCGCGTTGAGGGTGCCCAACGTGTGATTCGTCTTGGCGATCAGCGTGCCGAAAGCCTGGCCCTGGTCCCCGGTGGCCTTACCGAGGCCATTGATGATGTTGGTGAAGTTGCGCACCGCACCGCCGTTGACCAGGATTGCCGCTGAACCGAGCAGCGATTCGACGGTGGCCGCAGCCTTGGTCGCATCCAGGTCGATGGTGTCGCCGTCCTTGAGCAGCGGCACGTTGGAATCGACCGGGGTCGGCGGCCGAACCGAGACGAACACGTCGCCGAGCGGCGTCGCAGAGCGCAGTTCGGCGGTCGTGCCGCGGGGCAGCCGGACACCGTTCATGATGCGCAGTGTGGTTACCGCGGCGTAGTTGCTGGCCACCATCGACTCGACCTCACCCACGTCGGCACCGGCCAGCTTCACCTTGGCATTGGCCGGCAGGTTCAGGGCGTTGGAGAATACCGCGGTCACCCGGTACCCGCCCGAGCCGACGCCGGGGGCAGGCAATGGCAGGCTGGCCAGGCCTTCTGAAGCACACCCCGAGGCGGTCAGGCATGCCGTCATCACTACGGGCACAAGGGCTTTGCGCACAGATCCGATCATCGCTGCCCCATCGCTGCCATACCGTCGAGCATGTAGGTCAACCCGAAGTCCGGGCCGAAATCCTGCATTGTGCCGGTGCTGCAACCCAACTGCCTCAGGCCCATCATGTTGCAGATCTCCTTGACCGTCTGCGAGTCGACCAGAACCTTGTCCAGCAGAAGGTGTACCCGTGCCGCCCCATTCTTCTGGTCGACGATGTTGTAGAGGTTGTCCAACGTCATCGGGGCCACGTCGAGGAACTCGGCCACATCCCGCCGCTGGTCCACTGTCGTGGTCAGCGCGGTATTACCGTTCTGGACAATCTGTTTCACCTCGTCGCGATGGGTCTGCAACACCTCGCCCACCTGCGTGATCACCTCGTTGATCTTCTTGCCGGTGGTGCCACTGCCGAAGTTCTCATCGACTAGGATCTGGCTGAGTAGACGGATCGTCGAACCGAACTCCCGCAGCGTCGCATCATTGCGGGCCGTGGCGTCGAACAGGGAGCTCAAGTTGCGGACGATCGTGGTGAGCTGGTCCCGGCTCACGGCACCGCGATCAGCGCTGAGCCGCAATGCATCCGACAGCTCACCGAGGGCGTCCTTCATCTGCTGGCCGTTGCCGTCCGCGATCGCGGCGCTGGCGTTGACGACATCGGCGATCGGGCCGTTGCCCTTGCCGTCGCCCTTCAACGACGACGACAACTTGTCCAGCACGTCGAGTACCCGAGCGAACTCGACCGGGGTCTTGGTGCGGTTCAGTCCTATCGTGTCGTGATTCTGCACCCTCGGGCCACCGCGATACGGCGGTGTCAATTCGATCTGCCGGTCGGTGAGAATCGAATTGGAGATCGTCACCGCCTGCACATCAGCCGGTATCGCCACGTCTTTGTCCACGGTGAACTCGGCCTCGACGTAGTTGCCCTTGGGCGTGATCTTTGTGACACGGCCGACCTGCATTCCCAGAACGGCGACCGTGTTTCCCTCGTAAAGCCCTGCTGCACTGTCAAATTGGGCAGTCAGCGCGATGGTGTCGATCCGGTCCTTCAAATACCACCAACCGGCACCGGCCACCGCGGCCACCAGCACCGCGCCGGCCACCAGCAAGGCCAGGACCTTACTCTTGAACAAGGGCCTCATTTGCAGTCCTTCAGGTACTGGATCATGTTGAACTGCTTGGCTCGGCCGCTGATCGCGCACATCCAGGAATCGATCAGCAGGCCGTTGGACACGTTGAGGTCGGCGGCATTGCCGTTCCCCGTGGCGTTGGCGAGCCCCCGCAGGGCCACCGGGCCGGACTGCAGCACGCTGCGCAGCAGATCGTCGTGCTTGCCCAACATGTCCGACAGCTCCCGGAGATTGGTGAGGGTCTGCTCCAACTCCGGCCGATCGTCGATCACGATGCCGCTGAGCGTCTGAACCAGATTGGTCAGCGCCGCCAGCATGGCCTGGAACGATGCCCTGCGCATGACGAATTCACCGACCAGATCGTTGCCCTGGTCGACCAGGTTGCCGATGGTCGACTGCTGGCGGCGCAGGGTGTTGGCAACCACATCGGTGGTCTTCAGTAGCGAGCCCAGTTGATCGCGCCGGTCGGAGACGATGGTGGCCAGAGTGTGGGTGTTCTGCAGAGCCCGCGGCACCACCTCGGGCAGGCCGGACATCTGCTTGCCCAAGACGCCCAGGGATTGGGCGAACTTTTCAGAGTCGACCTGCTCGAAAGTGGTGGTCACGTCAGCCAATGCCTCCTGCAGGTCATAGGGCACCTCGGTGTGGTCGAGATCGAAGGTGTTGTCGGGCAACGATTCCGAACCTGCGGGCTGCAGCGCCAAGTAGCGCGAACCCAGAATGGTGGTGATCTTGATAACGGCCCGCGAGTCTTTGCCCAGCGGAATGTTCTTGCGCACCTTGAGCTTGGCCTCAACGTGGTCGCCGGCCAGCTTCATGTTGAGCACCTCCCCCACCGGAGTCCCGGCCACGGTGATCGGGTTGCCCGGCTTGAGCGCGGCGGCCTGCAGAAAATGCGCGGTGTACTTGCGGTAACCGATGTCCGCCACCTTGACGATCAGCATCGCCCCGATCAGCGCGGACACCACACCAATCGCGATGACCCCCAGCCACATCCGGCTGTAACCGTCCAGCGGTCTACGCCGCTTCTTCATTTTCTCAGCCATTGGCCAAATTCCTGCATCTCGGGCTGTAGGTGGCCTTGTTCCCGGGTGTTGCCGCGTCCACGATGATGGGTGTCACGTCGTTGAGTCCGGGGAAGAATCCCGTCGCGTTCAGGTCGCACCCGTAGGTGTTGGCGTAGGCCCCCTCGTTGGTGAGCCGGGCGAATCCCTTGAGCAGCAGCGGCAGGTTGGCTCCGGTGAACGCCAACTGGGGTTCGATCCCCACCATGTGCGCGGCGAAACCGGGTTCGCGCGTGACCAACTGGTTCAGCGGTGGATAGACCTCGTCGCTGATCGTGGAAAGTTGGCGCACCACCCGCGAGATGGACCCGAGAGAGTCCACCATCTCGGGTCGGCGGGCGTCGAAGGTGGAAACCATGCCCCGGGTCTGGGTAATCACCTCGTCCAGGCTGTCATTGTGCTGAGCCAGGTTCTTGGCCACCGCGTTCAGATTGTTGATCACCTCACCGAGTTCCTGGTCCCGGCCGGCGAAGGAATCGGTCAGCTGCGCGGTCTGGTCGACGAGCGCGACGATGGAGGCGTTGTCGCCCTGCAGCGACGCGATCACACCTTTGGTGAGGTTGTCGGCATCGCGCGGGTTGAGCACGCTGAACAGCGGTTCGTAGCCGTTGAGCAGGGTGCCGACGTCGAACGACGGATCGGTCTGTTCGACCGGGATGACGCTGCCCGCCGGAAGCGGGCCCGCGTCACCGATCTTGCCCAGCGACAGGCCGAGATAACGCTGCCCGACGATGTTCTGGTAGGTCACCGAGGCGGCGGTCCGGCCGTACATGGGCTGGTTGTCCTGCACCACGAACGACACCTTGGCCAGCGCGCCCTGCAGTTCGATCTTCTCGACCCGGCCGACCCGCACCCCGGCCATCCGGACATCGTCACCCTCACGCAAGCCGAACACGTCGGAGAACAAGGCGGCGTACGGGACGGTCTTGCCTGCCACGTCGCGCCGCAGCGTCACGTAGACCAGCCAGGTCAGGCCCAGCGCCACCACCATGAACAGTGAGAGGCCGATCATTGCACCGCGGTACTTCATCGGCCTTCCTCTCCAGGAACAGGTTGTGCGGCAGCGGGTGCGGCCTCGGCAGGCAGCAGCGGACCGGCCGGAGCCGGGGCGGCACCCGGAGGGGGAGCCGATCCGGGTACCGAAGCCGCCGGGGGCGCGCCCGCCGGTCGAGGCGCCACCGGAGCGACCGGCGACAGCGGCACGGGTGGGGGCGGCGTCGGCATCAGCGCGGGATTCGCCGTGCCCGGCACCGGCCCGGACGGCGGCATCCACGACGGCAGCGGCGGATTCGGGTCGGCCAGGTTGGGGTTCGGGTTGACCAGCGGCGGCCCGACCGCCACGAGATTGCCATTCGGACCCACGACTGTCCCGGCCGGCGGCACCAGGTCGGCAGGCGGCTGATAATTCTGCGGCAGCAACACGTCCGGCAGCGCCGGCCGCGTGGGGACCAGCGGGGCGGTGAAGCAACTCGGCCCCTTGAGCCCGGAGTACTGGGGGCAGTCGGCGCGGGTGTAGCTGTAACTCGGGGTGAACGACAGGTTGATCCGCATGTTGGCGAAGTCGTGCTCAGGCATCCAGACGTTGTCCATGAACTTGCCCGAGAGCTGATTCAGCTTGACGAAGGCCGGCACCCAGTTGTTGGAGGTGTCGGCCAGCACACCCAACACCGGCGTCAGGTTCGCGGTGGTCTTGACCAGTTGGTCGGTGTGGTTGTCCAGCGCCGTGTGCGTGGTGCCCACGGTGTTGATCCCGCCGTTGAGCATCGTGTTCAGCTGTGAACGTTGCTCGACCAGGGTCTGCATCGGCTGCACCGCCTTGTGCAGGGCGTCGAGCAGATCGGGCGCGGTCTGCTGCAGCCCCCGAGTGGCATCGATCAGCGCCGAGACGGTGGTCGAGTCGGGTTCGGTGGCCACCACCGCATCGAGCTGATCGATCAGCCGATTCAATTGCGCTCCGCTGGTGAGCAATTCGTTGCGCCGGTTCTCGGTCGCGGCGTTCACCGCGGCCAGGATGCCCACGGTCTTGTCCTCGCGCCCACGTCCGGTGGCGGCCAGCACGTCGCGCAGCTTGCTGATCGTGGTCTGGAACAACACCGTGGGAAGTTCGGTGTCCTCGGGGATCTGCGCCCCGGCGGCGATTGGCGCGCTTGCCGTCCCGCCGGGGTCGACCAGTTGCACCGAGGACACCGCGAAGACATTGCTGGGCACCACGCGCGCGGTCACGGTCTTGGGGATGGACGCCGCATATTCGGGTTTGAGGTCGATGTGCACGAAGTTGGGATCGCCGTTGGCGGCCGGGACGACATCGTCGACCATCCCGACGAGCACGCCGTGGTACTTCACGTCCGAACGCTGTGGCAGGCCATCGCCGACGTTCACCAGCGCGGCCACCACCGGTACCCGGGCGTCGAGCCGGCCGGTTGCCTTCACCAACAGGAACGTCGAGACCAGTGCTGCCACAACGAGTACGGCGGCACCACAGCCGAGCAGCTGACGATCGGAGGGACCCCGCCCGTCGGTATCCAGCGCGTTACCCATCTAGCCGCCGAACCTCGCTCCCGAATCGACCGTCCACAGCGCCATGGTGAGCAACATGTTGACGATGATCACCACGGTGATGCTGGCCCGCATCGCATGACCGGCCGCGACACCCACACCCACCGGGCCGCCAGAGGCATAGAACCCGTAGTAGCACTGCACCGTCGAGGCGATCCACACGAAGATGACCGCCTTGAGCACCGAGTAGAGGATGTCCTGCCCGGACAGCATGAGGCTGAAGTAATGCAGATAGGACCCGCTGGAGCCGCCGCTGATCATGTACACGACCACCTGGGTGGTCAGGTAGCTCACCGCCAGGCAGAGGGCGTAGAGCGGGATCACCGCGACCACCGCGGCCATCAGCCGGGTGGTGACCAGATACGGAATCGGGCGGATCGCGATGGAATCGAGTGCATCGATCTCCTCGGCGATGCGCATCGAGCCCAGCTGTGCGGTGAACCGGCAGCCGGCCTGGGTCGCGAAGGCCAGCGAGGCGGCGATCGGCGCCAGTTCGCGCGTGTTGACCAGAGACGAGATGATGCCGGTGGCCGGGCCGAGGCCGAGCAGATCGAGGAAGTTGTAGCCCTCGATGCCGACGAGGGCGCCGACCGTGACACCCAGCACCACGGCCACCCCGACGGTTCCGCCACCGACCACGAGTGAGCCGTTGCCCCAGGCGATGTCGGAGAGCAGCCGGACGAATTCTCCGCGGTAGTGACGCAGCGCGATGGGCACGGCCGTCAGCGCCCGGACGAAGAACACCATCATGTGGCCCAACCGCATCACCGGCTGGGAAACCCGCTTGTACAGCCGCACCCACGGTGCGAGCAGTGGTGGGACGAACGTAGAGGCCGTCACGTCACAGCCCGACCCGGGGGAACAACATGATGTAGAGCTGGCTGATCGCCACGTTGACCACCATCAGCAACAGAATCGATTCGACCACCGCCGCGTTCACGGAGTTCGCGACGCCCGTCGGGCCACCCTTGGTGGACAATCCCTTCTGGCACGACACCACGGCCACGATGGCGCCGAAGATCACCGCCTTGACCAGAGCCACGATCATGTCGCCGGTGGTGGCGAACGAGGCGAAGGTTGCCACGAAGCTGCCGGGGGCGCCGTTCTGGAAGTAGACGTTGAACAGGAAGCTCGCCAGGAATCCCACGAAGCACACCACACCGGTGAGCGCGACGCCGATCATGATGGCGGCGACGAAGCGTGGCACCACCAACCGTTGGATCACCGAAACACCCATGACCTCCATGGCATCGGTTTCCTCACGCATGGTGCGCGAACCCAGGTCGGCGGTGATCGCCGATCCGACCGCGGCGGCCATGAGAACGGCTGCCACCAGCGATGCGGCTTGCCGGATCACGGCCAGGCCGCTGGCCGCCCCGGCCAGCGACGTCGCGCCGACCTGCCCGGCCAGCAAGGCGAACTGGATCGAGAGGGTGACACCGATCGGCAGGGCCACCAGCACGGTGGGCAGCACGGCCGTACCGGCCATGAAGGCGCCCTGGCGGATGAACTCCTGCCACTGGAAGCGTCCTGTCACCAGGTCGAAGAAGAGAATCTGGATGGTCCGGACTCCGAGGACGAACTGGTCGCCGACCGTGGTGAGTGACGCCAGAGGATGACGCCTGGCATAGCCGGTGGCCCAGTTCTCGATGGCGTCGATTCCCCGTTCCGCCTCGGTCCCCTCAGCCACACGCTCGGGCGGTGCCGTCATCCTCTCTCATTAAGCAGCAGAACGAACACAGTGCAATCCCTCCCCAGGCCGAGATATGGCCACCGCCGGCCGGATAACTCGCAGTGGTTGGCACCGTAACGTCGGCGCTCGTGCTCCGTCAATGTTTTGCCGAATTATCATTCACTTAGCGAGGTTGGCTCATCAATCTCCGGCAAATCAGTCGCCGTCCGCCGGCACGCCGCGCCCGTCACGCCGCCGCACGGTGGCGACGTTTTCACTTCGTGTATCACCTGTAAATGCAGCACATTCAGCCTCCAGGGGGCCGGCAGCCCCATTGACACCGGCGTAAGGGACACGCCCGACCGGTCAGGGATTCGCGCCCGCGGCACGAACTCACCACGGAATCAGTACCCGGGATGCACGTTAACTTTGCCAATCGTGCCGAACTCGTCGGAAAAGTTGCCACGATTTTGCCGACGGGCCGCACCGCGGTGCCTGGTGAGCTGTTGCGCCGAAGTCTACTGACTACGGCCGATGTCAGTCGAGTTTCGACCGATCTCGCAGCGGCGTCCGGCGTCGCCGCCGGCTTCCACAGGCCGCGTCGGCCGGCAACGGGCCCGAGGTGACCCAGTTCGACAACTTGGGCTCAGCAACGGCCTCGCGGCAATACTCTGATCGCCATGGCACCCGCGCAACGAGAACCCAACGTCGTCGTCCTCGGCGGAGGATCCTGGGGCACCACCGTCGCCTCGATCTGCGCTCGGCGCGGCCCCACCCTGCAATGGGTGCGGTCGGAGGAGACCGCCAAGGACATCAACGAGAACCACCGCAACTCGCGCTATCTGGGGAACGAAGTGGCACTCCCCGAAAGCCTCAAGGCCACAAACGATTTCAGCGAGGCCGCCAACTGCGCCGATGTGATCGTGATGGGCGTGCCGTCCCACGGCTTCCGCGGGGTGCTCACCGAGCTGGCCCGCGAGCTGCGACCATGGGTGCCGGTGGTGTCCCTGGTCAAGGGCCTGGAACAGGGCACCAACCGGCGGATGAGCGAGATCGTCGACGAGGTGCTGCCCGGGCATCCGGCCGGCATCCTGGCCGGACCCAATATCGCCCGCGAGGTCGCCGAAGGCTATGCCGCCGCGGCCGTGCTGGCCATGCCCGACCAACACCTCGCGGCCAATATCGCAACCTTGTTCCGCACCAGGCGGTTTCGCACCTACACCACCGACGACGTGATCGGCGTGGAGATGGCCGGGGCACTCAAGAACGTCTACGCCATCGCCGTCGGCATGGGCTATTCACTGGGAATCGGGGAGAACACCCGCGCCATGGTGATGGCCCGGGCGGTGCGAGAGATGGCCAAACTCGGCGAAGCGATGGGCGGGCACCGCGACACCTTCGCCGGCCTGGCCGGCATGGGAGACCTCATCGTCACCTGCACCAGCCAGCGCAGTCGTAACCGTCACGTCGGCGAGCAATTGGGCGCGGGCAAGAAGATCGACGAGATCATCGCGTCGATGAATCAGGTCGCCGAGGGCGTCAAGGCTGCGAGCGTGATCATGGAGTTCGCCGACAAATATGGGCTGAACATGCCCATCGCCCGCGAGGTCGACCGGGTGATCAACCACAGCAGCACGGTCGAAGACGCCTATCGCGGCTTGTTGGTGGAAAAGCCGGGCCACGAGGTGCACGGCTCCGGATTCTGAGCCCGTCGGGCCGACCTCAGCCGATCTGGAAGGTGGGCTTGAAGTCCGATTCCTGCTCACCGATGACGAAGCTGCCCGCCGGGCCGATCACGAAACCGGACTGGTTGCGGCCGTCGATGCACGACGTCGTCACCCCGTCGGTGCCGCAGCTGATCGTCTGATAGCTGATCCGCGAATTCGGCGGCAACGGCTTGGGATTGTCGACGACGGCGAACACCGGGGCCGGTGAGCTGGCGAACCCGGGAACCCCGGGCCCGCCGCTGACCAAATTGGCGCCGTTGGGCGCGGCCGGGATCGGGCCACTGCAGCCGTAACCGCCGCTGCGCTGCAGCACGCAGGTGATCCCCTCGGGGACGCTGAACGCGTACCAGTTGTTGTCCATCACCGCGTATTCAGAGGTCTTGACCGGTGGATACGCGTTGACATTGGGGAGGGCCGGAGCCGGTTCCGGCTCGGCGGCCGCCACCGGCGGCACACTCATCACCGCCGCCCCCGCGGCGCTCACCAGGCCAATCACCACTCTGCTCAGCACGTCGCCACACTAACCCGGGGCGTTGGTGTGGTCCACCGCTGCGGGGCGGGCTACTTACCCTGGCCGCAGGCGAGGTCGACGTAAACCGTGGTGTAGCGGACCCGCTCCTCGGTGTTGCCGCGCGGGGCGGCCTTGAGTTCGGTGATGTCGCGGCCAGGACGGACGGCCTTGACGTTGCAGTCGCTGATCGACCCGCTGCCGACCCGGGACAGGATGACGCGGTAGCCCTCGTCCTCCAATTGCTTGATCGTCTGCTGCGCCGACCCGGTGCCACCCGGCGCCGCCGCGGCCGGTCCGGCCACCGCCAGCGCACCTACGGCCAAACCGGTTCCGATCGCGGCGATGACACCATTCCTGACGGAGTTCCCCATTGAACTACCTGCCTTCCTTGCTGATTGATTTCAGCCTATGCACGTAATTCAGCCAGGTCCATCGACTCATGTTGAACGCATACAAATGGGCGCATATGAATAGCGCACATTGGAAACTCAGGCCGGATTCATATGTTTCGAGTACCCGCCGACCACGTCGGGGGCAGCCTCGCCTGCCAGCGGGATACGCACAGTAAACACTGTTTCACCAGGCTTCGAGGCCACCGCCACGGTCCCGTTGTGCGCCTCGACGATCGACGCCACGATGGCCAGACCCAGCCCGGTACTGCCCAATTCTCGCGACCGCGATTTATCGGCCCGCACAAATCTACCGAAAAGATTCGGCAACAATTCGGCATCAATTCCCGGCCCGTCGTCGGTAACCGTTAATTCCGCGAATTCATCACCTTTGGTGAGCGCAATTGCGACGGTCACTCCGGGCGGCGTATGTATGCGGGCATTCGTCAACAGATTGCTGACCACTTGGTGCAGCCGGGCCAGATCGCCGCGCACCCACAGCGGATCGTCGGGCAACTCGGCCACCCAGTGATGCTCGGGCGCACCCACCGCCACGTCGTTGACCGCGTCGACCACCAGATCGCTCAGGTCGATGTCGTCGGTCTCCAGGTCCTGCCCCTCACTCAACCGCGACAACAACAGCAGGTCACTGACCAGGCCCGTCATCCGTCGCGCTTCGGCTTCGATGCGGGCCAGCGCGTATTCGGTGGTCGGCGGCAGCGTTGCGCTGTCCTGCCGGGTCAGCTCGGCATATCCCTGGATCGCGGCCAGCGGGGTACGCAGCTCATGGCTGGCATCGGTGAGGAACTGCCGGGTGCGCCGGTCGGACTCGGCCAGCGCAGCCAGCGCGCTGTCGACGTTGGCCAGCAGCTGGTTGAGCGTTTCCCCTACCAGGCCGACCTCGGTGTCCGGATCGGTATCGGTGTCCCGCACCCGCGTCGTGATCCGATGATCGCCACCGTCCAACGGCAGTTTCGCCACCTTGGCCGCGGTCGCCGCCACCCGGCTCAACGGCCGCAGCGCGTAGCGGACCACCGCGACGGTGCCCAAGGCGGTGACGATCAGGGCGATGACGATCATCACCCCGACGGTCACCGTTTTGCGGGCGATCACCAGGTTCGCGCTGTCCAGCGACACCCCAGAAACCAGCACGTCACCGTTTTCCGCAGGCTGGCTGGCCAGCCGGTAGGAGCCCAGCACCGGAAGCTTCACCGTGCGGGGACGCTCGTCGGTCCAGCTGTACTGGTCGAGTGCCCGAGTCACCGCCGCCGGCGCCGGGTGCGGCTCACCGTCGGAGAACACCGCCGACTGCATCACCACACCGTCGTGCAGCACCGCGATCAGGTTGCCCGGAGCCTGCCCGACGAACGCCGTGAGCGCCTCGGCGTCTGCCGCGAGCTCGTGCTCGTCCCGACTCTCCCGCCATTTCTCGTGGGAATGACTGAAGGCGGCCAACGACCGCGACACCTCGGTATCGCTCATCGTCGTCACGTACGTGTGCAGGCTGTATATCGACAACGCGCCGACTGCGAACAGCACCACCGTGACGATCGCACTGACACCCAGCACCAATTTCCGGCGCAGCGAGCGCGGCCCCCAGCGTCTGGGCGGCATCAGCCGGTCACGACGCCGGCCGCAGCATGTATCCGACGCCGCGCACGGTGTGGATCATCGGCTCGCGGTCGGTGTCGACCTTCTTGCGCAGGTAGGAGATGTACAGGTCGACGATGCTCGACTTTCCACCGAACCCGTAATTCCACACCCGGTCGAGAATCTCGGCCCGGCTCAACGCCCGGCGCGGGTTGCGCATCAGGTAGCGCAACAACTCGAACTCGGTCACCGTGAGGTTGATCGGTTCACCGGCCCGGGTGACCTCCCGGCTGGCCCCGTCGAGCACCATGTCGCCGACCTTGAGGGTCTCGTCGGCCGGCGGTGTGGTGTGGCTCGACCTGCGCAGCAGCCCCCGCAGCCGGGCCACCAGCTCCTCGAGGCTGAACGGTTTGGTCATGTAGTCGTCGGCGCCCGCGGTCAGGCCGGAGACCCGATCCAACACAGAATCCCTGGCGGTCAGGAACAGCGTGGGCGTGTAGCCGTCGGCTTCCCGCACCCGTTGCAGAATCTGCAGGCCGTCGATGTCGGGCAGCATGATGTCGAGCACCACGACGTCGGGCTCGATCTCGTCGAACTTTGCTACCGCGTCGTGGCCGTTGTGCGCCACGTCGACTTCCCAGCCTTCGTAGTGCAGAGCCATCTTGACGAGGTTGGTCAGCGCCGGCTCGTCGTCAACCAGCAACACTCGGATTGCTGATCCGTCGGTGCGGTGAATCTTCGGCAACTGTCCGAGGATGGCCTGGCGGGGTTGCTGGGCGCGGGGGGAAACGGGCATCGTCGTCATGCCTCCATTGTGCGGAGTACACAGAGTGTTGTCACGGAGTTCATATGGACTTCTAAGGGAATGCCGTATCTATGAGTTTTCTATGATGCACGTCACGTTTCTGACCTGTGGTGATCCAGCTCAAATGTCTTGCGATACATACAGTTTCAAACGAGTAGATGAACAATTGGTGCTGCCCAATGCCATTTCCTGAATGATTCTCCCTGCACACCAGGGATATTCGCGGGGACGGACACTTCACCGAAACATTTGGGTTCCCTATGCGTGGTCGAATCTTCCTTGCGCCTGCTCACAGCGATAAATACTCTCGCCCACAGCAATTGGGTAATACCCAGCTACAGGTGAGCCATAAGTCGACTTGTGTCGCACTGCGCTCCAACACCTTTCGCAGTTGTTCCCCGACAACGGCGTCAATAACTTTGCGCGGGCCGCAACGAGGCGAGCCCGCGCATCACCGATTCCAGACGGAGGCGCGCCATGCAGCAAACCAACCAACTCGCAGAACGGGCGAGATCCGTTCTGCGATACGACCTACCGGCGTCACTGGTGGTGTTCCTGGTCGCCCTGCCCCTGTCACTGGGCATCGCCGTGGCCTCGGGGGCACCGGTACTGGCCGGCATCATCGCCGCCATCGTCGGCGGCATCATCGCAGGTGCCCTGGGCGGATCGCCCCTTCAGGTGAGCGGGCCCGCGGCCGGGCTGACCGTGATCGTCGCCGGCCTGATATCGCAGTTCGGCTGGGCGGTGACCTGCGCCATCACCGTGTGCGCGGGCGTGCTGCAGGTGTTGTTCGGGCTCAGCCGAGTGGCGCGCGCCGCGCTGGCCATCTCCCCCGTCGTCGTGCACGCGATGCTCGCCGGCATCGGCATCACCATCGCACTGCAGCAGATCCACGTGCTGCTGGGCGGCAGCTCCAACAGCTCGGCCTGGGCCAACGTCGTCGAACTGCCCGGTCAGCTGATCAACGCCCACGGGCACGGGGTCGTACTGGGTGCGCTGGTGATCGCCATCCTGGTGGCGTGGCGCTGGGCCCCCAAGGCCGTCAAGAAGGTGCCCGGTCCGCTGGTGGCCATCGTCGGCGTCACGGCCCTGTCCTTGCTGGCACCGTTCGGCGACGTCAGCCGCATCCAGATCAACGGCTCGCTGCTGGACGCGCTCGCCCTGCCCAGCCTGCCCGAGGGCAACTGGGGTGCATTTGCCACCGGCGTGCTCACCGTGGCCCTGATCGCCAGCGTCGAGAGCCTGCTGTCGGCGGTGTCTGTGGACCGCATGCACACCGGCCCGCGCACCAACTTCGACCGCGAGATGATCGGCCAGGGCACGGCCAACATGATTTCGGGCGCCATCGGCGGTCTCCCCGTCACCGGTGTGATCGTGCGCAGCTCCACCAACGTGGCTGCCGGGGCCCGCAGCCGAGCGGCGGCCATCATGCACGGAGTGTGGATCCTAGTGTTCGCCGTGCCGTTCGCCGGTCTGGCCCAGATGATCCCGACTGCCGCCCTGGCCGGTCTGCTCATCGTCATCGGTTGCCAGCTGGTCAAGCGCGCCCACATCGAAACCGCACGACGCACAGGCGATTTCGCGGTGTACGCGGTGACGGTGACCGGCGTGGTGTTCCTCAACCTGCTTGAAGGTGTGCTGATCGGCCTGGCCCTGGCGGTCGCCCTGACCGTCTGGCGGGTGGTGCGGACCAACATCGTCGCCGAACCCACCGGCGAGGACACCTGGCGCGTCGCCATAGAAGGCTCCTGCACGTTCCTGTCCCTGCCGACCCTCACCAGCGCGCTGGCGCGCGTGCCGTCCGGCACCACGGTGACAGTCGAGCTGTCGGTCGACTTCATCGACCACGCCGCCCACGAGACCATCGAAGAGTGGCAGCGCCAGCACGTGGCCACCGGTGGCACGGTCGACATCCACGACGTGGGTGCCGTCGAGATGGCCAGTGCCGTCGCCGGCCCGCCGATGCGTGGCTTCACGCCGTTCGACAAGCGCTCCGGCGTGGTTCCGTGGAGCTCCTGGCAGCGCGAGGAGTCGGCTTCGGTGCTGCACGGCCTGGCCGCCTACCACCGCCGTACCGCCCCGGTGCTGCGCCCGCACATGCAGGAGCTGGTTGATGCTCAGCGGCCCGAGACACTGTTCTTGACCTGCGCTGATTCGCGGGTGGTGCCCAACGTCATCACCAGCAGCGGGCCCGGCGACCTGTTCACGGTGCGCAACGTCGGCAACATGGTGCCCGCGGGCCAGGCCGACGCCTCCATCGAAGCGGCCATCGCGTTCGCGGTCGACAAGCTCGATGTCTCCTCGATCGTGGTGTGCGGACATTCCAGCTGCGGCGCGATGACCGCGATGCTGGGCAAGACCGACGTCGACGACAAACACCTGGAATCCTGGCTGGCGCACGGCGATACGTCGCTGGAGGCGTTCGATGAGGGTCGTCACCCGGTGGCGCTCTCGGCGGCCGAGGCCGGCTTCGGCACGGTGGATCAGCTGTCGATGGTCAACATCGCCGTGCAGGTGCAGACCCTGCAGGCGCACCCGGTGGCGCGGCGGGTCAACGTGATCGGCCTGTTCTACGACATCGCCAGCGCCGGCGTGCTGCGGGTGACGCCGACCCACGTCGAAACCCTGGCCGACGCCGCGTAAGGGCTCCCTCTCCCCGCCTGCCACGAGCGACCGTGGTTGTACGCCGACACTGTGATCCGCGTACTTCCCGGTCGCTCGTGGTGTCTCCACGCCCGGCTCGGGCCACACTCCCCAACAGGGCCTTCCGGCGTCTCTGGGTGGTATGTCCTTGGCAACTTCGTCAAAGTTCTCGACGATCCTGGCGGCACATTGAGCCGGAGAATCCGAGCAGTCCTCTCCGCAACTTGCGGTGCGAAGTGAACAGGTGCGACGAGAGGCCAGAGAAGGTCAGTAGTGGCCAGGGCCGCGGCCGGCCATGTCCTCCAGGCGACGGATCCGGTCGGCCATCGGCGGGTGGGTCGAGAACAGCTTGCCGATACGCTCGCCGGCGCGGAACGGGCTGGCGATCATCAGATGCGCCTGATCGGCCAACTGGGGCTGTGGAGGCAGCGGGGCCGCCTCCACACCACCGGAGATCTTGCGCAGTGCCGAGGCCAATGCCAGTGGATCACCGGTCAATTCGGCACCGGACTGGTCGGCCTGATATTCCCGCTGGCGGGATACCGCCATCCGCACCACGGTGGCCGCTATCGGTCCGAGCAGTGAAACCAGGAGCAGGGCAAGAGGATTCGATCCTTCACGGTTACCACCGAACATTCCGGCGAACATGGCCATGTTGGCCAGAGCGGTGATCACCGATGCCATCGCGCCGGCCACACACGAGATCAGGATGTCGCGGTTGTAGACGTGTGAGAGCTCATGCCCGAGAACCGCACGCAACTCACGCTCGTTGAGGAGCTGCAGAATGCCGGTGGTACAGCACACCGCGGCATTGCGTGGATTGCGGCCGGTGGCGAACGCATTCGGGTTCGCGGTGTCGGAGATGTACAGCCGTGGCATCGGCTGATGGGCCGTGGTGGCCAACTCCCGCACGATCCGATAGATCTCCGGCGCCTGCACCTCGGTGATCGGCTGGGCATGCATCGCACGCAGCGCCATCTTGTCGCTGTTGAAATACACGTAGGCGTTCATGCCCACGGCGAACAGGACCGCCAGGTACATCACGTTGCGGCCGAACAGCGAACCGACGAAGACGATCAACGCCGACATCCCGACCAGCAGGAAGAATGTCTTGATCCGGTTCGCGTGCGGGTTCCACGTCATCGCAGTTTCCTCCTAGGCAACTACTCGGCAACCATCGCTGATTAAACGCTCAGTTACCGTCCGTGGTTCCAGAACAGCCGTGACGGTTCACCGTCGAAAATCAGCCGTGGCGGTTCACCGTGTAGTCCACGAGGGCGGCCAACGCGTCACGACCGGGCCCGGCCGGCAGGCCCGCAAGCTCGGCGCGGGCCTGTGCCGCGTACTCGGCGACCGTCTCCTTGGCGCGTGCCATGCCGGCCGATTGCCGCAGCAACGCCAGTGCCTCGGCAACGTCCTCGTCACGCTCGACCGGGCCGGCCAGCAACTCCCGCAACCGATCGGAACCCGGGCCGGACTCGCGCAGCGCATACAGCACCGGCAGGGTGTGCACACCCTCGCGCAGGTCAGTGCCCGGCACCTTGCCCGATTCATCGGGATCGCTGTCGATGTCGATGATGTCGTCGGAGATCTGGAACGCGGTGCCCACGATCCCGCCCAGCCGGTGCAGCCGGTCGACCTGGTCGGCGTCGGCACCGGAGAATGTCGCCCCGAACCGTCCGGAGGCGGCGATCAGGCACGCGGTCTTCTCGTAGACCACCTTGAGGTAGTGGTCGACGGAGTCGACATGCTCGGCCGCGCCGCGAGTCTCGCGCATCTGTCCGGTCACCAGCTGCGCGAATGTGTCGGCAATCACACGCACCGCGTCCGGTCCGAGCAGCGAAACCAGCCGCGACGCCGTGGCGAACAAGTAGTCGCCGGCCAGGATGGCGATGTTGTTGCCCCACCGGGCGTTGGCGCTGGCCGCCCCCCGCCGCATCTGGGCCTCATCCATCACGTCGTCGTGGTACAGCGTGGCCAGGTGCACCAGCTCGATGACCGCGCCGGCGATCGTGACCTCCGGATCGCCGGGCCGGGGGCCCAGCGACGCCGAGAGCACGGTGAACAACGGACGGAACCGTTTTCCGCCGGCCTGGAACAGATGCTGGACGGCCTCGGCCATGAGCTCATCGGCTTTGCCCAGCTCGTCAGACATCAGTTGTTCGATCCTGGCGACGCTGTCCCGGACTTCGACGGCGAACGCCGCGTCCCCGAAATCAACGCCTGCCACCACAGTCGCTGGTGTCCTCATTCGTCCAACATACTGGGGGACATGGATGCACCGGCGGGCAGGAGCGCAGCGACCCGGGGATATACACAGGCAGACGTGGTCGTGGTGGGCGCCGGACCGGCCGGGTCGGCGGCCGCCGCGTGGGCGGCCCGAGCCGGTCGCGACGTGCTGGTCATCGATGCGGCGCAGTTCCCGAGGGACAAGTCCTGCGGCGACGGGCTGACACCGCGGGCGGTCGCCGAGCTGGAACGACTCGGCATGGGGCCCTGGCTCGACACCCGGATCCGGCACCACGGCCTGCGGATGTCGGGATTCGGTGCCGACGTCGAGGTGCGGTGGCCCGGGCCGTCGTTCCCGTCAACCGGAAGCGCGGTACCGCGCACCGAACTCGACGACCGCATCCGCTCGGTCGCCGCCGACGACGGCGCGAAGATGCGACTCGGCGCCAAAGTGGTTGGGGTGAGCCATGACTCGCGCGGTCACGTCGAGTCCGTGCAGCTCGACGACGGCGCCACCATCGGCTGCACGCACCTGATCGTGGCCGACGGGGCCCGCTCCCCCCTGGGCCGCATGCTCGGTCGTACGTGGCACAAGGAGACCGTGTACGGCACCGCCATCCGGGGCTACCTCACCACCCCGCGCGCCGACGAGCCGTGGATCACCTCGCATCTGGAGCTGCGCTCCCCCGAAGGCCAGGTGCTGCCCGGCTACGGCTGGATCTTCCCGCTGGGCAACGGTGAGGTGAACATCGGGGTGGGCGCCCTGGCGACGGCGAAACGGCCCGCCCACGCGGCCCTGCGGCCACTGCTGTCCTACTACACCCAGTTGCGCCGCGAGGAATGGGGATTCTCCGGGGAGCCGAGGGCCGCGCTGTCGGCGCTGCTGCCGATGGGCGGCGCGGTGTCCGGGGTGGCCGGACCCAACTGGATGCTGGTCGGCGACGCGGCGGCATGCATCAACCCGCTCAACGGCGAGGGCATCGACTACGGGCTGGAAACCGGCAGGCTGGCCGCCGAAATGCTGGGGTCCGACGACTGTTCACAGGCCTGGCCCGCGCTGCTGCAGGACCATTACGCCCAGGGCTTCTCCATCGCCCGGCGGTTGGCGCTGCTGCTCACCCTGCCCCGGTTCCTGCCGGCCTCCGGCCCGCTCGCGGTGCGCTCGTCGTTCCTGATGAACATCGCCGTGCGAGTGATGGGCAATCTGGTCACCGAAGAGGACAACGACTGGGTGGCCAGAGTCTGGCGCGGCGCGGGGCTGGCATCGCGGCGATTGGATCAGCGCAAACCGTTCAGCTGATCCGTCTATTCGCGGTTGAGCATCCAGATCCGGGTGGACAGCGCCGTCGCAAAGGCACACCACAGCGGATATGGCGTCAGGATGGCGCCGGGGGCACCTTGGGCCTGTACCGCGCGACGGGTCAGATCCGCGCTGCTGGCCGTCAGCGCCGCGGCCGTGAGCGCTGCGGCGCCGAGTCGGCGACGGGAGAAGAACACCCACGACCACGCGGCGTTGACGACGAGGTTCGCGCCCAGCGCCGCCGTGTAAGCGCGAGCCTGGTCGGCCTGGCCGTCGGCGCGCAACCGGTCGATGGTGCGGGCCGACACCACCGCAATGCCGGCGTACAGGATCGGCCAGACGATCGGAAACGCTTGTCGCGGAGGCTGAAAGGACGGCTTTCGCAGCCGCTCGTACCACGTGGACTGGGCGGGGCGGCTGGCCAGCCCGCCGACGAACGCAGTGGTCAATGCCGCAGAGGCCGTCTTGGCCAGGGTGATCGGTCGCATAGGTGACTACTTACCCGGATCGGGTGGTCGGCACACGTCGCCGCCCGTCGCTTTCTACGACGTGGCTGCGCCTCACGCCTGGGAACAACCCGGAGGCAGAAAGCGGCGCGCCGGGACGCCAGCGGAGCGCGAGCTCAGCGGTACTCGCACAGGTAGGCCGTCTCGGTCTCCACGCGCACCTGGAACTTGCTGTCGGCGGGCACGGTGAATTGCGTTCCGGCGGCGAAGGTTTCCCACTGCTGGCTGCCGGGCAGCTTGACGGTCAGCGCACCCGAGACCACCCGCATGATCTCGAGCTGGGAGGTGCCGAACTCGTACTCACCCACGGCCATGACGCCCACGGTCGCGTCTCCCTCCGGCGTGGTGAAGCCGATCGAGGCGACATCGCCACCGAAGTACTCGTTGACCCTGAACATGCGGCTCCTTGAACTCGTGTGAGCGGCCAGGATACCGGTGTCCGACACCATCGCCGCGGGCTACACCACGTACTTGAGCACCCCGAGCATCGCATTCTCGTCGGCAGGAGCACCGGCGCACCGCTGCAGCTCGGCAAGCAACGCCGACGTGTCCATGCCGGTGCCGATCAGCACCAACTCGGTACCGGCCTGGCGACGCTTCTCGAAGCGCAGCGAACTGCCGACCAGCTGCACCAGGAATCGCTGCGACCCGAAGTCGACGAAACCCTTGGCGCGGTAAAGCCCCTCGGGCCGATCCCGCAGAAACTCCAGGAACAGGCGGGGGTTCACCACGTCATCGGTGCGGAACTCGACGCTCTGATACTCGGGATGGTCGTGATCATGCTCGTCGCGCAACAGCTCGTCGAAGGACAGCTGGGCTTGCGGCGCCCGCTCCGGGGGATCGATCAGCAGCCCCGGGTCGATGCGGGCAAAATCGGTGGGCAGCACCGGAACCCGAGGGTTGAGTTCGCGGATCCGTGTGTGCACGCCGTCGATGTCGGGGCACGCGGAGGCCTTGTTGAGTACCACGAGATCGGCGACCGGCAACCCGTGGCGGAGGTCGGGTTGCAGGCCGTCGAGGACCAGGACCAGGCCGGCGTAATGGAAGCGGGGATCGTCAGCGGTGATGATGGTGCGGGCCAGGGCGCCCGGTTCGGCCACTCCGCTGGCCTCCACCACGATCAGATCCAGCCGGGGTTTGACGGCTGCGAGCTTGCCCAGCATCTCGCTGACTTCGTCGTCGTCGACCGCGCAGCAGATGCACCCGTTGGTCAGCGACGCCATCGCATCGACCTGACCGGCCACCAGCATGGCGTCGATGTTGACCGCGCCGAAGTCGTTCACCAGTGCACCGATGCGGACACCGCGGCCGTTGCGCAGCAGGTGGTTGAGCAGCGTGGTCTTCCCGGCGCCGAGATGACCGGCGACCGCCAGCACAGGTACCGATGTCACCGGGCCATCGTAGGGTTGCGAACTGTTCGGTGTGGTGTGAGTAAATGTGATCGACTGTCAGTTTCATTGGGTGTGAAGTTGTCTGAGTGGGCGCGCGAATGGTGTGCGTCCGCAGACGGCGTGCCGGTGGTTTCGTGAGGACCGGATGCCGGTGCCGGTTCGCCGCTTGGAGTCGGGGACGATCCGGGTCGATGCGCCAGAGTCTGGGGAGGCTGGTTGCGCAGTCGTCTATGCGCGGGTGTCCTCACATGTTCAACGGCAGGATCTGGACCGGCAGGTTGCACGGTTGGCGGACTGGGCTACCGCGAATGGCCATGTGGTCGGCGAGGTGGTGTGTGAGGTGGGGTCGGGCCTGAACGGCAAGCGGCCGAGGTTGCGCAGGATTTTGTCGGACCCGTCTGCTTCGGTGGTGGTCGTGGAGCATCGGGACCGGTTGGCGCGCTTGGGGGTGGAGCACCTCGAAGCCGCGTTGTCCGCCCAGGGTCGCAGGATCATCGTCACCGATCAGGGCGAGACTGTCGATGATCTGGTGCGTGACATGATCGAGGTGCTGACCTTGATGTGTGCGCCCCTGTACGGCCGCCGCGGTGCGCGCAACCGGGCGATGGGCGCGGTGACCGCCACCAAACAGGCCGAGGTGGTTGCTGGTGGCTAGGTTCGAGATCCCCCAGGGGTGGACGGCGCAGGCGTATCGGTTCGCGTTGGATCCAACCCCCACACAATTGCGCGGGTTGGTGTCTCATGCTGGTGCAGCACGTTTCGCGCACAATCACATGTTGGCGTTGGTGAAGGCCGTGCTGGCTCAACGAGACGCTGAACGCAGCTACGGCATCGACGAGGCCGAGTTGACGCCGGGGTTGGGGTGGTCGTTGCCGGCGCTGCGCAAGGCCTGGAATCAATGCAAGGCCTCATGCGCGCCGTGGTGGGCCGAGAACTCGAAGGAGGCCTACAACACCGGCCTGGATGGGTTGGCCCGCGGACTCGATGCGTGGTCGAAGGCCCGTACCGGTGAGCGCAAGGGCCGCGCCGTCGGGTTCCCCCGGTTCAAGACCTCCCGGGCACCACGCTCGGTGCGGTTCACCACCGGGGTGATCCGGATCGAGGCCGACCGCCGCCACGTCAGGTTGCCGCGGCTGGGTGCGGTCCGGACCCATGAATCGACCCGCAAGCTGGCCCGTCGTGTTGAGGCGGGGTCGGCGCGGATCTTGTCGGTCACCGTGCGCTGCGACTCTGCCGGGCGCTGGTACTGCGCTCTGCAGGTGATTGTGGAGGCCAAGACGCGGCCGGCGCATGCACGGCGGTCGGCCCATGCGGTGGTGGGTGTCGATGTCGGGGTGAAGGCCGACAGTCTGCTGGTCATCGCGACCCCGGACGGGGTTGAAGTCGATCGTATCGCTGCGCCGAAGTCGCTGAGCGCCGCGCAATCTCGGTTGCGGGCGCTGCAGCGCCGAGCGGCCCGCCAGCACGGCCCGTATGACCCTGCTACCAAGACCAAGCAGGTCCCGTCGAAGCGGTGGCGGCGCACCCAGGATCGGATCGGCCGCACCCACGCCCACGTCGCGGCGGTGCGCCGTGACGTGCTGCACAAGGCCACCACCGCCCTGGCCCAGTCCCACGATGTGGTGGTGGTCGAAACCTTGAACGCGGCAGGCTTGCGGGCCAAGGGAGGCGCCCGCAAGCGGGGTTTGAATCGCGCCTTGGCTGATGCTGCTCTGGCCGAGATCCGGCGCATGCTGAGCTACAAAAGTCGTTGGTACGGCAGCACTCTGGTGGCTGCTGACCGGTTCTATCCGTCGTCGAAGACATGCACGGCCTGTGGGAGGCGAAAGCCAAACCTCACCCTGGCCGACCGGATCTTCGAGTGTGACGGCTGTGGTATCCGGATCGATCGTGATCTGGGTGCTGCGATCAATCTCGCCCGACTCGGCGTACCCACACCAGCTGTGGGTGAACAGGGTCCCGCCGGGAGTGGCCCGGCGGCAGGACGTGGAGCCACGCGTGAGACCGACCCCGCGCCAGCGGGCAACGCAGCCGGCGATGAAACGTCAACCCCGCACCACCGGTCGGTGGATCAGACGGGGACCGCCTCACCGCAAGGCGAGGCTGCCTGATGAACAAGCGAACTCACATTCGCACACCAAACGGCAACGGTTATCGGGAACTGTTTTCAGTAAGCAGGTCAGGTCGGCCAGCGGGCGTCGACGATGTCGAGCGCGTGGGGTAGCCGGGCCCGGTAGCGCGCCTTGTCGGCGGCCTTGAACGGGCCCCACCACGGGGCCTGGAACAGCTCGACGATCTTGACCTTGGGGCCGTTGTAGCCCGAGGCCAACAGCACCCCGTTGGCCGCATAGCGTCCGCCCTCGTTGGCGCCCTCCATCGTCGTGACGTTCTGGTCGGTCTTGATCCACTCGCCGGCCAGGAAGAGGTTGTCGATCCCGGTCGTCGCTTCCGGTCGACGCGCCCATGAGCCCGGGTCCTGGATGAACAGCGGCTCGTCGTTGCGCACATTGGGCGTGCCCGAGTCGATGATCGACGGATCCAGGAACCACGAGTGCAGCATGGCGTCGGTCAGCACCGTGCCGGTGTCGTTGAGATGAGCCTTGATCTGCGTCCAGGCCTCGGCCGCGATCTGCGGGGGCGTGCACTCCCGGGCGCTGCGGCCGTTGAAATTCCCCGGGGTGCTCCAGTCCGAGAGGATCGCCGACAGGCAGTCCCTGACGGTTCCGTCGCCGTAGGAGGTCAGTGGCCGTTTCCAGAACTGGGCCTCGCTGATGGAGGTGATGCCCCAGCCCGAGTCGACATAGTTGACGTGGCCCTTGGTGACGTCGACGCGTTCCCGCAGAAAGAACATCAGACCGTTCATCCACTCGGTGCGTAGCGCGGCCACCGAGGCCAGCTTCGGGTCGGCGGCGATGACGTCCGGGGTGAGCACCGCCGCGAGTTTCTCGCACGGCACCGCCGAGATGTACCAGTCGGCCACCACCGGTTGGGCCACCCCGTTGGCGTCCACGACCGTCGCCGACGCGATGTGGCGGCCATTGGGGGTCAGCCGGGCCAGCGCCTGCCCGACCCGGAACGTCACGCCCATCGACTGCAGATGGGTCACCCACGGGTCGAGCCACTGCAGGCTCGTGGGTCCGTTGAGCACCCGGTCGAATCCCTTGTTGTCGATGTCGTTGCCCAACAGCAGGATCGACCACACCGAGGCCTCCCCGACCAGACCGATCGAATGTGCGCTGGCGTCTTTGGATTTCGAGGCGGCCAGGTTGCGAATGATGCCGTCGGCCAGGTAGCGGTTGTACTCCTTCGACTTCTTGTCGGCACCGATGTACTTCTCCCACGTCATGTTGTCCCACTGGCCGAGCTTGCGTTCGTCGCAGCTGGTCACGTAGACCGCGAGCTTCTGTGCGGCATACACCGCCTCCAGCGGGGGCAGCCGGAACAACGTCTGGAACACCGCGGCCACCGACTCGGTGAAAGCCTTCGGGGTGATCGGATTGGGCAGCGTCGGAATCGGAAATGGCAGCGGGATGGTCAGATCCGCCCGTCCCAGCCCGGAATGCAGGTACGACGTGGCCCGGGTCAGGTTCTGCCAGACCCCGAACGTGTTGCCGGCAAAAGGGATGCGCCGCATGGTGTCGGTGACGTTGCGATAGAACCCCGGGAAGAACCGGAAGCCGTGCTCGGCCGGCAGCGGACTGCCCGTCGGGCTCGGTGCGGGTATCGACCGCGCCTTGCCGCCCAACGCTTTCCGTTCGAACACCGTGACGCGGTATCCGCGTTCGGCCAATTCGTGCGCGGCGGTCAGTCCGGCCACCCCGGCACCGAATATCGCGACGGCGGCCCCTGGGGCCGATCGCGCGGTCCCCGGTGTGCTCAGCGCCGCTGCGGCAACGCCCGCCGTGGCCGTGCCGGCCAAGAACGAGCGCCGCGAGATGTGACGTTCCCCAATTCCACCCGACATACCGATACCACCTCAGCTCGGCAACCTAGTGGGCGCTAAGTTAATCCCGGTTCTGCGTCGTCCCCCACCCGACACGCCGAGTTGCACCTTTCCAAAACAATGCGATCGAAGGGTCACAAACCTGGTTACAGAATCGTTCTGGACCTCCACTGACATCAACACACCGCTCGAGAATAGTCATTCACTTAATTGTTGCGGCGGCGTCATCAAATGTGACATGCTCCACAGGCGACCGGGGGGTCGAAACGGTGCTTCAGCACAGCCGGTGTCACCGGCCGGCCCCGCGCATGCCACAACACGCGCGGAAGGAACTCGATGACCTACGAGCTACCAGCGTCCAAGGGCCCCGTACGGGACGTCCTGGTCCAGGGCGGCTACGTGCTCGGCTTCTCGGTGCAGGCGCTCGTCAGCGTCGTCACCGCGCTGATCCGCCGACGCCTGGTACTCGACGAGGTTGTCACCCAGACCCTGTTCATCGGCCGGGTATGCACCGGGCCGGCCCTGCTGCTGATGATGCCGATCGGCGTGTTCATCGCGGTGTCGGTCGGTGAGCTGGCCGGCCGCATCGGCGCCGGCGGCTACTCGGGCGCGGTGGTGGCATTCATCATCGTCGGCCAGGCCGCGGCCCTGGTCTGCGCCTTGATGATGGCCGGTGTCGCGGGCTCGGCGATCTGCACCGACCTGGGATCGCGCACCATCCGCGAGGAGATCGACGCGATGGAAGTCATGGGCCTGGATGTGATCGAACGCCTGGTCGCACCTCGACTGGTCGCCGCCGTCATCGTGGCGCTGGCCCTGTGCTCCATCGTCACCTTCGGCGGTGTGATGGCCTGCTACCTGTACCACATCAGCGTCCAGCACCTGCCCGCCGGAACGTTCCTGGCCACCTTCAGCCAGTACGGTCAGGTGTCGGATTTCGTTATGGCACTGATCAAGTCGGCGGTGTTCGGGCTGACCGCCACCCTGGTCGCCACCTTCAAGGGCCTGCACGCCAAGGGCGGGGCCGGCGGCGTGGCCAACGCCGTGAACGAGGCCGTGGTGCTGGCCTTCGCCCTGGTCTTCATCCTCAACACCACCATGTCGGCGCTGTACACCGTGGTGGTTCCGGCCGTGGGCAGTTACCGATGACCGCGATCGCCACCAGCACTGCCCTGCACCGGATCTCGCGGCCCGCGGCGGCCGGTTTCGATGCGCTCGCGGTCGCCGGGCAGCACGTCACGTTCTACGCCAAGGTGCTCGGCTCGCTGCCGTACGCCCTGGTGCGCTACCGCAAGCACACCCTCAACCAGATCGGTGAGGTCACCTTCGGCACCAGCTCACTGCTGTCCGGCGGCGGCACCATCGGCATCGTGTTCGCCATGTCGCTGGCCGCGGCCATGATGCTGGGCGTCGAAACCCAGCGCGGCCTGGACCTGGTCGGGATGAACACGCTCTCGGGCATGCTCGCTGCGATCGCCAACACCCGCGAACTGGCGCCCGTCGTGGTGGCAATCGCCTTGGCCGCCAAGGTCGGAACCGGATTCACCGCCCAGATCGGGGCCATGCGGATCTCCGACGAGATCGACGCGATCGACGCCATGGCGCTGCGCTCGGTGCCCTACCTGGTCGGCACCCGCGTGCTGGCCTCGGTGGTATGCGTCATCCCGATCTACATGATCGGGCTGCTCGCCAGCTACCTGTCCACCCGCACCGTGGTGGTGGTCTTCAACGGCGCCTCCCCAGGTACTTACGACTACTTCTTCCACCTGGCCCTCGGCCCGCAGGACCTGCTCTACTCCGGGATCAAGGCGATCGTGTTCGCGATCGTGGTGGCGCTGGTTCACTGCACCTACGGCTACTTCGCCTCGGGCGGGCCGGCCGGGGTGGGGCAGGCCGCAGGACGCGCACTGCGCACCGCGATCCTCGCGGTCGGCATCCTCGACGTGCTGCTCACCTTCGCGCTGTGGGGCCTGGTCCCCGAGATCCCCGGGATGGGAATGTGAACGGGCTCAGGCGGTCCAGACGCCGCAGGCCTTCGGAACCCAGCCGGGCGAAACTGGCGCTGCGCGGCCTGGCCGCATCCCTGGTGGCCATGGCAGTGGCGGCGGTCCTGGTGGCGCGGGCGTCGGGCCACCTGGAACGCAGCGCCGACGTGTTCGTCGGGGTTCCGGTGTCGGCCGGGCTGATCACCGGCGGGTCCCCGGTCCGCTATCACGGCGTCAACGTCGGGCGCATCGCCGACATCGAATCGGGCACCCACACGTCACGGGTCCGGTTGGCGATCGAACCCGGCAGCCTCGGCGTCATCCCGTCCTCGGCCGTCGCCCGCATCGTGCCCCGCACCTTCTTCGGCGACATCTACCTGCAACTCGTCGACCCCCAGGGCGACCGGTCGACAACGGGGCTCAAGCCCGGCGACACCGTGGCCATCGATGACAGCCCCGACGCGATGGCGCTCTACGACGTGTTCACCAAGATCGTCGAACTGTTCTCGCAGATCAAACCCGAGCGCATGCAGACCGCCCTCACCGCGATCAGCCAGTCACTGCGCAACCGCGGCACCGAGTTGGGCACCACGATCGACAACCTGAGCGCCAGCGCTCAGGTGCTGACCCCCTCGCTCGTCCGATTCCTCGACACCACACCGCAATTCCGGGACGTGATGGCCTCCCTGAACACCGCCACACCCGACATCATCTCGACGCTGTCCGCGGCGACATCGGTGTCGAATCGGATGGTCGACGACCAGCGGAGGTTCACCGCGGCACTGGACGGGTTCGCCCGGTTCTCCTCGGTACTCACCTCCTTCCTGTCCGATCACCGCGAACAGTTGATCACCGTGGTCGACGCGGCAGGCAAGATCATGGCGACCACCGCCGCCCAGCCGCTGGGGCTCGTCGACACCCTGGCCGGCGCCCAGTCGTTCGGCGAAGCCGGCGCCAAAGTGTTCGCGACGGGCAAATTCAACATCACCGCCGTGGCGACCTTCGCCGGGCCGATGCCCTACTCGATGCAGGACTGCCCGGTCTACGGCACCGCCCAAGGTGCGCGCTGCGCCGAATCCGCACCGACGGGCGGCGTTCCCGATCAGCCCGAGGACGTGCTGGCCCGCCCGGCCGCCGACCTGCCGGTCACGCCGTTCACCCCGCCCGCGCCGCACATGCCGACCCACTCGTTCCTGCCGCCGGGTCCCGGACTGCCGCAGTCCGCGCCGATGCCGACCGAACCGCTTCCCGCAGAGGCGGTTCCAGGGGCCGCGCCGGCCTCCGCCGTCGTCGACGCCGAGGGCCAGGCCCACGCGCTGGCGGTGCTGCAGGACGAACTGGCTCCCCCGGCCGGCGCCCCCTCGACCCAACCGAACATCGCCACGGTGCTCATGCTGGGCCCGCTGGTGCGCGGTACGGAAGTGCAGGTCTCATGAACCGCAACGGTCGGTGGCAGTCATGGGCCAAGCTGGGCGCCTTCGGCACAGCCGGGATGCTCAGCGCGGTGTTGGTGATGAACACCCTGTCGGTGCCGGTGCGCGGTAGCACGGTCACCTACCAGGCCCAGTTCACCAGCGTCGAAGGCCTCAACGTCGGAAACCCGGTGACGATGAACGGCATTCGGATCGGTCGGGTGGATTCGATCCGGTTCGCCCCGAACGCCGACGGCACCAGCCGAGCTGACGTCGACATCGAGGTCAACTCCGATTTCACCCTGACCGGCAACGTCACCGCGGCCGTGCGCTACGGCGACATGCTCGGTGCCCGCTACGTGGCGCTGTCCGACCCGGGCGGGGCCATCATGGACGTCTCCACCGACGAACCACCGGCCAGGCTGGCCGCCGGCGGGGTCATCCCGCTGGCCCAGACTTCTCCGGCGGTGGACCTGACCGCGCTGCTCAACGGGTTCAAGCCGCTGTTCGACGCGCTGGCGCCCGAGCAGGTCAACACCTTGACCCGAGGGTTCGTCGAGACGTTCAGCGGCCAGGCGCAGACCTTGACGACGCTGCTCACCCAGATCGCTGCCATGACATCGAGTTTGAGCAACAACGCCGGGATATTCACCCAGCTGATCGACAACATGGCGACCCTGATGGGCACCATGAACGCCCGCCAGCCGCAGCTGGAACAGATGCTGCACGGGCTCAACCGGCTCAGCGCCGCGGTGGCCTCCGGTGACCGGCAGTTCGAGACGCTCATCGACCAGGGCGATGCCGTGCTGGCCACCCTGGCCAACACGGTCAACAACTCCAGCGCCGCCTACGGAGACACCATCACCAGTCTCAATGCCATGCTGCAGACCTGGCAGCCCAACACCGAGCAGTTCACCACGCTGCTGGCCCGGTTGCCGGAGTTCGGCGACGCGATCAACCGCACCTCCAGCTACGGCGGGTTCGTCAGCCTGTACCTGTGCAACTTCACCCTCAAGATCCGCAGCCACGAAGCCAACATCTTCGGCAACAGACATTCCGAGGTGTGCTTGTAGATGATGTTCCTCGTCAAGCTGATCGACCTCTTCGTCGGCGCGGTGATCTTCCTCTTCGTCAAGGATCAGCGCAAACACAACCCGTCAATCCCGTTGGCGCTGGGCATGATCGGCACCGTAACGCTGGTGGCGATCATGGTCGTCTCGATCGGGATCCCGCGCGCCGTGTACCACGTGCGCACTAACGCCTATGTCGCCGAACTGGCCAACGCCAGCGGACTGACCGGCGGTGACCCCGTCTACGTGGCCGGGGTGCCGGCCGGGCGGGTCGAGGATGTGGCCCTGGCCGTGGACCGGGTCCGCGTCGGCTTCCGCCTGGACAAGGCGCAGGCACTGGGCAACCGCACCACGGTGACGGTGCGGCTGAGGACCGTGCTGGGCAAGCGATTTCTCGACGTGATGCCCGCCGGGGCGCCAAACAGCACAGCCAACGGGGTCGATCCCCGTATTATCCCGTTGTCGCGCACCACCGTTCTTTACAGCCTGGACGAAGTCGGGCGCAAGGCCGCCGACACCGCCGAACACGTCGATCAGCAACCGTTGACCGCGATGATGAACACCCTGGCCGAAACCATGCCGGGCAACAGCGCCGAACTCGGCCAGGCCCTGGCCGGGATCAGCGCCGCCAGTTCGGCCTTCGCCGAGAACGGCGACAAGATCGACGAGATCCTGCGGATCAGCCGACAAATGGCCGAAATGCTGTCGCACCAGACGGATTCACTGGCCGACACCGCCGCCAACGCGCAGTACATCGTGTCCTCGCTGGCCGCCCGCCGCCAGGCGCTGACCGACATCGTCACCAACCTCACCGCGATCATGCGGCAGTTGGCCGCGATCTATACCGACAAGCAGGCCGATTTCAGCAGTTTGATCGCCGGCCTCACCGCGGTCACCGGAACCTTGAAAGCCAACGTGGACAAGATCGACCAGACCTTGCAGCAGATGCCCCCGGCGATCCGTGCCGTCACCAACGCCACCGGCAACGGCAATTGGGCAGACGTCAATTCACCGTCCGTGGTGATGCCCGACAACCTGTTGTGCTTCCTCAACGTCCAGCGGGAGTGCCGATGAAGCGGCGGACTACCTTGGCGCTCGTCGTCGTCCTGTGTGTCGCCGCCGGCGGCTGGTATGTCTTCGGCCGCACCGACCGGGCCCGAACCGTGCACGCCGACTTCGGCTACATCAACGGCATATACCCGGGCAGCAAGGTCACCGTCCTCGGCGTGCCGGTCGGTCGGGTGACCGCGGTGACACCGCAGGGCACCACGGTGCGGGTCACCATGACCCTGCCCGACGACGTCGCGTTGCCCGCAGATCCAGACGCCTACGTGGTGAGCCCGGCGCTGATCAGCGACCGCAGTGTGGAACTCGGCCCCGCCTACAGCGGATCGGGGCCCACCCTGGCCGACGGGCACGTCATTCCCGCCGACCACAGCCACTCCCCGATCACCTTCGACAGCATGCTGGGCAGCCTGAGCACACTGACCTCGGCGATCGGCCCGCAGCAGGGTGACATCGGCGCGGTGCTGGTCCGCGGTGCCGACCAATGGCGCGATCAGGGCAAGCTGTTCAACTCCGCGATGCGCAACCTCAGCGCCGCCAGCGGCGTGCTGGGTGCCCGAGCCGAGGACATCGGTGCGGTGGTGGACAACCTCAGCACGTTGATGGCCGCATTCGATCAACGGCAGGTGTCGCTGAACCAGATGGTCACCGAACTCGGCCAGGTCGGCGACAGCTGGGCCGACACCGGCGTCGACATCGCCCAGCCCATGGCCGATCTCAAGGTGGTGCTCGATCAGGTCGACACCTTCGTCGCCCAGCACGGCGACGACCTGGGCACCATCGCGGCCAACCTCAACGCCGTCGGAGATGTGCTGACCGCCAAGCAGCCTCAACTGGCCGAGTTCATGGACCTGGTGCCGCTGATGATGCAGAACCTGTCCAACACCATCGGCCCCGACCGTCGCGGCCGGATCCGGCTGAACGTGTCCACGGTGCTCACCCAATTCGCCGCCGCCCAGAACTTCTGCGACCGCAATATGTTGCCGATGTGCGTGGGTGCCGGGATCACCAATCCGATCTCGTATCCGATCAGCCGCTCGGACCCGCTCGGCATCGTATCGGCCGTGACCGGCAACGCTCCGGCACCGAACCCGAAATACCCGAGGTGAACGGTGATGCGTAAAGCCCTGCCCAAGCCCACCCAGACCGGCGTCGCCACCGGTTGTGCCGCAGTGGTGGCGGTCGCCGCCGTATGGGCGTTGAGCGACATCGGAATTCAAGACCTGCCCCTGGGCCGCACTTCCCCGTCCGACACCATGGCGGTGACCGTGGTGCTGCCGACCGCCGACGGCATCACCATCGGCGCAGACGTGCGCAACGGGCAGAAGGTGGTGGGCCGGGTGAGCGGCATGAGCCTGGCCGCCTCGGGCGCCTCGGTGCAGCTGAGCCTGAGCGATGCCGACGGACTGGACTCCGCGACGGTGGCCAGTGTGGAACTGCCCTCGGCCCTCGGCAATCCGTTCGTCCGGCTCAGCAGCGCCCAGCCGGCACCGCAGCGAGCACTGCGCGACGGCGACGTGATCCCGCCCAGCCACACCGAACTGGGGCCGCAGATCGAAAGCGCGCTGGCCACATTCGGCGCCCTGCTGTCCCGTAGCGGCGTCGACCAGCTGGCCACCATCGTCACCGAACTGGACAAGGCATTCGCCGGCCGGGCCGACAAGGTGCGCGGCCTGATCGACTCGATGTCGTTGCTGGCCGCCAAGGCCTCCGAACACCAGGGGGAATTCGATCAGGCGATGAGCCTGGCCGCCAACATCGCCGGGCAGTTCGGCAACGAGCAGAAGGCCGTGACCGGATACCTCGACGCGGTACCCAAGGTGGTGGCGATGCTCGATGTGCAGCGCGCCAAGCTGCAAACCCTGTTCTCCTCGACCACCGCGCTGGCCGCCACCGCCAACAGCGTGCTGCAATCGACCGACCTCAACACCATGGTGACCGACGCGGGCACCGTCGTCGGCATGATGGGTACCTTCAACGACCGGCTCGGCGCGATGCTCACCTCGATGAACACCTTCCTGGAGAAGTTCGGCAGCTCGGTGCACGGCGACTACCTGATGTTCGATGGGGCCCTGGACATTCCGGGCACCATCGACAAACTCCTCACCGGAGGGTTGATCGTGAACGGCACCCCGATCACCGGGGACGTCGCCCTCGAAGGGTTTTTGTCGGGAGGCCTGAATTGAGACGTCTGGTAGTGGTTCAGCTGGCGATCTTCGCGGTGATCGCCGCGATCGTCATCCCGTTCGGAGTCCGTTACGTGGCCGGGCCGCAAGGCTTCCGGACGCCGATGACGCTGACCGCGACGATGACCGACGCGTTCGGACTTACCGCGGGAACCAGCGTCACGGTACGCGGCGTGCAGGTCGGCACCGTCGACGACGTGTGGCTGGACCCCGACGGCACGGCCATGGTGCGGCTGGCGATCGACCCCGACACCCGGATCCCGCGGGACGCGATCCTGACCGTCGGGATGGGCACGGCCGCGGGCATCCAGAGCGTCGACATCATGCCGCAGTCCGACACCGGGCCCTACCTGGCCTCCGGTGACACCATCGCCGCCCCGGCCGACCGGCAACCGATCCAGATGGACCGGATCATGGGCGACACCGCTCAGTTGGTGAAAGGCATCGACACTCAAGCGGTTCGGGACGTCGGCACCGAGCTGTCGAACGCATTCGACGGGCTGGGGCCCGATCTGGCCATGCTGCTCGACAACGCGTCGGACATGTCCACCCGGATCCGCAACCAGACCGGTCAGCTGCAGCCGCTGATCGAGGGCACCGCCGAGCTCGTCACCACGATGGCCGGGCAGGGCGACCCGTTCGTGCGCGGTATGGGCGCCAGCGCGCGGTTGGCCAATCAGCTCGACGGCAGCGGACCGGCATTCCTGTACCTGACCGACCACTCGCCGGCCGCGCTGGCCTCGCTGCAACGCGTGCTCGACACCTATCAGGGCACCTTCGGCGCCACCCTGGCCAACCTCGCCACCGTGACCCCCATCATCGGCGACCGCACCGACTCGTTGCAGACGGGACTGTCGACGATCCCGAAAGGCCTGCAAGACCTGACCTCGATCGTCAAGCTGGACGCCACCGGCCAGACCCGCGCCGACTTCTCGCTGATCGCCACCCAGGGGCCGGTGTGCAACTACGACGTCGACCGGCGAGCCATCGGTGACGTCAGCCCGACCGAACCGAACCTGGTGATGTACTGCCCGCCCGCACCCGACATGCTGATGCGGGGCGCGATCAACGCACCCCGACCCAACGATCTCGGCCTGCAGAACTCGCAGACCCCCGGGCACCCGATCGGCCCCGAGGTGGTCAACGACCCGGTCAAGGTCCCGACCCTGGCCCAGCTGGCCTACAAATGGCGCAGCATCCTGAAAGGTGGCCCGCAGTGAGCAATTCCGATGACGACTCCGTCGGCTCCGCCGACAACGACCGCAACGAATCGGTGCTGACGTTGGAGGATCCTTCAGAAGGCACAGCAGACACCACAGACGAAACCGACGAGCTCGAAACTGCGTCCGGGTCAGGCCGGACCAGGCGCCCGGTGGTGGTCGGCCTGATCGCACTACTGGCCCTCGCCGCCACCACGGCGCTGGTGCTGTTGTCGATCAGCGAATACCAACACCGTCGCGATGACGCCTTGCGCAGCCAGGCCGTGGCGATGTCGCGGGACTACCTGGTGGCGATGGCCGCGTTCGACTACCAGAAGATGGACGCCAACCGCGAACACATCGTCGCCAATTCCACGCCCGGCTTCGCGGCCAAATACGACGAGATGGTCAAGGCGCTGCGCGACATCGTGGTGACCAGCAAAGGTGTCGCGACCGCGACCGCAGACCACGTGGTGGTCGACTCACTCGACGGCGACGCGGCGACCGTCGTGGCGTTCGTCGATCAGCATGTCACCAATGTGACTGCGCCCCAAGGCAGCGACCAGAAGTACCGCATGGTGGTCAAGCTGGTGCGCAGCGGCGATCGCTGGATCGTCGACGACGTGCAGACCGTGTAATCCCCCCCCGTTAGCCATAGTTCGCCCCCGAGAGGAGTCCCATGCCGGCGACATACGTGGATCTGGCCGCCGAACCGCGGTTGACCACTGCCGAAACGCGCATCACCGTCACTCAGCGGGTGCCCCGGTGGATCCGCAAGAAACACGTCGACCTCACCGACGCACTGGACTTCTGGTCCGCCGCCGGGGCGGCGGCCAACGTCATCATGCAGATGAGCTGGCCGGAAGTCGGCTACGGCGTGGCCGAAAGCCGGTTGGAGTCAGGCAGTTTGGTGCACCACCCGTGGAAGCGGTTGCGCACCACCGCGCAGTACCTGACCGTGGCGATCCTCGGCACCGACGAGGAGAAGAACGCCTACCGCGAGGCGGTCAACGTCGCGCACCGCCAGGTCAGATCCACCGAAGACAGCCCGGTCAAGTACAACGCGTTCAACCGCGAACTCCAGTTGTGGGTGGCGGCATGCCTTTTCATCTTCTACGAGGACACCCATCAGCTGCTGTACGGCACCATGACCGAGGAGCAAGCCGAGACCTTCTACCAGAGTGCGATGACGATCGGCACCACCCTGCAGGTGCTCGAAGAAATGTGGCCGGCCACCCGGGCAGACTTCGACGCGTATTGGAACACCGCGTGCGAACGCGTCGACATGACCCCGTTCGTACGGGATTACCTCATGGTCCTGGTGGACCTGCGGATGATCAACTGGCCGATGCGCAAGATGCTCGCGCCGCTGCTGCGGTTCTTGACCATCGGCTTCCTGGCGCCGGTGTTCCGCGACGCGATGGGACTGGAGTGGACCGAAACGGACCGGCGCCGGTTCGAACACCTCTTCCTGTTCGTGGCGTTCGTCAACCGCTTCCTGCCGAAGTCGCTGCGCAACGGCAACTACACGGTGCTGATGAAGGATCTGCGCCGCCGGATCCGTCGCAAGAAGGCGCTGATCTGACGCCGGCGGCGGCCGATCTCGGCCCGGACACCCTGCTGGGGCGTCATCTGCCGGACCGACGGTTTCTGTTCGTGCTGCCGCGGGCGGTCTGCCTGCAGTCGCTGCATCCGACGATCGCCACCGGGATCTCCCAGCATGCCCTGCTGCGGCGACGGGTCTGGCTGCACCACAAACGCACAGTGACCCAGGCGATCCGGATCGCCTTCGCCGAGGTGGACATGCGCCCCTACATCCGGTTCGCACACGAAGAGGTCAAGGGCCGTGATCCGGCCGGGCAGAAGTACCACGCGCTCAATCCCGAGGTGTTCCACTTCCAGCACGCCACCTACGTGGAAAGCCTTGTGATGATGGTCAACACCTTCATCCGGAGGCTCGACGAGCGCGAGCACGAGCAGCTCTATCAGCAGTGCTGCGCGTGGTACCGCCGCTACGGCATCTCCACGCGGCCGATGCCGGCGAGCTGGCCCGATTTCTGTGCGTACTTCGAAGCGGCGTGCCGCACTCAGCTGAGCGCGGGTGCGCACTTCGAGCCGTTCCGCCGGCAGATGTTCGCGCCGACGGACTGGTGGCCGCGGACCGTGCCGCGCCGGGCGATCCGGGCCATGCAGCACCCCCGGGCGGCCGAGTTGACCGGAACCCAGATCAACCCTGGCGATCGGCGCGCCCTGCGGCGGTTCACCGTGCTCAGCCGTGCCCTGTCCTGACCTTCCGCCGAAACGGCATTCCAGCAGGTGGTTACTCGCACAAGTCCTGCCGGCATGCCATTTCGGCGAGGGAAGGGGCGAGAATGAGCGGGTGCGCAGACCTCGGATGTTGTGTGGCGTTGTCGCAGTGGCGTTGGCCGCCATGACCGGTTGCACGAGCACCGTGTCCGGTACCGCCCAGCCGAAGGCTCCGCCACCGGAGGAGATCAAGCTCGAGCAGATCATGTTGCCGATCGAGGAACTCAAGGCGATCGTCGGTGCCAAGAACCTGGTGTTGACCGGAAATTCCGCGGAGATGAACGACAACTTCCCGAAAGTTCGTAGCGAAAGGTGCCTGGCCGCACTGTATCCCGCCGAAGACATGGACTACCGGTTCACGTACTGGACCGCGGTACGCAACCAGATAGCCCAAGACTCAGACTCCGACCACCGACATTGGGTGCAACAGGCCGCGGTGCTCTACACCTCTGAGGACGAGGCCCGAAGCATGCGGAAGATCTCGGCGAAGGTATGGGGCGAATGCACCGGATCTGCGGTCCCGATTCACGAGGAGCACGGCATCGAGGTCTGGAACATCGGCGAGCTCATCTTCGGCGATGAGCTGATCAAACAGACAGCCACCCGCGAGGGCACCGACGGATGGTCCTGCCAGCACGCCAGCGCGACGGTCTCCAGAATTTCCGTCGAGGCCAAGGTGTGCGGTTATGACATCCACGACCAGGCAGCCACCGTCGTCAACAAGTTGGTCGCCAACGCGCGGCGCTGAACAGCTCAGCGGTGCTCAGGACGCCGGCTTGGTCGCCGCGTGCAGCGCCACGATGCCGCCGGTCAGGTTGCGCCACTTGACCTGTGACCACCCGGCCTCGCCGATGCGCCGGGCCAGCTCGGCCTGATCCGGCCAGGCCCGGATCGACTCGGCCAGATACACATAGGCGTCCGGATTACTCGACACCGCGGTGGCCATCCGCGGCAGCGCCTGCATCAGGTACTCCTTGTAGAGCGTGGCGAACGCAGCGTTGGTCGGCGTGGAGAACTCGCACACCACCAGCCGGCCACCGGGCCTGGTCACCCGGGCCATCTCACGCAGACCAGCGACGTGGTCGACGACGTTGCGCAAGCCGAAGCTGATCGTGACCGCGTCGAACACCCCGTCGGCGAACGGCAGCCGGGTGGCGTCGGCCCCCACCTTCGGCACCGGGCGCGACGCCCCCGCGGCGAGCATGCCCACCGAGAAGTCCGCGGCCACGCACCAGGCACCCGAGGACGCCAATTCGACCGTCGACACCGCGGTGCCTGCCGCCAGGTCGAGCACCTTGTCGCCGGGGCCGATGCCGAGCGCCGCGCGGGTCTGCCGGCGCCAGAACCGGTCCTGCCCGAGTGAGAGCACCGTGTTGGTCAGGTCGTAGCGCCGTGCCACGGCATCGAACATCGACGCCACTTCGTGGGGGTTCTTCTCCAGGCTCGCTCGACTCACGCCGCCGACGCTACCCGTAGCCATCCCGGTGAATTTTCTGCGACCGGGAATTGGGGTTCGGCACACCGACTTGAACCTGATCATGAGTGAAAAAGTGTGGTTCATCACCGGTGCACCGAGAGGATCCGGCCGCGGCGGTCCTCCAGATCGTCGACGCTGAGAACCCGCCGCTGCGGGTGTTCTTCGGCGAGCTGCCGTTGCAGCTGGCCAAGGCCGATTACGAGAGCCGGCCGGCGACGTGGGAGCAGTGGCAGCCGGTGTCGGTGCTCGCGCAAGGGTAGCGGCGTTTCATCCGGCAATACCCGGGGAAGCCTGCATAGATGCCGGAGACCGTCACACAGAAGCTGATCGGATCCCATCTCGTCTCCGGGTCGATGACGCCCGGGGACGAGATCGCGATCCGCATCGACCAGACGCTGACCCAGGACGCCACGGGGACGCTGGTCATGCAGGAACTAGAGGCGCTCGGGCTCGACCGGGCCCGCACCGAGGTCAGCGTGCAATACGTCGATCACAATCTGCTGCAGACCGACGAGAAGAACGCCGAGGACCACGAGTACCTGCGGACCGCTGCGCAACACTTCGGTTTGTGGTTCTCCAAGCCCGGCAACGGGGTCTCCCACCCGACTCACATGCAACGCTTCGGCATACCCGGCAAGACGATGGTGGGTTCGGACTCCCACACCCCAGCGGCCGGATCGCTGGGGATGTTGGCGATCGGCGTCGGCGGGCTCGAGGTGGCGCTGGCCATCGCCGGCGAGCCGCTGCACCTTCGCGCGCCCGAAGTGTGGGGAGTGCGCCTGGAAGGCAGGCTGCCGCAATGGTGTTCGGCGAAAGACGTGATCCTGGAGATGTTGCGGCGCCATGACGTCAAGGGCGGCGTCAATCGCATCATCGAATACCACGGCCCCGGGCTGGCCGGGCTGTCGGCCATGGACCGCCACGTCATCGCCAACATGGGAGCCGAGCTCGGCGCCACCACGACCGTGTTCCCCAGCGACGACGCGGTGCGTGATTTCCTCGTCGCCGAGGACCGCAGTGACGACTGGGTTGAGCTCGTGGCCGACGACGGTGCGCAATACGACATCGACGAGGTCATCGACCTGTCGGCACTCGAACCGCTGATCGCCAAGCCGTCGTCGCCGGGCAACGTCGTCCCGGTGTCGGAGGTGGCAGGCGAACCGGTGGCCCAGGTTGTCATCGGCTCCAGCGCCAACCCCGGATTGCGGGACTTCGCCATCGCCGCGGCGATGGTGCACGGCCACCAGACCTCGCCCGACGTCAGCTTCGATGTCAACCCCACCTCCCGTGAGATCCTCACCGACCTGACCACAATGGGCGCCACGACCGAGCTCGTGATCAACGGTGCGCGGATCCACCAGGCGGGCTGCATGGGTTGCATCGGGATGGGCCAGGCCCCGGCCACCGGCCGCAATTCCCTGCGCACCATGCCCCGCAACTTCCCCGGCCGCTCCGGCACCAAGGAGGATTCGGTGTGGCTGTGCTCCCCGGAAACCGCTGCGGCGTCGGCGATCACGGGTGTCATCACCGACCCCAGACAATGGGCCGCCGACAACGGGATCGAGTATCCCGAGCTTGATCTGCCCGCCCACTGCAGCGTCAACACCGCCATGCTGGTCGCCCCCGCCGCACCCGAGCAGGCCCAGGCTGTCGAAGTCATCAAGGGCCCCAACATCTCCAGCCTGCCGGAGCTGACGCCGCTGCCCGACGTGATCGAGGCGCCGGTCCTGCTCAAAGTCGGCGACAACATCTCGACCGACGAGATCTCCCCGGCGGGTGCCCGGGCGTTGCCGTTCCGGTCGAACATCCCGAAACTCGCCACCTTCAGCTTCACCCAGATCGACGAGACCTATCCGCAACGAGCGCAGTCCGCGCAAACCGGCCACATCATCGTCGGCGGGGAGAATTACGGCCAGGGCTCCTCACGCGAGCACGCCGCGATCGCGCCGCGCTATCTCGGGTTGCAGGCGGTGATCGCCAAGTCGTTCGCGCGTATCCATTGGCAGAACCTGGCCAATTTCGGCGTGCTGGCACTGGAATTCGCCGATCCCGCCGATTACGACTCGGTGGCACAAGATGATGTGCTGACGCTGGGCGGGCTGCGGCAGGCACTGGCCGAGGGCGATCCGATCACAGTGACCAACACCACGCAGGGCACGTCATTTCCGGTGCGCCATCACCTTTCGCCGAGGCAGATCCGGCATGTGCTGGCCGGTGGGCTCATTCCGTGGCTGGCCGCGCAGGAGAAAAACTAGATCGATCCCCGCCAGCAAAGGGCCCGCGGGCGTAGCCTTGGGCCCATGCCGACGATCACGACTTCTGACAATGTCGAGATTTTCTATCGGGATTGGGGCTCGGGCCAGCCGATCGTGTTCAGCCACGGGTGGCCGTTGTCCGCCGACGACTGGGACACGTTCATGCTGTTCTTCCTGCAGCACGGTTACCGTGTCGTCGCCCATGACCGCCGGGGCCACGGACGCTCATCGCAGGTGGCCGACGGTCACGACATGGACCACTACGCCGACGACCTCGCCGCCGTCGTCCAGCACCTGGACCTGCACGATGCCATCCACGTCGGGCACTCGACCGGCGGCGGTGAGCTGGTGCGCTATCTGGCGCGCCACGGCCTGGACCGGGCCGCGCATGCGGTGCTGATCAGCTCGGTGCCCCCGCTGATGGTGCAGACCGACGCCAACCCGGGCGGGCTGCCCAAGTCGGTATTCGATGACCTGCAGGCACAGTTGGCGGCCAACCGTTCGGTGTTCTACCGCGCCCTGCCGTCAGGCCCGTTCTACGGCTTCAACCGGGAACAAGAGAAGACCCCGCAGCCTGCCCGCGAGGCGATCATCGCCAACTGGTGGCGACAGGGCATGATGGGCGATCCCAAAGCCCACTACGACGGCATCGTTGCGTTCTCCCAGACCGATTTCACCGAGGATCTCAAGAAGATCACCCTGCCGTCGTTGGTGATGCACGGCGAAGACGACCAGATCGTGCCGTACGCCGATTCCGGTCCGCTGTCGGCGAAGCTGCTGCCCAACGGGACCCTCAAGAGCTACCCAGATTTCCCGCACGGCATGCCGACCACCCAGGCCGAGACGATCATGGCTGACCTGCTGGCGTGGCTGCGCTCCTGAACCTGTTGCGCCTGAACCTTGTTGCGCCCGAAAGATGATCAAGCCGCGCGCAGCTGCCGCAGGCCCTGCACGGCCTCATAGTGCCCGATCAACTCATCGCAGATGGCCGGCCAGGTGCGACTCAGCACGCTTCGGCGTGCGGCCAACGAGTAGCGCGACCGCTCGGCGATCAGATGTTCCACGGAGGCGGGCAGAGTGGACTCGAACTCGTCGACCGGCAGCAAGAGCCCGGTGCGGTACGGCGCCACGAGATCTCTGGGACCACCCGCATCGGGAGCGATCACCGGCAGCCCTGAGGCCATCGCCTCCTGCACGGCTTGGCAAAACGTCTCGTGCTCACCGGGATGGACGAAGACGTCCATGCTGGCGTAGGCCGCGGCCAGCTCTGGCCCGTGCAGTTCACCGGTGAAAACGGCTGTGGGCAGGACCGTTTGGAGTTTGGCGCGATCCACCCCGTCGCCCACCACCACCAGCTGCAGGTCCTCACGCCCGGCCAAGGCTGCCAGCCGCTCCACATGCTTCTCGGGCGCCAGCCTCCCGACGAACCCCACGATCGGCTTGCCCTCGGCAGACCACGACGCGCGCAACTGCTCATCGCGCGCCGACGGCGCGAAACCGGTGATGTCAACCCCGCGGCCCCACTTGAACACGCGCGGAATCCGATGTGAATCAAGGTTTTCCATCGCCGACGTGGACGGCGCCAGGGTGCGGTCGGCCTTGCTGTGCAACCGCCGCGTCCACGCCCACGAGGCCCGCGAGAGGACGCCGATGCCGTAGCTCTCGGCGAAGCCGGCGACATCGGTCTGGAACACCGCCACCGTCGGCACACCCAGATAACGGGCCGCGTGCACCCCACCCCAGCCGAGCAATGCCGGCGACGCGAGATGCACGACGTCCGGGTCGAAGCCGCGCAGCACGTTCACCATCCGGGGCCGCGGCACACCCAGCGGCAGCGAGGTCACCTTGGGAAACATCCGCGACGGCACGCGGTGCACCCGCACCCCGTCGTGCAGGCGTTCGGCCGGCGGCTGACCCCGCGGCGTGTCCGGGGCGATGACGAGTACCTCGTGGCCCGTGCGGCGGAGATGCTCGATCACCCGAAGCACCGAGTTGGTGACGCCGTTGACATTCGGGAGGAAGGACTCTGCAACGATCGCAACGCGCACACTTGGATGGTTCCAGCGGCACCTGTCGCCGAGGTAGCGTCCGGGGATACGACACGCTAAAACCTGATGCGCAGGGATAGGGTTGCCGCATGCGATTGTCCCGCGTCGCCGCAGCGATGCTGGCCGTGCTGGCCTTGTCCGTTGCCGGCTCCACCGCGGGCTGCAGCCGCGTCGTCGACGGCACCGCGCAGGCCAGCGGAAACAAGCCGGGCAGCGAGATCACCAAGGACGGCGCGGGCATCAAGATCGGCTACGCCGACGCGCCCGCGCAGATCGAGTTGTTCACCGAACCGCAGTGCCCGGCATGCGCCCACCTGCAGCACGAGTCCGGCGACGCCATCGCTGCGGCCGTCGGCCAAGGCCGCCTGGCGGTGACGTACCGCCCACTGACCTTCCTGGACCGCTCCGTCACGGAGTACTCGGCGCGCGTCGCCAACGCGCTGTTCCTGGCCGCGGGCCCGAACACCACCGGGACCGCGTTCCAGGCATTCGTGCAGGACCTTTGGGGCCACCAGCAACCCGAGGGCTCGCCCGGACCCACGGACGAAGCCATCGCGGCCATGGCCTCCGACAGCGGGGTCGGCTCCGAGCAGGTCGACGAGATCGCCACCGGAGAAAAGGCGATCGACGCCGGCCAACTCAACGACGCCAACGCCGGACTGCTCAGCGAAACCCAGTACGAGGTGTCCACCCCGGCGGTCTACGACCTGGTGGGCCAGCAAGTGGTGGACACCAGCGACCCCGACTGGCTGGACAAACTACTGACTACGCCGCAGAGCTGACCCGGCTCAGCCGTCGCTGCAGGAACGCCAGCAGCGTCAGCGCCGCGGCCGCGACCAGCCAGCCCACCACCGCGATCGAACCGGCCGGGATGATCGCCAGCGACGCATTGCGGTCGCGGACCCGCACCAGATCGGGATTGTTCTTGTCGTACTCGACATAGATCCGCATCCCGGCGTCGAGTTCGGACGGGTACAGCACGCCCAGCTCCGGGCGGTAGGTGACGCGGTCGGGTGTCACGAACTCGATCGTCGAGCGGCGCGGCCCGGCGCTGAGCACCTCCGCGGCGGCCACCCCCATGTGGCGCTCGATCTGCTGATCGTTGCGCCAGGCGCCGACCACCAGTAGCACCGACTGCAGCGTGACCAGACATGCGGCGATCACCACACCGATGCGCACCCGGCGGATGATCCGCTGCGACCGCGTCTCCCCCGGTTCGCCGTACAGATGCGGAATCAGCGGCTGCATCCACGCCCGCAAACGGGCCGCGATCTGCGCCGGCCTCACAGGGCCGCCTTGATCGACGCGTGCAGGGCGCGCAGCGACGACCGGTCGGCCTTCACCTCCAGCACCCGCATGCCGTCGAAGGGTTCGGCCAGCGCCGCGGCGAGATCGCCGACCTCCATCTGCCGGCTGTCGACGTGATACGCGCGGCACAACGCCGCGACATCCACATCGTGCGGGGTGCCGAAGATCCGTGACGAGACATCGGCGAACCGTGGATCGCCCTGCTCGAGCAGCTCGAAGATGCCGCCGCCGTTGTCGTTGGACACCACGATGGTCAGGTTGCGCGGTGTCGGCTCGGTGGGCCCGATCAGCAGGCCCGAGCTGTCGTGCACGAAGGTCAGGTCCCCGATCAGCGCGATGGTCCTGCGCGGCCCGTTGCCGCCACCCGCCCGTTCGTGGGCCAGCGCCGCACCGATCGCCGTCGACACCGTGCCGTCGATACCGGCCACACCGCGGTTGGAACGCACCTTGACCCCCTCGGTGCCCGGACCCACCAGCGCGGCGTCGCGCACCGGGTTGGACGCGCCCAGCACCAGCTGATCCCCGGGCCGCAACGCGTCGGCGACCACGGCGGCCACGTGCAGGCCGGTGGTCAGCGGATGCGACGCGAGTTGATCGCGTACTGCCGCGACGGCGTGGCCGTTGAGCTCGCTGCAGCGGGCCAGCCAGGCCGGGTCGGGCGCGCCGGCCGTCACCGCACGGGTGCCGGTGGCCATCGAGTTGCCCGACACATCGGGCCAGCGCGGGCCGGTGGTCAGCGCATAGACCGGCACCGCCGGATCGGCCAGCAGCGCCGAAACCGGCCGGTGCAGGGTGGGACGGCCCAGCATGATGACCTGTTTGGGATGCACCAGGCGCAGTGCCAGTGGGTGCAGCGGGTTCTCCGGACGCGGCGCGGTGGGCTCGGCCACCGTCGGCAACCCGGCCAGATTCGGGTGAACACCGGCACCGTGCCCGGCAATCACCACGGTGTCGGGGGTGAGGTCGATCTCCAGCGGCTGGTCGAAACTCACCGGCGGGGTATAGGTCCAGGGCTTGCCGTCCGGGCGGCCCGGCGGGATCGATGAATCCCCGTGTGCGCGGTCGGGAACCAGCGGTTCGCGCAACGGGATGTCGAACTGCACCGGCCCGGCGTTGGCCGTGCGCGATCCGGTGGCCGCCGCCAGCACCCGGCAGGTCGCCGAACGCCACTGGGCGTTGAGGGTGTCCAGTTCGCCGGGTTGGCTCCCGGTCAACTCGGGCGCCAGGCCCAGACTGATGTTGGCGCGCACCTGAGTACCGAAATAGCCCAGCTGCTCGAAGGTCTGGTTGGCGCCGGTGCCCAGCATCTCGTACGGCCGGTTGGCGCTCAGCACGATCAGCGGCACCCGGGCGTAGTTGGCCTCGACGACCGCGGGGCCGAGGTTGGCGACCGCCGTGCCCGAAGTCATCGCGATACAGACCGGGGACCGTTCGTCCGTGCCTCCCCCGGTCGCGAGCCCGATGGCCAGATACCCGGCCGTACGCTCGTCGATCCGGACATGCAGCCGGATCCGGCCGGCGCGGTCGGCGTCGGACAGCGCGAACGCCAGCGGGGCGTTGCGCGAGCCCGGGCACAGCACGACATCGCGGACACCGCCGCGGATCAGTTCGTCGACGACCACGCGCGCCTGTGCCGTCGATGGGTTCACCACTCCACCTTATTCTTCAGTACTGGCCGGTCAGACCGGTCTGACCGGCCAGGAACTCGAGCAGCGCGGCATTGACGACGTCCGGCTTCTCGATGAAACCCAGGTGGCCTGTGTCGGGGATCTCCAGGTACCGGGCGGTGGGGATCGCGTCGGCGACCTCACGACCCAGGTGAGCGGGCAACACCACGTCGTCGGCAAACCCCATGACCAGCACCGGCGTGGTGATGGACCGGTAGGCCGGAAGCCGGTTGTCCTCGGGCCCGACATCGAGCTGCGTGAGCAGGCCCGGGGTCTGCTTGGTGGGCCACATGGTGAACATCTCGGCCCAGTCGCGCACCAGGCGGTCGTCGTTGAGCGTCTTGGGCGAGAAGCTCTCCAACATCCGCATCTTGGCGTCGAACTTCGGTGGCAGCTGAACACCCGAGGTCGCAAAATCCCGCTCGGCGTCGCGGAAGAACTCACGGGCCCGGTCGTGCCGGCCGCGGGTGGCCATCAGCACCGCCGAGCGCACCAGGTCAGGGCGGGCCAGCATCAGTTCCTGGGCGATGTAGGAGCCCATCGACACCCCCACGAGGTGCGCAGGTGCCGCCCCCAGCGTCTCGATCAGCTCCGCGGTGTCGGCCACCATCTGCGCGGTCCCGAACCCCGCGGCGTTCTCCGTAGCGCCGACCCCGCGGTTGTCGAAGGTGATGACGCGGTAACCGGCCCGCTGCAACGCCGGGACCTGATGCAGATGCCAGGTGCGGCCGGCACCTCCGCGGCCCGCGATGAACAGCACCGGCTGGCCCTTGCCTCGGTCGTCATAAGCCAGATTCACCCGGCCGACGCTACTTCATGACGGTCAGTGCAACAGATCACGCGCTCAGGCCGGATTAGCGCTCACGCGGTGCGGCGCCCCCGCACCTTGCGGATCGCCTGATCCCACGCCAGCAGCACCCCGGCCTTGAGCGGTTCGGGTTTGATCATGTCCTTGCTCAGCAGCGCGGTGGCGCCCGCCTTCGTGGTCGCGCTCGCCTTCGACATGTGCCCGGAGTCGAACGGGGGCTGGGGGTCGTACTCGATCATCAGCTGGATGGCCTTGGCCTTCGCCTGGCCGGCGATCTGGCCGGCGAGCCAGATGCCCAGGTCGATTCCCGCCGAGACGCCCGCCGCGGTGATCACTTTGCCGTCGGGGTCGGCGCGCACGATGCGCTGGTCCCCCACCGGCTTCGCGCCCATCATCTTCAGCGCGCTCAGCACCGACCAGTGCGAGGTGGCCGGTTTCCCGTCCAGCAGGCCCGCTGCGGCCAGCGCCAGCGAACCCGAGCACACCGACGCCATCCAGGTGGTCCCCGGGTACACCTGGCGCAGCCAGTCGAGGACCTTCTCATCCCTGGCCACCATGGTGGTACCCGGACCGCCGGGCACCAGCACCACGTCGGGTGACGGGGTTTCGTCGAAACTGTGGGTGGCGCCCACAGTCAGCACGCCGGAATCGGCGGTGACGGGGCCCGGCTCGTGCCAGACGAAACGCACTTCGGTGTCAGGCAGGTTGCGCAACACCTCATAGGGCCCGATGAAGTCGAGCGCGGTGAAGCTGGGGTACAACACGATGGCGATCTGCATGGGTTGGTCCTTTCAGGCGGTTAAATCCGCACTCCTCGAGTGCGCGGATGTCTTTCGATATTGGTCGGGTGAAATACCGAGGCGTCGAACGAAATTGCGCCTCATGGTCTCCGCGGTGCCGAACCCGCACCGGGCGGCGATCGCGGTGACGGTGTCGTCGGACTCCTCGAGCTGGCGGCGCGCGGCATCGGTGCGGATACGCTCGACGTAAGCGCCGGGTGCTTCCCCGACCTCATCGGCGAACACCCTGGTGAAATGCCGCGGGCTCATCGCCGCGCGCCGGGCCAGCTCGGAAATGCTGTGTGTGCCACCGGGTTCGGTCTCGATAGCTTCCTGCACCGCACGGATCGGGGCCCGTTTGGCCCGTGGCATCCACACCGGCGCGGCGAACTGTGTCTGCCCGCCGGGGCGGCGCAGATACAGCACCAGGTACCGGGCGACCGTCTGCGCGACGTCGGTGCCGTAGTCATCCTCGACCAGCGCCAACGCCAGGTCGATCCCCGCCGTGACGCCGGCCGCCGTCCACACCTGCTCGGAGCTCCGGACGAAGATCGGCTCCGGATCGACTGCCACTAAAGGGAATTCCTCGGCCATCCGGCGCGCCTCGGACCAGTGGGTGGTGGCCGGGCAGCCGTCGAGCAGGCCGGCCTGCGCAGCCAGGAACGCTCCTGTGCACACACTGACGACGCGGCGGGCGTGCTTGGCCGCGGTGCTGATCCAGTCGACGACGGCCGGGTTGCCGCGGGCAGCGTCGGCGCCGATTCCGCCCGGGATGACGATCGTGTCGATCGGCTCATGAGAGCCGGGCAACGGGGCCGCGACGAACTCCAACCCGGTGAGGGTGGCCACGGGTTGGCCGTCCACGGCGGTCAAGGTGACGGCATAGCCGTCGTCGGGCCTGCCCTTTCCGGCCAGGACCAGAGTGGCGGTGGAAAACACGTCGAACGGCCCGACCAGGTCCAGGGCCTGCACCCCGGCATAGCCCAGGATCATCACCGATCGCATCACCTCTTCAGTGTTCGCGACCTCGGCGATGGCGTCTATGCCGTGTACCCCACAAATCAGGACATCGATCTATTGGCGGCTGCAACGCTGGAGTGGCGCCCGCCCTCGACTGCCACGCCAGCGTGACAACGGCGATCGAAACGACCGAGGCACACTCACCGCGGCGGCGTCCCTACTCCAATATCAGCGGGTGGCACTGCCGCACGCGATCGATCCACCATTGCCGTCGCTGCGGCGTCGCGGCCAGCTCCGAGAGCCGGGCAGGATCCGGAACAACCGTCCCGACCGGCAGATATCCGTCGACCGGCGCTGGAACGCCGGCGACATCGGCCACGAAGAAACCGCCGGTGCCCAGCCCGCACGCATGCTCCAGCTCGGGCAACGCGGCAGCGGCCAGCAGTCCGCGCGCGATGCCCACCGCGGAATCCAGCGCACTGGACACCACGACGGGAATGTCGATCTGCGCGGCGATGTCGAGCATCCGCGTCACCCCGCCCAGCGGCGCGACCTTGAGCACTGCGACGTCAGCAGCGCGAGCGCGCACCACCCGCAGCGGATCGGAGGCCTTGCGGATCGACTCGTCAGCGGCGATCGGCACCGCCACCTGCTGCCGCAGGGCCGCCAGCTCATCAACTCTCGCGCACGGCTGCTCCAGATATTCCAGCGGCCCGTCGGCGGTCAGCGCCGCGGCGGCCGCAGCGGCCTCTTCCACCGTCCAGCCGCCGTTGGCATCCACCCGCACCACCGGGACCTGCGCGCGCACGGCGTTGACGCGCGCGACGTCATCGGCCAAGGTCTGTCCGGGTTCGGCCACCTTGACCTTGGCCGTGCGCGCCCCGGGGAACCGCGCCAGGATCTCCGGCACCTGGCCCGCCGGCACGGCGGGCACGGTGGCATTGATCGGGACACGGTCCCGATACACGACGGGCGCGGGCCGATATGCCGCTTCCACCGCTGAGGCCAGCCAGGCCGCCGCCTCGGGCGGCTCGTATTCGACAAATGCGCCGAACTCACCCCAGCCGGCCGGGCCGTCGATCAGCGCTACTTCACGAACGGTGATGCCGCGGAAGCGAACTCGCATCGGCAGGGCCACGACGTGCAGGCGTTCGAGGATATCGTCAAGCGCCGCCGTCGCGTCAGTCACGCCATCAATGATGCCCAAACGGTCAGGCCGCGCCCAATGTCCGCTGGATGTCGGGCTTCATCTGGTTCAGCTGTGCACCCCAGTAACCCCAGGTGTGGGTGCCGGTCGGCGGGAAATTGAACACCGCGTTGTGCCCACCGGCGGCCACGTACTGGTCGCGGAAGTTGAAGTTGCTCTGCAGCGCCGTGTTTTCCAGGAAGGTGGACGGCAGGTCACCGCCACCCAGCTCGCCCGGGGTGCCCGACCCGCAGTACACCCAGATGCGGGTGTTGTTCGCGGCCAGCCGCCCCACCTGCAGTGTCGGGTCGTTGCGCGCCCACGCCGGATCGCCGGGCGGCCCCCACATCGCCTCGGCAGAGAAACCGCCCGAGTCACCCATGGCCAGCCCGATCAGCCCGGGCCACGGACCGGCAGACGGGTTCAGGAACGCCGACAACGATGCCGCGTACCGGAACTGCTGCGGGTAGTACGCGGCGAGAATGAGCGCCGAACTGCCCGACATCGACAGCCCGACGACAGCATTGCCGGACGAGGACACCCGCTTGTTGGCGGCGAGCCACTGCGGTAATTCGCTGGTCAGGAAGGTCTCCCACTTGTACGTCCACACCCCGCCGTTGCCCGCGGCCGGCTGGTACCAGTCGGTGTAGAAGCTCGACATGCCGCCGACGGGCATGACCACCGACAACCCGGATTGGTAGAACCACTCGAACGCCGGGGTCTCGATGTCCCACCCGTTGAAGTCGTCACGTGCCCGCAGCCCATCCAGCAGATAGACGGCGTGGGAGCCGCCTCCCTGGAACTGGACTTTGACGTCGCGCCCCATCGCCGCGGACGGCACCGACAACATCTCGACCGGCAAACCCGCCCTTGACCAGGCACTTGCACGTGGCGGCGGCCCGAGTAGCCCACCGGTCACCACCAGGGCCAGGACGATCAAGATCCCGAACCCGCGGGACATCTTCTGCAATCTATGCGCATGTGCCATGTCCGCACCCCACATCTCCGCGCACACGTATGGGGCCGAAAATACTCCCCTGAGAAGGGGAAATGAAGAGCCGGCAGCAGCCTGTTCCTACACCGTGGCGCGGTCGCGGCCCTCCCAGTACGGCTTGCGCAGATCCTTCTTGAGGATCTTGCCGGTCGGATTTCGGGGCAGCTCGTCGACGACGTCGACTGATTTGGGGCACTTGTAGGCCGCCAGATGGTCCCGCGCGAACGCGATCAACTCTCGTTCGGAAACGTCGCCCTCCAGTGTCACAACGGCTTTCACCGACTCGCCCCACTTCTCGTCCGGCACGCCGATCACCGCGACCTCGGTGACAGCGGGATGTTCGGCCAGTACCCGCTCGACCTCGATCGAGTAGATGTTCTCGCCGCCGGAGATGATCATGTCCTTGAGCCGGTCTTCGACGAAGATGTAGCCGCCGTCGTCGACGCGGCCGATGTCGCCGGTGCGGAACCAGCCCTCGGGCGTGATCGACTCCGCCGTGGCCTCCGGACGGTTGAGATAGCCTTTCATCAATTGCGGTGAACGGAACCACAATTCACCCTGTTCACCGACCGGAACCTCGGCCCCGGTGTCCGGGTCGACGACCTTGACCTCGGAACCGGGAACCACGGTGCCGGCACTCATCAGCCGCGCTTCACTGGCCCCACGATGGTCCTCCGGCCCCAGTCGGCTGATCGCACCCGACACCTCCGTCAGTCCGTACACCTGGATGAACTCCGTTTCCGGCCAGGCCTGCAAAGCAGAACGCAACAGCGGCAACGGCATTGGCGACGCCCCATAGGCGAAGGTCTTCAACGCGCCGAACAGCTTCACAGCGTCCTCCCCGGTGTCGAACACCTTGGCCAGCACGGCAGGCACGAGGAACGTGCGGTTCGCCCCGGCCAAGATGCCACCGGCCAGCGCCATCCCGTCGACGTCACGCGTCATGTACGTCGGCGCCCCATGATGCAGCCCCCACTGCATGTACGACGACCCGCCGACATGGAACAGCGGCATGGCCACCAAGCTCTTGTCCCCGGCGCTGAGCGTCCAGCCCTCGAATGCGTTGATGGTGTGAGCGATGACGTTGGCATGGGTCAGCGCAATACCTTTGGGCCGGCCGGTGGTGCCCGAGGAGTACATGATGATGGCCACGTCGTCGGGCTGCGCATCCGGCGACCGGTCCACCGGCGACGCACTCGCCAGCAGCGCCTCATACTCGTCGCCGTCACCACCCTCGGGTGTCACCGTGACGATGTGCTCGACGGACGTGAGCCGGTCGGCGATCGCGTCGATGCCGCCCCGCAACTCCTCGCCGACCACGAGCACCTTGGCGCCGCAGTCGTTGAGCACGTAGTCCAGCTCGTCGGCGGCGAGGCGGAAGTTGATGATGGCGGTGCCCGCCCCCAGCGACGCGGCGGCGATGGTCGTCTCGACGCAGGCCGGGTGGTTCTTGTCGACGAGCGCGACGACGTCGCCGCGCGCCACGCCCCATGCACTCAGTGCGCCGGCCAACCGCTGGATCCGGTCGTACCACTGCGACCAGGTCCAGGTGCGGCTCAGATAGGTGACCGCCTCGTCGTCAGGTCTGGTGGACGCCCAGTGAGCGACGCGTTCGTCGAGAAACTTCGGTGCCGGCAAATCTGACATGCCCCGAGCGTGCCACGGCACGCGACCCGTCAACCGGCTTTCGGACAAACCTGACGGCCCGCCAGGAACGTGGCCTGTACCTCCAGGTCGGCGATGGCTTCCGGGGCGGTTTCGCGCGGGTCGGCGGACACGATCACGAGGTCGGCGTACTTGCCGACCTGCAGTGAGCCGATCACGTTGTCGGCGAACAACTGCCACGCCGCATCGATGGTCTGCGCCCGGATCCCCTGCTCGACGGTCAGCCGCTCTTCGGGCGCCAGGACACGACCGCTCGGCGCGGTGCGGGTGACGGCCACACTGATGTTGCGCAGCGGCTCCTCCGGGGTGACCGGCGGATCGTTGTGCAGGGAGATCCGCATGCCGGTCGCCACGGCCGACCCCGCGGGCATCCACCGGCCGCCGTGCTCGGGGCCGAACAACCCGTCGACGAGCACATCGCCCCAGTAGTGCAGATGGTCGACGAACAGACTGCAGGTGACGCCAAGGGCATGCGCCCGCCGCAGCTGCTCGGGCGTGATGGCACCGACGTGTTCCAGCCGCAGCCGATGATCGTCGCGGGGATGTGCGCGCAGCACCTCTTCGTAGACGTCGAGGATGGTGTCCACCCCGGCGTCCCCGTGCACATGGCAGGCCAGCTGCCAGCCCTGCGGGAAAAAGGTGCCGACGATCTCGGTGAGCTGCTCTTTGGTGTAGTTGGCGTGGCCGCAGGAACCGGGCACCACCCCGATGGTCCGGGTGGCATCGGTGTCCAGGTACGGGAACGTCAGGTCGATGTTGCCGACCCACGGCGACCCGTCGACCCAGATCTTGATGCCGACCTGACGCACGGTGTCGTCGCCCTCGAACGGGCTGGCGTCTGTGTGCAGGGCGGCGGTCGACATCTCGTAGGTCCGCAACCGCACCGTCAACTGGTCGTGCATCTGCGCCAGCAACGGCCGAAACATCGGGTCGAACGCCATCTCCGAGCACGTGGTCAGCCCAGCCCGGTTCAGGCGCGCGCATTCGGCGGCCAGCATGGCCGGATAGTCGCCCACCGAGATGGCGTCCCCCAGCAGTCCGAACACCGCTCCGGTCTCCTCGGCCGTACCGTCGAGATTGCCGTCGGCATCACGGCCGTACTTGGCGCCCTTGGGATCCGGGGTGTCTTTCGTCAGCCCGGCGCGCCGGGCGGCCGCGGTGTTGAAGTACGCCTTGTGGCCCGAATTGTGCACGATCACCAACGGCATCCGCGGCGCGACGCTGTCCAGCCAGGCCAGCGTCGGCTCGGGCAACCCGTGCTGCAGCAACGGGTCCCAGCCGTTGAGGAAGGCACCATCGGCCCCGCGTTTGGCCACCTCGGCACCGATCGCGTCGAGCACCGCCTCCGCGCCGGCCAGGGTGACCGGACGGATGTCGACGATCCGGCCGGACAAGGCCACCGCCTCCATCAGCGGATGACCGTGCGCCTCAACGAAACCCGGCATGACACAACCGTCGACCTCACGGACATCGGTCTCCGGACCGACCCAGGCTGCCACCTCGGAGCGGGGCCCGACGGCGACGATGCGACCGCCGGAGACCGCGAGCCCCTCGGCTGTGGGTTGCGTCTCGTCGACGGTCAGGATGGTTCCGTACAGGGCGAGATCAGCTGGGCTGGTCATGTTCGCGATGCTAAGGCGTGGTGACGTTGGCCCGGGTGCGTCCCCAGAAATCCGTGTCGCCGATCTGCGTGGAAGTGGTTCGGCCGTCACGTCGCAGGATGATCACCCGGTCGTCGTCCAGGCCACTGCCCGCCTCTGCGGCGATCACCAGGATCGACCCGTTCGGTGTCGCGGTGGCGCGGACATAACCGTCGAGATTGCCGACCACCGCGAGAGTGTCGCCGGTATCGATGTCGAACAGCCGCAACTCGTCGACACGGGGATCGTCGGCCCGCTCCCCGCCGACCAGCACCACCCCGTGGTCGACACCGAGCGGCGCAGCCGACGAATGGTAGTGGCTGAACATGTGGGTGCCCTCGGCGAGCTGAGCAGGCGTGGCCAACGCGGCCGGGGTGCGGACCACCTCGTACACCAGCTCCTTCTTGGTGAGTCCGTCGAGCCGCGCGAGCACCTTGCCACCGCGCATCAGCTGCGGATCCGGCGATCGGTACGGCTTGGGAATCGAGATGGTGGTGCCGTCGGGCAGCACCATGCCGTCGGGCGTCGCGGCCGGGTCGACGTGGATGATCCCGAAATCGGAGTCGGCCGTGGGGGTGGACTTGTCCAGCAGCGTGGTGCGCCAGGCCTCGGCGAATTCGTCGGTGACCGCCGCGGGCTCCGTCGTCCCCAGCGGCACCGCCTCGACCACCCCGGAATCCGTCAGCGCGACAACGGCATCCAGACGCGGGTCGACGTTGTACCCGTTGAAGGACTCGACGTAGTGCTCGCCGACGGTGCCCTCGACGATGCTTCCGTCGTCGGCTTTCACGATCGACAGACCCCGATCGCTGGCGACGTACGCCAGGCCGTCGGCCACGGCGAGCACACCACGCTCCCACCCGTGCCCGTCGTGGAGCTGGACGTCCCACAACAGTTCACCGGTATCCAGCGAAAGTGCCGCCACCCGTTCCTGCCAGGTGTCGCCGGAACCGAACGGCGGGCCCACCGTCCCGCCGGTGCGCCCGTAGGCGACCAGCACCGCATCCTGGTCGTGCACCGTCGCGTAGGCGACGACCGGCCCCACGCTGACCATGGGCTGATTGGCCAACCGTGTGCTGGCGAAAATCCCGGCGAGCAGCCCGACCACCACGACCGCGATCGCGGCGATCTTCCACATGGGGACGTTGCGTTGCGCGCCGGCTAGCGCGTCGTCGGTCATGAAATCCATATCTATCGGCCGCCTCTAAGAGGCGCCTGGCCTGCGGATTGAGAAAATTCCAAAAAGTTTTCGAGCCGTGTCGATTTTCGTGGGGTGCCGTTCGACGTAGTAACGAGGGCACGATAAGCGAGCCCCTTCCCTACGCACGAAGGAGACACACAATGTCGCGCTACATGCTGATCATGCGTTCCACCCCCGAGGCCGAGGTCGCCATGGCCGAGCAGAACATCGACTTCGACGAGATCATCGCGTCGATGGGCCGCTACAACGAGGAGCTCATCAAGGCCGGTGTGCTGCTGGCCGGTGAGGGACTGACCGACCCGGAAGAAGGCTTCGTGGTCGATTTCAACGCCGATCCGCCGGTGGTCACCGACGGGCCCTACACCGAGGCCAAGGAACTGTTCAACGGGTTCTGGATCCTCGACGTGTCCTCCAAGGAGGAGGCCAAGCAGTGGGCCCGGAAATGCCCGCTGGGCCAGGGCGTGAAGCTGGAGGTCCGCCGGGTCAGCGAGACCGACGAGTTCCCGCAGGACAACGAGTGGGTGCAGAAGGAGATCCAGTGGAAGGCCGAGGTGGCCGAGAAGCTGGCCCGGCAGGCCCGCGAGGCCGCCAACCGCTGATCGGGCACAGACCCCGGCGGTCCCTAACCCGCCGGGGCCTGGCTCCCACCCCCCACAATCAGTCACGCTAGGCAGCGCTGAATGCCGCGACACGAGTACCGCGCTACCTGTATTTCGATCGGTATTTCGGTCCGCGGCCACCATGTGTTACACGCCATATCAGGGGATCGGCTCCACGGTTTCTGGAACACGTTCTAGTCTGGACTCCATGAGTGATGCCTTGCTGCACCATCCGATCCATTCCGGCCACCTCACCGTCGGCGCGCTCAAGCGCAACAAGGACAAGCCCGTGCTGTTCCTCGGCGACACCACGCTGACCGGCGGCGAGCTCGCGGAACGCATCAGCCAGTACATTCAGGCCTTCGAGGCGCTCGGCGCCGGCGCCGGTGAAGGCGTCGGCCTGCTGTCGCTGAACCGCCCCGAGGTGCTGATGATCATCGGCGCCGGCCAGACCCAGGGCTACCGTCGCACCGCACTACACCCTCTCGGTTCCCTCGACGACCACGCCTATGTGCTGACCGACGCCGAGGTGACAACGCTCATCATCGACCCCACCCCCGCGTTCGCCGAGCGGGCCCTCGGATTGCTGGAGAAAGTGCCCTCCCTGCGCCAGGTGCTGACCATCGGCCCCGTGCCCGAGGCCCTGGCCGGTGCCGACGCGTCGGTCGTCGACCTGACGGCCGAGGCCGCCAAGTACTCCCCCGTGCCGCTGGTGGCCGCCGAACTGGAGCCCGATCACATCGGCGGGCTGACCTACACCGGCGGCACCACCGGTAAGCCCAAGGGCGTGATGGGCACGGTGCGGTCGATCACCACCATGACCACGATCCAGCTCGCCGAGTGGGAATGGCCCGAAAATCCGCGATTCCTGATGTGCACGCCGCTCTCTCATGCCGGGGCCGCGTTCTTCGTGCCGACGATCGTCAAGGGCGGCGAGATGATCGTGCTGCCCAAGTTCGACCCCGCCGAGGTGCTGCGGGTGATCGAGGAGCGGCGCATCACCGCGACCATGCTGGTGCCGTCGATGATCTACGCGCTGATGGACCACCCGGACTCCCACACCCGCGACCTGTCGTCGCTGGAGACGGTGTACTACGGCGCCTCGGCGATGAACCCGGTGCGGCTGGCCGAGGCACTCAAGCGTTTCGGGCCGATCTTCGCGCAGTACTACGGCCAGTCCGAGGCGCCGATGGTGATCTCGTACCTGGGCAAGAAGGACCACGACGAGAAGCGGCTGACCTCCTGCGGCCGACCCACCCTGTTCGCGCGCACCGCGCTGCTGGACGCTTCCGGTCAGCCTGTTGCGCAGGGCGAGGTCGGCGAGATCTGCGTGTCCGGGCCATTGCTGGCCGGCGGTTACTGGAAGCTGCCCGAAGCCACCGCGGATACCTTCAAAGACGGCTGGCTGCACACCGGAGACATGGCCCGTGAGGACGAGGACGGCTACTGGTTCATCGTCGACCGGGTCAAGGACATGATCGTCACCGGCGGGTTCAACGTGTTCCCGCGCGAGGTGGAAGACGTTGTGGCCGAACATCCTTCGGTGGCCCAGGTGTGCGTGATCGGCACTCCCGACGAGAAGTGGGGCGAGGCCGTGACCGCCGTGATCGTGCTGCGGCCCGACGCGGCATCCGACGACGAGGCGGTGGCCAAGGTGACCGCCGAGATCCAGGCATCGGTCAAGGAGCGCAAGGGCTCGGTGCAATCACCCAAGCAGGTGATCGTCGTCGACTCCGTGCCGGTGACCGCGCTCGGCAAGCCCGACAAGAAAGCCGTGCGGGCCCAGTTCTGGGAGGGCGCTGCCCGCGCGATCGGCTGACGTTCTCTGTCGGCGCGCTTTGACGGGCCCGTTTTGCCCCGCTTTGTCACGCCCTTTGCCCCGCTTTGTCACGCCCTTTGCCCCGCTTTGTCACGTCAGAGTGGCGCTCGCGCTTGAGTGCCACTCTGACGTGACGCTCGGACGGGATGACGCCTCGAGCCATCGGGCTTTGTCACGCGGGAGTGGCTGTCGGCGGCGAGCGCCACTCTGGCGTGACAATGGGGCGCGGCGGCGACACTGGGGCACGGCGGCGACGGCGGGGCGCGGCGACAGCGGGCTCGGCAGAATGGCGGCGTGGCTGACAACCCGGCACCCGCTGCCGACATGCAGCAGACACTCGACGCGGTGTGGCGGATGGAGGCGGCCAAGATCCTGGCCACGCTCACCCGTGCGGTCGGCGACGTCGCCCTGGCCGAGGATCTGGCCTCCGAAGCCCTGCTCGACGCGCTGACGCAGTGGCCGGCCTCCGGCGTGCCGCGCAATCCAGGCGCCTGGCTGACCACGGTGGCCAAACGCAAGGCCATCGATCACTGGCGGCGCGCGGAGAACCTCGACGCCAAGTACGCGGTGCTGGCCCGTGAGTTGGCCGAACACGTCGAGGAGGCCTGGGACCCCGACCGCATCGACGACGATGTGCTGCGGCTCATCTTCATCGCCGCTCACCCGGTGCTGTCCCGCGAGGCCCAGATCGCGCTGACCTTGCGCATGGTCGGCGGGTTGAGCACCGACGAGATCGCCAGGGCCTTCCTGACCTCGACGGCCACCGCGGCCGCCCGCATCACTCGCGCGAAAAAGACCCTGGCCCAGGCTGACCCGCCCTTCGAGGTGCCACCGCGTGACGAGTGCCCGCGACGGCTGTCGGCGGTGCTCTCGGTCATCTACTTGATCTACAACGAGGGCTACTCGGCCTCTGCCGGCCGGCGCTGGATCCGAGACGAATTGTGCAGCGAGGCACTGAGATTGGGCCGCGTCCTGGCCGCGCTGATACCCGACGAACCCGAGGTTCACGGCCTGGTGGCACTGATGGAATTCCAATCTTCACGTTTTGCGGCCCGCACCGACGCCGAGGGCCGGCCCATCCTGCTGGAAGACCAGAACCGGGCCCGGTGGGACCGCGCGCAGATCCAACGCGGCGTCGCGGCCCTGCAACGCTGCAGTGCGGCACGACAGCAACGTGGTTGGGGCCCTTATGCCCTGCAGGCCGCGCTCGCCGAATGTCATGCGGTGGCCCCGACCGCGGCCGAAACCGACTGGACTCGCATCGTCGCCCTGTACGACGCGCTGCTGCAGATCACCCCGTCGCCGGTAGTACAGCTCAACCGCGCGGTGGCCGTCGCGATGCACTCGGGGCCGCGGGAAGCATTGGAGATCGTCGACGGCATCGAGGGCCTTGATGGCTCCTATCTGCTGCCCAGCGTCCGCGGCGAACTGCTGGCCCGGCTGGGTCGGCACCACGACGCGGCCGAGCAGTTTCACCGGGCCGCATCCTTGGCCGACAACGAACGTGAACGACAGGTGTTGGTGGACAAGGCCATCCGTGAACGCGGCTGATACCGGCCACCCGCGTGGCACGATGGCGGACATGGTGGCCGCGGTGTTGTTCGACTTCTCCGGGACCCTGTTCCGCCTCGAGGAACAGGACAGCTGGTTCGCCGGGATGGCCGTCGACGAGCAAGAGGTCGACGGTCACGTCCAGACCGAGCTCATGCGCCGCCTGACCGCGCCGACCGGACGCTCGGTGGCCATGACCGACGAGCAGTACCGGGCGTGGGCCAACCGCGACCTGGCGCCGCACCTGCACCGCGAGGCCTATCTGCACGTGCTGCGCGAATCCGGATTGGCCGACCACCACGCGGAATCGCTGTACAACCGGGTGATCGACCCGGCCAGCTGGACCGCCTATCCGGACACGGCTCGGGTGTTCGAAAACCTCAAAGCACAAGGAATTCGGACTGCCGTCGTCTCCAACATCGCTTTCGATGTACGACCGGCCTTCGCCGCGATCGGCGCCTCCGGGCACGTCGACGAGTTCGTGCTGTCCTTCGAAGTCGGCGCCGTCAAACCCGATCCGGCGATTTTCACCGCGGCGCTGGACCGTCTCGGGGTAACCGCCGCGGACGCGCTGATGGTCGGCGACAGTGAAGAGGCCGACGGCGGCGCCCGCGCGGTGGGGTGCCAGTTCGCGTTGGTCGACCCGCTGCCCACCGCCGAGCGCCCCGACGGCTTGATCGCGGCCCTGCACGACGTCGGCATCCGTGCCTAGTGTGTAGGCATGGCTGACGACCGCATCCGGCCACCGTGGTGGCTGAAGTACGTCAACAAGATGATGATCGGGCTGAACAAGCTCGGCGTCGGCGGCGACAAGGGCCCCGTCGTACTGACCCTGCCGGGCCGCAAGACCGGGAAGCCCCGCTCGACGCCGGTCACCCCGATGACCATCGACGGCCACCGCTACATCGTCGGCGGGCTGCCCAAAGGCGACTGGGCGGCCAACGCCCGCGCCGCAGGCGAGGCCACGGTGCATCAGGGCCGCAAAGACCAGCGGGTGCGCATGGTCGAGATCCCCGCCGAGCAAGCCCGCCCACTGCTGCGCCAGTTCCCGGTTCTGGTACCGACCGGAGTGGGCTTCATGCGCAACGCCGGCCTGGTGACCGGGCCCAACCCCGACGAGTTCGAATCACTCGCGGGGCGGTGCCCGGTCTTCCGGCTGGACCCGATCTAACCCGGGGCTCAGCTCAGGTGCGGGGCCTCCTTGATCTTGGAGTCCTGCTTGCCCGCCGTCTGGCAGAACGTCTGCACGGCCAACCGGGTTCCGGTGATCTCCAGCTGGGCCGCATCGGTGCCCTTCTCATCCTTGAGCATCTTGGCCACCGCGTCGTTCTGCGTCTTCTCGTCCTGCCCGATGAAGTCCTCGCACTTCGTGTCACCGCCGGTCACCTCGGGTGTGCAGCCCACGAGCACCACGCCCGCGGCCAAACCCGACATCAACACACTCGCCAACTTCTTCATCGTGGCCCTCTCTCCTCTGGTGATGCGCGGTACGCACCATCGCGCCGGGGTTGGTACCCCGCGGCGATACCTGTGAAACCTCTGGATACGTTCGCTCTACAGTCGAGCACGTGAGTGCAGACAACCCGTTCGACCCGACAGCCTGGGAGCCGGTACCCGGCTTCGACGACCTGACCGACATCACCTACCACCGGCATGTCGCCGACGACTCCCGGCAGCCCACGGTGCGGATCGCGTTCGACCGGCCCGAGGTGCGCAACGCCTTCCGGCCGCACACGGTCGACGAGCTGTACCGCGTCCTCGACCACGCCCGGATGTCCCCCGACGTCGGCGTGGTCCTGTTGACCGGCAACGGACCCTCGGCCAAGGACGGCGGCTGGGCCTTCTGCTCCGGTGGGGACCAACGTATCCGCGGCCGGTCGGGCTACCAGTACGCGGCAGGTGAAACCGCCGAGACCGTCGACCCGGCACGGGCCGGGCGGCTGCACATCCTCGAGGTGCAGCGGCTGATCCGGTTCATGCCGAAGGTGGTGATCTGTCTGGTCAACGGTTGGGCCGCCGGCGGTGGGCACAGCCTGCACGTCACGTGTGACCTCACCTTGGCCAGCCGCCAGCATGCCCGGTTCAAGCAGACCGACGCCGATGTCGGCAGCTTCGACGGCGGGTTCGGCAGCGCCTACCTGGCACGGCAGACGGGACAGAAGTTCGCCCGCGAGATCTTCTTCCTGGGCCGCGCGTACGACGCCGAGACCATGTATCAGATGGGCGCGGTCAACGAGGTCGTCGACCATGCCGAACTGGAGTCCGTCGGACTGCAGTGGGCCACCGAGATCAACGGCAAGTCGCCCCAGGCGATCCGCATGCTCAAGTTCTCGTTCAACCTGATCGACGACGGCCTGGTGGGCCAGCAGGTGTTCGCCGGCGAGGCCACCCGACTGGCCTACATGACCGACGAGGCCGTCGAGGGTCGCGACGCGTTCCTGCAGAAGCGCGATCCGGACTGGAGCGGTTTCCCGCGCTACTTCTAGAAGCGGAAGGTGGTCTGGCCATGAGGTGACTTCGCGAACGCGATCACCTTGGCCGGAACCACCTCGTAGACGAACGCCGGCTGGCCCTGCGAATCGAAAACGTCGTCGTCGCAATCGAAATCCCAGTCGTCGCCGTACTTGCCCCGGTACGCGTCGGCCAGGGCGGTCAACCGCTGCCGGCCGGTCACGCGCGCGGCGGTGCCCTCGACGACGACGTCGAGACCCGCGGCCCAGGTGTTGGTTCCGGTCGTGACGGCGACGGCCGCGCCGGCCTGCAAGTTGCGCGCCTTCTGCTCGGCGGGGCCGGTGCAGAACACCAGCGCATCGCCGGTCCACACACCGACCAACGGTGTGACGTGCGGCCGGCCGTTACCCCGCACGGTGGTGAGCCAGTACAGCCCGGCGGCACCGAGGGCTGCCGCGGCCGACTCCCAGCTCGTCGCCTCGGTTGCTTCACTGAATCGCTGGTCGAGCTTGCCGATGATGGTCATGGCGGTACCGACTCGGCGCAGGCCGACAAGTCATCGCGCAAGTGCGGCATGCGGGATACGGAGGGCAAATCCAGGCCTCTTAAACTCGGCGCATGAGCAAGAGCCCGCTGCGCCGGCTGTCCGAACAGCTGTTGCTGACCAGCATGCGTCCGCCGCTGACCGAACGGCTACAAGCCCACGCCGACATCGACGTCGCCGGCAAGCGCATCCTGCTGACCGGCGCCTCTTCGGGCATCGGTGAGGCAGCCGCCGAGAAGTTCGCCGCCAAGGGCGCCACCGTCGTCGCGGTGGCCCGCCGTCGAGATCTGCTCGACGACCTGGTCAGCCGGATCACGGCCAACGGCGGTGACGCGCGCGCCCACGCGGTGGACCTGTCCGACCTGGACGCCGTGGACGCACTGGTCGCCACCGTGGAACGCGAGCTGGGCGGCATCGACATCCTGATCAACAACGCGGGCCGGTCGATCCGGCGGCCGCTGTCCGACTCGCTGGAGCGCTGGCATGACGTCGAGCGCACCATGACGCTGAACTACTACTCACCACTGCGGCTCATTCGCGGCCTGGCCCCGGGGATGCGGGACCGCGGTGACGGCCACATCATCAACGTCGCCACCTGGGGTGTGATGAACGAATCGGCCCCGCTGTTCGCCGTGTACAACGCCTCCAAGGCGGCACTGGCCGCGGTCAGCCGGGTCATCGAAACCGAGTGGGCCACCGACGGCGTGCATTCCACCACGCTGTACTACCCGCTGGTGAAGACCCCGATGATCGCCCCCACCCGGGCCTACGACGGGCTGCCCGGGCTGTCGGCCGCCGAGGCCGCCGACTGGATGCTGACCGCGGCGCGCACCCGCCCGGTGCAGATCGCCCCACGGATGGCGGTGACCGCCAAGGCGCTCAACACCGTCGCGCCCGGGCTCGTCGACGCGGTGATGAAGCGGCAACGGGTCCAGCCGGCCTGACGTGTCGCGAGGCGACCGGTCCGGCCGCGGTGGTAGACAAGGGATATGGAAATCCTGGCCAGTCGGATGTTGCTCCGGCCGGTCGACTACCCGAAGTCGGTGGCGTTCTACCGCGACGGGATCGGTCTGGCCATCGCTCGCGAATACGGGGCGGGCACAGTCTTTTACGCCGGGCAGTCATTGATCGAGCTGGCCGGCCACCACAGCCCGACAGAACCCGGGCAGTTCCCCGGGGCGATGTGGCTGCAGGTGCGCGACGTCTACGCCACCCAGGCGGAACTGGAAGGCCGCGGCGTGGTGATCGCCCGGGCCGCGGCCGAGGAGCCGTGGGGTCTGCACGAGATGCACGTGACCGACCCGGACGGAATCACCCTGATTTTCGTGCAGGTCCCAGACACCCACCCGCTGCGCCGGGACACCCGCTGAGCGCCGGCGCTCAGCGCGCCGGTGACGACAACGGCCAACCCACCGAGGCCAGCCGCGCGGCAACCTGGTTGACCTCTTCGGGATTGGGGTCCTTGTCGATGACGTTGCGTACCGCCAGGCGGATCTCGTCGTCGGTGACCGGACGATCGCCGGTGCTGGACCGCAGGATGTCGTGCGTGGCCTTGACCACCTCGTCCTCGGACAGCGACCGGGTCAGCAGCGCCAGCAGGGCGAACTGGTCGGTGGGCGGCACCCCTTCGGGGTAGCCGGCCCGCAACCAGTTCAGGACGTTGTCCAGGAAGCTCGTTGTCTCGTTCACCACGCTCGACTCACTTCGTGGGCAGGAACGGGAACAGGTCGATGCCCGTGTGGTGGATGATCGTGGTGCGCGTAATCCACGCGATGGCAACCAGAATCACGAAACCCACCAGTACGAACAATGCCAGGCCGAGGAACTTCAAAGCGGGATTCGGGGCGTGGGTGGTGCCGTCGGCGCTCGTACCGCCCTCACCGTTGGAGTAGGCAACCAGTCCCGCGGCGAACACCGCAGGCAGACCGGCGCCGAGGACGAGCCCGACCACCAGCACCTTGAAAATGGCTTCCAGATAAGTCATTTCGATTCCTTGTGTCCGCTGTGCGATCCGGTGATCAGACGCTGGCTTTGTCGACGCCGGGCTTCTTGTCGGTGCCCGGGGCGGCGGGCTCGGCGGTCTCACGCAGGTCCGCGGGCACCACCGAGTTGGTGGAGTGGTCCCAATCGGCGTTGACGTTGCTGTGATCGACCTTCTGCTGCTGGGCGCGCCACCACATGTATCCGGAGAGCGCGACCAGCACGAAGAAGATCAGTCCGTCGCCGGCGAGCGCCGAGGAGGTCAGGGACTCGACACCGTGCGAGAGCCAGAAGGCCAGCGCACCGACGAAGCCCGCGGCCGGCAGCGTCACCAGCCAGGCCACCGCCATGCGGCCCGCGACCGCCCACCGCACCTCGGCGCCGGGTTTGCCGACGCCGCTGCCCAGGATCGAGCCGGTCGCGACGTGGGTGGTCGACAGGGCCATGCCGGCCGCGCTGGAGCTCAGGATGATCGCGGCCGATGAGGCTTCGGCGGCCAGGCCCTGCGGAGATTCGATCTCGACCAGGCCCTTGCCCAGGGTGCGGATAACCCGCCAGCCGCCGATGTAGGTGCCCAGGCCGATGGCCAGCGCGCAAGAGGCGATGATCCAGAACGGCAGGCCGTTGCTCTTCACGTCCCCGCTGAGGTGACCGGTGGTGATGAGCGCGAGCGCGATCACACCCATGGTCTTCTGCGCGTCGTTGGTTCCGTGCGAGAGTGCGACCAGCGAAGCGGTGGCGATCTGGCCCCAGCGGAACCCTGCCTCGCGGCGCTTTTGCGCGACGTTGCGGGTGATGCGGTAGACGAGCCAGGTGCCGCACCCGGCCACCAGGCAGGCGATCACCGGGGCGGCCACCGCCGGGATCAGCACCTTCTGGGTGACGCCGGACCAGTTCACCCCGGCCAGGCCGATGGCGGCCAGACCGGCGCCGATCAAACCGCCGAACAGTGCGTGCGAGGAGCTCGAAGGGATACCGAACAGCCAGGTCAGCAGGTTCCACAGGATGCCGCCGATCAAGCCCGCGAAGATGATCGTCAGCCCGGTCGAGGCGTCGATCGACGGGATCAGGGACCCGGACTTGGAGTCCTGGATCTTGAGCACCGAGCTGGTGACGGTGATGGCGACCTCGACCGAGAGGAAGGCGCCGACCAGGTTGAGCACCCCGGCGAGCAGCACCGCAGTCTTCGGCTTGAGAGCGCGAGTGGCGATCGAGGTGGCCATGGCGTTGCCGGTGTCGTGAAAGCCATTGGTGAAGTCAAAAGCCAGGGCCGTTGCTATCAACAGCACCAGGACGATCAGCTCAGCGCTCATGGCCGTAATTCTGTCGGACCGCCGGCGATTTTGACCAGCCGGAAACACCACGCTGAGCTGGCAATTCGAATACGCTCCGAATGAGTTCACCGAGTGTTCATCTGTCCACCCCGGATTGTTCGCCGGGGCGGTTTGCCGATCCCCGAGCTGGCTATAAGTTCACTGCGAGCCCGAGTCGGCGGACAGCACTAACATCAAGGCGGTCCCCCGGCTCAAACTCGTATGTCCGGAGGAACCTCGCTCGGGTGCATCAGGAGTAGGCACAGTGAACGCTTTTCTCGCGAAGATCGCGGCCTGGCTCAATGCCGGGTACCCCGAGGGGGTGCCCGGGCCAGACCGGGTGCCGCTGTTGGCGCTGTTGACGCGGCGGCTGACCAACGACGAAGTCAAAGCCGTGGCACACGATCTCATCGATCGCGGTGATTTCGATCACATCGACATCGGTGTGCTGATCACCCAGATCACCGACGAGCTGCCCCGCGCCGAGGACGTCGAGCGGGTGCGGGAACGCTTGGCCACCAAAGGTTGGCCGTTGGACGATCCGCGCGACGCCGAGGACGCTCTCGACCCCGACGACATCGGCCACCGCAACGGCGATGAGCCGAAAGACCCTGGGAGCCTGGCATAGCCGTCCTGCGCCCCGTTCCCGTCGGTGCCGCGACGGACGAACTACTGACCATCCTCGACGAGGTTCTGACCGGAAGCGGATCGGCGATACTGCCCGTCCCCGCCGCCGACGAACGTCAGAGTTATTTGCTGACAAGCACTTTGCGCGCCGGAGATGACATCGACGACGACGTTGCCGTGGTGGTCTCGACCTCGGGTACCACCGGCAGGCCCAAAGGCGCGCTGCTGACCGCCGACGCGCTGCGGGCCAGTGCGACCGCCACCCACGCCCGGCTGGGCGGTGACGGACGTTGGCTGCTCGCCCTGCCCGTCTATCACATTGCGGGTCTGCAGGTTCTGGTGCGCAGTGCACTGGCCGGCACCGCACCCGTCAGCATCGGGGCGTCCTTCGACCCGAGTGAGTTGCCCTCCGCGGTGGCCGCTTTGGGCGGCGGCCGCCGCTATGCCTCGCTGGTGGCGGTGCAGCTGGACAAGGCCCTGCACCACCCGGCCGCCACGGAGGCACTGGCCGACCTCGACGCCGTGCTGATCGGCGGCGGGCCCATGCCGGCCGGGCTGGCCGAACGCGCGCAGGCCGCGGGGGTGAACGTGGTGCGCACGTACGGCATGAGCGAGACCGCGGGCGGCTGCGTGTACGACGGCGTGGCACTCGACGGTGTGAAGGTGCGTATCGCCGGAGCCGCCCCGGCGGCGACGTCAGGTGCCGATTCCCGCATCCTGCTCGGCGGGGCCACCGTGGCCAAGGGGTATCGCAACCCGGCCAACCCCGACCCGTTCGCCGAACCCGGCTGGTTCCGTACCGATGACCTTGGCGTCCTGGATGATTCGGGAGTATTGCGGGTGTTGGGCCGGGTCGACGACGCCGTGAGTACCGGCGGCTTGACGGTGCTGCCACAGCTGGTCGAATCGGTGCTGGCCGACCATCCGGCGATCGCTGACTGCGCGGTGTTCGGGGTGCCCGACGAGCGGCTCGGTCAGCGCGTGGTGGCCGCGCTGGTGCTCACCCCCGGCGCGTCGGCGCCTGGTGTGGCCGAGCTGCGCGCCCACGTGGCGCACACCCTCGATGCGACCGCGGCCCCGCGCGAGGTGCACATCGTCGACGAGTTGCCCCGACGCGGCATCGGCAAGATCGATCGGCGCGCATTGGCCGCCCGCTACAGCTGAGCGGCGCACGCCCAAAACAACGCCGTGGCTCTCGCCCGCCCCGGATTACGACCACTGCGTTGTTCTCGCGGGAACCCCGCGAGAACCCCCGCCGAAAACCGTGTCAGGAATTTCACTTGTCGGCTTGGGCATGATGGAGGCATGCGTCGTGAAGTGACCTCCGCAGATGAGCTGCGCGCCATCGTCGGGCAACCCACCGCAGCCGTCGCCAAGAAGGTGACCGACCGGCTGTCGGAGGCGCAGCAGGCCTGGCTCAAGCAGTCACCGCTGGGCTTCGTGGCGACCACCGATGCGCATGGCCGCGTCGACGTCTCTCCCAAAGGTGACCCGCCGGGCTTCGTCCAGATCATCGACGACACCACGATCGCGATCCCGGAACGGCCGGGCAACCGGCGTGTCGACGGCTTCCTCAACGTGTTGCAACGCCCCCACGTAGGCACGGTGTTCGTCATCCCCGGCCGCGGTGACACCCTGAGGATCAACGGCACCGCCCGGATACTGTCGGACGCAGACTATTTCGATGCCATGGCCGTCGGCGGCAAGCAGCCGATCCTCGCGTTGGAAATCGCCATCGAGGAAGTGTTCTTCCACTGCCCCAAGGCATTCCTGCGCTCGGACGCGTGGAAGCCCGAGACCTGGGATCCGACGGCGGTGCCCTCGGTGGCCCAGATGGCCAAGGCGTTCAAACCCGATCAGAGTCAGGCCGAACTCGACGCGTATTACAGCGAGGACAACCTGCGCAAAGTCCTCTACTGAACTACTGCACCAATTCGGCCGGTTTCACCAGGACCGCCCGCGAGTAGAGCAGCTGGAAGCCGCGGCGCTGCACATTGTGCTGGGACTTCGAGCCGGGCGCCGTGGTCACCACGGCGATCTCGCATCCGGCCTCGGCGGCCTCATGCAGCCGGGCCGCCAGCAGTGCGGACTGCACCCCGCGGCGCCGGTAGGCCGGCGCCGTCGCAGCGCCGGCCAGCTGAGCGATCCCACCGGCCAGCCGCATCATCCCGCCACCGGCGACCACGCCGTCACACAGCGCGATATACGCTGTCGCCCCGGCTTTTTCCATGTCCCGCTCCGCCCGCTCGATGATGTCGGCCGGGAACTGCTCGTGGCTCAGCGGCCCCTCACCATCGGGATGGGCGAAGCCCTCGACCACGACATTCACCCAGGCGCTGAGATCGTCGGCCCGGCGCACCTGCACGTCCGTCACCGGCGGGTGCTCGTCGCCCACCAGCGGGCGACCGAGCACGTTCTCGAACTCTTCGAGGCGATAGCCGCGACCCGACAGCAATGCGGTGATCTCAGGGTCGGCCAGGTTGGACAGTTCCACCCGGGTCGCGCTGCCCCGAGCCGCGAAGACCCGCTCGATCTCACCCAGCACGGCCTCGTCGGGCATCCCGTCGAAACCGAGGCCGACCACCTTGTTCATCGGCGAATCCGGCTCGGCGAAACAGGCATAGCCGCCGGCCACCGGCAACACCAGCCCTTGAGCCCCGCGGTCGCCGGCAGCGTGCGTCGCCGCCGAAATCAGGTCGGCTTCGGCCTTCTCGATGCGCCGGGCCAGGTCAGCCCCGCAGAACAACTGATCCGAGTCGCGTTCTGAGTCACCTTTGATCACCACATGGATATTGTGCCCGCACAGGCATTTCCGAAACGTGAGTGTCGGTCAGCGAGGCGGCCCGGCCGGCTCCCAGGACTGCATCGCGATGTCGAGCGCTTCACTGTCGAGTGCTGCCACCGGAATGGATGACTGATCAGCGTGGTAGCGCATGCCCTCCAACACTATGGCCACATATCGGCGCCACAGGTCGGGATCGACGTTGCCGGCGAATTCACTCACCGTGCCGGACAACAGCCCGAGCAGTGGCATGTCGGTCGAGGACACCTCCGGGCGAAGGTGGCCGTCGCCCTGCGCCCGCTCAACCAGTTTGGTCAATACCGGGACGAGCCGCTCCTGGCAGGCCTTGACCCGGTCGCCGCCGTACGCCTTGCTGAACGCGATTTCCCGCAAGCCTCGGTCGGTCGCCGTGATCTCACACATGGCCTCGACGTACCACGCGAAGCCCTGCCACGAATCGTGATGTTGCAGTGCCGTTTCCGCCAGCGCGGTGAGCTGTTCCATGCCGTCCACGAAGATGGCCTCGATGAGCTCTTCCTTGGTGGCGAAGCGCCGGTAAACCGTGCCCACCCCGACGTTGGCGTGACGTGCCACGTCATTGAGTGTCGCCTCGAGACCTTTTTCGGCAAACAGCTCCCGCGCTGCGGTGAGCACTCGTTGCCGATTGCGCTCGGCATCCCTGCGCAACACGCGGCGTGTTTCCTCGGTCATATCCCTGAAGCCTAAGTGATCGGGGTCATAAGTGGATTGATCGTATCCACTTCTTACACTAACTTTACGCTCGAACTGCTAGGCCGCCTAACAGCTGGGCTGTCGCAAGCACATCGAAAGTCGGGAGGCCACACATTGACTGCAGTCCAGGCTCGGCAGCACGCCAAAACCCTCCACTCGCAGCCGCAATGCTGAAGGTCATCCGCCGAATATGGCTCCCCGTGCTGATCGTCGTCGCCATGGGCGCCGGCGTGCTGATCGTGACGAACGTGCGCAAGGTCTTCGGCGCCCATCCCGTCATCATCACCGACACCACCTCGGATAACGCCGAAGACTTCAACCCCAAGTTCGTGAAATACGAAATCTTCGGCACGGGCAACACTGCCGTCATCAACTACATGGACCTCGAAGGCAAACCCCAGCGCACCGGAACCGTGCCGCTGCCATGGACTCTGACGCTGCAAACCACATTGCCGTCGGTGCAGCCCAACATCATGGCCCAAGGCGACGGGGACAGCATCAGTTGCCGAGTCACAGTCGATGACGAGGTCAAAGAAGAGAGAACGGCTACTGGATTGAACGCACAAACCTTCTGCTTTGTGAAGGCAGCATGAGCGCGCCCACCGACGACACACCGACCGACGCCATCGCGACGGGGCGCCACTCCGCCCCCAAACGCTCACCGATCCCACGGTTCATCCGGGTCTTCGCCCTGCCGATCATCCTGGCGTGGATCGTGATCGTGGCACTGCTCAACACCGTCGTGCCGCAACTCGAGGTCGTCGGGAAGATGCGCGCGGTGTCGATGAGCCCCAACGACGCGCCCTCGATGATCGCCATCAAAGAGGTCGGCAAGAAGTTCCAGGAGTACGACACCAGCAGCTCGGTGATGGTGGTACTCGAAGGCGAGAAGCCGCTGGGCCTGCAAGCGCACATGTTCTACGACCAGATGGTGCGTGACCTGCGCGCTGACACCACCCATGTGCAGCACGTGCAGGACTTCTGGGGAGACACCCTGACCGCCAAGGGCGCCCAGAGCCGCGACGGCAAGGCCGCCTACGTGCAGGTCTACATCGCCGGTGACCAGGGCGAGACGCTGGCCAACGAGTCGGTCGAGGCGGTGCGGCGCATCGCCACCGAAAGCCCCGCCCCCGACGGGGTGAAGGCCTATGTGACCGGATCCGCGGCATCCAGCACCGACCAGAACATCGTCGGTGACGAGAGCATGGAGCTGATCGAGCTCGTCACCTTCGGCGTGATCGCCGTCATGCTGCTCGGCGTCTACCGGTCGATCATCACCACACTGATCGTGCTGGTGATGGTGGTACTCGAATTGTCCGGCGCCCGTGGACTTGTCGCGCTATTGGGCTACCACAATTTCTTCGGTCTCACGACGTTCGCGACCAACATGCTGGTGACCTTGGCGATCGCCGCGGCCACCGACTACGCGATCTTCCTGATCGGCCGATATCAGGAAGCACGAAGAGCCGGCGAGGACAAGGAATCGGCCTACTACGACATGTTCGGTGGCACAGCCCATGTCGTGCTCGCCTCGGGTCTGACCATCGCAGGCGCGACGTTCTGCCTGCACTTCACCCGGCTGCCGTACTTCCAGACCATGGGAATCCCGCTGGCGATCGGAATGACCGTCGTGGTCGCCATGGCACTGACCCTCGGGCCGGCCGTCATCTCGGTGTTCGGCCGATTCGGCAAGATCCTCGAGCCCAAGCGGCACTCGAAATCCCGCGGATGGCACCGGGTCGGCACCGCCACCGTCCGGTGGCCGGGCGCAATCCTGGTGTGCGCCATCGTCGCCGCGTTGGTCGGCCTGCTCGCCCTGCCCGGCTACCACACCACCTACAACGACCGCATCTTCCTGCCTGAGGACGTCGGGACCAACGTCGGATACGACGCCGCATTCCGGCACTTCTCCCAGGCCAAGATGAACCCGGACCTGATGATGATCGAGGCCGACCGCGATCTGCGGAACCCGGCCGACTTCCTGGTGATCGACAAGATCGCCAAGGCCCTCAAGAGCGTGCACGGTATCGCCCAGGTGCAGACCATCACTCGTCCCGACGGCGATCCGATCAAGCACTCGACGATTCCCTACACGCTGGGCCAAAGCGGCACGACCCAGTTGATGAACAACGACTACGCGCAGACCAACCTGCAGAACATCCTCGACCAAGCCAACGACCTGCAGACCAGCATCGACTCGATGACCGAGATGATGAACATCCAGACCGAACTGGCCGCAGTGTCGCAGCGGATGGCCGACAAGATGAAGACGACCTCGGGTGACATGTCCGAAGTACGGGACCATCTGGCCGATTTCGACGATTTCTTCCGGCCGATCCGCAACTACTTCTACTGGGAGCCGCACTGCTTCGACATCCCGGTCTGCTGGTCCATGCGCTCGATCTTCGAAAGCCTCGACGGCATCAACACGATGTCCGACGACTTCCAGGATCTGGTTCCCGAGATGCAGCGCATGGCCGACCTGATGCCACGAATGGTGGCCGTGTTGCCGGCGCAGATCCAGACGATGAAGAACCAGAAGCAGATCCTGCTGAACCAGTACCAGGTGCAGAAGGCCCAGCAGGATCAGACCATGGCGATGCAGGAGACCGCCACCGCCATGGGCGAAGCGTTCGACACGGCCAAGAACGACGATTCGTTCTACCTGCCGCCGGAAGCCTTCGAGACCGACGACTTCCAGCGGGGCCTCAAACTGTTCATGTCGCCCGACGGGCATGCAGTGCGGTTCACCATCATTCACCAGGGTGACCCGCTGACTCCGGAAGGCACCGCACGCATCGAACCGCTCAAGGTTGCCGCGGCCGACGCCATCAAGGGAACCCCGTTCGAGGGGGCCAAGATCTACCTCGGCGGCAGCTCGGCGACCTACCACGACATGCAGAAGGGCGCCGACTACGACCTGATCATCGTCGGCGCGGCGGCACTGATCCTGATCTTCATCATCATGTTGGTGCTCACCCGGGCCGTGGTGGCCTCCGCGGTGATCGTCGGCACGGTGGTGCTCAGTCTCGCCTCGGCCTTCGGACTGTCAGTGCTGCTGTGGCAGCACATCGTGGGCATACCGCTGCACTGGATGGTGATGCCGATGTCGATCATCGTCCTGCTCGCCGTCGGCGCGGACTACAACCTGTTGCTGGTCTCACGAATAAAGGAAGAGATCCATGCCGGACTGAAGACCGGAATCATCCGGGCCATGGTCGGCACCGGCGCCGTGGTGACCTCCGCCGGCCTGGTCTTCGCGTTCACCATGGGATCGATGGCCGTCAGCAGTTTGATCGTCATCGGTCAGGTCGGCACGACCATCGGCCTAGGCTTGTTGTTCGACACTCTTGTGGTCCGGTCGCTGATGACCCCGTCGATCGCCACGCTGCTCGGCCGCTGGTTCTGGTGGCCACAGCGGGTTCGTCAGCGTCCGCTGCCGCAACCGTGGCCGAAACCCATCCAGCGCGACCCCGAGGAGACCCTGGCCTGATGAAACGCCTGATCATTGCCCTGATGTTCGGTGCGGCAACAAGTCTCGCCGTGTCAGCACCGGCCTACGCCGATCCGGACACGGATTTCGCCAACGAGTTGCACACTTTCGGTATCTATGGGCAGAAGGACTACAACGCCTGGATCGGCAAGATCATGTGCAAGCGGTTGCACAACGGCGTCGACCACAACGCCCAGGACTCAGTCGGTTTCGTCAAGAAGCAGCTGGACAAGGACAGCACCGACGCTCAGTCGTGGCAGTTCCTGGGTACCGCCATCAACTACTACTGCCCCGATCAGCGCTTCGTCTACGAACAAGCCGCGCACTGAACAACGTTGGAGCGAGATGTTTAACCGCAAGAGTGTCAACAACCTGATCCGCACCGGCGTCGCGGCCTGCGCGGTCGCCGGCAGCCTGGCCGGGGCCGGCATCGCCGGGGCCGATGCCACCGACGACTACCCGATCCCCAACCGCATCCTCAAGACACCGTGCACCGCCGAGCAGATCATGGCCGCCGCCCGCGACGTCGAGCCCGTGTACTACGAGCGCTACATGATCGACTACAACAACAAGCCCGTCGCCGATCAGCAGGGCGCCCAGGACCGGATCCACTGGTTCTTCTCCATGGACTACGCCGGCCGCCGCCAGTACTCCGAGAACATGGCCACCAACGCCTTCTTCGAGAACATGTCCTGGCGCTGGCCGAACTGGGCCAAGCTGTTCTTCAACAACAAAGGCGTCGCGGCCAACACCACCGACGTCTGCCAGAACTACCCGCCCAACGACATGTCCGTCTGGAACTGGCACTAATCCGAGCCGGAGCCTCTGTCCACGGATAGCCGTTGGACCCAACGGCGCCGCGCGGACCGCGCAAGTTCGGCGGTGCACCGCCCGCCGTCACCGAAACGTCAGAGATGCCGGCATGCGGTCCGCCTAGGCTTGGGCCCATGCAGATCGGGCGCCGGGAGATGGTCGCGGTCACCATCGGCCTCGTTCTGGTGGTGACGGCCTTCGTCGTGCCGCACCTGCACCTCGGCATCGTCACGCCACTGATCAACAGCACATCGGAGCAGATTCACAGCTTCGCCGACACCGCACCGATATTCGGCTGGTGGAACGCCCATGCCGGCTGGGGCACCGTTCCGGCGATCCTCATCGGCGCCGGCGCGGTGTGGTGGGGCCCGGCGGCGGCGCAGCGACTCGGGTGGCGGGCGTTGACCCTGCTCACCTGGGCCACCGCGGGTCTGTGGGGGTTCTCGCTGGCCATGATCGACGGCTGGCAGCGCGGTTTCGCCGGCCGGCTGACTGCGCGCCACGAATACCTACGTCAAGTACCGACGATCACCGACATTCCCGAAGCGCTGCGCACCTTCTCGTCGAGAATCCTCGACTACCAACCCGATTCGTGGATCACCCACGTGTCGGGACACCCACCCGGCGCGCTGTTGACGTTTGTGTGGCTGGACCGAATCGGACTGGGCGGCGGCGCCTGGGCCGGCCTGTTGTGTCTGCTGGTCGGTTCGAGCGCGGCCGCCGCAATCATCGTGGCGGTGCGTACCCTGGCCGACGAATCCACTGCCCGGTCCGCGGCCCCATTCGTCGCGGTCGCCCCGACAGCCATCTGGATCGCGGTGTCCGCCGACGGGTACTACGCCGGTGTCGCCGCCTGGGGTGTCGCACTGCTGGCATTGTCCGTACGCGGTGGCGTGCGCCGGCCTGAGTTGGTCGCGGCCGCCGCGGGATTGCTCTTGGGCTGGGGCATCTTCCTCAATTACGGCCTGGCGCTCATGGCGTTGCCGGCCCTGGCGGTGTTGCTCGGTGCCGCCGACCGCCGGACCGCGCTGCGGGCCCTGTCCTGCGCGGTGGTCGCCGCGCTCGCGGTCGTCGCGGTGTTCTGGTCCACCGGGTTCTGGTGGTTCGACGGCTACACCCTGGTCCAGGAACGCTACTGGCAGGGCATCGCCAACAACCGCCCGTTCCAATACTGGTCATGGGCAAATCTGGCATCGGTGGTGTGTGCCATCGGGATCGGCAGCGTAGCGGGCATCGGCCGGGCCTTCGACCGCCAGGCCTTCAGGCAGCGTTCCGGCGTCCACCTGCTACTGGCAGCGGCGCTGCTGGCCATCGTCTTCGCCGACCTCAGCATGCTCAGCAAGGCTGAAACAGAACGCATCTGGCTGCCGTTCACAGTATGGCTGACAGCGGCAGGTGCACTGCTGCCGGCACGCTCACACCGCTGGTGGTTGGCGCTCAACGTGATCGGCGCGCTGGCGCTCAACCATGCGATCCTGACGAACTGGTAGTAGCCGCACCGCCAGGCTGTACACCAGCACGCTCAACCACACCGCGCCCAACGAAATCGCCAGCCCCAGCGGGTAGTCGCGGTCCAGCACCGTCATGTTGTCGGGTCGCATACCCGGTCTGTCGTAGACCGGGACGGCCAGCAATGCCAGCACCACGCTGCACAGGGCTCCCACACTGATCGGTGCGCGGTACGTCGCAGGTATCAGCCGGCAGCCGCCGACACCCGCAGCAGCGCAGAGCGGGGCGAAGACGAAGTCGTGCACAATGACCGCGACCACCGCCCAGGTCGCAATGCGCACGATGACCACCGGAGGATCGTCGGCAAGCAACAGCGCACCGTAGCCCACCAGGGTCAGCCCGGCCAGACCGATTCCCCACCGCAGCAAGATCATCCGGCCACCTCGATTCGCGACAACCACTTCGTCTGCAATACCCCGGGTCTCGACGGCGCGATCAGTCGGCATGGATAGCCATGGTCGAGGTCGAGCGTTTCACCGTTGAGCCGCAACGCGATCAGGGACTCACTGTCGCGGGCATGCCGGGCGGGCAGCACCGTGCGGGAATACGGTCCCGGCGGTTCCAGCGAGACCATCCGCACGTCGGAGTCCGGTCCACCACCGACCGCGGAGGTCAACTCCGAGAGCATCACACCGGTCCATTCCGCATCGACGCTCCAGCCCTCCACGCAGGCGATCGGCAGGCGACATGTGGTCTGCGGCAACGCCTGAAGTTCAGCCAGGCTGTAATGGCGGACCGCCGTGCCGTTGGTCACGGTCAACCGGTAGTCCGGTGCGCGAGCACTGCGCAGCACCCCAGCCGCGACGGCCGACCGATTGACTGGAACGCCCTGCGGGCCTCGCCCGGAACGCGGTGCCAGTACCGAAACCCCTCGCAACAGCGGAACCGTCTGGCCGGCGGTCGCGACGGTTGCCACCGCGACCGCAAGCCAGGTGCCGCGCAGCACCGTGCGCCGACTCGGGCCCACCACGACGTCGCCGGTCGGCTCGTCGATCGGCTCACCGAGCGCCCGACGGATCACCGGCAATTTCACCGCGAGGTGCACCAGTACCGCGCCGGCCGCCAGATAGGCCACCGCATAATGCGCGGTGGTGAAGAAGAACCGGAACGCGTACCACTGGGCAATGTTCAACAGCCCGGTGGACAATTCGAACAGCACCGCACCGACCAACACCAGGATCGACAACCGTTCCATTGCGCGCACCGGGCCGCCGAGTAGCGGTCGTTCGAAAAGTTTCGGCCAGACCGACCAGAGCTTGACCACCACCAACGGGATCGCCGCGATACCCGAAATGACATGCAGGCCTTGAGTGAACCGGTACAGCCACACCGGATCGGCCGGCCAGAAAAACCATGGCTGCGGATGCTGGATGAAATGGCTACACAAGCCGCTGACAAAGCAGGTCGCGACCGCGAGACCGAGCACCGAGCCCACGCGCGCCGTAACCCCCGGGCTGCGTAGCCCGTTCGGCCCCGACGCACTCACCGCGTCACCAGGGTGGCCACCACACGGCCTCCGATCAGATGGATGTCGGTGACGATCAGACCGACATCGCCGGCCAACCGCGCGACATGGTCGATGCCGACGATCGCCCAGCGGAACCACGGACCCACCGAGCCCGACGACTCCAGCCGTACCCAGCAGGCCTTGACGCCCCGTGCAGTGGCGTCGAATTCGGCAACGCAATGGCCACCGCGCCGAAGGAGTTCCCCCGCGCGCTGCAGCACCCGCCACGGATCACCGCCCAGTCCCACGTTGCCGTCGGCCAACAACACCGTCTGCCAACGCCCGGTGCCCGGCAGCGGCCCGAAGACATCGCGGCGCAACACGGGCGCTCCGGTGCGGCGTGCCAGTGCGACCGCAGCGGCAGACTGATCGATGCCGAGGGCGGGCACTCCGCGCCGCATCAGGTCGGCAACCAAACGTCCAGGGCCACAGCCCAGATCGATCGTCGGTCCGTTGCACAGCATCACGATCGCCCGGTCGAATTCGCGGTCCGCGTCGCTGTCCCCGAGCCAGGTGCCGACCGGCAGGGGATGCACCCGGCCGTCGTCGTGCCGCAGCCAGCAGCGCTCACCACCGAGGGCCCGGTCGTAGAGATGTCCGAGCACCTCAAACCCCCGCCGCCAAAGTCGCCTCGGTGAACCTGCTGTCGGGCGCGCACATCCGCCGCACGGTCTCGACATCGTCGATCGTGTCGACGTCGGGCATCACGCACACCTGCCGGACCGCCACACCGGTGCCGCGCAACGCCGCCAGAGTGATCGCGCCGGTATCGGGTCGCGACATCGGCACGTCCACCAAGCAGCGCGCTGTTGCCGGATCCCGCACGCCCAGAAGCCACCAGCCACCGTCAGCAGCCATGCCGAGGACGGCATCGGAAGCGACCAACGCGGCCGCACAATCCTCGATGAGTCGGCCGGTGACCTCGGGGGTGTCCATGCCGATCTGCAGCACCGGTAGACCGGTCTCGGCCGCGGCATCGACGTGCGCGTTGGCCAGCCGCTCGGCGAAGTCACGGCCGCGCTGCCCGATGACGGTGAAAACCCGCAATGCCTCCCGTATCTCGCCCCCGGCATGGGCGCACCCGAGGTCACCGGTGAGAGCGACCACCCTGGCCTGCACGGGTGCCGCGGCGACAGCATCGAGAGTATCCAGCAGAGCGGCCGCCGCGATCGACGCTGCCGCCTCGACTCCGATCGCCGCGGCGAGCCTGGTCTTGGCCAGCCCCGGCACCGGCGCCTTGGCCACCACCAGGACCGAGACCGGGATCGTCATGAGATGGCCTTCCAAAAGTCCAGCGCCGCAATGACACTGCCGCGCAACGACCCGCTCACCTTGGACTTGCCACCGGTACGCGGTCCGTACGCCACGTCGCGCTCGACCACCCGCCAATTCGACTGAGCCGCACGAAGCAGCAGCTCCAGCGGATACCCTGACCGCCGGTCGGCGACCTCGAGGGCAAGCAACGCGTCACGGCGGGCCACGCGCATCGGCGCGATGTCATGCACCGGCAGACCGTGGCGTCGGCGCAGTCGCCAGCAGACCGCCGCGGTACCGAGCCGGGCGTGCCATGGCCACCGTAGGCCCCGCGCCGGCCTGCGCCGACCGGTCGCCATGTCGGCGCCCCGGTCCAACTCGCCGACCAGTGCGGGCAGCTCACCGGGATCCAGTGATCCGTCGGCATCGAGCACCGCCACCACGGGTGTGCCGGCCGCCAGGACGCCGGCGTGCACTGCCGCGCCGTAACCCCGCCGGGTTTGGGTCACCACGTCGGCTCCGTGCCTGCGCGCCACCTCGGCGGTGCCGTCGGTGCTGTTGTTGTCGACCACCAGGATCTGATACCCGGCCGGGATCGCGGCCAACACCGCCGGCAGCGATTCGGCCTCGTTCAGGCACGGCAGCACCACCGTGACCTGAGCGGTATCGATAGCCATGCCACTTGACGGTAGGCCGCCGCGGCGCCGGTGGCCATGGGGCAATCGTGACGAAACCATGACATAGGCGCTGGTGCTGACCGTTCGGGGCTAACCTCGAGCATTGTGACGCGGGTGCTGGTCGCCGACGACGACATCGTCGTGCGCGATGTGGTGCGCCGCTACCTGGAGCGCGACGGAATGAAGGTGTCGGTGGCCCGGGACGGCGCGGAAGCCATGCGAATGCTGCGCACCGAGCAGATCGACGCCGCGGTGCTCGACGTGATGATGCCCGGCACCGACGGCTTGTCGCTGTGCCGCGATCTGCGCAGCGACGGTGACTACCGCCTGCCGGTGATCCTGCTGACCGCCCTCGGCGAGGAAGACGATCGGATCACCGGGCTGGAAGCCGGCGCCGACGACTACCTGACCAAACCGTTCAGCCCCCGCGAACTCGCCCTGCGGGTCCGCTCCATCCTGCGACGCACGCACAGCACGCACCCGACCGCTCCGGCCACCATCACCTCCGGTGCGCTGACCGTGTCTACCGCGTCCCGCTCGGTCATGGTGCACGACCAGCCGGTGAGCCTGACCAACCGCGAGTTCGACCTGCTGGTGTTCTTCCTGACCCACACCGACACCGTCCACTCCCGCCAGGACCTGCTGAAGCTGGTGTGGCGCTGGGACTTCGGTGACCTGTCGACTGTCACCGTGCACGTCAAGCGACTGCGCGCCAAGCTCGGGGACCAGCACCGGGTCCAAACCGTCTGGGGCCGTGGCTATCTGTGGGACGGAAGGCCTCATGCCGAGTCATGACCTGTGGGAGATCATCGGCTGGGCACTGGCGTGTTCCATCCCGGTGGTGCTGGCCGGGGCTCTCGTCATCCGGATGGCCCGGTCGTGGTCGCTGGCGGTGAGCATGGTGGCCCTGATCCTGATCCCGACACTGGCCACCTTCACCGGAGTGCTCGGCGCGAGCGGCTTCATGATCACCGAGACGTTCGAGCGCACGGCCGTGGTGCTGGTGATCGTGGCGATCGTGACGCTGCCCGCCGCGGTGATGCTGGCGCGCTACCAGGCCCGACGAATGGTGTGGGAACAGGAGATCCGCGACTCCGAACGCGCCGCCGAGCGTTCACGCAGACAGTTGGTGGCCTTTGTCAGCCACGACCTGCGCACCCCGCTGGCCGGAATTCGCGCGGTCTCCGAAGCGATCGCCGACGGCGTGGTGGCCGACGACGAAGTCCGGTTGCACGCCAAACACATCGAACAAGAATCGGTCCGGCTGTCCGAGATGGTCGACGACCTGTTCGAGATGTCGAAGATCAACGCCGGGGCGGTGCAGTCCGCGTAGGAACAGGTGGCGCTGGACGAGGTGGTCGACGACGTGCTCGCGGCGCACCGGATCACCGCCGAGCGCTCCGGTGTGACGCTGACCGCCACCCTGCCCGAGAATCCGGTACCGGTCGTCGGCAGCGATCGCGCCCTGGTCCGGGTGTTGTCGAACCTGGTGGCCAACGCCATCGCGCACACACCCGTCGACGGTGTCGTCACTCTCACCGTCGGATCCGACGGCACCGGCGCGTGGGCGCGGGTCGACGACACCGGGGTCGGCATCGACCAGGCCGACCTTCCCCGGGTGTTCGACGTGGCCTACCGCGGATCCAATGGCCGTGTGCCGCGGTCGGATTCATCTCTGCCCAGCGGGTCGGGCCTGGGTCTGGCGATCGCCGCGGGCCTGGTGGCCGCCCACGGCGGATCGCTTTTCGCGCACAACCTGGAGACCGGGGCCCGATTCGAGGTGCGGTTGCCGCTCGCGGACTAGTGCGGCGCGACGATTCAGTCAGGCAGCGAGGTGCTCAGCCGTTCGGTGGCAGCCAGGTAGTCCTCGATGAATTCGCGCACCACCTCGCGGGCCGGCTTGACCTTGTTCATCAATCCGACACCCTGACCGACGAAGTAGGTGGCCAGCGCCTGTGCTCCCGGATGCCCCTGCGCGGCAAGCACATCGATACGCCGGATGACCGGTTCGGCGAGCATGTTCTGCAGCGGCAGCGGCAGGGTCTGGTGTCCCGCGGCGTTGGGCTGCCACGCGTCGGTCCACTCGGAGACCAACTGACGCGCCGGTTTCCCGGTGCGCCCGGTGGAGCGCACGGTGTCTCTGGAGGTCGCCGCGAGCATCTTCTGCACGGTGTGCGGTGCGGTCTCGGCTTCCTCGGTGGTCAGCCACACCGAGCCGGTCCAGGCTCCGTCGGCGCCCAACGCCACCGAGGCCGCCATCTGCCGCCCGGTGACGATGCCGCCCGCGGCCAGCACCGGAACCCGGCTGCCTGCGTCATGGAGCGCGTCGAGCACCTCGGGAATGAGCACCATGGTCGTCACCTCGCCGCAGTGTCCGCCGGCCTCGGTGCCCTGCGCGACGATGAGGTCCACTCCGGCCTGCACCTGTTTGAGGGCATGCTCGCGGGCGCCCACCAACGCCGCGACGGGAACACCGCGTTCGCGGCCCGCGTCGATCATGTAGTCCGGCGGCACCCCGAGCGCGTTGGCGATCAGCTTGATCGGGTGGCTCAGGGCCACGTCGAGCAGTTCGCGGCCGGTGTCTCCCGACAACGAGGACCCACCCAGGCGTTGTTCGGGCTCCGGCTCGATGTCGTGGTCTTTGAGCAGCTTCGAAACGAACTCACGGTATTCGGCCGGGATTCGGTCGGTGAGTTGACCGCGGGACAGGTTCTCTCCCTTGCCCTCGAACTTCGCCGGCACGATGATGTCGGCGCCGTAGGGTTTTCCGCCGACCTGCTCGTCGATCCAGGACATCTCCCGGTCCAGTTGTTCAGGGGTGTAGGCGGTGGCACCGAGCACGCCGAATCCCCCGGCATTGGTGACGGCGGCGACCACGTCGCGGCAGTGGCTGAACGCGAAGAGCGGGAAGTCGATACCGAACTGTTCACAGATGGCGGGTTTCACCCCGTCAGTATTGACATGCCAACTTGACGGGTGTCAACAGACTCCGGCCAATCAGTCCCGCAACGGCGCGAACGCGAACTCGGCCAACCCCTCGCGTGGAGCGATCGCGGCCTCGAAACCCAGCACCTCGGCAGCCCGCGCGGGAGATGCCACGATGTGGCGGACATCGCCGCTGCGGTACTGCCCGGTGACGGCCGGGCCCTCCGCGCCCCGGGCCGCACAGAGCAACGCTGCCACCTCGCGGATCGAGACGGGCCGGCCCGAGCACACGTTGAAGGCGTCGAAACCCCCAGCCTCGGCCTCCACCGCCGCGACGTTGGCCGCGGCCACATCGTCGACGTGGACGAAATCGCGCATCTGCGCACCGTCCTCGTAAACCTTTGGCACACTGCCGGATTCCAACTGGGACCGGAAAATCGCGGCCACCCCGGAATAAGGCGTGTCGCGGGGCATGTGCGGCCCGTACACGTTGTGGTAACGCAGTGCGACGACGGAGGCCGCGGCGGCGTCGCTCCAAGCCAGGGCGTAGTGCTCCTGCGCGGTCTTGCTCGCCGCGTACAGGCTGCGCGGGCGCAGCGGCGCGGCCTCGTCCACCAAGGCCCATTGCAGCGGCCCGCCACCGAGCGGGCACCGGTGATCGAACACTCCCACGTCCAGATCGGCACGCAAGCGCGGCAGCGGATCGACTGGGCCGTGCTGCGGGCACCGGTAGGAGCCCTGCCCGTAGACGACCATCGACGAGGCCAACACCAGCCGCGAGCAGCCTGCCGCGAACATCTCGGCCAGCAGCACCGTCGTGCCGTAATCGTTGTGGCTGCCGTAGGCAGGCGCGTCGGCGGCGTCGACACCGGCCCCGACCACCGCAGCCTGATGGCACACCACGTCGACACCCCTGAGCAGGGGTGCCAGGGCGTCACGGTCACGGATGTCGACCCGACGGCAGTCGGCCGGCGGTTCAGCACCTTCGCCGTGCGCGGCGGCCAACATGGTGTCGACACCCACGACCTCGTGCCCGGCTTGCCGCAGCGCGGTGGCTATCCGGGTGCCGATGAAACCGGCCGCACCGGTGAGCAGAACCCTCACGGCAGCTCGAACGGCAACTTCACACCGTCGTGGGCCAGGCAGTGCGTGCAGGCGCGCTCGGCATCGACCGCTTCCAAGGCCTCATGCACGAGCTTCTTGAACGGCACCAGGTTCCGCTCGAACTCGGCGAAGACGTCCACCGTCGTCACCCCCGAACCGGCCTCGATCCCGGCATCCAGATCGGTGACCAAAGCGATTGCCGCATAACATATCTCAAGCTCACGTGCCAACACGGCCTCGGGATAGCCGGTCATGTTCACCAGCGTGAAACCCTGCTCGGCGAACCACCGGCTCTCCGCGCGGGTGGAAAACCGCGGACCCTGGATCACCACCATGGTGGCCCCGTCGACCACACCGGGCAGCCCGGCGGCCACCGACCGCAGTGCCGGACAGTACGGATCGGCGAAGCCGACGTGGATGCCACCTGAATCGAAGTAGGTGTCGGCGCGCCCACGGGTGCGGTCCACCAACTGATCCGGCACCACGATCGAACCCGGCCCCAGGTCGGTGGTCAGACTGCCGACCGCACACGGGGCGAAGATCCGTCGCACCCCCAGCGTGCGCAGCGCCCACAGGTTGGCCCGGTACGGGACCGTGTGCGGCGAGTACTCGTGGCCCGCCCCGTGGCGGGGCAGGAAGGCCACCTCATGCCCGCCCACCGTGCCCACCGTGACCGGTGCGCTGGGCGCACCGTAAGGGGTGTCCACGGCGACGGTGCGGGCCTCCGGCCCGAAGAACGAATAGAAACCACTACCGCCGATGACGCCGAGCATGCAGTGCTATTCGTCCTCGTCGTGGGGCTTGACGGGATCCGCAGGCACCTTGTCGGCGGCTACGTCGAGGTCGTCGTCGAAGTCCTCGAAATCCTCGTTGGCCTTGCGAGCGCCGTCGGCGATCTCGAAGACATCGGTGGCCAGGCCACCGATCGCGGTCGCGACCTCCTTGACGGCCGTGGTGATGATCGAGGTGACCTGCCCGACCGTGGAGGCCACGGCCTCGACGGATTCCTGCAGCACGTCCTTGCCGATCTCGGTCTTGCTGAGCTGCTCCTTCATGAGGCTCAGTGTAAGAGTCCGCGCGAGGCGGCACCGGGTCAGCTCATACGATGACGATCGTGGCCAGTTTCGCGCAATGGATCGAAGGCGCCCGTCCCCGCACCCTGCCCAATGCCGTCGCCCCGGTGCTCGCCGGTACCGGCGCCGCGGCCTGGCTGGGCTCGGCCGTGTGGTGGAAAGCGTTGCTGGCGCTGGCCGTATCGCTCGCATTGATCATCGGGGTGAACTACGCCAACGACTACTCCGACGGCATCCGGGGCACCGACGACGTGCGATCCGGCCCGTTGCGCCTGGTGGGTTCCAAACTGGCCTCGCCGCGGGCGGTGCTGACCGCGGCAGTGGTGAGCCTGGTGGTGGGCGCGGTGGCCGGGCTGGCGTTGGCGGCGGTGAGCGCGCCGTGGCTGATCGCAGTCGGTGCCGTGTGCATCGCCGGGGCCTGGCTGTACACCGGCGGCAAGAAGCCCTACGGCTACCTGGGCCTGGGAGAAGTCGCCGTCTTCATCTTCTTCGGCCTCGTCGCGGTGTTGGGCACGCAATACACCCAGGCCCTGCGCATCGACTGGGTCGGGCTGGTCGCCGCGGTGGCGATGGGCTCGCTGTCCTCGGCCGTGCTGGTGGCCAACAACCTGCGCGACATCCCCACCGACACCGAATCCGGGAAGATCACCCTCGCGGTGCGCCTCGGTGACGCCCGCACCCGGCTGCTGTATCAACTGCTGGTCGGCGTGGCCCTGGTGCTGCCCCTGGTACTGATGGCGGCCACCCCGTGGTGTGCGGTCGGCCTGCTCGCAGTCGCACCGGCGGTGCGGGCGCTGCGACCGGTGCGCAACGGCAGCACCGGCGCCCAGTTGATCCCGGTGCTGCGCGACACCGGCCTGACCATGCTGGCGTGGGCGGTTACGGTGTCGGCAGCCTTGTTCCTGGGCTGAGTTGCTGACCCGCTCCTCGCCGGTTTCTCGCCCGCGGCGCCGATTTCCACGTGTTGGTCGCGGTGAGTCGACATCCACGACCCGCACGTAGGAAGCGGCGAGGTCGGGCTTCACAAACCGCGCGGTGCACCCGCGTAGTGCATTAACGTGGCCGTCGGCCTGCAACGCCGACCACCTGGGGGATGCGCATGACGACCACCACCGAGGCGCATCAGCCCGCGCCGTCGGGCCGCGCCCAAACCCGCCGCGCCATCTGGAACACCATCAGGGGGTCGTCGGGCAATCTCGTCGAGTGGTACGACGTCTACGTCTACACGGTGTTCGCCACCTACTTCGAAGCGCAGTTCTTCGACAAGGCCGACAAGAACGCCACTGTCTACGTGTACGCGATCTTCGCGGTCACCTTCCTCACCCGCCCGATCGGCTCGTGGTTCTTCGGCCGCTTCGCCGACCGGCGCGGCCGCCGCGCCGCGCTGACCGTCAGCGTCTCGCTGATGGCGCTGTGCTCCCTGGTGATCGCGGTGGTGCCCTCGCGCGAAACCATCGGTGTCGCAGCGCCGGTCATCCTGATCCTGTGCCGGCTGGTACAGGGCTTCGCGACCGGCGGCGAGTACGGCACCTCGGCCACCTACATGTCCGAGGCCGCCACCCGGGAACGGCGCGGCTTCTTCTCCTCATTCCAGTACGTGACGCTCGTCGGTGGTCACGTACTCGCGCAGTTCACCCTGTTGATCATCCTCACCACGTTCAGCACGGAGCAGGTACATGAATTCGGTTGGCGCATCGGCTTCGCCATCGGCGGTGTGGCCGCGATCGTGGTGTTCTGGTTGCGCCGCACCATGGACGAATCGCTGTCCCCCGAACAACTCGAAGCGATCAAGCTGGGCAAGGACACCAGCTCGGGGTCGGTGGCCGAACTGCTCACCCGCTATTGGCGGCCGCTGCTGCTGTGCTTCCTGATCACGATGGGCGGCACCCTGGCGTTCTACGCCTACAGCGTCAACGCCCCGGCCATCGTCAAGACCACCTACAAAGATCAGGCGATGACGGCCACCTGGGTCAACCTGATCGGGCTGATCTTCTTGATGGCGATCCAGCCCGTGGGCGGGATGATCAGTGACAAGGTGGGCCGTAAACCGCTGCTGGTGTGGTTCGGCATCGGCGGGGTGATCTACACCTTTTTCCTGTTCACCTATCTGCCCCAGACACATTCACCGATCTTGTCGTTCCTGCTGGTTGCCGTCGCATACGTGATCCTGACCGGATACACCTCGATCAACGCCCTGGTGAAATCCGAGTTGTTCCCCTCGCACGTGCGCGCCCTCGGCGTAGGAGTCGGCTACGCAATGGCAAATTCGATGTTCGGTGGCACCGCTCCGGTGATCTACCAGGCCCTCAAAGACCGCGACCTCGTGCCGTGGTTCATCGTCTACGTCACGGTGTGCATCGCACTGTCACTCGCGGTGTACGTGTTCTTCCTCAGGAACAAGGCCGAAACCTACCTGGACCAGGAGAAGGGCTCAGCCTTCGTCCGGTAGCACAATCGTGAAATTCGCTGCGCTCTAAGGATTTTCCCGTCAGTGGTCGGCCGGGGGCTGGTCGCCGCGCAACCGCGCCTGCAGTTGCTCGCGGTCCTTGCGTCGCCGCTCGTCGACCACGGCAATCGAGGCCGTCGCCCGCTCACGCAGCGGACGGAACAACCAGATACCCACCGGCAGCGCGATCACGATGGCGAACAACAACGCCACCACGACCGGGAAATCCGCCACGACCAGACTCCCCACGCCGTAGATCGCCGCAGTCAGCACAGCGACCAGCACGAGCCGGGCGATGAGATAGACCACGACATCGACGACCATCCGGGAGGTCGAACCACTTCCTGACACGCTCCGAGCCTACCGACGGCGCGTATATTCGGGTCAAGGAGGTTTCGAGTGGCGTATCTACTCCTGCTCATTGCCGCAGCAAGCCTGGTGTATATCGGCTGGCGGCTGGCGCGGGTTTCTGGCGGTCGACCCAAGACCCGTGTGATCGGTCCTGACGACGATCCCGAATTCCTGCGTCGGCTCGGGCACGGCGACAACCCACGCGGCTAGCCTGGCTCAGGTGCGCGAGTCGGTAGCCCGGCGCGCTCCGGCGAAGTCTGACGCCACCACCGCGGCCAGCTCGATCAGAGCCTCGCGGGTGCCCGGCTTGAGGCGATCCAGGCTGATCTCGGCCCCCTCCTCCAGATGCGGATCGAACGGCACCAGCCGCACCGCCCGGCAGCGCCGGGAGAAGTGATCCACCACTTTGGACAGATCCACCTTGCCCGACCGTGGCCGTACCGCGTTGATCACTGCGATGGAATTACGCACCAGATCCTGATGCCCGTGCGCGTCCAGCCAGTCCAGCGTGGCCGACGCACTCCGCGCCCCGTCCACCGAACCCGAGCTGATCACGACCAGCACATCGGCCTTGGACAGCACCGCCGACATCGCCGAGTGCATCAACCCCGTCCCGCAGTCGGTCAGGACCAGGCTGTAGAACCGCTCGAGCACCTCGAGTGCGCGCAGATAGTCGTCCGAGCTGAACGCCTCCGACACCGCCGGGTCGCTCTCGGAAGCCAGCACCTCCAGCCGGCTCGGCCCCTGGGAGGTGTACGCCCGCACGTCGCTGTAGCGCTCGATGCCTTCGGCGTCGCGCAACAGGTGGCGCACCGTCGCAGCCGTCTCCAGTGGCACCTTCTGGCTCAGCGTGCCCCGATCGGGGTTGGCGTCCACCGCAACCACCCGGTCACCACGGATCGAGGCGAACGTGGCACCCAGTGTCGCGGTGATCGTGGTCTTGCCCACGCCGCCCTTGAGCGACATCAACGCGATCCGGTAACAGCCCTGCAAGGGCTGGCTGACCTCGGCGATCAAGTTGTTGCGATGCGTGATCTTGGGGCTCTCACCCACGTTGACCTGTTTGAAAGACGCGACATACAGCGCTTTGCGCCAGCCCGAGGTGGGCGGGTTCTTGCGTTGGCCGAGCAGCGCGTCGGTGGACAGGTCGCGGTAGGCCTCGGCATGAACCCCAGGAGCGGGCGGGGCGAAGGATCCCGCGACCGACCCGGGAAAGTTCGCGGCGACCGGTGCCGGGAAGTTCCCCGGCACCGACGGGGCGGTGATCACCGGGACACCTTGCGGCGGCGTCGGAGCGGTCCATTCCGCAGGCAGCGGTGTGGAGACCCCCGGCTCGGCGGGATTGCTGAACCGCTGCTGACTGCGGAACCCGGGCACCGGGGCGAAAACCGACGGCACGGGAGGCAGATCGACCGCGGGCGGGGCAGCCTGATGGGTCACCGTCGGCTCGGCGACGGGAGCGTCCGTCGACGGCTCACCACTGTCCGGCGAGACAGCCTCCTGCGTGCCGGACGGCTCAGACATTGGCTCAGATACTGGCTCGGACACGAAATCCCCTCTTTTCCACACACTTCCGGCCGGACCACCACCGCGCCGCCACCTCGCGACACACGGCTATCTCACCAAGCTGACGGTACCTAGCCAACCCCCGCGTACGAGTGCAGGCCAACCGTCACCAGGTTGATGAAGAACAAGTTGAAGACCATCGCGACAAAACCCACGACGTTGATCCAAGCCGACTTGCGGTCCCGCCAACCCGCGGTCGAGCGAGCATGCAGATACGCCGCATACACCACCCACGCGATGAACGACACCGTCTCCTTGGGGTCCCAGCCCCAATACCGGCCCCAGGCCTCCTCGGCCCAGATCGCGCCGAAGATCACGCCGAAACCGAAGATCGGGAACGCGAAGATCGTGGTGCGGTACGCGATCCGGTCCAGCGTCTGCGCGTCGGGCAGGCGCTGAAGGACGCGTCCGAAGCCGTTGTCACGCTCGGCCAGCGGCGACATCTTGAGCAGGAACAGGATGCTGGCCACCCCGGCCACCAGGAACACCCCGGAACCGAGGCTCACCACCGACACGTGGATGGGCAGCCAGTAGGACTGCAGCGCGGGCATCACCGGGGCGGCGTTGGAGTACAGCCAGCGTCCGGACACGGTCAGCAGGATCAACACCGGAACCAGGACGAACACCCACAGCGCGCGGTACTGCGGCTTGCGCAGCACCACCGCCGCCGCGACCAGGCCGCAGAAGCTGGTCAGGTTGATGAACTCGTACATGTTGCCCCACGGCACCCGCGAGGTGGCCAAACCGCGCAGCACGATGCACAGCAACAACATGCCGATACCGACATAGGTCAGCGCCAGGCCGGTCTTGCCGACGCGCTCGTCGAACGACCGTCGGGGCGCCTCGGCGACGACGCCGGGGGTGGCGCTGTCGGCGCCGACGGTGGCGCCGATGAGGACGGATGCTCCAGCCATTTGCTCTTCGCGCGAGCGCTCATCGACCCGTCGGCCGCGGCTGTACGCCAGTTCGACGGCCAGCAGGATCAGCGCCCCGACCAGGACGACCACCGACGACGTGAACGCCCAGTCGGAGTACCTGGCCAGTCCGATGTCGATGTGCTCGGTATTCACTGCTCCGCCTTCTCTTCTACCGCCGGCGCGTTGTCGTACCCCTGCAACACCCGCGCGGTCAGCTTCTCGAACTCATCGCCCCAACCGGAGTTGTCGGTACGGGCCAGCCCGCCCAGCTCGACGTTCACCGTACCTGCAGCCCCAGGCTGGATCCGAACCCAGATCCGGCGCCTGCGCACCACCAGCGACACCAGCAACCCGGCCATCATCGACATCGCGAACACCAGCACCCACACCTGGGCCGGGTCGTGCGAGACCTGCAGGTTGACGAACGGGACGGCACCGTCGAACCGGACTTTGGTGCCAGGCCCAGGACCGGGGTCGAGCCTCGTCTCTTCACCGGCCACCAGGTTCACCCGGGCCACCTTGTTCAGCTGCTTGCGATCGATCAACCGGGGATCGAGAGAGAACAGCGACTGCGGTCGGCCGGTGTCCAGGCCGGTGTCACCGCGGTAGATGTCGACCGCCACAGCCGGGTCGTCGAGCGCCGGGAACCTCGACGACAACAGCGTGCCCTCGAGCTCCTTCGTCGGCGCGAACAGGCCCTGGATCGCGATCTGGTGCTTGCGACGCTCGTCGGCGTCGGGATACGTGCCCGCCGGCGGGTCAATGCGCACGACACCGGAGGACAGCAAGGTCATCTGCTCCTCGGGGCGCCATTGGATGGTCTGACTGCGCTGCTGGCCATCGGGGAATGTCACGGTGAACGACGGCGCATAGCCGTGTCCCTGCAGATACACCCGGTCCCCGCCGATCCGCAGCGGATGGTTGACCTCCAGGCGGTAGGACCGCCAGGTGTTGGCGGCCAGATCTTCGCCGGACTGGTAGTCGATGTCGGCGGCGAACGACAACGCCTGCCCGGTGGGCAGATAGTGCGCATCGAAGTCGTTGACGCGCAGACAGATCGGACTCAGCGAGGTGCCGTCGACCGTGTTGCCGGCCCGGAACGAGTCGAAGGCGGCCGGGGACGCGGTACAGAACCCGGGGCCGCCGTCGGCGATGACGATGACGTTGCCCTCGTAGCCGAACAACTTGCCGGCGGCCACCGCCACCAGCAGGCCCAGCAGCGAGAAGTGGAAAACGATGTTGCCGAACTCCCGCAGATAGCCCTTCTCCGCCGAGATCTCGGTGCCGGCGTCGGTCTGCCTGGTGACCGTGCGCCAGCCCTTGAGCCGACGGGCCACGGTCTCGGCGATCTCGCCGGCGTCGGCACTCACCCGCTCGGCATGGTGTTTCGGCAGCCGGCCCAGGTTGCGCGGCGCCGGCACGGGTACCGCCCGCAGGCTGCGGAAATGCTCGATCATCCGCGGTGTCAGGCAGCCCACCAGGGAAATGAACAGCAGCACGTAGATCGCGGTGAACCAGAAGCTGGAGAACACGTCGAACGCCTGCACCCGGTCCAGCCACGGTCCCAGCGTGGGATGGGCCGCCAGGTACTCGTCGACCTTGGATTCGTTGAGGCTGCGCTGCGGCAACAACGCGCCCGGGATCGCACCGAGCGCGAGCAGGAACAGCAGCACCAGCGCGGTGCCCATCGAAGTCAGGGTGCGCCAGGTGTTGCGCATTACCGCGAGCAGACCCAAAACTGCCCCAAAACGCCGCTTTTTGGGCAGTTTTGGGTCTGCTCGCGAGTCGGAAGTGACCATCAGATCGGCAGCCTCACATCACTGACGAACGCGTCGCGCACCCACGACACGAAGTCGTTCCACAGCCCGGTGACGAGTGCGGCACCCACCAGGATCAGCAGCACCCCGCCGAAGATCTGGATGGTCCGGGTGTGCCTGCGCAACCAGCCCAGACCCGTCACCGCCCGCGCCGACCCCAGGGCCAGCAGCACGAACGGGATGCCCAGACCGAAGCAGTACGCCAGCACCAGCACCACCCCGCGCGCCACGGTGGCACCGTCGGTGGCCGAGGCCACGGCGATCACCCCGGTCAGCGTCGGGCCCAGGCACGGCGTCCAGCCCAGCGCGAACACCCCGCCCAGCAGCGGCGCCCCCGCCATCGTCGACCACTGCCGCGGCGCGAACCGGGCCTGACGTTGCAGCGCCGGGATGAAGCCCACGAACACCAGGCCCATCACGATCGTGACCACACCGCCGATGCGTTGCAGCAGAACCTGATTGACGATCAGCGTGGTGGTCATCCCCAGCACTGCCACCGCGCCGAGCAGGAACACCACGGTGAACCCCGCGACGAACAACGCGGCCGCCCCGGCCACGCGCAGGCGCGCGGTCTTGACGCCGATCACCCCCGAGGCGGCGTCGGACTCATCGACCCCGACCACCGCGGCCAGATAGGACAGGTAACCGGGCACCAGCGGCACCACGCACGGCGAGGCGAACGACACCAAACCGGCCAGCACGCTGACCCCCAGCGCCAGCAGCACCGGCCCGGCAGCGGCGATCTCGGAAAACCCGGTCATGGTTTGGGTGCCCCCGGCACGACACCCGACTCGGCCGCCAGGCGCTCCACCACCGGCTGCAGATCCTCGGCCAGCAGCTCCCGCAGGAACACCGCGGCCACCCGGTGCTGCCGGTCCAGCACCACCGTCGACGGGATCACCGTGGTCGGGTACTTGCCGCCGAACGCGATCATGGTCCGCATCGCCGGGTCGTAGATGGACGGGAACGACACCTTGCGGTCGGTGACGAAATCGACTGCGGCATCACGATTGTTGTCCCGCACATCGATACCCAGAAACGCCACGCCCTTGTCACGGGTCGCGTCGTACACCTGCTGCAGCTGACCGATCTCGGCCCGGCACGGCCCGCACCACTGGCCCCACACATTGATCACCACGACCTTGCCGGCGAAATCCTCCAGCGAGAGCGTCTTGTTCGGGTCGGTGAGTTCAGGTCCGCTCAGTTCGCCTGGGGTGCTGCGCTTTTCGGGTGGATCATAGAAGATGTCGGTCTTGCCGCCGGGAGCGACGAACTCGAAGGTGCCCCCCTGGGCGACCGCGTCGTCACCCGTTGAGCATGCGGTGAGCAGTACCAGCCCTGCCAGCACCGCCGCGCTCACCCGGGCGAGGGACGACCTCATTCAGATTCCCCAGGGCTCCGTGTAGCCCCATCGGATCAGGTTGTCGCCTTCGAAGGTGAACGACGTGATCGAGGACAGATTGCACAACCGGCTGTGCGGCAACGGCAGATGGGCGAGCTTGCGCCCCGTCATCGCCCGGCGCAGCGTCTCGACCGGAAGCTGGTGGCTGACGCACACCGCCTCGTGCCCGGCTGCCTTCTCCCGGGCCCGGTGCATGGCCGCCATCATCCGGGGAGCGATCTCGTCGTACGGCTCACCCCAAGACGGCTTGGCGGGGTTGCGCAGCCGCGACCAGTTCCTCGGGTCGCGCAGGGCACCGTCGCCGGGTGCCACCCGCTCCCCCTCGAACATGTTCCACGACTCGATGAGACCGTCATCGGTAAAGATCGGCAGCCCATGGCTTTCGGCGATCGGCGCGGCCGTTTCCTGCGCCCGCTCCAACGGTGAGGCCACCACGTGGACGACGTCACGGTCGGCCAGCCAATCGGCGGCGGCCCGCGCCTGAGCCTGGCCACGCTCGGACAGGTGATAACCGGGCAACCGGCCGTAGAGCACCTTTTCGGGATTGTGGACCTCGCCGTGGCGCATCACGTGGACCGTTGTCCGGACGGTCGACCCGCGTTCGGTCATGGCCGGGCCTCCGCGGCCGCCCGGGCCGCGCCGGGCAGCGCATCGGCGATACGGGAGAACGCCTCGTCATCCAAAGCCGCTGAGACGAACCAGGTTTCGAAGGCGCTGCACGGCGGATAAACCCCCGCCTCCAACAGCGCATGGAAGAACGGCGGGAATCGCCAGGTTTCGGTCGCCTTGGCCGCGGCGAAATCGTCGACCTGCTCGTCGGTGAAGAACACGCTGAGCATGTTGCCCGCGCGCTGCACGCGGTGGGCCACCCCGGCGTCGGTGAGCGCGCCGGTGAGCAGGCCCGCCAAGCGGTCGGCGTTGGCATCCAACCGGGCGTACGCGGCGTCGTCGGCGTGGCGCAACGTGGCCAGCCCGGCGGCCATCGCCACCGGGTTACCCGACAAGGTGCCGGCCTGGTAGACGGGCCCCAACGGGGCCAGCCGCCCCATCACCTCGGCACTGCCGCCGAACGCCGCGGCGGGCAGGCCACCGCTCATCACCTTGCCGAAGGTGAAGATGTCGGCGTCGACGGGATCCAGGCCATACCAACCGGCGCGGCTCACCCGGAAGCCCGTCATCACCTCGTCGAGGATCAACAGCGCGCCGTGGGCCGCGGTGATCCGGCGCAGCGCCGCGTTGAAACCGGGCAGCGGCGCCACCGTGCCCATGTTTCCCGGGCTGGCTTCGCTGATGACACAGGCAATCTCGTCACCGAACCGGCCGAAGACCTCTTCCAGCGCGGCAACGTTGTTGTACGGCAGCACGATGGTGTCGGCCGCGGCGGCACCGGTGACACCGGGCGAGGACGGCAGACCCAGCGTGGCCACCCCCGAGCCGGCGTCGGCCAACAGCGCGTCGCTGTGCCCGTGGTAGCAGCCGGAGAACTTGATGATCTTGGCGCGGCCGGTGTAACCGCGGGCCAGCCGGATGGCGCTCATGGTGGCCTCGGTGCCGGAGTTCACCAGACGCAGCCGCTCGACGGGGGCGACGCGGTCGATGATCTCGGCGGCCAACTCGGTCTCCGAGGGGGTCGGGGCGCCGAAGCTCAGCCCGTCGGCTGCCACCTTCTGCACGGCCTCCACCACCGCCGGGTGCGCGTGACCCAGCAGCATCGGACCCCACGAGCAGACCAGGTCGACATACCGGTTGCCATCAGCGTCGGTGAGCCAGTAACCCTTGGCCGAGGTGATGAACCTGGGGGTGCCGCCGACAGAGTTGAAGGCACGCACCGGAGAGTTCACCCCACCGGGGATGACTGCGCAGGCGTCGGCGAACAGTTCGGCCGATCGCGGAGTCTGCGTTTTGTCCACAGGCATGGCCACCAGTGTCCCAGCCGGTGCAAATCAATCAACTACAGGGTGTAGTGGGCGCGGTCACTCAGCGGGCGCCAGCGCGAACACCGGATGGTCGGCATCGTCGGGCAGGTCACGGAAGTAACCCTCCACCACCTTGCCGGCCAGCGGACGGTAGGCGGCGATGACCGGTGCCCGTTGCGCCACCGGAACCTCGGCCGCCAGGTAGCTCGATTTGCCCAACGTGACCCTCGGGTTGGCCCGGATGTTGCGCACCCATTCCGATTCGCCCCGGGTGGACACCAGGTACTTGACCCCGTCGACCTCGGGGACCACGACAGGAATCTGCTGGGGCTGTTTGCTGACCCGCGTGGTGACGGTCAGCGTCTGGCTGTGCCCGATGCCCGTGGCCATCGCGATCCGGTTGAACACCTTCTGAACGAACCACGGGGGCTTGAGGTAGGCCATGGCCCCAGTCTCGGCACATATCACCCACCGCGCCAGCCCAACGTCGCATCATTGGGCATGCAACTCCCACAATGGCTGGCTCGGCTCAACAGGTATGTCACCAACCCCATCCAGAAACTCTGGGCCGGATGGGCGCCCCTGTACGGCATCCTCGAACACGTCGGCCGCAAATCCGGCGGCCGCTACCGCACGCCGCTGTCGGTGTTCAGCACCGACGAGGGCGTCGCGATTCTGCTCACCTACGGCCCGAACCGGGACTGGCTCAAGAACATCACCGCAGCCGGCGGGGCCCAGATGCGCAGGTGCGGCAGAACCATCCAGCTCACCGACCCGCGGGTGGTGTCCAAAGCCGAGGCGGCCGTTCATGTGAAGGGTCGGGTGCGTCGTGTCTTCGAGCGGGTGCCGGTCGAACAGGCGGTGCTGTTGCGGCGGGTCTGACCCACGGTGGCGTCGGCGAGGTGCTCGGCGTATCGCACCAGGCCGCGTTCCAGCGTTACGGCAAACGGGTACTCGCCTGGCACGGGCGCACCGGGGCCGAGGCGCCATCAGCTTGGACGCCTGACTGAGGAGACCCCATGACCGAGCTCCCACCTGCCGGTACGTCGTTGCGGGTGCTGGTCACCGGCGCCACCGGATACATCGGCGGCCGCCTGGCCCCTCGGCTGGTCGAAGCCGGGCACCGGGTACGGGCGATGGCCCGCAATCCCGACAAGATCAGCGATGTGCCGTGGGCACAAGATGTGGAAGTCGTTCGCGGCGACCTCACCGACCCGGAAACGCTGACTGCCGCCTGTCGCGACATCGACATCGTCTACTACCTCGTGCACTCGATGACCGCCCGCAAAGACTTCATCGAATCCGAGCGCCGCAGCGCAGAAAACCTTGTTGGCGCCGCACGGCGAGCCGGCGTGCGACGCATCGTCTACCTCGGCGGCCTGCATCCGGAATCGGACCGGCTCTCGACGCATTTGCGATCCCGCAGCCAGGTCGGAGAGATCCTGGTGAAATCCGGTGTCCCGACTCTCGTCCTGCAAGCCGGGGTTGTGATCGGTTCCGGGTCAGCGTCGTTCGAGATGATCCGGCACCTGACCAATCGGCTGCCGGTGATGACCACACCGCGCTGGGTCAACAATCGAATCCAGCCGATCGCGGTACGCGACGTGCTCCACTATCTACTCGAGGCCGCCACCGCTGAGATCCCGCACAGCCGCACCTACGACATCGGTGGCCCCGATATCTTGCGCTACGGCGAGATGATGCAGATCTACGCCGACGTCGCCGGCTTGGCTCGTCGCCGGATTCTCGTACTCCCTGTTCTCACACCAAAACTCGCCGGGCTGTGGATCGGATTGGTGACCCCCGTCCCGCCGCGGATCGGTCGCGCCCTGATCGAATCCCTGAGCATCGACGCTGTCGCCGCCGAGCACGACATCGACTCGATCATCGCGAGGCCGCCCGGAGGCACGACCCGATATCGGGAGGCCGTCGCACTCGCACTACGGCGCATCAAGAACGGTGAAGTCGAAACCACCTGGGCCAATGCATCTTCCACTGGTGCACCGTCCGATCCGCTGCCCTCTGATCCCAGTTGGGCCGGCGACGCCATCTACACCGACGACCGCAGCATCGACTGCGCGGTATCGGTTGAGCAGGTGTGGCAGGTGGTCGAAGGTGTCGGCGGCGAGAACGGGTGGTACTCGTTTCCGCTTGCCTGGACAATCCGCGGCTGGCTGGACCGCCTCACTGGCGGGGTTGGCCTGACGCGTGGCCGCCGCCACCCCCACGTCCTGCACACCGGAGACGCCCTGGACTTCTGGCGAGTCGAGAGAATCCGGCGACCGCTCCTGCTGAGGCTGCGGGCCGAGATGCGCACCCCCGGCGACGCCTGGCTCGAGTGGCGGCTCGAATCGCGCGGCACAGACCAGACCCGGCTGCACCAGCGTGCCATCTTCTTCCCGAAAGGTCTTGCCGGAAGAATCTATTGGAACGCACTCCTGCCCTTCCACGGCATCATCTTCACCGGCATGCTCAACAACATCGCCCTCGCCGCGCAAAGGGGCCCCAAGGACGGGCGATGAGCCTCACGGCGACGTTGCTCTGGCGCCGGCCGCATCCAGTCGACGATTCTGACGGATCACCACGCGTCGTAGACCGAGCAATACCGCGGCGGGCACCGCCATCAGCACGATGATCTGGACCATCTCACTCATCGTGGCACCCGGGCAGAATCGGCGTTTCGTCTCGCATACCTGCCGGTCTACCCGGGCCGCGGGGCACTCGGCGACCATCTCAACGGTTTCTTGACGGCGGACGCTCGAATCCTTACGGATCCGTGACCGTGCCTCGACCCGGGAGGCGCATGACGCTGAACCGTCAGCGGACCGGCAGATTCAGCAAACCAGCAAACCCCTGTTCACCTGGGAATTCAGCGTCTACAGTAGATAAGTCACTACTGCAGTCGGCAGCAGGGCGCGGTATCTTTCCAATCGGTGGCAGGAGGTCACCATGAAGCGCCTACTCGTCATCGGCTACGGCACCGCGAGCTATCTATTGTTCGTCGTGGCCTTCCTCTACGCCATCGCCTTCGTCGGCAACTTCGTGGTGCCTCGCACGGTCGACCACGGCATCACCGCACCCGTGGCCGAGGCGGTGCTCGTCAACCTGCTGCTGCTGTCGGTGTTCGCCATCCAGCACAGCGTGATGGCGCGCCCGTGGTTCAAAGCACGGTGGACACGGATCGTCCCGCAAGTCATCGAACGCAGCACCTACGTGCTGCTGTCCAGCCTGGCGCTGTTGCTCTTGTACTGGCAGTGGCGCACCATGCCCGCGATCGTGTGGAACGTGGAATCCACTGCGGGACGGGCAATTCTGTGGGCGTTGTTCTGGCTGGGCTGGGCCACGGTATTCGCCTCGACGTTCATGATCAACCACTTCGACCTGTTCGGGTTGCGGCAGGTGTGGCTCAACTGGCGCGGGCAGCCGTACCGCGAACTGGGTTTCCAGACGGTGATGCTCTACCGGGTGATCCGGCATCCCATCATGGCCGGATTCATCGTGGCGTTCTGGGCCATCCCGACGATGACTGCCGGCCATCTGCTGTTCGCAGCCGTCAGCACCGCCTACATCCTGGTGGCGATCCAGCTCGAGGAACGCGACCTGGTGGACAGCCTGGGTGATGAGTACCGCAACTACCGGCATCGGGTCGCGATGCTGGCCCCAGGACTACACCCCGGCCACGATCATCGCGCCCCGAAGGTCAGGCACCGGCCGGCGTAGCCGTCAATCGGCCCGCCAGCTCAACACCTCACCGGATCCCGCGGTCATGACGGTGCCCGGCATCACCCGTAGCCGGTACGGGGTCAACCGCAGGGCCGCGAACTGGTCCGAGGTCGGTCCGTCGCTCCACTGCGGGATGATGCGCGGGTCGTAGCCCACCGGCGCAGGTCCGTTGGCGAACCGGTCCCACACCTGCGTGCAGGTCTCGTCGTCGGTGTACCACTCCACCAGGCAGTCGGCCGCGCAGGTGTCGTGGTTGGTGGTCCAGTAGCTGACCGAGACGTGCGGATGTACCGCCAGATGTGCGCGCTTGACCGGGCTGGGCACCGTGGCAACCCAGCCGAACAGATCGGTACCGTCCCACTCCCAGATGGGGTGCAGGATCCGGCTGCGGGGTTGGCCGTCGGCGTCGACGGTGGCCACCGAGGCCCAGACGATCTCGTGAGCCATCGTCACGAAAGCGGGGGCAATACGTTCGAGCGGGGTCGCAGTCACACCAGCCACAGTAGGCAAGGACTGGCCTGCGACGGCGTGGGTTCGGGGTTACTGCGGGCTGTCGGTGTCGCCGTAGATCGGCTTGCCGTCGTCATCGACCCAATCGTTGACCGCCGTGCCGGATACCGTGCCATTGCTGCCCGGCAAGGTGACGGTGGGACGGGAGTCGTCATATGACTGCATGATGCGCTCGGCTTCTTTGCGGTTCTCTTCGCTGACTGGTGGCGGTTGTTCGGTGGTCATACCTATCGGGCTGCCCGAAAGTGTGAGCTGCCAAACACTTCGGCGGGCCGGACAAGATCAGGCCGACACGGTACGAAGCGAGGCCGGCAGGCTGGGCAGGAAATGCCGGGTGGCGAATGCACGTAGGTCCTCGGGAGTGTCCAGGGGCTCGACGCTGGGCAGCAACAGCACCATTCCGGCGTAGCGCAGAATGGTGTCGGCCAGGTCGTTGACGGCCTGCTCTCCAATCCGCTCGGCAAACCCGGCCGGGAAGATCACCTTGAGAGCCGCGGCCATCCGTTCGATCGCCGCGCCGTAGTGGGTGTGCAGCAGCTCCATCACCAGCGCCGGCTCATCGGCGATCAACTGGTTGAGGACGTGGCGGCGCCGGAACTCCAGGATCGACAGCGTGAACGCTTCGACGTAGTAATTCGATTGCGGGCCGGCGCTTTTCAGCTCGTTGGCGATATCGGAGAACAGCGCGACGTTCTCCCGCTCGATGACCGCCGCGACCAGCTCGTCGCGGTTGGCGAACCGGCGGTAGATCGTGGTGCGACTGACCCCGGCCCGACGCGCGACGTCATCGAGCGCGACCCGGCGCAGGCCGTGCCGCTCGAACTCGAGGAGCGCCGCGTCCAGGATCGCCACCGTCGCGGGCGACGAATCAGGCAGCGTCGGATCAGCTTTGGGCATAGCCCTTTTGCGCAAACTTGCTGTAGCGCACGCTCATCGGTAGATGATCCCACACCCAATTCACCGGACGGGACCGGCAGAACGCCGCGAACCGCTGGTAGTTGCGCTCCTGACGGTCACTCCACGGCAGGTCGAGCAGGTCGCGGGCGCGCGGCGGCAGACCGCCTGCGGTCAGGAAGGCCGCCACCGGGTTGAACACCGCGGCGACGACGCGCCACACCGCCGGGTGTACCGCCTTGGGGCAGGGGAAACCCTTGGTGACGTAGCCGACGCCGTAGCGGGCGGACTTGTGCGGGATCGCCACCTCGTTCATCATCCGGTCCCAGTACTGCTCGAACTCGGCGTAGGTGGCCGGCATCGGCCGGTCGCTGACCCCGTAGCGCCGGTACCACGTCTTGGATTCCAGGTAGATCTGTTCCTTCTCGGCATCGCTGAGCCGTTTGACGAAGGTGTCGGCGAAGTAGAGCACCTGCTCGACGAACGTTGCATGCGCCCAGAAGTAGGTCTCGGGGTCCAGCGCGTGGTAGCGCGAACCGTCGGGCATGTCGCCCTTGACGTGGTGGTGGAAGTCGCGCACCTGGGTGCCGGCGTTGTCGGCCTCGGTGCCGTAGACGGTCCGGAAGATCGGCGGGATGGTCCGCTTGAGCCGCTCGGCGGTGTCGGAGAAGAACGTCGAGTGATCGAGCACCCCCTGGCCGAGCTCGGCCAGCATGTTCTGCAGGACGGCGGGCCGCGGGCCGATCAGGAACATCCGGTTGTCGCCGAAGTACTTCCAGACCAGCGATTGCGGCCCGAGAGGCAGGGCGTCGGTCTGCTGGGGCTGCTCGGCCAGTTCGGTCATAGACACAGTGTTACAGATTTCGCACTTTGTACCAAGATGGGTGTGATCAGGTTCACCGAGGTGGATGGGCGGCGTTATCGGGCTGTTGCCGGACCGTGTCGCGGGCTGAGACCCATGGTTGGAATGATGCGCAGGTGCCCCCGCTGACCCGCCGAGATGCGCTGCGTTTGGGCGTCACCGGAGCAGGTGCCGCAGGACTGATGACACTGGGCAGCCTGCTCGGTGCGCCGATGCCCCGCGCCTCGGCGAGCCCCAACCAAACCGCCTCCGGGGGTGCTGTTCTACCGACCCGCGAATCGGGGTCGTTCACCTCCGCGGCCCGCGGCGGCGTCGAAACCAACTGGATCATCGCCCGTCCGCCAGGCCAGCACGGCCCCCTGCGCCCGGTGATCGCCCTGCACGGGATGGACAACGACGCCGCCGGGGCGATGGACCTGGGCATCCCGGAGGCGCTGGCCCAGCTGACCGCGGCCGGCCGGCCACCGTTCGCGGTGGTCAGTGTCGACGGCGGCAACTCGTTCTGGCGCCGTCGCGCCTCCGGGGAGGATGCCGGGGCGATGGTGCTCGACGAGCTGATCCCGATGCTGGCCACCAAGGGCATCGACACCTCCCGCGTGGCCTTCATGGGCTGGTCGATGGGCGGCTACGGCGCCATGCTGTTGGGCGCCAGACTGGGCGCCGCACGTACCGCTGCGGTCTGCGCAGTCAGCCCGGCGCTGTACCTGACGTACTGGGGCGCGCCGCCCGACGCCTTCGACAGCCTCGACGACTGGCAGCAGAACTCAGCGATGAGGCTGCTGCCTGCGCTGGGGTCGATCCCGCTCCGCGTCGACTGCGGCACCGCAGACCGCTTCTACGCGGCGACCCGAATGTTCGTCAACCAACTGCCAAGGACCCCGGCGGTCGGCTTCTACCCCGGCGGCCATGACGAGAACTTCTGGCGCGCGCACTTGTCCGATGAGCTCGCCTGGCTCGATTCCTGATCGCAGCCTCGAACCGTCACCCCCAGGTGAGGGGATCGAGCGCGAGATAGAACCGCAGACGCCCGGGATCCAGTTCGGCCGGATAGCCCGTAGCCAGACCCGCCGCGGCATCCTCGGCGAAACCGGGGAAGGTGTCGGCAGTGTTGGCCAACAACAACGCCAGATCCGCATGACGATCCGCGGAACCCAGACGACCCAGGTCGACAAAACCCTCGACAGTGAGCCGGTCGGGGTCGATCAGGATGTTCGGCAGACACAGGTCTCCATGGCACACCACCCGATCGTCAGCCTCCTGCCGGCGACGCAGGCTAGCCTCGCGTTCGACGCGGGCCAGCAGGTCGCCGGCCGGGACGTCCCGGTCCTCGTCGCGCAGGAACTCCGGGTTGACCGCGCCCGCGGCAACCACCGAGCGGGCCCGGGTCAACATGTCGTCCAGATCGCGCCGGTGAGGACACTCGCCGGCCGGGATGGCGTGCAGGGCGCGGACCGCCGCCACGATCGCTGGCCAGGCCGTCCGCAGTGCCGGTTCCGCGAGCCGATCCGCACCGACGCCCCCGACTGCGCTCGTGATCAGGACGGCACCACCGTCCTCGGTGGTACCCCAGTCGATGACGGCAGGCACCGGCAGACCGCGACCGTGCGCCCACGACACCCGGTCCCGCTCCGCAGCCAGATCAGCCACGGCCGCGGCGCCGACCACTTTCGCGTACCTGGACCCCTCCGCGTTCCGGAACACCCCGGTGCCGGATTCACCGCGGGTGACGGGCTCCCAATCGATCACCGCTCAGCGACGCAACCGGGCGATGCCCAACACGATCAGCACACCCGCCAAACCGGCGAGCACCAACGCCAGCACCAGCAACGGCGCCGAATAGCTGATCGCGGTGGTGGGCGGCTCACCGTCGAGCACGGGCGCCACCTCGATCGTTGAGGACGCCGCGAGCCAGCTCAGCACACCACCCACTGCCGCAACGGCGGCCACCAGCAACTCCAGCAGAGCACGCCGTCTCACGGCGTGCGCTCCTCGACCAGCGGCGTGAGCACTTCCCGCAGTTTGCGGTGCTTGCGGGCCCAGGCCTGGGCGGTACGCGCGCCGGTGAGTTTGAGCCCGATGCCGGTGCGGCCCTTCGGCACCCCGGTCAGCTCACCGAGTGCCCGGGCAGATTGCCATTTGGGCACCTCTGAGCCCGATGCCTCGGGATAGATCAGCACGATCTCGTCGACCCGCAGCGTCTCGGCACCCTGCCGCAGGGTCTCGGCGGTCAACTCGACCGAGGTGTGGATACGCGCAGCCTTGATCTGGATGGCCACGAACACCGACACCAGTAGCAGGAACACGATCGGGATCCACAGGTCGTGACCGTATCCACCGGTCATCTGCAGGATCGCCATGCCGGCCCCGGCGAACGGGCCCAACAGCAGCCACGCCCAGCTGGCCCCCTGCTCGTAGAACAGCACCTCGGAGCCGACTTTGTTCACCGATTCACTCTCCATCGTCACCCTTCCGCAGTGGCAGCGCGTTCAGGCCGGTACCCACGATGAGCGGGAGCAGCGCGACCAGCACGAGAACATTGAGGCCGGTCAACAGCACCAGGACCACGATAGCCAGCGACAACGCCACCGCCGCGCGGCGGTAACGTGGATCGTCGGAGCGGCTGCGACCCGCCAGAAATGCCATCCCGAGGCCGCCGAGCGCCACGAGCGCTCCGATCCCCCGGTACAACATCGCATTGACGCCGGGCGGGCTCGCCGAGACCGCCAGCATCCCGCCGGCCATCAACAACACCGCGCCGACCAGCCAGCAACCGAACACGATGGTCGTGCGGCGCGACGTTGGTGATGAAGGCATTGTCGCCAAAGCGTAGCGAAACTACCGGGTGAAGAAACCGTCGGCGTCCTTGCGGTGCAGCAGGTACAGCCCGCCCGCGATCAACACCGTTCCGACGATCGCGGTGACCGCGTAGCCCACCGCGGCCGCATCCTGGCGTTCGCCGGTCAGCAGGCTGCTGACCGCATGCAGCGCCGAGACGATCCCGCCGCTGGTCAGCAGCGTGCGGGCCCAGCGATACCCCTGGCGCATCAACCACAGGAACGCCACCACGATCGACGACAGCGCCACCACGAACATCACCGAGAAGACGGCGGTCATCGACCGCTGCACACCGGTGCCCGATCCGGTGAACGCGTCGATCAAGAACCCCACCGCCATGAGCACCAGCGCGGCCGTCCACAACCAGAAGCCGGTGTCGACGTCCTCGGGACGGTCGTTCGGGCTCTGCTGCGGTTCGGTCACCGGCGCCCTCACGCGAGCCAACCGGCCACATCGGCCGCCCAATAGGTCAGCACGATGTCGGCGCCGGCCCGCCGGATCCCGGTCAACGACTCCAAGGCCGCCGCCTGCAGGTCGATCCAGCCGTTGGCCGCGGCCGCACAGATCATCGAGTACTCACCCGAAATCTGGTATGCGGCAACAGGTACCGGTGAAATATCGGCCGCGGCGCGCACCACGTCCAGGTAGCTCATCGCGGGCTTGACCATCACCATGTCGGCGCCCTCGTCGATATCGAGCTCGATCTCGTGCACGGCTTCGCGGATGTTGCCCGGATCCTGTTGGTAGGTACGACGATCCCCCACCAGGCTGGACGACACCGCCTCGCGGAACGGGCCGTAGAACGCCGAGGCGAACTTGGCCGCATAGGCCAGGATGGCGACGTGCGCGTGCCCGGCCGCGTCCAGCCCGTCCCGGATGGCAGCCACCTGGCCGTCCATCATGCCGCTGGGCCCGACCACGTGGGCACCCGATTCCGCTTGTGCCACAGCAAGTTCCACATAGCGCAGATTGGTCGCGTCATTGTCGACCCGGCCGGCGTCGTCCAACACGCCGCAGTGCCCGTGGTCGGTGAACTCATCGAGGCAGGTGTCGGCCATCAGCACGGTCGAATCACCGAGGTCCTTGGCCAGATCACGCAGTGCCACATTGAGGATGCCGTCCGGATCGACGCCCACGGCACCGGTCGGATCCTTGTCCTCGTCGCAGGGCACACCGAACAGCATCAACCCGCCGACCCCGGCGGCCACCGCGTCCGCGGCCGCCCGGCGCAACGAATCCCTGGTGTGCTGCACCACGCCGGGCATCGAGGAGATCGGTCGCGGTTCATCGATTCCGTCGGCGACGAACATCGGCAGAACCAGATGGCGTGGCTCCAAAGAGGTTTGGGCCACCAGGCGGCGCATCGCCGGGGTGGACCGCAACCGGCGGGGCCGGTGTCTCGGAAAGGCCACAGCTATCCCTCCTCCTGTCCCATCCTCGAATCGGCTTTCCAGCAGGAAAAGTTCGAGTAAGGACCCGCCGGAATGCTGTTTCGGCGGTGTCTACCTGCGGCGGCTCTTCTTACGCGGCGGAGGCAACGCGCCCTCGGCACGGAGCCGGGCAGCGTGCTCGGCCAGCGCGTCGACCAGCGGTCCCACCGCGGCCGACTCGGGCTGAACATCCACCCGCAGGCCGAATTCCGCTGCGGTTTCAGCGGTCTTGGGGCCGATGCAGGCCACGATGGTTCGGGCGTGCGGCTTGCCGGCGATACCGACCAGGTTGCGCACCGTCGAGCTGGAGGTGAAGCAGACCGCGTCGAACCCGCCGGTCTTGATCATCTCGCGCGTCTGCGCCGGCGGCGGAGCCGCCCGCACGGTGCGGTAGGCGGTGACGTCCTCGATCTCCCAGCCGCGCTCACGCAGGCCCTCGGCCAGCGTCTCGGTGGCGATGTCGGCACGCGGCAGCAGCACCCGGTTCACCGGGTCGAACACCTCGTCGAACGGCGGGAACTCCTCCAGCAGGCCCAGCGAGGACTGCTCCCCCGACGGCACCAGCTCAGGGTTGATACCGAACGCGCGCACCTTGTCGGCGGTGGCCTGTCCGACGCACGCGATCTTCACACCCGAGAACGCCCGCGCGTCGAGACCGAACTCGTTGAACTTCTCCCACACCGCACGCACGGCATTGGTCGAGGTGAACACCACCCATTGGAACCGGCCGTCGACCAGACCCTTGACCGCGCGCTCCATCTGCGCGGGGCTGCGCGGCGGCTCGACGGCGATGGTCGGTACCTCGATCGGCAGGGCACCGTGGCCCACCAGCTTGTCGCTCATCTCGCCGGCCTGATCCTTGGTGCGCGGCACCAGCACGGTCCAGCCGTACAGGGCGCGGCTCTCCCACCAGTTCAGCTTGGCCCGGTTGGCCACGGTCTTGCCGATGGTGACGACCAGCTGGCCGACCAACGGCCCGGCCAGCTCGCTGCCCGCCGGCTTCTCCAGCACGGCCTTGTCGGTCAGCCCACCGAGCGTGGTCTCCACCGATCGCTGCTGGCAGGTGGTGCCGCTCGCGGTCACCACCGCCGGGGTGCTGTCGACCAGCCCCTGCTCGATCAGCGTGCGGGCGGCATCCGGCAGGTGCGACGCCGTCGCGTGCAAGATCAGCGGCCCGGGTGCGGCGGCCAGCGCCGCCCAGTCGACGTCCCCGCGGACATCGGCCACCGTGTGCGCCGAACCCAGCGGCAGGCCCGCGTAGGTCGGCACCGCGCTGGTGGCGGGCAGTCCGGGGACGATCTCGAAGTTCACGTGGGACTTGGCCAGCGCACCGATTTCGGTGATGACGGCGTCGACCGACAACGGGTCACCGGCGACCAGGCGCACCACGTCGTAGCCGTGACGGGCCTCGGCGACCAGCGTCTTGGCCACCTCGGCTGGATCACCGAGGGCCGGGCGGACCTCGGGCCCACCGGAGATGACGGCGGCCTGGGCCGCGTCGGGACTTCCGGCCGCATCGGCGGCCGATGCGTCAGCGGCGGCGTCGGCCTTGCCCGGCGTAGCCGGGGCCGGGCCGGACGCGGGCGGCAACTCGGTGCCGATCAGCGCCAACACGGCTTCTGGGACGTCGGGATCGGTGAACACCAACTCGGCGTGCGCCAGCACGGCTTGCGCCCGTGCCGTCAGCAGCCCCGGATCTCCCGGGCCCGAGCCCACAAATGTGATGCGGCCGGGCTTCGCCTTGCGACCTCGCATGGTCATTCTTCACTCCCGCGCTCTACCAACAGCTCGCGTGCACCCAGCTCGAAAAGCTCCGCGGCCACCGAGACACCCAAGTCGGCGGCCCGATCGGGAGTTCCGATACCGGACGCACGGATCACGTCGGATCCGTCCAGCGTCGCTACGCAGCCGCGCAACGACAGCTCCTCGAAGACATTGCCGTCCTCATCGATCGACTCGACCACTTCTGCGATCGCGCCAACCGGTGCGGAACAGCCCGCCTCCAGTTCGGCGAGCAGGATCCGTTCGGCGGTGACCGCGGCGCGCGTGTCGGTGTCATCCAACTCCGCCAGCACCGAAATCAGCTCGGTGTCGCCGGCACGGCATTCCACCGCGAGCGCACCCTGAGCCGGAGCTGGCAACATCTGCACCGGCTCGAGCGACTCGGTGACCTCATCGAGTCGTCCGATACGGGCCAGACCCGCGCGGGCGACCACGATGGCGTCGAGATCACCGCTCGTAACCCTGTTCAACCTGGTATCTAGGTTGCCTCGTAGGGGGCGGATTTCCAAACCGAGACCCAGTGCTCTAAGCTGCGCGGCCCGTCGCGGGCTCGAAGTGCCGATCACGGACCCCGAAGGCAACTCGCCGAGCACCAATCCGTCGCGTGCCACCAGCGCGTCACGGGGATCCTCGCGGCGCGGGACGGCGGCGATCACGAACCGTTCGTCGCGCGCGGTGGGCAAATCTTTGTAGGAGTGCACGGCCATATCCACCCGGCCGTCGTGGATCGCCTCGCGTAGCGCGGCGGTGAAGACGCCCACTCCGATCTCGGCGATGGGCCCCTGGTTGCGGTCACCCTCGGTCGAGATGATCACCAGCTCGCAGGCGTGTCCAGCCGCCAACAAAGCGTCCCTGATGGTGCCGGCCTGCGTGGTCGCCAGCAGGCTACCCCGGGTGCCGATCCGGATTACCGTATCGCGCGTGTCTACCAAGCTCTACTCAGACTTATCGAGATCTGTTGTCATGAAAGGCAATTCGCTGGCCGCCACAGCTTCGACGGCCTGCGGATCGAGTTCGAACAGCTCCCGCAGGGCCTCTGCGTAGCTGTCCCCGCCAGGCGCGCTGGCGAGTTGTTTCACCCGCACCGTGGGTGCGTGCAAAAGCTTGTCGACGACACGGCGGACCGTCTTGGCCACCTCGTCGCGGTGCGTCGCGTCCAGCCCCGGCAGCCGGTTGTCCAGCCGCAACAGCTCGGCCTCGACCACGTCGGCGGCGCGCTGCCGCAGCGCGGTGACGGTCGGGGTGACCTCGGCCATCCGCTGGCCGGACAGGTAGTTGGCAACCTCGGTGGCAACGATCGTGCGGGCCGCATCGGCGTCGGTGGCCGCCGCCCGGGCCGACGGTTCGCGCTGGATCCGGTCCATGTCGACGACCCAGACCCCGGGCAGTCCGGACACCGCCGGATCCACGTCGCGCGGCATCCCGAGGTCACAGATCACCAGCTGCCGGTCGCAGTCGACGGCGTTGCGCTGAGCCAGGGCATGGTGCACGTCGGCCAGGGACACCACCGGACGCACCGCGCCGGTGCTGCTGACCACGACATCGGCATCGGCCAGGGCTTCGTCCAGATGGTCCAGGGACCAGGCCTGCGCCCGCACGCCCTGCTCGGTGAGATTCTCGGCGAGGCGCTCGGCCCGCGGCAGCGAGCGGTTCACCACGTGAACCCGGTCGATCCCGGCCCGCACCAGGTGCGCGCCGGCCAGCGCGCCCATCGAGCCCGCGCCGATCACTGCGGCGGTACGCCCGGCGAGCCCGCCGCTGAGTTTGGTCTCGGCCATTCCGAGGGCCACCGAGACGACGGACGCGCCCGCGGCGTCGATGCCGGTCTCCGAATGCACCCGCTTGCCGACGTTCAGCGCCCGCTGGGCCAGCTCGTGCAGGGTGCGGCCGACGGTCTGGTGTTCCTCGGCCGAGGCGTAGGCGCGACGCACCTGTCCCAAAACCTGGGCCTCACCGATGACGGCCGAATCCAGGCCGCTGGTCACCGCGAACAGGTGCTCGACGGCGGCCTCGGCGTAACGCACGTAGGCATATTTGGTGAGGTCGTTGAGCGACATGCCCGAATGCTCGGAGAGCACCTGCCCGATGATCGACAGACCGCCGTGGAAGGCCTCTACCACGGCGTAGATCTCGACGCGGTTGCAGGTGGACAGCACCATGGCCTCGGTGACCAGCGAGGATCTGAGCACCTCGTCGATGATCTTGGCCTGATCGGACTCGTCAGTGCTCAACTGCTCGAGAACAGACACCGGCGCGCTGCGGTGCGAAACCCCGAATAGCAGCACACTCACGGCTTCATCACCACGTCACCAAGGTAATCGTTTCCCGCCCGCCCACCAAATTTCACCTGTGGGTTTCATCTGGTAGGCACCTCCGCCCGAAGCTGCTGTTCGTCGACATCCCAGTAGCTGTGTTCGGTGCCGTTCAGCAAAATCACCGGCAACAGGTCGCCGTAGCGGGCCCGCAGGGAGGCGTCACCGGCCGCGGCGGCCTCGTCCACGTCCGTGTTCACCAGCTCGAAATCGAGCTCCTCGCGCAACACGGCCAACTGCCGGGCCGCCCGCTCACACATGCTGCAACCCGCCCTGGTCAGCAACGTCACAGTGTTCCCCCCGCCGTCCCCCCCGCCGGCCCGACTGCCGCCACCCGCCTGCTCACGCTCCACACCGCCAGTATCCGGGCTGTGTGACTTAGGGTGACAACGTGCCCGAATCCGGTAGTGCCGATGCGCTCGAACAGGAGCTTGCCGCCGAGGCCAGCGCCGAACTCGCTGTCACCGAGCTCGAGTCCGACATCGACCCCGTCGGGACGCCCGCACCGCCACCGGATCTCACGGCCGCCGCGTTCTTCGACGTCGACAACACCCTGGTCCACGGATCGTCACTGGTGCACTTCGCCCGTGGCCTGGCCGCCCGCAAGTACTTCACCTACCGCGACATCCTGGGCATCGTCTATGCGCAGGCCAAGTTCCAGTTCACCGGCAAGGAGAACAGCGACGACGTCGCCGAGGGCAAGCAGAAAGCCCTGGCCTTCATCGAGGGCCGCTCCACCGCCGAACTCGTCGAACTGGGTGAGGAGATCTACGACGAGATCATCGCCGACAAGATCTGGGCCGGAACCCGGGCACTGGCCCAGATGCACCTGGACGCCGGCCAGCAGGTGTGGCTGGTCACGGCGACCCCATATGAGCTGGCCGCCACCATCGCCCGGCGGCTGGGCCTGACGGGTGCGCTGGGCACCGTCGCCGAGTCGGTCGACGGGGTGTTCACCGGCCGACTGGTCGGCGACATCCTGCACGGCACCGGGAAAGCCCACGCGGTACGGTCGCTGGCCATCCGCGAAGGCCTCAACCTGCGCCGGTGCACCGCCTATTCGGACAGCTTCAACGATGTGCCGATGCTGTCGCTGGTCGGTACCGCGGTGGCGATCAACCCCGACGCCGCACTGCGCGATGTGGCCAGGGAGCGGGGCTGGGAGATCCGCGATTTCCGCACCGCACGCAAGGCGGCGCGGATCGGTGTCCCGTCGGCCTTGGCGCTCGGCGCACTCGGCGGCGCGCTGGCCGCCGCCGCCTCTCGCCGCCACGACATTCGCTGAGTGGGCGAGGTGCGCTGGTAAGCTGCCGCGGCGGGCCACGTCAGCGGGCCCCGCAGCCATGCACGTTTGTGCGCAGCGCGCACGCATACCGAACAGCGCAGGGAACATGAGCATCGCCGCAAACATCATCGGGACCCACTACCGGTACCCCGACTACTTCGAGGTCGGCCGGGAGAAGGTCCGCGAGTTCGCCCGCGCGGTCAAGGACGAGCATCCGGCGCTCTATGACGCCGAGGCCGCCAAGGAGTACGGCCATGACTCGGTGGTGGCGTCGGTGACGTTCCTGGCGGTGGCCGGTCGACGTGTCCAGCTGGAGCTGTTCGACAAGTTCGACATTCCGATCAACCTGGAGCGGGTGCTGCACCGCGACCAGAAGCTGATCTTCCACCGGCCGATCATGGTCGGCGACAAGCTGTGGTTCGACTCGTACCTCGATTCGGTCATCGAGTCGCACGGCACCGTGATCGCCGAGGTGCGCGCCGAGGTCTCCGACGACGACGGCAATCCGGTTGCCACGAGCATCGTGACCATGCTGGGCGAGGCCGCCATCGACGAGGCCGACGAGATCAGTTCACAGATCGCCGCGGCACGTGATGCCGCGATCGCCAAGATGGTTGCTGGGCAAAAGTCCGGCGCATGATTTTTCTCTCCGCGAGCCCTTGCGCTCGCGGTGAAAACGTCAGCCGAAGAACATGTTTCGGCGCCCCGCCAGGAGCTGATACAGCGTGTGCTGAATGGTCTCGCGGACCTGGTCGGTGAGCTCGAACGTGATCATCGGGTCGTCGGCGGCGCTCTCGTCGTAATCGGTCGTCTCGATCGGCTCGCCGAATTGGATGTGCCACTTCGACGGCAACGGCACCAATCCGAGCGGGCCCGCCAACGGGAACAGCGGGGTCACCGGGAAGTACGGCAGACCGAGCAACCGGGCCAGCAATTTGACGTCGGCCATCATCGGGTAGATCTCCTCGGACCCGACGATCGAGCACGGCACGATCGGCGCCTGCGCACGCAGAGCTGCGGAAACGAAGCCACCGCGGCCGAACCGCTGCAGCTTGTAGCGGTCCTTGAAGTTCTTGCCCAGCCCCTTGAAGCCCTCGGGGAACACCGCCGTGAGCTCACCGTTGGCGAGCAGTCGGTGCGCGTCGGCGGTGCAGGCCATGGTGTGCCCGGCCTTGCGCGCGGCCTGGCCGACCATCGGCAGGTCGAAAACCAGATCAGCGGCCAGCAGACGCAGATCCCGATTCCCGGGGTGGTGATCGTGCACGGCCACCTGAGTCATCAGCCCGTCGAAGGGCAGCACCCCGGCGTGGTTGGCCACCACGAGCGCCGCGCCCTCGGCGGGCAGGTTCTCGATGCCAGACACCTCAACCCGGAACCAGGACCGGAAAAACGTTCGCAGCAAAGGCAAGAAGATTGCGTTGGTGATGTGCGGGTCGAACCCGAACTCGTCCACCGAGTAGGCACCGGTCATGCGGGTGCGAATGAATTCCGAGACTGCCGCGATGCCCTTGACGAGTTCGCTGGGGCCTTCGTCGGCCGCCGATTGACCCGAAGCGCCGCTGCGCCGCTGATCGATCTCCCGCACTACCGCGGCGATCTGCTCCGCCGAGGCCCGGCTACCCGGATCGGCCAGAACAGACGGATGCCTGCGGGCGCTGTCAGACCGGGCCGCAGCCCGGCGCGCAGCTGAGGAACGGCTCGAGTTCCCATGTAGCGGAATAACTTTCGCCTTGGATTCACCCGCCACGTCGATACCTTCTCCCACCCCGGATAGAGCCAGTCTTTAATATCCCAAACGCTGCGCCACCCCCACGGCGCGACTCTCCATTGAGCGTACCCATCGCGGATCGAGTATCGGAGTCAATCCGCGACCGCGGACGTAGTCGTCGAATGCTTCGGCGGTCGTCCACTTGGGACTGTAGCCCAGAACCCTGTGCATTCGCGTAGTGTCCATGACCCGGCCGTAGCTCAGATAGTTCATCTGGTCGCGGTCGAGTTCGGTGTAACGCGTTGCGCGACTGAGCGAATTGATCGCCGACAACGCCCCGCTCGGAACCGGAAGCCGGACCCGTCCCGACCGCCGGATCGCCTGGCTCATCATGATGATGCCCGAAGCCCCGATGTTGAACGTGCCCGACCGGCCGGCCATGGTTGCGCGCTCCAGGGCACCCAGGGCGTCCTGTTCGTGCAACAACTGCAACCGCGCGTCGTGACCGACCACCGACGGAACCACCGGCCCCGCCAGATACCGCGACAACGCGGTGTCCATCGCCGGCCCGATCATGTTGGCCAGCCGAAGGATGGTCACGTCGATATCCGGACGGCGCCGGGCCAGCCCGCGGGCATAGCCCTCGATGTCGATGCTGTCGCGGGCGAACCCGTCGCCCGGTGGACGGCGAGCACTGCTCTCCTCGCTGAACATCACCGGGTCACGTGAGCTCGAGCCGTACACCTCAGAGGTTGACTTGAGCACCACCCGGCGCACCGACGGCGCCTTCTGGCAGGCGGCGAACAGTTGGATCGCACCCATCACGTTGAGTTCCTTCAACGTGGCCCGGCCGCCGGACCGCGGCGCGTAGGAGGCCGCCGCGGCATGCACGACAGTGTCCACGTTCCCGTTTCGGATCACCTTGGCGATGAACGGGTTGCGGATGTCGGCCCGAACGAATTCGGCCCGCCCCATCCGACGCATGAGGTCCTTGCTCGGCACCACCGCATCCACCGCGATCACATGCTCGATCGACGGGTTCTGCGCCAGCCTGGCGGTCAGATAACCACCGAGGAACCGGCACGCACCCGTGACCAGAACCACTTTCGGAGCGGGCGCCGCGCTTGCGGACTGCGTTCCATCCGAAGAGTCCGCACCAGACGACCCGGGGACTCCCGTCGGGCGTCCCCCCGACCGACCATCAGAATCCATCGGCCCAGCCTAGCGGCCGCAGCAGTCGACTACTTGCCGAGTTTTCTACGCTGCACCCGAGTACGGCGAAGCAGCTTGCGGTGCTTCTTCTTCGACATACGCTTACGCCGCTTCTTGATGACTGAGCCCATAAACCCCGGTGTCTCCGCTACTTAGCTGATGGTTGACCCGGTTACTTTACCCGGGCCGACCACCGAAACGGAAAACGCCAGCCTGCTCGGGCGGCTCAGCCCGCTGCGGCGCCCGCCTAGCCGGCGTCGAAGTACGAAGACTCCAGCAGATCGTGGACCGCCTTGGCGTGAACCCGAAACGATCGGCCCACTCGAACCGCAGGCAGTTCGCCGTTGTGCACCAACCGGTACACCGTCATCTTCGAGACCCTCATCAAGCTCGCCACCTCGGCGACCGTCAGAAATTGAGCCCGAGGCTGACCGTCGCCAGCATCCCGCGCCGATGGCCCGTTCATAGACGTCATCGCAACCCAATCAATCAGGCACAGGCAGTTCCAGCGGCTTCCCCACCGCTGGCACCGACCCGCGCATACAAAGGGAGAATAGCGTGGCGGGTGGGGTTACTGCGACGGGTGTGGGCTAATCAGTTGGAATTAATCTAATTACTCAGATGTAATTCCGAGCTGCTCAGAGCGCGTTTTCGCGGCCTGAACGGCGCTGGAGACCGCCGCCCGCAGTCCCCCGCGCTCGAGTTCGCGCAGCCCAGCGGCGGTGGTCCCGGCCGGCGAGGTCACCATCGCCCGCAACTGGGCCGGTGTGGTGTCCAGCGCAGCGCCTCCGGTCGCATTCACCTCGTCGAGACGTTCCAGCAGCATTGCCGCCGAGCCGGCCATCGTCTGGACCGCCAGATCGGTCCCCACCGCACGCGACAGACCCGATTCCACGGCCGCATCCACCAGGGCCTCGACCATCAGGAAGAAGTACGCCGGACCCGAGCCGGACACTGCCGTCACCGCATCCAGCTGTGACTCGGCGACCGTGATCACACCGCCGACCGCATCGAAGATCGACGAGACCTCCTTGAGCTGGTCCGCGGTGGCGAACCGGCCCGGCGCCAGGGCACTCACGCCGCCGCCGACCACGATCGGCGCGTTGGGCATGACCCGGATCACCGGCGATCCGGCCGGCAGCTTGTTCTCGTAGTACGACGTGGCCACGCCCGCGGCGATGGAGACGAACACCTGCTCGGCGGTGTCGCTCTCGGCGCGTGCCGCCGCCTCCGCGATCTCGTCGATCACCTTCTCGACATCACCCGGTTTCACCGCGACGACCACGTAGGTGGCGTTCTCGGCGGCCGCAACCACCGAGGCCACCTGCACCGAATACTTCTCCGACAAGTACTTGGCCCGGTCCGGAAACTTCTCCGCGACCACCATGTCCTTGACCTGCCTGCCAGCCCGTAACAGTCCCGACAGCAGCGCCTCGCCCATGCTTCCGCCGCCGATTATCGCGATTCTCGACATGGGCGACAGCATTGCATGTCCGCGCGCGCACATGGACGCCTGCGGGTTTGACGTGCTCCCCGCCATGAATGGCGGGGATTCCCGTGCGGCTATGCCGCGGTTGGGGTGCTTCCTGCTTCATCGCCTCGCGCATCCCGTGTGTTGGGAGGACTTACCGAGGCTCCACAGGCGTTTAGTCTCTCTGCCCGCCCGGCAGCGAGAATGATCTTGGCGGCGTTGTGGTCGCGGTCGTGGACTACCTCGCACGCCGGGCACATCCATTGCCGGATCTGTAGTGGGAGTTCGTCGAGGCGGTGCCCACACCCGGGTGTAGAGCAGGTTTTGCTCGATGCCAGCCACCGCGACACCGGGTGCACGCTGCGCCCGTAGAGGTCGGCTTTCTCGCCAATGATCCGCACGAACTGACCCCACCCCGCATCGCTGATCGCGCGCGCCAACCGGCGGTTTTTGACCATGCCCACGATGTTGAGGTCTTCGACGTGGATCACTTGGTTGTCGCGAACCAACACCAAAGCCTGCTTGTGGTGATAGTCCCGCCGAGCACGGGCGACTTGATTGTGCGCGACGGCCACCTTGCGCCGCGACTTGTCCCTGTTGGCTGATCCTTTCTGCCGGCGAGATTTCTCCCGCTCCAACCGCCGCAGCTTGCGCAGCTTGCGGCCCAAATGCTTCGGATTGTCGATATCCGACCGCCCGCCATCGGTGGTGGCGGTCGTGGCCAACCTCGTGATCCCCATATCCACCCCGACCTCTTGCTCGACTACCGGCAGTGGTGAAGCCGGCACCTCGACGACGAAGCTGGCGTAAAACTGGCCATCGGGTTCGGCGATGATCGTGACCGACGATGGTGTGCTGGGCAGATCCCGTGACCAGCGCACCCGCACCTCGCCGACCTTGGCCACAAACAGCCGGCTGTTGGCGCGGATCGAGAAGCCGTTGCGGGTGAGCCGAAACGACTGCCGGTGATCCTTGCGCGATTTGAACCTGGGACGACCGACCCGCCGGCCCTTGCGTTTCCCGCTGCCCGAGTCGAAGAAGTTGCGCCACGCGCGGCGCGAGTCGTTGACCGACTGCACCAACGCCACACTGGGCACTTCCGACAGCCAGGCCCGCTCGGTGGTGGTCTTGGCCGCAGTGATCACGCGCCGCTGGATCTCGCTGTCCGACAGCTTCACCCCGGCCCGATACGCCTCGTCGCGCACCCGCAGCGCGTCGTTGAACACCACCCGAGCGCACCCGAACACCCGCGCCAACACCTGTTGCTGGGCCGGTGTCGGTTCGATGCGATACCGATAACGCATCTGCATACCGCAACCGTAGAGATGCCCACTGACAACAACGACCTATCGCCGCACCCGCCACAGCGTGTCGCTGCTGCACGCCCACCTGGTGTTCGT
>NZ_MLCL01000091.1 GCF_001942625.1 Mycobacterium syngnathidarum
GGTGGGCGGGTCACCTGGGGGCCTCGGTCAAGGGAAAACCGAAATTCTGACCGGCGTGCTCACAGCAACAATGCATGACCCTTCCAGGTCCGGGCCCCGGCGTCAGGCTGGCGTACAAGCTCAACACATCCCAAAGTGGCAACGACGTCGACAGGCAACCCACACCCATTTTCACGCCTGCAAGGCGCCCAGGGAACCCGGACAACCCGGCTGGCGTGACAAACAGGACAGCGGAATCAGGAGGCGGCTGCAGCCTCCGGCGTGGCGGGCGCACGGCCGAAGACCATCGACTCCTCGATGCGGTCGAGCCGGTGGTCGATGGCGTCCAGCACATAATTGTGCCGGACGTGCCACGGCCGCTTGGTGCCCGAACGCGGCAACGCGTGCTCAGAACGCTGGATGTAACCGGCCTCCAGGTCCCACGTCCGTTTCTCGGGCATCGGTACCGCGCCCCTGTGCGGATAGGCGTGGGTGTAGCCGTGAGCACCCATGTAAGCCAACAGGTTTGCGAATGCCCGAGCGGTCATGTCGGCCCGCAGTGTCCACGACGCGTTGGTGTAACCGATGCACCAGGCCAGGTTCGGGACGTCCTCCAGCAGAAACTCCTTGTAGACGAACCGCTCGGTCGGCTTGACCTCATGACCGTCCACCGCCAACCTGATCCCGCCGAGGGCCTGCAGCTGCAGGCCGGTCGCGGTGACGATCACGTCCGCGTCCACCCGTGCACCGGATTTCAGCACGATGCCCGCGGCATCGATGTGGTCGATGTGATCGGTGACGATGTCCACCCGGCCGTCGCTGATGTGCTCGTAGAGGTCGCCGTCGAGCACCAGGCACATGCGCTGGTCCCAGGGGTTGTAGCGGGGCTTGAAATGCACGTCGACGGGATAGCCCTCGGGCAGCGCGGCAATCGTGCGATTGCGGATCAGCCGGCGCCCGGCCTTGGGCGCTTTGCGGAAAAAGAAGTACGTCAGCACGTGGAACGCCGCGTTGCGGAACCGCACCACCTGATGAGACAGCCTGCGCGGCAACGCCTTCCGGATGGCCTGCACCACCGGGTCGATACGCGCCATCGACATCATGTACGTCGGCGAGCGCTGCAGCATCGTCACGTGCGACGCCTGCTGCGCGAGTGCAGGCACCAGGCTGATCGCCGTGGCGCCGCTGCCGATCACCACCACGCGCTTGCCGGAGTAATCCAGGGACTCGGGCCAGAACTGCGGGTGCACCACGTCGCCGGCGAAGCTGTCGATACCGGGAAAATCTGGGGTGTAGGGCTCGTCGTAGTTGTAGTAGCCGGTGCCGCAGAACAGGTACCGGCACCGGTAGGTGCCGGTTTGTCCGTTCTGCTCGGTCCGCACGGTCCAGGTGTCGGTACCCGAATCCCAATCCGCCGACAACACGTGGGTGTTGAACCGGATATGACGGTCGATGCCGTGTTCGCGCGCCGTCTCGGTGAGATAGTCGCGGATGTCGCCGCCGTCAGCCACGTTCTCCGGCTTGGTCCAGGGCTGATACGGATAGCTCAGCGTGAAGATGTCGCTGTCCGAGCGGATGCCCGGATAGCGGAACAGGTCCCAGGTGCCGCCGATCCGCTCCCGGCGTTCCAGCACGGTGTACGTCAGACCAGGGCTCTTCTCGTGCACCCGGTAGGCCGCACCCAGCCCTGAGATCCCGGCCCCGACGATGAGTACATCGGTGTACTCCGGATCCACAGCACCCATGGCGAACCTCCTCTGGTCCCGACGAGTACCACCCAGCCTAGGTGCTCGGTCGCGCAGCGCGTCAACGATCCGGCCGCAGCCCGATCTACCGCGTCCCGCGGCACCGAACAACGCTGGCATGACCGTCATGCGTGAGAGCCTGGACAGGTGAGCATCCCAACGAGCACCGACGTCGTCGTGGTCGGCGCCGGCTTCGCCGGTCTGTCCGCCGCCCGCGCCCTGGTCCGACTCGGACACCAGGTGGTGGTGTTGGAGGGGCGGGACCGCGTCGGTGGCCGCTCGTCGACCGCGACGATCGCCGATGTGCCGGTCGACCTGGGCGGGACGTTCGTCGGCCCCACTCAGGACGCGGTGCTGGCGCTGGCCGACGAGCTCGGGTGCCCCACGGTGTCCACCTACGACCGCGGCAAGAACCTGATCCAGTGGCACGGGCGGGTGCGCTCATATCGGAGCACCATCCCGCGCCTGTCGATGATGGAACTGTTCGACGTCTCCCGGATCCAGTGGCGCTTCGAACGGCTCTCCCGAGGCATCCGGGTCAGTGAGCCGTGGAAGAGTGCGAACGCCGAGAAACTCGATGAGCTCACCCTGGAAAGCTGGTTGCGCTCGGCCGGCGCGAGCGCCTCGACCCGCAACCTGATGGCGATCATGTCCCGGGTCACGTGGGGCGCCGAGCCCGACGAGGTTTCGATGTTGCACGCGGCCCGCTACGTCAAGGCCGCCGGTGGGCTGGACCGCATGCTCGACGTGCGCGACGGTGCCCAACAGGACCGGTTTCCCGGCGGCACCCAGCAGATCGCGTCGAAGATGGCCGACGAACTCGGAGATCGGGTGGTGCTCAGCGCCCCCGTCGCCAGCATCGAGCGCCGCCCCGACGGCACCGTGGCGGTGAACTGCCCGGCCGGAGAGATACTTGCGCGTGCGGTGGTCGTGGCGATAGCGCCTCAGCACCGTGCCGGTATCGAGTTCAACCCGCCGCTACCCAAGCCGTACACCGAGCTGGCGGAGAACTGGCCGCAGGGCAACCTCAGCAAGGCCTACGCCGCCTACGAACGACCGTTCTGGCGCGCCAACGGTTGTTCGGGCGAGGCCGTGTCCGACGAGGGTCCGGTGTTCATCACGTTCGATGTCAGCCCCGACGACGGGGGGCCCGGAATCCTGTTGGGGTTCACCGACGCCCGCACGTTCGACCGGCTGTCCGCCGATCAACGGCGCGAGCAGGCCCTGAACGGATTCGCCACCCTGTTCGGCGACGCGGCGCTGAAGCCGATCGACTACATCGACCACTGTTGGGGCACAGAACAATTCGCGCCCGGTGGACCGACCGCGGCGGTGCCGCCCGGATCGTGGACACAGTACGGCCAGTGGCTGCGCGAACCAGTGGACTCCATTCATTGGGCCGGCACCGAAACCGCCGACGAGTGGACCGGATTTCTCGACGGGGCGGTCCGGTCCGGTCAGCGCGCAGCAGCCGAAGTGGCGGGCCGGCTTACTGGCTGACCGCCGGGGGCAAGGCCACCGACTCGGCCAGTGCGCGCAGCTGGGCGTTCACCTGTGACGGGCACTCCAGAATGGCGCAGTGCCCACCGGGCATCTCGACGAAGGCGCTGAGGTTCGGGACATCGGCCGCGATCCGGCGTGAGGCGTTGATGGGCAGCAGCCGGTCTTTGACGCTGCCGATCACCAGCGTCGGCACCGTCAGGTTGCGCACCGAGATGTGTTGGGACCCCAGACCGTTGACCAGCGTGCGAGCCCACCCGCCGCGACCGGCGGCCGGGGTCTGGGCGAACAGCTGGTAGACGAACTCGGCGACCCACGGCTCGGCATCATGGCCGACCGCCAGGTGTGCGACGAAACGCTTGTTGGGGCGCTCGGTGATCCGGGGCATCCATGCCCCACCCATGGCCCTGATCGCGGTACCGGCGGCCCGAACCCGGGTGGCCGCCAACGGCGCCGGAACCCTGAGCAGATTCACGTCGCGCACCAGGTCACCGGTAGTGGTGTTGATCAGTGCGACAGCGTCGGCTCGGGCGGCCACCCGGGCCGGGTAGCGCTGCGACCACGACGTGATCGCGATGCCGCCCATCGAATGTCCGGCGACGACGGCCCGTTCGCCGGGATTCAGCGTGGCGTCGAGTACCGCGTCAAGGTCGGCTGCGAGGTGGTTGAGGCTGTAGCGGTTCCGCCCGCGCGGGGTCTCGCTGCGCCCGTGCCCGCGGTGGTCATAGGCGATGACGCGGTAGTCGGTGGCCAGGTCGGCGATCTGGTGAGCCCAGACCCCGATGGCGCAGGTGATGCCGTGGGCCAGCACGATCGGGTAGCCGTCCTCCGGGCCGAACACCTCGGCATGCAACCGGACACCATCGACGGCGCGCACCTCGACAGCGCGTCCCGGCGGTAGCTGAGGAAGGGTCATGATGCTCCGATCATTGGCGTCGTTGCCGGGTGAATCCGAGGGTTTACGAGCCTACCTCGCCGGTGACCAACACCGGTTTGACGACGTCAGCGGCCTTGGCGGCGGCCCAGGCCCGGTCGAAGTCGTCGAACGGGTAGCGGCTCACGATTCTGTCGAGCGGAAGTTCGCCACGGCGGTGCAGATCGACCAGGCGCGGGATGAAGGTCTGCGGATCGCTGTCGCCTTCCACCACACCGCGCAGGGTCAGGCCCTTGCCCATGATCGCCGCGACGGGCAGTTCTGCCGTCAACGCGCCGAGGCCCAACAGCGCCAGGGTGCCGCGCTCCCGCAGCACTGCGACCGCGGCGGCCAGAGCATCGGGCCGGGCGGTGGTGTCGACGGCGCAGGCCGCTCCCCCGGTGAGCTCGAGCACCGCGGCGGCGACATCGGAAGCGGTCGGGTCGAGGGTCGCGGTAGCACCCAGTTCGGTTGCCAGCGTGCGCCGCTGCGCGATCGGGTCGACGGCGACGATGGTGCGGCAGCCCGCGATGCGGGCACCCATCACCGCCGAGAGCCCGACGGCGCCGGCCCCGAACACCACGATCGCATCGGCAGGTTGCACAGCGAGCACGTTGAGCACGGCGCCCACACCGGTCTGCACGCTGCAGCCCAGCGGTGCGGCCAGTGCGGCGTCGATCGGTTCGGGCAGCACCACCGCATTGCGACTGCCGGCAAGCGCGTAGGTGCAGAAGCTGGACTGGCCGAAGAAGCCGCCACCAACGGGAACGCCGTCGAGGTACAGCGCACTGGATTCATCGCGGCGGCCTCCACGCATGTTGAGGTCGGTGGAGCGCTCGCAGTAGGCCGGCATGTCCGCCCGGCAGTTGGGGCAGGTGCCGCAACTGGCGAAGGTGAGGACCACCTGGTCGCCGGGGATGGGGGTGGCCTCAAGCCCCGCCTGGACCACCGTGCCCACACCTTCGTGACCGAACACCATCGGCAACTTGCGAAACCGTGCTGCCACACTCACATCGGTGTGGCAGATGCCTACGGCCTCGATACGGACCAGCACCTCGTCCCCGATCGGTTCACGAATCTGGACGTCGGTGAGCTGCGGATCGGCACCAGCCTCGAGCACCACCGCGGCGCGGGCGTTGAGCATCCGGTGATGCTAACCACCGACTTGACACCTGTCACAATTGGCTGGCGACCCCAGCAGAAGGAGACACCGATGCGTGCAGCCCAGATCACCACCCTCGACGGTCCCGACGCGGTGCGGGTGGCCGAGGTCGAGGAACCGAACGCGGACTCCGGTGACGTGGTGATCGACGTCCACGCGGCCGGCGTGGCGTTCCCCGACGCCCTGCTGACCCGCGGTCTCTACCAGTACAAGCCCGAGCTGCCGTTCAGCCCGGGCGCCGAGATCGCCGGTGTGGTGCGCAGCGCGCCGGCCGGTGCACATGTCGGCGCCGGTGACCGCGTACTGGGCCTGACCATGCTGTCCGGCGGCATGGCCGAAGTCGTGGCGCTGCCCGCCGAGCGGGTGTTCCCCCTGCCGGACTCGGTGTCGTTCGAGGCCGGAGCCGGCATCCTGTTCAACGACCTGACCGTTCAGTTCGCGTTGCGCACCCGCGGCCGGCTGGCCCAGGGCGAGACCGTGCTGGTGCACGGCGCGGCAGGCGGTATCGGCACCTCGGCGCTGCGTCTGGCACCGGCGCTGGGCGCCGCGCGCACCATCGCGGTGGTGTCCACCGAGGAGAAGGCCGAGACCGCCCGGGCCGCAGGCGCCTCGGATGTGGTGCTGGCCGACGGGTTCCGTGACGCGGTCAAGGAACTCACCGGCGGCCGGGGCGTGGACCTCGTGCTCGACCCGGTGGGCGGCGATCGCTTCACGGATTCGTTGCGGTCGCTGGCTGTGGGTGGGCGGTTGCTGGTCGTCGGCTTCACCGGCGGTGAGATTCCCACCGTCAAGGTCAATCGCCTGCTGCTCAACAACGTCGACGTGATCGGTGCGGGTTGGGGCGCCTGGACCTTCTCTCACCCGGGCTACCTGCAGGAACAGTGGGCCGAACTGCAGCCGCTGCTGGCTTCCGGCGCGCTGCCCGCACCCCGGCCCGAGGTCTATCCACTGGAGCAGGCCGCCCAGGCCATCGCATCCCTGGAGAACCGCAGCGCCAAGGGCAAAGTGGTGCTGACGCTGCGGTGATCGCGGAATAGCGGCGCAGCGGCCGGCGTTGTGCACCGCGTGACTGAACATGCCGAATTGAGCCCGACCGACTGGGTACGCGCACAGACCGAACGCATTCTGGAACAAGGCACCACCGACGGCGTCGAGGTACTGGACCGCCCCATCGTGCTGTTCACGACCACCGGTGCCAAATCAGGCAAGAAGCGGTACGTGCCGCTGATGCGTGTCGAGGAGAACGGCCGCTACGCGATGGTGGCTTCCAAGGGCGGTGACCCGGCGCACCCGTCGTGGTACTTCAACGTCAAGGCCAACCCGGCCGTGACGGTCCAAGACGGCGACAAGACCGCGTCGCTGACCGCCCGCGAGCTTTCCGGTGACGAGCGCGAACACTGGTGGAAGCTGGCCGTCGAGGCCTACCCGCCGTACGCCGAATACCAGATCAAGACCACTCGACAGATTCCGGTCTTCATCGTCGAATGACGGCTACCACCAACCGAGGGCGGCTGACATCTGCCGCGTCAACTCGGTGGTGAGCGTGCGAACGTAGGCCGCCGACAGGTGGTGGGCATCGTGGTACACCAGCACGTTGCCCTCCACGGCACGGCAGATGGTCGGCCGGCACACCGCATCGGTGAGGTCGAGTGCCTTCATCAGCGGATAGGCGGCCAGATGGTCCAGGGTGGGATTGCGCTGGGCCAGGGCCTCGTCCCGAGGCAATCCACAAGTGTCGGCGTCGCCACCGTTGGACAGACAGTCGACCGGTGAGAAGAACCAGCCGTCGCGGATCATCCACGGCGTATCCCGTATGCCGAGCATCGGAATTCCATTGGCGGACAACTCATCCCAGATCCCGAGGTAGTAGTCGGGTACATAGTCGCCCGGGCCGTTGAGGATCGGGCGCGTCGAGGTGAAGAACACGTAATCCGGCCGGTCGGCGATGATCTGGGCGAGCGCGTTGTCCGACCATGCCCGGCAGGACGGGTACGCCTCGAAGGATCCAGCGATGATCGGCAGCCGCTTGGTGGTCAGCGGGCAGCCGGCCTTCAGGTAGGTGATCACCTTGAAACCGTGTTGCCGCCCGATCTCATGCAGCGCGGTCAGCCAATGCTCCGAATGCGACCCGCCGGCCAGCGCAATCGTGCGGGCGCCCTTCGGATCTCCGTAAACACAGGTGCCGACCTCAGCACCGGTGAACCCGGTCACGCAGTGGTCGATCGACGACGGAGGAAGGTCGTTGTCGGCCTCCAGCGCACTCGGGCGCATCGGCAGCTTGGCGACCGGTCGATTCTCGATGAGCGCCTGCGCGCCCGGATAGTCGCGGATCGAGAGCATGCCGAGTTCGGCACCGCTGGCTCGAGCGTGCGCGACATGCCCCTGCCACATCAGCGAAGTCGCCACGAGCACCCCCGCCACCAACGCGACGACCGCACCCGACACCATCCACATGCCCGGCCACCGACGCCAGGGCGGCTGGGCCCGTCGCACGGTGAGCAGCGCCAGCACCACCGCGACCCCCAGGATCACAATGCCGTCAGTCAGGCCCACGGCATCGTCGTTGACGGTGGCCAGCCAGAAGATCAACAACGGCCAATGCCACAGATACAGCGGATAGGCCGCGGCCCCGACGGCGACCAGCGGGGCGCTGCGCAAGTATTCACTCGTCCTCGGTGGTGTGCCCCCGGCAGCGCTCACGATCACCAGTACCGTCGCCGTCACGGGAATCAACGTCCACATGCCCGGGGACTGCACGGCCCGGTCGGTGAGCGCACCGCACACCAGGTTCGCCGCGACACCGACGGCAGCCGCACCTCCTCGCACCCAGCCGGGCCACCGAGTCCGCCCTGTCGGGCCGGCCACGAGTGCCGCGGCCAGCACTCCCACCAACAGCTCCCAGGCGCGGGCGGCGGTGCTGTAGTAGGCGAGCATCGGATTGGCCGACTGCGTGGTGAGCGCGTAGTACAGCGACGCTGCCGCCGCGATACCGGACGCGACAACCAGGCTGGCACGCCGTGCGCCACGGCCCCGGACCGCCGTCAGCGCGATGACGGCGCCGGCGAGCAGGAACAACGCGAGTGCGAACTGACCCACCACCGAGACGGCCCACAGGTGATGCAGCGGGGTCACCGCCTCACCGGCCTGCACATAGTCGTCCGCCGAGCCGAGCAATTGCCAGTTCTGAAAGAAGCCCAGGCCGGCCAGCGTCTGATCGGCGAACGCCTCCCACCGGGTCTGCGGCTGAACCAGGACCGTGAGCCCCGCACTCACGGCCACCACCAGAACCAGCGGCGGTACCAGCCGGTGCACCACCCGTCCGGCTTCGGCGGCCAGCGTCCTCGCACTCGCCGTGCCGATCACCCGAAGCACCCGGCCGCCGGTGAAGAAGCCGGACAAGACCAGCAGAACGTCCAGACCACCGGCAGCGCGGCCGAACCAGAGATGACAGACGACCACCATGACCACGGCCACACCACTCAGGCCGATCAGGTCGTCACGAATCCGCCGGTGCACCCCGGGAACGCGAACCGGATCGTCAACAATCGCCTGCACAGTCAACTTTCCCTGGCCCGCCTTCGCCGGTCGATGACGACGAGAACACCTGGGGCCACTCCGTTCGCCGCACAGAGCATAGGCCACCGCAACCGGGCCGCTTCCGGCGGCGAGACGCATCCCGGCGCCCCGACGGGACAAGGTCCCGTCCCCTCGTTTTACAACCGGCCATAGGCGCATCGGCCCGGAAAATCTAGCCTTGACCCATGACCGCCACCACCGCACCGGCTGCCAAGAAGTCCACCTACCGGCCGCTGGAGCTGTTCGACACCGACCGGCTGCTCGACCACGACGAGCGCGAGATCGCCGCCACCGTTCGCAAGTTTGTCGACAGCCGGCTCAAGCCCAACGTCGGGCAGTGGTTCGAATCGGCCACGCTGCCCAAGGAACTGGCCAAGGAGTTCGGCAAGCTCGGCGTGCTCGGCATGCATCTGCAGGGATACGGCTGCGCCGGAACCAACGCCGTCAGCTATGGCCTGGCATGCATGGAGCTGGAAGCCGGCGACAGCGGGTTCCGCAGTTTCGTGTCCGTACAGGGCTCGCTGTCGATGTTCTCGATCTACCGCTACGGATCCGAAGAACAGAAGAACGAATGGCTGCCCCGGCTCGCTGCCGGTGACGCGATCGGTTGCTTCGGCCTGACCGAGCCGGACTTCGGCTCCAACCCCGCGGGTATGCGCACCCGGGCTCGACGCTCGGGCGCCGGAGAGAATGCAGACTGGGTACTCGACGGCACCAAGATGTGGATCACCAACGGCAACCTCGCCGATGTGGCCACGGTGTGGGCTAGAACTGGGAACGGCGACGGGGATATCAGCGGCTTCCTGGTCCCCACTGACACCCCGGGCTTCACCGCCAACGAGATTCACCGCAAGCTGTCCCTGCGCGCCTCGGTGACCTCCGAGCTCGTGCTCGACAATGTCCGGCTGCCCGCCTCGGCGCGGCTGCCCCTGGCCGAAGGGCTGTCGGCCCCGCTGTCGTGCCTCAACGAAGCCCGGTTCGGCATCGTGTTCGGCTCGCTCGGCGCGGCCCGCGACAGCCTGGAGACCGCGATCGACTACGCCGGCTCACGCGAGGTCTTCGACCAGCCGCTCACCAGCTACCAGCTCACCCAGGAAAAGCTGGCCAACATGACCGTCGAACTCGGTAAGGGGATGCTGCTGGCGATCCACCTCGGCCGCATCAAGGACGGCGAGGGTGTCCGGCCCGAGCAGATCAGCCTGGGCAAGCTGAACAACGTCCGCGAAGCGCTGGCCATCGCACGGGAATGCCGAACCCTGTTGGGCGGCAGCGGAATCACCCTCGAATACTCACCCCTGCGGCACGCCAACAACCTCGAATCGGTCCTCACCTATGAGGGCACCTCCGAGATGCATCTGCTGTCCATCGGCAAGGCACTGACCGGGCAGGCGGCCTTCCGCTGACGACCGCCCACGACGGAATCGCCGTCGTGGATTCAGCGGGTCCTGGCCGGGTCCGGCGTCAGCCTCGGCCGAAGTACGGCATGGCCCGCGCCATCACGGTCAGCGACGGAACCGACACCTCCAGTGGCAGATCGACCAGATGCGCGACGGCGCGCGCCACATGCTCGACGTCGAACGTCGGCTCAGCCGCCAGACTTCCATCGGCCTGCAGAGTCTGGTGACTGAAGCCGGCGGTCATGTCGGTGGCGGCATTGCCGATGTCGATCTGGGTGACGCAGATGTCGATATCGCGCAGATCCAACAACATTGACGCCGTCAAGCCACTCATCGCATGCTTGGTGACGGTGTAGGCGAGGCTGTTCGGCCGGGGCCGGTGCGCAGAGATCGATCCGTTGTTGATGATTCGCCCACCCCTGGGCAACTGGCCGGCCATGACCCGCGCGGCTTCCCTGGCGCAGAACACCGCACCGTCGACGTTGGTGCGCCACGTGGAGTGCCACCGCTGGTCGTCGATGTCGGCGATCGATGCCGACGGACCGAAAACGCCTGCGTTGTTGAACAATACGTCGACACGTCCGAATGCCGACACCGTCCCGGCGAACAGCGCCTGCACCGAAGCCGAATCCGTGACGTCAGTGGGGACCACGCGGGCATTCGGGTTCCCGCCACCCACCTCGGCCAGCGGTTCGGCGCGGCGGCCTGCCAGCACCACGCGATGGCCGGCATCCAACAGGACCCGGGCCGCCGCGCGGCCGATGCCACTGCCGGCGCCGGTGATGACCACGACTTTGTCCATGCGCCCGATTGTGCCCGACCGCCGGCACTCAATGCGTCGGCGTACCGCCGGCCGGGCTCGGGCGCTGTGCGGTGAAGAGCGCGGTTATCACGCCGATCACGCTGATCAACGCGGCGACCGTGAACGCCGCGTGCACTCCGGGCAGGTCCGGGGCGCCGCCCGATCGGGAGGCCTTTGTCATGACGGTGACGAACAACGCCGTCCCCGCCGCGCCCGCAACCTGCTGAAGCGTCGTCAAGATGGCACTGCCGTGTGAATAGAACCGGTCGGGCAGAACACCCAGCGCATCAGTCATCAACGGGGTGAACATCATCGACAAGCCCACCATCATGATCGTCTGCAGCACAACCAGTTCCCACACCGGAGAAGTCGCCGACAACAGCGTGAATCCCCACAGCGACGCGCACAGCAGCACCGACCCGGGCAGCGCGAGCACCCGGGCACCGTGGCGGTCGTAGGCTCGCCCCACCAGCGGGCCCGCCATTCCCATCAGCAGCCCACCCGGCAGCGTCGCCAAACCGGCGACCAGCGCGCTCTGCTTCAACACGTCCTGGACGTACAGCGGCACCATGATGATGGCGCCGAACAGCCCCATGAACCCGAGGACGACCAGGCCGAGCGACACGGAGAACCGGCGATAGGTGAACGGGCGCAGATCGAGGAACGCGCGGTCGCGTCGCTGCAGTTGTATCTGCCGCGCGCCGAACAGCACCATCGCCACCGCACCGATCGACATCGGCACCCAGGCAGGTAGCGACTGCCGGCCGTGGGCCGATTCGCCCATCAGCGACAACCCGAACACCAAGCCCGCGAACGCAATCGCCGACAGGGGTACCGAGACAGGGTCGATCGGGGTCGGCTCCTCACGCTCATCGGCAACCCGCAGCCAGGCCAGACCGGCGCCGAGCGCGACCATCGCGATGGGCAGCACGATCCAGAACATCCACCGCCAGTCGAGCGAGCCCAAGATGAACCCCGACAGCGTGGGACCGATCGCCGGTGCGACGGCGATGACGATCGAAATGGTGCCCATCATCTGGCCGCGCCGGTCGGCCGGGATCAACGTCATGACCGTCGTCATCAACAGCGGCATCATCACGGCCGTCCCGCACGCCTGCACGATCCGCCCCACCAACAGCACCGCGAACCCCGGCGCCAGCGCGGCCACCAGGGTGCCGGTGCAGAACAACGTCATCGACGCCAGGTAGATGCTGCGCACCGGGTAGCGCTGCAGCAGCGAACCCGACATCGGGATGACCACCGCCATCGTCAGCAGGAAACCACTGGTCAGCCACTGCGCCGTGCTCGCCGAGATGTCCAGGTCCACGATCAGCGCCGGCAGCGCCACGCTCATGATCGTCTCGTTGAGGATCATCACGAATGCCGAGCCCACCAGCAGCGCGATGATGACGTTGGCGCTCGCCTGGGCACGCGGTTGCGCCGCGACCTCCCTGGTGCTCGGGCCCGATGTCATTACCACTCCCCTGTCTCCCCCGAGACTCGTCTGCGCAGCCACCCAGGGTAAGTGGGACACCCGACGTGAAGGAAACCGGTTTTGCCGCGACGGGGCACCGGGACCGTTACAAAATACGCAATGTCTGGCAAGATGCCTCATTGTCTGTTGAGTAGACGCAACGTCTACCGAATTTGAGCGAGGAGCGCTGGGAATGCCACAGGCGACAACTTCCCCGGGACCTCAGCCGGCGGAGTATGACGCCGACTGGGTACGCGCGAAGTACAACCTGGAACGCGACAAGCGCCTCCGCACCGATGCCGTCGACCAGTTCGTCGAGGTCACCGCCGACTTCTCGCATTACGCCGACGACCCCTGGTGTGAGCCACTCGAGCGTGCCGCGGTGCACGATCACGTCACGGTGCTGATCATCGGCGGTGGGCTCGGCAGCCTGATCGCGGCGGCACGGCTGCAGGAAGCCGGCGTCGAGGACATCAGGATCGTCGACACGGCGGGCGACTTCGGCGGTACCTGGTACTGGAACCGCTACCCCGGCGCCCAGTGCGATATCGAGTCCTACATCTACCTGCCACTTCTCGAAGAGCTGAACTACGTCCCCACCGAGCGCTACGCTCACGGGCCGGAGATTCGCGAACACCTGCAAGCCATCGCGCGCCACTACGGCCTGTACCGAAATGCCTTGCTGCAAACCACCGTCACCGACATGCGATGGAACGACAAGGCCAAACACTGGGCGGTGTCGACCAATCGGGGCGATGCGCTCACCGCGTCGCTGGTTGCCGTCTCACCTGGATCCCTCACCCGGCCGAAGCTGCCGGGGATCCCGGGCATCAACGAGTTCTCGCGGCACACCTTCCACACCAGCCGCTGGGACTACGGCTACACCGGCGGTGACGAATCCGGAGGCCTGGCCAAGCTGGCCGACAAGCGCGTCGGCATCATCGGCACCGGCGCGACGGGCCTGCAGTGCATACCGCACCTCGGCCGGTGGGCGCAGAAACTCTATGTGTTCCAACGGACTCCGAGCACGGTCGCCGAACGGGGCAACAGACCGACCGATCGTGACTGGGCCGCCGGTCTGCAGCCGGGCTGGCAGCGCGAACGCATGGAGAACTTCACCAGGGTGACCTGCGGTGTCGAGATGGACCTCGATCTCACCGACGACGGGTGGACCCGCAACGCCCTCGAGCTCACCGATCCCGCGGTCATCCGGGAGACAGCTCGCCTCGGTAGGGAGATGACGCCGGAGGAGATCAGCGATTTCCTGTACCGGGCCGACTTCGAGGCGATGGAACGCCTGCGGGCCCGTATCAGCCAGACCGTGCACGACCCGAAGACCGCCGAAGCCCTGAAACCCTGGTTCAAGCTGAACTGCAAACGTGCCGGCTACCACGACGAGTATCTGCCGACGTTCAACCGCGACAACGTCGAACTGGTCGACACCGACGGTCGCGGGGTCGAGCGGTTCACCGCCACCGCTGCCGTGGTGGACGGAATGCACTACGAGCTCGACGCCCTGATCTTCGCGACCGGCTTCGAGGTGGGCACCGAGTTCACCCGGCGCCTCGGATTCGAGATCACCGGCCGCGACGACATCCGCCTGAGCGACAAGTGGTCCAAGGGCATGCGGACGCTGCACGGACTGCAGAGCCACGGGTTTCCCAACTGTTTCTTCCTCGGCTACACCCAATCCGGGGTCTCGCCCAACTACACCCATACCGCCGAGGAACGCGCCCGCCACTTCGCCTACCTGGTCAGCAGTTGGGTACAGCGCGGCGCGACGACCATCGAGGCCACCCAGGAAGCCGAAGACGAGTGGCTGTCGCAGATGAATGAATCGACGGTGCAACCGAAGGCTTTCTATGCCGATTGCACGCCGAGCTATCTGAGTTCCGAAGGCGACAAGGACAACCCGCACAGCATGTTGTCGAACAACTTCGGCGGCAAGCCGGTCGACTTCTTCGACATGCTGAGCAAGTGGCGATCCACCGGGCAGTTGGAGGGGGTGACGCTGACATGACCGAAACCACCGACGTCGAAACCACCAGCGCCGCACCGAAGCTCACGATGCGTGACCGGCACCGGATAATGACCCGCGAGCACATCATGGCCGCCGCCCTGGAAGCGTTCGCCGAACGTGGGTATGTCGCGGTGACCATCGACGACATCGTGCGCCGAGCCGGCATCGGCCGGGCGACGTTCTACCTCCATTTCGACAGCAAGGCCGCTGTTCTCCGGGAGCTGCGCAACACCCGCATGACGGTGTGGTCTCAGCAGGATGCTCCGCGAGGCGGCAAGTCAGGCCGGCCCTCCATCCGGGCCTTTTTCGAGAAGGTGGTCGACTTCTACACTTCCGCGCCGGAGCTCTACATGGCACTGCACCAGGCGCGGGCCGCCGATCCGGAATTCGCCGCAGCCCACCGCGCCACGATGGAAGCCAATGTCGACGACTGGATCCGCCACGACGCCATGCCCGGGGCGACGGAGGCTCAGCTCCGCCTGGCCATCGCGATGATGTACACGATGGTCGATTCCTTCATGCACCTGTGGCTGGTCGACGGCTGGCCATTGGACCGCGAGGCCGCCATCGAGGCGATGACCGACGCCCTGCACGCCACCATGCGCTGAATCCCTCACCAGAACAGGAAAACCCATGACTTCGACGTCAGGCCGACGTTATCTGCATCTGAACCTGGTGGCCAACGACATCAACCTGCACCAAGGCGCCTATGGCCACGAGCAGGCCCACGGCGTGGCCGAACGCAGCACGTTCGAGCGGCTGCTCGAGTACGGCAGGTTTGGCGACGAAGGCTTGTTCACCGCGTTGTTCGTCGGCGATATTCCCGGTATGCAGGGCTCGCCGGCGTTCGACGGGGGTCCGGCCGAACCGATCACCGCACTGACCGCGATCTCACAGCACACCAAGCACGTCGGCTTGATCGCGACGGCGTCGACAACGTTCTACGACCCGTACAACCTGGCCCGATTGCTGGCCTCACTCGATCAGGCCTCCGATGGTCGCGCCGGGTACAACGCCGTCACCTCGGTGATCGACGAGTTCGCGCTGAACTACAGTCTGGAACACCATCTGGACCGCGAGGCGCGCTATCAGCGCGCCCACGAGTTCCTCGATGTGCTGCGCGGGCTGTGGGACAACCGGGAACTACGGCGCGGTCCGGACGGCCGTACACGGTTCTACGCCGAGCCGACCAACCACCGGGGCAAGCGCTTTCAGGTTTCCGGCCCGCTGAACATCGCCCCGAGCCGGCAGGGACGGCCACTGATCGCGCAGGCCGGCGGGTCGGGTGCCGGCATCAAGGTCGCCGCCAAACACGCCGAAATGGTGTTCACCAACTCGTCCACCCGCGAGAGCGCCGCGATCTACCGGGGAACGCTGGACAAGGCCCTCGTCGAACAGGGCCGCGCCCCGGGCTCGGTCCCGGCCATACCCGGCCTCATCCCGTATCTCGGCCGGACCAGGAGCGAAGCCGAGGAGAAACTGGCCGAATTGGACAGCCATGTCGACTGGGCACCCATCGCGCCATTCGCATTGGGCCAGTTCGGTATCGACATTCCACTCGAGGACATCGAAGCGCCGTTCCCCGTCGATCTCCTTCCCCGTCCGGAGGACGTCGAGAAAACCGTCAAGAGCACCTTCGGCAACTATGTGGGGCTGTACAACTGGATTCAGGAGTGCCCGGGCGTGACCGTGCGCGACGTGGTCGCCCAAGCGGTCGGCCGCGGCGGCGCCACTCACCGCAAGTTCGTCGGCTCCTATGACGACATCGTCGACGATTTCGCGGCCTGGCACGCCGACGGCAACGTCGGCGGATTCAATCTGATGTTCTCCGCGGGCGCACAATCCATCCGGGAGTTCATCGACCACGTGGTTCCCCGGATGATCGATCGCGGCATCTACCGCAGCACGCCAGCCGATCGCCCGCTGCGCGAAAGGTTCTGACCCGCCGGCTCACGCCGGCCGGCTACCGACCTCCAGCCCGGCCAACTCCGAGGTGCCCTCGAAGATCACCCGCCCCCATTCCCGCACCCTGCAATGCAGCGTGCCGGCCAGGTACTCGTAATCCGTGTCGACGTTGCGTCGTTCGGACGGGATCGGCACCGGCAGCACATGCGGTGGACCGCTGATCCCGCGCCCGTCCAATTCGACTACGAATTGCAGTGTGCGAGCTGTGATCTGCCAATGCCAGCTATCCCGGTCGAAGCTGTGGGTGACCAGGGCCGGCGGAGTGATACGCAACACCCGCGAACCCAACCGGACCACGACCGCCGTGACCTCCCGGCTCAGCGGCCCGAGTTCCAGCAAGCCACCGGAGAACGCCACGCACACATCGTCGTCGTCGCCGAAGTCGTGGGCCTCGCCCCACCACCACCGCTGCGGAAAGCCGGCGCCCCAATTACGTTCGCAATACAGCCGGGCGTCGTCGAACTGCCAGTCGACCCCTGCGCCGCGCACCGTGCCGGATGCCCGGCCGCCCAGGCAATACGGATGCCAGTACTGGTTGAGGAACGGCACCGAGGAGAACACGCCGCCACCGCCGAACACCTTCGGCCATGGCTCGGTGTTGTCGACGCGTAGGTCGACGGCGCAATCGTCGATGGTCAGCCGCAGGCCGGTGCGGTCGGCGTCGAGCACTCCCGTGTCATGGTCGGCGCGTACCGCGAACTCGCGCCGGTCGGCCACCGCACCGCTGATCGCCGCCGACCGCACTGCTGCGCCGGGTTCCAACGCGATGGCCGCCGTCGACCAGTCCCCGTCGGGATGCTGATTGCAGCTGCACAGTGCCACCACCACCCGCCCGGACACCGGGTCGGTCAACCGCCAGAACCAGCCCTCCATCTCAGTGCCGTGCGACGGCAGTGGATCACCGTAGGGCACGTCGGCGCCGGTCCGGCGGTACAGGGCTACCAGTTCGCGGTGCGGCCAAGTCACGGCATCGACTGCGGTCATGCAGCCCCTGATACCCATATTCGGGGCCTGCAATGCACTGCCGATCGTGTTGTTCGAGCAGCCGCGCGCCGTGTTCACGCCTTCCCTCACGCAGCCTTGCCTATCCGGCAATATGAGTTGCCAGTCACGACTTCAGGCCACGATGCTTCGGGGTATGCGCGGAAAACATCGAGCCTTCGCCAACGCAGAGATGGTGGCCAGCTATGCCGACTTGGCACCCAAGAGCGTGCCGGGCTACCACGACCTCCACACCATGGCGTCGGTGCTGCTGGCCGAACGCACCCCGGCCGACGGTCACGTCCTGGTCTTGGGCGCCGGTGGCGGACTGGAGGTCAAGGCGCTGGCTACTGCGCACCCGCACTGGCGATTTCAAGCCGTGGACCCGTCCGAGGCCATGATGGAACTCGCCACCGCCACGCTCGGCCCGTTGACCGAGCGCATGGACACCTACATCGGGTACGTCGACGACGCCCCCGAAGGTCCGTTCGACGCGGCCACGGCCCTGCTGTTGCTGCACCTGGCCGAACGCGACGAGCGACTGCGGACCCTGACCGAAGTTCACCGCCGGCTGCGACCCGGCGCCCCGCTGGTGGTCATGCACGTCAGCTTCGACCAGGACGACCCGGCTGAGCGGCAACGCATGATCGATCGCCACCTCGCCTACCTGCTGGCCAACGGAAACGACCCCGCCCATGTCGACAAGGCCGGCGAGATGATTCGAGAACACATGCCCACACTGAGCCCCGAACAGGACCACGCACTCCTCGAGGAGGCCGGTTTCACCGATGTCACGCAGTTCTTCTCGGCGTTCACTTTTCGCGGCTGGGTGGGGTACGCCCAATGAAAACGGCCCCCGGAGATAATCTCCGAGGGCCACTTCCTCTTGGTAGCGGGGACAGGATTCGAACCTGCGACCTCTGGGTTATGAGCCCAGCGAGCTACCGAGCTGCTCCACCCCGCGTTGCGAATACAAGGTTACCGGGGTCTTACGTAGAGCTCCAAATCGGGTGCTCAGAGGGGTTTCTGACCCGAAAACGACCGCAGAATCAGCCCGCGGAACGCACCACCTGGCCGCACCGGAACACCCCTGCCGGGTCGTGCCGATCACCCAGTGCGGCCAGCCAGTGCCGGGTCTGTTCGTCGTAGACCCGTACGGCCCTCCCGGCGTCCTCCGAGGGTGCGAAATTGGCGATCTGGCCGCCGCTGGACCACTGTGACAGGGCCACGATGAGCGCGCCGGCCTGCGGCACCACCAACTCGGCGGCCGGCGGTGCCAGGACCCCGATGACGGCTACCGCAAACGCGGCGTCGCGGTGGCAGAACGCACTGCGGTGTCGTGCCTCGCGTGCCAGTGCCCCGCCGAGCATCCGGACTTCGACGATCGTCTGCACCGAGCCCGAATCCGGACCGGCCGCGGCCAGCAGCACCTCGACCGTCTCCGCAGTCAATTCCCGCAGCAGCGTGTGGTGTTCGTAGATCGGCATCGGATCGACCGGATCGGCATGTACCGCACCGATCGCGGCGTACGGCATAACCCCGACGGTGTCGAGCACCGGGGTAGCTACCGCGCGCATCGGCGCCAGGAGACGTTGCGCCTCGGCGAAGTCACCGAGGGCCGCGTAGCGCACCGCAACGGTGAACTTCCCGGCCAATGGCTCAGGAATCCCGGGCAGCTGCGGAAGCCGTTGCAGCGTGATCGAAGTCGAGACGGACTCGGGCAGGTCGGCACACCAGCGGTTCCATTCGTGCAACACCACCGCGGCGTCCGCACCATCGAAATACACCGCGCCGCCGTAGAACTCCCGAATCGGGAGGAGTTCGATCTCGACGGCGGTGACGATACCCAGGGTCGACTTTCCGCCGCGCAGTCCCCAGAACAGCTCCGCGTTCTCCTCGGGTGTGGCGCGCAGCAACTCTCCTGCGCCGGTGACCAACTCGAAGGATCGCACATAGTCCGACGACAGCCCGACGCTGCGGACCAGCGGCCCGATCCCTCCGCCGGTCAGGAACCCCACCACACCGACATGCGTTGCGGAGCCACCCAGTCCGGCCAGGCCGTGGCCAGCGGCCGCGTCGAGCACGTGCTGCCACGTCGCCCCGGCCGCCACCCGTGCGGTGCGGGCCACCGGATCCACGGTGACCTCGGTCATGCCGGACGTCACCACCAGGATGGTGTCGGACTCGACCGACAGGGCACCATGGCCGGTGGCCTGGACACCCACCCGATATCCCCGGACGGCCGCGTATCCGACCGTGTTGGCGATGTCATAGGCGGTGGCCGCCAACACCACCGCGGCGGGCCGCACGGTGGCCGCCAGATTCCACGGGGTGGCCCGCTCGTAGCCGGCCTCGCCCGGCAGCGCGACCGGGGCCGCGACGTGGGCACGTAGCCCCTCCAGCGCGTCGTCCAGGCCGTCGTGCGCAAGGTCGGTCAGGGTCATCGGTGTCCTCCCAGGAATGCTGCTCAGGCAGCCGGTGCGAATTTCTCAGCGCCCAGCATCGCGGAGGCCACTTGGTATCCACTTGGCGGCCAGCTCAGCAGGACTGGGCAGACCAAAAGTGCCCACCTTCCAGGGAAAGTGGGCACTCTTGGCAGTCGTGCTGGGACGCTACTTGGACGAATTGAACTTGTTCATCGCATCGTTCAACCGCTGCAACGCCTGCCCGTACTTGCCGAAGTCACCGCTGCGCTGCGCATCCTGGGCCGCCGACAGGGCCGACTCGACCTCCTTGAGCGCAGCCGACTTCGCCGGGGACAGCTGCACCGGCTCGCCCGGCGGGACCGCCGCGGGCGGCGGCGTAGCTGCCCGAGGCGCTTGACCGTCCGCATTGGCCGGCGGCTGGGCGGCCGGTGGCTCTTCCGGGGTGCCTGCGGCCGCCTGCGGCTTGCCGTCCGTAGGAGCCACATTGGTGGCGGTGTCGCCCGCACCCGGGCCGAACAGTTCGGTCAGTGCGTCGCTGACCGTGGGGCCGTAGCCGACCTTGTCGTTGTACATCATGGCCACCCGGATCAGGCGCGGATACGACGACGCCGCGTCGCTGCTGCCTGGCGAGGCGTAAACGGGTGCGACGTACAACAATCCGCCGTCGGCCACCGGCAGGGTAAGCAGATTGCCCCATCGGATCCGGTTCGTGTTGTCCCGGCCGATCACACCGAGATCCTGGCTGACCGCGGTATCGGTACTGATCGCGTTGAAGGCCAGCTTGGGTCCGTTGACCTGACCCGGAATCGTCAACACGGTGATCTTGCCGTAATTCGACGGATCGGAGCTGGCGCTGACATAGGCGGCCAGGAAGTCACGGCGAATCCAGTTCATCGCACTGGTCAACTGGAACGACGACGAGCTGTCGTTGTTGGCGAGATCCCGCGCCACGATGTAGTACGGCGGTTGGAAACTGCTGGCCGTCGGGTTGGGATCCAGTGGAACATCCCAGAAGTCGGCGTTGGTGAAGAACTTCACCGGATCGTCGACGTGGTACTTGGCCAGCAATGAACGCTGCACCTTGAACAGATCCTCGGGATAACGCAGGTGCTCCTGCAGCTCCGGGGAGATGTCCGACTTGGGTTTGACGGTGCCCGGGAACACGCTCATCCAGGCCTTGAGCACCGGATCCTGTTCATCCTGGGCATACAGCGTGACCGTCCCGTCGTACGCGTCGACGGTGGCCTTGACCGAGTTGCGAATGTAGGACACCTGCTTGTCCGGGGCCAGCCGGTTGACCGCCACTTCGTTGGAATCGGCTGTCGCACTGGACAGTGTGGTCAACTCCGAATACGGGTAGTTGTCCAGCGTCGTGTATCCGTCGACGATCCAGACCATGCGCTTGTTGACGATCGCCGGGTACACGCTGGTGTCGGTGGTCAGCCACGGCGCCACCGCCTCGACGCGTTCCGCCGGATCCCGGTTGAACAGGATCTTGCTGTTCTCACCGATCACGTTGGACAGCAGGAAGTTGCGCTCGGCGAACTTCGCGGCGAACACCGTGCGGGCCAGCCAGTTGCCGATCCGCACACCGCCGCTGCCCGAGTACGTGTAGTTCTTCGTCTCGGTGTTGGTCTCGTAGTCGTACTCGCGGTCGACATCGCCGTTCTTGCCGACGATCGCATAGTCGGCCGCGGTGTCGGCGATCACCGGCCCGTAGTAGACCCGGGGCTGGTCCAGCGGCGCCGGTCCGGGTGAGACCACGTTGCCGTTGGCGCCGACCACGCTGGCGAGGAACTCGGGGTAACCGCCGTTCTGGTTGGGGTCGTTGGCAATTCCGCGCACGGTGTTGGCCGGTGAGGCAATGAAGCCGTTGCCGTGCGTGTAGACGGTGTGCCGGTTGATCCAGTCGCGCTGGTTCTCGATCAACCGGTCCGGGTTCAGTTCGCGTGCGGCGACCACGAAGTCGCGCAGATTGCCATCGGGGCCGGCGTAGCGGTCGATGGCCAGCTGATCCGGGAAGAAGTAGAAGTTCTTGCCCTGCTGGAACTGGGTGAAGGCAGGGCTGACGATCGTCGGATCGAGCAGCCGGATGTTCGATGTCGTCGCGCGGTCCGCGGCGACCTGCTGGGCCGTCGTCTGTCCGCTGCTCTCGTAGCTGCGATAAGTCACCGTGTCACTGGTGAGCCCATAGGCCTGCCGGGTCGCGGCGATACTGCGGCTGATGTACTCGCTTTCCTTCTGCGCCGCGTTGGGCTTGACGCTGAACTGCTCGACGACCAGCGGCCATCCCGCGCCGACCACCAGCGAGCTCAGCAGCAACAGCACCACACCGATGGCCGGGATCCGCAAGTCGCGCAGTACGATCGCCGAGAACACCGCCACCGCACAGATCACGGCGATGGCCAGCAGGATCAGCTTGGCCGGCAGCACGGCGTTGATGTCGGTGTAACCGGCACCGGTGAACGGCTTGCCGGCGCGGGTATTGCTCAGCAGCTCGTAGCGGTCCAGCCAATACGCGAACGCCTTCAGCAGGATCAGGAAGCCGATCAGGCTGATCAGCTGGATACGTGCGGCACGGCTCAGCGCTCCACTGCGCCCCGTCAGCCGGATCCCGCCGAACACGTAATGGCCCAGCAGATTCGCGACGAAAGCCAGGAACGTCGCGACGAACAGGTACGTCAGCACCAGCCGGTAGAACGGCAGATCGAAGGCGTAGAAACCCAGATCCCGGCCGAACTGCGGATCGGTGATCCCGAAATCGCTGCCGTGCAGGAACAACTGCACGCGCACCCAGTAGCTCTGCGCGATCACACCGGCCAGCAGGCCGATGAAGACCGGCACCCCGATCCCGAACAGCCGCAACCGGGCCAGCACGGTGGTGCGGTACCGCGCCACCGGATCGTTCGGGCCGGCGGCCGGGACGAACACCGGACGGCTGCGGTAGGCCAACGCCAGCCCCGCGAACACCACGGCCCCGATGAACAGCCCCACCACGAGGAACACGATGAGCCGGGTCACCAGCACGGTGGTGAACACCGAGCGGTACCCCAACTCACCGAACCACAGCCAGTCGACGTAACCGTCGACCACGCGGGGTCCGATCAACAACGCCAGCACCACCACCAGTGCCAGCCCGATCAGTACCCGGCTACGTCGTGTCAGCTTCGGCATCCTCGCCGTCGGCCGCATCCCCACTCGCGAACTCCCGTTTCAGCCTCGGTGGACTCGTGACATGCCCGACGGGGCCGCCCGATTTTCTACAACTCTAGTCATCCACCGGCCGGGTGCGGGCTAGCAGCGAGGCGGTTCGCCACCGGCAGAAATCGTGTGCAGCGCGTCGACCGCCTGGGTCAGCGTCTCGACCTTGACCAAATCCATGCCGTCCTGGGGTGCCGACCGCGCCTCGGTGCAGTTGTCGGCGGGCACCAGGAACACCGATGCGCCGGCTTCCTTGGCGGCCAGCATCTTGTGGGTGATGCCGCCGATCGACCCCACCTTTCCCTCGCCGGTGATGGTTCCGGTGCCGGCGACGAACTTGCCGTCGTTGAGGTCGCCGGTGGTCAGCTTGTCGACGACGGCCAGGCTGAACATCAGGCCCGCCGACGGGCCGCCGATGTTGGCCAGGTGGAAGTCGATGCTGAACGGCGCCCACGGGGCGTCGAGCACGCCGACGCCGAGGAACCCGTAATCCCGGTCCGGGTTGTCGCCGAGCGTGATGGTGGTGACTCCGGGCGGAGCGTTCTTGCGCCGGAAGTCGATCACCAATTGATCGCCCGGCTTGGTCTTCTTCAAGAGGGCCTGGAACTCGTCGAGGTTGGCCACCGGTGTGCCGTTCACGCCGTCGATCGCGTCACCGTCGCGCAGCTTGCCCGCCGACGGGCCGGGGTCGGTGACGCTCTGCACGGTGACCGCCACCGGGTACTTCAAGAACGCCAGGGCCGCGTACTCGGCGCTGTCCTCGGACTTCTTGAAGTCGGAGTTGTTGGCCTCGTCGATCTCGCTCTTGGACTTGTCCGGCGGGTACACCAGGTCGCGCGGCACCAGCTGCTCACGACCCGACATCCACAGCGCCATCGCCTGGCCGAGGGTCAGGCCGTCACGCTGGGACACCGTGGTCATGTTCAGGTGCCCCGAGGTGGGGTGGACCAAATCGCCGGACCCTGCGGTGCCTTTGATGTCGACGACCTGCTTGCCTTCGACCTCGCCGAGCGTGTTGAAGGTCGGACCGGGCCCCAACGAGACGAAGGGCACCGTCACCACCGACAGCAGCACACCGAACGCCACGATCGGCACCAGCGCAACCAGCAGTGTCAAAATCCGCCTGTTCACGCCGCCCACAGTAAAGCCTGCACCTCCGTGTTCACCCACAGCGTGACCCGCAGCCGCACCCGAGCACCCCGTCATGAGTACCGTTGTGGGTATGGCTGACCTGCCTTTCGGCTTCTCCGCCGGGAACGACCCCGACCGAGACAAAGACAAGAAGGACCCCGATTCGGGGTCCGGTTCCGGCAACTCCGGACCAGGTCCGGGATCGGATCCGTTCGGTCTCGGCATGGGCGGAGCCAACTTCGACATGGGCGACCTGGGGCAGATCTTCACCAAACTCGGCGAGATGTTCAGTGGCGCCGGCAGCGCGATGGCCGGTGGCAAACAATCGGGCCCCGTGAACTACGACCTGGCCCGACAGTTGGCATCCAACTCGATCGGGTTCGTCGCGCCGGTACCGGAGAAGACCACCGGTGCCGTCGCCGACGCGGTTCGGTTGGCCGAGACGTGGCTCGACGGGGTCACCCCGCTGCCTGCCGGCACCACCCGGACGGTGGCCTGGACGCCCAGCGACTGGCTGGACAACACCCTCGACACCTGGAAGCGGCTGTGCGACCCGGTGGCAGAACAGATCTCGTCGGTGTGGGCCTCGGCGTTGCCCGAAGAGGCCAAGAGCATGGCCGGCCCGCTGCTGGCGATGATGTCGCAGATGGGCGGCATGGCGTTCGGCTCACAGCTGGGCCAAGCGCTGGGCAAGCTGTCCCGCGAGGTGCTGACCTCTACCGATGTCGGCCTGCCGCTGGGGCCCAAAGGCGTCGCCGCACTCATGCCTGAGGCCGTCGAAACCCTCGCCGAGGGGCTCGAACGGCCCCGCAGCGAGATCTTGACCTTCCTGGCCGCCCGCGAGGCCGCCCATCACCGGCTGTTCAGCCACGTGCCGTGGCTGCCGAGCCAGCTGCTCGGCGCCGTCGAGGCCTTCGCCAAGGGCATGAAGGTCGACATGTCGGGCATCGAGGATTTCGCCCGAGGGTTCAACCCGGCCTCCCTCGGCGACCCGTCGGAGATGGAGCAGCTGCTCAACCAAGGCATCTTCGAACCGAAAGCGACCCCCGAGCAGGAAGCCGCCCTGGAGCGGCTGGAAACCCTGCTCGCGCTGATCGAGGGCTGGGTACAGACCGTCGTCACCGCTGCCCTGGGTGACCGGATCCCCGGCACCTCGGCACTGGCCGAGACGTTGCGGCGGCGTCGTGCCACCGGCGGGCCGGCCGAGCAGACCTTCGCCACGCTGGTGGGCCTCGAATTGCGCCCCCGCAAGATGCGCGAGGCCGCGGTGCTGTGGGAACGGCTGACCGAGGCCGTCGGCACCGACGCCCGCGACGGCGTGTGGCAGCACCCCGACCTGCTGCCGAGCGCGTCCGATCTCGACGAGCCGGCCGGCTTCATCGACCGGATGATCGGCGGCGACACCACCGGCATCGACAGTGCCTTCGAGCAGGCGATCGCCGACCTGGAGAAAGAACAGGACGAGCGCCGCGACAACGAAGGTGACGACTAACCCCAAGGCCTGTGGATAACTGAAACGGCGATCGCCGCCGCCATGGCAGAGTCATTGCATGACGCGCTATGTTCTCGCCGCAGGCCGACAGATCCTGCTGCGTCCGGACGAGGCGGTCCAGCTCGGCTGGGATCCGCGGCGCGCGGTGCTGGTCCGGCCTCCTGGTGGGATGACCCAGAACCAACTGGCCGACCTGCTGCGCTGCCTGCAGACCGGCGCCACCCGCGACGAATTGGTCACGGCCGCAGACCCATTCGATGACACCGAGGCGATCGACGAGTTGATCGACGCGCTCACCGCGGCCGGCATGCTCACAGCGCTGCGCACGCGGCGAGCCCGACCGTCCCGCTCGGCGTCCATCCGTATCCACGGCCGCGGCCCCCTGTCAGAGCTGCTGGCCAATGGCCTGCGCTGCTCGGGCGCGAAGGTCAGGCGTAGCACGAATCCGCACACCACCACGGTGGCGGCCGCCACCGACCTGGTGGTGCTGGCCGACGATCAGGTCAACGACCCGCGGCTCCTGCAGGACCTGCATCGCGACGGCATCGCCCATTTGTCGGTGTGCGTCCGCGACGGAGCCGGGCTGGTAGGTCCGCTGGTGATTCCGGGGCTGACGTGCTGCCTGCACTGCACCGATCTGCACCGCACCGATCGCGACGCGGCCTGGCCGGTCCTGGCCACCCAGCTGCGGGGCGCCGTGGGCAGCGCCGGCCGGGCGACCGTCCTGGCCACCGCCGCCTTGGCGTTGCACCAGGTGGACCTGGTGATCCGGGCAGTCGGGCGCCCCGGCGAAGACCAGCCTGCACCCGATGTACCGCCCACCCTGAACACCACGCTGGAACTCGGCGCCGACGGATACACGATCATCGCGAGGCACTGGTCCCGACACCCCGACTGTCCGTGTTGAAAACGTTTGTTGCCAGTTGGTTGTGGGCCATTCAGGCGAGTCATGGATGATGGTCTGGTGTCTGACATCAAACGTGGAAGCGTGGCACGGAATGCGAAGCTCGCCGGCTTGGCCGGCGGCATGGCGGGTCGGGCCGCACTAGGCTTCGGCAAGCGTCTGACCGGCAAGTCCAAGGACGAAGTCACTGCCGAGTTGATGGACAAAGCCGCACAGCAGCTGTTCACCGTATTGGGTGAGCTCAAGGGCGGCGCAATGAAGGTGGGCCAAGCCCTGTCGGTGATGGAAGCAGCCATCCCCGAGCAGTACGGCAAGCCGTACCGCGAGGCCCTGACCAAATTGCAGCGCGAGGCCCCGCCTCTGCCCGCTGCCAAGGTGCACCGGATGCTCGACACCCAGCTGGGCACCAAGTGGCGGGAGCGGTTCACCTCCTTCGATGACACCCCGGTGGCCTCGGCCAGCATCGGCCAGGTGCACAAGGCGGTGTGGTCGGACGGCCGCGAGGTGGCCGTCAAGATTCAGTACCCGGGGGCCGACGAGGCGCTACGCGCCGACCTCAAGTCCATCCAGCGACTGGTCGGAGTGTTCAAGCAACTGGCCCCGGGCGCGGACATCCAGGGCGTGGTCGACGAGCTGATCGAACGCACCGAGATGGAGCTCGACTACCGGCTGGAGGCAGACAATCAGCGGGCCTTCGCCAAGGCCTACGCCGACGATCCCCATTTCGCGATCCCCCACATCGTGGCCAGCGCCCCCAAGGTGGTGATCGCCGAATGGATGGAGGGCATCCCGATGTCGGAGATCATCCGCGACGGAACGGCCGAGCAACGCGACCTGATGGGCACCCGGCTGACCGAGCTGACCTTCGGCTCGCCCGATCGGCTGGAGATGATGCACGGCGACGCGCATCCGGGGAACTTCATGCTGCTGCCCGACGGCCGGATGGGTGTCATCGACTTCGGAGCGGTGGCACCGCTGCCCGGCGGGCTGCCCTACGCGCTCGGCGAGATGATCCGGCTGGCCCGCGACAAGAACTATGACGAGCTACTTCCGGTGATGGAAACAGCGGGGTTCATCCAGAAGGGCGAGCAGGTCTCCATCGAAGAGGTCAACGACATGCTGCGACAGTATGTCGAACCCATCGAGGTCGACGTCTTCCACTACAACCGCCGGTGGCTGCAGAAGATGGCTGCCGGGCAGATGGACAATTCGGTCGCACAGATCAAGATGGCCCGGCAGCTCGATCTGCCGGCGAATCTGGCGATCCCGGCGCGGGTCATCGCCTCGATAACGGCAATCTGCTGCCAGCTCGACGCCCACGTGCCAGTGAAAGCCATTGCCACGCAATTCGTTCCGGGCTTCACCGAGGAAGCCGCCTAGTACCGCAGTTGTCTCTCGAATGTCACGCTGGAGTGACGCCCGGCTTCGGGCGTCACTCCAGCGTGACAATGGCGGGTGCGCGGGTGCGCGGGTGCGCGGGTGTGTCAGGCCGCGGCGTTCTTCCGCGGGCGTCCCCGCGGCCGCTTGCGGGCCACGATGGTTCCGCGGTCGAGGATCTCACCGCCCCAAACGCCCCATGGCTCTTGCCGTTCCAGCGCAGCGGCCAGGCACTCGTTGCGGATCGGGCAATCCGCACACAGGGCCTTGGCCTGCTCCAGATCGACTGGGCTCTCGGCGAACCACAGATCGGGATTCCCGATGTGGCACGGCACCGCCGGTAGCCGCTGTTCGCATGTCACCGGCGCGACGCTCATCTGCGGAGCGGTCATCGCAATGGACATGTGTATGTCCCCCTGCTTCCTGGTCGTAGTTGTCGGCGATCTGTCTTTTCGAGGGATCTGCGACCAGGTTTCTCGGGGTGGAACAACTCCCAAAAAATTTGGCCACGGATCCGGTTGACTGCGGGTCCGTGGCCATTTGGCGGGTGATGGGAGCTCTTCCTAGAAGAATCTCCGATCCACGGACGCGCCTGTCGTGGCGGCGGGGCGGCGCTTGTGCTGCGGCGCAATAGCGGCGGCGGCAGCGACGGGCCATCCAGCGGCGGCGGGGGCAGCGGATGCGGCATGCCGGCGGCCCTCCGGGGCAACCGGGGAAACGCCGACGGCGAGTACGGACAACGGCATGCCAGCAACCGCTACACCGCTGAATTCGATGTTGTTATCCATTGCGGGCACCCTCCTTCCGTCTCGTCACCAGAGCTGTGTTACGAGGCTAAAGCCTAGCAGCCAAATCGCACAACATATTTTCTACCTGCGGTTTTGGCGTGATCTTTACGAATTTTGGCGGCCTTTGACCAACTCGAGCACGTCCGGGCCGTACTGCTCGAGCTTGCGCGCACCGATTCCGGGCAGGGCCACCAGCGCGGCCTCGTCGGACGGCAGCGACTCGGCGATGGCGATCAGGGTGTTGTCGGTGAACACCACATATGCCGGCACCTTCATCTCTTTGGAGACGCGCAGCCGCCACTCCTTGAGCTCGGAAAGCAGCTCTTCATCCAGATCCGACGGACAGGTTTCGCAGCGGCGCAACATGATCGCCGGCGGTGTCGTCAACGCGGCGTTGCACACCCGGCAGCGCGGAGCCGGACCGCGTTGACGGCGCGTGCGGTCCGGCCCGGTGCCCACCGAATTCTGCAGCTGCGGTGCGATGCCGTTGAGGAATCGCGACGGCCGACGGCCCTGGCGCCCGCCGGGTGTGCGGGCCAGCGCCCAGCTCAGCCCGAGATGAACCCGGGCGCGGGTCACCCCGACATAGAGGAGGCGCCGCTCCTCTTCCACGGGCTCGCTGTCGGGCCCGTGTGCGAGTGCATGCGAGATGGGCAGCGTGTTGTCGGCCAGGCCGACGAGGAACACCGCATCCCACTCCAGGCCCTTGGCCGCATGCAACGAGGCCAACGTGACGCCCTGCACCACCGGTGGGTGCCGCGCGTCGGCCCGCTGACGCAGCTCGGCGACCAGTGCGCGCAGATCCAGACCGGGGCGCAGCGCCACCTCCTCGTCGACCAATTCGGCCAACGCCGCCAACGCCTCCCAGCGCTCGCGGGCTTTCGTGCCGGCCGGCGGTTCGGCGGTCAGGCCGAGCGGCTCGAGCAGTTCGCGCACCAGCGCGGACAGGTCGTCCTCGGGGATGTCACGTTCGGCGAAGCGCTGCATGGCCACCAGCGCCTGGCGGATCTCCTGGCGGCTGAAGAAGCCCTCACCGCCGCGAACCTGGAACGCCACGCCGGCCTCGGTGAGCGCCTCCTCATACACCTCGGACTGGGCGTTGATCCGGTAGAGCACCGCGATTTCGGCCGGCTCCGTTCCGTTTTCGATCAGCTTCTTGATGGACCGGGCCACGGCATTGGCCTCGGCCACCTCGTCGGGATACTCGGAGAACGTCGGCTCAGGGCCCGGATCCCGCTGCCCCACCAGATGCAGCTTGCTGCCCGCCATCCGACCGCGGGCGGCGGCGATCACCCGGTTGGCCAACGACACCACCTGCGGCGTCGACCGGTAGTCACGCTCCAGGCGCACCACCGCGGCGTCGGGGAAGCGCCGCGAGAAGTCCAGCAGGAAGCGCGGGGTGGCCCCGGTGAACGAATAGATGGTCTGGTTGGCGTCACCGACCACGGTGAGGTCGTCGCGCTCCCCCAACCAGGCGTCGAGTACGCGCTGCTGCAGGGGCGTGACGTCCTGGTACTCGTCGACGACGAAACAGCGGTAGCGGTCGCGGAATTCCTGCGCGACAGCGGCATCGTTCTCGATTGCCGCGGCGGTGTGCAGCAGCAGATCGTCGAAGTCCAACAGGGCCGAGCCGTCCCGGCGGGCCTTGAGCTTCTCGTAGTTCGAATAGACCGCGGCGACCTTGGCGGCATCGAACGGGATGTCGCGGCCGACCTTGGCCACCGCTGTGCCGTAGCTCTCCGGGGTGATCAAAGATGCCTTGGCCCACTCGATTTCGCCGGCCAGGTCACGGACGTCGTCAGTGCTGGTCTGCATACCGGCCCGGTTCGCGGCCTGCGCCACCACGGCGAACTTGCTGTCCAGCAGCTCCCAACCGGTGTCACCGACCAGCCGAGGCCAGAAGTACTGCAACTGCCGACGTGCCGCAGCATGGAATGTCACCGCCTGCACCGCCGAGGTGTTCACGCCCGACTCTTGGCCCAGTGCCCGCAACCGGCCGCGCATCTCCCCCGCGGCCCGCGCGGTGAACGTCACCGCGAGCACCTGGCTGGGTGCGACATGACCGGCGGCCACCAGGTGCGCGATGCGACGGGTGATGGTGCGGGTCTTGCCGGTGCCCGCGCCGGCCAGCACGCACACCGGGCCGCGGGCGGCCAGCACTGCCTCCCGCTGCTCATCGTCCAGATCGCCCAGTGCGGACGAGGGAGCCTCCAACGGCATGCAGTCCATGGTGTCAGAGACCGCTGACAATCCCGGTCCCGGCGTGCCCGGCAACTACCGCTGTCGGCTCAGCCACTGGTCGAAGGTGGTGGGAGCGATGCGCGCGTCGTCACCGGGCAGTAGCGCATTGCCCGCCATCTCGACACCGAAGATCGACGACCACGTCGGCACCAAGGTCACCTCCCGCCCGCGAGCTGCCAGGGTTCGCCGGGCCATGTCCACCAGGTCCTGGGTCTGGGGGCCGGCCACATCGGCGTAGCGGCCCCGCGGGTCGCCCGTCACGACCTCGGCGAGCACGGCGGCGATGTCGTCGGGGTCGATGGGCTGGACCAGCAGGGGCGCGATCTCGGCACTGGCACCGTCGGGACCGGACTGCTCGGTCCAGCCCACCACCATCTCGGCGAAGTCGTGGAACTGGGTGGCCGGCACGATCGTCCACGGCACCGGCCCGGCCCCGATCTGCTTCTCCTGCTCGCATTTTCCGGCGTAGTGCGGATTGCCGTCGATGCCGTGTATCCCCACGATGGACAGCAACACGTGATGCGAAACGTTGGCGCGGTGCTCGGCGGCCAACAGATTGCGGGTGGCGGTACCCAGGTAGTCCACCGTGCGCTCACGATCGGCGGGCGGGGCACTGATCGCGTCGACCACGGCCTGCACCCCTTCCAGCGCGGCGTCGAGGCCGTCCCCAGTGGACAAGTCCACCCCGGACGAGCGGCTGATCGCCACCACCTCGTGTCCCGCGCCCCGCAGGGCCGCGACCACGCGTGCCCCGACGTTTCCCGTAGCCCCGGCGACTGCGATTCGCATGATGTCTCCCGTCCTCGACGATGGATATCTCGGACTATATAGGTCCGCAATATCTGTAATAAGGTAGGAGTCGTGAAACTTCCCGTGGCCACCGAGTGGGCCCTGCACTGCGCGACGTCGCTGGCGCAGCTCGAGCCCGGGACCACCGCGTCGGCCGCCGATCTCGCGGAGCATTTCGGCCTGCCCGCCGCCTACCTCGCCAAGCAACTGCAGGCCTTGACGCGGGCGGGTGTGCTGGCCGCGACGACCGGGCCGCGCGGCGGATTCCGGCTCGGGCGGGCACCCGCCGACACCACCCTGCTGCAGATCGTCGAGGCCGTCGACGGCGCGTCGCCGCCCTACGAATGCCGCGAGATTCGGCGGCAGGGCCGCGGTGCGCTTCCTGCGAGTTGGTGCCGCCACGAGTGCATCCTGGCGGTGAAGATGGCCGACGCCCACCAGGCCTGGCGGGCCAGCCTCGACGGCGTCACACTTGCCGACATCCTCGCCGACATCCCGGCTGCGGCGCCGGCTCGTACGCGAAAGTTGTTGGGTAGGTAGGGGCTCACAGCAGGAGCCGGCGCAATTCCTCGCGTCCGCCCGCGTCGAGAGGCAGCAGCGGCGGACGCGGGTCTCCGACACCTCGGCCGAGCAGCTCGAGACCACCCTTGATCGTGGTGGGCAGACCGCCGGCCACGATGAACTCCAGGAACGGCTTGAGTTCGGTGTAGATGGTCTCGGCCTTGGCCCAGTCTCCGCCCTGTGCCGCGGCGTAGAGATCCAGGCACGGCTGCGGAAGCAGGTTCGGCGCCGCCGTGCACCAGCCCCTGGCCCCCGCCTTGAAGGCTTTGAGAATCATCGGATTACTGCCGTTGTAGAACGGCAGTACGCCGTCGGTGAGCTCGGACAGGCGCTCCATGCGGGCGATGTCCCCGGTGGATTCCTTGACCATGGTGACGTTGTCGATGTCGGTGAACATCTGGACCAGCAGTTCCGGCCGCATGTCGATGCCACTGGTGGCCGGGTTGTTGTACACCATGATCGGAATGTCGATCGCGGCGCCGATCGCTGCGTAATGCTGGGCGATCTCTCGTTCTGACAGTTTCCAGTACGAAATGGGCAGCACCATCACCGCATCCGCACCGGCCCGCTGGGCGTATCGCGCGCGGCGAATGGTGTTGGCAGTGGTGAGATCTGACGCGCCGATGACGACGGGAACCCGACCGTCGACCACGCCGATCGTGGTGTCGACGACGGCGTCGAACTCGGCCTCGGCGAGATAGGCCGACTCACCGGTGCTGCCGAGCGGGACGATCCCGTGGGCTCGGTCGGTCACCAACCGGTCGACGAGGGCGGCGAGCTTGTCCGTCTCGATCCTCTGGTCGTCGGCAAAGGGGGTCACGGGGTAGGCCAGAATTCCGTGGATCTCGGTACTGGACGGCATGTTCGTATCCTTTTCCATGTAGTTGGGGCAGGTATGAGGGGTCAACTGGTCAACGCGTCGGGATGGTTGCGGAGCGCGCGGCGGGCGTAGTAGGCGAAGTTGGCCTGGCTGCGCTTGGGCCGCAACGTCCAGTCGTGGGCCTCCCGCGCCAGCCTCGGAGGCAGGTCGGCGATCGTTCCCGCTGCCATGGCGGCCAATTGCAGTTTGGCGCCCCGCTCGATCAGCATCGCCAGCGAGCACGACTCCTCGATGCTGGCTCCGGCGATCACGTGACCGTGGTGAGCCAACAGGATCGCCTTCTTGTCCCCCAGTGCGGCGCTGATGATCTCGCCCTCTTCATTGCCGACCGGGACGCCGGGCCAGTCGGCCAGGAACGCACAGTCGTCATAGAGCGGCGCGATATCCATCTGGGACACCTGCAACGGAACTTCCAGCATCGAGAGCGCGGCGACGTGGAACGGGTGGGTGTGCACGATGCACTGCACATCGGGCCGCGCCCGGTAGATCCACGAATGGAAGCGGTTGGCGGGGTTTGCCATTCCCTCACCTTCGAGAACATGGAGGTCCTCGTCGACGAGCAGCAGGTTCCCATCGGTGATCTCGTCGAAGCCCAGACCGAGCCGCTGGGTGTAGTAGGTGCCCGGCCTCTCGGCCCGCGCAGTGATCTGACCGGCCAGCCCCGAATCGTGGCCCGCGTCGAACAGCGCGCGGCACGTGAGGGCCAGCTTCTGCCGCGGGGTCAGCGTGGACTCCTCGATATGGGTCGACAGCGCGTCGAGTGCACGCTGCATCAGAACCTGTTTCGAATCACCAAGAGTCGTCGTCATCCCAGCCCACCTTCCCGTTCGGAACCCGTAGGAGACACACCACAAACGATAGGACACTTTGTGTCCTATCGTCAATCAGCCGCAGCGTTCGGGGGTGGGCCGGAAAAGGGTGAAACGACAGCCGTCAGCGGCTGCGGCCGTACTCGGTGTGGGTGATCACCAGGACCTCACTGGGCGTGGCTCCCCGCTGCCGGAGCTGGTGCGGCAGGGAGGCGTCGAAGTACGCGCAATCGCCGGCTTCCAGGGTCACCAACTCGTCCTGATAACGCAGTTCGACGACACCCGCGTGGACAAAGACCAACTCCTGCCCGGCGTGTTCTGGATGCGGATGCTCGGCGAACTTGGACGTTGGTCGCACGATGAACGGCGACATCGACTTTCCCAGCATTCCAGCGGCCACGGCCTGATACCTGTTTGCACCCCGCTCACCGGCTCGGTCGACAGACAGCGTGGTGACCGACGGATCCTCGGAAAACAATTGTGCGACATCGACCTCGAGCGCCCGGGCCACCTTCATCGCGACCGCGATCGACGGAGTGGAGCGCTGCCGTTCGACCTTGGACAGGTAACTCTTGGTCAGTCCGGTGGCCTCGGCGAGCTCCTCAAGAGTCATGCCGCGCTGTTGACGCACGGCACGCAACAGGGCGCTCATCACACCTCCCGCTCGTTCGGCAACGTCCGCTCAACATATGGTCCCATAGGACAGCGGGTGTCATATCGTCGACATTCCGAATCGCCGATCGAGAGCCGGTCAGTTGTCGGTGGCAGTGGCCAACGCCCACAAGCCTTCCGTCCCGGCGGCGGTGGCGTACTCGGTCAGCATCTGGTCCCAGTGCGCAACCGAGCCGTACTCCGAACGCCACGACAACGCGGGCATGGTGAACTCGTGCAACCGATGCTCGAGCGTGGTGCCGATCGCGCCGTGTACCTGGTGCGCGTTGCGCACCACCACCGAAGCGGCATGCCCGGCACACGAACGTGCCACGGCGACAAGGAAATACAGGTGCGACGACGACCATCCCGATCGCAGCGCCTCAGCCAGGGCACCGTCGGTGGCCGCTCGGGCCAGCGCCGATTCGGCAGCGATGTCTGCCACCAGATTCTGCACCGCCTGAAACTTGGCCAGCGGCCGGCCGAACTGGATGCGTTCCCGGGCGTGCGCCACCGACAGCTCCAAGATCCGGTCCAGCGCCGCGCAGACCTGAACGGCGCGTACCATCGCAGCGCGTTGCATGAACTGTTCGACTACGGTGGCAGGCACCGGGTTTCCGGACAGGGCCGCAAGGCTGGCCCGGATGTCGTCGCGCGGCTCCCCCGCGTTGTTGTGTCCGGCGGTGACCGCCAGCGACGTGGTGTCCACATCGGCCACCCGGCCACCGGAGCCGTCGCGCCAGAGCAGCACCACCCGTTCCGAGTCAGCCGCCCATGGCACACCTCGGGCGACACCGTCGGCGTCGAGCACAGCCGCGGTACGTCGGGCGTCGTCGATCTCCAGCCCTGCCGTCTCCAACAACCAGCAGGCCAGCAGATCATGTTCGGCCAGCGGGATTTTCACCCCGTGCCAGGCGGCAGCGCGCAACAGCTCGACCGCCTCGGGCCAGCCGGCGCCGCTACCGCCGGATTCCTCGGACCCGGTCAACCGGACCAGGCCGAGTTCGCCCAGCCGGCCCCACAATTCGGCGATGGCCTCATCGGGTGCGTGTTGCTCGCGATGCGCGGCGAAAACCGCCGACATCATCTCGACCAGTTCGGCGTCCGCGACGTCCACTAGCGCATCCCCAATCCGCGGGCGACAACCCCGCGCAACACCTCGTTGGTACCGCCGCGGAGGGTGAACCCCGGGCGCTGCACCACCGCATCGGCCAGCATCGCGTCATACCCTTCGTCGCCGGTCTCACCGAGAACATCGGCGAAATCAGCGATGTCACCCTCGGTGGCGGTTCCCAGCACCTTGACCACGGCCGCAGCGGTGTCGGCCGGTTCGTGGCGCTCCAGCGCACCAGCCACCGCCATCGACATCTGGTGCAGGCCGGTGATACGGGCCAGGTACCGCCCCAGGTCGGTATGGTGCGGCAGCGATCCGTCGCGCATGTGCGTGGCCATGTCGGCCAGCAACGGGAACGTCGACAGGAAACGTTCGGGCCCGCTGCGTTCGAAGCTCAGCTCAGAGGTGACCTGCTGCCAGCCGTTGCCGATGGTGCCGAACACCATGGCGTCGGGCACGAACACCTCATCGAGGATCACCTCGTTGAAATGGTGCTTGCCGTTCATCGAGATGATGGGCCGGATTTCGACGCCCGGTGCGCGCAGGTCCACGATGAACTGACTCAGCCCGTCGTGGCGGTGGGCCGGATCCACCGGCGCACTGCGGGCCAGGCAGATGAACGCGTGGGCCAGATGCGCCCCTGAGGTCCATACCTTGGCCCCGGTGATCGCCCAGCCACCGTCCACCTGCACGGCCTTGGTGCGCACGCTGGCCAGATCCGACCCGGAGTCCGGCTCACTCATCCCGATACCGAAGTAGCACTCGCCTTTGGCTATGGCGGGCAAGAACTTTCGCCGCTGCTCCTCGGTCCCGTACTTGAGCAACGACGGAACGATCTGGCGGTCGGCGATCCAATGCGCCCCCACTGGCGCCCCGGCCGCCAGGAGTTCCTCGGTGACCACGAATCGCTCCTGATGACTGCGCCCCTGCCCGCCGTATTCGACCGGCACCGTCATGCCCAGCCACCCCCGGGCGGACAGCGCCCGGCTGAAGTCCTCGTCCCAACCCGTCAGCCAGCTGTCGGCATACCGGCCGATCGTTCCGGCCCGCTGCTGTTCGGCGACGAACTGCCGCACTTGCAGCCGCAACTCGTCGAGCGCATGCGGGTTGCCGGTTACCGGCGGCACCATCCTGGTCATGTTCAGCTCCGTCCACTGCGGATTAGCAACTTACCGCCGCACGCCCGAGACCTGCGTCACCGCGGGCATGAGACGGCGGTTCAGCTACGTTATGTGCACTATGACTGCTACTCCGGCTTTGACCATGTACACCACGACCTGGTGCGGCTACTGTTCGCGACTCAAGACCGCGCTCAAGTCAGAGGGCATCGCGTGGACCGAGGTCGACATCGAGCAGGATCCGGCCGCCGCCGAGTTCGTCGGCTCGGTCAACGGCGGCAACCACGTCGTGCCGACCGTGAAGTTCGCCGACGGGTCGACACTGACCAACCCCACCATCAAGCAGGTCAAGGCCAAGCTGGGCTGAGGCGCTACCGGCGACCTCAGTCCAGCGCGGCCCAGGATTCGATGATCTCGCGGGCAATCGAGATCGATCCGGGAAGCAACAGCCGCGATCCGGAACTGTCGGCCGCACCCCAGTCACCCTGATCCAGGGCCTCACGGATCTCGGCCCGGGTGAACCAGTCGGCCTCGGCGATCTCGCCATCGTTGAACGAGAACGGCTGCTGTGGGTCGCCGATGGCGTGGAAGCCCACCATCAGCGACCGGGGAAACGGCCACGGCTGGCTGCCCAGATACTGCACATCGGTGACCGTGAGGCCGACCTCCTCGGCGATCTCTCGCACCACACAGGTCTCGAACGACTCACCCGCCTCGACGAATCCGGCCAGGATCGAGAACAACCGCTCGGGCCACGCCGTCTGCCGGGCCAGCACCGCACGGTCGTGGCCGTCATGGACCAGACAGATCACCGCCGGATCGATCCGCGGGAACTCCTCGTGACCGCTGACCGGATCGACCCGCGACCAGCCGCCTTTCGCCGACCGCGTCACCGCACCGTCGACCGCGCTGAACCGCGCCCGGTCATGCCAGTTCAGCAGCGCCGTCGCGGTAGCCACCAGCTGCGCACTGACGTCGTCGAACACCTCGCCGGCCCGACGTAGATCGAGCACCTCGGCCGGTGCGTCGGGATCGTCGGGCCCCTCCAACGCGCTGCGAATGCCCCAGACATGCCGGCCATCGACCAACCGCCCCAGGAACACCGCGTGCTCGGGCGGTTTGTCGGTCCCCAGACTGGAGGCTTTGCCGAGCACCACCTGGCCGCCCGAGATCAGTACCTGGTTACGTCGGTCGACGCGCAGCAGCAGCGCGTCCGGCCAGCCCTCGGTCGCGGCATCGATGTCGGTACGCAGGGCATCGGCCCGATCGGCCCCGACCCGCGAGAGCAGCGGGACGTTGCGCAGTCCGAAGGTAAGGCGTTCGGTCATCGCTCAGCGTCCGCGCTGCGGATGTACAGCAGCCGGTCTCCGAACTCCAGTGCATCCACCTCCGGCGCATCGACCCGCACCAGCCGGCCCGCACGCACCACGCCCAGAACGATGTCGTGCAGATGGCGGGGCGAGCCGCCCTCCTCCTTGGGAGTCACCTCGCGTTCGGCGATGGCGAAACCGGCATCGGGGGTCAACAGATCCTCCATCATCTCCACCACGCTGGGGGTCTGCGTCGCGATACCGAGCAGCCGGCCCGCGGTCTCCGACGAGACCACCGTGGAATCCGCGCCGGACTGCTTGAGCAGATGCAGGTTGTCCGACTCCCGCACCGCGGCGATGATCTTGGCCTTGGGCGCCAGTTCCCGGGCCGTCAGCGTGACCAGCACCGCGCTGGCGTCATCGTCGGCGGCAACGATGATCGACTTGGCATGTTGCGCACCGGCCAGCCGCAGCACACCGGAATTGGTGGCATCGCCGTGCACGGTCACCAGCCCAGCGCCCTTGGCCCGTTCCAGCGCGGCCGCGTTCTCGTCGACGACGACAATGTCGGCCGGGGAAACCTCATCACCGACCATCGCGGCGACCGCCGTCCGGCCCTTGGTGCCGTATCCGACGACGACAGTGTGGTTACGCACTTTGTTCCTCCATCGCTGAATCTTCAGCGCCTGCCGGGATTGGGTGGTCAGGGTTTCCACGGTGGTACCGATGAGGACGATCAGGAACGCCACCCGCAACGGCGTGATCACCAGGACGTTGACCAGACGTGCACCCGGCGTGAACGGTGTGATGTCGCCATAGCCGGTCGTCGACAGGGACACGGTCGCGTAATAGAGGCAGTCGAGGAAAGACAACCCGTTGCCCTGGGCGTCCTTGTAGCCGTCCCGGTCGAAATAGACGATGAACACCGCCGCGAACAGCGCCAGCAATGCGTAGATGACCCGCCGGAAGATGCGCTGCCCCGGGCTGATGAACGGCTCGGGGATACGTAACACGTCGACGAGCGCGGCGTCCGGGCGCGAAGTCACGTTCGAGTCGATCGCGGCGAGGCGGCGCCGCAGCCTGCCTTTAACCACGCGACCCCATCACCGAGCAAGGCGCCCCGGGACGCGCCGGGATCAATCCGATCAGACGCACGCAACAATGTAACCATGACCGCACCCAAGGCTCAGCGGATCTCCGCCGCACCCGCCGCCCAACGCATGGCCGCCCTGCTCCTGGGTATGGGCGCACTGCACTTCGTCGCGCCCAAACCGTTCGACACGATCATCCCGACCGAGCTGCCCGGCAGCGCCCGCTTCTACACCTACGCCTCCGGGGTGGGCGAGCTGGCGACCGGAGCCTTGCTGGCAGTGCCCCGCACCCGCCGGCTCGGCGCATTGGCTGCCGTCGCGCTGTTCCTCGCGGTGTTCCCGGGCAACCTGAACATGGTTCGGCTGTGGTGGGACAAGCCGTGGCCCATGCGGATCGTGGCCATCGCGCGGCTACCCCTGCAGATCCCGATGATCACCTCGGCGCTACGGGTGTACCGCAACTCGTAGCTTCCGGCCCGGACCGTCGCCGGAGGGCAGAACCGCTGAGCAACAGCCTGATTCGTTGCCCTCACAGCCTCGAAGGCCCGCAAGCGCCAAGTTTGGCAAGGCTATCGTTGCTGGTGGCGCCCGGTCCTCGCCGATATCGTCGGAGCGTGACGAACACCGGCCACCCGTCCGAACCGCACGTGGGTTCCCTGTCGTCGAAGCTGAATTGGCTTCGCGCCGGGGTGTTGGGCGCCAACGACGGCATCGTCTCCACGGCCGGCATCGTCGTGGGCGTGGCGGCCGCCACGGTGCAGAAGGCGCCGATTTTCACTGCCGGAGTCGCCGGCCTGGCCGCAGGCGCGGTGTCGATGGCGTTGGGTGAGTACGTCTCGGTGAGCACCCAACGGGACACCGAACGCGCCTTGCTGCGCAAGGAACGCCGCGAGTTGCGCGACGATCCGGCCGCCGAACTCGACGAGCTGGCTGCGCTATACGAGGCGAAGGGGTTGTCGAGCGCAACCGCGCGCACGGTGGCCGAGGAGCTTACCGACCACGATGCGTTTGCCGCGCACGCGGAGGTGGAACTGGGCATCGACCCCAAGGATCTGACGAATCCGTGGCAGGCTGCCGCGTCCTCGGCCCTGGCTTTCACCATCGGTGCGCTGTTGCCGCTCATCGCGATCCTGGTGCCGCCCACCACGTGGCGGGTCCCGGTCACCGTGGTGGCCGTGCTGCTGGCACTGATGGCCACGGGGGCGGTGTCGGCGGGGCTGGGCGGAGCGCCGAAGGGACGGGCAGTGCTACGCAATGTGATCGGCGGCGGTTTGGCCCTCGTCATCACGTATCTGATCGGCCTGTTGGTGGGTACCGCCATCACCTGAGGTTCGCCGGCGGCGTCAGGACTCCTGTGCGGGTTCTGTCGCGGAGGTCCTCTGGTCGGTCAGCAGTGCGACGAGTTCGTCCTCGTCGGGAAGCGACGCGGGGCTGACCGTCTGCCCCGAGCGCACATAATGGAACGCGGCCCGCACCGATTCCGGCGGGCAGCCCTGCAGTGCCGACCAGGCCAGGCGGTACACCGCGAGCTGAACCGCCGCCTGCGCCATGGCTTCCGGTGTGGCCGGGGGTTCACCGGTCTTCCAGTCCACCACGGTGGTGGTGCCGTCCTCCTGCGCGAACACCGCGTCGATGCGACCACGCACCACGATGGTGCGGCCCTGCCCGATCGCCATGTCGAACGGCACCTCCACCTCGATCGGAGTGCGTGCTGCCCACGGCGACATGACGAACGCGTCCTGCAACTCGGACAACTCGGCTGCGTTGGCCCGCCCACTGTCGCTGTCTACCGCACCGGGCAGATCATCGAGGTCGAACAACCGCTCAGAGTGGAAGAAACGTTGCACCCACTCGTGAAAAGCGGTTCCCAACAGGGCATGCGGATCAGGACGCTGCGGCAACCTGCGGCGCAGACGCTGCAACGCACCCTGACGATCGCGGCTGAGCTCGACCAGTGTGCTGACCGACAGCTGACCGGGGAGCTCCACCGGAGCGGCCTGCGGTGGCCGATCTCGTTCGGCCAGCAAGGCATCGACGTCGGCGGCCCAGCCTTCCTGATCGGCGCTGCTCTCGTGCTGTTCCCCGGCGGTCAGTACCTGCGTCACCAGCTGTGCGCCCCGGTCGACATCAGAAGCCCGCGCCGCAGGAGCGGGCCAGCTGGCTTCGACCGTCTTGTCCCGCAACGGGTTGACCTCACCGCCCGGCGGATCCGGCGCCCACTGCTCGACCTCCCCGCATGGATGGCCCTGCGCAGCTGCGTCCTCCATGATGGCTTTGATCTCACACAGGAACTCCGATGGACCACGCGGCTTGCTCTCCGTCGCACCCCAATGGTGTCCGGAGATCAGCAAGGTGTCCTCGGAGCGGGTGATCGCGACGTAGAGCAGCCGGCGTTCCTCGTCGACGCGCCGCTGTTCGAGGCTTCTTTTGTGATCGGATATCTTGTCCGACAAGATCTTCCGGTCGTTGACGTCCGACGTGTCGAGCACCGGCACACCGAGCTCTGATTCGGTGGCGCGGTCACCGCGCAGCAGCGGGGGCAGGTCCGACGGGTCCGTCAGCCACGTCCGGGCCGATGCCGTCGACGGAAACACCCGGCCACTCAGATGTGGCACCGCCACCACCTGCCACTCCAGCCCCTTGGCGGCGTGCACGGTGAGGATCTGCACCCGGTCCTGCGACACCGTCAGTTCGGCAGGGGCCAAGCCGTTTTCCACCTCGGACGCCACATCCAGATACGCCAGTAGTGCGAGCACCGACCCGCCGGGCCGACCGGCGAAATCGGCCACGAGATCACAGAAGGTGTCGAGGTTCTCGGTCCCCGTCCAGCCCGCGGTCACGGGACGCGCCGCACGTGCCTCGGCGTCCAGCCCAGTAACCCGCCGCACCTCGGCCACCAGCTCGGGCAGCGGGTGGCTCAAATGCGCACGCAGCATGGTGAGCTCACGGCCGAGGGCCTCGATCCGCTGACGGCCGGCCGGTGAATAGTGCTCGGCGGCACCGGGATCGCAGATCGCGTCGGCCAGACAGGCCGAATCGGCATCCGGCGCGGCCTGTGCCACGATCTCGGCAGGGCTGGGCTCCCCCACCGTCCGGTCATCCAGCTCCCTGGCGCGCCGCCACAATGCGGCGATGTCCCGGGCGCCGAACCGCCAGCGCGGTCCGGTCAAGACCCGCATCACGGCCGAACCCGCTGCTGGGTCGGCGACCAACCGCAGCATCGCGACCAGATCGGCCACCTCGGGCACCGCCAACAACCCGGCCACCCCGACCACCTCGACCGGCACCCCGCGGGCACCGAGCGCCTCGGCCATCGGCGCGGCGTCGGCGTTGCGCCGCACCAGCACCGCGGCGGTGGGTGTGGCCGCGCCCTGGGCCACCGCGCCGTGATAGATCTGGGCCAGATGGTCTGCCACCCAGTCACGTTCGGTCTCGACATCCGACAGCAGTGCGCACCGAATCGTTCCGGGCGCTGCGTCGGGCCGCGGCCGCAATTCGTGCACCGTCACCGAGCGGCGGCGCGCCTCGGCGGACACCGCATTGGCCAGATGCAGGGCGCTCGGCGGATTGCGCCAGCTGGTCCGCAATTCCAGCGTGGGGGCAGGAGTGCCGTCGGCGAGCGGGAAGTCCGTGGTGAACCTCGGCAGGTTCGTCGCGGACGCACCCCGCCAGCCGTAGATGGACTGGATCGGATCCCCCACCGCGGTCAGCGCAAGGCCGTCATCGACCCCGCCGCCGAACAACGCGGACAGCGCCACCCGTTGGGCATGCCCGGTGTCCTGGTATTCATCGAGCAGCACAACCCGGAAGCGTTGCCGCAGTTGCTCGCCGACCTGGGGGAACCTCGAGGCGAGCCGCGCGGCAGCCGACATCTGCATCCCGAAATCCATCACCTTGTCGGCACGCATCCGCTGGTGCAGTGCATCGATCAACGGCACCAGCTCGGTGCGTTCGGTCTGGGTGGCCAGCATTTTCAGCAGCCACTGGCTGGGTCCGCGATCCCGCTGATAGGGCCCGGCCGGCAGAGTGTGGACCAGCCGTTCGAGCTCCACATGGGTGTCGCGCAGCTGGTCGGTATCGACCAGATGCTCGGCGAGCGCACCGGCCAGCCGCAGCACCATGTCGGTGACGGCGGCCGGTGTCTTCTCGATGGCCAGCTCCCCCGGGTGCGCACACACCACCTCGAAAGCCAGCTGCCACAACTCCGTCTCGCTGAGCAGCCGGGTGTCCGGTTCGACGGGCAGCAGCAACCCGTGCTCGCGCAGCAGCGTGCCGGCGAACGCGTGATAGGTGCTCACCGTCGCGGTCTCGTCAGCGCCCCCGGTCGGTGGTGCGAGCCCGGCCCCGGCCAGCCGGGCCAGCCGGGTCCGCACGCGCCGCAACAACTGACCGGCGGCCTTGCGGGTGAAGGTCAGCCCCAGAACCTGTGAGGGAGTGGCATAGCCGTTGGCGACCAACCAGACCACCCGCGCAGCCATCGTCTCGGTCTTCCCGGCGCCGGCGCCGGCAATCACCACAACGGGCCCCGGCGGTGCGGCGATCACCGCGGCCTGTTCTTCGGTCGGCGGGAACAGACCGAGCGCAGTGGACAGCTCGGCCGGGCTGTACCGCACGCCGGCCGCAGCAGTGGACGTCACGGTCGCTCCCCCACAGCCTGGGCCGGGCACGATGACCGCACCGGGCAGTTCGCGCAGCCGTCGTTGATCCGGGCTGCGAACCGCGGCCCGGCCGTGGCGGCGGCCGCGGTGGCGACGGTGCCCAACCAGTCTGTCCGGGTGTCGGGTGTCATCGGATCCTGTTCACGTTCGGTGGCGCCGGCCGCCCCCGCCTTGCCCAGGTATACCAACCGGCCCCCACCCGGCTCCTCGCCGTGCGGCAACAGCCCCGCGGCGACCGCAAGTTGATAGGTGGCCAACTGGGCGTGCTTTTGTGCGTCGTCCTTGGTGACCGGGCTCTTGCCGGTCTTGAGATCGACCACGACGAGCCGGCCCGCCTGGTCACGCTCGAGTCGGTCCAGCCGGCCCCGCACCTGCACGCCAGGGCCGTCGGGCCCCGGTTCGACGATCACGCCGTCGACATCGATCTCCGTGGCGACCTCGGTCAACTGCCCCCGGGAGTCCTCGCGCCACCGGGTGAAGGTCTCGAGCATCGCCCGGTGCCGCGACAACTCATTGTCCGAATACCACTTCGCCTCGAAAGGCAGGCCCTCCCAGACCGTTTCGAGGTCGTTGATCAGCTGGCTCTCGGTCTTACCGGAATCGGAGACCAACGCGTGCAACAACGAGCCGACGGTGGAGCGCACATCACGCCCGTCGCTGCCGCCGTGCCGCTCCAGCAGCCAACGCAGCGGGCAGTCGGTGAGCATCTGCAGTGTCGACGGCGACAGCGTGACCACATGTTCGGGGTCCGACCACAGCGGCTCCTCGGTGGACAGCGCGGTCATGGTGTGCCATTGCGAGGGGTCGGCCCCGGGCACTCCGGCTGCGGCCAGCCGGGCCAATTGCGTTGCCGCGCACGACCGCGAGTCGTCGTCGACCGCGCCTTCGTGCGCACACACCACGGCCCGCAGCCGGCCCACCACAGCCGAGGACAGCAGTACCCGCGGGGCGGCCAACGGCGGCAGCGGCACGTATTCGGTTGCCACCTCGGCCAGTTCGGCACAGAACGGCGAAGGCAGCAGCGATTCGTCGCCACCGTCGCTGTCGACCGCGGTCACCAGCAGCCGGGTGCGGGCCCGGCCCATGGCAGCCATCATCAGCCGCCGTTCCTCGGCGAGCAGCGGCGCGCGCGTCGACACCGCACGATCATCCGGCGCGGCCACCCCGTCGAGCACATCGACGAGGTGTTGCGTGCCCAGGATGCCACCCCGTGGAACGGTGTTGGGCCACAAACCTTCCTGCACGCCGGCGATCACCACGAAGTCCCATTCCCGGCCGAGTGCGGCGTGCGCGCTGAGCACCGCCACCGCGTCGGTCTGCGGGTCGGCTTCCGAAGCCGACATCGACGGTCCCAAGTTCGCGACGTGGTCCACCAGCCCGCGCAGCGTCGCTCCCGCCGTTCGGCTCACATACTGGTCGGCCACATCGAACAATGCCGTCACCGCGTCCAGATCACGGTCGGCCTGTGCTCCGATGGTGCCGCCCCGCTCGCTGGCGGCCAGCCAGCGCGGCTGCAAGCGGCAGGCATTCCAGGCCTGCCACAGGATGTAGCGCGGATCGGCGCCCTCACGCTGGCTGCGGCGGGCAGCTGACAACACCGACCGCAGCCTGCGCAGCGGCTTGGCATGCTCAGCCGACAAACCAGCCGGCTCAGTATCGATCGCAGCGATCAGCAGGTCGGTGAAATCCCTTGGCGGCGTGGAGCCGTCGACGCGCCGCAAGGCCCGGCGCAACTGCCGCAGAGTCACCGGGTCGACGCGGCCGATCGGACCGGTGAGCAGGCTGACCGCACCGTCGCCGTCCAGCCGACCGGACGCCGTCGCCTCCAACACGGTAAGTAGGGCCGCCACCGCCGGCTGCTGCGCGAGCCCCAGATCGGGGCCCGCGGACTGCACGGGCACGCCGGCCCCGCTCAGCGCCCGCGCCAGTGCGGCGCCCACCCGGGGGATCGAGCGCACGACGACCGCCATCTGCGACCACGGCACCCCATCCATCAGGTGGGCGCGCCGCAGGGCGTCGGCGATGAATGCGTTCTCGGCGTGCGGCGTGGCGGCCATCCGCAGGGTCACTTCACCCTGACCGCGCTCGGGATTGCCCGCCAAGGCTCGCGCCGGACCGACACCGGGCAGGCGGCGGGCGACACCCGAGATCGCCGCTGCCACCGCAGGGGCACAGCGGTGCGACCGGTTCAGGGTGATGGCCGGAACAGCATCCCCGTTGTCGTCGCGCAACAACGCCGGATCGGCGCCCCGGTAACCGAACACCGACTGGTCCGGATCGCCCGCGATGACCGTCAGACCCGCGCGGGCGCCCAACACCCGAACCAGCAGGGCGGCCTGCGGATCGAGATGCTGCGCATCATCGACCAACAGCAGGCTGATCCGCGCACGCTCGCCCGCCAGCAGATCGGCATCGGTACCCAGTGCATCCAACGCCGCACCGACGAGCTCGGCTGCCCCCAATGCCGGCACGGTGGCCTGCGGTGCGGCCATGCCGACTGCCGACCGCAACAGCATGATCTGCTCGTAGGCCTGCGCAAACCGGCCGGCCGCCAACCATTCCGCCCGCCCGGCCGAGCGGCCCAGCCGTTGCAGGGCACGCGGATCCACCCCACGCTCGGTGCAGCGGGCCAGCAGATCACGCAGTTCGGTGGCGAAACCCGCGGTGCTCAGCGCCGGCCACAACTGCTCGGGCCAACCCACGGGTGAGTTGGCACCGTCCTCCAGATCGCCGGCCAGCAGCTCACGGATGATGCCGTCCTGCTCGGCAGTGGTGATCAGCCGGGGCGGCGGATCACCGTTGCGCTGGGCTGCCAGCCGCAATACCGCAAAGGCATAAGAGTGCACGGTGCGCACCAGCGGTTCCCGCACCACGCCGTGCGTTCCTGCCCCGAGCAGTCGCGCGGTGATGGCGGCCCTGGCCTGCGAGCCCAATCGGGCCGACCCGGTCAACAACAACACCGACTCGGGATCGGTGCCGGCCGCGATGTGCTCGACCGCGGTGTTGACCAACAGCGAGCTCTTTCCGGTGCCCGGACCGCCCAGCACCCGCACCATCCCGTCGCGGCCGGGTGCCAGCAGCTCAGTGCCCGCCAGGGTGGGCTGGAGGTGTTGTGCGGTCATGGAATGCATGACACCAGAAGGGACCGACAAGTAGCGGAGCGGATTGGAGCGAATGACCCGACAAGTAGCGGAGTCTGGCAGCATGCATCAGATGTCCGCCGAGAAGTTGCACGTTCACCGGTACGGCCCCGATCGGGCGCCCCAACTGCTGCTCGTCCATGGGTTGACCGGGCACGGCCGGCGGTGGAAGACGCTGGCCGAACAGCACCTTCCGGGGGTGAGTGTGCTCGCCCCTGATCTGCTCGGGCACGGCCGTTCGTCGTGGGCCGCCCCGTGGACGCTCGACGCGAACGTCGAGGCGCTGGCGTCGCTGTTGGACGGCCCGACGCTGGTGGTCGGGCATTCGTTCGGCGGTGCGGTGGCGCTCAATCTCGCTGCCGCACATCCGGATCTGGTCAGCGGACTGGTGTTGCTGGATCCCGCGGTGGAGCTCGACGGCGAATGGATGCGTGAGATCGCCGATGCCATGTTGGCCTCACCCGACTATCCCGACCGTGCCGAGGCCCGCGCCGAGAAGGCCGATGGTTCGTGGGGCGAGGTGGATCCGGCTGAGTTGGACCGGGACCTCGACGAGCACCTGGTCGAGCTGCCCGGCGGTCGCTACGCGTGGCGGATCAGCATTCCGGCCATGTTGTCGTATTGGAGCGAGCTGGCCCGCCCGGTTGCCCTGCCGCGCAAGGGCACTCCCACGGTTCTGGTTCGCGCCACCCGCACCAGCCCGCCGTATGCGCGTGACGGTCTCATCAGTGCGCTGGGCGCGCACCTCGGTGCGGATTTCACGCTGCTGGATTGGGATTGCGACCATATGGTGGGCCAGGCCAAACCCGTCGAGACAGCCAAGTTGATCCTCGAGCAGTTGGGGTAAGCATGCCTGCCGTCACCGAGGAACAGGTGGAGACCGTGCGAGCGCTGGTCGCCGCGATTCCGTCGGGCCGGGTCAGCACCTACGGTGACATTGCTGATGCCGCAGGGCTTTCCAGCCCGCGGATCGTCGGTTGGATCATGCGGACCGATTCTTCGGACCTGCCCTGGCACCGGGTGATCCCAGCGTCGGGGCGGCCGGCCCCGCACCTGGCCACCCGGCAGTTGGAACGACTGCGCGCCGAGGGTGTGCTGGCCGCCGACGGGCGCGTGCGCCTCGGCGAGTACCGGCACCAGATCTGACCGCGGGAAACGTGAACTACAGGATCAGGCGGACCAGCGAAGCGGTGCGCGCCAGGCCCGGGAAGGCCGCCGCGGTGGACCGCGGATGCAGAGCATGCACGGCCAGTCGGAACATCAACGCCCGCAACAACATCTGCGGCCACTCCGGAAGCGACTGCCACCGCTCGATCAAGCCGTCGTCGGCGTCACCCCAGGACAACGCGTCGACCACCACCACGCCCGCCGCCCACGGCGCCGGGCGCCAATACGGGGTGATGTCGGTGATGCCCGGCGCCGCAGTCCCGGCGAAAAGCACTGTGCCGTAGAGATCGCCATGTACCAGTTGACTGGCGCTCCTGGTCGGTCTGCGCAGACCGGCCAACTGATTGATCAGCTCCACCGAACGTTGACCGTCCGATGAGCCGGGCGATACCCGGGCGCCGGGCGGCAACGAATGCAGCGGCCGGTCCTCCCAGGCGGCCCGGTCGGCGGCGATGAACACGTCGACGTCGGCCCATGGTGCGACCGGAGGCTGGGTGAGGAAGCGGGGCCGATCCAGCTTCGCCGTGGCCTCGTGCAATCGCACTGCCGCCGACACCACCTCGTCGTGACGGGGTTCGGGCGTGCCTGCGACGAAAGTATCGGCCCGCCACCCGGCGACCACGTATCGACCATCCGTCGAACGGACCGGGCGGGCCAGCCGCACCCCGTCGATGAACAGTGACTCGCGCACCTTGGCCGACCACGCCGCACGGGCGTGCTCGGGCACCATCGACATCACGACTTCGCCGCAGCGCCAGCCACCCTCCCAGCTTGAGCCGAGCGGTACCGGGCGCACCCCGGACAGGCCGAACGCCGCCAGCACATGTTCCGGCGGCCGTTCCACACTCACAGCCTCAGCCTAAGCTGTAGACCGGCAAACCAGCCGTCAGTACATCACCATGTCGGGCTCGAGTTGCTTGGCCCAAGCCACAATTCCACCCTGCAGATGCATCGCATCGGAAAAACCGGCCTTCTTCACGATGGCGAGCACCTCGGCCGAACGGATCCCGGTCTTGCAGTACAGCACCGGTGTCCGGTCCACCGCGAGCTTGGCCAACGCGTCACCCGACTCGAAAGATGGCTTGGGGATGAGTTCGGCGCCCTCGATGTGATTGATGTCCCACTCGACGGGTTCGCGGACATCGATCAGCGCCAACGGTTTCCCGGAGTCGATGAGTTCCTTGAGCTCGCCCGGGGTGATCGTGGAGTCGGCAGCGGCGGCCGCAGCTTCGTCGGAAACCACACCGCAGAACGCCTCGTAGTCGATCAGCTCGGTGATCTTCGGAGTGGCCGGATCCTTGCGGATCCGGATGGTCCGGTACGACATCTCCAGCGCGTCGTACACCATGAGCCGACCCAGCAACGGTTCACCGATGCCGGTGATGAGCTTGATGGCCTCGGTGCCCATCACCGACGCGATCGAGGCGCACAGGATGCCCAGCACCCCGCCTTCGGCGCAGGAGGGCACCATGCCCGGTGGCGGCGGCTCGGGATACAGGTCGCGGTAGTTGAGACCGAGACCGTCGGGCGCGTCCTCCCAGAACACCGACACTTGGCCCTCGAACCGGTAGATCGAGCCCCACACGTAGGGCTTGCCTGCCAACACCGCGGCGTCGTTGACCAGGTAGCGCGTGGCGAAGTTGTCGGTACCGTCCAGGATCAGGTCGTACTGGCTGAACAGCTCCACCGCATTGTCGGGCTCCAACCGGAACTCATGCAGGTTCACCGTCACCAGCGGGTTGATCTCCAGCACCGACTCCTTGGCGCTCTGCGCCTTGGACTTCCCGATGTCGGACTGTCCATGGATGATCTGGCGCTGCAGGTTGGACTCGTCGACCACGTCGAACTCGACGATGCCGATGGTGCCCACCCCCGCCGCGGCCAGGTACAGCAGCGTCGGCGAACCCAGCCCGCCGGCCCCGATCACCAGGACCTTGGCATTCTTCAGCCGCTTCTGCCCGATCACGCCGACGTCCGGAATGATCAGGTGCCGGCTGTAGCGCGTCACCTCTTCGCGGGTCAGCTCGGCGGCCGGCTCAACCAACGGCGGTAACGACACGTCCAAATTCGCGGACACCGTATGTCTCCTCAGATTTTGTGGTCAGTTCAGCGTCCCAGCTGCTCGTACCCACAACGGTAATCCGGTCCCGATACTTCCCGCCGCCGGGCCACCGAGACCGGCCACGGCGGCGCGTCAGGGCCCCGCCGGCACCGCGGCGGCATCCGGCCGCGGCCGGACCTGTCAAGCGATCGGATACGGCCAGGGATTGAACCGGCAGGTCAGGCCGTCGGCCTTGACGGTGCCGGGGTCGAACTTGGCGGCGTCGTCGTTCGAGGTGGAGAACGTCTGCTGCATCATGATCGGCGCCAGCTTGCCGTTGGCCTCACAGGCCTCGTGCCGCTGATAGCCGATGGCGTGACCAACCTCATGGTTGATGAGGTACTGCCGGTACGAGCCGATGTCGCCCTGGAACGGCACCGCGCCCCGGACCCAGCGGGCCTCGTTGACGAAGACTCTGGCTTGACTCCCGCCGTACGACGGGTTGTAGCACGACGACTCCAGCTCGATGTCGTACCCGCAGCCCTCTCGCACCGTCATGGGTGAGGTCAGCGACACCCGGAAGTCGGGGTCGACGCCGCTGTTCGCGTCCACCCGGGTGAACGCGAACAGCCCGTTGTGGGTCCAGCTCTTCGGATTGGCCAGGGTCGAGCTGACCATCTGGGCGAAACCTTCGTCGCCGCCGAAGGCAGTGGTGTCCACACCGTCCTCCACCTCGACGGTGTAGGTGAAGGACTTCGTGGTGCCTTCACCGATCTTGGGGGTGGTGCCCGGCACGATCCGCCAGGTCCGCGCCCCGGCCTGGGTGAACTGGCCGCCGGCGGGCAGGATCCCGGTCGGCAGGTTCGCGTCGAACTGGGTCAGCCCTTTGGGCGGCGCGCCGATGATCGACGTACTGGCCACGTCGATGGTGGGCGGGCCCTGCACCGGGCCGTCGTCCTCCTCGGCGGAATGCGGCGCGCTGGTGCCGGTGATGGTCTGGTAGATCACCACCACGGTCAACACGATCAACACCGGCAGCGCATACGCGCGCCACCCGTAGGTGGACACGAAGCGGCCGATCCACGTCTGCTTACGCCACTGCTGATGGTCGTCCCGATTCGATCGCGCTCGTCCTGAGTCCGCGGCAATCGGATCACGCTGAGCGCGTAGCGGCTCCCGCCACTCGTTGCGCAGCGCCGGGACACGGCCACCCCCGCGACGTCCCGGGTCGTAGGTCACGGGAACCAGAATGGCACAGACTCCTGTGTATCGGTTCTCAGCGCAGCTATGCCGTGACCGCGCTGGTGTCATTTCGAAACCCACGCCCGTTTCTGCGGTGACCGCGCGACGAAACTGGAGCGCCACGGTAGTAGTGTCGGTGCGATCAGCGGCTCGGATGATCATGTCCAAGTGCGCCAGAGCAATACAGATTGAGGACCTGATGAGCGATCTCGCCAACACCGCCGAGAGGAGAGGTGACAAGCCCGCGACCGCTGGTCGACGCGGCAACCGCCTGCCTCGTGACGAGCGGCGCGGACAGCTGTTGGCGGCCGCCAGCGAGGTATTCGTCGAACGCGGCTACCACGCGGCGGGCATGGACGAGATCGCCGAACGCGCAGGTGTCAGCAAGCCCGTTCTGTATCAACACTTTTCGTCGAAGCTCGAGCTCTACCTGGCGGTGCTGCAACGCCATGTCGACAATCTGGTGTCCGGGGTGCGCCAGGCCCTGCGCACCACGACCGACAACCGGCAGCGGTTGCGTGCGGCCGTCGAGGCGTTCTTCGACTTCATCGAGCACGACAGCCAGGGCTACCGGCTGATCTTCGAGAATGACTATGTCAGCGAACCGCAGGTGGCGGCGCAGGTGAAGGTGGCCACCGAGGCCTGTACCGATGCGGTGTTCGATCTGATCAGCCGCGATTCGGGACTCGAGGCCCACCGAGCCAGGATGATCGCGGTCGGATTGGTGGCGATCAGCGTCGACTCGGCGCGTTACTGGCTGACCAACGACCGGCCGATCGACCGGAATACCGCCGTGGACGGCACGGTGCAGTTCGCCTGGGGCGGACTGTCACACGTGCCACTCACGCGGTCGTAGATCTTCAGGCGGTTTCGGCTCCCACGCCGAAGCCGACCCGGCGCACATCGGCGGCGCCGATCTCCACATAGGCGATCCGGCTGGTCTGCACCAGGAAACGCCGCCCCTTCTCGTCAGTCAGCGCCAGCACACCCGAATCCGTACCGAGCGCGTCGGTGACCTGCTGCTCCACCTCGGTGGGTGTCTGCGCGCTGTTGAAGGTCAGCTCGCGCGGGCTGTCCGTGACACCGATTTTGACCTCCACGCTGGACCCTTCTTTCTTTTCTCGCGTCGTGTGTCGACTTCCCTGAGCAGGCTAATGGACGGCCGGAGCCCGCCGCCGCCAGCGGGTGCTCGCCGAGCTACGCCGTGCGCGAAACGCAGATACCGAACCGAGTCCGGACCGTGACCGACACGCCTGAAGCTCGACCTCATCTGTCACTTCTGCCTCGATAGCATCAGGGCCGATATTGGACGAGACGACTGGGGCAGCCGCATGACCAGGCACTATTCGCCGTACGACACCGCCGCGACCGAGCGCTTCGGGGACCACTCGTATGAGCCGAGCGGGTACTCCGGCCACACCCCCGACTACCAGACCGACTACTCGACGGGCCGCTACGGCGCCGACGCCGAGGCGGACTACGGCTACGACGCCGACTACGACGACGAGGTCACCTTCTACGAAGAGCCCATCGACCGGCGCTGGATCTGGGTGGCCGCCGTGGCCGGCGCGATCCTGCTGATCGCGGTCATCTGCACCGTGGTGATCCTCGGCGGCGGAGACAGCGGCTCCGTGTCGGCCACCGTGACCTCGGCGCAACCGACCCAGACCGCCGCGCCGACCCAGGACGCCACGTCGAAGCCGGTTCCGCCGCGCGCCGCGCCGACCGCCCCGTTGTCACCCGAGACCGTCACCACGGTGACGCCGACACCCAGCGCCACCGCGACACCCGCGCCCGTACCGCCGCCTGCGGCCGCACCGCCGGCAGCGGTGGCCACCCCGAACGCCATCACCTACCGGGTGACCGGCAACCGGCAGCTCATCGACCTGGTGACGATCGTCTACACCGACGCGCAGGGCGCGCTGCAGACCGACATCAACGTCGCGCTGCCGTGGGCCAAGACCGTGGTGCTCAACCCCGGCGTGACACTCAAATCCGTGACCGCGACCAGTGTCGCCGGTCAGCTCAACTGCTCCATCACCGACGCGTCGGGCAACGTCCTCGTCGCACAGGCCAACAACACCATGATCACCACCTGCACGCAGTAGCGACCGAATCAACAAGCGCGGACTGGGTCTGGCGGCCTTACGCCAGGCCCAGTTCCTGCATCCGGGACTGGTGGGTGTTCTGCAGCCGGCCGAAGAACTCGGCCAACTGCGTCAGCCCCTCGCCGCTGGACATCACGAGATCGACGAGCTCGTCGTGATCGGCCAGCACGAACTGGGCTTGGGTGACGGCCTCTCCGAGCAGTCGACGCGCCCACAGCGCCAGCCGATGACGCTGACGATCGCTGGCTGTCACCGCGGCCCGAACCTCGGCGACGACGAACTGCGAATGCCCCGTCTCGGCCAGCACCGCGCGCACCACCGTCGCCACCGACTCCGGCAAGGCGTCGGCGATCTCGAGGTAGAAGTCCGCGGCGAGCGCATCGCCGATATAGGTCTTGACCAACGCCTCCAGCCACGTGCTCGGAGTGGTCATCCGGTGGTAGTTCTCCAAGGCGGACGCATACTTCGTCATCGCCGAGACAACGTCAACTCCCCTGCGCTCCAAGGCATCTCGCAGCAGCTCGTAATGGCCCATCTCAGCAGCGGCCATGCTCGCCATGTTGATCCGGCCACGCAGGTTCGGCGCCATGCGCGCTTCCTCGGTGAGCCGGTAGAACGCCGCGACCTCGCCGTAGGCCAGCACCGCGAACAACTCGTTGACCCCGGGATGATCCGCCGGCACGCCCGAATCGACCGGTTTGGCGATCTGTTCCGCGGCAGGCTGAGGCGAATTCATGACGCCAACTCTAGACGCCGCCAGGCAACCCTGATGGGCTGGCAAATCGGCCCAGATAGCGCGACCAGCTACAATGGCATGTGGTAACGGCTTCGAGCCGACATTTTGAGCACCCGAACCGCTACCAGGAAATGTGCGTGCACGCAGTTGGCCCGCCCTGTGGAGCTGGGCCCAACGGATCGGCAGCGCCGAGGATACGAACCTTGTCCGGGCGAACCCGACCGTTTCACCGTCAGACTCCGTGTGCGCTGGATGCCCATGAGGTTTGACAGTGAAAGGCCACCTCTACCAACCATGACGCATGTAAACAAAACATTTGCCGAGCTCGGCGTCCGCGACGAAATTGTCCGCGCACTCAGCGAGAACGGCATCCAGCACCCCTTTGCCATCCAAGAACTGACCCTGCCGCTGGCGCTGGCCGGCGACGACCTGATCGGCCAGGCCCGTACCGGGATGGGCAAGACCTACGCGTTCGGTATCCCGCTGCTGCACCGGATCTCCTCGGACGAGACCCGCCCGCTCAACGGCACCCCCCGGGCCCTGATCGTGGTGCCCACCCGCGAGCTGTGCCTGCAGGTTTACGACGACCTCGCCGGCGCCGCCAAGCATCTGACCACCGGCGATCGCAAATTCGCCGTGACCTCGATCTACGGCGGCCGTCCCTATGAACCCCAGATCGAAGCGCTGCGCAAGGGCGTCGACGTCGTCGTCGGCACCCCGGGCCGGCTGCTCGACCTGGCCCAGCAAGGGCACCTGCAGCTGGGCGGACTGTCCGTGCTGGTGCTCGACGAAGCCGACGAGATGCTCGACTTGGGCTTCCTGCCCGACATCGAGCGGATCCTCCGGCTCACCCCCGACGACCGTCAGTCGATGCTGTTCTCGGCCACCATGCCGGACCCGATCATCACGCTGGCCCGCACGTTCATGAACCAGCCGACCCACATCCGGGCCGAGGCCCCGCATTCGGCTGCCACTCACGACACCACCGAGCAGTTCGCCTACCGGGCCCACGCCCTGGACAAGTCGGAGCTGGTGAGCCGGATCCTGCAGGCCGACGGCCGCGGCGCCACGATGATCTTCACCCGCACCAAGCGCACCGCGCAGAAGGTGTCCGACGAACTCGCCGAACGCGGGTTCAAAGTCGACGCCGTGCACGGTGACCTGGGCCAGGGCGCCCGGGAGAAAGCGCTCAAGTCGTTCCGCACCGGTGCCGTGGACGTGCTCGTGGCCACGGATGTGGCCGCACGCGGTATCGACATCGACGACGTCACTCACGTCATCAATTACCAGTGCCCCGAAGACGAGCAGGCCTACGTGCACCGCATCGGCCGCACCGGGCGCGCCGGCAAGACCGGTGTCGCGATCACCCTGGTCGACTGGGACGAACTGGCCCGCTGGGAGACGATCGACAAGGCGCTGAACCTGGGCTACCCCGAGCCCGCCGAGACCTATTCCAGCTCCCCGCACGTCTACGAGGAGCTGGGGATCCCGAGCGACGCCACCGGGCGCATCGGCGAACCGCGCAAGGCCACCGCCAAGCGCAGCCCCGACGAGAAGCGCATCTCCTCGACAGACTCCGCGGATCGGCCCGCCAGGGCCAAGACCCGCACCCGTCGGCGGACCCGCGGTGGCCAGTCGGCCACCGGGCATCCCGGGGGCACCGCGGCTCCGGCGCAAGACAGCGCCGAGGCCGCACCGGCGGCCGAGTCCGAGGCCACCGCGGGCGACGCGTCGAGCTCCGGCCGTCGCCGCCGCCGGCGCCGTCCGCGTAAGACCGAGACCGCTACTGCCGGCTGACCGGCGAACGCCGAAGACCTGACGGCACCAGTCCATGGTCAAACCCGAACGCCGCACCCGCGGCGACATGGCGGCCGCCGCGGCAATCGTCGCCATCGTCGCACTGGCAGCCGGCCTGATCTGGTGGACCAGTGATGCCCGGGCCACCATCAGCAGGCCCGCCGCCGCACCGGTTCCGTACCTCACCCCGGCCAGTGAGGTGCCGGCCGGTCTACAGCAGCTGTGGACCACCGAAAGCCCGAAGACCACCGAACCCGTGCTCGCGGGCGGGTCGGTGGTGACGGGCCACGGATCCACCATCGAGGGCCGAGATCCGGTCACCGGGGCAGTGCTGTGGAGCTACGCGCGCGACCTCGAACTGTGCGGCGTGACTTCGGTGTACCAGCACGCCGTCGCGGTGTATCCGGATGTTCGCGGCTGCGGACAGGTCAGCACCGTCGACGGCAAGACCGGCCGCCGCGGACCGGCCCGCACCGCGTACGCCGACCCCGAGGTCCGGCTGTCGACCGACGGCTCGACGGTGCTCTCGGCCGGGGACAGCCGCCTGGAGCTGTGGCGCTCGGACATGGTGCGGATGCTGTCCTACGGCGCCCTGGATGCCCGGATCAAGCCCGATGTACCGGCCTCACCGGTGTGCCGCCAACTGTCGGCGGCGGCGAGTTCCTCGGCCGTGTCGGTGCTGGAATCGTGTCCGAAGAGCAAGTTCATCCGGCTCACGCTGCTTCGCCCGGCCGACGAAGAAGACACCCCCGACGTGCGCTACGTCGAGCTGCAGGACATCACCGACGAGGCCGGCGCCAAGGTGATCGCGGTGTCAGGCACCACGACCGCGGTGTACCTGCCCACCCCGCGGCCGATGGTGAACGTCATCGACGAGACGGGCAAGACCCTGGCCAGCCTGCCGCTGGCCGAACCGGCCGCACCGCAGTCGACCACCACCCGCACCGGGGACGTGATCAGCTGGTGGACCGGGGACTCGGTTCTGGTCTTCAGCACCACCGGGACCGCCGGCCTCCAGTACAAGTTCACCGTGACGCCCACAGTGGACGAGTCCGGACCTCATCTGCCCGTCGGGCCCGCCACGGTGATGGCCGGACAGCTCCTGGTTCCGGTCAACGACGGTTACGACGTCTTCGATCAGCAGACCGGTACCGGACAGCGCCACATCGCGCTGCCCCGCACACCCAGCGTGTCGCCGGTGGTCCCGGCGGCCGCCGGAGACACCCTGCTAGAGCAGCGCGGCACCGAATTGGTGGCCCTCGGTGCGGCGTGACGCCGACTCAGCCGATGTCGATCACGATCACGGTGGTGTTGTCGCTACCGCCGGCATCATTGGCCACCTGAACCAGCCGCTGCGCCGCGACCTCGGGCTCAGCATCGGCGGCCGCGACGGCGATGTCCGCATCCTCGGCGCCGGCGAACAAGCCGTCACTGCTGATCAACAAGCGGTCGCCGGGACGGCAATCCAGATCGAACAAATCCGGCCGGATGACCGGGCCGATACCCAACGCCCTCGTAAGCAGGTGGCGGTGCGGGTGGAAACGGGCTTCCTCCCGGGTGATCTCACCGACACGCACCAGTTCCCCGGAGACGCTGTGATCATCGGTGAGCTGACACATGACACCGTCGCGGATCCGGTTCAGCGGCGAATCCCCGATGTTGATGGCCATGGGGCCACCCTGCTCGTCGCCGAACATCGCGACCACCGTCAGCGTGGCGCCCGAACTCGTCCCCGAAGCGCTGACGTGTGCGAAGACCTGCTCGTTGGCTCGCTGTACCGCACCGACAAGCCCGTCGCGGTCAGGCTCCGCGGCGAATCCCGCGGCCAGCACCTCCACCGCGATCCGGCTGGCGTGTTCACCGCCGGGCCCGAAACCGTCGGCAATCGCATACAGGATGCCGTCGGCGAGGTACGAATCCTGGTTGGTCTGCCGCACCGGCCCCTGATCGGTGGCCGTCGCGGACCGTAACACCGAAGCCATCCAGATCGTCCTCTCGTCGCCCCGGCGACCCCCTGCCACCGGAGAAGATTGAGCGAGCGCCGCGGGCCATCAACGAGGGCCTCACGCCTCGGCCAGGTCGAGTGGCGTCTAGACCACCTCTGGCGTGAACGTCGGAAGCTTCTTGCCCGACTTCCAATGTTTGAGCAACGCCTGGGCCAACTCACGGTAGGCCAGGCCCCCTTTGCTCTTACGGCCGGCCAACACCGACGATCCCGAGGCACTGGCCTCGGCGAAGCGGACTGTGCGCGGGATCGGCGGGGCCAACACGGGCAGCTCGTACCGGTCGGCGACATCCAGCAGCACGTCGCGACTGTGGGTGGTGCGCGAATCGTAGAGCGTGGGCAGCGCGCCCAGCAGCGCCAGCTCGGGATTGGTGATCTGCTGAACATCGGCGATCGTGCGCAGGAACTGGCCCACGCCGCGGTGCGCCAGGGTTTCGCACTGCAACGGCACGATCACTTCGTTCGCGGCGGTCAGACCGTTGAGCGTCAACACGCCCAACGACGGCGGACAGTCGATGATCACCACGTCGAAGTCGTCGGAAACCTTGGCCAGGGCCCGCTTGAGCGCGTACTCGCGCCCCGCCCGCATCAACAGCATGGCCTCGGAGCCCGCCAGGTCGATGTTGGCCGGCAGCAGCGACATCCCCTCGGCCGTCTCGACCAGGGCCGCCCCCGGCTCGACATCGCCGAGCAACACCTCGTGCACGGACACCGGCAACTTGTCCGGGTCATGTCCCAATGAAAACGTCAGACAGCCTTGCGGATCCAGGTCGACCAGCAGGACCCGTCGTCCCTGCTCGGACATCGCCGCTCCCAGCGACGCCACCGTCGTCGTCTTGGCTACCCCACCCTTTTGATTGGCGACCGCTAATACTCGCGTCACACCTTCATCCAAGCACGCTCTCGGCGGCATTGCCGGAACGTGCGGCAGAATCGCCGGTGTGAGCGACCGCCTGCACCGCCTGATCCTGCTCCGCCACGGCGAGACCGAGTGGTCGGCCAGCGGCAGGCACACCGGCCGCACCGAGCTCGAACTCACCGGGGCCGGGCGCGAGCAGGCCGTGCTGGCCCGCCCGGCACTTGCCGAACTGCAGCTGAGCGATCCGCTGGTGATCAGCAGCCCCCGGCGCCGCGCGCTGGATACCGCCGAGCTGGCCGGCCTGCACGTCGACGAGGTCGACCCCGTGCTGTCCGAGTGGGATTACGGCGATTACGAGGGGCTGACCACTCCGCAGATCCGGCAGACGGTCCCGGACTGGTTGGTGTGGACGCATGGCGCGCCCGGCGGAGAGTCGGTGGCGCAGGTCAGTGCCCGGGCCGACCGGGCCGTCGCACTGGCTCTGGAACACGTGCCCGCCCGGGATGTGGTGTTCGTCGGGCACGGTCATTTCTCCCGCGCGGTGTTGACGCGCTGGGCGGAACTACCTGTGGCCGAAGGGATCCGGGTGTCGATGGTGCCCGCGTCGCTGGCGGTGTGCGGTTTCGAGCACGGCATACGCCAGATCACCGCGCTCGGTCTGACCGGTCACCCCAACCCCTGCCTGTCGCTGTGAACCCGTCGTTCGTGCTGGCCGGCCCGGCCGGCGCCGTGCTGGCCGAGGGCAGGCGCGCCGGGTTCGCCGACATCACCGATGCCCAGGCGGCGCTGCAGTCCGGCACGCCAATCGTGCTGGGCGCCTTGCCCTTCGACCTGAAGGCTCCGGCCGCCCTCTACGAGCCCGAGGCGGTTCAGTTCGCCGATGCACTGCCGGCCTGGCCCACCAGCCCGCCCCCGGCGGTGGTGGGCCGCGAGACCCTGCCGCCGGGTCCGGTGCACCGCACCCGGGTCGCCGAGGCGATCCGGCGGCTGCGCGACCCGCACGACCCGATCGACAAGGTGGTCCTGGCCCGAGCGCTGCGGCTGACCGCAGATTCGCCGTGGGACGTGCGCAGCGTGCTGCGCCGCCTGGCCGGGGCCGACCCCGCGGCCACGGTCTACCTGGCGGACCTGACCGCGGCAGGAGGAACCCACACCGGCACCGCCCTGGTGGGCGCGAGCCCCGAATTGTTGGTGGCACGCAAGGGTCAGAAGGTGATCTGTCAGCCGTTCGCCGGTTCCGCACCTCGATCGGCAGACCCGCAGACCGATGCGGCCAACGCGGCCGCACTGGCCGCATCGGCGAAGAACCGCCACGAACATCAACTGGTGGTGGACATGATGCGCCAGGCCCTGGATCCGCTGTGTGTGGAGCTGCAGATCGCCGACGAGCCGCAGCTGCACGGCACCGACGCGCTATGGCACCTGAGCACCCCTGTCATCGGTCAGTTGCGCGAAACGCACACCACAGCAATTGATCTGGCACTCGCACTGCATCCGACCCCGGCGGTCGGCGGCGTCCCGACGGACCGTGCCGCCGCACTGATCTCCGAGCTGGAAGGCGATCGTGGGTTTTACGCGGGTGCCGTCGGCTGGTGCGACAACCGCGGCGACGGGCGCTGGGTGGTCTCGATCCGGTGCGCGGTGTTGTCCGCGGATCGATATACGGCGCTGGCCAGTGCCGGCGGCGGTATCGTCGCCGAATCCGATCCAGATGACGAAGTCGACGAGACCACCACCAAGTTCAGGACCATCCTGACAGGACTAGGGGCGACATGAGCGAGCTGATCCGCCGGGCACGGCCCGGCGACGAGGTCGAGATCACCGCGATGATCCGCGAGCTGGCCGAGTTCGAACGAGCCATCGATGAGTGCACCGTGACCGAAAAGCAGATGCACACAGCACTTTTCGGCGACCGGCCGGTGGCATACGCGCACCTGGTGGAGGTTGACGGCCAGGTTGCCGCGACCGCGGTGTGGTTCCTGAACTTCTCCACCTGGGACGGCGTCGCCGGGCTCTACCTGGAAGACCTCTATGTACGGCCGGCGTTCCGGCGCCGCGGCCTGGCACGGAAGCTGTTGTCCACCTTGGCCGGTGAATGCGTCGAACACGGATACACCCGGATGACATGGGCAGTGCTGAACTGGAACGTCAACGCCATCGCGCTGTACGACGCCGTCGGCGGCGAGCCCCAGACCGAGTGGACCACCTACCGGGTTTCGGGGCCCGAGCTTTCGGCGCTGGCCGCCGAGAGCCGCGGCTAGTCGCGCCGGGTGATCCAGTCCACCGAGGACGGGCTGAACAGCAGACCCAGGGTCACCAGCGCGAGCAGTCCGACCAATACGCCGTACCCGACATGGTGCGAGGTGATCACGTACCAGGCCACGGGCAGGAGCAGCAGGTTGGTCAGTACCGCGATCCCCCGGCCCCAGCGCCGGGCAGTGATCAGCGCCCAACCGCCGGCGAGCACCCCGCCACCGATCAGCACGAACCAGATCGCGGTGCCGTATCCGCTGACAATGTGCTGATCGGCTCCGGCGATCGCCCGCACCAGGAGCACGACCGCCATGACCAGCGCGGCGATCCCTTCGGCGGCGGTGATGAAACCTGCGTACCGAATCGAGGGCGGCTGGATCACGACTGCCGCTCCGCGAAGTACCGCACCGCGTACTCGTATCCGGCCGGTCCCGCGCCGGCGATCACCACCTGCGCGATGGCCGACACATACGAGTGGTGCCGGAAGGACTCGCGGGTGTGGATGTTGCTCAGGTGCACCTCCACCACCGGCAGGTCGGCAGCACTGAGCGCGTCGCGGATCGCCACCGAGGTGTGGCTGTAGGCCGCGGGATTGATGATGATGCCCGTGCAGTCGGCCCGCGCGGCCTGGATGGCATCGACCAGCACGCCCTCGTGATTGCTCTGCACGGCGCGCACTTCGAAGCCGAACCCGGCGGCCACCTCCACCACCCGCTGCTCGATCTGCGCCAACGTGGTGGACCCGTAGATCTCGGGCTGGCGGGTGCCGAGCAGGTTGAGATTGGGTCCGTTGACGAGCAGTAAACAGGGCTTGCCCGGGCGTGCGGTCACGTCCTGTACGGTACCGGCGCCCGCCGGATGACCGACGTCGATATGGACGCGAGGGTCGTGATGGGGCCAGAACGCACAACCCCGACGTCGATTTCGGCGCAACAGCGGGCCGGAGGGACGCGGCGGAGATACTTGACCGCATGACCGACCGCGACTGCCCTTGCGGTACCGGCCGCGCCTACGGCCAGTGCTGCGGTCCGCTGCACAGCGGCGCTCGGCGTGCGCCGACGGCCGTCGCGCTGATGCGCTCGCGGTTCAGCGCCTTCGCCGTGGGAGACCCCGGCTACCTGCTGACCTCATGGCATCCCGACACCCGCCCCGCCGAGCTGACCCTCGACGAGACCATCGCCTGGCGGCGGCTGCAGATCGTCGACACCGAGTCCGGCGGCGAGGAGGACGCCGAAGGTGTGGTCGAGTTCCGCGCCCAATACGTCCACCACGGGAGCCGGCACATCCTTCATGAACGCAGTCGTTTCGAGCGGGTGAATGGCCGATGGCTTTACCTCGACGGGAAACTCTACGAATAACGGCCGTACACGTTGCCGGTTAGGCTGATGCCCCGTGCGTGCCGTGCTGATCGTCAACCCGAACGCCACCTCGACCACCCCTGCCGGGCGTGACCTGCTCGCCCATGCGCTGGAAAGCCGGGTGACGCTGACCGTCGAACACACCAACCACCGTGGTCACGCCATCGAGATCGCCCGCGACGCCGCCCGTGACGGCGTGGACGTGCTGATCGTGCACGGCGGCGACGGCACGGTCAACGAGGTCGTCAACGGCGTCCTGGGTGACTGCGGGACACGTCCGGATGCCGGCCAGGCGCCGGCGGTGGCCGTCGTTCCTGGCGGATCGGCCAACGTCTTCGCCCGGGCACTTGGCATCAGCCCCGACCCCATCGAGGCCACCAACCAACTCGTCGACCTGCTGGGCGGGTACCGGCTGGGACGGCCGTGGCGGCGCATCGGCCTGATGGACTGCGGCGAGCGCTGGGGAGTGTTCACCGCGGGCATGGGTGTGGACGGGGACGTGGTGGCGGCCGTGGAGGCCCAGCGCGCCAAGGGCCGCAAGGTCACCGCATCGCGCTACATCCGGGTGGCGGTGCGCGAGGTGCTGGCCAGCGCCCGCAAGGAACCGACGCTGACGCTGCACCTGCCGGACACCGACCCGGTCGGTGGCGTGCACTTCGCGTTCGTGTCGAACTCCAGTCCGTGGACTTACGCCAACAGCCGGCCGGTGTGGACCAACCCCGAGACCACGTTCGACACCGGTTTGGGCGTTTTCGCCACCACGAGCATGAACATCTGGGCGAATCTGCGACTGGTCCGTCAGATGGTGGCCCGCAAACCGCGCCTTGCCGCCAAGCATCTGATCCGTGACGACAACGTGTCATCGGTGACCGTGACGAGCACCACGCCGGTCGCCTGCCAGATTGACGGAGATTACATCGGTGAGCGCGAAACCATGACGTTCTCGTCGGTTCCCCAGGCACTGAGCGTCGTCGCACCGCCGCAGAAAAGTGATTGACCTGCGCAAACACACCGTTTAGAGTGGAATTAGGGCGCAGCTGGTTTTTGAGTGTAGTACACCGGAGCCAGCGGTCCGCTCACCGCCCCACCCAGTGACATTGCCCACGTGTTAACTCAATGCTATTGACATCTGTTCAGCCTGTGAAAGCATCAATGCAACAGTGCAGAAACATTCGTGTGCACGCGTTAACAGCCGAAGAAAATCTAGTGCGCTTCGCCGCGCACGCATGACATGTCTAACGAGGAGTTTGATCTTATGGATTGGCGCCACAAGGCCGTCTGTCGCGACGAAGATCCGGAGCTGTTCTTCCCCGTGGGAAACAGCGGCCCGGCGCTTGCCCAGATCGCCGACGCGAAGCTGGTCTGCAACCGTTGCCCCGTCACCACTGAGTGCCTCACCTGGGCCTTGGACTCCGGCCAGGACGCCGGCGTGTGGGGCGGCATGAGCGAGGACGAGCGTCGCGCGCTCAAGCGTCGCAACGCCCGCACCAAGGCTCGCACCGGAGTCTGACACTTCAGTCCAGACCCCCGACGCAAGCTACGGCCCCGACGAATGTCGGGGCCGTAGCTTATTTTGCCGACAATTTCCGCAGCAAATTGCGTAATTGTCATCACATTTCGTATTGACGGGCCTGAGCAATTACTTCGTCGATACTGGGGTGCCACTGTGCGGGGCCTGTGAACCCGCCTGTGCGGGCCTACTGAATGCCACGGCTGCGGCGGCCGATCGGCACCCGCAGCACCACATCGGTTCCCCCCGAGGCGCCGTCGTGCATGCCCAGCGACCCGTCCAATTCCGCGGTTACCAGCGTTCGGACGATCTGAAGACCCAATCGGTCGGACTTTTCCAGGCTGAACCCGTCGGGCACTCCGCGGCCGTCGTCATGCACCACGACGTCGAGCCAGCGGGCCGACCGCTCTGCCTTGATCGTGACGCACCCCTGGGGCGTATTCGCGTCGAATGCGTGCTCGATCGCGTTCTGTACCAATTCGGTGATCACCATGATCAACGCCGTGGCCCGATCGGCATCCAGCACGCCGAGCGCGCCGTCGCGGTTGATCCGAATCGGGGTGTCCACCGAGGCGACGTCGTTCATGATCGGCAGGATCCGGTCGATCACCTCGTCGAGGTTGACCTCTTCGTCGACCGACATGGACAACGCGTCGTGCACCAGCGCGATCGAGGACACCCGTCGCACCGATTCGATCAGTGCCTCCCGGGCCTCCAGGTTGTTGGTCCGGCGCGCCTGTAGCCGCAACAGGGCCGCCACGGTCTGCAGGTTGTTCTTCACCCGGTGGTGGATCTCGCGGATGGTGGCGTCCTTGCTCAGCAGCGCCCGGTCCCGTCGCTTGACCTCGGTGACGTCACGGATCAGCACCGCCGCGCCGACCGCGGCGCCGTGCACGACCAGTGGCAGGGTCCGCAACAGCACCGCCGCACCGCCGGCGTCGACCTCCATCCGCATGCTGGAGCCGCCGGCCAGCGAGTCACGCACGTGGTTGGCCAGTTCCTGGGCCTCGAACGGGTCGGAGATCAACGGCCGGGTGATGGCAACCAGGTTGTGCCCGTCGAGTTCGGAGGCCAGGCCCATGCGGTGGTAAGCCGAGATGGCGTTGGGGCTGGCGAACACCACGTCGCCGACCTCGTCGAGGCGGATGAACCCGTCACCCACCCGCGGGCTGGAACGCGACATGGCCAGATCACCGACATTCGGGAAGGTGCCCTCGGACAGCATGTGCAGCAGGTCGCTCGCGCAGTCCAGGTAGGCGCCCTCGAGCGGACTGGCCATCCGGCGAGCCGCCAGAGCGGTCTGGTGCGTGAGCACCGCGACCACCTGATCGCGGTGCCGCACCGGCACCGCTTCCACGTTCAGGCCGGGCAGGTCCGGCGAATGTCGTTGCGTACCACCGCTTCCCCGCCCGATCACACCCGATTCGAAGGCCGTGGTGATGACGTGCTGGTCCGCGGCTGCCGCCAGTGTTCCGACCGAGTCGGCCAGTAATACCGTCGGGGCGGTGTTGGGACGCACCTGCGCGACGCACACCAGGACACCGTCGTCGCGACGCACCCACATCAAGTAGTCGGCGAACGACAGGTCGGCCAACAGCTGCCACTCCCCGACCACCGCATGCAGGTGATCCACCGCGCTGCCGGGCAGCACGGTGTGCTCGGCGAGCAGGTCACCGAGGGTGGACATCAGCCAGCCTCTTTCCGCGCACGCGAGGGGCGAGAACGCTCCGGGGTCAGTCGATCACCGCGATGAGATCGCCGGCCTGGATCACGTCACCCTCGGCGACGCTGACCTTGGTCACAGTGCCCGCGACCTCGGCGAGCACCGGGATCTCCATCTTCATCGACTCCAGCAGCACCAGGGTGTCTCCCACACCGATCTGATCGCCCTCGTGAACCACGACCTCGAGCACACTGGCCACGATTTCGGCGCGAACGTCCTCGGCCATCTTCACCCCACTTCACTCCGGCTGCTACCCGACTACATCTGCGGCCTATATCGAACCACAACACCGGGTGGTCAGCGCCGCCCCCGGGTCATGAGACACTAGGGAGCAAGTTCTTACACCATCTGGAGGATCATCATGGCGAAGCGTGGCCGCAAGAAGCGGGACCGCAAGCACTCGAAGGCGAACCACGGCAAGCGCCCCAACGCCGGTTCGAAGTCAGTGCGCTAGCCGTTTCGGCTGACTGTGACCGCCCGACTCCCCACGGAGATCGGGCGGTTTGTCGTCAGCCCCTGATGATCGTCGTCTGGCTGATCTGGATGCGCAGCCGCTCCCGCAGGCCTTCGGGCGCCTTCTCACCGCTGCATTTGGCCGCGATGAGCCGCTTGACCCGCTCCTCGACCCCGTAGTGACGCAGGCAGGCCGGGCACTCTTCGAGGTGGTGCCTGAGCTTGTCGCGGCTTTCCGGCGTGCACTCCCCATCGAGCAGTGTCCACACCTCGGCGATCACCGCGGCGCAGTCAGGATGCTCGGGATCAATGGGCCCGATGGGCGGGGTCCAGCGCTCGTCCTCATCGTGCTTGTCACTCATGACGAGACCTCCTCCGGCTCACCAAGCTGTTGACCTCGGATGAAGCCACGATCCCTGGCCACGTCCGACAGCAGGTCACGCAGCTGCTTGCGCCCGCGGTGCAGTCGAGACATCACCGTCCCGATGGGAGTATCCATGATCTCGGCGATCTCCTTGTAGGGGAAGCCCTCGACGTCGGCGTAGTACACCGCCATCCGGAACTCCTCGGGCAATGCCTGCAGCGCTGCCTTGATCTCGGTGTCGGGCAGCGCCTCCAGGGCCTCGACCTCGGCCGACCGCAGCCCGGTCGACGAATGCTCGGCATTCGCCGCCAGCTGCCAATCGGTGATCTCGTCCGTCGGATATTCGGCGGGCTGGCGCTGCTTCTTGCGATAGCTGTTGATGTACGTGTTGGTCAGGATGCGGTAGAGCCACGCCTTGAGGTTGGTGCCCTCGCGGAATGACCGGAAACCGGCGTAGGCCTTGACCATGGTTTCCTGCAGCAGGTCCTCGGCATCGGCGGGGTTGCGGGTCATCCGCAGGGCGCCGCCGTAGAGCTGGTCCAGCAGCGGGATGGCATCGCGTTCGAACCGGGCGGTGAGCTCGGCATCTGTTTCGGGCGTCGGCTGCGGCGTGTCAGGCTCGGCCTGCTCGACGTCAGTCATCGTGGGAAACACCTTCCCTTCTGTCACGGCGCCACCAAGAGCTCCGGAATACCACTGGGTATTCGTCGGCCGTTCCAGGCATACGGTTGGCACCAGAATCCTCCTTCAGATCCTAGAGCGTGCTACCGACAAGTAGCGCTGTGCAGGTGTCGACAGCATCAACAGCATGTGGTGGCCGCTGTGTTCCCGGCGTGTGTGTTCCCGGCGTGCCCGGCTACCCTTGAGCGCCGTGGCTCGTGCAGCAACACCCGCGATCGCGGCTCTGGTCGCCGCAGGCATCGACCACGAAATCGTGGCCTACCAGCATGACCCGCGCAACGACTCGTTCGGCGACGAGGCCGTGGCCCAACTCGCGGCCGGCGGCATCGTGGCCGAGCAGGTGTTCAAGACGCTGGTGATCGCACTGCCCAAGGGATTGGCGGTGGCCGTCATACCCGTACCGCGGAAACTGTCGCTCAAGGCCGCTGCGGCCGCGTTGGGCGTTCCCAAAGCCGAAATGGCGGACCCGGCGGCCGCTCAGCGGTCCACCGGGTACGTCGTGGGCGGAATCTCCCCGCTGGGCCAGCGCAAGCGCCTGCCCACCGTCGTCGACACCTCGGCGCTGGCGTTCGACACCGTGCTGTGCAGCGCCGGAAAAGGCGGGCTGGACGTCGCCCTCTCGCCCGAGGACCTGATTCGCGCGACCTCGGCGGTGACGGCCGACATCGCTGTGACGGGCTGACTGGTTCCGCGAGAACATCCACCACCGGCATGTCGCAATCGGAAACGTAGCGGTGTGCGAACACGTGATTTACACCACGGCCCGGACCGGATTGCATGGACCCGACGAGGAAGGCGGGGCACATGGCGATCAGCGTGGCCGAGCGAGCGGAACTTGCCGCCGCAGTCTCGGATTTGTTGCACGACGAATGCACCGAGCAGGACGTGCGCCGGGTGATGGGCACCGAGGACGGATTCGATCGCGGGTTGTGGTGCAAGCTCGCCGCCCAGGGCGTGACCGGGTTGCTGGTCGGCAGCGAGTACGGCGGTGTCGGTCTCGGTGCCCTTGAGCTCGAGGCCGTCGCCGAAGCGACCGGCGCCGCGCTGCTGCCCGCGCCGTTCCTGGCCAGCGCCGTGCTGGCATCGGCACTGATCGAGTCCGCGGGCACCGACGACGACAAGCATCGGCTACTGCCCGGCCTGGTCGACGGGACGTCTATCGGAACCGTTGCGGTGACCGGGGCCCGCGGCACCTGGGCGCGGGAGGGCGTCGCGGTGCGCGCCACGGCAGCCAACGCCACGGGCGAGGCCGACTACGTGCTCACCGGCAACGCCCACTACGTCCTCCACGGTCAGGTGGCCGACGTGGTCCTGGTCGTGGCCCGCATGAACGGAGACTTCGGGGTGTTCCAGATCGAACCCGGCGCCGACGGTTTCGAACGCACGGCCGCAACGGTTTTCGATCCGACCGTCCCGCTGTCCACCTACACGTTCGATGCCACACCGGCGCGCCGGATCGGCACCGCCGGGTGGGACGCGGTGCAGCAGACACTCGACCTCGCCGTGATCGCACTGGCCGGCGAACAGGTCGGCGGGGCACGGCGGATCTTCGACATCACCGTGGACTACCTCAAGACCCGGATCCAGTTCGGCCGCCCGATCGGCAGCTTCCAGGCCCTCAAGCACATGGCTGCCGATCTGCTGCTGCAGGTGGAGTCGGCCACCTCAGCTGCCCAGCACGCCGCGGCCGAGCTGGCGTCCGACAGCGAAAAGGCCGACGGTGCAATCGCTCTGGCCGGTTTCGCGTGCCCGGAGGCCTATCACACGACCGCGATGTCGGCGATCCAGATGCACGGCGGTATCGCCTTCACCTGGGAGCACCCGGCACACCTGTTCCTGCGCCGGGCCCGCACCGGACTGCAACTGCTCGGTGGCTCGGCACTGCACCGCGAGCGCTACCTCACCTCGAAAGGCGCCTGAAGATGACGGCCAATGAGCTGCCCAGCGTCGACCAGCTACGCACCGAGGTGCGCGACTGGTTGGCCCAGAACTGGTCCGGGCTACCGAAATCCACCAATCCGTGGGTCAGCTCGCCCGAGCGGGTGGCCTGGTTGGAGAAGGTGCTCGACGCCGGCTACGCGGTACCGACATTCCCCGGCGAATGGTTCGGGCGTGCCTACCCGAACCCGCTGGCCGCGGTGATCGAACAGGAGTTCCGTGCAGTAAAGGCCCCGGGTGCGCGGCAGGACAAATACAGCATCCCGGCCAACACCGCCCTCAAGTTCGGCACCGAGCAACTCAAGAACGACCTGGTGCGCGACTTCCTCACCGAACGCATCCGCACCTGCCTGCTCTACAGCGAACCCGGAGCCGGATCCGATCTGGCCGCGGTGCGCACCACCGCGGTCCGCGACGGCGACGAGTGGGTGGTCAATGGCCAGAAGGTGTGGACATCGGGCGCCACCACCGCCGAGTACGCGCTGCTGATCGCCCGCACCGACTGGGACGTGCCCAAGCACAAAGGCTTGAGTTTCTTCATGATTCCGATGCGTCAGCCCGGCATCGAGGTCCGCCCACTGGTTCAGATCACCGGCGAATCGCACTTCAACGAGGTCTTCATCACCGACGCGAGGGTGTCCGACGCCTACCTCCTGGGCGGCGAAGGCAACGGCTGGCGCGTACTGCAGACCGCACTGGCCTACGAGCGCTCGATCATGGGCGACGCCGGGCGCGGCTCACGCAACCGGACCCGGGCCGACGATCTCATCGGACTGGCACGAGAGCACGGCCGCCTGGAAGATCCGGCGGTACGCAAGGAACTGGCCGATGTGCTGGCATTGCGCGAACTCAACTCCCTGAACAACGCCAGGGCCAAAGCTGCTGCGGCGCAGGGCACATCCAGCTCTGTCATGTCCCTGGGCAAACTCGCGATGTCGAGCATCCTGCACGCCGAGGCCCGCCTGAAGACCGAGATCATCGGCGCTGAAGCGCTTCTTGCCGGCCCCGACAATCCCGAGTCCGACGACATCAACTTCCTGACCCTCAATGCGTTCTTCACCTCGATCGGCGGTGGCACCGACCAGATCCAGCGCAACATCATCGGCGAACGGGTCCTGGGGCTGGCCAAGGAACCCGAGGTCGATCGCGACATCCCGTTCCGGCAGGCCCGCCGGAGCTGAAAGATGGCCAACCCGAACGACTACGATCCGCCGCTGACCGGCATTCGCGTCCTCGACCTGACCCGTGGCCCGATGACGGCGGTCGGCCGCCTGCTGGCCGACCTCGGTGCCACGGTGACCCAGATGCACCTGCCCGGTGTCACCGAGGGACCCCCGGCCCCCGTCGCCGGAATCGATCCTGACTCGGTGGGATTCGCGATCAACCGCCACGGCCTGGGCACCGTGATCATCGATCCCGCAGTCCCCGAGGACCGCCGTCGCTGGGTGCAGCTGCTGGCCGGAGCCGACATCCTGATCGAGGGCACCCGGCCCGGATCGGCAGCCGAAAAAGCTTTGTCGGTGCGCAACATTCACATCGAACACCCCGGCCTGGTGATCCTGTCCATCAGCGATTTCGGCCGCGACACCAGCTACCGCGGCTGGCAGGCCAGTACCCCGGTGCTGCACGCACTGACCAGCGAGCTGTCCCGCTCGGGCATCCCGGGGCGCGAGCCCGCGGTGCCACCGTCAGCCCAACTGCCCTATCACGTGGCCGCAGCACAGGCGGCGGTGATGACCATCAGCGTGTACCTGGACCGATTGCGCACCGGCGAAGGCGATCTCATCGATTTCTCGATTCTCGACGGTGCCATGCAGACACTCGATCCGCCGTACGGGACAGCGGGTACCGCCTCGGCCGGCGTGGCCTTGAGCGCCCAGCAACGCGATTGGAATGCCGAACGGCTGCGCTACCCGATCATCGCCTGCAAGGACGGACATGTGCGGATCTGCCTGCTGGCAAAACGCCAGTGGCACGGCATGTTCGAGTGGATGGGCCGCCCCGAACAGTTCGCCGATCCGTCGTTCGATCGGCTGCGGGTGCGGCTCAGCTCACCGGAGTTGATGACCGCGATCGGCCGGTTCTGCGCCGGGCAGACCCGGGCCGAACTTGAGGTGGCCGGCCAGCGGCACGGCGTCCCGACGGCGGCGGTGTTGTCCTTGGCCGAGACCCTCGGCACCGAGCAGGTCGACAGTCGCGGCTGCTTTCGCGAAATCGACCTGGCCCCGGGAATATCGGCACCGGTGCCCGCAGGAGTCGTCGAGATCGACGGGCACCGGGCACATGCCAGACCTCCGGCCGACCCCATGCCGCGCCGCATGGGTGTCGCCCCGCTGCTCGCCGGTCGCCAGCGCCGCAACGAGGGCCTGCCGCTGGAAGGTGTGCGTGTGCTGGACCTCGGCGTGATCGTCGTCGGGTCCGACACCGGACGCCTCTTCGGGGACCTCGGCGCCGACGTCATCAAGATCGAGAACTCGGCGTTCCCGGATGGTTTGCGCGGCAACCTCACCGCCATGTCCCAGACCTACGGCGCCGGCCACCGCAACAAGCGCTCGATCGGCATCGATCTGCGGACGCCCCGAGGCCGGGAGTTGGCGCACCAGCTGGTGAAGCAGTCCGACGTGGTGCTGACGAACTTCAAACCGGGCGTGGCCGAGACCCTGGGAATGGACTACCGGAGTCTGCGGGAACTGAACCCGCAGATCGTGGTGGTGGACAGTTCGGCGTTCGGACCTACCGGGCCCTGGGCCAAGCGGATGGGCTACGGCCCGCTGGTACGTGCGGCCGCGGGGTTCACCGACCTGTGGGTGTACCCCGACGAACCGGAGTCGTTCTGCGACACCGTCACTGTCTACCCCGACCATGTAGCGGCCCGGATCGGTGCGCTCGGTGCGCTGAGCGTGCTGCTGCGCCGCGAACGCACAGGCACCGGCGGGTCGGTCAGTGTCGCGCAATCGGAGGTGATGCTGAGCCATCTGGCCGGCGAGATCGCCGCCGACGCGCTGGTACGTCGCGGGCATGACCCTTCGGCTGAACCGGTCCACGATGCTCCCTGGGGACTGTTCCCCGCCGCCGGCCAGGACCGCTGGCTGGCGGTGACCGTGCGCGACGACGCGGATTGGCGCGCACTGTGTCAGGCGATCAACCGCCCGGATCTGGGCGATGACCCGCGACTGGCGACCCGCGCCGGACGCGACGCGCACCGCGACCGCGTCGGCGAGGCCATGCGAGCCTGGACGTCACAACGCCCGGCAACCGAGGCGATGGATCTGCTGCAGGCCGCGGGTGTTCCGGCCGGCGCCGTGCTGCGCGCCGCCGAGGTCGCCGACTGGGACTACTACGTACAGCGCCGCGCCTTCCGCGAGGAACTGCACCCGCACGCCACCGAGCCGTTCACGATGGAGAACGTGCAGATCCACTCGGAGCGCATCGCGGATCCCCCGTTGCTGCAGGCGCCGTTGCTCGGCGAGCAGACCCGCGAGATCGCCGCCGAACTGCTCGGTCTGGACGACCCCGAGATCGATGAGCTGATCACCATGGCGGTACTCGAGGTTCCGCAGCGCACACAACTTGCGGGACGCTGAACGCCCGTCTCGTACCATTCGTGGGTCACCTCACCGTCGAATGGCCTGGAAACGACCGCATGGACTTCACCAGACTCCGGTACTTTGTCGCGGTCGCCGAGGAACTGCACTTCAAACGGGCCGCCGACCGGTTGATGATCACGCCGCCACCGTTGAGCAAGCAGATCAAGCTGTTGGAGAAAGAGCTCGGCGGGCAGCTGTTCGAGCGCAACTATCACGAGGTCCGCCTGACGCCGTTGGGTGCGAAGCTGCTCGGTCCGGCCCGCGAGATCCTGCGCCAGGTCGACGAGTTGAAGGCGACCGCGGTCCGGCTCACCGAAGGAGTCGCGACGATCCGGGTCGGCGCAACCGCTTATGCGCCATCGGATTTCGTGGCGCAGGTCCAAGGCTCCGTGGCCGACCTGACAGTTCCGACCGAGTTCAGCGTGCCCGGGTCGGCCGCGGAGGTGACGGCCAAACTGGTGTCCGGTCACCTCGACCTCGGGCTGATTCATCTGCCGACCTCCGACAAACGGCTGCAGTACCGGGTGGTGGCCACGTTTCAGGGCGCGGTGGCCGTGCGGTTCGACGATCCGCTGGCCGCTCGGGAACTCGTGTCGATCGAGGAGCTGCGCGATCGCGACGTGGTCATCGACTTCGCTCGCCCCAACCCCGTCATGCTGGCCGGCCTCACCCGTGCGCTCAACGCGCGCGGGGTGACTCGCATCGTGCGCACCACCAACCAGTTCGGCGGCGAGCTGGAGATGGCCGCCCAGGTGTTCAACCGCCACCTCGTCGCGGTGGTCCCCTACGCGCCCGAATCACTGATCGGCAAGATCTTTTCGCCACCGGAGTTCACGTTGGTACCCATCGACGAGAGCACCTGGGCACCGGCGCGGATCGCGCTGGCCTGGGTACCCGATCGGCTGAAGAACCCGGCGGAGATCGAGGCACTGGTGGCCGAGTTGGCGCAGGCCCTGGCCCGCGGGCGGGCGCAGTAGTGTGGGCACGGTGATGCCGATGATGGTGGGCGCAAGAGTTGCCTCGAGTGTCGCCGCGGTGGCGGCCTTGGTCGGCACGTCCGCGCCCGCTCCGCAGGTCCGTCTGGTCGACGACACCGTCCCGATGACCCAGGGCGACGGCTCGCTGGCCGACGGGCAGGTACTGACCCCGTACGACGTGCAGAATCCGGCCATCGGGCGGTTGGACCCGCGCCTGCTGGCCGCCATTCAGAACGCCGCCGATGCCGCCGCGGCCGAAGGCGTGACCATGACGATCAACTCGGGCTGGCGGTCGGCCGAATTCCAGCAGTCACTGCTCGATCAGGCGGTGCAGACATACGGCAGCTTCGCCGCCGCCCGCCGGTATGTGCAGACGCCGAGCGCATCCCGGCACGTGACCGGCGAGGCGGTCGACGTCGGCGGTCCGCAGGCCGATCAGTGGCTGATTGCCAACGGCGGGCGCTTCGGGCTGTGTCAGATCTACGCCAACGAGTTGTGGCATTTCGAACTCGTCGCCGACGCGGCCGGCAACTGTCCCCCGCTGCAACCCGACGCCGCAGGCTGAGCTGACCGGTGCCTATTCGGTGACGGGCACCAGATCGGCGCCGCACGTGCACTTGTAGTTGGTTTCGGGGCCTTTGCAATGGCATTCGGACTCGACCCGGACCCGGCACCCACAGCCCTCGTGCGCGCAGGTCAGGACGGTTCCTGCCGGAACAACACTCATGTCTCCTCCACTGTGTCGGCGGCCGCCGTCTTCTTGCGGGCCGGCCGCTGTTCCCATCGTCTCCCTAGTCATTCCCCCGAACCAGCGGTATCAATACAACTTGATCGGCCTATCGTGTGTTCATGACTTTGTCCGGGAAGACCATGTTCATCTCCGGCGCCAGCCGCGGTATCGGCCTGGCGATCGCCAAGAAGGCCGCAGCTGACGGCGCCAACATCGCACTGGTCGCCAAGACCGCCGAGCCGCATCCCAAGCTGGAGGGCACCGTCTACACCGCGGCCAAGGAGATCGAGGAGGCCGGCGGGCAGGCCCTGCCGATCGTCGGCGACGTGCGTGACGGCGACTCGGTGGCCTCCGCGGTAGCCAAGGCCGTCGAGCAGTTCGGCGGTATCGATCTGTGCGTCAACAACGCCTCGGCGATCAACCTCGGTTCGATCGAGGAAGTGCCGCTCAAGCGTTTCGACCTGATGAACGGCATTCAGATCCGCGGCACCTACGCGGTGTCACAGGCCTGCATCCCGCATATGAAGGGCCGGGACAACCCGCACATCCTGACGCTGTCCCCGCCGATCCGGCTGGAGTCCGAGTGGCTCAAGCCCACCGCGTACATGATGGCCAAGTATGGAATGACGCTGTGCGCCTTGGGCATTGCCGAAGAGATGCGGGAGGCCGGCATCGCGTCGAACACGCTGTGGCCGCGCACTCTCGTGGCCACCGCCGCGGTGCAGAACCTGCTCGGCGGGGACGAGGCGATGGGACGCGCGCGCAAGCCCGACGTGTATGCCGACGCGGCCTACACGATCTTCAACAAGCCCGCTCGGGAGTTCACCGGTCAGAGCCTGTTGTGCGAGGACGTGCTACTGGCGAACGGCGTCAGCGACCTGTCGGTGTACGACTGTGTGCCGGGTTCGGATCTCGGCGTGGACCTGTGGGTGGATACCCCCAACCCGCCGGGATACGTCCAGCCCTGATGCCCGCCGTTGTCGCCGAGTGGCCAGTTGTGGCACACCGATACGCGCGCGCCGTGCAACAACTGGCCACTCGACGCTCGGCGTACCCCATCTAGGCTGGCCTGCATGCCCGATCCCCAGCCCACGAACTGGGCGGCCGGCCGTTACCAGGCCGTCGCCGAACGCATTGCCGTCATCGCCGGTGAGGTCGTCACCGCAGCCGACCGGTTGCGGCCGGTGCGCGACTCCGCGGTGGTCGACCTGGCCTGCGGCACCGGCAGCGCCGCACTGGCCGCCGCCGGGGCCGGTGCCCACGTCACCGGGGTGGACCTCACCCCCGCGCTGGTCGCCATCGCCGCCGAGCGACCCGGCGCGGACGCAGTGCAGTGGGTGGTCGCCGACGCCGCCCATACCGGCCTGCCCGACGGCGGATTCAGCACCGTGGTGTCGAACATGGGGATCATCTTCGTCGAACCCACCAGCCTGGTCGCCGAGGTCACCCGGCTGCTCGCCCCGGGCGGGGTGTTCGCCTTCTCCACCTGGGTCCGCGATGAGGCGGGCAACCCGTTCTTCACCCCGATCGTCGAAACCCTCGGCCAACCGCCGGCCTCGGTGTATTCGCCGGATCAGTGGGGCGACCTCGAGATCGTGCGGTCCCGGCTGGCCGCCGGGTTCGACGACGTATGGTTCGAAACCGGTTCACATACCTGGCAATTCGACTCCGTCGAGTCCGCGGTCCGCTTCATCGCCGACGAATCACCGATGCACGTCGACCTGCTCGGCCGACTGGACGCGACGACCCGCGAGCGTCTGCTCGACGCGTTAACCACCGCGCTGAGTGCACAGACCGACGACACGGGCCGGGTCTCCTTCGCCGCGCCCTACGCGGTGGTGACCGCCCGTAAGACCGGGACCGTCTAACGCGGACGGGTCCCACCGGACAGCATGGTCTCGACGCTGTCGGCGAAGGCCGCGGTGGTGAAACAGGTCGGTTCGGCGAACTCTTCGAGAGTCAGCGCATCGTTCCAGTTGGCGTCTGCCGCGGCGCGCAACAGAGGTTTGGCCATCGAGACCGCGTGCGGCGGCAGCGCAGCGACGCGCGAGCACCACGCGTCTGCGGTATCGAGCAATTGCTCGTGGGCGACGACCTCCTGCACCAATCCGAGCCGCTGCGCGGTTTCGGCGTCGATGTGCTCACCTTTCAGGTAGTAGGCGAGCGCGCCCTGATAGCCGAGTCGGCGAGTCAACGCCCAGCTCGTGCCGACCTCCGGGATCAAGCCGAGGCGGGCGAAGGCGGGCACGATGATCGCCTTCTCACTGGCGATGGTCAGATCGCAGGTGAGCGCCCAGGCGAGTCCGACGCCGGCCGCGGGCCCGTTGAGCGCAGCCACGAAGATGGTGTCGGCACCGGCGATGAGTCGGGCGATACCACCGAATTCGCGGCGTATCCAGCGCCACACGTCCGCGGTTCCCTCTGCCTGGTAGCGGCTTTCGACGGCCGCTCGCATCATGCGCAGGTCGCCACCCGCGCTGAAGCCCGGATCGGCGCCCGTCAACACCACGGCACGAATGTCGTTGTCGGCGGCGAGATCTTCCAGGGCGTGGCGCAGCTGCCGGACCAGCGGTGCGGACAGGACGTTCAGGCGGTCGGGCTCGTCAAGAGTCACCACCGCACGATCACCGCTGCGGTCGACGCGAATGCGTTGCGGCGCGTCGGGGGCGTCCCCGTCTGCCACCATGCTGCGATACAAAGGCTTGCCCGTCACGAGTCCTCCTCAATTGGTCTGGCCTGCAATGCTTTCCATGCCGCATCGGCGAACATCTCGATGGCCTCGCTGTCCATGTCGGGGATCTCGCCGGTTATCCAGTAGCGGGCGTACTCCTGTGCGGGGCCGAGCCACAATGCGGCCGTGATCCCCGGTCGCATGGCTACCAGTGCGCCATAGGTGTGATGCGGTCGCCACCAGTCCCGGACGGCCGCGAAGAAGTTCCCGTTGGCCTCGCGCAGCGCGGCGCTGTCCAACCGGTCGCCGAACAACAGCACGGCCTCACCGCGATGCGCCGCCACCCAGTCCAGATGGTTGCGGACCCCACCCCGAATCCCGTCCTCGGCGGTGGCCTGCTCGCGCAGCATCGCCAGGAAGCCGTCCTGGTATTCGGCCATGACCTGCGCGTAGACCGCGGCTGCCAGGGCGGGCTTGTCGGGAAAGTGATGGTAGAGCGATCCGACGCTCACCTCGGCCTCGCGCCGCATCTCATCGAGGGTCGGGGCGATCGCGCCTTCCGCCGCGAAACGCCGACGCGCAACCGAGATCAGCCGGTCTCGCGCACCCTTGGCCCTGGAAGCTGGCACGAGAAATACTCTAACAGAACCGAGGATTCCTCTAGAGGGTCGTCATTCGGCCTGGTAGAGGATGCCGCGACCGATCGCCTCCCGTACCTCCGGCAGTGCGGCCTGCGCCAGCGCATCCGAGTCCACCCCGTGGTGGGCGGCGAGCAGCTGGATGAGGCTGCCCAGCGGCACCTCCCCTCGGCAACCGGCCAGCAGCGCGCGCAGTACCTCGTCGACTCCGATCACCGCGCCCGGACCACCCGGGCGGCGCACCGCAGCGCCGACCTGCTGCCAGCCGTCGGGTCCGGGCAGGGACTGCTCTTCGAGGAAGACCGGTGCGGTCGAGAGCCGGGCCGCCAGCAGCGCCTCGTCGGAGGTGTCGCGAAGGTAGGCCCGCCGCGCGAAGAACGCGTCCACCTCGGCTCCGGTGACCGCCTCGTCGGCGCCGGTGATCTCCTCGAGGATCTGCTCGGGCAGTTCCCCGTCGCGCGGAACCCGCAGCGAAATCATGCCCATACCGACGCCGGCGATGCCCTGCTCGGCGAACCAGTTGAGCCATTGCCCGCCGCGCTGCGCCTGCCGCTCGAGGTCCTCCCCGGCGTCGGCCAGCCACAGCGACACGTAGCTGACCGGATCGGCCAGTTCGCGCTGCACCACCCAGGCATGCAGGCCGGTGCCGGCCAGCCAGCCGGAGACCCGGTCGCGCCAGTCTGTGCCTTCTGGACCGTCGCGCACAATCCAGTTCGCCATGATGTGGGCGGTGCCACCCGGGGAAAGATGATCACCGATCTGCTTGACCAGGCTCTGGCACAAGGCATCTCCGGCCACACCCGAATCGCGGTAGATGTAATCGCGGGCGCCCGAGCCCACCACGAACGGCGGATTCGACACGATCAGATCGAAACGCTCGCCGGCCACCGGTTCGAAAAGGCTGCCGTGCCGCAGATCCCACGACATGCCGCCCAACCGCGCGGTCATCGCCGCCAGTGCCAGTGCCCGCTCGTTGGTGTCGGTCGCGACGATCTCGTCGCAGTGCGCGTTCAGGTGCAGCGCCTGGATACCGCATCCGGTACCGAGGTCCAGCGCACGCCCGACGCGGTTACGGGTGACCGCCCGCGCCAGTGACACCGAGGCCCCGCCGATCCCGAGCACGTGATCGTGCCGCAGCGGCCCGCGGCGCACCGCGGCATCCTGATCGGACACCACGTAGAAATCCCGCTCCCCGTCGCTGTGCGGCCGGATGTCCAGGACGGCCCGCACCATCTCACCGCGGAACTCGAGGACACCAGTGGCGGCCAACGTCTGCAGACTCACCGACGGGAATGCCGCCTCCACCAGATCGGGTGCCTCCTCGGTCCCGAGCAGCAGCAGGCGCACCAAGACGGCCAACCGCTGCCGGTCCGCCGGGGCGGCATGGGTGACCCGCAGGACCGGCCACCACACACCACGGCCGAGCGCGGCGTTGGCCTCGGCACCCAGTAGCTCGGCCACCCCGTCCGTGGTGAACCCGGCCGATCGCAGGTCGGCACCGATCGCGTCGACAACGCCTGATGCGACGGCACCCCCAACGTCGCTCAAAACAGCCCCATCTCTTCGGGTTCGGCAGGCTCGATCAGCTCCGGGCCGTTGTTGCGGACACTGTTGACCAACCGGGACACCTCGCGGACGGCGATCCGGTCCAGGTCACCGTGACCGCGCAGCAGCCCCTCGTCGATGGGGGCGTCGGGATCCATCCACCGATCCCAGTCCGGCGCGCTGATGGTCAGCGGCATCCGATCGTGGATCTCGGCCAGCGGGCCCGCCGCATCGGTGGTGATGATCGTGCAACTGAGCAGCGGCGGCGCGTCTTTCGGTGCGCCCTGCGGGCGCCAGGTGGTCCACAGCCCCGCCATGAACAGCAGCTCGCCGTCGTCGGCGTACATGTAGTAAGGCGTCTTGGCGGTCTTCTTCCCGGCCGTGCTCGCTTCGGGGTTCGGCTTCCACTCGTACCAGCCGTCCATCGGGATCAGGCAGCGCTTGTTCTTGGCGGAGTTACGGAATGCCGGTGAGCTGGTCACCTTGTCGGCGCGCGCGTTGATCAGCAGCGGACCTTTGGTGTCCGGCCCTCCGCCTTCGGCGGTCTTCACCCACGGCGGGATCAGGCCCCAGCGCATCGAGCGGACCCGGCGCGTCGACTCGTCCTCGGGCTCGGTGTGCCGCTTGACCACGCTGCTGATGGTCGTGGTGGGGGCCACGTTGTAGTTCGCCCCCGCGACGTCCTTGTCCCCTGAGCTCGCCGTGCTTGCCGTGCTTTCATCGATGGCCTGGATCTTCTGCGCCAGCAGCGCCGGGTCCGTGGTCACCGCGAAACGTCCACACATAGTGCCCATGGTTGCAGAGTCTGCGGACAAGGCAGGATATAGAGCGTGAGCGGACGTCAGGAGCAATTGGAACACTGGCCGGCTCCGTCGACGACGGCCCCGGTCGACGCCACGGTGACGGTGCCCGGTTCGAAGTCTCTGACCAACCGTGCGCTCGTCTTGGCGGCGCTGGCCACTGCGCAGGGCCCCTCGAAGGTCCATGGCGCGTTGCGTAGCCGCGACACCGATCTGATGATCGACGCCATCCGCACCCTGGGCGTCACCGTGGAGCCCGCCGAAACCGGCGACACCGAGCTGTCCGTCAGTGGCGGTATCGCACCAGCCGACGATGCCCGGATCGACTGCGGCCTGGCCGGAACGGTGTTGCGATTTCTGCCGCCCGTCGCCGCGCTGAGCGCCACCTCGGTGATGTTCGACGGGGATGAGCAAGCCCGGGCCCGGCCCATCGCCCCATTGCTCGACGCGCTGCGTGGCCTCGGCGTGGACGTCGACGGCGACGCGCTGCCGTTCGCGGTGCGCGGCCGCGGCGCCATAGCCGGCGGCACCGTCGAGATCGACGCGTCGGGCTCCTCACAGTTCGTCTCCGGATTGTTGCTGTCCGGTGCGACGTTCACCGACGGGCTGACCATCGTGCACACCGGGACCTCGGTGCCCTCCGCCCCCCACGTGGCGATGACGGTGGCGATGCTGCGCGACGCCGGTGTGCACGTCGACGACTCGGTGCCCAATCGCTGGCGGGTCTCCCCCGGACCGGTTGCCGCCCGGGACTGGAACATCGAACCGGATCTGTCCAACTCCACGCCGTTTTTGGCCGCCGCGATCGTCACCGGCGGAACGGTGCGGATCGCCGGCTGGCCGTCGACAAGCATCCAGCCCGCCGACACGATCCTGGACCTGCTCGCCAAGGTGGATGCGACGGTCCACCAGCGTGATTCATACCTGGAACTCAGTGGCCCCGAAGGCTACGACGGGTTTGACGCCGACCTGCACGACGTCGGCGAACTGGCCCCCACCGTCGCTGCGCTGGCCGTGCTGGCCCGCGACGGCGCGACCTCGCGGTTGCGGGGCATCGCACATCTGCGGGGCCACGAGACCGACCGGCTGACAGCACTGACCGCCGAGATCAACGGCCTCGGCGGTGACTGCCGCGAGACCGAGGACGGCCTGTTGATCACCGCACGGCCGCTGCACGGCGGAACCTGGCGCTCGTATGCCGACCATCGGATGGCCACCGCCGGCGCGATCATCGGTCTGCGGGTGCCCGGTGTCGCGGTGGAGAACATCGCGACCACGGCCAAAACCTTGCCCGATTTCCCGTTGATGTGGGTGCAGATGCTGGCGGGCGAACCCCCTGCGAGAGGGAAGTAAACCACCTTGGGAGCGCGGGAGTACGACGAGTCCGACGTCCGGATCAGACCGGGTAAAGGCACCCGTCCGCGCACCAAGCTCCGCCCCGACCACGCCGACGCCCAGTCGGCGATGGTGGTGACCGTAGACCGCGGCCGCTGGGGCTGTGCGCTGGACCGCGACCCGCATCACAGGGTGGTCGCCATGCGGGCGCGTGAGCTGGGCCGCACCCCCATCGTGGTCGGTGACGACGTCGACATCGTCGGCGACCTGTCCGGCCGGCCGGACACCCTGGCTCGCATCGTGCGCCGTGGCGAACGCCGAACTGTGTTGCGCCGCACAGCCGATGACACCGACCCAACTGAACGCGTGGTGGTCGCCAACGCCGATCAGCTGCTGATCGTGGTGGCGCTGGCCGATCCGCCGCCGCGCACCGGTTTCGTCGAGCGTGCCTTGATCGCGGCCTATGCCGGCGGGCTCAAACCAGTTCTGTGCCTGACGAAGTCCGATCTGGCCGCCCCCGAACCATTCGCCGCACAGTTCGCGGATCTGGATCTGATGATCGTCACCGCGGGCCGCGAGGACCCGCTCGACGTTGTCGCGCCGCTGCTGGCCGATCAGGTCACGGTGTTCCTCGGACATTCCGGGGTCGGGAAGTCCACCCTGGTGAATCGTCTTGTGCCAGAGGCAGATCGAGCGACAGGCGAAGTGTCCGGTGTAGGGAAGGGCAAGCACACCTCCACCCAGTCGGTGGCACTGCCGCTCGACGGCACCGGCTGGGTGATCGACACCCCTGGCATCCGCTCGTTCGGCCTGGCCCACATCCAGCCCGACGACGTGATCCTGGCGTTCTCGGATCTGGCGGAGAGCATCGACGAGTGCCCGCGCGGGTGCGGGCACATGGGCCCGCCCGCGGACCCCGAGTGCGCGCTGGATGCGCTCACCGGCCCGGCGGCTGCCCGCGTGGCGGCGGCTCGCCACCTGTTGGCGGTATTGAAGGAGAGCTGACCGCATTCGCGTACCGCTGGTCGGCACATCGCCTCGATCGGCGCCCGCGCCGCACTAGGGTCGCTGCTGTGGCTACTCATGTTCTGACCGGCAGCGCCTCCGGACTCGGCGCTGCGACCAAGAAACGGCTGGAATCCGACGGGCATCGGGTGATCGGCGTCGACCTGCGCGACGCGGACGTGAACGTGGACCTGAGCACCCCGGACGGGCGAGCGGAGGCGATCGCAAAGGTTACCGAGCTGGCCGACGGCGGCATCGACGGATTCGTCCCGTTCGCCGGGCTGGCTGCCGCGACGGGCCGTCCGGCACACCTGCTCATCGCGGTCAACTACTTCGGCGCGATCGAGCTCTTGGAAGGCCTGCGGCCGCTGCTGGCCAGCCGCGACACCGCATCGGTGGTGCTGATCAGCTCGAATTCGACCACCACTCAGCCTAATTGGCCGGTCGAGCTGGCCGAAGCCTGCTTGGCCGGCGACGAGGTGGGCGCCAACACCGTTTCCTCCACCTATGGCGATTTCGCGGCGCTGCAGGCGTACCCGGCCACCAAGGCCGCGCTGGCGTACTACGCCCGCACCAAATCTGCGGAGTACATCGCCGAGGGCATCCGGCTCAACGCGATCGCACCGGGGCTCATCGACACTCCGATGACGCAAGAAGGCCGCAAGGACCCGCTGACCGGTGCGGGAATGGAGCAGTTCCTCAAGACGATCCCGGCCGGGCGCGGCGGGCGCCCTGAGGAGGTGGCCGCACTGGTCGCGTTCCTCCTCGGACCCGAGGCGGGTTACTTCGTCGGTTCGGTGGTCTTCGTCGACGGCGGCATCGACGCCGCGGTCCGCGGCAAGGACTGGCCGAAGGTGTGGGAACTCGACATGTGAGGTCAGTGCTCGGCCTTGGCGTGATCGGCCTCCGCCTGCTGCTGCTCCTGTTCGGCCTGCTGCTTGGCCGCGGCGATCGCGGCGCGCCCCTCGGGGCTGGCGGCCGAATTGCCCGGCGCCTTGGCCGTGGCCACGCCGGCGTTGCAGCTCAGGTTCAGCAGCACGGTGTCGGTGACCGGGGCGAAATCGTCACCCTTGTGCCAGTGCGCATTCTCCGAGTGCGTCACCACGCAGTCGTCGTCGGACACCGTATCGCCGTCGCGGGTGGCCACGACGCCCTTCATCCCGGCGTCGGCCAGCGACGATTGCACATCGGAGTACTTCTGGCCCGCATAGTCGTCGGCCGCGGCGACGCCGGTGGCCAACCCGCCCAAGGGCACCGACGAGGCCCCGAGCACCACGGCGGCCACCAGCATCTTCTTCACGGGCACGAGGTTATGGGCAGCGACTGCCAGGAGCCTGGAAGTACGTCGGGCAAATGCTTGGAATCCAGGCATCTGACCGACGTGCTCAGCGGCGCCGCCAGCCCCGCACGGTCTCGATCGCGGTCTTCAGGCCACGACGCCGTCCGGTGTTGGGATCGGTGACGCCGTAGCCCTCGAGCTCGGTGAACATCCGCTCGCTGCGGGTTTCGGGCGCATTGTCGGCCGTGTCCTTCAGGAACCGGTCCGGCAGCGACAGCTTGGCGATGGTGCGCCAGGTCTTGCCGTACTGCACCAGGAAGGGACCCGTGGTGTAGGGCAGGTCGTACTTGTCGCACAGTGCTCGCACCCGCACCCCGATCTCGGCGTACCGATTGCTCGGCAGATCCGGGAACAGGTGGTGCTCGATCTGGTAGCTCAGGTTGCCGCTCATGAAGGCCAGCGCCGGACCCGAGTTGAAGTTGGCGCTGCCGAGCATCTGACGCAGGTACCACTGGCCACGGCTCTCGCCGACCATGTCGGTCTTGGTGAATTTCTCTGCGCCATCGGGGAAATGGCCGCAGAAGATCACCGCGTTGGCCCAGACGTTGCGGATGACGTTGGCCACCGCATTGGCCTTCAGGGTGGACTTGAAGGTGGCGCCGGGCGACAGCGACGTGAGCGCCGGCCACACCACGTAGTCCTTGGCCAGCTGATGGCCGGCCTTGACGCTGAACTCACGGACCCGGACCAGCGTCGCGTTGCGGTTGTCGCGACCCTTGAAGATCTTGCCGAGCTCCAGGTGCTGCAGCCCCACGCCCCACTCGAAGCCGATCGCGAGAAGGGTGTTGAAAAGCAGGTTGCCGTAGAGGTTGAACGGCTTCCACTTGGCGTCCCGGGTGACGCGGATGACGCCGTAGCCCACGTCGTCGTCCATGCCCAGGATGTTCGTGTACTTGTGATGCATGAAGTTGTGGGTGAACCGCCAGTGCTTGGACGCCCCGCTCATGTCCCACTCCCACGACGAGGAGTGAATCTCGGGATCGTTCATCCAGTCCCACTGGCCGTGCATGACGTTGTGGCCGATCTCCATGTTCTCGATGATCTTGGCCACGCCCAGGGTGATGGTGCCTGCCCACCAGGCGGAACGCTTCGAGCTTGCCGCGAGCATGACGCGGCCGGCGACGTCGAGGGCGCGTTGCGCCGCGATGGTGCGGCGGATGTAGCGCGCATCGCGCTCGCCGCGGGAGTCTTCGATGTCTTGCCGGATCGCGTCGAGTTCGATGCCCAGGTTCTCCACATCGGCATCGGTGAGATGCGCGAATGCGGGAACGTCGGTAATTGCCATCGTCAGCCTCCTCTCAATTACCTACGGTAGCGTAACCTACGATTCCGTAGGTTACTAGCCAGTAAACCTCAGACGTCCAGCACACAGTTACCGGATGCGGCGGAAACACACGTCTGGATCCGGGTGCCGGGATCATGCTCGACGCCGGTGCGCAGATCACGCACATGCCCCTCGACCAGGCCCACCACACACGACTGGCAGATCCCCATCCGGCAGCCGAACGGCATCTGGATCCCGACCTGCTCCCCCGCGTCCATCAACGGCGTCGCGCCGTCGACGGTCACCTCCTTGCCACTGCGTTCGAACGTCACGGTGCCCCCGGCGCCGTGCGGAGCGGCCCGCGACACCGCGAACCGTTCCAGGTGCAGGCGCTCGGCGATACCGGCGGCCTCCCACACCTGTTCGGCGTCGTTGAGCATGCCTTCGGGCCCACACGCCCACGCCTGGCGCTCACGCCAATCGGGAACCACCTCGCCGAGCCGCTCCAGGTCAAGCCTGCCTTCGGTCCGGGTGCTGCGCAACCGCAGCCGGTAACCGGGATGCGCATCGTGCAACGCCGCGAGCTCAGCGCCGAACATCACATCGGATTCCGTTGGCGCACTGTGCACATGCACGATGTCGGTGACCTGGTCGCGCCGCACCAGGGTGCGCAACATCGACATCACCGGGGTGATGCCCGAGCCCGCCGTCACGAACAACACCGATGCCGGCGCCGGATCGGGCATGACGAAGTTGCCCTGTGGCGCGGCCAACCGCACCACGGTTCCCGGACGCAGGCCGTCCACCAGGTGGGTCGACAGGAACCCCTCGGGCATCGCCTTGACGGTGATCGCAATGGTGCGCGCACCCGCCTCGGAGGCCTTCTCCGGTGTCGAGGTGAGCGAATACGACCGCCAGCGCCAGCGCCCGTCGATCAGCACACCGATACCGACGTACTGGCCGGGCTCATAGTCGAAGGAGAATCCCCAGCCCGGTTTGATCACCAATGTCGCCGAGTCGGAGGTTTCCCGCCGAACCTCGACCACCCGGCCGCGCAACTCACGCGCCGACCACAACGGGTTGGCCAGCTTGAGGTAGTCGTCGGGCAGCAGCGGAGTTGTCACCTGACCGACGATCCGGCGCACGATGTTCCATGCGGGGCGGCGCTCGGCGCCGGCGATGGTCGGCCTGACGGTGTCGGCCACACTGGCCGAGACCTTGATCGAGTTCTTGGCCATGAACCTACGGTACCGTAGGTTACCCGTCCGTAGCCAGTCGTACGTCCGCCTTCGCAGGTCGGGACGCCAAGATGTGTTCCTACGTTTGCCCCTCGGCAACCATGCAGATTTGTCGGGTCAGAGCAGTTCGAGCAGGAACGGCAATTCCTGAGGGGCGTACCACGCGAGGTCGTGATCCTGGGCGTCACCCACCGTGAGTTCGGCATCCTCGTCGCCCAGATCCGCATCGTCGATGACGTCGACGGCGGCCAGCACCGCCGGCTCTGCGTCGGCGTTGTCGACGTACACCGCGACGACGGCATCGATCGGCAGCGGCCCGGACAGCCGAACGACGGCGTCGTCGAGGTCGGGACGGATGGTCGCCTCGACATCCGTACTCGTGTCGGCCACCACCACCGCGCGGCGCGGCGGCAGATCCGCATCCGAATCCAGCGCCGCGAGCAACCGCAGCGAAGCCAGCGCGGCCTCACGCAACGCCACCTCGGCGAGTTCGTCGTCGTCGCCCTCGGCGTAGCCCTCACGCAAGGTGGGGGTGACAGCGAAAGCCGTCCCGTTCACCGCGAACAGCGACCGGTCGGCAACGAGCTGCTGCAGCATCGCGAGAGTGCCCGGGACATACACGCGCATGGTGAACGAGGCTAGACGTATTCAGAGGCCGGCCGCCAACCTGAATGCCTTGGACTATGGTCGATCGATATGTCGGACGTCGAAGTGAGTGGCATCAGGGGAGCATTCCGGAGCCTGAAGACCCCCGTCTTCGTACCTGCCTCGATCATCATCATCGGGCTGATCGTGTTTTCGGCGGCCTACGCCGGCGTTGCAGAAGAAGCGTTTACCCAGCTCAACGCTGCGATCACGGACACCGTCGGCTGGTGGTACATCCTCATCACCACCGGCTTCATCCTGTTCGCCGCGTACTGCGGGTTGTCGCGCATCGGCCACATCCGGCTCGGCCGCGACAACGAGAAGCCGGAATTCGGGTTCTTCTCGTGGCTGGCGATGCTGTTCAGCGCGGGGATGGGGATCGGTTTGGTCTTCTACGGCGCCGCCGAGCCGCTGACGCACTACGCCAACCCGCCCGCCTCGCGGGGAATTCCGGGACTCACCGATCAGGCCGCCAACCAGGCCATGGCCCTGACGTTGTTCCACTGGGGGCTGCACGCGTGGGGCATCTACGTCGTGGTGGGCCTCGGCATGGCCTACATGACGTACCGACGGGGTCGGCCCTTGACCGTTCGATGGCTGCTCGAGCCGCTGCTGGGCCGGCAACGGGTCGAAGGACCGATCGGCCACGCTGTCGATGTCATCGCAATCGTGGGCACGCTGTTCGGAGTCGCGACTTCGCTCGGCTTCGGCATCACCCAGATTGGTGCCGGCCTGCAGTACCTGGGCTGGATCGAGCTGAACAACTGGTGGATCGTCGGCATGATCACCGTCATCACCGGAATCGCGACATTCTCGGTGGTTACCGGCGTCAACAAGGGACTGAAGTGGCTGTCCAACATCAACATGACGCTGGCGACCGCCCTCGCCGTCTTCGTGTTGCTGCTCGGCCCCACGCTGTTCCTGCTGCAGGCGTGGATCCAGAACCTGGGGATCTACATCCAGTCACTGCCCGAGCTCATGCTGCGGACCGCTCCGTTCTCCGATGGCGCATGGCTCGGCCAGTGGACCATCTTCTACTGGGGTTGGTGGATCAGCTGGGCGCCCTTCGTCGGAATGTTCATTGCCAGGATTTCTCGCGGCCGCACCATCCGAGAGTTCGTTGCGGGCGTGTTGTTGATTCCCACCGTGATCGGGTCGTTGTGGTTCACCATCTTCGGCGACTCGGCGATCCTCCGTCAGCGCGACGAGGGTGACATGCTCGTGGACGGCAAGGTAGACACCAACACCGCATTGTTCCGCTTGCTCGATGGCCTGCCACTGGCCGTCGCAACGAGCGTGATCGCAGTGCTCGTCATCGTGTTCTTCTTCGTGACGTCGTCGGACTCCGGCTCGCTGGTGATCGACATCCTGTCCTCCGGCGGCGAATTGGACCCGCCCAAGGCCACGCGGGTCTACTGGGCAGTGCTGGAAGGGGTGGCAGCCGGAGTTCTGCTCATCGTCGGTGGTGCAGGTTCTCTGACCGCACTACAGACAGCCTCGATCGCGACTGCGCTGCCCTTCTCGATCGTGATGGTCATCGCGTGCTGGGCGATGCTGCGCGCGTTCCATTACGACGTGGCCACCACACCGCAACTGCTGCAGATCTCCCAACCCGACCACGTGGCCACCTCCCAACGCCACCCACGTCACGACGTTTCGGCCACGTTGGCCGGCCTGTTCGCGGTGCGCAGCGTGGATGCCGATACGTACGAAGTCCATCCGGAGACGGGCGCCATCGTGATCGCCGACCCCGAAGACCCGTTGGGAGGCGAGGTTTTCGACACCGAGGAGTTCAGGCTGTCGGCCGAGGCGCAGCGCACCAACGGCGAGCAGCCGTCGGGGAATGACGCCAACACGTCGTAGCAACGAGCTGGCGACCATCGCTACTTGGCCGCCTCCAACAACTCTTCGAGAGATTCCCGCAGAAGGCTGGGCAGGACGTCGACGTCGCTCATCGCGTCCCGATCGGCGTTGATCCCGAAGTACAACTGGCCGTCGTATGAAGTGACCCCGATCGCCAGCACTTGATTCTGCAGCAACGGCGGCACCGCATAGGTCTCCAACAGCTTCGTGCCCGCGATGTACATCTGTTTCTGCGCCCCGGGCACGTTGGTGATCAGCAGGTTGAACAACCGCGCCGAAAACCCTGTCGCCACGCGAATACCCATGGCATGCAAGGTCGGCGGCGCGAATCCGGACAGCGTGACGATCGTGCGCGCGTCGACCAGGCTGGTGGCGGCGGAATGCGATTCGGTGGCATGGGCGATCTGCGACAGCCGCACCACGGGGTTGCCCTCACCGACCGGGAGATCGACCAGGAACGGCGAGACCTCGCTGATCGCCTGCCCTGGTCCCGAGGAATCCAGTTCGGCGTCGGGATATACCGACATCGGTGCCATGGCCCGGACGGTGGTGGTCGGGGTCACCGGCTCCCCGCGGGACAGCAGCCAGTTGCGCAGCGCGCCGGCGACGACCGCCAGCACGACGTCGTTGATGTCGCAGTTGTAGCGGGCGCGCACCAGCCGGTAGTCCTCCAACCGGTGCTGGTCCACCGAGAACCGGCGGTTGCGCGAAACCCGTGTGTTGAGCGGGCTGCTGGGCGCGGTGCCGCGCGCGACCGTGCGGGCCACGTCGGCCACCCGCCGGCCCACCGCGGCCAGTTCGCTGGCATTCGTGGCCACCTCGGTCACGGTGTCCCGCAGGGCGGCCAGCTGGCTGGTCGGCCGCGCGATCCACTCACCGATCGCACCGAGCACCAATTGCCGGTCGCTGGGTTCGCGGGCCGGAATCCAGATGTCCTCGCCGAACTCCGGTGGCTTCTGGGTGCGGTCGGCGATGACGTGGCCGATCTCCAGCGCGGTCATCCCGTTCACCAGCGCCTGGTGCGTCTTCGTGTAGATCGCGATGCGGTTCTTGGCCAGCCCTTCGACCAGATACATCTCCCACAACGGCCGCGTTCGGTCCAACGGCCTCGACCCCAACCGGGCGATCAGATCATGCAGCTGCGCATCGCTGCCCGGCGACGGCAGCGCGGAGCGCCGGATGTGGTAGGTGATGTCGAAATCCCGGTCGTCCACCCACACCGGCCGGGCCAGGCCCAACGTCACCTCGCGTACCTTCTGCCGGTAACGCGGAATCTGCGGCAAACGGCGCTCGACGGTCTCGAGCAGGGATTCATAACTCAAGCCGGCCCGCGGCTTGCGCAGGATCGACAAGGATCCGACGTACATGGGCGTAGCGGTGTTCTCCAGGTGGTAAAACGCTGCGTCGGACGCCGACAGCCTGCTCACCATTCGGCGCCAACCTCCCCTTCTGCTCCCCTTGAACCCCGTCACGGTAACTGGCGATTCGGCCACCGCGCATCACGGGTACCGCCATGCGTCAATTTCACCCACGCCGCCACGCAATCGGGTAACCGTTCCCGCGCCAACCCATGCATGGCAGGCACCGGATTATCCGTGCGTCCGGCGCGGCGAACACGTGCGATCATGGGTAGGTCTGCACCTCTCCAGCAGATGTCGTCCGTCATACCGACCGCTGGAGGCTGCCCGTGCCCATCCCGAAACTCGCCGAACAATCCGCCCGTACACGTTCTGTCCGCCCGCCGATGATCGCTCCGGTCATCGACTTCGAGCCGCCCGCGCTGCCGCTGGTGGCGTCGGGACCGATGTCCGTGCCGGCACCACCGGGTCCGACGTGCCCGGCTCCCACCGTGCTGCGCGGGCACACCGCGCGCCGGTTGCGGCTGGTCTCCCCTGAGCCGGATCGGCAATTGCCGCCCGGCGCGGCGCAATTCGCCGACATGGCACTGCGTCGAGTCCTTGAGGTCGTCGACCGGCGCAGGCCTCCGGCCCAGTTGAGGTCGTTCATGAGCCAACTGCTGCTCGACGCGGTCATTGCGGCCGCCAAACCGCGCCACCCCACGGCGGCGAGTCTGCGCCGGGTGGGGCTGCGTCCGGCAGCCTCATCCGAGGCCGCCGAGCTGTTCGCCACCTACACGCGTGGCGCACGGGTGCGCGCCATCGCCGGGCGGATCGAATTACGCAGTGGCCGTTGGCAACTCACTGCGCTGCAGTTGGGCTAACCCTTGCGGTGCGACTTGGACGGCCGGCCGGTCTTGGCCTGCTTGCGGGCAGCTTCGCGGCGCTCACGCCGGGTGCCGCCCGACGGTGCGGAGTGCCGCCCCCCGCCGGAGCGCTGCACCTCCGCCGTACCGTCCTCCGCCGGACCCGTGTAGGTCAGCGGAGGAGCCTCGTTGTCGATCCCCTTCGCGCGCAACGCCGGCGCGGGACGCTCCTTGGTGGCCACCGCACCCGACTCCGAGTCAGCCGCTGTGGTTTCGCCGGCCTTTGCCGCGGCAGCCGCCGCGAACTCGGCCAGCCCGCTGGGTGCGGCCACCGGCGCGACTTTGGCGCTTGGGGCAGCCGGCGCGGCCTCGACCTGGACGTTGAACAGGAAGCCGACCGACTCCTCTTTCAAGCCGTCGAGCATGGCGACGAACATGTCGTAGCCCTCGCGCTGGTACTCCACCAGTGGGTCGCGCTGGGCCATCGCACGCAGGCCGATGCCCTCCTTGAGGTAGTCCATCTCGTAGAGGTGTTCGCGCCACTTACGGTCGATCACGTTGAGCAGCACGTTCCGCTCCAGCTGCCGCATCGCGCCATCGCCGGCCAGCTCCTCGAGCTGCTTCTCACGCTCGGCGTAGGCGCGGTCGGCATCTTTGATCAACGCGTCGAGCAGCTCGTCGCGGGTCAGCTCACCGGGCTCACCGACCGCGTTGGAGTCGATCAGGTCATGGTGGTCGATGCCAACCGGGTACAGCGTCTTGAGTGCCTCCCACAGTTTGGCCAGATCCCAGTCCTCGGCGTAGCCCTCGGCCGTCGCGCCGTCGACGTATGCGGTGATGACGTCGACGAGCATGTCGTGGGCCTGTTCCTGGAGGTTCTCACCCTCCAGGAGCATCCGCCGTTCCTTGTAGATGACCTTGCGCTGCTGGTTCATCACCTCGTCGTACTTGAGGACGTTCTTGCGGACCTCGAAGTTCTGCTGCTCGACCTGAGTCTGGGCGCTCTTGATGGCGCGAGTCACCATCTTGGCCTCGATCGGCACGTCGTCGGGCAGGTTGAGCCGGGTGAGCAGCGATTCGAGGGTGGCGCCGTTGAAACGTCGCATCAGCTCGTCGCCCAGCGAGAGGTAGAACCGGGACTCACCGGGGTCGCCCTGGCGACCCGAGCGGCCGCGCAGCTGGTTGTCGATACGACGCGACTCGTGGCGTTCGGTGCCCAGCACGTACAGCCCGCCCGCCTCGACGACTTTCTCGGCCTCCTTGCCGGCCTCTTCCTTGATGGTCGTGAGGGTCTCGTCCCAGGCGGCCTCGTACTCCTCGGGCGTCTCCACCGGGTCCAAGCCCTTTTCCCGCAGCCGCTTGTCGGCCAGGAAGTCGGCGTTGCCGCCGAGCACGATGTCGGTACCGCGGCCGGCCATGTTGGTGGCGACGGTGATGGCGCCGAGCCGGCCGGCCTCGGCGATGATGTTCGCCTCCTGCTCGTGGTACTTCGCGTTGAGCACGTTGTGCGGGATCTTGCGCTTGGTGAACTGCCGGGACAGGTACTCGGAGCGCTCGACGCTGGTGGTACCGATCAGGACCGGCTGGCCCTTCTCATACCGCTCGGACACATCGTCGACGACCGCGATGTACTTGGCTTCCTCGGTCTTGTAGATCAGGTCGGACTGATCGGCGCGGACCATCGGCTTGTTGGTCGGGATCGTCACCACGCCCAGCTTGTAGATCTCGTGCAGCTCGGCAGCCTCGGTCTCGGCCGTACCGGTCATGCCGGACAGCTTGTTGTAGAGGCGGAAGTAGTTCTGCAGCGTGATGGTGGCCAGCGTCTGGTTCTCGGCCTTGATCTCGACGTGTTCCTTGGCCTCGATCGCCTGGTGCATGCCCTCGTTGTAGCGCCGGCCCAGCAGCACACGGCCGGTGAACTCGTCGACGATGAGCACCTCACCGTCACGGACGATGTAGTCCTTGTCGCGCTGGAACAACTCCTTGGCCTTGATGGCGTTGTTGAGGTAACTGACCAGCGGCGAGTTGGCGGCTTCGTAGAGGTTCTCGATGCCCAGCTGGTCCTCGACGAACTCCACACCCAGCTCGTGCACACCGATGGTGCGCTTGCGGATGTCGACCTCGTAGTGGACATCCTTCTCCATCAGCGGAGCGAGCCGGGCGAACTCGCTGTACCAGTTGGAAGCACCGTCGGCCGGGCCCGAGATGATCAGCGGGGTGCGGGCCTCGTCGATCAGGATCGAATCGACCTCGTCCACGATGGCGAAGTTGTGGCCCCGCTGGACCATGTCGTCGACCGAATGCGCCATGTTGTCGCGCAGGTAGTCGAAACCGAACTCGTTGTTGGTGCCATAGGTGATGTCGGCGGCGTAAGCGGCACGGCGTTCCTCGGGGGTGAGCCCGGACAGGATCACGCCCACCTCCAGGCCGAGGAACCGGTGGACGCGGCCCATCCACTCGCTGTCACGTTTGGCCAGGTAGTCGTTGACCGTGACGACGTGCACACCCTCGCCGCCGAGCGCGTTGAGGTAGGCGGGCAGCACCGCGGTCAGGGTCTTGCCCTCACCGGTCTTCATCTCGGCGACGTTGCCGAAGTGCAGGGCCGCGCCGCCCATGATCTGGACCTCGAAATGCTTTTGGGACAGCACCCGCCAGGCGGCTTCACGGGCGACGGCGAACGCCTCGGGCAGCAGGTCGTCGAGGTCCTCTCCGTCCGCGAGCCGCTTCTTGAACTCGTCGGTTTTGGCTCGCAGCTCGGCGTCGGTGAGCTTCTCCATGTCGGAGGCCAAGGTGTCGACATAGTCGGCCACCTTCTTGAGGCGCTTGACCATGCGGCCTTCACCGAGACGGAGCAACTTCGACAGCACGCTATTTCCCCTGTGGGTTCGATGGATCCCATGGTCGGGATCGGTCGGGCTTGTTGGCCTCCATCGTAGGTGACCGGTAGAAGTCGCTGGTTCTGCCGGCGCGAAGAAACAAAAACGCACCCCGGAAAGCTCCGAGGTGCGGTTTTGATTGTCCGGCCCTGGCCGGGAAGCGTCACGCCAGGCGGATCAGCCCGTAGTCGTAGGCGTGACGGCGGTAGACCACCGACGGCCGGTCACTCTCCTTGTCGTGGAACAGGAAGAAATCGTGCCCCACCAGCTCCATCTCGTAGAGGGCGTCGTCAACGGTCATCGGTTTCGCCGGATGTTCCTTGGTCCGCACGATCCGGCCCGGCTCGTGGTCCTCGAGACCATCTGCCAATCCGGCATCGGCCGTCGCCATCGGCTGCTGCTCGAACAGCGTCTCGTGCGCGGTCGCTTCGGCCAGCGAAACCGGGGTCTTGTCGCCGTAGTGGATCTTGCGGCGGTCCTTGCCCTTGCGCAATCTGCTCTCGAGTTTGCCCGCCGCCGACTCCAGGGCAGCGTAGAAACTGTCCGCGCACGCCTCACCACGGACCACCGGGCCACGGCCCCGGGCCGTGATCTCGACGTGCTGGCAGTTTTTGCGCTGACGACGGTTGCGTTCGTGGTCGAGTTCGACATCGAACAAGTAGATGGTGCGGTCGAACCGCTCCAGGCGCGACAACTTCTCCGAGACGTAGATACGGAAATGGTCTGGAACTTCGACGTTTCGACCCTTGACCACAACCTCTGCGTTCGGCTCCGGGGTGGTGTCGCCGACCTTCTCGTCGGGGTCGACCACCATGGTGGCACTTGTGTCCGGGGAATGGGTTGACATACTCGGCAACTCGTTTCTCTCAGTTGTCACACGCATCACGCGTGCCCTGCTTATCAACGAATCGGAATGTGCCGATGGGCCGGAAAGTTTGCTCCACCCAACGGCGCAAGGTGTCGGGTACTCACCTCCTACCGTTTGGCAGTGAAGTGGCGCTGCGTGTCTTCGAGCGCCGCCGTGAGTGGTTCACGGGTCGTTGCTGCCGACGGTAGTCCGTGTTCACCCACTCGTGCCACCAATTTCAAATACGCGTTCTCAGTTCTTCACGCGGGTTTGATCACAGCGAAACGATCCCTACGTCAGGCGTGCGAAATCGCCAGTACAGCGGACACCCGCGCGCCGGCTCGGGTGAGCATCCGCACTGATTCGGCCGCCGTCGCCCCGGTGGTGACGATGTCGTCGACCAGTAGCACCTCACCGCCGACCGGCGTGATCAGACGCACCCGGCCGGCGATGTTGCGCTGACGTGCGGCGCCCGACAGGCCCACCGAATCACGCACCCACGGGCGCAGGCGCAGCGCCGGCACCACATGCACACCGGGCAGACCGGAGACCGCCGCCGTCGCAATCCTGCTGACCGGGTCGCCGCCGCGGCGACGAGCTGCGGCCCGCCGTGTCGGCGCCGGCACGACAGTCACCGGCGTGCCGACGATGCCCCAGGTCAGCAGGTGTTGCAGACCTTCGTTGAGCGCGGCCGCCAACGGCGCCACGAGGTCCGTACGCCCCTTTTCTTTGACCGCGACGATCGCGCGCCTGCGGATACCGGCGTGGCGTCCGAGCGCAAACACCGGGACTTCGGGGTCGGTGCGCGGGGTGAGCAGGTGCGGCTCGTCGTCATTCACCCCGAGTTGTGCGGCGCACGACGCACACAACCGGGTGGACGGCGCGCCGCAGCCACCACATTCCAGCGGCAGGATGAGATCGAGCATGCCGGCAGTCTGCGCCCGGTCGGTGACAAATTCAGGTGCAGCTTCGCCGCTTTCCACCTGCGGGTCGCGGATCCACGGGTGGCACGGCCATGCGGTGAAAAACGCCGCTTCGGGCGCGGGACGGATCCGGCTCAGCCGGGCAGCACCGGCAACGAGCCGGGGACCATCAGCGGGCGCACGTCGACCCAGCCGGGGTTGTCCTGGCTCGCCGACGCCGACAACTGCATCACACCGCGTTGGTCGGCCACATAGACCGTCGACGGATTGGCTGCCACGGTGCCCACCGGGACCACCAGATTGCGGCTCGGCCCATCCGAATTCACTCCGTCGAGATTCACATACGAGACGGGGTGGGCCGGATCGGTCCGGCTGACCACGATGTCGTCTCCGGTCCGCCAGGACAGCGACACCACGCTGTTGCCCAGACCGAAGCCGAGACGCCGCGGATAGGTGAGCAGGAATTGGCCTTCGGGAGTGCGCTCGATCCCCGCCAGGATCACCTGACCGCCGATCACCATGGCCGCACGGGTGCCGTCACGCGAGAGTTGCAACTCGGTGATCGGCCCCGGGTAACGGCTCGCCACCGCGGCGACGTCAACCGGAATACGCGCTGGCACGCCCGACGCGTCGCGGATGGCCCGCACCACGTTGGCGTTGTCGACCACCACCCACACGGCGTCGTCGAGCGACCAACTGGGCCGGGTCAAGGTACGACCCTCGATGGCCTTGGCGGTGGGCCCGCCCAGCGGCCCCATCCACAGCGAGGCGGCGGTGGCTTCGGGCGCGTCGGGCAACACCACGACCGAGGCCGCGTCCTGGCCATTGCGCGACACCGAGGCCGACATCTGGTTGGGCGCCGAGCCGAACGCTCCGGGCACCCCGGTGGTGTGCTGTCCGTCGACGGCCACCAACGAGCCACCCACGAGCGCATGCAAACCGGCTGCCGCACCGGGCACGGCCCCCGGATCGGTCGCGGCGACGTCGGAGGTTTCCCAGCCGTCGGCAAACCGGTCGTCCAGTGGGGCGCCATCGGCGTTGATCACGTAGGGACCGCTGATCCCGGCCCGCGACAGGGTCCAAATGATCTGCGCGGCAAGCAGTTGACGACTGTGCGGATCGGTGGTCGAGAGGTTGTCGAGGTCGATACGGGCGCCACCGTAGCCGCGGCCCACCCCGGTCTTGCCGCCGTCGGCGCGGGTGACCGGGCCACGCATCCGCAGCGGTTCGTCGAGCAGGTTGCGCACAGACCTGGCCATCTCCGGACGCGGCCCGGACACGAGCTTGGAGATCAGTTCGGTCGCGAGTTGGTCAGGATCGGAGACCGCGACATAGCGCGGATCGGGCACGACCGTGGTTCCGGTCGGGTCGACGAAATACAGGGTATTTCGCTTGTAGGTCGACTGAAACTGTTGCCAGTCGAGGAATACGCCGTTGGGCAGCCGGTCGATACGCCAGCCGGCAGGGGTTTGGACGAGCTCGATCGGACCGGGATCGGGCAGCGCACCCTCCCCCGTCTCGAACACGCCCATGTCGGACAGCGATCCCAGGATGTCGGCCTGCATGTTCACCGAAACCCGGTCCGAGGTACGGGTTTCGGTGAACACCACGCGGTCGAGCAGCAGCGCGCTACCGGCGTCGTCCCAGGCACTGGAAGCCGACTCGGTAAGGAACTGCCGGGCCGCAAGATGCCGGTTGGCGGGATCGGCAGTGGCCTTGAGGAATTCGCGCAGCAGCACATCGGGATCCATCCCGGGCGCCGGCTTGGGCAAGTTCGGCGGCGCCGGTTTGTCGACCGTGCCGATGGCCTGCGGGGAGGACGAATTCGGGATTCCCGCACAGCCGGACACCAGCACAACCAGACCGACGATCACCACCGTCAGCAGGCGCTTCACACGCTCTCCTCCGCATGCTCGCGGTCTCGGTTGGGACGCTGCCGCTGTTTCTGCTGCGGTGCAACAGGTTTGAGTGGCAACGGGCTGGTGGTCACCTTGTGCCCACGCACCAGCGGCAGTGTCAGGCGGAAGCAGGCCCCCTTGCCCGGTTCGCCCCACGCCTCCAGCCGGCCCTGGTGCAGGCGTGCGTCCTCGATGCTGATGGCCAGACCCAGGCCGGTACCACCGGAACGACGGACCCGCGAGGGGTCCGACCGCCAGAACCGGCTGAACACCAGCTTCTCCTCGCCGGGGCGCAATCCGACGCCGTAGTCGCGCACGGTGACGGCCACGGTGTCCTCGTCGGCGCCCATCCGGATACGCACGGGTTTGCGTTCGGCGTGGTCGATGGCGTTGGCGATGAGGTTGCGCAGGATCCGCTCCACCCGGCGGGGATCCACCTCGGCGATCACCTCGTCGGCGGGCATGTCGACGTCGAGCTCCACTTCGGCGTCGGCAGCCAGGTGCCCGACGTTGTCCAGCGCGCTCTGCACCGTGGAGCGCAGGTCGACCGACTCCACCGAGAGCTCGGCCACACCGGCGTCGTGGCGGGAGATCTCGAGCAGGTCGGCCAGCAGGGTCTCGAAGCGGTCCAGTTCGTTGACCATCAGTTCGATGGAGCGCCGCAATGCGGGGTCGAGATCCTCACTGTGGTCGTGGATCAGGTCAGCCGCCATACGCACCGTGGTCAACGGGGTGCGCAGTTCGTGACTGACGTCAGAAGTGAAGCGGCGCTGCAGGTTACCGAATTCTTCGAGCTGCTGGATCTGGCGCGACAAGCTCTCGGCCATGTCGTTGAACGACACCGCCAGCCGGGCCATGTCGTCCTCGCCACGCACCGGCATCCGCTCGGTGAGGTGACCTTCGGCGAACCGCTCGGCGATCCGCGAGGCCGACCGCACCGGTTGCACGATCTGGCGGGCCACCACGAGAGCGATCGCGGCCAGCAGGCCCAACAGCACGACGCCACCGGTTGCCATGGTGCCGCGAACCAACGAGATGGTGCTCTCTTCGTTGTTCAGCGGAAAGATCAGGTACAGCTCAAGATTCGGCACCGACGACGACGCCGGGCTACCGACGATCAGCGCCGGCCCGGAAAACGCATCGGTGGTCACCGTGGCGTACTGATAGCTGACCTGTCCGGCTTTGACGAAGTCGCGCAACGCTTTCGGCACCTGCTGTACCGGCCCGGCCGCCGCGGCTTCGCGCGGGCCGTCGCCGGGGACGATGAGGACCGCGTCGAACGCGCCGGCCACGTCGGCGCGCGCATCGGCCTTGCGATCGATCAACGTGTTGCGGGCCAGTTGCAGGCTGCTGTCGAGGGAGCGACTTTCCTCACCGCCGACGATGCCGCCGACCGTGACGCGGGCCCGCTCCACCTCCTCGGTGGCAGCCTTGACCTTGACCTCCAGGATCCGGTCGGTGATCTGACTGGTCAGCACGAAACCGAGGACCAGGATCACGGCGAGCGAAAGCCCCAACGTCAGAGTGACCACCCGCAGTTGCAGCGAACGCCGCCACACCAAGCTCAGCGCCCTACCGAGCGTCCCCAATCCGCGCAACAGTGGGCCGGAACCTCCCCAGCGCCCACGGATGCGCCGCCTGGAGCTGAAGATCACGGGGGTCCGGCCTTGTATCCCACTCCTCGAACGGTCAACACCACCTGCGGGTTCTCCGGGTCCTTCTCAACCTTGGCCCGCAACCGCTGGACATGCACGTTCACCAAACGGGTGTCAGCGGGGTGGCGATATCCCCACACCTGTTCGAGCAGCACATCACGAGTAAACACCTGGCGCGGTTTGCGTGCCAGCGCCACGAGCAGGTCGAACTCCAGCGGCGTCAGCGAAATCTGCTCACCCTGGCGGGTCACCTTGTGGGCCGGCACGTCGATCTCGACGTCGTTGATCGACAGCAGCTCGGCAGGCTCGTCCTCGTTGCGGCGCAGCCGCGCGCGCACGCGTGCGACCAGCTCCTTCGGCTTGAACGGCTTCATCACATAGTCGTCGGCGCCGGATTCCAGGCCCAGCACCACGTCGACGGTGTCGGTCTTGGCGGTCAGCATGACGATGGGCACGCCGGAATCGGCACGCAGCACACGGCACACGTCGATCCCGTTCATGCCGGGCAGCATCAGGTCCAACAGGACCAGATCGGGCCGCAGTTCACGTACCGCGGTGAGCGCCTGGCTGCCATCGCCGACGACTGCGGTGTCGAATCCTTCACCACGCAAGACGATGGTGAGCATCTCGGCCAGCGATGGGTCGTCATCGACGACAAGGATCCTTTGCCTCATGGTGTCCATGGTGTCACCAGATCGCGACAAAACCCGGGTACCACACGCGGGTTTCTCCGCTTTATCTGCTGCTTAGCCGACTTGCCAGGGCTGCGGGGTCCACTTCCGGACCCGCGACGGCCCATCGACCGCACCAGTCGGCGGATGCCAGCGCGGCGTAGACCTCGCCCGTGCGCTGCTGCAGGCCGCCGTCGCGCTCATAGGCGTCCCTGGCCCGATCCGCTTCGGTGTTGGCACGGTGCTCGGCCCGCTGGGCGGCAAGCTCGGTCGGTACGTCCAGCAGCACCTGCCAATCCGGCGGGGGCATTTTCAGCCGCCCGAACTCGAGCTCACGCACCCACTGGACCACCTCGCCCTCGGCGTGCTGATGTAGGCGAGCTGCGCTGTAGGCGGCGTTCGAAGCCACATAGCGGTCCAGGATGACGACGTCGTAGGCCGCCAGCAGATGCTCGATCTCCTCACGGGCCCCAGCCCGGTCCAAGGCGAACAAGGTGGCCATCGCATAGACCGAGTCGGCCAGGTCGCCATGGGCCCCGTGCAACGCCTCGGCGGCCAGATCGGCGGGCGCCGACCGGTGATAGCGCGGGAATGCCAAGCTGCCCACGGACAGGTGAGCGACCTCGAAAGCCGCCCGCAGGCCATCGGTCAACGTACGTTTGCCTGCGCCGTCCACACCCTCGATCGCTATGAGCACAGTGGCAGCGTAATCGGCGCGTAGCGCCCATCCTCTATTCGCCGCTCAGCCAGCCGTACACCCGTAGACACACGGTCCCGAACAACAGCAACGGACCCAAGACGCCGGTCAGCGGAGTCGCTCCCACCACCGCGGTGACCACCCCGGCAACGATCGCGAACGCCAGGAACAGGAGCCGCACCATCAAGAAGGTTCGTTCACGTAGCACCGCGCGCAGGGTCGGAGGCGGCACGCTGCGCACCAGCCAGACGATCACCCCCACCAGCCCGAGCGTCAGCAGGGCGGTGAGAATCCTTGGAACCACCGTTGATTGGGAATCTTCGTGCATGGCCATCACGGCGATCAGCGCGATGGCCAAGAAGATGACGCAGGCGGTGGACAGCCGCGTCACCCGGATCAGCACCACCCCGATGTTGCGGCGGGCCAACGCGCCCAGCCCGGGATCCAGCCGGCCGGCCCCGAGAAACCCGTTGATCGATGTCGTCAGCTTGCCCCACTTGAGCCGGGTGACGGCCAGGTTGTGAACGGCCGACGCATGGTCGGGCTCCAACCGCAATGCCGCCTGATAGCTGTCCTCGGCAGCGGTGAAACTGCGCAGTGCCCGGTGGATGTCGCCACGCAACACCAGGGAATCCGCCGACTCCGGATAGAGCCGCAGTGCTTCGTCGACGACATCCAGCGCCTCGCGGGAACGGCCGGCGTCGTGTAGCAAGCTCGCATAGGTGTAGTGCACGGAATGGATGTGCGGATTCTCGGTGGCTGCCCTCCACGCCATCTGCAAGGCTTCCTGCCGCCGCCCCTGCCCGTTCAATGCCAGGGCGTAGACGCGCATCACGTGTTCGTCGCCGGGAGCGGCGGCCAACGCCGAATGAGCGGCCTGCGCCGCGGCTCGGTAGTCCTTCAGCCCCAGGCATGCACGGGCGTACTGCGCCAGGAGCCCGGCGTCGTCGGGATTCTCGGCCAGTGCACACTGCAGCACCTCGGCGGCACGCCGGTAGTTCCTGGTCCCCAGATACGCCTCGGCAACATCACCTGGCCCCGCGGCCGAGGTCACCGAAGCTTGTTCCGGCGCAGGTACTTTGCGAGGTCGTCGTAGGTGCCGTCACGGTTGCCGAACTCGACGACATTGCGGGCGGTCTCGAACCAGGGCCCGGCCGAGGCCCTGATCTGCCCCAGCGCTGCTTCGATGTCGGACATCTGAACCGGCCTGACCTGTCCGCTTCGGAGCGATTCGGCCATCGCCAATTGCGTTGCGGTGTCGCATACGTGAGCCAGGTCGGCGCCCGAGAAGCCATCGGTCCGTTTGGCCACCGACGCCAGGTTGATGCCCTCGACCGGCCGGTCCTGCAGGTGCAACTTCATGATGGCGGCGCGGGCTTCCGCGTCGGGCAGCGACACGAAGATCATCCGGTCGAACCGGCCGGGCCTGCGCAGCGCCGCATCGACGTCCCATGGCGCGTTGGTCGCACCCAGGACGTAGACGCCGTCGTTGGCCGATGTGGCCGAATCCAGTTCTTCCAGAAGGGCGTTCACGACGGTCCGCAATCCGGCCGACCCGCTCAACGCGGAACGTCGATGACCGAGCGCATCCACCTCGTCGAAGAACAGCACGCAGGGTGCGTTGCGACGCGCGTTGTCGAAGATCGATCGGATGCTGTGTTCGCTCTCGCCGAGCCAGCGTGACAACACGTCGGCGATACCGACCTGATAGAAGTTGGCCCCGAGTTCGCCCGATACCGCCTTGGCGATGTAGGTCTTGCCGCAACCCGGCGGTCCGTACAGCAGTAGCCCGCCACGCGCGGATACCTTGAACGCCTTCATCAGCTCGGGATTGCGGATAGGACCCAGCAGCGAGAGCTCGAGTTGTTTCTTGACGTCGGCCATCCCGGCGATGTCGGCGAGCCGGACCGAGGTGCGTTGCACTACGTCGAAGTCGTTTTCATTCACGGCCTCGCCCGGTTCCTCGACGAAGGCGGGTTTGACGATGTCGGCGACCTGCTTCTCGGCGGCCGTCCAGTCGAAGCCGCGGGCCGGCTCCGCGGGTGCGGCGGGCGCACCCCCGCCCGCCAGTCCGGCGCTGCACTGCTGCAGTAGTGCCACGGCCCGGGTGTTCGCGGCGTCCCGGGCCAGCACTGCGCTGCAATGTGTCAGCGCCTCGGCGTGGCGGCCCCGTTCGACCAGCAATGTGGCCAGGTGCAGCCGCAACTCCGCCAGCTCCGGACTGCGTTCGACAGCGGCAGCCAACTCTTCGATGACTGCGTCCTCAGCCATTCGCACCCCCGGTTGATCGTTCGTGAAATCCTATCCGGAGCCTGACGGCGCCTTCTGCGGGTAATCCGGGCACCCAGGGCCCACAAGATAGCCATGCTTATTTTTGCGTCCGGTACGGTCTCCTGATCCCAGGAATCGCCGAAGGATGAGGTAGCGGATGTACCAGGACACGACGCTCGCCGCAGCTACCCTGCTCGACCTGCTGCAACAGAGGGCCGCGACGCATCAAGACAAGGTTGCGTTCAGCTTCTCCTATCACGGCGACGACGAGAACCGCACCCAGCTGAGCTATCGCGAACTGGATCGCCGGGCCCGGGCAATCGCGTCCACGCTGCAACGATCGGGCGCTGCCGGTGAGCGCGTCCTGGTCTTGTGCCGGCCCGGCCTGGACTCCATCGCCGGTTTCTTCGGCTGCATCTACGCAGGCGCAGTCGCGGTACCCGTGCACGAACGACTGGCGCCGCGGCTGTCCGCGGTGGTGCCCGACGCGCACGCCCGCTTCGCGGTGGCCACCGCCGAGACCCAGGCGAAAGTCAAGGCCGCGATCGACGAGCTGGCCGAGGGCCGCGACCTGTGCTGGATCCGTGCCGACGAGGACGAGGACGCCGCCCGGCGAGCTGACAGCTGGGTGGCACCCGATCTCGACCCGGACGCAACCGCCATGGTGCAGTACACATCTGGCTCGACCACGACGCCGAAGGGCGTCGCACTGACGCACCGCAACCTGCTGCACAACATGGAATCGGTTCGCCAGGTGTGGCACGGCGACGACACCGCGATCAGCGTGTTCTGGCTGCCGTCGCATCACGACATGGGCCTGATCGGCGGGATCCTGTCGATGCTCTACGTCGGGTGCACCACCCATCTGATGTCACCGTCGTCCTTCGTCAAACGCCCGATGGGCTGGCTGGAGGCGATATCCCGGCATCGCGCGACCTTCACTGCCGCACCGAACTTCGCCTACGACCGATGTGTAGAAGAGAGCACCGCAGAACAGCGCGCGGCGCTCGACCTGTCGAGTCTGGCCATGGCGATGAACGGTGCCGAGCCGGTTCAGGCCGCCACGCTGGAGAAGTTCGCCGAGGCGTTCGCACCGGCGGGGTTCCGTCCGGAGGCGTTATGTCCGGTCTACGGGCTCGCCGAGGCAACCCTGCTGGTGTCCGGCGGGTCGGACGCCGCACGGCCGGTCGTCGCGCACGTCGACCGCACCGGCCTACAAGCGGACCGCGTCGTCCACGCCGAGCCCGGGCATCCGTCTGCCGTGGCACTGGTGGGGTGCGGTCGGCCCCGGGGCGGCCAAGAGGTGGTCATCGTGGATCCGCTGACCCACCTGCCTTGTGGCGCAGACGAAGTCGGTGAGATCTGGATCGCCGGCCCCAGCGTCGGATGGGGCTATTGGGCCCGGCCGGATGAGACTGCGCAGACGTTCGCAGCGGTTCTGCCCGACGCCTCCGGCGGCCCGTTCCTGCGCACCGGCGATCTGGGGTTCCTGCGTTCGGGCGAGTTGTTCATCACCGGACGCTGCAAAGATCTCGTCGTCATCCGCGGCGGCAACTACTACCCCAACGACATCGAGCGGACGGTGCAGGACTGCCATCCGACCCTGGTTTCCGGCCGCGGCGCGGTGTTCGCGATCACGCCCGGCCTTGGTGCGGTCGAACAGCTGGTGGTGGTGCAGGAGGTGGCCGGCGATCGCGATGACCTCACCGACCTGGCCCAGGTGGCCCAGACAATCCGCACCGCCGTGACCGAGCGCTACAGCGTCGAGCCGAACTCGGTTCTGCTGGTGCAGCATCTGTCGATTCCGACAACGTCGAGCGGCAAGATCCAGCGCAGTCAGTGCCGGCAACAGTTGCTCGCCGGCGAGATCACACCCGTGGCGCACTCGCTGGCGCCCTCGGCTCTCGACGACCTGGCCAAGGCCCGCGAGCTCGAGGCCGCGACGCATATCGCCGAGCTGATCAAGGCGGAGGCAGCCCGCCAGCAGCGCGCCGCGAGCCAGAACTAGCCCAGAATCTCATCAGATTTGTTTGCCTGCCGAGGTTCGCTCCGCTGGCAACTGCAGGCGTGTGACACCCCGGTCCGCATGCGCCTGCACCGCCGGTGACGCGAGCCGCACCGCGCCACACGTCCCCCGATGAATGAGCGTGTGCCCACACCTGCCGAGCAGCGGGGCGTTGAGTCTGCTCGCTACCACTGACCCTCGCAGCCCCGAGTCCCAGCCGGTTGCGCCACGAGCCGACAGTGGGTCTACACCGGCATGGCCCTATTGAGCTGTGTTGTCTCACAGGACTTTTTAGCAGACACCACCAGCTTTCGTGGACGGCCCACCCGTGGTCCGTCGGCAAGAATCCGCCGCCGCCCCGAATCGGTTCTTGCCCCCGCGCGCCCCGGTCCTCCGCGGGCGCCTGCCACGAGATGAGAAAATGTCTAATTATTAGCCCAAATCTGGTTCGAGCCCGGCTGACAGCGACTTCTCCCGCAGTGCCACGTTGCTCGATCAGACCGACCCTTATACCCCCTAGGTAGATTGCCCCGAATTTGCACAAGCAACTACTTGGTTGGGCTATGGTCTGTCCGATTATTTACAGACGCGAAAGGAGATGCCGTGCATCTCGTTGCTCAGCCCCACACCGCTGTGGGCGCAAAGCAAGTAGTAACCCGTCATTGGCTCACCGCAGCCGGTGTCGTTGTCGCCACCGCCGGGATGATTGCCGCCGCCCCGGGAATCTCCCCGGTCGCCGCCGGCGCCCAGCACGACGTTCACGCCGACGCCGTGCGACTCACGGCGGGCTGGGATCCTTTCGCTCCCGTGCAGGCCGCGTTCGACACTGCCATCGCCAACGGCACGGTTCTCGGCGACAACTTCCTGTTGGCCCCGGGTGTCGGCCTTCAGCAGGCAATTGCCAACCAGATCGGTTATGCCAAGCAGCTGTTCGATGATCCGTCCACCTTCGAGGCGGTATCGCAACAGTTCGCCGCGAACGCGATGAAGGTGATCACGGGTCTCACCCTGATCGGTGCGGATGAGGACACCAGGGACGCGGTGCTCAAGCACACCCTGGGCGGCTTGCACGGCATGGGCCTCGACATGTTCCCCAGTTTCCTGGCCGAAGGTGTCGATGCCGAAACGTTCTCGGCGGTCATGGATGTTCTGGCCTCACCGCTGAGCGGTGTTCTGATCGGATTCGCCGGTCCGGCGGTCAGCCCGGCGGTGGCACTGCTCAACAGTGCCATGGCGATTTCGACTGCCCTGCTGGCCGGCGACTCGTCGGCCGCACTCTCCAGCCTGTTGGGAGTACCGGCCGGCATGGCCGACGCGTTCCTCAACGGAGCCAATCTCAACCTCGACGCATTGGCACCGATGATCAACGACGCAGGCCTGATCAAGGACAGTGTCAGCATCGCAGGCCTCAACGTCGCGTTCGGCGGTCTGCTCACCCCAGGCTCGACCGATCGGAGCACGTACGAGTACACCGATGACGAGGGCAATGTCGTGGAGATCCCGTCGGTCGGCGGCTCGATCTTCAACAGCATCGGCATGGACGTCGAACTCGGCGGCCTCGGCATCTCGCTCGATGGCGAGGCGGTCGGTCCGATCGGCGCGCTGCAGGGCCTGTCGCAGACGGTCGGCGTGCTACTCGGCAGCGGCTGGGACGACTGGGACGGCAAGGGGAATGCGCCTGCCCCCAAGCCCCCGCTGTTCGGACTTCATCCGCTTACAACTGGCGACGTCTTCAGCGATATGGCCGAAACCGCCGGTGTCACAAAGCTTCGAGAGGCGCTCAAGGCCGCCGCCGTCAACGACATCTTCAAGAAGCTGCAAGGCACAGACGCCGGTACCGAGACTGTCGCAGACAAGGCTGCCGACACCGACACTGCTGAGGCCACCACCGCGGACACCACGCCGGCCGACAAGGTCGCCGCGGCCACCGAGCTGACCCACACCACCGCGAACAAGACGGTGGCGGTGGCCGTCCCGGCTCCGGAAGCTGCAGCTGCGACCGAGAAGCTCACCACGACCCCGGCCGTCGATGCGACCGAAAAGGCCAGTACGACAACGCCGCCGAAGCTCGACGTGCTGCCGAAGGCACCGACCACCCGACCCGACGCATCGTTCGGCAAGAGCCAGCGCAAGGTCGCCCAGGGCATTCGGGACGCAGTCAAGAACGCCCGCGACGGACTCAGTGGATCCAACAACCGGACGAAGGGCCAACCCGCTTCCAGTTCAACGAGTTCGGGCTCAAGCACGTCCAGCTCCGCGACAAGCGGTTCCGGCAGCTCGGCCAAGGCCAAGACGGCGAAGCCGAAAGCGAAGGACAGCTCCACCAAGAACAAGAACAAGCACAAGAACAAGGACTGACCGAGCCAATGTCACGACGGTGGGCCCCTCTTTGGAGGGGCTCATCGCGTGTCGGCCTGATGTCCTAGAACTCTCCGCAGTTGGGCGTGGTCGGTAATCCGTTGAAGCGGTCGGCAATCCACTGCATGCCACGCTCCCCGTCGACGAGCATCGGCAACGCGTGGTTGATCACCAGCTTGTTCAGAAACGGCGGCTCTTCGTTCGTCCAGAACTGGACATCGGCGCCCTTGTCGCACCAATCCCGCCCGAGTTGGTTGGCCGCGGTCCACGGCACCAACGGGTCATACCGGTTGCTGAGAATCATCACCGGTGCATTCGGTTTGTACTTCCCGATCTTCTGCATGTCGAACAGCGTGCTGAACGGCTCTTCGTTCACCGCTTGATAGATGTCGACGTTGAAGTAGGGCTGCAGGTGCCGGAACATGAACTTCGTGATCGTCTCGGCGATGCACTGATCCTGCACCTTGTGCAGCAGATCCGCCCCGCGCGGCGTGAGCTTCGAGCGGATCAGATCCTCGAATTCCGGATAGCTGGTGATGACGGAGTTGAGCGCATACCCGACCACGCCGACCAGTGCACTGCCGTCGGCGTAGGGGAACAGCTCCTTCAGGTCGGCAGGCGGGGCACCCGCATAGGTGCCCACGACGTGTAGATCCGGCGCGTACGATGACGCCAGCTCCGCCGCCGACGCCGCCGCGCCACCGCCCTGCGAGTAGCCCCAAAAGGCGACCGGCCCATGGGGATCCAGTGAGGTGCCGGGAAGCTTCATCGCTGCCCGGCCGGCGTCGAGCATGGCATTGCCCTCGGCAACCCGGTTCACATACGTGTGCAGTCCGGGCGTGCCGAGGCCTTGGTAGTCGGTCATCACGATGGCGAACCCGCGCGCCACCATGGTCGCGACGAACATCGCCTCGTAGTTGAACGTGACGTCCAGCCACGGCGACCAGTGGATACCCTGATTGAACTGCCGCGACGGTGCACATTGGTCCCCCTGCCCCTGGGTGCCCGGGCCGTAGACGATCAACGGCCGGGGGCCCTTGCCCGGCCAGTTGTTGTGCGGCTCGAAATAGGTTCCGGTCACCGCCATCGGATTGCCGCGAGCATCGGTGCTGCGGTACATGATTCGCGTTCCGTCGGCGACGATGGCACCGAGTTCGCCGGACGGCTCCAGCACGAGCCGTGACGGCTCGGACTTGATCAGGTCCCCCGGCGAGCCGGGCAACGGGTCGGGCGGCGTGTAGAACGCCTGGTACTCATCCTCATTGAAGATCGGGTCATGGTTGTCGATCGTCGGATCGTCGGCGCGCGCCGGCGCAATGCCGATACATCCGAGCAGCAACAAGACACACAGAATCCCCCAGACCCGACCCACGAGGCGGAACAATAACAGGCAGAACCTGACATTTGTCAGATACCGCCATGATTGGTCCCCGCTCGTTGCGGCGGATCTGGCGAGCTGCAGTCGACAACAGCTGAGACTGCCGAAGTTCGGCTCCCCTGATGAGCCTGGTCGTCTGCGACGATCGTGAAATCCACCGTTGTCGTCGAGGCCTCCGAAATGGCGCGGACCATGGCCGACCAGGTCTCCTGACACCTGCCCTGCAGACACAAAATCGCCCAAATCCGTGAGGAAATGGGCGATTCCGTGTGCGCTCGCGCAGAAAAGGAACTCAGTAGCGGTAGTGCTCCGGCTTGTACGGACCTTCGACGTCGACGCCGATGTACTCGGCCTGCTCCTTGGTGAGCTTGGTCAGCGTGCCGCCGAGTGCCTCGACGTGGATGCGCGCCACCTTCTCATCGAGGTGCTTGGCCAGGCGGTAGACCTCGTTGTCGTACTCGTCGTTCTTGGTCCACAGCTCGATCTGGGCGATCACCTGGTTCGAGAAGCTGTTGCTCATCACGAATGACGGGTGTCCCGTGGCGTTTCCGAGGTTGAGCAGCCGGCCCTCGCTCAGCACGATGATCGACTTGCCGGTGTCCCCGAAGGTCCACTGGTCGACCTGCGGCTTGATGTTCAGCCGCACCGCGCCCGACTTCTCCAGCGCCGCCATGTCGATCTCGTTGTCGAAGTGGCCGATGTTGCCCAGGATCGCGTGGTCCTTCATGGCCTTCATGTGCTCGAGCAGGATGATGTCGAAGTTGCCGGTCGCGGTCACCACGATGTCGGCGTTGCCGATCGCCTCTTCGACGGTCACCACGTCGTAACCGTCCATCAGCGCCTGCAGGGCGTTGATCGGGTCGACCTCGGTGACCTGCACGCGCGCGCCCTGGCCGGCCAGCGACTCGGCACAGCCCTTGCCCACGTCGCCGTAGCCGCAGATCAGCACCTTCTTGCCGCCGATCAGCGCGTCGGTGCCACGGTTGATGCCGTCGACCAGCGAGTGCCGGGTGCCGTACTTGTTGTCGAACTTGCTCTTGGTGACCGAGTCGTTGACGTTGATGGCCGGGAACGCGAGCTCACCCGCGGCGGCGAACTGGTACAGCCGCAGCACGCCGGTCGTGGTCTCCTCGGTGACGCCCTTGACCGACTCGGCGATCTTGGTCCACTTGTCCTTCTCCGCCTCGAAACGCGCACGCAGCACGCCGAGGAAGACCTTCCACTCAGCCGAGTCGTCTTCTTCGGCAGGCGGCACGACACCGGCCTTCTCGTACTCCGCGCCGCGCAGCACCATCATCGTGGCGTCGCCGCCGTCGTCGAGGATCATGTTCGCGGGCTCGCCGTCCCAGGTGAGCATCTGCTCGGCGGCCCACCAGTACTCCTCCAGCGTCTCGCCCTTCCAGGCGAAGACCGGGGTGCCCTTGGGCTCTTCGGGGGTGCCGTTCGGGCCGACGACGACGGCCGCAGCGGCGTGATCCTGGGTGGAGAAGATGTTGCAGGAGGCCCAGCGGACCTCGGCACCGAGAGCCACCAGCGTCTCGATCAGCACCGCGGTCTGCACGGTCATGTGCAGCGAGCCGGAGATGCGTGCTCCCTTGAGCGGCTGCACGTCGTGGTACTCACGACGCAACGCCATCAAGCCTGGCATCTCGTGTTCGGCCAGGCGAATCTCCTTGCGGCCGAAATCGGCCAGCGACAGGTCGGCCACCTTGAAGTCGATGCCGTTGCGGCTGTCGGCCTTCAGTTCGGTCATGTAGAGCCCTCTTTCATTCGTGATTGCTTGCCGGCGCATGGGTGCGCCACAAGGCAACGCCACATGCAGATACCTCTAGCCTGCGGGCTCGCGGGACAGGCGCTCATGCGTTTTGTGACAGCGGCGGCGCTCTGACAGCTACGGGGTATCTATGACACCGTAGCGCTCGGCGAAGGGCGTCATCAGTCGGGCCAGGTCACCGGCCACATCGTGGTCGGCTTCGGGCGGCATCGACACGTAACTCATCGCCAGCCGCACGATCGCGCGGGCCAGCACCCCGGCGTCCTCGTCACTGGCCTTCATCCAGCTGTTCTGGAAAGTTCCCGTCAGCCGCTGCGAGCAGCGGGAGATGATCGGCCCGCTACCGGTGGTGATGATCTGCAGCAGGTCGGGCTTGGAGGCGCCGGTGAGCAACGAGATCACCAGTGGATCGGCGGCCGACTCAAGGAAGAACGCCCGGAAGCCCTCCAGAAACGCCGCATGCACCTCGCCGACGTTGTTGTTGATGGCCTCGTCGACCGCGTCGACGAGGCGGTCCGCCAGGCGCATGGCATATCCCTCGGCCAAGCCCTGGCGCGAACCGAACTCGTTGTAGATCGTCTGACGGCTGATCCCGGCGACCTGCGCCACGTGCGACAGCGTGATGGCCGACCAGTCGCGGGTCAGCAGCAGTTCGCGCATGCCGTCGAGGATCGAATCCCGCAGCAGTACTCGCGACGCTTCCGCATACGGAATGCGCTGCTTTTCTCGCGGCCGACTCACACGGGCGACAATATCGCTTTCCGGCCCGCTTTCGAGCGCGTCGCACGAAGCCGTCAAGGCCGCGCGACCTCGACCATGTCGAAATCGGCCTTCGCGGCACCACAATCCGGGCAGCTCCAGTCCTCGGGGATGTCGTCCCAGCGCGTGCCCGCGGCGATGCCGTCCTCGGGCCAGCCCTTGGCTTCGTCGTACTCGAATCCGCACTGAACGCAGACGTAGAGCTTGTACGGCTCGGTCATTGCTTCACTCCCATCGGTTCGAAATCAACCTTTTCTCGCACCGCGCAATCCGGGCAGCACCAGTCATCGGGGACGCCGTCCCACGGAGTTCCAGCCGGAAAGCCTTCGCGCGGGGCGCCTTTGGCCTCGTCGTAGACGTAGCCACATCCGGGACACTGGTAGGCGCTCATGCTTCAACCCCTTCACCGGCGCCGTAGCGGGCGAGCACCTTCTCGCGTAACCGCGGCTGGATGTTGACCTTGGTGACGTCACCGTCGTAGTGCTCCAGCACGCGGTGATCCATCACCTTGCGCCACAACGGCGGCAGATAGGTGAGCCCGATCAGCGACGCGTACCCGCTGGGCAGATTGGGTGCGCCGTCGATGCTGCGCAGCGTCTGGTAGCGGCGTGTCGGATTGGCGTGGTGATCGCTGTGCCGCTGCAGGTGATACAGGAACAAGTTGGTCACGATGTGGTCGGAGTTCCAGCTGTGCACGGGGGCGCACCGCTCGTAGCGACCACTGGAAGTCTTCTGCCGCAGCAACCCGTAGTGCTCCAGGTAGTTCACCGACTCCAGCAGGCTGAAGCCGTAGATCGCCTGGATCAGCATGAAGGGGATCACGCCGACGCCGAAGATCGCGATCAGCGCGCCCCAGAAGACGATCGACATCGCCCACGCGTTGAGCACATCGTTGGACGGATGCCACGGCGACTTGTCCTGCCGGCGCAGCCGCTGGGCTTCCAGTTCCCACGAGGACTTCAGGCTGCCGAACACGCTGCGCGGCAGGAACTCCCAGAAGGTCTCACCGAAGCGGGCCGAAGCGGGATCCTCGGGCGTGGCTACCCGGACGTGGTGCCCGCGATTGTGCTCGATGTAGAAGTGGCCGTACCAGGTCTGGGCCAGCGTGATCTTGGACAGCCAGCGCTCCAGCGAGTCGCGCTTGTGCCCCATCTCGTGCGCGGTGTTGATGCCGACGCCGCCGAGCACACCGACCGACAGCGCGATCCCGATCTTGGCCGGCCAGCCCAGCCCGCCGTCGAATCCGAGCCAGCTGAGGTCGGATGCGGTGAACAGGTAGGCGCCCATGATCACGCTCGCGTACTGGAACGGGATGTAGACGTAGGTGCAGTACCGGTAGTACTTGTCGTTCTCCAGTTGTTCCATCACCTCATCGGGCGGGTTCTGGCCGTCGGGTCCGAACCGCAGATCCAGCAGCGGCAGCAGGACATACAGCAGGATCGGACCGATCCACAGCGGGACCTGCGCAGCGACGTGCCAGCCGGCCTGGTTGAGCGCCCAGACCAACGGCAGCATCACAAAGATCGCCGTCGGCGCGATCAGCCCCATGAGCCACAGATGCCGCTTCTTGTCCCGCCATTGCCCGACGCCGGCGACGTCCGGTCCGTCCGAGAGTTCGGCCACCACGATGAGCCTCCTTTTGTGAGTGCTATCACTGCAATGACTTGACTATATGCCCATACATGTCGCCTGTCTAGACATTTGACCATCGTTTGTAAAGCGAACTGGAGTGCGCGAGGTCAACGACGGTGAAAAACTGTTTCGCGCCGGCGTCAGGACAGCTGTTGCGCCGCAGCCGCCGACCTGCCGAGCACAGAATGACGCCGGCCATACGCCAGATACACCACCACGCCGATCGCCATCCAGAGCAAGAATCGGATCCACGTCAACCCGGTCAGGTTGAGCATCAACCACAGGCAGGAAAGGATCGCGGCGATCGGCAGCAGCGGCACCCACGGCACGCGGAATCCACGCCGCAGGTCGGGTCGGGTCCGGCGGAGCACGATCACGCCGGCCGAGACCAATACGAAGGCGAACAACGTGCCGATGTTGACCATCTCTTCCAGGCGCCCCATCGGGAACACCGACGCAGCGATCGCCACCAGCACACCCACGATCAAGGTGATCCGGACCGGTGTCCCGTGGCTGCCGGTGACAGCCAGTTTGCGGGGCAGCAGCCCGTCGCGCGACATCGCGAACAACACCCGGGTCTGCCCGAGCATCAGCACGATCACCACCGTGGTGAGGCCCGCCAGCGCTCCCACCGAGATCACCTTCGCCGCCCAGTGCACACCGTTGGCATCGAAGGCGGTGGCCAGGTTGGCGTGGCCGTCCGGCACATCCCGCAGCACGGTGTAGGACACCATGCCCGAGAGCACCACCGACACCGCGACATACAGCACTGTGACGATGCCGAGCGAGGCCAGGATGCCGCGCGGCACATCGCGCTGCGGATCACGCGTCTCCTCGGCCGTCGTGGCCACCACGTCGAACCCGATAAATGCGAAGAACACGATCGAGGCCCCGGCCAGCACGCCGTACCAGCCATAATGGCTGCCCGCGGCCCCGGTCAACAATGAGAACAACGACTGGTCGGCCCCGCTCGCACTCGCACCGGCCTGGTTGGGCGGGATGAACGGGGTGTAGTTGGCGACGTCGATGTAGAACGCCCCGACGACCACCACCAACAACACCACCCCGACCTTGACAGCCGTGATCAGCAGGCTGAACAGCGCCGAGATCTTGGTGCCGATCGCCAGCAGGATCGTCACGAACACGATGATCACCAGCGCACCCCAGTCGACCTGCAGACCTCCGAAATCGGCTATGCCGCCGCCGAACCCGAACACCGTTCCGAGGTAACTCGACCACCCCTTGGCCACCACCGCGGATGCGACGGCGAACTCCAGGATCAGATCCCACCCGATGATCCATGCCGCGAACTCACCGAACGTGGCATAGGAGAACGTGTAGGCGCTACCGGCGACGGGCACGGTCGAGGCGAACTCCGCATAACACAAGGCGGCCAAACCGCACGCCACCGCCGCGATGACGAAGGCGATCGAGATCGCAGGCCCGGTCAAGTTGCCTGCGGTGGAGGCGGTGATGGTGAAGATGCCGGCACCGATCACCACCGACACCCCGAAAACCGTGAGGTCCCACCAGGTGAGGTTCTTGCGGAGCCGAGTCGAGGGCTCATCGGTGTCGGCAATCGACTGTTCGACAGACTTCGTTCGCCGAAGGGCAGACATAGGTGGTGACGCCTCTCGTCGCGGCCGGGATCACGCCATGTTCCCATCACCACGATGGCCAGGCGGGCAGGACTCTCAAACTGCCGCCCAACTGTGCCCTCGAAGCAAGAATGGGGCCTACGTCACACTTGGCCCTGATCGTGATACCGTTCGCGCGTGGCCGAGCTCCCCTACTTTGACCTGCTGATTGATGAACGGCAGGACGGTGGTGAAAGCGGCCAGCTGTGGAAGAACCAGGTGCACTGGGGCTATTGGATGGACCCCAGCACCGCTGATGGCACGCCGGCTGACTACGTCGCCGCCATGGAGCAGATGAACGTGGTGTTGCTCGAGGCTGCGAAGGTTTCTGACGGGCAGAAGTTGCTCGACGCCGGCTGCGGTTTCGGCGGGACCATCGAGCAGATCAATGACAGCTACTCCAACATGGACCTCACGGGCCTGAACATCGACGCGCGCCAGCTCGCGGCCGCCGAGGCCCAGACTGTTCCGGCCAACGGCAACCAGGTCGGCTGGGTCGAGGCCGACGCCTGCCGGCTGCCGTTCGAGGACAACTCGTTCGACCGGGTGCTGGCGGTCGAATGCATATTCCATTTTCCGTCCCGTGAAAAGTTCCTCGCCGAAGCGGCGCGAGTGCTCAAGCCAGGCGGCTATCTGGCGGTGTCCGACTTCGTCCCGACGCTGGCGTTCTTCGGCAAAACGCCGTTCTGGATGGCGATACGCACACAGATTGCGAAGTCCTACGGAACGCTCGGGAGTGTCCCCCTGCGGGGCTACAAATCCATGGGCAAACGTGCGGGCTTAGAGCTCGAAGCGAATCGCAATATCCGAAAGAACACATTGCCGACGTATCCGTTCATCCTCAAGTTCTGCCGCGAGCAAGGATCAGCAGATGCCCAGAAGGTGCTGATGGTGGGTACCCGGTGGATGAAGTGGCTGTCCAAACTCGGCTTCATTCAGTACCGGGTCTACACGTTCCACAAGCCGTCCTGAAGCCGAAACCCGCAGCCTGAAACCCCTGACCGGCGACGCTTGCCGTCCATTCCTCGCGTGTGTCGTGTGGATCAGACCTGAGTTAGGACATTTGGCTTAGTGCCCCGGTTTTGGGATGCCGAGGGTGGTCAGGATTTCTTGTTGGGCTGCCAGGATTTGCGGTGGGAAGGTCTGGGTGGCGCCGTTGATGGCGATGGTCGCC
>NZ_MLCL01000074.1 GCF_001942625.1 Mycobacterium syngnathidarum
CTGGAAGTGCCTTTCTTGTGCTGGTCGGATTGTTGCGTAGAGAACACCAATCTTTCCAGCTCAGAGGGCACTTTCCTCATTCCGACACCCCAACAACCAGCCCATTCATCGGTGGATCAAGGCTAAGCCTGTCTAGTGCGTATCGCGCTTCGGCAGCAGCGTCTCGTGTGCCGAGGATGTAGCGGCCCGGAACAGCACCGCGATCAGGGCCAGCGCCCCGATCGCGACGATCGGGATGGTCCACAACCGACGCATCGTCAGGGCCGAACCGCACTTGTCCACATACTCCTGGCCGGCGGCGTTGGCCTGCACCAGGTGAGCGCTGTACCCGGAACCGCAGGGGATCTGCATGCCGAACTGATCGAAGTCGTCGAGGTAGACCGGCAGGCTCAACAGGTACAGCCCGATGAGAAACACCACCGCTGCGGCGATTCCGATATAGACGGCGCGAAAACTCACCGTGCCCCCTTCAGGTCATGCATACGTCGGTGAACAACAACACGGGCCACGAGACGATCGCCCCCAAGAACGACACCACCGCATCGAGGCTGTCCATCGATTGCAGATGGTCGGTGTGCGTGCCGGAGCAGAAGGTGCCGACCAACAGATACGGCACCCCGAGCACCACGGCCACCACGATCAGTTCGCCGAGTGCGACGCGGTAGGCCAGCAACGTCCGCAACCTGGCAAGCACTGCACCCCCATCTGAGCTTATTGCCGTCTATGTTAATGGCTATTCTCGGCCGAACTACCATTTTGACCCGGCTGTTCGGTCCGTTAGTGTGACGGAATGGCGCGCATCTCGCCCCGGTCGATCGACAGTGGTGCCAACGGTGTGCGGCGCCGCCCGAAAGACCGAAAGGCCCAGATAGCGCGGGCCTCGGCGGAGTCGTTCAGTGCCCTGGGGTATCACGGTGTGAGCATGGAGGCCATAGCCTCGCGCGTCGGGATCTCCGCGGCGGCGTTGTACCGGCACTATTCGAGCAAGTACGAATTGTTCCGCGACGCCGTGCTCAACCTCAGTCAGCAACTCGTCGACGGTACGGCGTTCGCTGAAGAGCCCGACGGGGACCCGCGTGACCAATTGCGCAGGCTCGTGGCCGCGCTGAGCGACACCGCCTTGGTGAACCGGGAATCCGGGGGCCTGTACCGGTGGGAAGCGCGTTATCTGCGCGGCGACGACCAGAGCACCCTGGACGCGCAGGTGCGCACCGTGCACCGCCGGATCCAGCGGCCGTTGATGGAGTTGCGGCCCGAACTCAATTCGCGAGCCCGGTGGACCCTGTCGACTGCGGTTCTCGGCGTGATCGGCAGCGTCGTCGACCATCGGTCCAAACTGCCCGCCGGTCAGATCCGCGCGCTGCTCGCAGAGATCTGCGACAGCGTGCTGGCCGCCGAACTGCCCGACTTTCCGAACGCGACAGACCCCGTCGCGCCACCTACGCCGGCTGTCAATGCGACGAAGTATGAAGCGCTGCTGACCGAGTCGATGCGGCTGTTCAACCAGAACGGCTATCGCGACACCACGATGGAGGACATCGCCGCGGCGGTCGGCATGCCCGCCTCGGGGATCTACCGGTACTTCTCCGGAAAATCCGACATCTTGGCCGCCGGGTTTCGCCGCGCCGCCGACCGGCTCTCGGCGGACATGTCGGAAGTCCTCGGCGCGGCCCAGGACCCCGAACAGGCGCTGGGTGCGCTCATCGACGATTATGTGGCCCGATCGTTCGACCGCCCCGAACTCGACTACGTGTACTACACCGAACGCCTGAACATGACTCCCGCCGACCAGAAGATTCTGCGCGACCTGCAGCGGGCTGCCGTGGAATCGTGGGTCGAGGTCGTGATGCCGGTGCGCCCGGGGTGGAGCGCAGCGCAGGCGCGGTTCGCGGTTCATGCCGCGATGGCCTTGGTGATCGACTTGGGCCGGCTCATGAATTATCAGAATTCGGAGCAGGCCCGAGCCGTCGTCGCCGTCATGATCGATCTGACCCTGTTGGGCCGCTACCGGTTACGGACGGCATTGCCGGCCAGGTAGGCCACGTAGCCGAGCGTGCCGATCTTGGCCAGCTTGCGGGTCTTGGGCAGCAGGAGGCCCAACCCGATCGCGGTCTCGATGCCGCCGTTGGTGTAGATGTGCTTCTGCGTGTCCTTGGGGAATGCCGGCTTGGTGATCGACTCGAACAGCTGCGGCTTCACGAAATGTGAGATGCCGGCGCCGGCCACGCTGAGGCCGACGAACTTGGCCAGCGTGGAGTTCTTGCCCTCTGTCATGTGTGATCCTCTCTGATCAGGCAAACGTGTAGTCGCTCAACGGGAATCGTGAAGCTTCGGCGACGGCCCGGCGGGTCGTCATCGGCCGGAGCAGCGTTGCCTCGCCGCTCGGATTGAAATAGTACGACCGTGCCGACGAGCAGTTTCCGAGGGTGAACAAAGAGTCGCCCAGCAACTGCGTCATCCGGTCCAGGTACCGGCGGTTGGCCGGCTCGGTGACCTCGAACATCGAGGCGTTGCGGCGCTGGAGTTCGCCGAACAGCCGGTCCATCAACCGCATCTGATACTCCATCGTGTTGAAGAAGTTCAGACCCAGGAAGGCGTACGGGCTCGCCAGGCTCAGGTAGTTCGGGAAATACGGCATCGATACGCCCTGATAGGCCTGGAACCGGGTTTCCCGCCACCACTTTCCGAGGTTGCGGCCCTCACGTCCGATCACCTCGATGGCCGGGAAGTTGGCGTCCCACAGATCGAAGCCGGTCGCCAGCACCAGCGTGTCGATATCCGTCCGGGTGCCATCTGCGTTGACGATGCCGTCTGCCTCGACGCGTTCGATGCCATCGGCCTGCAGGTGCACATGCGGTTTGGTGAAAGTGCGGTAGTAGCCGTTGGAGAACGTCGGACGCTTGCACCCGAAGTCGTAGTCCGGGGTCAGCTTGCGGCGCAGTTCCGGATCGCGGATCGAGACGAACCGGTGCAGTTTGGCCAGGTCGGCGGCCGCGATGTTGAACCGGCGGAAGTACCGGTGCTTGAGCACCGCGGTGTCGACCATGAACGCGTAGATGGCGTCGGTGACGGCCCGGATCACCCGTTGGCTGGCTGGTACGCGGGCGAACAGACGACGGGCCTGCGGTGGGAACTTGAGGTCGATCTTGGGCACGACCCAGATCGGGGTGCGTTGGTAGACGGTCAGGTCGGCGGCCTTCTTGGCCAGCTCGGGGATGAGCTGCACGGCCGTGGCACCCGTGCCGATGATCGCGATCCGGCGCCCGTCAGGCCGGTAGGCATCGTCCCAGTCGGTGGTGTGGATGACCTTGCCGGCGAAGTCGTCGATGCCGGGGATGTCGGGGGTGTGCGGCTGCGACAGGAAGCCGGTGGCGGTGAGCAGGAACTGGGCGCTCACCTGCTCGCCGCCGGTCAGCGCGATCCGCCAGCGCGAGGACTCCTCATCCCAGCGGGCACCCTCCACGGTGGTGTTGAACCGGATGTGGCGGCGTACGTCGTATTTGTCGGCGACCTCGTCGGCGTAACGCTTGATCTCGGTGCCGGTCGAGAACAACCGTGACCAGTTCGGATTCGGCTCGAAGAAGTACGAGTACGTGGTGGTCGGCACGTCGACGGCCAAGCCGGGGTAGTGGTTGACATACCAGGTGCCGCCGAGGTCGTCCTCGCGATCCAGGATCACGAAGTCCTCGATGCCCAGCCGTTTGAGCTGGATGGCGGCGCCGATGCCGGCGAATCCGGCACCGACGATGACTGCCTCGTAGTCCCCCGGGCTCATGGTGCAGACAGTACCGCAGGTACCGGGTACTTTGTCGAGGGGTCAAAGTCGAGGGTTCCCTCAGTGCGGGCCAGATCGTCAGGTTCTCCTGGTGATGCGGGCCGGGATCGGCCCGGCCGCGATGACGGTGAACGGCGTCTCCACCGGGAAGTCGTCATGCAGGGAGGTCATGGAGACCTCGCGCACGATGGTCGCCAGCGCGAGAGTGGCCTCCAGCATCGCGAAGTGATCGCCGACGCAGGACCGTGGGCCACCGCCGAAAGGCAGGTACTGCCAACGGTTTCGACCTGCCGACCGCTCGGGGGTGAACCGGTCCGGGTCGAAGGTCAGCGGATCCTCCCACAGGTCCGGATCGCGATGCATCGCATAGATGTCGACGCTTGCCATCGAGCCGGCCTCGACGCGGTAGCCGTCTATCGTCAATTCCTCGTTGAGTTGACGAATCATCCCTGCGGCCGGCGGGCACAGCCGCAGTGCCTCGTGCAACACCCGCACCGTGTACTCCAGGTGTGGCACGTCGTCGGGGGTCAGCACGCGATCGCCGAGCGCGGCGACCTCGGCGAAAACCCCGGCCTGGATGGCAGGGTGCCGGCCCAGCGTCCACAAGGAGTAACACAGGGTGGTCGACGTGGTGTCATGGCCGGCGAGCATGAAAAGCACCAATTCATGGCCGATTTCGTCGTCGGACAGCGCTTGCCCGGTGTTCGGGTCGCGGGCCTCCATGAGCGCACGCACCAATGGTGCATCCCGATCTGGATCGTTGCGCACCTCGGAAAGGATCTCGGCGGCCAGCCGGTGAAGCTTGGCGTTGGCGGCGCGGGCCCGGCGTTGGCCTGTGGTGGGGAACCACTGCGGAAGATTGACCGGTCGCACCGCGCGATCTGCCACCCACGAGAGCGCGGTGCGCAACGCAGGCCCCACCTCCTCGGCGCGCGCATCCAGATCCAAGCCGAAGACCGAGCGCCCCAGTGCGCGCAAAGTCAAGACGCGGCAGGCGTTGTCGAGGTCGATGGTTTGGTTGTGCGCCCATCCGTCAGTCAAAGACTGGGCCGCGGCCGACATGTGCCCGGCGTACCGGGGGACATGCTGTTTGGTGAACATCGGCTGCAATGTGCGACGCCGCGGCAGCCAGCGATCGTGTGGTAGGTCGAGCAGGTTGCCACCCATGAGACGTTGCATCTGCACCATGGTGGTGACACCGCCACGGTCGACGACCCCGTCGCGCCGACTCAGCACATCGCGTGCGCCCTGCGGCGACGCGACGAGCACGAGCGGGGGGATCAGCCACCGCGGGCCCAGCACGGCCCGGGTCACCGGACCGCCGGCGTCGTGCAGCCTCTGCTGGCCCGCGGCAAAGTCGCGCAGCGAGGTGAGCTGTTGCCGGTATGGCAGGGGGTTACGTGGCGCCAAAGGCAGCACGGTCGCTGTCGCCTGAGCGTGAGCCTGCTGTATCTCGACCATGTGGCGAGTGTCGGCTCGCCCGGTCGGCGGCGAATAGAGTAGCGCGTTACCCTACTTTTCCGGTGCGGGGATTCTTGCTGGTAGCGATGCATGTCACCGTGCGGTCCCCGCGTTGCCACGAGTCTGCAGTGGGGTACAGGACGAACAGCTGAATGCCGGATTCCGAGTTGGCGTCGGGGGCGTACCGAGCGAGTGCCGGCGCGCACTTGTCGGCGTACTTGACCACTGCGGGATCGCCCGGGAAATCCCCGTCGGGTAGCGCCAGCACCGCGAACACCTCACCCTTGTGCGGCTGATCGCAACTGACCGTCTTGACGTACAGCACACGGCTGCTGTCGGGAATCTCGGCCAGGCAGTCACCCGAGCGGACCTGGCTGGCCTCGGTGGCGCCACGATCTCGCGCGAGGTAGAACACCACGCCCGCGGCGACCGCGATCGCCACCAACACCACGACACCGAGCAGCACCCACTTGAGTGCCGACGACTTCTTCGGCGGTGCCGAGAACTGGTCGCCCCTCGTGGAATACGGCTGCGGAGGCGGTGGCGGGTAGTTGTGGCCCTGCGGGCCGGGAGGGCCGGGCGGGTAACTCATGCTTCGACGATATCGACTGCCCTCAGCGCCGCGTCGACCGCAAGGGCCGGCACGTTCAGGCGCTTGGATCCGAGGTCGTGACGGGCACCTTCGATGACGACGAGTTCGGTCGGTCCGCTGACCAATGCCGCGGCCGCCGTGAGCTCGTCGACCGTGCCGAACGGATCGGACGTGCCACAGGTGAATACCGTGGGGACGGTGATGCGGGGCAAGTGCTCGGTGCGGGCGCGTTCCGGCTTGCCCGGCGGATGCAGCGGGTAGGAGAACAACGTCAACACGTCGGGTCCCGCCCCGTTGTCCTTATCGGCGGCCACCATCGATGTCATCCGCCCGCCGTACGAATGCCCGCCCGCGATCACCGGGCCATCGGCCAGGGTGCGGGCCAGCGCGATCGCCTCGGCGATCCCGTCCTGGTCTCCGGTCGCAGAGCCCGAGGGTGGCCCCTTCGGTCTGCGGCGGCGGTACGGCAGGTTGTAGCGGATGGCCAGCCAGCCGCGCGAGGCCCACTCGTCGCAGAGCTTGACCAGCATTGCCGAGTCGCGGTTTCCGCCGGCCCCGTGGGTGAGGACGACGACGCCGCGCGCCGGCCGGTCCGGTTCGTGCGCGACGCCTGCGATCGCCTCCAGGTTCATGGCTGCAACCGGAAGAGCGCGTTCACCGGGCCGTGGCCGTGGCCAAGCGGATAGTTGGCCCGAATGCATTCGGTGACCCAGGCCTTGCCGAACTCCACCGCCTGTGGAACCGAATACCCGTGTGCCAGAGCGCAAGCCGTGGCCGCGGCCAGAGTATCGCCGGCACCGTGGTCGTTACCGGTGTCGACCCGAGGGGCTTGGAACTCGTGGAAATCGGTGCCGTCGAACAGCAGGTCGGGGCTGGCCGCCGACGAGCGGAGGTGCCCACCTTTGACCAACGCCCACTGGGGACCGAGCGCGTGCAGCGCACGCGCCGCGTCGCGCTGCGAAGCGGTGTCGACGACCTCGATGTCCACCAGCAACCGGACTTCGTCGAGGTTCGGCGTGACCAGTGTCGCCAGCGGGAAGAGCTCCGTGCGCAGGGCCTCCAGGGCGCTGTGGTGCAGCAGCGGATCGCCGTGCATCGACGCACAGACCGGGTCGACGACCAACGGTACGGTTGCGGCCAGTCCTTCTGCCCGCCAGGTCTCGGCGATCGTGGTGATGATCTCCGAGGAGGCCAGCATCCCGGTCTTGGCGGCCTGGATGCCGATGTCGGAGGTCACCGCCGAGATCTGGCCGGCGACGACATCGAGCGGGACCTCGTGGAAACCCTTGACGCCGACGGAGTTCTGCACGGTCACCGCGGTGATCGCGACGCAGCCGTGCAGACCGAGCATCGCGAAGGTCCGCATGTCGGCCTGGATCCCGGCGCCACCGCCGGAGTCCGAACCGGCGATGGTCATCACCCGCCGCGGGGTGTCACCCGCGGAGGCCAGCGGCAGGTAGTTCACGTCGTCAAGGGTAGATAGACGCGGTTACCGTGGTCGGCGAACTCTTGGGACTTGGCGGCCATGCCGGCCTCGATATCTTCGGGCGCGACACCGTCGGGGTAGGCATCCCGGATGTCCTGCGTGATGCGCATCGAGCAGAACTTGGGGCCGCACATCGAGCAGAAGTGCGCGGTCTTGGCCGGTTCGGCGGGCAGCGTCTCGTCGTGGAACTCGCGCGCGGTGTCAGGGTCCAGTGACAACGCGAACTGATCGTGCCAGCGGAACTCGAACCGCGCCTTTGAAAGCGCGTCGTCACGCTGCTGTGCGAGGGGGTGGCCTTTGGCGAGGTCGGCAGCGTGCGCGGCGATCTTGTACGCGATCACCCCGTCCTTGACGTCCTTGCGGTCGGGCAGGCCCAGGTGTTCCTTCGGCGTGACATAACACAGCATCGCGGTGCCGGCCTGGGCGATGATTGCCGCGCCGATCGCGCTGGTGATGTGGTCGTAAGCCGGGGCGATGTCGGTGGCCAACGGGCCCAACGTGTAGAACGGTGCCTCTTCGCAGAGCTCTTCCTCGAGCTTGACGTTCTCCACGATCTTGTGCATCGGCACATGGCCCGGGCCTTCGATCATCACCTGCACGCCATGGGATTTCGCGATCTTGGTCAGTTCGCCCAGGGTGGTCAACTCGGCGAACTGGGCCTCGTCGTTGGCGTCGGCGATCGATCCGGGCCGCAGCCCGTCGCCGAGCGAGAACGTCACGTCGTACCGGGCCAGGATCTCGCAGAGTTCTTCGAAGCGCGTGTACAGGAACGATTCGGTGTGATGGGCCAGGCACCAGGCCGCCATGATCGACCCGCCGCGGCTCACGATGCCGGTGACCCGCTTGACGGTCAGCGGGATGTAGCGCAGCAGCACCCCGGCGTGCACGGTCATGTAGTCGACACCCTGCTCGCACTGCTCGATCACGGTGTCGCGGTACATCTCCCACGTCAGCTTGGTGGGGTCGCCGTTGACCTTCTCCAGCGCCTGGTAGATCGGTACGGTGCCGACGGGGACCGGCGAGTTACGCAGGATCCACTCCCGCGTCTGGTGAATGTCCTTGCCGGTGGACAGGTCCATGATGGTGTCCGCGCCCCAGCGGGTGGCCCACACCATCTTGTCGACCTCCTCGCCGATGGAGGAGGTGACGGCCGAATTCCCGATATTGGCATTGACTTTCACGCCGAACGCCTTGCCGATGATCATCGGCTCCGCCTCCGGGTGGTTGTGGTTGGCCGGGATCACCGCCCGGCCACGAGCCACCTCGTCACGCACCAATTCAGGTGAAACACCTTCGCGCTCAGCGATATACGCCATCTCGGCGGTGATTTCGCCGGCCCGGGCCCGCTGCAGCTGGGTGCCGCGGTCCGTGTGCACCCCGGGCCGCGGCGGCAGGCCGGCGTTCAGATCGACCGCCGCATCGTCGTCGGTGTAGGGGCCCGACGTGTCGTACAGGTCCAGATGCTCGCCGTTGGTGAGGTTCACCCGGCGAAACGGCACCCGCATCGTCGTGCCGTCATGGTTGATCTCGCGATAGACCTTTGTGCTTCCGGTGATCGGACCAATCGTGACCGACGGGTCGACCGAGTCGTTCACAAATACACTGCTCATTTCATCTCCCTACGCCGGCATGACCCGGTCAGGTTCGTACGGTCGACGGGCGTACCCGTCCTCTCAGCGCGCTCGTGCGCACTCCCGCGTGTGGTTTGCAGGCCCCAACCTAGCGCAGACGTTGCGGTCTAGGGAACCGGGCGGCGGGGTTTTCGACGTCAGGGCTGGTCGAACGCTCCGGGGCGACCTTGGCGTCGAAACCGGCGAAGCCGGGGGCGGGGTTGCTCAGCAGTTCTCGGGTTGCCTCAGCTTGATTTGCATAGCTAATATATGTGTTTTGCACTTATTGGGCCCAGCCCTCGATGGCACTAGAGCGAAGACGGATGACGACTGAGATGACGAACACGGCCGGCGACGTCGACGCTGCCCAGGCCGCGACCGCGCGTCGAAGCGGAGGCCTGGACTCCAGCCCTCTCGACGACCATCCGTTCTACAAGTGGGTGGTGCTGTCCAACACCACGTTGGGCATCCTGCTGGCCTCGATCAACGCCTCAATCGTGCTGATCTCGCTGCCGGCGATCTTCCGCGGCATCGGGCTGAACCCGTTGGCTCCCGGCAACGTCAGCTACCTGCTGTGGATGTTGATGGGCTACCTGGTGGTGACCGCGGTGCTGGTCGTGCCGTTCGGGCGCCTCGGTGACATGTACGGCCGCGTCCGCATCTACAACCTGGGTTTCGTGGTCTTCACCGTGGCCGCGATCGCGCTGTCCTTCGACCCGTTCCAGCTCGGTGGTGGCGCCGTCTGGCTGATCGGCTGGCGCGTCGTCCAGGGTGTCGGCGGCGCCATGCTGATGGCTTCGTCGTCGGCGATCCTCACCGACGCCTTTCCCGCCAACCAGCGCGGGATGGCGCTGGGCACCAACATGGTGGCCGCCGTCGCCGGATCGTTCCTCGGGCTGCTGATCGGAGGCTTCCTGTCCGAATGGCACTGGAAGGCCATCTTCTGGGTGGGCGTGCCGATCGGCGTCGTCGGCACCATCTGGAGCTACCGCTCCCTGAAAGAACTCGGGGTCCGCACCGCCGGACGGCTCGACTGGGCCGGCACGCTGACCTTCGGGCTGGGTCTGACCGTGCTCCTGATCGGCATCACCTACGGCATCCAGCCCTACGGTGACTCGACCACCGGCTGGACCAGCCCGTGGGTGCTGGGCTCCATCGGGATCGGCCTGCTGCTCCTGGTGGCGTTCTGCTTCGTCGAGCTGAACGTGCCCTCGCCCATGGTTGACATCCGGTTGTTCAAATCAGCCGCGTTCGGGATGGGCAACCTGGCGGGCCTGATGTCCTCGGTGGGCCGCGGCGGGCTGCAGTTCATGCTGATCATCTGGTTGCAGGGGATCTGGCTGCCACTGCACGGCTACAGCTTCGAGTCCACCCCACTGTGGGCGGGCATCTACCTGTTGCCGGTCACCGTCGGGTTTCTGGTCGCCGCACCGCTCGCCGGGTCGCTCTCCGACCGCATCGGCGCGCGGCCGCTGACCGTCGGCGGCATGCTGCTGATGGCGGTCACGTTCGTGGCGTTGCTGCTCATCCCGGTCAATTTCGACTACTGGCTCTTCGCGATCCTGGTCTTCCTCAACGGCCTGGGCGGCGGCATCTTCACCGCCCCCAACACCGCGGCCATCATGTCGAGCGTGCCGGCCGGTCAGCGTGGCGCGGCTTCGGGCGTGCGGTCCACGTTCTTCAACGCAGGCAATTCACTGTCGATCGGCATCTTCTTCTCACTGATGATCGTCGGGCTGGCCAACACCTTGCCGACGGCACTGACCACCGGCCTGACCCAGCAAGGTGTTTCGGCCTCAGTGGCCCATGACGTGGCGAACCTGCCCCCGGTCGGCAGCTTGTTCGCGGCCTTCCTCGGTTACAACCCGATGGCCGAGCTCCTCGCCCCCTACGACTCGCTGCACCAGACCGGGGTGAACGCCGACGTGATCACCGGGCAGACATTCTTCCCGCAGCTGATCACCGACCCGTTCCATTCCGGGCTGACCGTGGTGTTCACCGCCGCGGCGGTGATGATGGTGATCGGGGCGGTGGCGTCGATGTTCAGTGCCGGCCGCTATGGCACGGAGGCCGGAGCCGACAACGAGGCCTGAGCGGCCGGAGCCGACAACGAGGCCTGAGCGGCCGACCTAGACTCGGGCTCGTGACCACCACACAGCGCCGTGGATTCAACGATGCCATCACGAGCTTCTGGAGCTTTGCCGCACCGGCCTACGATCAGGGCTGTCTCCAACGGTGGGTGTACCGGCCCGCCCAGGATGAGGTGATCGCCCAACTGCAGCAGCGCGGTGCCCGTGCGATCGCCGACATCGCTTGTGGCACCGGTATTCTGGCCGACCGCATCCAGCGGGAACTGTTGCCTGACGAGGTGTACGGCCTGGACATGTCCGACGGCATGCTCGCCCAGGCCCGCAAACGTTCCGACCGGGTGCGGTGGAAGTCCGCCCCGGCCGAGGAACTGCCTTTCGAGGACGGTTTCCTCGACGCGGTGGTCACCACCTCGGCGTTCCACTTCTTCGACCAGCCCGCCGCACTCGCGGAGTTCTCTCGGGTGCTGAGGCCCGGGGGGATGGTGGCCGTGACGACGATGAGCCCGCGCCGTACCTTCCTGCCGCTGCACGCGCTGTCGGCCGACTTGGGTGCCCCCGCGCACAGCCCCACCGAGAAGGAGATGCGCACGCTGTTCGAGGCGGCCGGATTCACCGTCGTCGAGCAACACCGGGTGCGCCGGCCGATCTGGACGCCGATCTCCGACGTCATCACGGTGGGCGTCAAACCCGCATGACCGAGAACGACGACAGCCCGCTGCAGATTCGCGGTTCGGTGCAACTGCGTCGCGAACGTTGCGCCGCCGCGACCGCCGACCAACGGCTGCTGGACCGGCGCGGCCCCACCGACTGGGTGCACACCGATCCGTGGCGGGTGATGCGCATCCAGGGCGAGTTCGTCGACGGCTTCGATGCCCTCTCTGAAATGCCCAGGGCTGTCACAGTTTTCGGCTCAGCCCGCACGCAGCCGCATTCGCCGGAGTACCGGTTGGGCGAGGAGCTGGGCATCGCGCTGGTGCGGGCCGGCTACGCGGTGATCACCGGGGGCGGTCCGGGCTCCATGGAGGCGGTCAACCGCGGAGCCAGCGAGTCCGGCGGCTACTCCGTGGGGCTGGGCATCGAACTGCCCTTCGAGCAGCGCCTCAACCATTGGGTCGATCTCGGCATCAACTTCCGCTACTTCTTCGTCCGCAAGACCATGTTCGTCAAATATGCGCAGGCATTCGTGTGCCTGCCGGGCGGATTCGGCACCCTCGACGAGCTCTTCGAGGCACTTACGCTGGTGCAGACCCACAAGGTCACCGAGTTTCCGATCATATTGCTAGGTGTCGACTACTGGTCGGGCCTGATCGACTGGATCCGCAACACGATGCTGTCCGGCGGAAAGATCTCCGAATCGGAGTTGGAGCTGCTGCATTGCACCGACAGCGTGACAGAAGCCGTGGAAATCATCGTCGCGTCGGCGCGATAGCGCAGGAGTAGCGCCGCGGCTTGCCGGGGCCCAGTTCGGCAAGTGTTGCCACCCGGGTGACCTCGACCGGGCGTCCCAGCAGGAGAGTCAGCGCCTCGGCCACCCGCCGGCGGTCACCGGAGGCGATCACCGCCGCGACACGGCCCGCCGAGTCCTGGTTGACGCTCCACCCGCGCGCACCGGCGGCCTGCAACTGCTGGGTCAGGTCGACGCACGGCACCGCGTCGTCGGTCGCCGACACGAAAACCGTTGCCTCCCGGCCTTCCAGATCGGCCAGGGCCGGACGGCCGCAATGGGTCACCAGGCGCGCGTAGTCGCCGGTGCGGTAGCGGACCAGCGGCAGGAACTGGTTCTCGCCGCACGTCACCACCACCTCGCCGGCCAGCACTTCGACATGCACGCGCCGCGCCGCCACCACGAACGGCCCGCCGTCGTCGCTGACCGCGATCGGCCGGGTCTCGTGCAGGCCGTAGACGTCCAGAACCGGACAGTCGTAGGCCACCTCGAGGGCCTGGCGCAACGGCCCGGTCAGGGTCATCGCCCCGGAGATCAGCGCCAGCGGCCGCAACGTGGCGACGAGCGCGGGTTCCAACAGCACTTCCAGCGACGTGGGCGTGCCGCTGATCACCTGGGGATCGGTGTGCCGCAGATACGCGTCGCGCTGCGCGCCGCCGCCTGCCCAGGCACCCGGATGCAGGTTGAGCCGGGCCATCAGGGCTTCCCCGAAACCCGGGACCACCGAGGTGTAGGTGAATGCCTGCCGTTGAAACACGGTTTGTGCCAGGGCTATTCGGCGCTCCAGCGGTTCCCAGTGGGCACCCACCAGCCCCCGCAGCCAGTGAAATCCGCGGGCCAACTCATCGGGGTCGTCGGGCATGACCAGGGCCGCGCCGGTGCTGCCCGAACTCGTGCCGTGCAGAATCCGGCTCAGGTCGGCACCGGGCGGGACGAACGCTGCGATGTCGTCGACGAGATCTTCGCGGCCGATCAGCGGGAAATCGGCGAGAGTGTCCAGCGGACCTGTATGGCGGCGATAGGCCGGCAGGGTGCGGGCCAGCGCGAGGTGTGACGGCAGCCAATTGTCCAGCGGCAGTTGCCGGGTGGCCTGCTGTTGCTGGTCCGGGGTGAGACGGTGCCCGACGCGGTGGCACCAGGCCGGTGCGTGCCGGTGCTGTTCCAGGGCGGCCAGCCGCACCCGGCCGGAGGCCGACAGGCCCGGCCAGCGCTGTTCGTCGGTGAGCGCCACCTGACCGAACGGCACGTAATCATCGAGCCGCAGCGGATCGTCACTCACTGTTGTACCGTGCCGCAGCTTCTTTGGCCTTGGCGTCGGCCAGGCGGCGTTGCACAGCCATGCGATGTTCGTGATCGGCCAGTGCCTGGGCCAGCGCGCCTTCGCGGCGCACCGAATCACGCATCTCGAACAACGACCGGGCCTGCACGGCGTCCTCGCCGTGCGGCAGTAGGCCATCCCAGAGCAGGAACGTGCGCACCGCCTCGTCCCGGCGGTCCGAATCGCTGAGCCAGCGGCCGGGCTCCACCAAGGGGGCCACCCGAAACGCCAACGCCAACAAGGCTGTCGCGGCCCTCCGCTCGTCGAGCGAGACGCTGAACGGGCCGATCAGATCCGCACTGGCGAACAACCACAACCCGATGGCGGCGCCGCGCCGCGAGGCCGGCGTCCCCCGCTCGGCGATGCGCTGGGCGGCGGCCGCACAGCCGGTGTGGTTGAACACGTCGCAGGCGAGGGCCACCACGTCGACCGTGTCGGCGAGGAACGGCTGCGGCGTGCTGGCCAGCCGGGCGGCGACCTCATCCACCGTGGGGCCGGGATTCAGGCCCGACCACACCGCCTGCTCGTCCAGCCCCTCGGCAAACCAGTTGGCCAATTGTTCAGCCACGCAACACCTCCCGCCGATATACCGCGATCCGTGCGGCCAACCTTGCGCAGACGGCCGGGGCATCTGCCATGTGGTCCAGATAATCGACCTCGTAGCCGGCCTCGGCGGCCGGAGCGGCCACCGACCGGCGCCGGTCCTGCACCAACAGGGTGGCGGTATCGAGTTGGCGCCGTACCGCGGCAGCCACCGTCGAGTACTCCTGCTGGCCTGCGCCGAACAGCGACTTCAAGCCATCATCGGACAGCACCACCAGGTGGCGCAGCTCGTCAGTGCCGTGGTCGCCGGGCGGGTACCGGTGTGCGAGCAGATCGAGGGGAAACACCGTGCCACCGCTGAAGAACGTCGTCAGTTGGCGCATGATCTCCGAGCGGTCGCGGGTGTACACGCTGTCACCGGCCACTTGACCCCGGCCCGACCATGACGTGACCCGAACGCGTCCACCACCTTTGAGTACCGACAGAGCGAGGATCATGCCGGCCAGCACGGCGGGGGAACCTCGATCGGGACGCGGCATCGAGCCGGACGAGTCGATGTAGAGATCCAGCGTCACCGCTTCGGTGGTGGCGACCGGATCGTCAGGCAGTTGGGTACGGCGCCGCGTCGTCACCCCGGGTACCACAACCGGGTTGGTGGCGAGGGTGGCCGGCCAGTCCAACTCGGTGGCATCGTCGCCGAGTTCCCACGTCTCCAGCGGCCCGGGGATCCCGTGAGCGGCGACGCCGCGCCCAGACTGCAGCAGCGGGCGGATCCACGGCCGGGCCTGCGACTCGTACCAGGCCAGCATCACGGCGTTGGGATCGGATCCGTCGAACAGGGCCAACGTCTCGGCGACACCGTAACCTTGGCCCGGCGCCTGACCCGTTTCGGTGGTTCCGACCGCGGCTGCTGCCGGGTGCACAGGTGGCTCGTCGAGCCGCGGGTCGGACAGTACCTCGGCGAGTTCGGCTGCGGTGGCCGGTGATCCGTCCTGTTCGGCACACCCGCCGCTCGGCATGCCCGCGCCGGCGGCCACCATCGATTCCAGTACCAGATAGGGCACCAGGACCATACCGAAAGTCAGGGCCCCGCCCACCGGATCGGCGGCGAAGGTGCGTACCGCCTGCGCCACGTATTCGGCATCGGCAACCGGTTGCACCGGCTGACTGAGCAGCAGTTCATCCTGCAGGGCACGTACCCGCAGGGCGGCCGCCCGGTGGATGCGTTCCTTCTCCTGCAGATCCTCGCGGACCATCGACACGTCGAGTGTGGCCGGGTCGATGTGCTGGCGGGCCCGGGCCTCCTCCCGCGCCGATGCCGGCAGCACAGGTGGTTCATTGGGGCACAACGTGTTCGACGGCAGGGACCACAGCAACTCGTAGGCACGCATCAGCACCCACCACGGCGCGTCTGCGGCCGGCTCCCGGGTGGTCAGCGTGCGCCACAACGCGATCATGTCCGGTTCGGTGCCCGGGTACTGCCGGCGCTGCATCCGCACCACCCGGTCGTTGATCAGCAGGTCCGACCACAGGTTGGACAGTCTCCGGGCCGTGCCGGTGACGGGAATTGCCCGGCGCGGATCGCTGGCCACGATGGCCCGGGCCATCTGTTGCAGGAGTTTGAACGAGACCACGCGGGTGCTCGGCGACAGCACGTGATGGCCGATCTCGTGAGCGAACACGCTCACCAGATGGTGCTGGGCCCCTTGGCGGGCCAACTCGTCGATGTCGATCGAGATCGACGGCGGGAACGTGAACCACGCGAAGGTACCGGCGGCGCTGTCCCGCACCATGTTCGGTGGGTGCAGCTGAACGTTCCACAGATCCAGTGCGGCCCGCCAGGCCACCAGCTCGGTGTCGGTCGGCGTCCGCCCGGTCATGCCGGCCAGATCTCGGCCAGATAGGAGGTCGGCCGCACGACCAATTGGGCGGTACGTGGGCCGGCGTCCACAGCGCTCTCAGTGGGTGCGAAGGCCACTACGTGGCCGAATACGTCGGCGTCGATCTGCCAGCGCTGCGTGCCGACGTCCACGGTCCACCGGCCCGGCCCGCACGGTGCGGGAGCGGTGGGTGGGTGATCCCACCTGCCGCCCAGGCCGGTGAAGCCGCCGATCCGGGCGATGAACTGACCTGGTGGGCGCAGCGGCCAGTAGAACCGGTCCACCGTCTGCCCATTGGTGAAGGGGACGACGGCATCGACCGGCAGGCCCAGCACCGTGGCCGCGACATCGATTGGCAGCAGCTGTAATCGGGACAGCGCATCGGCGCGGATCCCGAGCACCCCGGCCCGCCAGGCGGCAACCGCCGCGACGCTGACCATCTTCTCGGACGGCGACGAGATGCCGTGCAACGCATGACGGTACCGGCGTGGATCCCCGCCGAAGCGGGCCACGTTGTCGGCCGAAAGGGCCAAGTCGAGTCCTGCCATCGCGGGAAGGTCGACGGCCGGCGCGGGTAGGCCGAGGTTGACCTGGTGGACGGCCCGGGCAATCACCGGCCGCTCTCCAGCCAATGCAGATAGTTCGAATACCGTTGGTAGAGATACTTCAACGCCACCAGGTCATCGAAATCCCGGCCGTAGACCTTGCCCACGCCCGACACCGCCGCGATACGTGATTCGATCGTGGTGAGGCGTCGCGAAACCTCGAGTGCGTCCAAGCCGTCGAGGCCGCCGCCGAACTCGGTGAGCAGCTCGGCCACCGGGTCCTCATCCTCGCGGGCCAGCGCGACGTACTGGCGGCACGAGGTATCGAACAGGTCGGTCAGCCAGCTCGCCGGATCGGATGCCAGCTCGCGATCGGTGCCGGTGTCGAACCGGGGATGCGCAGCGTTCGGTAACAGCTTGCCGCGCAATGCGAACGGCACCATCGCGCGGACGTCCTCGAGTGTGACGGTGCCGTTGCCGCGGAACCAGGCCAGCGCCTTGGCGTAGAGCACCAGGTTCTGCAGTGAGCGCACGGACACCCCGTTGACGGTCTGCGCGCCGAGATCGACCTGCAGATCGGCACCGGAGTTGGCGTCGATGATCTGCTCGACCTCAAGACCGGCAGTGGCCACCACATCCTTGGTCCGGTATTCGAAGCGGCGGCCACCGTGCTGGACGAATTCGAAGTGGCTGACGAAGAACTCCAGGCGTCGGCGTACTTCGGTGGGTACCGGGATCGCGCGAATAGCCTCGACCACGGCGGCCTGCTCGGCCGCGGTGAACACCAGCTCGGCCGGCACGTTGTCCTCGGGGCGGTCACCGGCCTCGACCCGGCTCACCAGCTCGTCGAGGAACCGGCTGTTGAACCCGAAGGCCTGCACGGTCACGTCGATCCGGTCACGCAGCGCCTGGATCACCGGGAACGTGCCGCCGCCGCCGTCGTCGTTGGCGGTGAAGAACCAGCTCTGCACCCCATGTTCGGGTGCCGTGACGTGCATCTGGTCGTGGCTTTCGACGTACCCCTCGGCGACCATGGTCAGCAGCGCGGACTGGGTCTTGGTCGGAATCCGGTTGTACTCGTCGACGATCTTGACCGGCGCGGTCAGCCAGCTCTTCCAGGCGATGGTGATCTCGGCCAGGCTCCCGGCCTGCACCAGATCGCGGGGCAACGGAATCCCGACCAGGTCACCCACGGTCAGCTGCGGCTGCCCCTGCTGGACGTGGCGGCGCACGTCGGCGGGCGCCGAGCCCGCGAGGACGCCCATCAGCACCGCCAGTGTGGTCTTGCCGCGGCCCGGGCCGCCGATCAACAGACACCGGCCCCCGACCGCGAAAGTCAGCAGTGGCACAAGGACATTGGACGAATAGGCCGGATGTTTCGGCAGGCTCAGGGAGGCCCCGGCATCACCGAGTGGATAGTTGACCGTGGTGTCTGAGCCGAACTCGACGTCATAGAACGGGGAGATGACGGCTTTGTTGATCAGCCAGAAGTAGGCGCGGCGCAGCTTCTCGTCGAGAGTGACGTCCGGCGCAGTGGGCGGGGTGAACAGGTCGGCGGCCGACAGGCCCGCGGCCGGTGTGTGCTCCACCGGCAAGGTCGGCGATTTGGAGACCGCGCTCCACCTCGTCGTCATGTGGCCCCTCTCGTCGGGCCAATGTTAACTGCCCAGCCCGGCCGGTCATGGCGTTGATCCTGCGGCCAGGGCGCAGAGTCGACCGCGGAATGCTCAGCCGAGCTCGACCACGGCCGGGGCGTGATCGCTGGGCGCGGTGGTGCCCTTCTTGGGGCGACGTTCGTCCTTCACGATCTCTGCGTTGGTGACCCGCGAGGCCAGGCCGGGGGAGCCGAGGATGAAGTCGATGCGCATGCCGCGGCGCTTCTGGAAGGCCAGCTGGGTGTAGTCCCAGTAGGTGTAGATTCCCGGGCCTTCCGTGAAAGGCCGCACCACATCGGTGAATTGGGCGTCATGCATGGCCTGGAAGGCGGCGCGCTCGGGTTCGGACACGTGCGTGCTGCCGTCGAACGCGGCCATGTCCCAGACGTCTTCGTCCTTCGGCGCGATGTTCCAGTCGCCGACCAGCGCGATGGGCTGATCCGGATCGTCCTTGAGCCAGCCGGCGGCGGTATCCCGCAGGGCGGCAAGCCAATCCAGCTTGTAGGCATAGTGCGGATCGGCCAGGGTCCGGCCATTGGGCACATACAGGCTCCACACCCGCACCCCGCCGCAGGTCGCTCCGAGAGCGCGGGCCTCGGCGATCGCCTCCTCCTCGGGCTTGCTGCTCCAGGTGGGTTGTCCGGCGAATCCGATCTCGATGTCGTCGAGGCCGACCCGCGAGGCGATGGCCACGCCGTTCCACTGGTTGAGCCCGATATGGGCCACCTCGTAGCCCAGCGCGGCGAACGGCATCATCGGAAACTGCGCGTCGGTGCACTTGGTTTCCTGCATGGCCAGCACGTCGACGTCGGCCCGCTCCAGCCAATCGACCACACGGTCGACTCGGGTTCGGATCGAATTGACGTTCCAGGTGGCCAGGCGCATGGGGTTAGAGGTTACGGGCGCCGGCCAGACGCAGGAACGCCCGGGCAGCGGGGCCGGCGGCCGGGCCGACTGCCAGCGCCAACGTCCGGGTGGTCCGCGGGACCAGCGGGCGACTGACGATTCCGGGGTGCGAGCCGGTCAGGGACGGCAGAATGCTGACCCGCTTCGCGCGCATCGGCAGCATCGATCTGGACGACCTGTTCGAGACCTACGACCTCAACGTGCGGACCGCGGTTCAGGTCGTGCAGGCGGCGTTGCCGGGAATGCTGGCCGCAGGCTGGGGTCGCATCGTCAACGTGACCAGCCTGACCACGCTCGGGACCCCCGAACGCACGCCGTATGCCGCGGCCAAGGCGGCGTTGGAAACCGCCACCCGGATCTGGGCCGGTGAGCTCGCGTCGACCGGCATCACCGTCAACGCCGTCGCGCCCGGACCGACCGAGACCGAGATGTACCGCGAACGCAGCCCGCAGGGATCAGAACGTGAGCACCACATGCTGGGCACCATTCCGATGCGCCGGGTCGGAAAGCCGCACGAGATCGCCCACGCGATCTGCGCACTGCTGGACGAGGATGCCGGCTACCTCACGGGTCAGATCATCAGGGTCGACGGCGGGGGCAGCATCAGCGCGGCGTGACAATGTCGTCCACTGCGACATAACGGGTTTGGTGATGTAGCCGGAAACCCAACGAGGTGTACAGCGCGATCGCCTCGTGGTTGTCGAGTTCCACCTGGACGTAGGCCCGGCCGGCGCCAGCCGCAGCGCCCCAGGACAACAGCGCCTCGCACACGGCCCGGGCATGGCCCTGACGACGGTGGGCCGGACCGACGCGGACCGACGAGATCCCCAGCCAGGCGGTGCCGTCCGGGGCGGTGGTCACCGCACCCCGGCCGACCGCGCAGCCCGCGACCGTCGCGAAGGTCAACTCGCCGTCGGCCACGGCCGTCAGGACGTCGACGGGGACCTCGCGTTCGTAGAGCTGGAGCCACTGTGCGTCCGGTTGCTGCGCCAGCGTGACGCTCGGCGGCGAGGGTTGCGCAGGCGTGACGCTCGGGACGGGGACAGCCGGGAGCTCACGCACCATCACCCGCGCCGGTTTGACGCCCGGGGTCCGTATCGGCAGGAGCCGCTCGGGCAGCGCCAGCCAGGCCGGCAGGCCACGCTCCCGGTACCAGTCGCGCACCGCGGACAGGTCGGCGATCTGTGCCGACACACCCAATGGGATCGCCGAATTGGCGCGGCTGGTGACGCCGTGCCCGGCGCGCAACAGCCAACCGCCCAACCATTGCTGCTCGACGCCCGGCCAGGCCATCGCCGCGGCGTGTTCGAGCGCGCGGATCGCCGAGGTACGCACCGGGGCATGGGACAGCTCGCGCACACTGATGATGTCGGCAGCCGAGACCTCGACCAGCTCGCCGTCCTTGGCGCGGATCAGCACCGTCGGCTCGACGCGTTCCAGATGGCCGATGACGTCGGTCAGCGGCTTGGCCGACCCGGCCGGCAGCCGGTAGCGCAGGCTGACCCGGGACCCGAGCGCGGGCAGTGCCGGCATCAGTGCCCGAATGGGTCGGGAACCTCGCCCGGCATCCAGGACAGGCCGGGCACGCCCCAGCCGTTGCGCTTGACGGTCTTCTTGGCCGCCCGCGCATACCGGCCCACGAGGCGGTCGATGTAGAGGAATCCGTCGAGGTGCCCGGTCTCGTGCTGCAGCATCCGGGCAAACAAGTCGGTGCCCTCGAGAGTGACCGGTGAACCGTCGCCGTCCAGCCCGGTGACCCGCGCCCAGTCCGCCCGTCCGGTCGGAAAATTCTCCCCCGGTACGGACAGGCAGCCTTCCTCGTCGTCGTCGGGGTCGGGCATCGTCTCGGGGACCTCGGAGGTCTCCAGCACCGGGTTGATGACCACCCCGCGGCGGCGGGTGGTGTGGCCGCGGGTCGGTGCACAGTCATAGACGAACAACCGCTTGCCCACGCCGATCTGGTTGGCGGCCAAGCCAACCCCGTTCGCGGCGTCCATGGTGTCGAACATGTCCTGAATGAGTTGGGGCAGGTCCGCGGGCAGTGAACCGTCCGGGCCGACGGGCACCGGCTCGGTGGGTGTGTGCAGAACGGGATCTCCGACGATGCAAATCGGTAGGACGGCCATGGGGGAAGCTTAAAGTGGCAATGCTTCTCACCCGACTCGCGGGTTTATGTGTCAGCCGGACCCAGCAAGCCGTGGTTGAATAATCGCCGAACCACAGTGATGTCATTTCTCAAGTGTCGGAAGGGTCCAAGGAGCGATATGGACGGCGCCATGGCGCGGACTGAGCAATCCGGGGACGACTCTGACCTGAGCGATGGGCTCACCCGGCGCGAGCACGATATTTTGGCCTTCGAACGCCAATGGTGGAAGTACGCCGGAAGTAAGGAAGACGCGATCAAAGAGCTCTTCTCGATGTCGGCCACCCGTTACTACCAGGTGCTGAACGCGCTGGTGGACCGTCCTGAGGCGCTGGCAGCCGATCCGATGCTGGTCAAGCGGTTGCGGCGGATGCGGGCCAGCCGGCAGAAGGCACGGGCTGCGCGGCGGCTCGGCTTCGATATCAGCACCTAAAGATCTTCCCCGCACGCGAGGAGGACAAATGGCCGGAGTGAGGGATCGGGCGGTTCGCTCGATACAGTGGTGGCGATGAATCAGCGAGACTCCTCCGGGTTGCCCCTGCGTGCCATGGTGATGGTGCTGTTGTTCCTCGGGGTCGTGTTCCTGCTGGTCGGTTTCCAGGCCCTCGGCTCCGACGACGACTCGTCGGATCAGTCGTCGTCCGTGGCCACGACCACCACGACGACCACCACGAAGACCTCGGCAAAGGCCGAACCCGCACCAGAGGTCAAGGCCGACGTGCGTGTGTACAACGTCTCCGATGTTGCCGGCGCGGCCGAGACCACGGCCAACCGCCTGCGCGAGGCGCACTGGAATGTCACCGAGACCGGCAACCTGACTATGGAAGGTGTTGCCGGCACGACGGTGTTCTTCGGTGAGACCGAGGGAGAGAAGGAAGCTGCCGAGGCCGTGGGCAAGGCGATCCAGGCGCCTGTCGAACCCCGGCGTCCGGAACTTCTCGAGCAACCACCGGGCGTGATCGTGGTAGTCACCGGCTAGGCTTTGGGCCATGCTGAAGCCCGTCAGTGTTGCCATCCTGTTCGCTGCCCCCGTTGTCGCGCTGAGCGCCTGCAGTCCGCCCGGAGAGGTGCCGTCCGACACGCCCGGCACCACCCCGGCGATCTGGACCGGATCGCCGTCGCCCTCGGCCGCTCCCGGTGAGCACGGCGAGGGCCACGGCGCACAGGGCACCAGCGGTGGTGAGACCCTGACCGCGGAGCTCAAGACCGCCGATGGCACGTCTGTGGCAACTGCCGATCTCCAGTTCGCCGACGGATTCGCCACCGTCACCGTCGAGACCACCGCCCCGGGCAAGCTGGCCCCCGGCTTCCACGGTCTGCACATCCACTCGGTCGGCAAATGTGAGGCCAACTCGGTGGCCCCGACCGGCGGAGCGCCCGGCGATTTCAACTCGGCCGGTGGCCATCTTCAGGTGTCCGGACACTCCGGCCACCCCTCCAGCGGAGACCTCAGCTCGCTGCAGATCCGTGCTGACGGCTCGGGCAAGTTGGTGACCACCACCGACGCCTTCACCGCCGAGGATCTGCTGGGCGGCGCCAAGACCGCCATCATCATCCACGAGAAGGCGGACAACTTCGCCAACATTCCGCCGGAGAAGTACCAGCAGGTCGTTGGTGGCGCCCCCGGCCCCGATCAGGCGACCTTGGCCACCGGCGACGCCGGCAGTCGGGTGGCGTGCGGTGTTATCGGCGCCGGCTGACAGCCGGATCGATTTTGCCGGGTCGCCCCGGCCCACCGTCGGCGTCGAATGGGAGTTCGCTCTCGTCGACGCCGACACTCGTGATCTGAGCAACGGCGCCGCCGAGGTGATCGCCGAAGTCGGCGAGAGCCCGCACGTGCACAAGGAGCTGCTGCGCAACACCATCGAGATCGTCACCGGCATCTGTGAGAACACCGGTGAGGCGATGGACGACTTGCGCAGCACGCTCGGCCCCGTGCGCAAGATCGTGCACGACCGCGGCATGGAACTCTTTTGCGCAGGCACCCATCCGTTCGCGAAATGGTCGGCCCAACAGCTGACCGACGCGCCGCGGTATGCCGAACTGATCAAGCGCACCCAATGGTGGGGTCGCCAGATGTTGATCTGGGGTGTGCACGTGCACGTCGGGGTGTCCTCGGCGCACAAGGTGATGCCGATCATCTCCTCGCTGCTCAATCAGTACCCACACCTGTTGGCGCTCTCGGCGTCCTCACCGTTCTGGGACGGTGAGGACACCGGCTATGCCAGCAACCGGGCGATGATGTTCCAGCAGTTGCCCACCGCAGGCCTGCCGTTCCAATTCCAGACCTGGCCGGAATTCGAAGGCTTCGTCCACGATCAGAAGAAGACCGGCATCATCGACCACCTCAACGAGATTCGCTGGGACATCAGGCCGTCGCCACACCTGGGCACCGTCGAGGTACGGATCTTCGACGGAGTGTCCAACGTGCGGGAGCTGGGTGCGCTCGTGGCGTTGACCCATTGCCTGATCGTCGATATGGACCGCAGGCTCGATGCGGGCGAACAGTTGCCGACGATGCCGCCCTGGCACGTACAGGAGAACAAGTGGCGAGCGGCCCGCTACGGCCTGGACGCCGTGATCATCCTGGATTCCGACAGCAACGAGCGGTTGGTCACCGAAGACCTCGATGACTTGCTGAATCACCTTGAGCCGGTGGCCAAATCACTGGGATGCTCCGACGAGCTCGCCGCGGTGACCGACATCTACCGCGGCGGCGCTTCCTATCAACGGCAGCGCCGGGTGGCCGAGGAGAGTGACGGTGACCTGCGCGAGGTCGTTGACGCCCTCGTCGGCGAACTCAAGCTGTAGCGCATTGACCAACCCAGGGGCGAGGACCATCCTGGCCTCATGATGGTCTCACCGATGTTTCCTCTCGAAGTAGCCATGTTGCCCGGTCAGGAACTACCGCTGCGGATCTTCGAACCGCGCTACGTGGCGATGGTGGGCGACTGCATGGCCATGCCGGAGCCGTCTTTCGGGGTGGTGCTGATCTCGGCCGGCCGGGAGGTGGGCGGCGGTGACCGCCGGTGCGATGTCGGGGCTCTGGCCAAGATCGTGGACTGTCAGGAATTCGGTGTCGGCAAGTTTCGGCTGCTGTGTGTGATGGGTGAACGAATCCGGGTGCAGCGCTGGCTCGAGGACGATCCGTATCCACGCGCCGAGATCGAACTCTGGCCCGACGAAACCGACGGGCCGGCGGATGCCGCCCGCATCGGCGATGTCGAAGACCGGATGGTGGCCCTGCTCGACCGCATCGGCGAGGCACGCGGGACGCCGATCCGTAGCCGTGAGATTGTGGAATCGGCCGGAGTGGATCCGGAGAATCGCTTGTATGCCTTGGCCGCTCGGCTACCCATGGGGCAAGCCGACCGTTATTCGCTGCTGGCCGCGCCTTCAGAAGCGGCCCGGCTCGACGTGCTCAGTGAGGCGGTGGACACCGTCACCGCGATGGTGGAGTTCCAGCTTTCGGAGTAGACCCGGATACTCAGCTCATGGCTTCGCACCTGACCGCCTCGGACGGAACCGAACTGGTTGTTGAAGTCGAAGGCGTCGGACCGCCCGTGGTTTTCGTGCACGGGTCCAACGGTGGTCTGGATTCGTGGGCCGAGATCGCTGCGCGGCACTTCGCCACTGCCACGGTGCCGGACCACGTTGCCGATGTGCTTCAGAGCTTCTTTGCAGCTGTACACGGTTCGCGTTCGTAGCGCTGTGGCGGAGATTTCGCGATTCTGTCGCCACAGCGCTACGAACGCGGACACCAAACCTGTTCGTTCGCAAGGAAACCAGCTCGCCATCCCGAAAATTATTCGGTCAGAACACCTTCGACGAACTCGGTGGCCATCGATCCCTCGGTGATGTCGGCGGGCATGCTGCGGTGGTAGCGCGCCATCAGGTCGTCGGCCGGCAGTGCGCCCACCTCCCAGCAGTGTTCGCTGAGCCAGTCGGGGACGTGGGCGCGGTCTTCGATGAACCACAGCTGCTCCGGATCGGGCATGTCTTCACCGGCTTCGGCAGCCTCGGCGCGCATCTTATCGATGTGCACGCGACGGCGGGCCAGGTGATCCTCGGAAAAGAATCCGGCGCTGAAAGCCTCGACGGCGATCCGGCTGTCCCGCGCCGACAGTTCGGTGATCCGCTCGAACAGCAGGTCCTGCGCGTCGGCGGGCAGATACGGCAGCAAGCCTTCGACCGACCACGCCGTCGGCTCGGTCACGTCGAAACCCGCATCCAGCAAAGCCTTCGGCCAATCCTGGCGTAAGTCGACCGGAACGGCCACATGCCGGGCCTTGGGCACCACCCCGTGCGCCGCGAGGACCTCCTCCTTGAACTGGAGCACCTGCGGCTGGTCGATCTCGAAGACCACGCTGTCCTGAATCCAGGGCAACCGCCAGGCGCGAGCATCCAGGCCGGCCGCCAGGATCACCGCCTGGCGGATCCCCGCCGCGCCCGCGGCGACGAAGAACTCGTCGAACCACTTGGTGCGGGACGCGGCGTAACCGCCGATGGCGCGTATGCGCTGGGCCATCGCGCCGGTGGGCGGACTCCAGCCCCGCGCACCCGCGGCGTCGAGAAACATCTGGGCATACGGGTCGGTGAACAGCGGCGTTACGGCGGCGGACTCTGCAGCGCGAGCCATCGCCACCCCGAGCGCGGTGGCGCCCACGCTCTCGGTGACGTCCCAGCTGTCGTCGTTAGTTCTGGTCATCGGTTCCAGTCTCCCCGAACTCGGCCATCTCGTCTCGGGTCAGCAGGTTCTCGCGGTTGCGCTGCTCCCGGTAGGCCAATTGCCCGACGCGGTTGGCGATCACGGGCGCGGTGATCAGCGTGAACATGCCGGTGAGGATCACCATGCCGATATCGGTGTGGCCCCGCAGCCGGATCGCGGCGCCGGCCAGGACCAGCAGCAACCCCAGCACCTGCGGCTTGGTCGCCGAATGCATCCGCGACATGGTGTCGCCGAACCGCACCACGCCGATCGCGGCGGTGAGGGCCAGCGTCGAGCCGGCCAGGATCAAGACCGCGGTGACGATGTCGAGGATGTTCATGACGCCCGCTTCCGCCGCGGCTCATCGGTGTCGGGCACGCGGAAGCGCGCCACGCTGACCGAACCGACGAAGCTGATCAACGCCAACGCGGTCAGGCTGTAGGTCACCGTGGTGTCCAGGCTGTACGCCGCCCAGGTCCCGATGCCGCACAGCGTCACGGCTACCAGGGTGTCCAGCGCGACCAACCGATCCAAGGTGCTCGGCCCCGCCAACAGACGAAACATCGTGATCGCCGCGGCGGCGGTCAACATGACCGCGGCGATCGTCCACACGGTACTCATGCGCGATCCGCCTCCTTGTTGGCCACGGGACGCCAATCGGCCTCACGCTCGAAAGCCGCCACCAAAAGCCGCTCCAGGGTGTCGATCTGGTTGTGGAAATTTTTGATCGCCCGGTCAGAACTCACGTCGACGACGTGTACGTAGATCAACCGCCGGGTCTGATCGATCTCCAACACGATGGTTCCCGGGGTCAGGTTCAAGATGTTGACCCCGAGGGCCAGGACCAGATCCGACTTGATCGCCAGATGTGCCCGCAGCACCGCATTGACCGGCGGGGGTCCGGGGCGGACAGCAAGCCACGCCATCTGGAACGAAGACATGAACAGCCAGACGCTGACCCGAATGACCAACCGCGCCAACGACAACAGATGGACCCGGCCCTCCACCGGGACGGCGGGCAGTGGCAGCAAGTACGTGATCAGCAGGGCGATGGCCAGGCCCGAGAGAATGTTGGCCGCCGAGACGTTGCCCCACAACAGCATCCACACCAGGATCAGCCAGCACACGATCCAGGCCCGAAGCAGCAGCCACCTCATAGTTGAGCACCCCCCAGCACCGCCGAGATGTACTGTCCGCGATCCAATACCTCGGCCGCGGCGCGCTCGCTGTAGGAGAAGATCGGCCCCGCGGCCACGGTCAAGGCCAGCCCCACCACGATCAAAGCGCCGGTCGGAGCCAACATTCCCACCGGCATGCGCCCCACGCTGTCGCGATCGGCGAACGCGATGTCTTGGCTGTCGTCGAGCAACACGGCCGGGGCCGCCGCGGCCAGATGACCTTCGGGCGCATCAGCGCGGGCCCGCCAGAACGCCTTCGTCCACACCCGGGCCACCACGTACAGCGTCAGCAGGCTCGTGACCACACTGCCGGCGACCAAGATCCAGGCCAGCACGGAACCGTTCGCGGCGCCGGCTTCCAACAGCGCCACCTTGCCGATGAAGCCCGAGAAGGGGGGAATGCCACCGAGGTTCAGCGCGGGCACCACGAAAACGAACGCGAGCACCGGGCTGGCCGCGGCGAGCCCGCCCAACCGCTGCAGCGTCGACGCCCCCGCCTGCCGCTCGATCAGGCCGACCACCAAGAACAGCGTGGTCTGCACCACGATGTGGTGGGCCACGTAGTAGATCGCGCCGGACATGCCGAGTTGGTTGGCCAACGCGACGCCGAACACCATGTAGCCGATGTGGCTGACCAGGGTGAAGGACAGCAGCCGTTTGATGTCGCTCTGGGCGATCGCACCGAGGATGCCCATGATCATGGTGAGCAGACCCGCCACCAGCAGCACATTGTCCAGCTCACCACCCGGGAACAGCAGGGAATGTGCCCGGATGATTGCGTACACACCGACTTTCGTCAGCAAGCCGGCGAATACCGCGGTGACCGGTGCGGGCGCGGTGGGGTAGGAGTCGGGCAGCCACGTCGACAGCGGAAACACCGCGGCCTTGATGCCGAACGCCACGAGCAGCACCGCGAACAATGCCGTGCGGGTGCCCGTCGAGATGTCACCGAGGCGCAGCGCCAGCTCGGCCATGTTGAGCGTCCCCGTCGCCGCGTACACCAGCGCGATGCCGAGCAGGAAGATCAGCGACGACACCATCGAGACCAGCACGTAGGAGATGCCGGCCCGGACCCGGTCCTCACTGGCACCGATGGTCAGCAGGACGAAGCTCGCGGCCAGCAACACCTCGAAGCCGACGAACAGGTTGAACAGGTCACCGGCGAGGAAGGCGGTGCACACACCGGCCGACAGCACCATGTAGGTGGGCAGGAAGATCGACGTCGGCTGGCGTCCGTCGCCGTCGCGGATACCCTGCCCGATGGCGTACGCGACCACCGCCAGCAACACGATGGCCGAGACCACCAGCATGAGCGCCGAAAGCCGGTCCACCACCAGCGTGATGCCCAACGGTCCCATCCCCGGCACGCTCTGCCCCCACCCGCCGACGTGCAGCACCAAGGTGCCGTCCCGGTCGGCCAGGTAGACCAGCGTCGCGCACACCACGACCACGGCCGTCAGGGCGAACTGGGCGATGATTCGCTGCAACCGGGGACGGCGCCCGGCCACCAGCGTCGCCGCCGCAGCCAGCGCCGGGATCAACACCGGCAACGGGATCAAGGCCTGAGCGGTTATCACTTCGACCCCTCGAATCCCGGCAGCGCATCGAGTTCGTCGGGCGCATCGGTGTCGCGGTGCGGCTCGGCCACCGGAATGACTTCTTCTTCCTGAGCACTCGACCGCTGGGAGACGCGGGTGTCCTCAGGATCGTTACCGACCTCTTCGACCGTGGTCAGTCGATACGAACGGTAGGCCAGCGCCAGGACGAATGCGGCCAGCCCCATGCTGATGACGATCGCGGTGAGGATCATCCCCTGGGCCAGCGGATCGGCATCGGTGGTGGCGCCGTTGCTGGTACGCCCGCGGATCGGCGGATTGCCCCCCCGGCCGCCGACGGTCAGGATCAACAGGTTGACCGCATTGCCGATCAGCAACAGCCCCAGCAACATCCGGGTCAGATTGCGCTCGAGCAGCAGGTACACACCGGCGCTGGTGAGGCCGCCGATGATGATCAGGGTGATCAGGAACGTCGTCATCGGGCGATCTCCGTATCCACGCGGGCGCCGAGGCTACGCAAGATGTCCAGCACCAAACCGACGACGATGAGATACACCCCCAGATCGAAGAACAACGCGGTCACCATCTTGACCGAACCCAGCACCGGCACGTCGAACTGCAGGACCGCAGAGGACAACGCGGGCGCGCCCAACAGGATTGAGGCCACCGCCGTACCCGCCGAGAGGCCGAGTCCGGTGCCGAGGATCTTGCCCGCGTCGAGCGGCAGTGTCTCGCCCAACTCGTAGCGGCCACCGGCCAGGTACCTCAGCACCAGCGCCAGGCCGGCGGTCAGCCCGCCCGCGAAACCGCCGCCGGGGGTGTTGTGGCCGGCGAAAAAGAAATACGCCGAGAGCACCATGATGAGCGGGAAGATGACGCGCGTCGCGACTTCCAGTACCAGGGAGCGGTGTCGCGGGTCGCGTAGCTCACTGCCGCGCAGCCAGGTGACGTCGCCGACGGCCGGGCTGTATGCGCCGATGGGGCCGATGTCGGGCTGGCCGACGGCCGTGCTGACCCGCGGTGCGGAGCCGAATCGCTGATGCCGGAACACCAGCGACGCCACACCCGTGGCGGCGACCAGCAGCACCATCACCTCGCCCATGGTGTCCCAGGCGCGGATGTCGACCAGTAGCACGTTGACCGCGTTGTTGCCGTGCCCGCGGTAGTAGGCGGCGTCGGGAATCAACTCGGCGACACCCGCGCCCGTGCGCGCGGCCATCGCGAACACCGCCAGCGTCGTGACTGCGGCGCCCACCGCCAGTGCCAATGCCGCGCGCGGCAGCCGGTGCCGGTTGATGTTGGTGGCGTCGGCCTCGGCGGGCAGGATCCGGAGGACCAGCACGAAGATCACCAAAATCAGTGTCTCGACCAGGAATTGGGTCAATGCCAGATCGGGCGCACCGTGGAAGGCGAAGATCGCGCCGCAGCCGTAACCGGTCACCCCGACCAGCAGCACCGCGGCCAGCCGGTTGCGCATCACCGTCGCGCCGATCGCGGCGGCCAACATCAGCAACCCGACCACCACCTGCAGCGGTGAATCCCACAGCGCGATATCCGGACGGTCCCTCGCTCCCAGCGCCAGCATCACGATGGGCAGCACCACCAGCGTCGTCAGGATCACCGACTGGGTGGCCGGCAGCGAGCCGCGCTGAGTCTCGCCTGTCAGCCGCACCGAGGCGATGTCCAGGCCGCGGATCACCGCGTCATACATGCGGTCGGCGTTACCGAGCGGCCGATAGGCGAACCGGGTTCGGGGCAAGCGGTTCCGTCCGAAGAACACCGCGGTGCCGACGGCGAGCACCACCACCGACAACAACAGCGGCAGGCCGAGTCCGTGCCACAGCGCCAGGTGGTAGCCCGACCCGCCTGGCATGGTGTCGGCGTATTCGTCGAGCACCGAGTCCATCCCGGCCGGCCACAACCCGAAGCCCAGGCCGGCGGCGCCAAGGACCGCCGGTGCAGCAAGGAAAGTCACTGAAGGACGGTGCATTTCAGCGACCCGGGTGCTCGGCTGCGGCCGGCCCTTGTCGGAGAACGCGCCCCACATGAAACGCAAGCTGTACATGGTGGTGAACACCGAGCCGACGACGATGCCGGTCAGCACCCACGGAGCCGCTGAACCGAGCGCCGGGCTGTGCATGACCGTCTCGAGGTCGGCCTCCTTGGCGACGAACCCGAAGAACGGTGGCAGCGCGGCCATGCTCGCGGTCGCACACGCGGCGATGATCAGCAGCGGCTTGCACTGGCGCCCCAAGCCGGCGAGGCGGCGGATGTCGCGGGTGCCGGTGGCGTGGTCGATGATGCCCACCACCATGAACAGCCCGGCCTTGAACATCGCGTGTGCACACAACATGGCCAGCCCGGCCAGCATCATGTCGCTGCCGCCGGTGCCCACCATCACGGTGATCAGGCCGAGTTGGCTGACCGTGCCGAACGCCAGGATCAACTTCAGGTCGTATTCACGGACAGCCCGCCAGCCGGCCAGCAGCATCGTGAGCAACCCGAGGCCGATGACCATCGGCCGCCACAGCGGTGTCTCGGCGAAGCCCGGCGCCATCCGAGCCACCAGATACACACCGGCCTTGACCATCGCCGCGGCGTGCAGGTAAGCGCTGACCGGAGTCGGTGCGGCCATCGCGCCCGGCAGCCAGAAGTGCATGGGCACAATCGCCGACTTGGACAGCGCGCCGATGAGGATCAACGCTATTCCGATCGCGGCCGCGGTGCCGCCCGGGGGAGAGGCGATCAACTCCGAGAGCCGATAGGTGCCCGACAGGTGGCCCAGTATGACGATGCCGACCAGCATCGCCAGCCCGCCGAACGTCGTCACCAACAGCGCCTGGGTGGCCGCGCGTCGGCTCGTCGCGCGCTCGGCGTAGTGTCCGACCAGCAGGAACGACAACACCGTGGTGGTTTCCCAGAAGATGTAGAGCACCAGCATGTTGTCGCTGACCACCAGGCCGAACATCGATCCGGAGAAGGCGACCAACTCGGCGGCGAAGCTGGGCAGTCGTTTCTCGATCTTGCCGTCGTGGTGGTGGAAATACTCGCCGCAATAGAACAACACCAACGCGCCGATCGCGAGCACCAGCACGCTCATGATGGCGGCCAGCGAGTCGAAGCGCAGGGAGATGTCCATCGACAGCTCGTGCACCCACGGGATGCGCACGGTCGGGACGCGGTCGTGGCTCGGCCAGTTCATGCCGACCCAGATCAGGGAGCCGAGCGGCACCAAGGCCAGGGGATAGAACGCTCGTCGGCCCCATTTGGCCACCAGGAGTGGCGCCAGCGCGGTGGCGACCGCGTGGGCGAGCAGAACGGCGAGCATGGCACTCCGATCGGGTGTGGGTCGGGGTGTCGGCTACCGATGAGCGCTTGCGCGAAGAGCACCGGCAGAGAGCTATGTACTGATTAATGGCATTCTACGTGGGCCGTTTCCCGCCGCGAGAGTGACGCAATTGTTGTGAATTCGCCATGAGAGCGACCACTGCGTCACTCTCGCGCGATTGCGCATCGCCCGCAGAAGTGCCGCAGCCAGACCTACACCCAGGCCGGGGCGCCGTTATGAGAGCCGGGCCGGGCTCATCGAACCGTGAGCCCAGATCGGAATGGCATGTGACGCTACGCCGATGCCCCAACCCATGATCGGCCAGACCGGCCAGAAGTACCAGCCGCCACCGCCGAGTCCCACCGCCAGCCAGATGCCGAGCATGAGCAGCGAGCCGGCGACGTAGGCCGCGAGGTGGATCGTGACGCTCAAGCGCGCGGCCCGTTGTTGGGCGGCATGGCGTCGGGGATCGTTGCGCCGGAGACGGTTGACGGGTAAGTCGGCGACGAGGCGGTGCAACTCGCCGGTGGTCTGCGCCCGGAAGGCCGACTGCAGCCGATCCTCGTACTCGGGCATGGCCAGGTAGCCCTGGGTGAGGGCCTGGCCGAGGTCGTTGGCGGTGCGTTCGCGCTCCCGGTCGCCGGCGCGGGCGGTTTCAACGGTGTGTAAGGCGGTGTCGGCCATCGTCAACTCCCGTGAATCTAGTCAGTGACTAGTTGAACTATCCCACCGGAACTTGGCAGCGTCAAGATTTGGTTGTGGCCGCTTCTCGTTCCGCGAGGTCGCGCAGGGTGATCAGCTGTTTGCGCATCATCACCACGTCGCCCAAGGCCAGCGCCCATCCGACGACCCGCGGGCCGCCGAAGCGCACCCGCACGTGCAGCCGGGTGCCACCGTCGCCGCCGTGGACGGCATAGGTGACGGCGACCTGCCCAGACTGCAACGTCACATGCTCGTCTTCGCTGAATGAGCGCAGCGTGAAAATCTGCATGAATCGCTGGCCGGTGCTCAGCTGTGCCAGTGCCGGATCTCGGGTGTGTGGGCTGCGGCGGCCGAAGTTGTCGATCAGGTCGTAGCTATAGGGCGCGACGCGCAACTGGCAGAGCCAGCCGAACACGGTCGACGTGGGTGCGTCGATACTGATCGCCCTGTCCGCCGACAGCGCGGAACCGGCGAGCAGGGCGTCGCACGGCAGGGTGGCGCGCTGCTCCTGGGTCGTGGCGCCCCAGTTCAGGATCACGTCAGTACATCCGGACGCGGGCGCAGTTGTCCCGCAATGCGTTTCAGGGTCTGGCGCACCGCCACCGCATGAGCGCCCGAGCTGATCACCAGGGTGCGGTAGATCTTTCCGTGCAGGCCCGGGAATGCTGCCCAGGTCTGTGATCGCACCCGGGTGCGGTGCGGACCCAGATCGTCCAGTTCGAAGACCCATTCGTAGATCGAGAACGGGTGGCGACCCTTGAGGACCAGGCGCTGACGCGGCGTGCACTCGCCGATTTTGAAACCGAAGGGTGCGCGCGGCTCGGCGGGATCACCGCACATCGCCCGCAGAACCGCGGCCCATGTCGTCGCAACGTCGGCGTCGACGGTTATGGCATGCTCATCGATATAGGGTAAACGTTCCATATAGAAGGACTGTACTAGATCATGGCACCTCCGCGGAAGCATGAGACCGACGCGATCTTGGACGCGACGCGGGCGCTGGTGCTCGCCGAAGGCCCCAGGGCGGCAAGCGTCGCGGCGATCGCCAAGGTCAGCGGGGCCCCGGCGGGCACGCTGTATCACCGGTTCGGCAATCGAAACGGCGTGTTGACGGCGGCCTGGCTGCGGGCGCTGGAGCAGTTTCAGTCCCGGGCCATGGCGGCGACGGGCGACTCTCCGCTGGAGGCGGCGGTCGCCATGGGCGTGGCTGCCGTGGAGTTCGCGCGTGCGGGTCCCGCAGATGCTCGCCTGCTGCTGACCATCCGGCCCAGCGACCTGCTCGACGGGGCGCCGGACGCGGAGTTCACCGCGACGCTGACGGAGATGAACACCCCACTGGTCGAGCGGCTACGTGAGTTGGCCCTGGGAATTTTCGGTGACGACGGCGCCCGCACGATGGACGCCATGTCACGCGCCGTCGTCGACCTGCCCTACGCCGTCGTGCGCCGACATGCCAACGATGCCGAGTTGCCGGACTGGATGGAGGAGGACCTGGCCGACGCGATCCGGAAGTTGTTGGTTCGGTGACGGATTCGGATCAGCGCGGATGCATCTGGCCGCCGAGATTGCCGGCTTCCTGATGGTCGGTGCTGTCGTAGTCGGTGGCCGCCTTGTTCAGTTTGACCGATAGGTCGGTCGAGATCAGGTGCATCTTTTCGGCCGCTTCGCGGCGTGAGAGTTCTGCGGATTTGAGCGCCATCGCGGTGGGGGAGCAAACCAGGCCGTGGGTTTGGAAGACATGGCCCGCAGTGCCGTCCGGCGCCGACTTGGCGGTCTCGATCAACGACGCGGCTTCTCCCTGCGCGGTTGCGGTCGAGCGGATCCGGTCGGAAACGGTGAGTGTCATGCGGGGCTCTCAGGGCCGAAACCGCCGCCAGGAATCTCGGCATTTGAACCGATCGACTCGTATTGCGAGGCCAGCTCCCTGATCTTGCTCGCGTGGTCTCCGGAACGACTGGCCATCTCGTGGCAGCGCATTGTTGCGATCGGCACGGTGCCCGCAACTGCTGCCACCTCTATTGCGGTCGAGAGCGCGGGACCGACGACTGGGACAGCTTTGGCGACGAGCGCCGGAACAATGCTCAGGCTCAGTACCGTCTGCATCTGTGAAACGAAGTCGCGAGTCTTGCCGACCTGGTCGGCTTCCTCGGCAACGACTTTCTGAATTGCGGAATCGGTGGAAGACATATCGGCGGCCCGCACCCGTTGTTCTTTGTTTCTGTCGCCGTAGGCCGTTGACCCATCACCTGTCCAATCGTCGGGTGGCGCGGATTTCAACAGGGTCGAGTGCGCATCGACAAAGTGGTTGGCGCCCTCGGTGAATCGTGCGCCGTCCTCAGGTCGGCCGAATCCCAGCATGTTGCTTTCCATGGTCAGGACGATCAGCCCGGCATTGATTATCGGTGTGCCGGCGCCCTTGGCGAAATTCTTGAGGGACTGGGCCGAGGACGTCGCGCCACTTGCGGCTGCCGATTTGGCCAGTGCGCCGGCGCCCTCGGTGGCCACCAACTGACCCATGGACAGTAGGTCGGATCCGATGCCCGCCATTGCCCACGGCACGCTCGACTTAGCACCGGTGGCATGATCGACGACGCCGTACCCATAGTTGCCCTGCAGGTAGTAGAAACTTCCTACCCCCATACCGAATTCCGATCTTCGACGAGCTTCGTTCCGACGAGCCTAACATCGCGCCGAGGCCATCGCCTGCACCAAACGCTGGATGAAACCGCAGTTGGGAGCTGTTTTCTAGAGTGCGCGCAGTCGCTCGACGGCGCGCCCATCGGTGAGTTCGTCGCGCCGGTCGGGGTGTTGCCAGTAGAACCGGACCAACTCCACGAGCGCCGTGCCCTTGGGCGTGTACGTCCCAGGGGCCTCCATCAGCAGTGTTTGGCCGCCGGCCATCGTCACCACCATCGGGTTCCAGAATCGTTCTTCATTGGGCAGTTTGTCCGCAACGCTGTCGACCTCGTCCCACTTTCCGGTTTTTGGCTCTCGCAACGTCGAGAATTCAAATCCCTGTGGACTGAGGAAAAGGTAACTGAGACTTCCTTGTCTGAACATTTTGATCCAACACCACGTCAGAACTGCCGCGGCTGCTCCGGCGCAGAGGGGGAACACGTGCCGGGCGTTGCCGAGGGGGAGATACAGCACGCCGAAAGCCCAGGCCAAGAACATCAACCACGTCGACATGCCCGCGGTGACGATGAGTCTTCGAAGGTTGCCTTCTATTCTCTTGTCGGGCCGTAGCCAGGTTCCAGTGGTGTCGAATGATGCCTGGACTGCCACCGTCTGTGACTGTGTCATCATGAAAATCAAGTAAATGCAGGTCATCGCCAAGCCGACAATGACCACCAATGTAACGAGCGATAATTGCTTCGCGGCGTAAAACGCCCAGAATGCCAACATTGCAATAAAAACCAATGTCACCACAATCCCGAATCGTCTCGCGAATTTCTCCATTTCGCCCCTCATGTGTGCCCGCGGACGGGTGGGTATGGTCTGGCCTATGGATGATAAGGCCGACGCCTCAAGAGTTGTCACGGCCAGTCGCGAGATCGCCGCACCGGTGGAGGTCATCTTTGAGTTGATCGCCGACCCATCGCAACAGCCTCGCTGGGACGGCAACGCGAACCTGGCCGAGGCGCCGTCCGGGCAGCGGGTGCGCGCGGTCGGAGATGTATTCACCATGACGATCAAGCAAGGCGGAAACCGCGAGAACCACATCGTGGAGTTCGAAGAAGGCCGGCGGATCGCGTGGCGGCCATCCGAAGTTGGCAAGGAGCCGCCCGGCCACCTGTGGCGCTGGGAGCTGGAACCGTTGGGCGACAACCGAACCCGGGTCACCCACACCTATGACTGGACGCAACTCTCCGACGAGAAACGGCTGGTCCGCGCACGGGCGACCACCACGGACAAGCTGCAGGAATCCATCGACCGGTTGGCGGCTATCGCTGAGACTTAGGAACGGGGCCGGTCAACGCGGCTTGGGGAAACCCCGTGGCTGCGAACCTCAGCGCCCAGCCGCGAACTCCCGCAACGATTCCACCTGCGCCGCATCCAGTGACGGCCGCACGGTCTCACGCGCCTTGACGACGTCGGCCGCAGTGACGTCGGCCGCATCGATGGACCGGCGCATCGCCGTCAGCGCCGCCTCCCGCAGCAAGGCCACACAATCGGCCGCACTGTAGCCGTCCAACTCGGAAGCCAGACCGTCGAGATCGACGTCGGAGGCCAGCGGAATGGATTTTCCTGCGGTACGCAGGATTTCGCGTCGCGCCTCGGAGTCGGGCGGCTCGACGAACACCAACTTCTCCAACCGGCCCGGCCGCAGCAATGCGGGATCGATGAGGTCGGGGCGGTTGGTCGCGCCCAGCACGACGACGTCGTTCATCGGTTCGATGCCGTCGAGTTCGGTGAGCAGGGAGGCCACCACGCGATCGGTCACCCCGGAGTCGAAGCTCTGCCCGCGGCGCGGGGCCAACGCATCGATCTCATCGAGGAACACCAGTGACGGCGCCGAGTCACGCGCTCGGGCAAACAGCTCACGCACGGCTTTCTCGGAGGAGCCGACCCACTTGTCCATCAGCTCAGCACCTTTGACGGCATGCACGGACAGCCGTCCGGAACTGGCCAGGGCCCGCACCAAGAAGGTCTTGCCGCACCCGGGCGGGCCGTACAGCAGCACACCGCGCGGCGGCTGGACGCCGAGCCGCTGGAACGTCTCGGGGTGCTGCAGCGGCCACAACACCGCTTCGGTGAGGGCCTGTTTGGTCTCGACCATGTCGCCGACATCGTCGAGGGTCACCGAGCCGACCGACACCTCCTCGGCCGCCGACCGCGACAACGGACGGATCACCGTCAGAGCCCCGGTGAGGTCTTCCTGCCACAGCACCGGCTCATTGCCGTCGGCGCTGGCCCGTGATGCGGCCCGCAGCGCGCCCTCCCGGACCAGTGCGGCCAGGTCGGCCACCACGAAACCCGGTGTACGGTCGGCGATCTCGCCGAGATTCAGCTCGGCGGAGGGCACGCCGCGCAGCAGCACCTCCAGCAGCGACTTGCGGGTGGTGGCATCGGGCAGGGTCAGGGCGAGCTCACGGTCACACAGATCCGGGGCCCGAAGCCGGGGGTCTACCCCGATGGGAACGGCCGAGGTGGCGACGAACGCCACGCCGCGGGTGGCCACGGCCTCCCGCAGCTCGGCAATGATCAGGGCCGCAACAGGTTCGGGTGTCCGGTCGGCGGCAGTCGCCGGTAACAAGGCGTCGACGTCGGAGATCAGCAACACCCCGCCGCCGTCACGCACCGTGGCGACCGCGTCGGACACCCGGCCCAGCCGGTCATCGGCGGCCAGCGCCCCCACTTCCGGCCCGTCGAGTTCCACCAACCGCCGCTCGGCGCACACCGTCCGGACCATGGTGGCCTTGCCGACGCCGGCAGGCCCCGAGACCAAAACCCCGAGATTCGGGGCGGCGCCGAGGGTTTCGAGAAGCTGAGGCTCGTCGAGCGACAGTTTGAGCCACTCGGTCAGCTTGCCGGCCTGGACATGGGAGCCCTTGAGATCGTCGAAGCTCACCGCCGGCTCCGTGCGCGCGGGGCTGATCGTGTGCGCGCCGGTGGAATCCGACCTGCTCGGCTCCAACCCCGACCCCCACGACACCACCGAATTCGGCTGAATGCTCACCGGCCCGGCCGGGTCGACCCCGGTCACCGTCAGCAGCTCCGAGGTCCAGGTGATGCCCACCGAAGACGCCAGCGCCGCAGTGGCCGCCGATGTCGACGTGCCCGGCCCCAGATCGCGGGGCAGCAGTGACACGGTGTCGCCGACCGTCATCACCTTGCCCAGCAGGGCTTGCCGCAGCGTCGCCGACGAAATCGAGTCGGTCGCCAGCTTCGACCCGCTCACCGTGACCGCCCGGGCCCCGTACACCGTCACCGGCGCCACGATCACCGTGGCGGTTTCGCGTACCCCGGCATTGGACAACGTGACGTCATCGAGCAGGGCCGTTCCGGTCGGCGTACCGCTCGGGGCGACCCCGACGACAGCGGCCGTAGTGCGGGAACCGGTCAACGAAACCGCGTCCCATTCGCGCAGTCCCAGCGCTGCGATGGCCTCCGGATGCAACCGGACCACGCCGCGACGCGAGTCGAGGGCCGAAGTGTTCAGACGTGCCGTCAGGCGCAGATGCCCGAGCGCGTGATCCTCGTCGACCTCGAGCTGCGACATGTCAGCGGCCCGGCTTTCTCAGCCCCAGCCGCGCCATCGACCGCCGGTGCGGCTGTGCCCGGCGAATCGCACGCCGGGCGGCGCGGCGCTGTTGCGGCTTGTCGTCCCAGGATTCGGGGTGGCTGGCCACCCACTTCTTGGTGCGGATAGCGAACGGGATGTGGATCACGTAGGCCACGATGATCACCATGATCACGATGTAGCCGTAGAACACCGACGCTGCCACGCCGATCGCGACCAGCGCCAGCAACGGCGCCACCATGTTCGGCGACACCGAGAAGGTGTGGATCTTGCGCATGGGGATCCGGCTCACCACGAGCAGCGAGACGCCGATCATCCAGATCGAGACCGCCCACTCGCTGCTCCACCAGCCTTCGCCGAACTGCATCTTGGCGGCCAGCAGACCGATCGCGCCGATGGCACCGGCCGGCGCGGGCATTCCGACGAAGTACTCCTTCTCGTACGCGGGCTGATCCACGTCGAGCAGGGCGTTGAAGCGGGCCAGCCGTAACACGATGCACACCGCGTACAGCAGCACCACGATCCAACCGATCCGCGATTGCGACAGCAGCGTGCCGTACACGATGAATGCCGGTGCCACACCGAAATTCACCGCGTCGGCCAGCGAGTCGATCTCCTCGCCCATCTTGGAGGTGGCATTGAGCATCCGGGCCACCCGGCCGTCGAGCGCATCGAGGATCGCCGCGACGGCCAGAAATGCCATCGACTCGGTAGGCCGGCCGTCGAGCGCCATCTTGACCGACGACAGACCCAGACAGATCGCGGCCACCGTCATCGCGCTCGGCAGCATCCGCACGCTGAACGGCGGCGGTTTCATGCGGCCCCTGATCAACGACGGCGGCCTCACACGCGGTTTGATCATGGCAACTCCGCCAGGACGGTCTCTCCGGCCAGCGTCCGCTGGCCCCGGGTGACGAGCAGTTTCGAACCAGCGGGCAGGTAGGTGTCCAGCCGGGAGCCGTAGCGGATCAGCCCGTACGTCTCGCCGATGCCGAGCTTGTCGCCGACGTGCGCGTCGCACACGATGCGGCGGGCGATCAGCCCGGCGATCTGCACGGCGATCACCTCAACCCCCTCGGGAGTACGGATGACCACGCTGTTGCGTTCGTTGTCCTCGCTTGCGGCCTCGAGCTCAGCGGAGTGGAAGCGTCCGGGCCGGTGCTGCACGGCCACCACGTCACCGCCGATCGGGGCCCGCTGCACATGTGCGTCGAGCACTGACAGGAAAATGCTGATCCGCGGCCGCGGGGTGGCGGGCAGGCCCAGCTCCGCGGGTGGGACAGCGTCCTCGATCAGACACACCAGCCCGTCGGCCGGGGCGACCACCACCCCGGGGCGGGTCGGTGCCACCCGCGGCGGGTGACGGAAGAACGCCGCGTTCGCCCCGGCGGCCAAAAGGCCCGCGCGGCGCACCCAGCGCCGCTTGCGGCCCAGGGCCGCCACGGCGAGGCTGGCGCCCACGAACGGAAGGCCCGCCGAATGCATCGGCGGAACACTGGATCGCACCAGCGCCGCAAGGCGTTCTGGTCCGGACTGGAGGTCGGGGCGTCTGGCCATCGGGAGGATTCTACGTGCGCGGGGTGTCAGGATTGCGCGTCAGGATTGCCGGCTGAGGTCCCACACCGGAACAACCGACCCGGCCGCAAGTTCGGTGGTGTCCTCGGCGATCTCCAACAGGCAGTTCGCCGAGGCGAGCCAGCGCAGATGATGCGAAGCCGGGGGACCGTAGCTGCTCACCGAATCCCCGGTCAGCACACCCCGCCGGAACTGCCGCTTTCCGCGCGGCGACGTCAGATCCTCGCTCAACTGTGCGGTGCGCCGCGGCCGGTCCGGTTCGGCCAGGCCCATCGCGGCACGCAGCGGCGAACGGACGAACACCTCGAACGACACGAGCGCACTCACCGGATTGCCGGGCAATGTGATGATCGGGACCCCGTTGACGGTGCCCGCGCCCTGGGGCATACCGGGCTGCATCGCCACCTTCACGAACTCCACCTGATCCGACAATGAGTCCTTGACCACCTCGTACGCACCCGCACTGACGCCGCCGGTGGTGATGATCAGATCCGCATCGCCGGCGTGCTCGGCCAGGGCGGCGCGGAAGGCGTCGACGTCGTCGGCGGACATCGGGGCGATGGTGGCCTGGGCGCCGGCGTCGCGGGCCGCGGCGGCCAGCATCACCGCATTCGACTCATAGATCTGCCCCGGCTGCAGTTCTGCGCCGGGCGCCACCAACTCGGTGCCGGTGGACATCACCATCACCCGTTGCGGCGGCAGCACGGGCAGAGTGGCCAGCCCCAACGCGGCAGCCAGGCCGAGCGTGGCGGGGGTGATCACCTGACCGGCGTGCAGCACGGTGGTGCCGGCGGTGACGTCCTCACCGGCCCGGCGGATGTGCTGGCCGGCCCGGGCCGCCGCGCGGATCGTCACGGTGTCCGTCGCCGCATCGGTGGCCTCGACCGGGACCACCGCGGTGGCGCCGGACGGCAGCGGTGCCCCGGTCATGATCCGGTGCGCGGTGCAGGGCTGCAGCATCAGCAGGTCGGTGCGGCCGGCCGGGATGTCCTCGGCCACCGGCAGCCGCACCGGGGTGTCCTCGGTGGCGGACGCGACATCGTCGGCGACGACGGCATAGCCATCCATCGCCGAATTGTCGAAACCCGGTAGGGACAGCGGGGCCACCACGTCGGCGGCCAGCACCAACCCGAGCGTGTCGTTCAACGGAAGGTCTTGTGGTGGCCGGGCTTTGATCAGCCCGGCAACCACCAACTGGTGTTCTTCGACCGTCCGCATGGTCACACCGGGAAGGTGACGCCGGTGAGCTCCTCGGAAACTGCCCACAGCCGGCGCTGCAATTCTTGGTCGTGCGACTGCTTGCTGGAGGCGACGAGCTTCGGGTAGCCGCGGACTTCCCGGAATCCGTCCGGTCCGTAGTACTGGCCGCCGCGAACCTCGGGATCGGTGGCCGCGCGCAGCGTGGCCAAAGCGCCCTTCTGTGCGCTGTTGACGAGCAAGGCGGTGACCTGGTCGACACCGGGCAGCCCGGCGCCGGGGATGTGGCGGGTGAGCTCGGTGGCCGAAACTCCGGGATGGGCGGCGACCGCGATGGTCGGCTCGTCCTTGGCGGCCAGGCGGCGCTGCAGCTCGTAGGTGAACAGCAGGTTCGACAACTTGGACTGACCGTAGGCCGCGACGCGGTTGTAGCTGCGCTCCCACTGCAGGTCATCGAAGTGGATGGCGGCCTGGATGCGGTGCGCGACGCTGGCCACCGCGACGACGCGTGACCCGTCGACCGGCAGCAGGTGATCGAGCAGCAGCCCGGTCAGCGCGAACGCACCCAGATGGTTGGTGCCGAACTGCAGCTCGAAGCCGTCGACGGTGGTCTGCTTGGGCGGGTACATCACGCCGGCGTTGTTGATCAGCAGGTCGATCCGCGGATAGGCGGCCTTGAGTTCGTCGGCCGCGGTGCGGACCGAATCCAGCGAACCCACATCCAGCTGCTGCAGCTTGAGGTCCGCCTTCGGCGCCGCGGCGGTGATCCGGTCGATGGCCTGGCGGCCCTTGTCCAGGTTGCGTACCGCGACGACGACATGCGCGCCCCTGGCGGCGAGCACACGCGCGGTCTCATATCCCAGACCGGTGTTGGAGCCGGTGACGATCGCGATCCGGCCGGACTGATCGGGGACGTCGGCCTCTGTCCACTTGGAATTGGCGCTCATGAGTGTTGAACATACGGAACGCGGGTGCTGGACGGCACCCCGGAGCCATAGCAGGGTGGGAGTCATGCGCAAACTGCAGGCAGTCGTGCTCACCGTGTTGCTGTTTCTGGCCGGCTGTTCCTCGAACGACTCCGCCGCAGATCCGTTGTCCGCGTGGAACGACGCAGCGGCGAAGAATTCCATCACCGAGTTCGTCACGCGGGTCACCTCCGCGGACACGCCGGATTTCGTCGCGCCGCAGGAGCGCATCGCGGTATTCGACAACGACGGCACGTTGTGGGCCGAAGCGCCGCTACCGTTCCAGGCGGCGTTCGTCATCGACGAGCTCAAACGCCGGGCACCGCAAGAGCCGGCGCTGGCCGCCGACCCGATGGTGCAGGCGGCGCTGCAGGGCGATGTCGCGGCCCTGCTCGCCGGTGACCGGCATGAGGGGCTGCTGCGTGTGCTGGCGCTCACCCACACCGGGATGACCACCGACGAGTTCAATCAGCGGGTGACCGACTGGATGGCGACCGCGCGCCATCCCCGATTCGACAAGCCCTACGACCAACTGACCTATGAGCCACAGCAACAGCTTCTGAAATACCTGCGGGACAACGGTTTCCGTACCTTCATCGTTTCCGGTGGCGGAGCGGATTTCATGCGGGTGTTCTCGCAGCGGGTGTACGGTATCCCGCCCGAGCAGGTCGTCGGCTCCACCGGCACCACGAAATACGAACTGCGCGACGGTGAGCCGGTGCTCGTCAAGACCCTGGACTACGTGTTCGTCGACGACAAGACCGGCAAGCCGTCGGGGATTCACGAGTTCATCGGCCGTCGCCCGATCCTGGCGGTCGGCAACAGCGATGGTGACCAGGTGATGCTGGAGTACACCACGATCGACAACCCACGCCCCAGCCTCGGTGTACTGGTCCACCACACCGACGCCGACCGCGAGTACGCCTATGACGCCCACCCGCCGTCGTCCGGAAAACTGGTCACCGCGCTGCAGGCGGCCGGCCCCAACGGCTGGGCCGTCGTGGACATGAAGAACGACTGGAAGACGGTGTTCGCCCAGTGAAGTTGGTTGATCCGGCCCACCCGCCCAGCACCAAGGCGCCACTGGTCTGGGCGCTGAGCGCAGCCATCCCGTGGGCGGCGCTGATCCTGGCCCAGTTGATCTGGCTGGCAATCGATCCCCGGATGCCGTGGCTGCACGGTGCCGCTGCGGCCGTCACCGTCCTGGGTGCGGTGATGTTCATCGTGGTGGTCCCGATGTGGCGGTACCGCGTGCACCGGTGGGACATCAACGTCGGATCCGGAACGCCCGCGGTATACACCCGCACCGGTTGGCTGGTGCAGGAGCGGCGCATCGCGCCGATCTCCCGGGTGCAGACCGTGGACACCTACCGAGGGCCGCTGGACCGGCTCTTCGGGCTGGCCAACGTGACGGTGACGACGGCGTCCTCGGCCGGGGCCGTACGGATCGTGGCACTCGACGACTATGTCGCCGAGCAGGTGGTGGCGCAGCTGACCGATATCGCGGCGATCGGCGAGCAGGACGCCACGTGACCACACCGGCCGGGCCGGCCACCGACCGGCAGTGGCAGCGGCTGAGCCCCCGCATGCTGCTGGTCCACCCGGTCCACGAAGTCCTGCAACAGATACCGCTGCTGATCGGCGCGGTGGTGCTCGGCTCGGCGACCGGCAACCAGGGGTGGACCATCGCGGCGATAGGCCTCACCGTCGTCGTGGGTCTGGCACGGTGGTTCACCACCAGCTACCGCATCGAACCCGACGAGGTGCAACTACGCACCGGGTTGCTGCAGCGCAAGGTGCTCGCGGTGCCGCGCAACCGGATCCGGTCGGTATCCACCGACGCCCGGCTGCTGCACCGGATGCTCGGGCTGACCGTGTTGAAGATCAGCACCGGGCAGGAAGCCAAGGGCGACACCGAGTTTGCGCTCGATGCGGTCGAGGCGCAGCAGGTGCCCAGGCTGCGCGCGATCCTGCTGGCCGACGCCGAACCGGCCGCCGATGCGCCGGCAGGCCGCCAGCTGGCCCGCTGGCAACCGTCCTGGCTGCGCTACAGCCCGCTGAGTTTCACCGGCCTGGCCATGATCGCCGCCGCGGCCGGCGTGATCTACCAAGCCGGCGCGGGTGCGGCACTGCGGGCGCCGCTGGCGCACTATGGGATCGTGGTCGCCGAACGGCTGGGCGTGCTGGTCAGTGTGGTGGCCGGCGCCGTGGTGATCGTGATGGCCTCGGTGACGCTCTCGGTGCTGCGGTCCCTGCTCACCTACGGAAACTTGGTACTGACCCGCCGAGACATTCCCGGAAAGAGCGGAGTGCTGCACCTGCAGCACGGGCTGCTGCGGCTACGTGAGCACACCTACGACATGCGGCGGATGCGCGGCGGCACCTTGCGTGAGCCGCTCCTGGTCCGCGCGTTCGGCGGCGCGCGCCTGGACGCGGTGATGACCGGTATCGGCGGTGAGGGCGAGGCCTCCCTTCTGCTACCGCCGTGCCCGGCGGTCACCGCCCGGACCGTGCTGGCCGAATTGATCGACGATCCGGCGGCCGTAGAGGCCCCGCTGCAGGCCCACGGACCGGCGGCGGTGCGGCGGCGCTGGACCCGTGCCGTGGCCCTGCCGGTGCTGGCCGGTGTGGCGCTGGCGCTGGTGGGCGTGCCGGGGTGGGTGTGGGTGCTGTGGGCGCTGTTGTTGGGGTGCGCCTGCCTGATGGCTGCCGACCGGGCCCGGTCCCTGGGGCATCTGGTGCGCGACGGCTGGCTGGTGGCCCGCGCCGGAAGCCTGGAGCGCCGCCGGGATCACCTGGACACCGCCGGCATCATCGGATGGACGGTGCGGCAGACGTTTTTCCAGCGTCGCGCCGGAGTGGCCACCTTGATCGCCGCGACGGCGGCAGGGGAGAAGCGCTACCAGGTGCTCGACGTGCCGGCCGAACAGGCCTGGTCGGTGGCAGCGGCGGCCACCGCGTGGGTGGCCGACAACGCGTGGGCGACCGGGCCGGCAGGCCCCGAGTTGCGCTGAATTCGCGGGCGTTTACTGTCGCTGCATGGCTATCGGTGGAGTGCTGTTCGACATCGATGGTGTGCTGGTGACCTCCTGGCAGCCCATCGACGGGGCGGCCCAGACACTGCGGGTACTGGCTGACAACGAGATCGCCCGGTCCTACCTGACCAACACCACCACCCGCACCCGTGCGCAGATCGCCGACCTGCTGACCGAGGCCGGCATGGACGTCGCCGCCGACGAAGTCATCACCGCCGCGGCGCTGACCGCCGAATATGTGCGCGACCGCTATCCCGGTGCCCGATGTTTCCTGGTCAACAGCGGGCAGATCGGTGAGGACATGCCCGGCGTCGACGTCGTCTACTCCAGCGACTTCGCCGGACCGGCCGCCCCCGACACCCCGGACGTGGTGCTGCTCGGCGGGGCCGGTCCGGAGTACAACCACCTCACGCTGAGCTGGGTCTACGACTGGATGGCACAGGGTGTGCCGGTGGTGGCCATGCATCGCAGCACCGCGTGGACCACCACCGACGGGTTGCGGGTGGATACCGGCATGTATCTGGCCGGCATGGAGGAGACCTCGGGGCGCAGGGCCACCGCCGTCGGCAAACCCGCTCCGGAAGGATTCCTGGCCGCGGCCAGCCGGCTCGGTGTCGACCCCGAAGAGATGTACATGATCGGCGACGACCTGAACAACGACGTCCTGGCCGCCCAGGTGGTGGGGATGGCCGGGGTGCTGGTGCGCACCGGAAAGTTCCGCCAGGCCACGTTGGATCGTTGGGCCGCAGACGAATTCGCGATGCAGCCCAACTTCGTGATCGACTCGGTCGCAGACCTTCCCGAACTGTTGGGGCTGTAGCCCGGCTACACCGTGTAGCGGCGGTCGTACCCGGCCTGGCGATCGGCGATCTGCTGCGCGCGGTCGTAGGTCAACTGGTCGGCCGTGGTGTTGGGGTCGTTGGCCAGGATGTCCTTGACCTCCGAAACGTTCACCACCTGCGTCGTCACCGCCGGCATGTTCTCGGCATCGGGATCGACACCCTGGAAACGCATCGAGATGGTGCCCTGATTCAGCCCGCCGGTCGACACCCAATTGGCCACGCCCGGATCGTTTTTCGACACCACGATGGTGTACGTGCCGTCGGCGTTCTTGACCGCCTGACTGTTGTTCAAGCTGGTCTGCTGATTGCGGGTGTCGTTGGTGATGGTCCAGTCATTGGTCACCGGCACCACGAAGTACTCGGCATCACCGGGATCGACGGTGATGATCATCGCCTCGTCGTCGTTGAGCTGGAAGTAGCCGGCGCTCTGCAACTGCGTGGAGAGGAACTGGGCGTTGTGTTGCGGCTGAGACAGCGTGTTGGGCTCGCCGGTGGCTCCGGTGGCCACCGACATGTAGGTGTTCTCACCGCTGATCCCGGTGACCAACATCAAGATGGCGGTCTCGGTGGACGACACCAGCAGCGGTGCCTTGTCGAACGCCGGAATGATCGACACCAGCGAGAGCAGGAGCGGGTTCTTCACCACCGTCTCGCCGATACCCGGGATGGCGAACCCGCCGATCTGGCTGAACAAGCTACTGGGCGGCCCGGCGGTCTTCTCGATGGTCAGCCTCATCGGCGTCTCGGTATTCCAGTCGCCCAAGGTGTTTCGCGTGGCGAGGATGGTCGAGTTGGCCGGGGCCTGAATGTAGTTCATGCCCTGTTCAGGGTTGGCCGGCGCGGCATCCGGGCTCACCACGATGGTGAACGTCCCGTCGTCGCGGATGCTCAGCTGCTCACCGTCGAGGTTCGCCGCTGTCACACCGTTGATGCCTGTCAGCACACTGAAATTGGTGTTCGCGGAGGTGGGGTGCGTGCTCGGATCGTCCGGATCGTATCCCTCGATCGTCCCGTCGATCTTGTATGTCGACGCGCCATTGATCCCGGTGAATCGATAGACCGTGTCGGGGTTGTCGTACCAGATCCGGGTACCCCCGGCGTCCTGCCCGTTCCAGCTGTGCGGCGGGTTGACCTGCAGCAGCAGCTTCGGATCGTTGGAGTTGAGCAGCAGGAACTCGGTCGCCGACTGATTGGCGAACTCGGTGGCGGCCTCGTTGAGCTGTGACAGGTTCGTCCAGTCGGGGCCGCCGACAGCGGAGAAGTTCTTGGCCGCCTCCACGTACCAGGCCGCCATCAGGACCAGCTTGGCCACCTGGACGATCGGCGTGTTGACGATCTCGCTGACCTGCTGCTCGGCGGCGAGCTGATCCTCGGTGGCGAGGATGCTCGTCGCCTCGTCGGTCACCTCGTCGGTCACCTCGGAAGTAGTGACGACGCTTTCGGCCTGCTGGCCCTCCCAGCTCCGTCCGAACAGATCGACCGATGTGCCCGGTTGGCCGTCACGGCGCGACCAGCCCAGCAGCGCCGCCAGCCCGAGGTCCTGGACCGGATTCACCGGCGTGTCCGGGATGAGTGGCTTGAGCCGCTCCGTCACCGCCGCCACCATGTGCGGTATGGGCCGCGCCGCCGGTGCCTGGCTACGGGGTGTTGACGCCGGGATCAGATGTTCGGCAACGTCTTTGGCCACCGTCTTGGTGACGACCGTGAGCGTCTCGAGCGGAGCGGCGGCGGCGGTGTCGGCTTCGGTGGCGGCCGCGGGCCGGTTGTCCAGCGTGGCCTGCTGACTCGGGGAGACGTCCGTGGTCTTGGTGGCGGCACGCGAAACCGACTGCCGCAGTTTGCCGACGGCGGTCTCGACGGTGTCGGCCACGGCGCTGGGCTTGGTGGAGTCCTTACTGTCCTTGTCTTCCTTGGCTTTCCGCGCAGTCGGTGTGATCGACCCGGTAAAGGTTCGATGTGTGCCGGCCTTCGAGTTGCCGAAGGCGGACTCCACCTTCGCGGTCACCTCGTTGACCCGTTTGGCCAGCTTGTCCGGGCCTGACAACGACGTTTTGCGGGGGCCGCGCTTGGATGCGGAGCCCACTGATTTCGGGCTGCTGCTGGCTCCGGACGATGTGTCCGACGAATCCGAACCACCGGTCTGCGCGGATGCGACAGGGGTGCCGTTGGCAACCGCCACCCCGATCCCCAGGGCTACGGCCAGCGCCCCCACCCGTCCGATGAATCGTGCCCCGCCAGCGGTAGCGGACGTCGTCGTCATGTCGCCTCCCCCAACTGTTCTGACTGCTGCAGAACGCAATTGGCCGACTGTAACAAGTTGCAGTTCGGTCGCGGGTGAGTTTGGCGGACTCTGAATCTATTCAGCCGCTGACGACGTGCTCGGCCGTGGTCAGGCCTTCAGGTCCCGCACGGCTTCGATGCGCGCTTTGAGCTGATCGGTGGTCGCCGCAGCCACCGGCGGCCCGCCGCAGATGCGCCGGAGCTCGTTGTGGATCCAGCCGTGCGGCTTACCGGTGCGGTGGTGGGCGATGGTGACCAGCGCATTGAGCTCGCGACGCAACTCGCGCAGCTGACCGTGCGTGGTGCGCGGAGGTGGCGGGCCACCTGATACCGCGGCCTCGGCCGTGCGCTTGGTGATCTGTTCATCCTGCCTGCGGCGCAACAGGTCTCGCATCTGCTCGGCATCGAGCAGACCGGGGATACCCAGGTAGTCGGCTTCCTCGTCACTGCCGGCGGGTGTCGCTGTGCCGAACGAGGCGCCGTCGAAGATGACCTGGTCCAACTCGGCGTCGGCACCCAGGTACTCGACGCCGTTCTCCAGCTCGCTCTTCTCGTCCTTGCGCTTCTCGGCGGCTTCCAGTGCCTCGTCGTCCAGCCCGTCCGATTCCCGGTGTGGCTTGCCCAGCACGTGGTTGCGCTGAGCTTCCATCTCGCTGGCCAGCAGCAGCAGATTCGGCACCGACGGCAAGAAGATGCTGGCCGTCTCGCCGGTGCGGCGCGACCGCACGAAACGGCCGATGGCCTGAGCGAAGAACAACGGTGTCGACGCGCTCGTGGCGTAGACACCGACCGACAGCCGCGGCACGTCGACGCCTTCGGACACCATGCGCACTGCTACCAGCCACCGGCTGGTGCCGGCCGAATACTGGCTGATCCGATCCGAGGCAGCCGGATCGTCGGAGAGCACCACCGTCGGAACCTCGCCGGTGATCTTGGTGAGCAGATCGGCGTAGGCGCGGGCAGTGGTCTGGTTGGTGGCGATGATCATGCCCCCGGCATCGGGCACGTGCTGACGCTTCTGCTGCAGCCGTTTGTCGGCGGCCGCGATGACCGCGGGCATCCACTCTCCGGCGGGGTTCAGCGCGGTGCGCCAGGCCCTCGCGGTCTGCTCGGCGGTCAGTGGCTCACCGAGGCGCGCCGCATGTTCCTCGCCGGCGCTGTCCCGCCAGCGGGCCTCACCCGAATAGGCCAGGAACACCACGGGCCGCACCACGCCGTCGGCCAGTGCATCGGCGTAGCCGTACACATGGTCGGCCGTGGATTGTTGGAAACCGGCGCTGTCCGTTTCGTAGTTGACGAACGGGATCGGGCTGTCATCGCTGCGGAACGGGGTGCCGGTGAGCGCCAGCCGTCGCGTCGCGTCGTCGAATGCCTCGCGCATCGCGTCGCCCCAGGTCTTCGAGTCACCGCCGTGGTGGATCTCGTCGAAGATGACGAGGGTCCTGCGATTCTCGGTGCGCACCCGGTGCCGGGTGGGATGGCTGGCCACCTGGGCATAGGTGACGACCACACCGTGGTACTCGGCGGAGGTCTGTGAGTTGGAGTTGCTGAACTTCGGATCGAGCGCGATGCCGTTGCGCGCGGCCGATTGGGCCCACTGGATCTTAAGATGCTCGGTGGGCACCACCACGGTGATCGCGTCGACCGTGCCGTCACTGAGGAGTTCAGCCGCGATCCGCAGCGCAAACGTCGTCTTTCCCGCGCCTGGGGTCGCCACCGCAAGGTAATCCCGCGGTTTGGCGGTCAAATACTTCACCAGCGCTTTGCGCTGCCAGCCCCGAAGTGCCTGGGTGCTGGGCGCTGCATCAGCCCGCACCCGAGGCCTCCTCTCAGTCGGAAAGCAGTCTAGGCCAGTGGGTTCCGCCGGCGCATCTCTGCAGGAACATGCCGGGCGTGTCGCTTGCCGAACAGGCTACGGGGTCCTGGATCAAGCCGTTCCCGGACCAGCATGGGCCCGCGCCGGCCCCGACGGAGTGCGGCGCGGAGCAAACGCTCAGCAGCGCTCGTACACCTGCGCCAGCTGGGTCTCGAGCGGGCGCGGGACATGAGCCTTGTCGTGCTGGAAGCAGCCGCCGATCGTGACCTCCACCCAGCTGTTGCCGCCTTTGATGGTCAGATCGACCGGCCGGCCGAGCCGGGCCAACACCACCGCGATGGGGTCCGCGATCGCGTAGTCCCTGGGCTCGGCTCCGGGCTTGGCACTGATCTCGATCGCGGATGTCGCGACACCGGTCACCGGGTCCGGGCGGAATGTGCCTTTGACGAGATGCGGCCCCGCGATCCGGACGACCTCGGTCCAGGCCTGCGCAGTGGCGGCGTCGGGAATCACGCCGTATGAGGTGTAGGTGCTGGTCGACTCGAACGGGTAAGCCGGTGGCACCTGCAACAGCCACTGTGCCGTGCCGAGCTGCGGATGCCGGTGGACCAGTTCTTCCGTGGCGAGAGTGTCGACGGGCTGGCGCAATGTCACGATCGCGGGGTGGCCGGCAGTCATCGCGACGCGATCGACCACGGGAGACGACATCGTGTCGAACCACAGCGTGACAGCTGCGGTGGTTTGGCCGACGTCGTCGGCGAGCGGACGTAGCTCGACACCGCCCCTGTCGTTGCCGATGTGCAGCACGACGTAGTGGGAGTCGAAATCGACGTCGCCGGCAGCCGCCACGAATGTGTGGACCACGTCCTGGGCCTGCTGCGCGGTGGCTGCAGCGTCGAGCTCGACGTCGAGGTTGAAGTGCTCGCCGTGGGTGAAGCTGTCGTCATAGTCGACCTCGACGGCACCGACGCCGGGTAGCTCGCGGATCGTTGTGCCGATGGACCGGGCCTCGCTGTCTCGGCCGGATGCACAACCCGCGAGCATCGTGGATGCCAACGCGGCGCAGACGAGCATCAGCCGGCGGCTCACGCACTGATGAAGTGGTCGTCCTTCTCGATGAACCACTCGGCGTGCGCTCCTCCAGGGATGGGGCGGCACAATTCTGGGATCCCAGAGCGACACGAGCGCCAGCCTAGCCGCGGCGCGGTGGAAGTCAGGCGCGCGCGTCCTGCGGTTGGGGATAGGTCACGCCGGTGAGTTCCTCGGACACCGCCCACAGCCGGCGCTGCAGCTCGATGTCGTAGGACCGCTCGTTGGAGGTCACCACCTTCGGGTGGCCCTTCTGTTCGCCGAGCCCGTCGGGGCCGTAGTACTGACCGCCCAGGGCACCCGGGTCCGTGGCGGCGCGCAGGGTCGGCAGCGCACCCATGGCGGCCTCCTGGAAGAGCGGACGCAGCAGCGGGACGGCGCGCTGTGCGGCGCGGGGCAGATGGCGTGCCAGTTCGGTATCGGAGCCGCCGGGGTGGGCGGCCAGGGCGGCGGTCTGCTGCCCGATCAGGCGGCGTTGCAGCTCATAGGTGAACAGCAGATTGGCCAGCTTGGATTGACCGTAGGCGTGGAGCCGGTTGTAGCTGCGCTCCCACTGCAGATCGTCGAACCGGATTCCGGGCGTGAAGCGGTGGCCCATGCTGCTGACCGTGACGATGCGTGACCCGGTCACCGGCAGCAGGCGGTCGAGTAGCAGGCCGGTGAGTGCGAAGTGGCCGAGGTGGTTGGTGCCGAACTGCAGCTCGAAACCGTCGGCGGTGGTCTCCTTGGGCGGGGTCATCACGCCGGCGTTGTTGATCAGCAAATCGATGTGGTCGTGCTTGTTCCGGATTGCGTCGGCGGCTTCGCGTACCGAAGCCAGGGAGCCCAAGTCCAGGCGCTGCAGTTCGAGATCGGCGTGGGGGACCGACCGCGAGATCCATTCGGCGGCGGCCTCGCCCTTGGTCAGGTTGCGGACGGCGAGTACCACGTGGGCGCCCTTGGCGGCCAGGGCTTTCGCGGTCTCGAGCCCCAGGCCGGTGTTGGCCCCGGTGACGATGGCCGTACGGCCCTTTTGGTCCGGAATCTTGGCGGCGGTCCACTTGGTCATGAGAGACTCCTGGTAGGGGCTAAACGGGGCGAGCGCTCCGGTTGTGACCGACTATACGGAACGTGCGCCCCGGTTTGTCAATGCTCTGTCGATGGCTGTGTGAGGTGATGGCGAATGCGTGCTGATGCGGCACGAAACCGTGCCAGGGTGCTCGCGGTCGCCTATGAAACTTTCGCGGCCGACGGCCTGTCCGTGCCTGTCGACGAGATCGCGCGGCGGGCCGGTGTCGGGGCCGGAACCGTCTACCGGCATTTCCCGACCAAGGAAGCGTTGTTCCAAGCGGTGATCGCCGAGCGGATCCGCGGCGTAGTCGAAGAGGGACGGACCCTGCTCGCCGAGGCCGATCCAGGCGACGCGATATTTCTGTTCCTGCGGTCGATGGTGCTGCAGTGGGGCGCAGCTGACCGTGGACTTGTCGACGCGCTCTCGGGGTCGGGCATCGACGTCAACACCGTGGTCCCCGAGGCCGAGGGTGAATACCTCGCCGTACTCGGTGATCTGCTGGCCGCCGCGCAACGCGCGGGCACAGTGCGACGCGACGTCGCGGTGTCTGACGTCAAGGCGCTGCTGGTCGGCTGCCAGGCCATGCAGAGCTACAACGCCGACGCGGCCGAGCACGTCACCTCCGTGGTGTTCGATGGGTTACGGGCGAAGGGAACACAGTGACCACGCTGCATTTCATCTCAGGTCTGCCCCGATCCGGTTCGGGTGAAACCGCAGCCCAGGGAAACGCGGCGCCGCCCACCCCTCGCCATTTTCGACCCTGGGGTCGCTACGCCGCACTCGCAGCAGCCCACCGGTAGAAACCGGCGAGCGGGATGGCCCCGCCCTGCCCTTCGCCCACTGTCGGGCCTGCCTGCACGGGTAGCGTCGGCGAAATGAAGTTCGGCATCGCCACCTTCGTCGACGACGACAGCATCGATCCGGTATCGCTTGCTCGCGCGATCGAGGAGCGGGGGTTCGCCTCGCTCATCGTTGCCGAGCACAGCCACATCCCCGTGAGCCGCGAGTCGCCATATCCGAACGGCGGGGACCTGCCGGCGTGGTACTACAACACGCTCGACCCGTTCGTCACCCTTGCTGCGGCCGCCGCGGTGACTTCCACGATCGACCTCGTCACGGGCGTCGCGTTGCTGATTCAGCGCGACCCGATCCACACCGCCAAGGAAGCCGCGAGCATCGACCTGATCTCCGGCGGCCGGTTCGTGCTGGGCGTCGGCGCCGGCTGGAACCTGGAGGAGATGCGTGACCACGGCACCGACCCGAAAACCCGTGGCGCACTGCTGGACGAGAGCATCGAAGCGGTCAAGACGTTGTGGACCGACGAGCCGGCCGAGTATCACGGCAGCTACGTCAACTTCGATTCCTCGTACTGCCGGCCCAAGCCGGTCCGCCGACCACATCCGCCCATCTACGTCGGCGGAAACTCCGATGCCACGGTCAAGCGCGTGATTCGCCATGAGGCGGGATGGATTTCGAATCCACTGCCCAGGACGGAGCTGACCAAACGGATCGGACAGATGCGTGACGGCGGTGCCGACGACGTGCCGCTGATGATGTTCGGCGCACCCGTCAAAACCGACTACTGGCGTGCCGCTGAGGATCTCGGCTTCGGCCAGCTGGGCCTGTTCCTGCCGTCCGTCGGCAAGGATGAGTCGCTACGCCTACTTGATGAGTTCGCAGAACAGGTACGCCAGTACCAGTCGTAGGCCCATTGGTCTGGAGCGCTGGTGTCGCCGCTTTCCACCCAGGGGTCGCCAGGGCGCGCGGGCGACAGCGCAGCGGTAGATAGCGGGGAGGCGTAACCCCATGGCCGGGCCACGGCCAGACGACCTTGCACTCGCCCTGGTCGAGTGCTAAGAATGCAGTTGGCACTCTCGATCAGTGAGTGCTAGGTCGGGACGGTGAGACCGGGGCCGCACCTGCGGGAGCACACCCTGGTCGTCCGTCGCGGGCACTGAACCCGACCAACGAACGTGCGATCCCCTAACCGGAGGAATCACTTCGCAATGGCCAAGACAATTGCGTATGACGAAGAGGCCCGTCGCGGCCTTGAGCGGGGCCTGAACGCCCTCGCTGACGCGGTAAAGGTGACGCTGGGCCCCAAGGGTCGCAACGTCGTCCTGGAGAAGAAGTGGGGCGCCCCCACGATCACCAACGATGGTGTGTCCATCGCCAAGGAGATCGAGCTGGAGGACCCGTACGAGAAGATCGGCGCTGAGCTGGTCAAGGAAGTCGCCAAGAAGACTGACGACGTCGCGGGCGACGGCACCACCACCGCCACCGTTCTGGCCCAGGCCCTGGTTCGCGAAGGTCTGCGCAACGTCGCTGCCGGCGCCAACCCGCTCGGCCTGAAGCGCGGCATCGAGAAGGCCGTGGAAAAGGTGACCGAAGGTCTCCTCAAGTCCGCCAAGGAGGTGGAGACCAAGGAGCAGATCGCTGCCACCGCCGGTATCTCCGCCGGTGACCAGTCCATCGGTGACCTGATCGCCGAGGCCATGGACAAGGTCGGCAACGAGGGTGTCATCACCGTCGAAGAGGCACAGACCTTCGGGCTGTCGCTGGAGCTCACCGAGGGTATGCGCTTCGACAAGGGCTACATCTCGGGTTACTTCGTGACCGACGCCGAGCGTCAGGAAGCCGTCCTGGAGGATCCTTACATCCTGCTGGTCAGCTCCAAGATCTCGACCGTCAAGGACCTGCTGCCGCTGCTGGAGAAGGTCATCCAGTCCGGCAAGCCGCTGCTGATCATCGCCGAGGACGTCGAGGGCGAGGCCCTGTCGACCCTGGTGGTCAACAAGATCCGCGGCACCTTCAAGTCTGTGGCCGTCAAGGCCCCGGGCTTCGGTGACCGCCGCAAGGCCATGCTGCAGGACATCGCCATCCTCACCGGTGGCCAGGTCATCAGCGAAGAGGTCGGCCTCTCGCTGGAGACCGCCGATGTCGCGCTGCTGGGTCAGGCCCGCAAGGTCGTCGTCACCAAGGATGAGACCACCATCGTGGAGGGCGCCGGCGACAGCGACGCCATCGCCGGTCGCGTGGCCCAGATCCGTGCCGAGATCGAGAACAGCGACTCCGACTACGACCGCGAGAAGCTGCAGGAGCGCCTGGCCAAGCTGGCCGGCGGTGTTGCGGTGATCAAGGCCGGCGCTGCCACCGAGGTGGAGCTCAAGGAGCGCAAGCACCGCATCGAGGACGCCGTCCGCAACGCGAAGGCCGCCGTCGAAGAGGGCATCGTCGCCGGTGGCGGCGTGGCCCTGCTGCAGTCGGCTCCGTCGCTGGAGGAGCTGCAGCTCACCGGAGATGAGGCCACCGGCGCCAACATCGTGCGTGTCGCGCTGTCGGCCCCGCTGAAGCAGATCGCCCTCAACGGTGGCCTGGAGCCCGGCGTCGTCGCCGAGAAGGTCACCAACTCGCCCGCCGGCACCGGCCTGAACGCCGCCACCGGTGAGTACGAGGACCTGCTCAAGGCCGGCGTTGCCGACCCGGTGAAGGTCACCCGCTCGGCGCTGCAGAACGCGGCGTCCATCGCGGCGCTGTTCCTTACCACCGAGGCCGTCGTCGCCGACAAGCCGGAGAAGGCGGCCCCCGCGGCCGACCCGACCGGTGGCATGGGCGGTATGGACTTCTAAGTCCTGCTCTTTACGGGAAATCCCCGGTGCGCCTGGCGCGCCGGGGATTTTTCGTCGGACCGAGCGGTCGGTTTGCTCGTCTGCACCCCATGGGCGCTGTGGCAAACCCGTGACCGGTGGGGTGAGATCACCGTGATACGGTGCGGGCGCTGATAGCTGTCGTGGTTTGTTTCGGGGGGAGATCGAATTGTCGACGTTCCGCGCGCGCAGGTTTGCTGCGTGACTCATCCGCCGCATTCGCCGTTCGGGGGACCGAACCCCGTCGACGACCATACGCCTCAGAATTCCGGCTATCGGCAAGCGCCGCCCCCGCCGCCTCCGGCTCCTGCTCCGCAGTGGGGTGCGCCCGCGCCGGGCGCCGCACCCCATCCCGGGTCGCACGGGTTCGACGCGCCCTCGCCCCCTGTGCAGCAGGCGCCGCCCCAGGCTGACTGGCGCGGCCCGTTGCAGCGCGACGTTCACAATCCCCAGATCGGGTTCCCTACACCGGTACCCGCGCCGCGTCGCAACAAGAAGGCATTGCTCATCACGGCCTGCGCCACCGGTGCGGTGTTGCTGATCGTCGGCGTCGTGGTGGGCATCGTGTCGTTCTCCGGCGGCGGCGCCGGTGGTATCGGTGGTGGCGGCGCCAGCACGGCCACCGACGCGGTCAAGGGCTACCTTGATGCCCTGTCGAAGGGAGATGCCAACGCCGCGTTGGCATTCGGATCCGACCAGCCTGCGTCGAAGGATTTTCTCACCGACGACGTCTTGAAGCAGCAGATCGCGAAGTGGCCGATCACCAACATCCGGATTCTCAACGCCAACGAGACCGGCGACATGGCGCAGGTACACGTGGTGGCCAACTTCGGTGACCAGACCTCCGACCAGACCCTGATGGTGAAGAAGCAGGACGGCGGCTGGAAGCTGTCCGGGGCGGCCGCCAAGATCAGCCTCACCGCGAGCGCGCTGACCACCAACCCGGTGACCGGCCAGCCCCTGCCCGCTCCGCCCGTATCGCTTTTCGGCAAACCGATTTCGGGTTCATCGGTGGTTTACGTGTTTCCCGGCTGGCTGGGACTGGATTCGGCGAACAAGTACATCTCGGTGACGGCGCAGCGGCCGGTGCTGCTTGAGGGCTTGGTGGCTCAGGGGGTCGCAATACCTGCCGGGCTCCAGGTGCAGTTGAGCGAGGCCGGGTCGGAGGCGGCCAAGAAAGCGGTCACCGACGCGATCACCGGGTGCGCGAAATCCACCGAGCTCTCACCCCCGGGATGCCCGCAGAGTGTCCGCAACCCGATGTTGGTGGACGGCACCGCGCACTGGGAGGCGCCCGCTGACCTCAGCGGCCTGCAATACAGCTTCATGTCGCTTGACATGGGCGTGCGGGTGATGGGCACAGCGGAGTGGAAGCTCACCGCCAACAGCACCGACGGCACCCCCATGCAGGGCACCCCTCTCGTCCCGTTGATGGGGCAGATCGACATGACCCAGGAACCTCTGACAGTGAAGTGGGCCGGCAAATGAGCGTCGCCATGGCACCCCAGCCCACCCGGGAGGAGATCGACCGGGCGCGCGCGGTGGTCGGCGCGTTGTCCAACGCCTTCGCCGCCAAGGTCGTAGGTCAGAGCGGGTTGCAACAGAGCCTGCTGATCGGTCTGCTGACCGGAGGGCACGTCCTGCTGGAAAGTGTTCCGGGGCTTGCGAAGACGACAGCGGCCCGGGCGGTCGCCGATGCGGTGCAGGCCAACTTCCGGCGCATTCAGTGCACCCCAGACCTGCTTCCCAGCGACATCATCGGCACTCAGATCTTCGACGCCTCCCGGGGCGCCTTCCACACCCAGTTGGGTCCGGTCCACGCCAATATCGTGTTGCTCGACGAGATCAACCGGTCCAGCGCGAAGACCCAGAGCGCCATGCTGGAGGCGATGGAGGAACGCCAGACCAGTATCGCCGGCGAGGTCTACAAGATCCCCGAACCGTTCCTGGTGCTCGCCACCCAGAACCCGGTGGACCAGGAGGGCACCTATCCGCTGCCGGAAGCGCAGATGGACCGGTTCATGTTCAAGGAGATCTTGACCTATCCGACGCCACAGGAGGAGTCGGAGATGGTCTTCCGGATCGACGCGGGGGTGTACACCAACCGCCGTACCGCGGCAGTGGCCTCACTCGAGGACATCCTCTACATCCGCGACGTGGTTCGGCGGGTCTATCTCGACCCCGCGATCGTCAACTACATCACCCAGATGGTTGCGGTGACACGTGCTCCGCAGCAGTACCTTCCGGCGAACCTGGCCCGGCTCATCGAGTACGGCGCCAGCCCGCGCGCGACCATCGCCTTCACCAAGTCCGCGCGGGCGCTCGCCCTGCTGTCGGGGCGCAACCATGTGCTGCCCGACGACGTCAAGGCCCTCGCGCACCGGATCCTGCGGCATCGGCTGATTCTCGGCTTCGAGGCAGTGGCCCAGAATGTCACACCGGAAGTGTTGATAGACAACATTGTTCGGATAGTGCGTACTCCGTAGTCGCTATGGGAGTGCTACTGCAGGAGGTGAAGGCGCAGACCCTCGCCGGTAACCGGCTGTCCGGTCCGAGCGGGGTGTCCCGTGGCCTTCTCGAGGGGGAGCATCGCTCGATGTTCCACGGGCGCAGCCTGGAGTTCGACGACCTGCGCCCTTACATCCCGGGCGACGACGTCCGCGACATCGACTGGAAGGCCTCGGCGCGTTCGACCGACGTGCTGGTGAAGCGGTTCGTCTCCTACCGGCAGCAGCGGGTGCTGATGGTCGTCGACCTCGGCCGGAACATGCTCGCGCTGGCCGCCGGGGGAGAGGTTAAACAGCGGGTAGTGCTCAATGCGGTCGGTCTGGTGGGGCTCATCGCGATCAGCAAGGGCGACGAGATGGGTCTGGTGTACGGGGACGCCACCGGCTCGGCGCACATGCCGAACCGGCGTGGCGAGGCGCACCTCGAGCACATCCTGGAGCGGGTCAACCGACATCAGGTGGCCGACAGCGCGCGCAGCGAGCTTGCCACCCAATTGGATTACGTGCAGCAGCATTTCCGGCGCCGGCACATCGTCTTCGTGATCTCCGACGAACCGGATGTCTCACCGCTTCTGGCCGAGCAGTTCCGCAAGGTCGGAGCTCGCCACGACGTGTACTGGATCACGGTGCGGGATGCGCCGCTGATCGGTGTACCGGCATTCGGCGGCGAAGGTTATGACGTCGAAAGCGGTAGAACCCTGCTGCGCGAGGAGATCCTCGGCCACCGGGTGCTGGAGGCATACCGTCGGGCCGAGGCACGACGGGAGGCCGCCTTCGCCGAATACGTCGACAGCTCGGCGATCCCGTGCGCCCGGGTGTCCGCGAGCGGCGAGCTGTTCGGTGCCGTCACCCTGATGCTGAAGAAGGCCAGCCGTGGCAAATGACTATCTCAAGTGGATCGTTGCGCCGCTGCCGTATTCGGTGGGATGGCTGGTGCTGGGCGTGCTGTTGATCCTGGGGGTCATCGGATGGTTCGTCGGGGTCGTGGTGTGGACGCTTCCGGTGCAACGGCTGCGCAGCATCCCGGTGATTCGGGACATCAGTGCACGGGTGCTGCGACGCAAGTTCGGCACCGCGATCGGCAGGGTCAGCGACCGCTACGACGCCGGAGAGCTTACATCGCGTCAGGCATACACCGCGATGAGCCGGATACTGCGGAACTTCCTCTACCTCCAGACCGGGGTCGCCGCGCCGTACATGGCGCTGGGCGAGGTGGCCGGTAGTGCCGCCGCGGCGGCAGCACCGGCCGTGTCGGCCCTGTACTCGAAACAGTTCGAGCTCGAAGACAATCCGGACGTCGCTGCCACAGCAGCCCAGGTGCGGAGCACGATCCAGTCATGGAGCTGAAGTGGGGATGGGTCGTGATCGTCGGCCTGGTGGCGCTCGTCGCCATCGTGCTCGCCGCGTTCCTGTGGCCGATGCGGCGGCAACCACGACGGTTGCGCCCGTTGGCCTGGGTCGGTCGGCTCACCGAGATGCCCGAGTATGTGCGGGCCTACCGACGTTACCGAATCTTGTTGACGGCCATCGCTGTCACCACGGTGGCCGTGCTGATGTGCGCCATCGTCGCGACTGCCCGCCCGGTCAGTTCCCAGGCCACCGCGGCTGAGGTCAACCGTGCGCATCCCGAGGATGTGATGCTCTGCCTGCAGGACGATCCGGCCTCCCACGACGCGTCGGTGCTGCTGTCCTACTTCGCCGGCCAGGCCGCCGGATTCGACTCGCAACGGCTCGGCCTCACTTCCCGTGCCAACCGGGTGATCCCGCTGACCCGGGACTATCCCTTTCTTGAGGACGAACTCGGTCGGTACGCCAGCCTGGAGCGGCTGCGGTCCGAGCAGAGCCCCACTCCCGAGGACACCGCCGTCCTGCAACGCGCCCAATACGAATTCGGCAGGGCGGTCGGTTACACGGACTACCAGCTGACCGTCAACGACGCACTTGCCATGTGTATGAAGGGCTTTCCCGGAGCAGGCAAGCCGTCGGACACCCGGCGTTCGGTGATCTACATGGGCCCGGCCGGCTCGGCGGCAACGCCGATCTTCTCCGATGACGGGCTGGCGGACCTGGCCCGGTCCTCGGGAATCCAGGTCAACGTGTTGACCAGTTCGACTCTCGACGCCAGCGGCGGGCTCAGCGAGCTCACCAAGGCCACCGGTGGACGCTTCATCAGCTACGTCACGGCAGCAGATGCCGACGGCGGAACCCCGCACGGCGACCAGGATTCGTTGGACAAGGCGCTACGCAGTCACCTCGACGACATCCGCTCACATCCGCCGGAGGTGACGGCTTCGGACGGGACGATCATGGTCCAGCAGTTGCGTGACCGCCCCAACCTGGTGCTCACCGTCGGGCTCGCGATAGTGATCGTCTTCGCCATCAGCCTCGCGGGGGTGCGGCGATGACATTCGAGCCCGTCCTGGCCTGGTGGGTGTTCCTCTTGTTGGCGGGGCTGACGCTGGTACTGCGGATGTACACGCTCTATCGGGTGCTCGTGGTGGTGGGGAAAGACAGCCAGCGCAAGGTCGTCGTGCGGTGGAGTCTGTTGACGCTGGTGATCGTGTGCTTGTTGGCGGCCGCGGTGCGGCCCGGGATCGAGGCCGACACCCACCCGGTGAACCAGGCAGCCGCCGACGCCGCCGCCAACAACAACGTGAACGTGTTCTTCGTGGTCGACCGATCGCTGAACTCCCGCGCAGAAGACTTCGGCAACAACCAGTTTCGGATGGCCGGGATCCGCACCGACATGCAGGCGATCGTCGACCAATACCCGTCCGGACGCTTCTCGATAACGTCGTTCGCGACCAAGGACCGGGTCGATTGGCCGCTCTCCGACGACGTCTGGAGTCTGCGGGCGCTGCTCAAGAACTATTCGGCCTACGAATCGGAATTCGACTCGGTCTACCAGGTGGACGTGGGTGCCGCGGCCGATCAACTGAACCGTCAGCTCGAGCTTGCCGCCCGGCAGTACCCGGGCTCGAACAACCTGGTCTTCTATCTCGGCGAGGGCGCCGGGATCTCGAAGCGGACAGCAACCGCCTTCGACATCCCGTCCGGGTTGGTGGCCGGCGGCGCAGTGCTGGGATACGGCACACCGGCCGGCGGGCCAGTGGCCAGCAAGATCGGTGCCAACGGCGAGATCACCTACTTCCCGGACCCGGCAGGCGGTGGCGGACAGTTCCTTTCCCCGCTGGACGAAGCCTCGCTGCGGACCGTGGCCGAGCAACTGCACGTGCCGTACTTCCAACGTGGTCTCGGTGACTCGACGTCGACGATCATCCCCGCGGTGGACGAGGGATCTTCGACAGCGGTGCAGCAGCAAGTTTCGATGCCGGGCGATCGCACCGAGTTCTATTGGATCTTCACGGCCATCGCGATGCTGTTGATGTTCTATGAGCTGTTCGCGATGGCGCGGGAGTACCGGGTCTCCCGCAGGACCGGGCGGGACGCATGATGCCGAGCGGACGTGGTATCCCGGCATTCCGGTTGGTGCTCAACACGATCGGTGCGTACTTCTCGCACGGACCGAGCCGCAAAGTCCTGCGACGACGGCTGATCGTGTTCTCGATTCTGCCGGCCGTGCTGCTCGTGGGGATTGCGGTCAAACTGATCACGATGGTGGTCTACGGCAGTTCCGCCAGATCCGACTACCTCGCCTACAACTCCTACGGTCTGGCCGACGATGTGCGGACGCTCAAGTCGCTCAACGTGATCGACTCCTACAAGCCCTATTTCGCCGACGGTGACCGCTACGTGCTGGAAGGGAAACTGGCCGAGGCCGAGTCGGAGTTCAAGAAGTCGCTGTCGCTGGTCAGCCAGGCGCGATCATGCCCGGTGCGAATCAATCTCGAAGTGGTGCTGGAGACACTCGGAGATCTCAAGAACGCCGACAAGCACCGTGACGAGGCGAAGTCGCTCTGGACCGAGGCGCTGAAGGTGACGCAGGAGGCACCCGGGGGCTGTTTCGACACGACGACCGAACCCGACGAAGAGCGCCGCAAGCACCTCAACGAGACCGAACAGCGGCTCCAGGACAAGTTGAAGGATCCCGAGTCGCCGGACGGTGGCCAGGGCCAGGGCCAGGGCCAGGGCCAGGGCCAGGGCGGCGGCGGCCAAGGGCAGGGCCAGGGGGACCAGGGGCAGAACGATCAGGGTCAAGGTCAAGGCGAAGGCCAAGGTCAAGGTGGCCAGGGACAAAACGGCCAAGGTGACGGTGGCCAAGGTCAGGGCGAGGGTGACCCGGGCCAATCCCTCCAGGGCGACCCGGGGCAGAACAGCCAGGGCCAAGGTGAGCAAGGCCAAGGTGAGCCGGGAGAAAACGGCCAGGGCCAGGACGGCGAGAGCGGTCAGGGCAGCGGTGAGTCGAAAGCCGACCCGACGCCGGACACCGTCGGTGCGGACCGTGTCGCCACCGAATCGGATGGTGTGGCCACGCACCAGTTGAATCCGGGACAGGGTGATCCGGGCGACGTGATCCAGCGAGTGCTCGAAGACACCAACGCCAGCGGTTCTGACCGGGAGTGACAGCGGGGGCGCTTGCGGCGTCAGTTCTCCGACAACACGATGCAGTCGCTGTCGCACTGGCCGGGCGGTCCGGGCTTCACCGCCTTGCGATGCAGCACCGCGCGGCTGGGCACGATCTGCTGCGCCTCGTCTTCGTTCGCACCGGCTTGGCCCCGCCCGTCGACGATCAGCGAATACCCACCGGGCTTGGCCGGTGGGCACACCAGGGTGGCGTTCTCGTGCGAGGCCAGGTTTCTGCGGGTGTGCCCGCCGACCGGCCCGACGTGGATGACGCCGTCGACGAGATGCGGTTCCACCGCGACCGTGTGCGCGTGGTAGTTGTCGTCGACCGTGACGAGGTAAGCGAACGTGTAGTTCGCCAGCTTGTCGGCCAGCTGGTTGAGATCCACTTTCACGCTCATGACGTGAGAATAGGCCGGTCCGGGTCCCGGTGGGCCCGACCTGGACATGTGGCAGCGGGTACTTTCGAGCCCATGCCGCTGCCACCGCCCTCACCCACCAGCACCGCCGTCATCACCGGGGCCTCGTCGGGGATCGGCGCGGAGCTGGCCCGGGAGCTGGTATCCCGGGGGTACGGCGTCACCCTGGTGGCCCGCCGTGCCGACAAGCTGACCGAGCTTGCCGCCGAACTGTCCGAGGCGCGGGTCGAGGTGATCCCGTGCGACGTGGCCGATTCCGGCGCCCGGGCAACGCTTTTCGATGAGGTCGAGCGTCGCGGGCTGACGGTGGACATTCTGGTCAACAATGCGGGTATCGGCACCTTGGGCGCGGTGACCCGTTCCACCCCGGAGGCCGAGATCGCTCAGGTGCGGGTGAACGCCGAAGCCGTGATCGACCTGTGCACCCGGGCCGTGGCGTCGATGGTGCCGCGTGGCCGCGGCGCCATCCTCAATGTGGGCTCCACGGCGGGCTTTCATCCGTTCCCGGGGCAGGCGGGTTATGCGGCCACCAAAGCGTTCGTGCGCAACTACACCGAGGGCCTGCGCGCCGAACTGGCCGGAACCAGTGTCACGGTGACGACGCTGAACCCGGGCCCGGTGCGTACCGAGTTCCTCAAGTCCGCGGGCATGGACGAACGTGCGTTCGCCGCCGCGTTCCCCAAATTCCTCTGGATGCCGGCCCGCGACGTGGCGCGGGTGGGTGTGGACGCGCTGGCCCACGACAAGGGTGAGGTGATCGCCGGTGCGCCCAGCCGGATCAGCACCCGGCTGGCGCAGTTGATGCCGCGCCGGCTGTTGTTGCCGATGCTTGCCAAGCAACATCCGGCGCTGCGCCGGGACCGGTCAGCGAGCTGAATCCGGCCAGCGCCGCATCCACCCCTCCACCGGAAGGTCCAGGCCGTTGCACAAGGTGCAGATGGTCCGGTACCAGCCGACGGCGATCAGCAGTTCCATGCGCTGCTCTTCATCGAGGTTGTCGCCCAAGGCATCCCACGTCGTCGTCGACCATGAGCCGGTGCGTTCCAATTCGTCGACCGCGTCGATGAGCACTCGTTCAAATGCCGACCAGTCCGCGTCTGCGCCGGTGACCAGGGCATCGCATTCGGAATCGGAAACCCCGGCGATCGGACCCCAGAACGCGGCCTGCCCGCCCCATTCGTAGGCGCAGCCCAACCGCGCACAGATCCGCAGGATCGCGATGGTGCGCACCCGCGGTGGCAGCAGCGTGTCGACGTAGAGCGCCTCACCGAGCTTGCGCAGCTTGCCCGCCAGCTTCGGATGCCGTTGCAGGCAGCGCACCAGCAGCAGTGGCTCGTAGGTCCGGTCGGGGTGGCCCCAACTCTGGATGCCCGCGGCGTCCTCTACGCTCCACGGCGGGGCCAGGGGTGCGACGCGGCTCATGCGAGCGGCGCCGGCTGCCGGCCGCGGACCAGACGGCCCGGACGCGCTGCGGTGGGGACGCCGTTCTCGGCGATCACCGCACCGGAGACGACGGTCGCGATGTAGCCATCTGCGGTCTGGTCGAGGCGACGCCCGCCTCCGGGCAGGTCGTAGGCGACGACCGGCCGGTGCAGCCGCAGCGCCGCATGGTCGATCACGTTCAGATCAGCCTTGTAGCCCAGCGCAATTCGACCGCGATCGGCCAGCCCGGCGACGCGTGCCGGAACCGAGGTCAGCTCCCGCACGGCCTCGGCGACGCTCAGCATGCCCGCGCCCCGGTCGCGGACCCAGTGTGTCAACAGGTAGGTGGGGAAGCTGGCGTCGCAGATCATGCCGTAATGCGCGCCGCCGTCGCCGAGGCCGAGGATGACGTCGTCGCGCCGGATCAACTCGGCAACGGTGTCCAGCGAGTTGTCGCGGAAATTGGCCAGCGTGACCAGCAGCATCGAGTGCCCGTCGTCGTCGAGCAGGCGGTCATAGGCCTCCTCGAGCGGGTCGACGTTGCGGGCCCGGGCCCGCGCTCCGATCGAGTTCGACGGGTCAGGCTCATAGTCGGGCTGCTCACCCAGCGGATACATGTAGTCCCAGGCCTGCACGGCGAACATCAGCGGATGTCCATCGCTGGCCGCCGAATCACTCAGGATCCGTTCGCGGACTTCGGGTTTGCGCATCTCGGCGACCCGCTCGGCCAGTGGCAGGTGAGCGATCTCGCGGTAGCTGGGGTAGAGCACGAACGGGTTACCCGAGAGCTCAAGGCCGAGCACCAGCCCGATGGGGCGGGGGAAGATCTGGGCGGTCACGACGGGGTCAGCTGCTGCCGCGTTGTTGTTCGCCTTCTCCACCATCCGCAGCGCATCTTCGAAGAAGGCCGGCCCGGCGTTGCCGATCGCCAGCGTGAACGTGACGGGCAGGCCCACGTCGGCGGCGACGTCGAAGACTGTTTGCAGCGCCGGTTCGTAATCGCCCGCGACGAGATCGGGCACGAACTGGATCAGCCCGCCACCAGCGTCGTCGACGCCACGGGCGATCGCCTCGATCTCGGCATAGCCGGCGTCGTAGCTGGGAATCGGCTTGCCGCTCTCGGTCTTGTGAATGGTCAGCCTCGACGAGGCGAACCCCAGGGCGCCGCAGTTCACGGCCTCGGCGGCAAGCTTGCGCATCAGCTCCAGATCCTCGGCGGTGGCCGGCTCCCGGTCGACGCCGCGCTGGCCCATCACGTACACCCGCAGCGGGGAGTGCGGCAGGAACGCCGCCACGTCAATATCAAGTTGTCGATCCGCCAGCGCGTCGAAGAACTCGGGGAACGTCTCCCAGGTCCACGGCAGACCGTCGACCATGACCACACCCGGGATGTCCTCGACGCCGGCCATCACGTCGACGAGCACGTCGTGATCGTCGGGGCGGCACGGAGCGAACCCGACGCCGCAGTTGCCCATCACCGCCGTGGTGACCCCGTGCGCCGAGGACGGGTTGAGCCGGTCCGACCAGATCGCCTGGCCGTCATAGTGGGTGTGCAGGTCGACGAAACCTGGGGTGACCAGCAGCCCGGTGGCGTCGATCTCACGTTCGGCCGGCTCGGTCGCGGACCCCACCGCCACGATGAGGCCGTTGCGCACGGCGACATCGCCCACGTACGGGTCGCCGCCCAGGCCGTCGACGATGGTGCCGCCACGGATACACAGGTCATAGCTCATCTAACTAACCTACGACGACGATCCGCGTATGCCTATGGGGTGCGCCGAAATCCGTTGCATGTCGGCGGTGCGTGCCAGGATCGGGACGTGATCGATCACTTCGGCATCAACTGCACCGATTTCACCAAGGCGACCGAGTTCTATGACACCGTGCTCGGCGTGCTGGGCTACACCCGGCAGCTCGATTACGGCGTGGCCATCGGCTACGGCACGGAAGGGCATCCGGATTTCTGGATCGCCGACGCCAGTGCGGGCGACGCCAAGGGCCCCAACCGCGAAATCCACGTGGCGTTCCAGGCCGCGGGCGTCGACGCGGTCACCGCTTTCTACGATGCCGCGCTCAAGCTGGGGGCCGAGTCACTGCACGCACCGCGGCTGTGGCCCGAGTACCACCCGGGCTACTTCGGTGCCTTCGTCCGGGATCCGGACGGCAACAACGTGGAGGCGGTGTTCCACGGGGCCGCACCGGCAGCGCAGTAATCGCTAGAGCGGTTCCAATTCCGAGATCAGCCAGTCGCCGTCGACGCGGGTGAGGGTGACCCGGTAGGCCAGCGCATCCTTGGTGGATTGGTTGCCGGCACCCGCGGTCTCGGTCTTCTGGTCGACGAACGCCACCACACTGGCGTCGTCGACCGTCAGCGACTCCACACCCGTGTCACGGACCGTCGCGATCTGGGTGACATTGTCCGCCTTGGTGCGAATCGTCTTGAGGTACTCATCGACGGCCGAGCCGGTCAGCAGCGCGGTGACCGCGTCGATGTCTGCCCGGCTGGTCGCGGGACTGTAGCTCAGCACCTTGACCACGTTGGTGGCCACGAACTCGGTGACCTGCTGGCGTGCATGATCGTCGTCGGCGACGGGGGCGGGCGCCGGCCGGCTCTTGACCGCCAGCTGCCAGGACCCCAGCCCGATGGCTGCGACGATGCCGATGATCAGGGCGCCCACCAGCAGCGTCCAGCCTCGCGTACGTGTGCCCATCAGTTCACGAACTCCAGCTTCGAGGCCTTGTAGGCGCCATCGGCATTTTCGACGGTGACCCGCACCCGTTGCAGCGAGACCACGCCGACCCGATTTGTCGTGACGGTGACTTTCGTGTCGACGGTGACGAGCACGACTGCCTCATCGGAGAACAACGATTCGACACCGGCCCCGGTGACCGTCCCCTCGGTTTTGACGCCCAATTCCTGGGCCTTGTGTTTGATCTGGGGCGCCTGGCTCTTCAGGTCGGCGCGGAATTCGTCGGTGGCCCCGTCCATCATCGCCGCGAGATCGCTGTCGGCGGTGTCGGCGCTGACGGTGACGCTGTGCAGGGCGAAGGTCCGGGCCGCGTCGACGTACGGCTGCCACGACGGCGTGCTGCGCGCCACCGGAGCCTCACGGGCGAACTGGCTGATGGCGAAGCCGAGCGCACACACCAGCAGTACGGCCAGCACGGCCGGCACCGCAACCCTTGCGGGGCTGCGCTTCTGGGCACCGCGGGGTTGCGGGATCGGGCTGGGCCCCGACCAGTGCGGCGACGGATGCGGCGCATTGAGAACCGGGGGAGCGGGCGCGGAGAAGGCCGGGGCTGCGATGACCCGAGGGGGCTCTGTCGAGACCCGGCGGGGCGCAACCGGTGGCACCGTGGGAGGGCGCTGCGGAACCGGGCTGCTGGGCCGCGCGTCGGCCAGCGCCTTCGCGAAATCGATGCAGCGGGCATAGCGGCCCTCGCGGTCCTTGGCCATGCCCTTGAGCATCACCTCGTCCAGGTAGGCCAGCTCCGGACGTTCGTTGCGCAGGCTGGGCGGGAGCTCGTTGAGCTGCTTGCTGATGACGACGGCCGGATTGGAATGGTGAAACGGCGAATGCCCGGCCAGGAGTTGGAAGGCACTGGCGGCCAAAGCATATTGATCGGCCCGTCCGTCCATCGACTGTCCCAGGAGCTGCTCGGGGGCCGAGTACGCCATCGAGCCCACGGCCATGTTGGTCGCGGTGATCCCGCTGATGTCGTCGACGCGCCGGGCAACACCGAAGTCGGCCAACAGAATTCGACGATGAGCGGCTTCGGGGCTGGTCAGCAGGATGTTGGCGGGCTTGACGTCGCGGTGCAGCAGGTTGCGCTGGTGTGCATAGTCGAGAGCTTCGGCGATGGCAGTGACGATTTCGACAGCCTCGGCCAGCGGCAGCCCGGAGGGGTGCCGTTCGCGCACATGCTGAGAGGCGTCGGTGCCGTCGACGTAGTCCATCGCGATCCACAGCTGCCCCTCGAACTCACCGCGATCGTGCAGGCCGACGATATGGGGATGCCACAGCGAGGCGGCGATGTCGGCTTCGCGGTTGAACCGGTCGCGGTACTGGGCGTCACCGGTCAGCGTGGCCGGCAGGATCTTGAGCGCGTCCTCGCGGGGGAGGCGCGGATGCTGGGCCAGATACACCTCGCCCATGCCGCCGGAACCGAGCAGACGTTGAATCGTGTACCCGGCGAACACGTCACCGGCATTCAACGGCATGCCCGTGATCGTAGTCGGGACGGCCCCGCGCCGGTTCGCGAGTAGCGTCGAGGCCATGGCTGCCGCTGATTCCGATGCCGTCCGAGAACTGCTGCGCGACGCATTCACCAGGCTCATCGAGCACGTCGACGACCTCACCGACGGGTTGACCGAGGAGGTGTCGAGCTACCGGCCCACCCCGCAGGCCAACAGCATCGCGTGGCTGATCTGGCACAGCGCCCGCTGCCAGGACCTGCAGTTGTGTGACATCGCCGGCATCGAGCAGGTGTGGACCCGCGACGGCTGGAAAGACCGCTTCGGGCTCGACCTGCCGGCAGGCGACATCGGATACGGGCACAGCCCGGACGACGTTGCGAAGGTGCAGGCACCGGCCGACCTGCTGGCCGGGTACTACCTCGCGGTGCACAAGGCCACGCTGGCCTACATCGCCGGGGTGACCGCCGAAGATCTGGGCCGCATCGTCGACGAGCACTGGGATCCGCCGGTGACGGCCAGCGCCCGGTTGGTCAGCATCATCGACGATTGCGCACAGCACCTCGGTCAGGCGGCCTATCTGCGCGGCATCATCCCTTGACCGCCCGGTGGTGGCCGCCGATCGGGCTGGCCGCCATGGTCTTGCTCGGTTGGGCGGTGCATGGCGCGCCGTTGCCGGTCGACGACTGGTTTCAAGCGCTCGGTACCGACATGGGGCCGCGGCGGGCGATCTTCCTCCTGTTCACCAAGCCGCCCCTGGTGGCGGCCGCGTTGCTGATCGGCATCGTGGTGGCGGTGCGGCAGCACCGGAAGCGACTGGCAGTTGCCATGGTGGTGAGCCCGATCTTGGCCATCACCGTCGTGCGGCTGATCAAACCCGTGTTCGGCCGGGAGAAAGAAGGGGCGCTGGCCTATCCCAGCGGGCACACCACGTTCCTGGTGACGGTGACGGGCCTGCTGGTGCTGGTGGCGGGCCTGCGGTTGTGGGCGCTGGCGGTCGCGGTGTGCGTGGTGCTGCTCGGCACCTTCGGGCTGTCGATGACCTTTCACTACTTCACCGACACCGTCGGCGGCGTGTTGCTGGGCACCTCGGTGGTGTGCCTGGTGGCGCTGTGGACCCGGGGTGAGGCATCGACGCCTACCGGTAGGGCTGCTTCTGGTCTTCGCTGAGCGCTCCCTGTTCGGCATCGCCCGTTTTTGGTGATAGCAACTCGTAGCCCACAGTCCACGATCACTGCGCGGCCGGTGTTCGCGATCTTGAGCGCCAAGGTGGGCCTAACTATCAAGTATCACTTGATCATTCAGGCCGACGGGCCGCGCCGCATGGTTGCGTACCGCAAGACTTTTGGATTCAAGGGTACGCGTCAGCAAACTTCAAGATCCATGCCCATCTGGACATATGGCTGCTTCGTTGCCTTTGCGGCAACGGTGTGAAATCCGTATGTGTTTGCATTCGCAAATACCCCTCTGTGTCACCTGAGAAAAAGCTGAGATCTGGATTAATGCAGCGTAAATTTCGGCGCGTGCCGAGCAATCGGTCAGCCCAAACAGCAAGTCATCGAGGGGATTCCATATATGAACAGTCGTGTGAGCAGCCGCGTCTCGAGCGGTCTCACTGCATGCGTCGCCGTCGCCACCGCCGGCGTCATCGCGATCACTCCGGTCGCGTCGTCCACACCCGCTCCGCCCCGCGTCGTCGACGCTCAGGCCGCACTGATGGCCAGCTTCGAAGGCAAGGACCAAATCGCTTTGACGATCATCGCCGGTGAGCGGTTGGTCGACCAGTTCTTGCAGGCCCCGCTCACCCCTTTCGTCCTTGCGGCGCAGTTCGCGGGCGGTGACAACGAGCGACTGTTCTCCCAGATTCGGCAGATCGTCGATTCACCGCTCTATGTCGCGGATCCGCTCATCGAGGCCATCGCCATCACGTTGCCGGAAGAGTTCGGTGGCGGCTCGGATCACGTAACCAACACCACGACCGGCGACGGCGCCTTCATGCAGTTCCGCAACAACGAACTGCTGGGCCTGCGCGACGACATCAACGCGCAGTTCGCTTCGGCGCTCGACGTTTCGGATTGGCGGTCGCTGAACGACAACTACACCGCGCAGCTCGCGGCGGGCCTGCAGGAGTCGGCGCTGCGCAGTGTCAACGGAGTCGTGCTCGGCACGGTCGGCCTGGTGGCTGTCGCGCAGGCCGTGGCGAGCGGGGACAACCTTGCGATCTACCAGGCGGTCAAGGAGTACATCGATGCTCCGCTGTGGGCAGCGGATCCGGCCATCGAGGGTCTTGCTCGAGCGCTGCCGAAGTCGCTCGGCGGCGGCACGGACGGCGTACCCACCACACAGGCCCCTGACGATGGCGCGCTGATGACGTTCCGCAACAAGCAACTGATCGGTGCGCGAGATCGGGTGCGGTTGGCTGCGGCCAACGTGCTCGACGTCCGCGACAAGGTGGACAACACGGGCAACGTGATCACCTCCAGCACCCTCAACCGGACGCAGTTGCTGGCGGCCACGGACGACGAGGCCGACAAGGGCTCGAACGTGAGCAACCTCAAGCCGCACGTGACCAGCCTCAACGCGCAGCTCAACGACGCCAAGGGCAAGGCCGAGAAGCGGGCGGCCAAGTCCAAGGCGAATGTGGACCGGGTGGTGAAGAAGGTCAAGGAGGCAGCGGGCAAGACAGCCAAGAAGCTCGGCTCGAAGAAGGCGGAGTCCAAGGGCTCGGAGGACTAGTCGGGGGCAGCGCGGTGGGTGGCGATGGGGGGTCGTCGCCCACCGCGCGACTCCCCCCCCCGAAACCGACGCAATGGTCGCTCACGCACACGCGTGGGCGACCATTGCGTCGATCTCGGCGCAGCCGGACGCGGCGGCCACTTGACAGGTGTCAACCCCGGTGCGACGTGGGTCACAAACGGCGATTAACATAGGCCCCATGACAGCGACGCCAGATGTAGATCTGACCGGAGAGTTCACGGGTTCCGGCACTATCCACAACCCCGCGACCGGTGCCGTCGCCGGCCAGGTGACCTGGACCGACGCGGCCGACGTGCCGCGAATCGCGGCCGGTTTGCGGGAAGCCCAGAAAGAGTGGGAGGCACGCGGCGCGAAAGGCCGCGCCAAGGTGCTCTCCCGTTACGCGGTGTGGTTGGGGGATCACCGCGAAGAGATCGAGAAACTCCTGATCGCCGAGACCGGCAAGTCGGCCATGGACGCCGCGCAAGAGGTCCCGCTGCTGATCATGATCCTCTCGTACTACATCAAGGTCGTCGAGGAGGCGATGGCGCCGGATTCCCGTCCTGCCGCGCTGCCCATCATGTCGATCAAGAAGATCGCCGTGCACTACCGGCCGCGTCCCGTCGTCGGGATCATCGCGCCGTGGAACTACCCCGTGGCCAACGCCATGATGGACGCCATCGGTGCCCTGGCCGCCGGGTGCGCGGTGCTGCTCAAACCGTCCGAGCGCACCCCGCTGACCGCTGAAGTGCTGCTGCGCGGCTGGCTGGATTCCGGAGCCCCCGAGGTCTTCGCGCTGGCGCAGGGTGCGCGCGCGGTGTCCGAGGCCGTCATCGACAACTCCGACTACATCCAGTTCACCGGTTCCAGCGCGACCGGCGCCAAGGTCATGGAGCGGGCCGCCCGCCGCCTGACCCCGGTGAGCCTGGAGCTCGGCGGCAAGGATCCGATGATCGTGCTGGAAGACGCCGACGTCGAGCTGGCCGCCAACGCCGCGGTGTGGGGCGCGATGTTCAACGCCGGCCAGACCTGTGTCTCCGTGGAGCGGGTGTACGTCCTTGAGTCGGTGTACGACCAGTTCGTCGCGGCCACCGTGAAAGCCGTCGAGAACCTCAAGATGGGCACCGGGGAGGGATACCACTTCGGCTCCCAGATCGACGACAGCCAGGTCGCGATCACCGAACGGCACGTCAACGATGCCGTCGCCGCCGGCGCCAAGGCACTGACCGGTGGCAAGCGCCCCGAAGGTGGGGGCAGCTTCTTCGAGCCGACCGTGCTCGTCGACGTCGACCACTCGATGGCCTGCATGACCGAGGAGACCTTCGGGCCGACCCTGCCGATCATGAAGGTGTCCTCGGTCGAAGAAGCCGTCCGGCTGGCCAACGACAGCGCCTACGGCCTGAGCGCGTCGGTGTTCTCCAAGGACGTCGACCGGGCCAAAGCCGTTGCACTGCAGCTGGATTGCGGAGCGGTCAACGTCAACGACGTCATCTCCAACCTGATGTGCACCACGGCACCCATGGGTGGCTGGAAGACCTCGGGCATCGGTGCGCGGTTCGGCGGCATCGACGGCGTGCGCAAGTTCTGCAAGCAGGAGACCGTCGTGGTGCCGCGCACCAACATGGGCGCCGGCGGCAGCTACTACAACAACTCCGAAAAGGCGATCGTCCGGATGAACAAGCTGCTGACCAAGATGGCGCTGGCGCGTCCACGCCGTAAGGCCAAGTAAGCGGGGTTGCTCGCGGCAGGAGATGCTTCCGGAGGTCTCGCAGACGTCGTGCCCTTCTCAAGGATGCCGAGCGTGACCGTTGACGCCACCGATGATTACCCCCGGGCGGTCAGGCGGACTGAGTAGTGCACTACTGCAATTTGTGGCTACCGGACGTTCACCGCAGCATCATCGACCTGTCCTCACGGTCGGCTACGTTGCGCCGGTGACTCTCGACATCACCGGATACACGGTCCGTGACGACGACGATGACGATCCTGAACTGCTGCTGGAGCCCAGCGGCGAAGTCGTCGACACCTGGCGCGAGGGCTACCCGTACGACGAGCGCATGCACCGCCTCGACTACGAGGAGCAGAAGCGGCTGCTGCAGATCGAGCTGCTGAAGCTGCAGAAGTGGAGCCAGACCAACGGTTTGCGTCACGTCATCGTCTTCGAGGGGCGCGACGCGGCAGGCAAGGGCGGCACCATCAAACGGTTCATGGAGCACCTGAACCCGCGCGGGGCCCGGGTCGTCGCGCTGGAGAAGCCGACCGAACGGGAACGCACCCAGTGGTATTTCCAGCGGTACGTGCAGCACCTGCCCGCTGCCGGTGAGATCGTGCTGTTCGACCGGTCCTGGTACAACCGCGCCGGGGTGGAACGCGTGATGGGCTACTGCACCCCCAAACAGCACGCCGAATTCATCCGCCAGGCCCCGTTGTTCGAGCAGATGCTGGTCAACGACGGCATCAGCCTGACCAAGCTGTGGTTTTCCGTCACGCAGTCCGAGCAACGCACCCGGTTCACCATCCGTCAGGTCGACCCGGTGCGGCAGTGGAAACTGTCCCCGACCGACCTCGCCTCGCTGGACAAATGGGAGGACTACACCGCCGCCAAGGAAGACATGTTCGCCTGGACGGACACCGAGATCGCACCCTGGACCGTGGTCAAGAGCAACGACAAGAAACGCGCCCGCATCAACGCCATGCGCTACGTGCTCGGTAAGTTCGATTACGACAACAAGGATTTTGACGTGGTCGGCCACGCCGATCCGCTGATCGTTGGGCGTGCCCTGTCGGACTGAGCAGTCTGGCCGCCGCCCGGGAGTAGGAGGACGGCGTGCGATTCGTCATGACGCTGTTCCTGTGGGCGTTGACGACGATCCTGCTGGCGGCCGCGGTGCCCTCGGCATGGGTGCAGAAGAACATCGTCGACGAGCAGGGCTACTCGGCCTTCGCCGCGGCCGCTGCCGCCGACCCGCAGTTGCAGCAGGCCGTCGCCGGTGAGCTCACCACGCAGGTGCACTCTTTGGCAGCGGAGCACGGGGCGAACGTGGACTCGCGGCAGGTCCGCGCTGTCGCAGGGGCTTACACCTCGGGCCCGGATTTTCCCGGGCAGTTCGCATTGGCCAACCAGGTCGCCCACACCTGGATGTTCACCGATCGGCTGGCCCGCAACGAGGACGGCAGCTGGGTGATCGACCTGGCCCCGATGCTTTCTGACGACTCGTTCCGCAAAACCCTCTCCGAATTCGATGTCGAAGTACCGCAGACACTTACGGTGCCCATCGCGTCATCGGCACCGGACAGCTTGCGGCCGGGCATCCTGCGTCCGCTGGCGGTGTGGGGCCCCTGGGCGAGCGTCGGGGTGACGGTGCTGGCCGGCGTCTTCGCCCTGCTGACCTTGGCGGCTGCCCGCGCCCGTGGTAAAGCTCTTGCTGCACTGGGGGTTTCGGCGCTGCTGGTGGGCGCGGCCGGTTGGGCCGGGTTGGAATCCGGGCGACGCTACCTCAATGAGGCGCTCAACCACACCAGTGGCGACATCCGGCAGATCGCCGACGCCATGGCCGGCCACGCGATCGACAGCCTGCACCAGTGGCTCAACCTCACCCTGGCCGCCGGCGGTGCGCTGGTGGTCTTCGGCGTGCTCGTCGCGATGCTGGGCGGGTTGCGCCGTCGGGACTGAAATCCCGTTGACCCTGCGGTCACGGTGCGAAAGTGCGGGTAGTCACGCCCTGCGCGCAGCGTCAATCGCGGCTGGACCCAGCGTCTGCCACAAGAACTCATAGGTGAGCGCCGCCCTGAACGCCGCCTGCTTGTTGTCGGCCGCGCCGCCGTGGCCACCCTCGATGTTCTCGTAATACAGCACCCGGTGCCCGGCGGCCTCCAGCGCCGCCGTCATCTTCCTGGCGTGGCCGGGGTGCACCCGGTCATCGCGGGTCGAGGTGGTGATCAGGATCGGCGGATACTTCGCGTCGTTCGAAATATTCTGGTACGGCGAGTATTTCGACATGAATTCCCAGTCCGCCGGATCGTCGGGGTTGCCGTACTCAGCCATCCAGGACGCGCCGGCGAGCAGCAGGTGGAAACGCTTCATGTCCAGCAGCGGCACACTGCACACCAACGCCCCGAACAACTCCGGGTACTGGGTCAGCATGACGCCCATCAGCAGGCCGCCGTTGCTACCGCCGGAGGCGCTGAGCAACTCCACCGTGGTGATGCCGCGGCGCACCAGATCCGCAGCCACCGCGGCGAAATCCTCGTACACCACATGGCGGTTCTCGCGCATCGCCTGCTTGTGCCAGTTCGGACCATACTCGCCGCCACCGCGAATGTTGGCCTGCACGAAGGTGCCCCCGCGGGCCAGCCAGGCGCGGCCCGCGCCGCCGAGGTACGCCGGCGTCAACGAGTGCTGAAATCCGCCGTAACCGCTGAGGTGGGTCGGGCTCGGCTGTTCGCGGCGCCCCACAACGAAATACGGAACCTTGGTGCCGTCCTTCGATGTGGCGAAATACTGCTCGACACCGATGCCGGTGGCGTCATAGAACGCCGGAGCCGACTTGATCTCGACCAGCGGGCCGCCGGCGGTGCCGTACAACAGCCGCGACGGAGTGGTGAATCCGCTTGAGTTGTAGAACACCTCGTCACCGTGGTGATCGCAGTCGACGACGATGGTGTCCGTCGCCGGCGGGATGTCCGGTGCGTCCCTGCGTTCCCACGTCCCCGGCGTGACGACCTCGACGTGGCTGGCGACATCACGCAACGTGACGAGGATCAGTTTTTCCTTGGTCCACTGCACACCAGCCAGGCTGCTGTGCGCGTCCGGCTCGTAGATCATCGTGAGATCGGCCGTGCCGGAGAGAAAACCGTCGAACTCGGTGCCCAGCAGGGCGCCCGCCGGGTAGGTGACATCACCCACCTGCCAGTCGGTGCGCAGGGAGATCAGCAACCATTCGCGGTGCAGCGACAGCGACGAGTCGGTCGGAACCCTCAACTCGATCAGCTCGCCGTCACGCACCTCGTAGCGGATGCGGTTGTAGAAGTCGGTGTAGCGGCCCAAGCGGGTGTGCTCGAAGCCCGGGGTCCGGTCGACCGAGGCGATCACCCGGACGTCCGTCGGCTCCGCCTCGTACACCGTCTCGGCCTCGGCCAACGGCTGGCCACGACGCCAGCGCTTGGCGATCCGCGGATAACCGGATTCGGTCATCGACCCCGCACCGAAATCGGTGCACACCAGCAGGGTGTCTTCGTCCTCCCAGGACACCGAAGACTTGGCTTCGGGCAACTCGAACCCGCCGGAAACGAATTCCCTTGTCCGCATGTCGAACTCACGCACCACTGTGGCGTCGGCGCCGCCGCGGGAAAGACTGATCATGGCCAGCGTGTAGTCGGGCTCGATCACCTCGGGCCCGGCCCACACCCAGTTCTCGTCCTCGGCGCGGGCCAGCTCGTCCAGATCCAGGATCACGTCCCAGTCCGGATCGTCGGTGCGGTAGCTGTCCAGCGTGGTGCGCCGCCACAGGCCGCGCGGATGTGCCTCGTCGCGCCAGAAGTTGTAGAGATGCTCACCGCGCCGGCTCGGATACGGGATACGCGCATCGGTGTCGAGAATCTCCAGCACCTCGGAGCGGATCGCCTCGAAGCGGTCACCACTCAGCTCGGCCAGCGTCGGCTCGTTGTGCGCCCGCACCCACGCCAACGCGTCGTCGCCGGTGATGTCCTCAAGCCACAGGTAAGGGTCCTTCGCCACACCCACATTGTTACCGCGCGCGTAATGTGAGCCGGACAACACCACCGTCGAACAGAAGCGAGGGACGTCATGGCCCAGGCACCGGCGCGGGCCCTGATCACCGCGGCCGCCGCCGACCTGCTGGCGCGGCTCCAGGAGCGCCACGGCGCACTGATGTTTCACCAGTCCGGCGGCTGCTGCGACGGGTCGTCCCCGATGTGTTACCCCGACGGCGATTTCATCGTCGGTGACCGCGACATCCTGCTGGCGGTTCTCGACGTCGGCACCGGCGTTCCGGTGTGGATCTCCGGCCCCCAGTTCGAGGCGTGGAAGCACACCCAGCTGGTGATCGACGTGGTCCCCGGCCGCGGCGGTGGCTTCAGCCTCGAGGCGCCCGAAGGCATGCGGTTCCTGTCCCGTGGCCGGGCCTTCACCGACGCCGAGAACGACGCGCTGGCAGAGCAGTCCCCGGTGACCGGAACGCAGTACAGCGCCGGTGCCCGCCCACCCGAGACCGGCAGCCACATCGTCGACGAAGCCGCCGACGCCTGCCCGATCCCCGGGGGACGCGCCGCGCGGATGTAGCGGGCCCGCACCCGCCACGGCGTTATCGTCGAAGAGTGATCCCGCTGCCACGGCCGTGGCTGCTGACCAGCGCCATGTTGGTCGGCGTAGCGGTCGGGCTGTTGGCGGGTATCGCCACAACCCTGCTGGTCACGGCCACCGTCCGGCCCGATGCGGTGATCGCCCTCGTCCTCGGCGTACCCGGTGTCCTCGGGATACTGATGGTCCTGGTGTCAGGACGGCGGTGGGTCACCACGCTCGGCGCGTGTGTGCTGGCCGTCGCGCCCGGCTGGTTCGGTGCCCTGACAATCATCCAGGTGGCATCCCATGGCTGACAACGTCGACACCTCCACCGCCGACTTCTCCCCGCTGTTCGACACCGGGGAGAACGAGATCCTCGACGAGGAGCTGTCGGGGAACCTGGCGCCCGCCGAGGGCATGACGGCGGACGAGACGGCCTCCGACGACGTACCCTCGGCCCCGCTGCCCGCCCCGATCCCGCCCATCGTGGTGGAAGGGTCCTACCTGTCGGTGAAGTGGTGGACGTTCGTGGGCGTGCTGGCCGGAGTGTGGGTCGTCTCCGCGGCGGCGGGAGCCGGCCTCTACTACTACTGGTATCAGTCGGCCGACAAGACCTGGCCGGTGTTCGTCGTGCTCGCCTACATCGTCGTCACCACCGTCGGCGCCCTGGTGGCGTCGACCGCCCAGCGCAAGCCCCTGCTATCGGCCCTGGCCATCGCCCTGATGTCGGCGCCGCTGGCCGCGATGGCCGCGGCGGCGGTTTTCTACGGCGCCTACGTATTCGGCTGGATCGCCCGGTAGGACGATTGCGCCGCCCATTAGGGTGGGGTCGTGACCCACTTTGACGTCGTCGTTCTCGGAGCTGGTCCCGGTGGATACGTCGCGGCCATTCGTGCCGCCCAACTGGGGCTGAAGACCGCAATTGTCGAACCCAAGTACTGGGGTGGCGTGTGCCTCAATGTCGGGTGCATCCCGTCCAAGGCGCTGCTGCGCAACGCGGAACTCGCGCACATCTTCAACAAGGAAGCCAAGACCTTCGGCATCACCGGTGAGGCCACCTTCGACTACGGGGCCGCCTTCGACCGCAGCCGCAAGGTCGCCGACGGCCGTGTCGCCGGCGTGCACTTCCTGATGAAGAAGAACAAGATCACCGAGGTTCACGGGTACGGCACGTTCACCGGGCCCAAGTCGATGTCGGTGAAACTCAACGAGGGCGGGACCGAAGAGCTCACCTTCGACAACGCGATCATCGCCACCGGGTCCTCGACCCGCCTGGTGCCGGGTACCTCGTTGTCCGACAACGTGGTCACCTACGAGACCCAGATTCTCTCGCGCGAACTGCCGGGGTCGATCATCATCGCCGGCGCCGGCGCGATCGGCATGGAGTTCGCCTACGTGCTGAAGAACTATGGCGTCGACGTCACCATCGTCGAGTTCCTGCCGCGTGCGCTGCCCAACGAGGACGCCGAGGTCTCCAAGGAGATCGAGAAGCAGTACAAGAAGCTGGGCGTGAAGATCCTGACCGGTACCAAGGTCGAGGGCATCTCCGACAAGGGCGGCGACGGGTCGGTTGTTGTCACGGTCAGCAAGGACGGCAAGACCGAGGAACTCAAGGCCGACAAGGTGCTGCAGGCCATCGGCTTTGCGCCCAACGTCGAGGGCTTCGGTCTGGAGGCGGCGGGCGTGGCACTCACCGACCGCGGGGCCATCGCCATCGACGACTACATGCGCACCAATGTGCCGCACATCTATGCCATCGGCGATGTCACCAGCAAGCTGCAGCTGGCCCACGTCGCCGAGGCCCAGGCCGTGGTGGCCGCTGAAACCATCGGCGGTGCAGAGACTCTCGCGCTCGGCGACTACCGGATGATGCCACGCGCCACGTTCTGCCAGCCGCAGGTGGCCAGCTTCGGCCTCACCGAGGAGCAGGCCAAGGCCGAGGGATACGACGTTGTGGTCGCCAAGTTCCCGTTCACCGCCAACGGCAAGGCCCACGGCCTGGCCGATCCGACCGGCTTCGTGAAACTGATCGCCGACAAGAAGCACCTCGAACTGATCGGCGGCCACCTGATCGGCCCGGATGTGTCCGAACTGCTGCCAGAGCTGACCCTGGCGCAGAAGTGGGACCTGACGGCCAACGAGCTGGCCCGCAACGTGCACACCCATCCGACCTTGTCGGAGGCGCTGCAAGAGTGCTTCCACGGTCTGACCGGCCACATGATCAACTTTTGAGAAACGAAATCGTCGCCGGGATAGGCGGATTGGTGCTCGGCCACATTCTGTGGCTGACTGCCATCACTTTGGCAACCGAGGGCTCCCGGGTGAACGTCTGGGTGCTCTTGGTGGCCGCACTGTCGCTCATCGGCGGAGCGGCCGGCGGCTACTTCGGCTGGCGGAAGTACCAGCAGAAATCCCGTACCTGGGCGGTGTTCCTGTGGCTGCTGCCGGTGTCGCCGGTGGTGTTCTCGCTGGTGCTGCTCGGGGTCACCTACCTGTAGACGTGCGATTTGTGCACCTCGCGTAACGCTGACCGTTACGCGAGGTGCACAAATCACTAGTCAGGGAAGTCGAGCGGGATCCGCAGCGTGGTCATGGTGGCGGCCAGGCCATCGTATTGGCTTGCCAGCATGCAGAATTCGATGAGCTGAGGCTTGGTCAGGATCGCTGACAGCGCCGCCCAGGTTTCGGCCGAGACCGACCGGGTGACGACGAACTCGTCGGTTGCGGTGATCAGCACCCGCTGCCGATCGGTCAGGCCCTCGGCGTCGGGGCCTTCGAAGATGCGGGCCTGAGTTTCGGCATCCACGCCGCGGCTGCGGGCCAGCCGGCGGTGCTGCTGCAATTCGTATTCACAGTCGCGCAGATGTCCCACCCGCAGGATCACCAGCTCGGCGTCCTGACGCGGCAGTTTTCCCAGCGGGCCGAGCAACAGCCCCGAATACGGCAGCCAGGCCAGAAACAGCAGCTTGTGCTGCCCCAGCACGTTCATCAGGGTGAACCGCGGTGCGCGGATGGCCCGGGCGCCCAGCTTGGCGATGGCCCAGTTGACCGGGCCCAGCTCACGGAATCCGCCCGGCGCGATGCGGGCCGGCTCGAGTGCACTCACCCCGCCGAGTGTGGCACAGGTGCGCTCACGGCGTGAGCGCCGGTTTCTACGTGCGGGCTTCTGATCGGCGGGTCATCACGACCAAGGTGTAGAAACCGGCGGCGTTGTCCAGCGGACTACGGCTGGCGCACCAGGTACGGCGACACCGTCGAACGGTGCTCGTTGAGGTCCAGGGCCTTGCCGAGCGCGGGGAACGCGCGCTGCGGACAGTTGTCGCGCTCGCACACCCGGCAGCCCGATCCGATGGGCGTGGCCACCTCGCCGGAGAGATCCAGCCCCTCGGAGTACACCAGCCGATGGGCGTGGCGCAGCTCGCATCCCAGCCCGATCGCGAACGTCTTGCCGGGCTGCCCATAGCGCGACGCGCGACGCTCCACGGTGCGGGCCACCCACATGTAGTGGCGGCCGTCGGGCATCTGGGCGATCTGCACCCCGATCTTGCCCGGGTTGCCGAAGGTCTCGTAGACGTTCCACAACGGGCAGGTGCCGCCCGATGAGGAGAAGTGAAAACCGGTGGCGGACTGGCGCTTCGACATGTTGCCGGCACGGTCGACGCGGACGAACGAGAACGGCACGCCGCGCATCGAGGGCCGCTGCAGGGTGGACAGCCGGTGCGCGATGGTCTCGTAGCTCACCGAATAGAACGCCGACAGCCGCTCCACGTCGTAGCGGAAATTCTCGGTGACACCGTGGAATTGGCGATAGGGGAGCACGGTGGCCGCGGCGAAGTAGTTGGCCAGCCCGAGCCGGGCCAGGGTGCGGGACTCGTCGCTGGTGAACATGCCCTCGTCGACCATCTTGTCGATCAGATCGCCGAACTCGAGGAAGGCCAGCTCGGCCGCCATCTTGAAGACCTGTTGGCCGCTGGACAGGTGATTGCCCATCTCCAGGGTCTTGGTGGCCGGGTCGTAGCGGTGCAGCACGGTGTCGCCAAGATCGATACGCCGCACGATCCGCACGCCGTGCACCGTCGTCATCCGGTTGGCCAGCTCCCCGGCCAGATCGCCGCGGTGCATGCGGATCTTGGCGGTCAGATCCTCCGCGGCGGTGTCGAGTTCGTGCAGGTAGTTCTGCCGCTGGTAGAAGTAGTCGCGCACTTCCTCATGGGGCATGGTGATCGACCCGCTACCGCTGCCGTCGGAGTAGCGGTCCTCGGTGGCGGCGGCCAATTGTGTGGTGGTCAGCCGGTAGCGACGGTGCAGGTTGACCAGTGCGCGGGCAAAGTTCGGATACGCCGCGACCATGTCGGCGACTTCGCCGGCGTCCATATCGGCGCCGAGATCGCGGTCCATCGCGACCTCGCGCATCTCGGCGACCAACCGGGTGTCGTCGTGCGAGGCGAAGAACGTCGCGTCGACCCCGAACACCTCGGTGATGCGCAGCAGCACCGCCACCGTGAGCGGGCGGACATCGTGTTCGATCTGGTTGAGGTAACTCGGGGAGATCTCGAGCATCTGAGCCAGCGCCGCCTGGCTCAGACCACGCTCGCTGCGAAGTTGACGCACCCGCGACCCCACGAACGTTTTTGCCACGATGAACCAGGCTACCGCCGGATTAACACAGTTGCGAAGACGTCATTGGCTCCCTTGGCAGTTCGTCTGATACTGGCAGGATCGGGCTGCCTGGCATGATCGGCTCAGGCGACAGCGACTGGAGATGAATCATGACGGGAACCGCGCAGAGTTCGACCACCGGGCTGAACAAGGTGATGATGCCGGTGCCTGATCCCCATCCCGACGTCTTCGACCGGGAATGGCCGCTACGGGTGGGCGACATCGACCGGGTGGGACGGCTGCGGTTCGACGCGGCCGCCCGCCACATCCAGGACATCGGCTCTGACCACCTGCGCGAACTCGGATTCGAGGAGACTCATCCGTTGTGGATCGTGCGGCGCACGATGATCGACCTGATCAAGCCCATCGAATTCCAGGATATGCTGCGGATGCGGCGGTGGTGTTCGGGAACCTCGAACCGGTGGTGCGAGATGCGGGTGCGCATCGACGGTCGCAAGGGCGGGCTGATGGAATCCGAGGCGTTCTGGATCAACATCAACCGGGAGACCCAGGGGCCCGCCCGCATCTCTGACGACTTCCTGGCCGGCCTGCGCCGCACCACCGATGAAGCGCGCCTGCGCTGGAAGTCCTACCTGAAGGCGGGCAGCCGCGAGGACGCCGCCGAGATCCGCGAGTACCCGGTGCGGGTGTCCGACATCGACCTTTTCGACCACATGAACAACTCGATCTACTGGACGGTGATCGAGGACTACCTGTACTCCAATCCCGAGCTGCTCCAGAAGCCTCTGCGGGTGACCATCGAACACGACGCCGCGGTGGCGCTCGGCGAGAAGCTCGAGATCCTGTCGCACGTTCACCCGGCCGGATCGACCGACAAATTCGGCGAAGGGCTCTCTGACCGCACTGTTAGAACGCTCACATATGCCGTCGGCGACGAGACAAAAGCGATCGCTTCGCTGTTCTCGCTCTGACCCCTCCCGGTTTAACAGTACGAGCGTACTGACCTGCGCCTTTGGGCTACTCGTCGGTAGCTTCTGAACCGGTACAGCCATCATATTTCTTCGCAAACTTTGCAAGTTAGCTAAGCGCTTTGGCGAAACTTGGCAATGGAAACGGGTGGACCTGCGGATATGTGCTGTGCCATCGTCGGATTAGCACAACAGTGAAGCTGCCTCGGCGTTAGCAATTAACAACGCGAACGACGCGGCGGTGGAGCAAGGCGACTGAAACAAACCGAAGGAGCAGTCCTATGTCGACCGTGGGCACCCCCAAATCACCGGAGCAGATCCAGCACGACTGGGATCACAACCCCCGTTGGAAGGGCATCACCCGTACCTACACCCCGGCCGACGTGGTTGCCCTGCAGGGTTCCGTCGTCGAGGAGGCCACCCTGGCCCGCCGCGGTGCCGAGGTGCTGTGGGAGCAGCTGCACGACATGGACTTCGTCAACGCGCTCGGCGCGCTGACCGGCAACATGGCCGTCCAGCAGGTCCGCGCCGGCCTGAAGGCCATCTACCTGTCCGGCTGGCAGGTCGCCGGTGACGCCAACCTCTCCGGCCACACCTACCCGGACCAGAGCCTGTACCCGGCCAACTCGGTGCCGCAGGTCGTCCGCCGCATCAACAACGCGCTGCTGCGTGCCGACGAGATCGCCAAGGTCGAGGGCGACACCTCGGTCGAGAACTGGCTCGCCCCGATCGTCGCCGACGGTGAGGCCGGCTTCGGTGGCGCGCTCAACGTCTACGAGCTGCAGAAGGCCATGATCGCCGCCGGTGTCGCCGGTTCGCACTGGGAAGACCAGCTGGCCTCGGAGAAGAAGTGCGGCCACCTCGGTGGCAAGGTGCTGATCCCCACCCAGCAGCACATCCGCACCCTGACCTCGGCCCGCCTGGCCGCGGACGTCGCCGACGTCCCGACCGTCGTCATCGCGCGTACCGACGCCGAAGCCGCCACCCTGATCACCTCCGACGTCGACGAGCGCGACCGTCCGTTCATCACCGGTGAGCGCACCGCCGAGGGCTTCTACCGGATCAAGAACGGTCTCGAGCCCTGCATCGCCCGCGCCAAGGCCTACGCGCCGTACTCCGACCTGATCTGGATGGAGACCGGCACCCCGGACCTGGAGCTGGCCAAGAAGTTCGCCGAGGGCGTCAAGGCCGAGTTCCCGGACCAGATGCTGGCCTACAACTGCTCGCCGTCCTTCAACTGGAAGCAGCACCTGGACGACGACACCATCGCCAAGTTCCAGCGCGAGCTGGGTGCGATGGGCTTCAAGTTCCAGTTCATCACCCTGGCCGGCTTCCACGCCCTCAACTACTCGATGTTCGACCTGGCCTACGGCTACGCCCGCGAGCAGATGAAGGCTTACGTCGAGCTGCAGGAGCGCGAGTTCGCCGCCGAGGAGCGCGGTTACACCGCCACCAAGCACCAGCGTGAGGTCGGCGCCGGCTACTTCGACCGGATCGCCACCACGGTTGACCCGACCAGCTCGACCACCGCGCTGGCCGGTTCCACCGAAGAGGGTCAGTTCCACTAGAGCTCGATCGCCGAGCAGACGAAGTCTGGCTTGACAGAGCAGGTCCCGCCCAGAGGTTTTGGGCGGGACCTGTCTGCGTATAGAAAGAGAAACCGTGAGCAATCAAATTGAACGTGTAGGTGTGATCGGGGCCGGCCAGATGGGCGCCGGCATCGCCGAGGTGTCCGCGCGGGCCGGCGTGGACGTGCTGGTGTTCGAGACCACCGACGCACTCGTCACCGCGGGCCGCAACCGCATCACCAAGTCCCTCGAGCGCGCCGTCAGCGCCGGCAAGGTCACCGAGCCCGAGAAGGACGCCGCGCTGAGCAAGCTGAAGTTCACCACCACGATCGACGACCTGGCCGATCGTCAGCTGGTCATCGAGGCCGTGATCGAGGACGAGGACGTCAAGGCGAAGATCTTCGCCGACCTGGACCGCGTGATCGCCGATCCCGACGCGGTGCTGGCCTCCAACACCTCCAGCATTCCGATCATGAAACTCGCAGCAGCTACCCAGAATCCTGCCAGGGTGCTGGGCCTGCACTTCTTCAACCCGGTCCCGGTGTTGCCGCTGGTCGAATTGGTCAGCACGCTGGTGACCGCCGACGCCGCCGCGGCTCGCGTCGAGGAGTTCGCCGGCACGGTTCTCGGAAAACAGGTTGTCCGTTGTTCTGACCGGTCCGGTTTCGTGGTCAACGCGTTGCTGGTCCCGTACCTCTTGGCGGCGATCCGGATGGTCGAAGGTGGCTTTGCCACAATTGACGATGTCGACAAGGCAGTGGTGGCCGGACTCTCCCACCCGATGGGGCCGCTGCGGTTGTCCGACCTGGTGGGCCTGGACACCCTCAAGCTCATCGCCGACAAGATGTTTGACGAGTTCAAAGAGCCTTTGTACGCCGCGCCGCCGCTGCTGTTGCGCATGGTCGAGGCGGGACAGCTGGGCAAAAAATCGGGCAAGGGCTTCTACACATACTGAACCGACCCGCGCTGGCACTATGGCCGAGGCTTAGCTAGTCTACCCACAGTAGGGCCTGCTGGCTCGCTCAATAGAGTCTGCGTGAAAAATCACGCGTCGGCCCCAAACCGTCGGTCGTCAGCAGCAGAAAACGCAAAGAGGTAATTTTTCGCATGTCCAACGTCGAGTCCGATCTTGCTCCGTACTACGAGGAGTCGCAGTCGATCTACGACATCTCGAATGAGTTCTACGCACTGTTTCTCGGGCCGACCATGGGTTACACCTGCGGTTACTACGAGCGCGAGGACATGAACCTCGAGGAGTCGCAGAACGCCAAGTTCGACCTGGCGCTGGGCAAGCTCGACCTCAAGCCGGGTATGACCCTGCTGGACATCGGCTGCGGTTGGGGCGGCTGCCTGGAGCGGGCGCTGATCAACCATGACGTCAACGTCATCGGCATCACGCTGAGCAAGGAACAGTCCGACTACGCCCGCAAGCGGCTGGCCAAGATCGACACCAACCGCAACGTCGAGATCCGGCTGCAGGGTTGGGAAGAGTTCAACGAGCCCGTCGACCGCATCGTCTCGATCGGCGCGTTCGAGGCGTTCAAGCAGGAGCGCTACCCGATCTTCTTCGAGCGGGCTTACAGCATCCTGCCGGACAACGGCGGCCGGATGCTGCTGCACACGATCCTGGCGCACACCCAGCAGTTCTTCCGTGAGAACAACATCAAGCTGACGATCAGCGACCTGAAGTTCATGAAGTTCATCGGCGAGGAGATCTTCCCCGGCGGGCAGCTGCCTGCCGTAGAGGACATCGAGAAGCTGGCTGACGGCTCAGGCTTCAAGCTGGAGCGCATCCACCTGTTGCGTCCGCACTACGCGCGCACGCTGGACATGTGGGCGGCCAACCTGGAGGCCAAGAAGGACGAGGCCATCGCCCTGCAGGGCCAGGAAGTCTACGACCGGTTCATGAAGTACCTGACCGGTTGCGCCGACTTCTTCCGTCGCGGCATCACCAACATCGGCCAGTTCACTCTGGTCAAGTAGCTCGTTTCGCTTTCGCCGAGACTACGGTTTCTGGCGCGATCTCTATGATTTCGCGCCAAAACCCGTAGTCTCGGCGCATTTGTAGGGTGCGTAGCCCGCCCCGCGCAACGCCGCCCAGGCGCGGGCGACCACCTCGGGCCCGCGATATTCCAGTTGGCGCGCGCTGACCCGCACGATCGTCCAGCCCTTGGACGCCAGGAACTCCAACCGGACGATGTCGTTTTCTTGGGCCTCGGGTGTGGTCCAGTGCTGGTCCCCGTCGTACTCGATGCCCACCAGCCACTCCGGCCAGCCCATGTCGATCCGGCGACGCACTCGTCCCGACTCATCTGCCACCGGGATCTGGGTGACCGGGCGAGGCAGTCCGCCGCGTACGAGCAGCAAGCGCAGCCTGGTCTCCTGCGGGGATTCCGCCCCGGCGTCGGCCAGATCCAGCGCTTGGCGGAGCCGGCGAATACGCCGCGCGCCCGGATAGCGCTCGGCGATCGTGGAGACGGCGGCGATGGCCCCGCGGGTGCTGTTGAGCAGCGCGTCGATCCTGATGATCGCGGTGTCGAGCGGCTGGAATCGCCCCATGTCATAACAGGTGCGGGCGATGGTGGTGCAGGTCATGTCACCGACCACGGTGACCTCGTCGTCAGCGATGACGCCAGTGTGGATCAGAATGCCCGGCGGGGCCGGGTGTCGGAAGCGGGCCAGTTCGGCCGGCGCCTTGTCGGGAACCCATTTGCTGCCAAGGGCCGCCGCCGCGGAATAGCCCGACAGCGTGGCGCAGCGCCGCGACCACAGCCACGCGGCCCGGGCCCGGGTGTACGCGTCGATAGTGAGATCCCTTGGTATATAGACATTTTGATGAAGCTTTCGATATTGCGTCCGCAGCGCATGCCGAGTGAGCGTCCCGGCGGCGAGCGCCTCGGTCGCCACGACAAGGTCTCCCACGCCAAAATCCCCCACACCGATTTCGACGCAGCGGGCGGTCTTCCAGTTCCACACCTCGCCGAGACGACGCTCTGTGGCGCGAAATCTCCAAAATCGCGCCATAAAGCGTCGGCTCGGCGCGAGAAAATCAGGCGTCAGCCAGGCGCTTCTTCTCGGCCTCGACATCGAAGTCCGGTGGCGGCCAGGACATGTTGAGACCTTTGAGCGCCTCGATGAGCAGCTCGGTGATGGCCAGCCGGCTGTACCACTTCTTGTCAGACGGCACGATGTGCCAGGGGGCGTAGTCGGTCGAGGTCTTGTCCAGCATGGCCTGATAGGCCTCCTGGTATTTGGGCCACAGCAGGCGCTCGTCGATGTCGGCGGGGTTGTATTTCCAGTACTTGTCGGGCCGCTCCAGTCGTTCGGCCAGGCGATCCTTCTGCTCGGCGAGCGAGACGAACATCGCCACCTTCACCAGCGTGGTGCCGGCATCGACCAATTCGCGCTCGAAGGCGTTGATCTCGTCGTAGCGGGCGCCCCAGACGTCCGGCGGCACCAGGTTGTGCACGCGGACGATCAGCACGTCCTCGTAGTGCGAGCGGTCGAACACCCCGATGTGTCCGGCCGGTGGCAGCGCGTTGCGGATGCGCCACAGGTAGTGGTGGGCGCGCTCTTCCTCGGTCGGCTTTCCGAAGCTGGTGTACCGGACGCCCTGCGGGTTTGCCGCGCCCACAACGTGTTTGACGATCCCGCCTTTACCTGCGGTGTCCATGCCCTGCAGGATCAGCAACACCGAGCGGTTGTCGTCACCACTCTTGGTGCGCGCGTAGAGCATTTCTTGCAGCGAGGCGAGCCGCAGATTCCGTTCGGTTTGCAGGGTGGGCGCGTCACTCTTGTTGCCGCGGAATCCCGGCGTGCCGTTGGTGTCGATTCGTGCGACCTTGTCGCCTGGGCGGAAGGCCAGCTGGACGTGTGGTTCGTGGGTCCACAGGGCAGGAAGATCTCTGTCGCTCACCCGCTCAGTCAAGCAGCTGAGGCGGCAGCACCGGCGACGGGTGCGGTAGCGAGTTGAACTTTTCCAGCGACCCACCCACCTCGACGATGCCGCACAGCGCGTTCCACGACAGCATGGTCAGGTAGTCGATCAGCTCGTCGGCGGTCATCCGGGGATTCGACATCCAGGAGTGGGTGGCCAGCTGTACACCGCCGACGGTGTGGAACGCCCATGGCTCGGCGCCGCGGGTGTCCATGCCGACCGTGGCCATCCGGCGGCGCAGCATCACGGCCAGCATGCGGGCGATGATCTGCTCGGAATCGGCGACGGCTTTGCTCTTGCTGGCCGAGTTGTTGGCCATCACGAACGGATAGATCTCAGGTTCGGCGGCGACGGTTTCCACGTACACCTTGATGATCTCGCGGGTCAGCGCGAAACCGTCGAGGTTGGAGGACAAGGCGGCAGCCATGTTCGGGATCAGGGTGGTTTGGGCGAACCGCATCATGACCGCTGTGGTGAGGTCGTTCTTGTCGACGAAGTAGCGGTAGAGCACGGTCTTGGAGACGCCGATCTCGGCGGCGATCTCATCCATGCTGACGTTGCTGCCCCGGCTCCGGATTGCTTCCAGGGTGCCGTCTACCAGCTCATTGCGCCGCTCCACCTTGTGCTGGTGCCAACGTCGCTTGCGTCCATCGGTCTTCACCGTCACCGGTGGAGTCTGCTGTGCCACAGTCGCAGTAGTCCCATTCCCTAGTTCCACTCGATAGTACGGCGAATCTGCGCATACCGGTCCGTGGGTCAGGCCGACTGTCGCGGTGATAGCGCAAGATGGAAACGTGGCACATCGATCCGACGAGGGAGCCCGCGTGCATGCGGGTCCGCGGCCGAGTTTTGCCGAGACACTGGCCGGGGCGGACAGCGTCGCGGACGCTGAACGCATTCGGGGTTTGCGGAGGATGAAGCTCGTCGCGCTGAGTTTCCTCGTCGGCGCGACGGTCGTCTTTCTCCTGTGCACCTGGGCACAGTCGCGCGGCGCGGGAGGCTGGGTCGGCTATGTGCGGGCCGCGGCCGAGGCCGGCATGGTCGGCGCACTGGCCGACTGGTTCGCGGTGACGGCGCTGTTCAAGCATCCGCTCGGGTTGCCGATCCCGCACACGGCCATCATCAAGCGCAAGAAAGACCAGCTGGGGGAGGGGCTGGGCACGTTCGTCCGGGAGAACTTCATGTCTCCCGAGGTGATTGCGAACAAGCTGCACGACGCCCAGGTGGCCGGCCGATTCGGCAAATGGCTGTGTGACCGTTCGCACGCCGAGCGGGTGGCCGCCGAGGCCTCGACGGTGCTGCGGGTCGGCGTGGAGATGCTGCGTGACGACGATGTTCAGCATGTGCTGGACCGGATGATCGTCAAGCGCATCGCCGAACCCAAGTGGGGGCCGCCGATCGGCCGGGTGCTGTCGACGCTGCTGCAGGAGGGCCGTCAGGAGGCGCTGATCCAGCTGTTGTGCGACCGGGCGTTCCAGTGGTCGCTGAACTCCGGTGAGGTCATCGAGCGCGTCATCGAGCGGGATTCGCCGACCTGGTCGCCCCGTTGGGTGGACCACCTGGTCGGGGACCGGATCCATCGGGAACTGATGGACTTCACCGACAAGGTGCGTCGTAACCCCGACCACGAGCTGCGGCGATCGGCCACCCGGTTCCTGTTCGAGTTCGCCGACGACCTGCAGCACGACGAGGCCACGATTCAGCGTGCCGAGAACGTCAAAGACCAGATCATGGGGCGTGACGAGGTGACCCGGGCGGCCGAGACGGCGTGGGCGGCGGCCAAGCGGATCATCCTGGAGTCGGTGGACGACCCGTCCTCGGCGTTGCGGACCCGGATCGCCGACTCGGTGATGCGGATCGGTGAGTCGTTGTGTGATGACGCCGAGCTGCGCGACAAGGTCGACAGCTGGATCGTCCGGGGGGCAAAACACCTGGTCGCCGAGTATGGGACCGAGATCACAGCAATCATCACCGAGACCATCGAGCGCTGGGATGCGGATGAGGCGAGCCGCCGGATCGAACTCCATGTGGGCCGTGACCTGCAGTTCATCCGGATCAACGGCACCGTGGTGGGCTCGCTGGCGGGTCTGATCATCTATTCGATAGCCCAACTACTCTTCTGACCTGCGCTAACTAGTGCTTGCAAAAGTTAGCACCCCGTCGTAGCGTGAATTTCGTCGTTAACGGATACCCGGGCTACGAGGGGAATGACATGGCGCAGGAAGAAAATCTCGCGGCTGTCGTCTCCAACGCTGCGCAGGACATCGGGAGCTTCATCCGGTCCCAGCGTGAGGCGGCACAGGTATCGGTACGGCAGTTGGCCGAGAAGGCCGGCGTCAGCAATCCCTACCTGAGCCAGATCGAACGGGGATTGCGGAAACCCTCAGCCGACGTGCTCAACCAGATCGCGAAGGCACTGCGGGTGTCTGCGGAAGTCCTCTATGTGCGCGCCGGGATCTTGGAACCCAGCGAGCCCAGCGAGGTCCGCGACGCCATCGTCAACGACGTGGGAATCACCGAACGGCAGAAGCAGGTGCTGCTCGACATCTACACGTCGTTCCGTCAGCAGAACGAAGCTGATGCAGCTGCTGCAGGTGAGGAGCCGACAACTGATTGACATCTCACCAACTGCCTGATCACCACTCGCACGAAAGTCCATCCTGAGAAAGGAATTCGCATGACCGAGAAGACTCAGCCCACCATCGAAGACCTCAAGGCCCCGCTGCTGGCCGCCGTCGGCGCAGCCGACCTGGCCCTGGCCACGGTCAACGAGATCGTCGCCAGCCTGCGTGAGCGTGCCGAGGACGCCCGCACCGACGCCGAGGCTCGCGTCGAGGAAGGCCGAGCCCGCCTGACCAGGCTGCAGGAAGACCTGCCGGCCCAGTTCGACGAGCTGCGCGACCGGTTCACCTCCGACGAGCTGCGCAAGGCCGCCGAGGGCTACGCCGATCAGGCCACCGCGACCTACAACAAGCTCGTCGAGCGTGGCGAGGCGGCGCTGGAGCGCCTGCGCAACCAGCCGGCTCTCGAGGAAGCCGCCAGCCGGGTCGAGGGCTACACCGACCAGGTGACCGAGCTGACCCAGGACGCGCTGGGCACGGTGGCCTCGCAGACCCGCGCCGTCGGCGAGCGCGCCGCCAAGCTGGTGGGCGTCGAGCTGCCTAAAAAGACCGAGCAGGCCGTGACCAAGGCCGAGCCGGCCGCCGCCCCCGCCAAGAAGGCTCCGGCCAAGAAGGCCGCGCCGGCCACCGCCGCCAAGAAGGCCGCCCCGGCCAAGAAGACCACGGCCGCTCCGGCCAAGAAGGTCACCCAGAAGTAATTCCGGTGTTGTCCGGCGGGGCCGCAGCCCCGCCGGTCGACGCTGACGATGACGCCCGCATAGGCTGGTGAGGTGCAACTTGCCAACCTTGCGGGCGTCATCATTTCGATACTCGGCTACCTGGTCGTTCTCGTGGCCGCGTATTCCTTCGTGCATGCGGCCCGGCAACGCCCGGACGCCTATACGGCCACCGGCAAGCTCACCAAGCCCGTCTGGCTGGGCATTCTCGGCGTGAGCGCGGTGCTGACGCTGCTGGTGGGGGGTGTGCTCATCCCCGTCATCGCGGCCTGCGCCGCCGGTGTCTACCTGGTCGATGTGCGGCCCAAACTGCTCGAAATTCAGGGAAAGTCGCACTGATCCGATGCGTTCACGACCGGCCGCGTTCGGCGCGGCGTGCCTTGCGCTGGGCGCGGCCCTGATCCCGGCCCCCGCCGCCGCCGCGGACCCCGCCCAGGCCTCCGGCGACCACCTGTACGTCGACCATGTCGCGTGGGCCAAGTGGGGCGACCTGTCGAGCCTGCGCGTCTACCCCACCGACACTGCCCGCGCCCTCACCCACCAACCCGGCAGCACCGCCCAGGCGGATCAGGCCTGGGTCGAGGTCTTGGCCCTGTCCCCGGACGCCGACCTGCCCGGGATGCGTGAGCAGTTCCTGTGTCACTGGACATTCGCCGAACTCGCCGAGCCCGGCAAGACCAGCTGGAACCTGGAGCCGTGGCGGCCCGAGGTCGCCCCCGAGGCGATGCTGGCCAGCGGGTGCAATCCCGGCGGCAGCGAGGAGCCGTTCTGATGGGCGGCTATACGCGTGCCTACGTGGCGGCACTGGTCGACCACACCCTGCTCAAGCCCGAGGCCACCGTCACCGACGTAGAACGACTGGTGTCCGAGGCCGTCGACCTCGGTGTGTTCTCGGTATGCGTGTCACCGCCGCTGGTGTCCACCGCCGCGGCGACCGCCCCGCAGGGCCTCGCGGTGGCTGCGGTGTCGGGTTTCCCGTCAGGCAAACACCTGGCCGAGATCAAGGCCCGCGAGTCGCAGCTGGCCGTGGCCGACGGCGCCGCCGAGATCGACATGGTGATCGACGTCGGGCTCGCGTTGAGCGGCGATCTGGATGCCACGGCAGCCGAGGTGGCCGCCGTGCGCGCCGCTGCTCCCAGCGCCACCCTCAAAGTCATCGTCGAGTCCGCGGCGCTGTTGGAGCTCGCCGGTGAGGCGCTGTTGCAGGACGTGTGCCGGGCCGCCGTCGACGCCGGAGCGGATTTCGTCAAAACGTCCACCGGCTTTCACCCCAGCGGTGGTGCCAGCGCCCGCGCCGTGGAACTGATGGCGCGGGCGGTCGGCGACGGTGTCGGGGTGAAGGCCAGCGGTGGTATCCGCACCGCCGAGGCGGCCACGGCCATGCTCGACGCCGGGGCCACCCGGCTGGGTCTGTCGGGCACCCGGGCAGTGCTCGACGGCCTCGCCTAGCGCTCAGAGCGAAAAACTAGATCTTGCCGAAACAGGGGTCGTCGGCGGGCTTGGGCATCGACGCATTCGTGGTCGAGAACTTCGCCACGACGCCGTTTTCGGTCACCTGCACGCTGTCGGCGTGGATCCCCATCGGATAGTCCTCGGTGATCTGGGCGGTGAACTTGTCCAGGATCGGCTGCAGGGTCTCCCGCGGCCAGGACAGCCCGATCGCGCTCAGGTCGATGATCTGCAGCGCGATGCCCTTGTTGACCACCGCGGGCTTGGCCGTGATGGTGCCGAGCAGGCCCTTGAGCTCGATCGTCCCGTTGGACGGGTTGGTCTTCACATCCGAGATGGCCGAGCCGATGAACGGCAGCTGCACCATGTCGGCCACGGTCTGGCGGATGCCGTCGGTGCTCCAGTCGATGTCGGCGACGAGCGAGCCCACGGTGCCGCTGGAATCGGCAGTCTCCTTGATCCGGACGTCTTTGATGCCGAGCTTGACCTTCATGCCCTTGGCCTCGCGGATCTGGTTGCCCGCGGTTTCGACGTTGATGTTGGTGTAGTGCCCGCTCATGTGCTGCAGCAAAAACGGGGGCAGCGGATCGAACGAGGCCTTGGCGCCGTCGCCGACGACGCACTCCACCGTGGACGCGACGATCTGGTCTGCGCGGTTGCGGGCATACAGCTCACCGCCCAGCACGCCGGCGGCCACCAGGGCCACCACGATCACCACGACGAGCACCACCGACAGCGGGTCCGACAGCAGCTTCTTGACCTTCGCCAGGGGCGAGGAGTCCTGCGGCGGCGGCGCGGGTTGCTCCACCGTACCGACGTGCCCCGGCTGAACCGGCTGGTCAGGGGCCGGAGGCGGCGGAGGCAGCTCCGCTGAAGGTGCTGGCGGGGACTGGTCGGTTGGGCGAGCCCAGGGATCGGTCACCCCAGCGATTGTGCCTTACCCGACTGAGCGAACTGTGAGCGGTTCTGCAGCACCGCGATGGTGTCGCGGACCTGGTCGGCGGCATCGAGGTCGATGTCGAAGACCAGCAACTGCTCGTCGGCACCGGCCGAAACGAGAACCTCGCCGGTGGGGGAGGCCACCAGGCTGCCGCCGACGCCCGTCGGGCCGGCCTTGGCGATCTCCTCACCCGGGTAGGCCTGATCCACCGCGGCGACGAAGCCTGTGGTGTCCAGAGCACGCGCCCGGGCCAGCAGGGTCCACTGGTCGAGTTTGCCGGGCCCCGATCCCCACGAGGCATGCACGGTGACCAGCCGGGCCCCGCGCCGGGCCAGCTCCACGTAGAGCTCCGGGAACCGGACGTCGTAGCAGGTGGTCAGGCCCACCGTGGCTCCCTCGACGGTGATCGTCACCGGCTCGAAACCTGGTGCCACAGTGCGTGATTCGGTGAACCCGAACGCGTCGTAGAGATGGATCTTGTGGTAGTGCGCGTCGACCCCGGGTCCCGTCGCGATCAGAGTGTTGGTGACCCGTCCGTCCGCGCTGGGCACGAACATCCCGGCCACCACCACGATCCCGGCGCGGGCGGCGATCTCCCGCACCGCCGTCGCCCACGGCCCGTCCAGATCCTCGGCGACCGGCCCCAGGGGAACGCCGAACCGGCACATCGTGGCCTCGGGAAACAGCACCAACCGAGCGCCGGCGTCGGCGGCGCGGCGGGTGAACTCGTCGACCAACTTCAGATTCGACGACGGGTCCGTGCCGGTGGCGATCTGCGCCAGGGCAATTCGCATGAAGACAGCGTAGCGGCCCCGCGCGGCCTAATTTGTGGCTGGCGCCACGGCAGCCCACGGCACCGTCAACACCCCGTCGCGTAGCCGGCGGCGCGGTGCGGCGACCGGACAACCTTCGGCGCGCAGCAGTTCCACCATGGCCCGCCAGCGCACCCGGGGCCCGAACACGCCGTGCCCGGCCGCGCTGGCCCAGGCCCGGTCAGCGGCGCTGAGCAGGGCGTGGATCGGCTGGCCTTCGACGTTGCGATGGATCAGCACCTTGGGCAGCCGCTCGGCCAGGTCCGAGGGGCGTTCGATGCTGAACGGGTCACAGGCCAGGGTGAGGCTCACCGGCCCGCTTTCGTCCAGCAACACCCAGCAGCAGCGCCGGCCCAGCTCGTCGCAGGTGCCGTCGACGATCAACCCGCCGGGCGCGAGCCGGCGCGTCATCGTGGCCCAGGCGTCCGGCACCGCCTCCACCGGGTACTGACGCAACACGTTGAACGCCCGCACCAGCACCGGCCGTAGCCCGGCCAACTCGAACCCACCGAGCTCGAACCGCACCTCGGTGCCGTCGGCCACCGCGCGTGCGGTGGCCACCCGCTCGGGGTGGATTTCGAGGCCCACCACCCGGATGTCGGCGCGGATCACGCGCAGCCGCGCCGCCAATTCCAAGGTGGTCACCGGCAGCGCGCCGTAGCCGAGATCGACCACCAGCGGATCGGCCGCGGCCCGCAGGGCGGTGCGCACCCGCGGCGAGTGCACCAGCCAGCGGTCGCTGCGGCGCAGCCGGTTGTACCCGGTGGTGCCACGGGTGACCGCGCCGACGGGTCTAGACGTGCTCGGAGATCCACTCAGCGGTGAACGCCCCCTCGATGGTGAACACGTCGCTGACGGACTGCAGAACCATGTCTTCAAGCTTGCCGCCGATCAGGGGCATCGGCACCTTGCACTTGCTGTCGACTTTCAGCCGGCTGCCCTCGGCGCCCCCGGCCAGCACGTAGCGCCCGTCGAGCCGCCCCGGGACATGGGACACCGACGCCGTGTAATGGCCTTTCGCGCCACGCGGGTCGAAGGGGCCGAAATATTGCCTGCGGGTGATGGCCATGTCGAGCGGGATCACCGGCCGCAAGATCGGGGGCAGCTCCGCGCGTGGCAGGACCTGCCGGAACTCGACCTCGATTCCGCGCTCGTCGGAACGGAATTCCGTGATGTCGGATTTCCCAGGGGTCAGGTCGTCGTATCGGTCCATCAGGGCCTGCCAGTACTCGCTGTTCGCGTACGCGGCGTAGATCGTTTCGGAGGGTACGTCGAACGCCATCGTCGACTGCCGGCTTCGGCTCATGGCTACCGACGGTACCGCCGGCTCATTGCCGATCGGTGATCCACACCGAAGTGAATCGCTGCTCGGCCTTGAGCAGATCGACCAGCTGTGTGCCGATGAAGCCCTCGATCTTGCCGCCGACCAGTGGCACCCGCACCTCGACCGTGACGTGCACCGACAAGCGGCACCCGCCCTCGGTGGCGGCCAGTGTCGCCGACCCCGACAGCGCCACCGGCGCCCCGGAGATGGAGCCCTCGACCGTGCCATGGGCAGTGCCGTTCCGGATCGGCTGCCAGTGCTCCTGGCGCCGGATTCTCAGATCGCCGCGGTGAAACTGCGACACCAGCCCGGGCAGCCGGTCTGCGCGCAGGATCTGGGTGGTGACCGCGTCGATACCGCCGTCGGCGGTCACGTTCAGGGCGTCCAGCGTGGTTTCGTCGGCCCCGGAATCGGCAAGCCGGGCCCGCCAATACCGTTCGTCGGCGAATGCGCGATGGATCTGTTCGACGCTGCCCTCGTAGTCGCTGGCCATGTCGAATGATCGCGGCATAGCTGGTCAGGCTACCGTTACGGGCCGTGGTCAGTTCGTATGTTGCCGGTGTCGCAGTTGCCGAGGCGGTTGCGCTGGCGCCGCTGACCACGCTGCGGGTCGGTCCGGTGGCGCCGCGGGTGCTCACCTGCACCAGCACCGACCAGCTCATCGACGTGCTGGGTGCCGTGGCCGAGCCGATCCTGGTGCTCGCCGGTGGGTCGAATGTGGTGCTGGCCGACGACCTGGCCGACACGATGCCCGACCTCACCGTGGTGCGCGTGGCCAACACCGCCGTCACGGTCGAGGGAAAGCTGCTGCGTGCCGAGGCCGGTGCGGTGTTCGACGACGTCGTGGTCGCCTCCCTGCAGCACGGGCTGGGCGGGCTCGAATGTCTTTCGGGGATACCGGGATCGGCCGGGGCCACCCCGGTGCAGAACGTGGGGGCCTACGGGGCCGAGGTCGCCGACACCATCAGCCGGGTGCGGCTGCTCGACCGCCGCACCGGTGAAGTCCGCTGGGCCGCACCGGAAGAACTCAGGTTCGGCTACCGCACCAGCATCCTCAAACACTCCGATGCCGTGATCGTGCTCGAAGTGGAGTTCACGCTGGACGACACCGGCCGCAGCGCACCATTGCGCTACCGCGAACTGGCCAACGCGCTGGGGGTCGAACCGGGGGAGCGTGCCGACCCGCTGCGGGTTCGCCAGGCCGTGCTGCAGCTGCGTGCGGGCAAAGGCATGGTGCTCGACGAGCACGACCACGACACCTGGAGCGTCGGATCGTTCTTCACCAACCCGGTGGTGTCGCAGGCCGAGTTCGAGCGGGTGCAGGCCACGTTCCGGGCGGCCGCGGGGCGCCAGGCCGCGCCGGTGCCGCACTACCCCGCCCCTGACGGGGTGAAGCTGGCCGCCGGCTGGCTCGTCGAGCACGCCGGATTCGGCAAGGGGTACCCCGGAGACGGCGCCCCCGCGCGGCTTTCCACCAAGCATGCGCTGGCATTGACCAATCGTGGCGAGGCGAACAGTGCCGACGTGATTGCCCTGGCCAGGGCGGTGCAGGCGGGTGTTTTGGACCGCTTCGGCATCGCTTTGCAGCCCGAGCCGATTCTGATTGGGTGCGATCTATCAGTACCCTAGATCCACGTGAGCCCTGCCGGTGATATAGAGGCCGATGCGCCGTTGTTCAGTCGGCGTCGTGCCCTGACGGTGTTGACCGTCGGAGTGGGAGCCGGCTTGTTGGCTGCCTGCTCGGGTGAATCACCCATCTCCGCGCCTGCGGCCGAGGAACCCGCAGCTCCGACGGTCAGTTACGAGCCCGCCGCCGACGCCGAGGATGTGCTGCCGACGGCGCCCGTCGGGGTCAAGGTCGAGAACGGCTCGTTCCAGCGCGTCAGCCTGACCAACGCCAGCGGCAAGGTGGTCGCGGGCAAATTCAACAGCGACCGCACCGCGTTCACTGTCACCGAACCCCTCGGCTACGAATCCACCTACACGTGGGCGGGCTCGGTGGTGGGCAAGGACGGCAAGGCCGAACCGGTGCAGGGCAAGTTCACCACCGTCGCCCCACAGAAGCAGGTCAACGGTCAGTTCCAGCTCGCCGACGGCCAGGTGGTCGGCGTCGCCGCGCCGATCATCCTGCAGTTCGACGCCGCGATCGACGACCAGTACCGCGCGACCATCGAGAAGGCCCTGCAGGTCACCACCACGCCTCCGGTCGAGGGCAGCTGGGCCTGGTTGCCCGATGAAGCCGGCGGATCGCGCGTGCACTGGCGCTCCCGGGAGTACTTCCCGGCCGGGACGAAGATCAGCGTCAAGGCGCCGCTGTACGGCGTCAGCTTCGGCGATGGCGCCTACGGAGCGGCCGACTCCACGCTCGACATCGAGATCGGCCGGCGCCAGGTGGTCAAGGCCGAGGCATCCAGCCACCGGATCCAGGTGCTCGACGGATCCGGTGCGGTGATCATGGACTTCCCGTGCAGCTACGGCGAGGGCGATCTGGACCGCAACGTCACGCGCAGCGGCGTCCACGTGGTCACCGAGAAGTACGAGGACTTCTGGATGACCAACCCCGCCGCCGGCTACAGCAATGTGCACGAACGGTTCGCGGTGCGGATCTCCAACAACGGCGAGTTCATCCACTGCAACCCCAACAGCATTGGCTCACAAGGCAATACGAACGTGACCAATGGCTGCATCAACCTGAACCTGGAGAATTCGCAGCAGTACTTCAACAGCGCGATGTACGGCGACCCGGTCGAGGTGACCGGTACCCGGATCCAGCTGTCCTACGCCGATGGCGACATCTGGGACTGGGCGGTGGACTGGAACGAGTGGAAGTCCATGTCGGCGCTGTCCTCGGAGGATTCCCCGTCGAACCTGCCGGCCAGCGCACCGGCGACGCCGACGGATGCGCCCACCCTTTCGGGCACGCCGACGACCACCACACCGCCACGTCCCGAGCCGGGTGGCTGATTCCTGCGCCGAAAGCGACGTCGTGCGGCCCATCGGTCGCCGTTTTCGACACAAGGGTCGTGACGATTGAAGAAGCGCAGCCGTGACGTCGAAATCGGCGAGCTGCGGATGACGGGGATACCTCGGCGCATCACACCTGACGGTTGAAGCGTGAACCGGTGGCCCCGCTGACCTGGTCACGAGGCCTGATCACGATCAGGTCGAGGTCGACGTGAGACGGGCGGGAGGCGACGAAACCGATCACCTCGGCGATGTCCTCGGCCACCAGCGGCGTGACCCCCTCGTAGACTTTCTCGGCTCGCTGCTCGTCTCCGTCGAAGCGGTTCAGCGAGAAGTCGGTCTGCACCATCCCGGGCGCAACCTCGGTGAGCCGCACGGGTTTTCCGAGCAACTCGCTGCGCAGGGTGCGGTGCAGGACGCCCTGGGCGTGTTTGGCCGAGGTGTAGCCCGCCCCGTTGTCGTAGATCTCGACGGCGGCGATCGAGGTGACGGTGATGATCAGCCCGTCGCCGGAGTCGATGAGCTTGGGCAGCAGCGCGCGGGTGACGCGCAGGGTGCCCAGCACGTTGGACTCCCACATCCAGCGCCAGTGGTCGATGTCGGCGTCGGCGACCGGCTCCAGTCCGCGGGCCCCGCCGGCGTTGTTCACCAGCACGTCCACGCGGTCCAACTGGGCCGCCATGGCGTCGACGGCAGCCTGATCGGTGACATCGGCCACGATCGCCGTGCCGCCGATCTCATCGGCCAGGGCCTGGATCCGGTCCGCCCGGCGGGCCACGCAGATAACCTGAAAGCCCAAGGCGGCAAGGGATTTCGCGGTAGCAGCGCCGATTCCGGCGCTGGCGCCGGTCACCACTGCCACCTTTGTGTCTGCCTGAGATGTCGTCACCTGTCCAACACTAGATGGCGTGCTAGGTTCTTGATGTGTCCGGAAACCTCCAGTCCCGCCTCGCGCGGCGTGCGTGTTGTTGTTGCGCACCCCGCCGCGTCTGAGGCGACCCCGGACACCGTTCTCCCGTCCTGCTGAGTCGTCAGGTGCGGCCTCTGCCCACCAGCCGACAATCAGTAAGGACCATTCCCGTGACCACCGTCATCGCCGATGCTCGCCGCGCCTCCACCCGTGCCGCCTCATCCGGCAACCTGTCCCGCACGCCGCCCGCAGCCTCGCGCTATCCGCAGTCGCGGCTCCTGCACATCGTCGCGCCCTCGCTCAAGGTGCCCGACGCCGCCGCGGCATCGGTGTTCGGTGCGGTCCGCAGCCGCGGCCCCGTCGCCCGTGACGTCATCGCCCAGCTCACGCAGCTGAGCATCGCGACCGTCAACCGTCAGGTCACCGCGCTACTCGACGCCGGCGTCCTGCGGGAGCGGGCCGATCTGGCGGTGTCGGGGGCCATCGGACGGCCCCGCGTGCCCGTCGAGGTCAACCATGAGCCCTATCTCACGCTCGGAATCCACATCGGTGCGCGCGCCACCAGCATCGTGGCTGCCGACCTGTTCGGTCGCACCCTCGACGTGGTCGAGACGCCGACCCCGTCGGGACCGCAGGGCGCGGCGCTGGCCGCGCTGGCCTCCAGTGCCCGCCGCTACCTGAGCCGCTGGCACCGCCGCCGCCCGTTGTGGGTCGGGGTCGCCGCCGGTGGCGTCGTCGACAGCGCCACCGGGTATCTCGATCACCCGCGGCTCGGCTGGGCCGACGCCCCGGTGGGCCCGGTGCTCGCCGAAGCCCTCGGACTGCCGGTGTCGGTGGCCTCGCACGTCGACGCGATGGCCGGCGCCGAACTGCTACTGGGCGGACAGCGTCGGGCACCGGAGGCCGCCGGTGCCCCGGCCCGGACCAGCCTCTATGTGTATGCCCGTGAGACCGTCGGCTACGCACTGTCCATCGACGGCCGTGTGCACTCCCCGGCCAGCGGGCCCGGCACCATCGCCGGCCTGCCCGCTCGGTCCGAACTGCTCGGTGGCTCAGGGCAATTGGAATCCACCGTGAGTGACGAAGCGGTGCTCAACGCGGCCCGCAAGCTGCGGATCATCCCGGCCGAGGGGCCGTCGTCAACACTGGCGGCGGTGCTGCGTGCGGCCCGGCAGGGCAACGGCCAGGCGGTCGAGCTGCTGGCGGACCGGGCCCGGGTGCTCGGTGAGGCCGTCGCGCTGCTTCGTGACCTGCTCAACCCCGATGATCTGGTGCTCGGCGGGCAGGCGTTCACCGAATACCCCGAGGGCCTGCCGGTCGTGGAGGACGCCGTCACCCGACGGTCGGTGCTGGGACACCGCGATATCCGGCTGACGGCCTTCGGCAACCGGGTCCAGGAGGCCAGCGCCGGCATCGTTTCGCTGGGCGGCCTGTACGCCGATCCGATCGGTGCCATGCGGCGCGCTCAAGCCCGTCGATCCGCCGCGGTGTAGACATGTCTGTGTGCGTCTAGCCACGGACCTCGAGATCCCGCACCGCGTTGCGGTGTTATCCGTACACACTTCGCCGCTGGCGCAGCCGGGTACCGGCGATGCGGGCGGGATGAATGTCTATGTACTGCAGACGGCGCTGCAGCTGGCCCGTCGCGGTGTCGAGGTGGAGGTTTTCACCAGGGCCACCTCGTCGTCGGACGCCCCGGTGGTGCCGGTGGCGCCCGGGGTGCTGGTGCGCAACGTGGTGGCCGGGCCGTTCGAGGGCCTGGACAAATACGACCTGCCCACCCAGCTGTGCGCCTTCACCGCGGGGGTGTTGCGCGCGGAGGCGACCCACGAGCCCGGCTACTACGACGTCGTGCACTCGCACTACTGGCTGTCGGGTCAGGTCGGCTGGCTGGCCTCCGACCGCTGGGCGGTGCCGCTGGTGCACACCGCGCACACCCTGGCCGCGGTGAAGAACGCCTCCCTGGCCGCGGGTGACTCGCCCGAGCCACCGCTGCGCGCGGTGGGGGAGCAGCAGGTGGTCGACGAGGCCGACCGTCTCATCGTCAACACCGAACATGAAGCGCAACAACTGGTTTCACTGCACCATGCCGATCCGACGCGGATCGACGTGGTGCATCCGGGGGTCGATCTGGACGCCTTCACCCCGGGGGATCGCGATGCGGCGCGGGCCGTCCTTGGCCTCGCGCCCGACGAGCAGGTGGTCGCGTTCGTGGGCCGGATCCAGCCGCTCAAGGCGCCCGACGTGTTGTTGCGTGCCGCGGCCAAACTGCCCGGGGTCCGGGTGCTGGTCGCCGGCGGGCCGTCCGGCAGTGGCCTGGCCGAACCCGACACCCTGATTCGGCTGGCCGACGAACTGGGTATCACCGATCGCGTGACGTTCCTGCCTCCACAATCTCGCGAACAACTGGTCAACGTGTACCGCGCCGCCGATCTGGTCGCGGTGCCCAGCTACTCCGAATCCTTCGGTCTGGTCGCCATCGAAGCCCAGGCTTGCGGCACGCCGGTGGTGGCGGCAGCCGTCGGCGGGCTGCCGGTCGCGGTTGCCGACGGGGTCAGCGGTGCCCTGGTGAACGGCCATGACGTCGACGACTGGGCGGCCGCGATCGACGACGTGCTGCAGCGTGATCCCGGCCCGCTGAGCGTGGCCGCCGCCGCTCACGCCGCGCAGTTCTCCTGGGGCCACACCGTCGACGCCCTGCTCACCAGCTACGGCCACGCGATGAGCGACTACCGGTCCCGCCACCGCAGGCCGTCGGGCCGCAGGCCCGGGCGGCGGTTCGCCCTGCGTCGGGGGGTGCGGACATGAGCGACGTGGCAAAGACCATCACCGACACCCTCGACGAGCACGAGCTGGTCTACCAGCACCACAAGGGCGCCCACGGCGGACTGCCCGGCATCGTGGTCGAGCTGCCGGGGGAGCGCAAGCTCAAGACCAACACCATCCTGAGCATCGGCGAGCACTCGGTGCGGGTCGAGGCCTTCGTGTGCCGCAAGCCCGACGAGAACTTCGAAGGCGTCTACCGGTTCCTGCTCAAGCGCAACCGCAGGCTCTACGGGGTTGCCTACACCCTCGACAACGTCGGCGACATCTACCTCGTCGGCCGGATGGCCCTGCACTCGGTCACCGCCGAGGAGATCGACCGGGTGCTGGGCCAGGTGCTCGAAGCCGTCGACTCCGACTTCAACACCCTGCTGGAGTTGGGGTTCCGATCCTCCATCCAGAAGGAGTGGGAGTGGCGGGTCTCGCGCGGTGAGTCGCTGAAGAACCTCGAAGCTTTTGAGCACCTCATCGACGACTGAGCGTCCGTGAGAAGATCACACGACCCGCACGCGAGGAGGAAAACTCACCCATGCCGACGCTGATCCTGCTCCGCCACGGTGAGAGCGACTGGAACCAGAAGAACCTGTTCACCGGATGGGTTGACGTCGACCTCACCGAGAAGGGCCGCACCGAGGCGGTGCGTGGCGGCAAGCTGCTGGTCGAGCAGGACGTGCTGCCCGACGTGGTGTACACCTCGCTGCTGCGCCGCGCGATCACCACCGCCAACCTCGCCCTGGACGCCGCCGACCGGCACTGGATCCCCGTGCATCGCGACTGGCGGCTCAACGAGCGGCACTACGGCGCGCTGCAGGGCCTGGACAAGGCCGCCACCAAGGAGAAGTACGGCGAAGAGCAGTTCATGGCATGGCGGCGTAGCTATGACACCCCGCCGCCGCCCATCGAGAAAGGCAGTGAGTTCAGCCAGGACGCCGACCCGCGCTACGCCGACATCGGCGGCGGCCCGCTGACCGAATGCCTCAAGGACGTGGTGACGCGCTTCGTGCCGTACTACGAGAACACGATCGTGCCCGACCTGCGGGCCGGCAAGACCGTGCTGATCGCCGCCCACGGCAACTCGCTGCGCGCGCTGGTCAAATACCTCGACGGAATGTCGGACGAACAGGTCGTCGGCCTGAACATCCCGACCGGTATCCCGCTGCGCTACGAACTCGACGACAACCTCAAGCCCCTGGTCGCCGGCGGTGAGTACCTCGACCCGGAGGCAGCCGCTGCCGGGGCTGCCGCGGTCGCCGCGCAGGGCGCCAAGAAATAGTTCGCTGGGCACTCGGGCCTGCCGGCAAACGGCAGGTTACCGGGGGTTAACGACAGCCGAACTCCTGTATTTGTCGGTGTGACTTGTCCCGTTTTGGCCGCACGCTGCTGGGATGACGTTCACCGGGTGCGTACGATTTTCGCGTGAGCTTGGTGTCGGCGTTACTGCTGACGGCGGTCGTGTCGTTGCTCGCGCTGATCGTCGGCGCGGGTGTGGCCGCCGCAGTCGTACCCCGCCTCATGGCCAGGCGGCAGCGTCGCGAAGCCGATGAGGCGGGTATGACGGTGTCGCAGATGCTGCAGCACATCGTCTCCGCATCCCCCAACGGCATCGTCGTGGTCGACACGTTCAACGACGTCGTCTACGCCAATGACCGGGCCACCGAGCTGGGCGTCGTGCGCGACCGGCTTCTCGACGACCGGGCCTGGCGGGCCGCTGAGCAGGTGTTCGCCACCGGCCAGCCCATCGACGTCGACCTGTCGCCGCGCAAGCTTCCGCACCCTGGACGCTCGGGCATCTCGGTGCGCGGCTGGGTGCGGTTGCTGTCCGACGAGGACCGCCGGTTCGCCGTCGTCTACGCCGACGATCAGTCCGAGCACGCCAGGATGGAAGCGACCCGGCGGGACTTCGTGGCCAACGTCAGCCACGAGCTCAAGACCCCGGTGGGTGCCATGCGGGTGCTGGCCGAGGCGCTGCAGGCCTCCGCCGACGATTCGGACATGGTGCGCCGGTTCTCCGACAAGATGGTCGCCGAATCGCTGCGGCTGGCCGACATGGTCGGAGAGCTGATCGAACTGTCCCGGCTGCAGGGCGCCGAGCGCCTGCCGGACCTGGGCGCCGTCGACGTCGACACCGTGGTGTCCGAGGCGCTGTCACGGCACAAGGTGGCCGCCGACAAAGCCGACATCTCCATCACCACCGACGCACCGACCGGCTACCGGGTTCTGGGTGATCAGACCCTGCTCGTCACCGCCGTCGCCAACCTGGTGTCCAACGCAATTGCATACTCGCCCAACGGATCCGGAATATCCGTCAGTCGGCGCCGGCGGGGCGGCAGTGTCGAGATCGCGGTCACCGACCGCGGTATCGGAATCGCCAAGGCCGATCAGGAGCGGGTCTTCGAGCGGTTCTTCCGGGTCGACAAGGCCCGGTCGCGCGCCACCGGCGGCACCGGGCTGGGCCTGGCGATCGTCAAACACGTGGCCGCCAACCACAACGGAACCATCCGGCTGTGGAGTCAGCCGGGCACCGGGTCGACGTTCACGTTGTCGATCCCGGCCTTTCCCGAAACCGATGAGCCCAAGAGTGGCTCAGACGACCGAGAGGATTAGCGAGACCGATGACCAGCGTGTTGATCGTTGAGGACGAGGAGTCGCTGGCCGATCCCCTGGCATTCCTGCTCCGCAAGGAAGGCTTCGAGGCCACCGTGGTGGCCGATGGTCCCTCCGCACTGGCCGAGTTCGAGCGCTCCGGCGCCGATATCGTCCTGCTGGACCTGATGCTGCCGGGGATGAGCGGTACCGACGTCTGTAAGCAACTGCGTGCGCGGTCCAGCGTGCCCGTGATCATGGTGACCGCGCGCGACAGCGAGATCGACAAGGTCGTCGGCCTCGAGTTGGGCGCCGATGACTATGTCACCAAGCCGTATTCAGCCCGCGAGCTGATCGCGCGGATCCGGGCGGTGCTGCGGCGCGGCGCCGACACCGACGACCCTGGTATCGGCGACGGCGTGCTCGAGGCCGGCCCGGTGCGGATGGACGTCGAACGGCATGTCGTCAGCGTCAACGGGGAGCAGATCACGTTGCCGCTCAAGGAGTTCGACCTGCTGGAGTACCTGATGCGCAACAGTGGCCGGGTACTCACCCGTGGTCAGCTGATCGACCGGGTGTGGGGCGCCGACTATGTGGGCGACACCAAAACCCTTGACGTGCATGTCAAGCGGTTGCGGTCGAAGATCGAGTCCGACCCGGCCAACCCGGTGCACCTGGTCACCGTGCGGGGCCTGGGCTACAAGCTGGAGGGCTGAGCCGCCGGGTCACTCGGCCGCGCGGGTCGCCGGGTGCACGGCCACCAGGCCCAGGGCGCTGCGGCGCCGGCACATCGCGGCCAACTCGGCGTAAGCCTTCTCGCCGAGCACCGCGATGAGCTCGGGGGCGTAGGACTCGAACACCGGGCGGGCACCCACATGGGCGGCCGGGTCGCCGGTGCAGTACCAATGCAGGTCCGCGCCTCCTTCGCCCCAGCCGCGACGGTCGTACTCGGTGATGACGGTCCGCAGGACCTGGGTGTCGTCGGGCCGGGTGATCCATTCCTGGCTGCGCCGGATCGGCAACTGCCAGCACACGTCGGGCTTCATGGTCAGCGGTTCGACGCCGAGCTTGAGGGCCTTGCTGTGCAGCGCGCACCCGATCCCGCCCGGGAAGCCGGGACGGTTCAGGAAGATGCAGGCGCCCTTGTGCTTTCGGGTCCGCAGGTTGGGCTTGCCGTCGTATTCGTCGTCTTCCAGGTAGCCCTTGCGGCCCAACCCCTTGTCCCGGAACTGCCAGTCCTCATCGGTCAGTTGCTTGACGGCGTCGTCGAGCCGGGCCCGGTCGTCGTCGTCAGAAAGGAACGCGCCATGCGAACAGCAGCCGTCGTCGGGGCGGCCCTCGACGGTGCCCTTGCAGGCCGGCGTGCCGAACACACACGTCCAGCGGGACAGCAGCCACGTCATGTCGGCCGCGATCAGATGTGTCGCGTCCTCCGGGTCATAGAACTCCACCCATTCGCGGGCAAAGTCGAGTTCGACTTCGCCGGGATGCACATCTGTCACGGCGCAAACGGTACTCGCATATGGCGGAACGCATTTCCCAACCGCGGTACGACGCGCGGTGGGGCATGCCACAACCCGCGTCCGCCGCTGCCGCGGGTTGCGGGAGGTCCGGCCACGAAGCGCTGGTCGGCTGCGGTTAGGTTGGTGCGGTGCGGTTAGGCGTGCTCGATGTCGGTAGTAACACGGTTCACCTCCTGGTGGTGGATGCGCGCCGTGGCGGGCACCCGACCCCGATGAGCTCCACGAAGGCGGCCTTGCGGCTGGCCGAGGCGATCGACGGCTCGGGCAAGCTGACCCGCAAGGGGGCGGACAGCTTGGTGGCCACCGTTGACGAGTTCGCCAAAATCGCCACCAGCTCGGGATGTGCCGAATTGATGGCGTTTGCCACCTCCGCGGTGCGCGACGCCACCAACTCTGAGGAAGTGCTGGCAAGAGTGCGGGCCGAGACGGGGGTGTCCCTCGGTGTGCTCAGCGGTGTCGACGAGTCGCGGCTGACCTTTCTGGCGGTGCGCCGCTGGTACGGCTGGAGCGCAGGCCGGATCATCAACATCGACATCGGCGGCGGATCGCTGGAGCTGTCGAGCGGGGTGGACGAAGAGCCCGAGGTGGCGCTGTCGCTGCCGCTGGGCGCAGGCCGGCTGACCAGGGAATGGTTGGCCGAGGACCCACCTGGGCGGCGCCGGGTCGCGATGCTGAGGGACTGGCTGGCCAACGAACTCGCCGATGCCGGTGCGACGATGCGCCGCTCCGGAAATCCGGACCTGGCGGTGGCGACGTCGAAGACGTTTCGGTCGCTGGCCCGACTGACCGGGGCAGCGCCGTCGGGGGCGGGCCCGCGGGTGAAGCGAACCCTCACCGCGGCTGGATTAAGACAGCTCATAGCTTTCATCTCTAGGATGACAGCGGCTGACCGTGCCGAGCTGGAAGGGGTGAGTGCCGAGCGGGCACCACAGATCGTGGCCGGTGCTTTGGTAGCTGAAGCTAGTATGCGAGCACTGGAGATCGATTCCGTCGACATTTGCCCCTGGGCGTTGCGGGAAGGGTTGATTCTGCGGAAACTCGACAGCGAGGCCGACGGCACAGCCTTGGTAGAGACGTCGGCGCGGGACGCCGGACGTTAAGGACAGCTAGCCCCAAAGGCAACATAGGTATGACAGGACCAGAGAACAACCCATCCGGCACCCGACCGATCTCGGTAGCGGAGTTGCTGGCGAAGAACGGGACGATCGGGGCACCCCCGGTCGGCGGTCGTCGTCGGCGTCGTCGCGGAAACAGCGACGCGGTGACCGTCGCCGAACTCACCGGCGAAATCCCGATCATCACCGATGACATCGAGTTCGAACCCCACGAGGCGTCGGTTCCCGCCGCTGACCCACTGGTCGATACCGCCGTCGTGGCACCGATCCTGGACGAACCGCAGGCGCCGCCGGAACCGCGGCGCGACGAGCCCCGGGTCCGCAACGGTGGGTCGCGCCCGGCTCGGGTCGAGCCGCCCGCCAGGCCGGCCGAGCCCGAAGAGGTGCGCACCGAGGCCGAGGACGACTACGACGCGCATCTGGCCGCGCGCGACGCCGACCCGGAACCCGTCGAGTTTCGGCCTCGCCCGCGCCGCGCGCCGTACAAGCGCCCGGCGCGCGACTACCAACCGTCGGGCACCGGCGCCGAGCGCATGAGCCCTGATCCGCTCTACGACCTCGACGAGGACGAGCCGGCCGACGCGTTGGTCGAAGCCGACGTCCACGACATCGACGCGGTGGACACCGATGACGCCGCATACGACGACTACGACGACGAGTACGGGGACCGTTCCTACGGTTCGATCGGGACGCTGTTCGGCGGTGACTCGGATGTCGACGACGCTCGGCGCCGTCCCCGCGGCGGTGTCGACGAACTCGACGACGAGCTGTCCGAGGGGGCCCGCGAGGCCGATGCCTTCGACGAGCACGACGAGTACGACGAGTACGACGAGGAAACCGGGCCCAGCTCGCCGCTGGTGCGAGGGCTGTGGATCGTCGGTCAGTGCGTGATCGCGGTGGCTTTCGGTGCCGGCCTGTTCGTCGCCTTCGATCAGCTGTGGAAGTGGAACACCATCGTCGCGCTCGTGCTCGGCGTGCTGGTGATCCTCGGCCTGGCCGGAGGCGTGCGGGTGGTGCGCAAGACCGAGGACATCGGCAGCACACTGACCGCCGTGGCGGTCGGGGCGCTGGTGACCTTCGGGCCGTTGGCGCTGCTGCAGGCGAGTTGATACTCCAGTACACAATTGGGTTGTGCGCCCAGCCATCAAGATCGGCCTGTCCACCGCTTCGGTCTATCCGCTGAGGACCGAGGCCGCGTTCGAATACGCCGCCAGGCTCGGTTACGACGGTGTCGAGCTGATGGTGTGGGCCGAATCGGTCAGCCAGTCCGTCGAGGCTGTTGCGGCCTTGTCCGCTCACTACGGGGTGCCGGTGCTGTCGGTGCACGCGCCCTGTCTGCTGATCTCGCAGCGGGTCTGGGGCGCCAACCCGATCCCGAAACTGGAACGCAGCGTGCGCGCCGCCGAACAACTCGGCGCACAGACCGTCGTCGTGCATCCGCCGTTCCGCTGGCAGCGCCGCTACGCCGAGGGTTTCAGCGATCAGGTCGCGCAACTGGAGGCCGACAGCGAGGTGCTGGTGGCGGTGGAGAACATGTTCCCTTTTCGGGCCGACCGGTTCTTCGGTGCGGGCGGCACGTCCATCGAGCGCATGCGTAAGCGCGGCGGCGGGCCCGGCCCGGGTATTTCCGCGTTCGCACCGTCCTACGACCCGCTGGACGGCAATCACGCGCACTACACGCTCGACCTGAGCCACACCGCCACGGCGGGCACCGACGCCCTGGACATGGCCCGGCGCATGGGCGACGGCCTGGTGCACCTGCACTTGGCGGACGGCAAGGGTGCGTCCACCGACGAGCACCTGGTTCCCGGCCGCGGCACTCAGCCGGCCGCCGAGGTGTGCCAGATGTTGGCCGCGAGCGATTTCTCGGGCCACGTCGTGCTGGAGGTCACCACGTCGGCGGCCAAGACCGCCGCCGAGCGCGAGGCGCTGCTGGCCGAGTCGCTGCAGTTCGCCCGCACACACCTGTTGCGCTGAGGCGCCGAATCTGAGCCCTGACCACTCCTGCAGAAGGACCGCACATGACCGGCTCCACCCTGTTCACCGATGCCATGGCGCTGACACCGGCCGGTGACGGCGTCTATCAAGGTGAGCTCAACGAGCACTGGACGATCGGGCCCAAGGTGCACGGCGGCGCGATGCTGGCGTTGTGCGCCAATGCGGCGCGCACCGAGCTGGGCACGTCGGCGCAACCGCTGGCAGTGTCCGGCAACTTCCTGTGGGCGCCGGATCCCGGACCGATGCAGGTGGTCACGACGGTGCGTAAGCGCGGACGCCGGATCGGCCTGGTGGATGTGGAGCTGCGCCAGGGCGACCGCACTGCGGTGACCGCCTCGGTCACCCTCGGCGAGCCCGAGCATCATGTGCCCCCGCTGTTGTCGTTCAACCCGGTGATCCCGTTGATGACGCCGGAGCCGCCGCCCGGGCTGGAGCCGATCGGCCCTGGGCATCCGATGGAGCACGTCGTGCACCTGGCGCACGGCTGTGACATCCGGCCTGCGCTGCACACGATGGGCCCGCGCACCGACGGTGGCCCCCCGGTTTTCGAGTACTGGGTGCGTCCGAAGGGCGTCGCTCCCGACGTGCTGTTCGCGCTGCTGTGCGGCGATGTGTCGGCCCCGGTCACCTTTGCCGTGGAACGCACCGGTTGGGCGCCCACGGTCCAGCTGACGGCCTATCTGCGGGCCTTGCCGGCCGATGGCTGGCTGCGGGTGATGTGCACCTCGGTTCAGATCGGCCAGGATTGGTTCGACGAGGATCACATCGTGGTCGACTGCGAGGGCCGGATCATCGTGCAGACGCGCCAGTTGGCGATGGTGCCCGCGCCCAGCTGACCGGATTCTTGGGCGCAAGCCTCGGACTTCAGTCCGGGGTGAGCCCATCCCGTTTGTCGGCGGGCGTAGCCCGGCGTTCAAGGTGGTCGGGCTTGTCCGTCGATGTATTGCTTGATGATCGACA
>NZ_MLCL01000061.1 GCF_001942625.1 Mycobacterium syngnathidarum
GAGGCCGAACGCGCCGGAACCTACCAGCACTGGCTGCATCACTACAATCACCACCGACCCCACACCGGCATCGGCGGAATGACACCAATCGAGCGCCTACGCGTTCACAACCTACCCGTGAAGAACACCTAGGGCACCGACAAGTAGCGGAGCGGATTGGAGCGAGAGCACCGACAAGTAGCGGAGCGGATTGGAGCCATACTGGTCGCCGTGGCGTTCGAGTGGGATGCGTTCGAGACCGAATTGACCCTGGCCGCTTCGAGCGCGGTTCGCACGATGGTCCAGGCGGCCACGTCCGAGACCCCGTATGCCGTGGCGTTCAGTGCGTTCTATGCCGAGACCACCGGGGTGATCTATCTACCCAGCCTGGCGCTGGCCACCGAGGAATCGGTCGCGGATCCCGATTGCCGGTTCAGCCCGCCGGACTGGGAGTACCAGGACTATGAGTGGGGCGAGACGGATTCGGGCTGGGGCGAGCAGCTGATCACGGCGGTGACCGGTCTGCCCCGCGCGCAGTGGGAGCAGGAATGGGATCGGTTCGCGCGGTCGATGCTGACTATCGCCGCAGGTACCCGTACCGCTCTCGTCGCGGACGGAACGCTGCCCGAGGATGCGGTGGTCTACCTCGACGACGAGGACGCCGATCTTCTCGTTCGCTCGCTGACCGCGGATGAACTACGGCTCCATTTTCCCGAGTATGTCGCAGCGGCCGATGCCGAGCGGGCGATCCTCGACCTGGCGGTCCCGCAACGCATCACAGCGCTGGCGGTGGCTGCGGGTCTGGCCCCCGGCCCTCCCACGACAGATCTGGGACCGGAACGCGCCGGTGAGCTGCTGCTGGATACAGGGGACGCCGCCGTACCCGTCGCAATCGCCGCACTCGCTCGTCACGACACCGCGTGGCGGGGTGCCAAGCTCCTGGCTGATCTGAACGTCACGACCCCCGGGGTGTTGGATGCCCTGTGGGCCGCCTTGCCACTGCGCCGTAATGCCCACGACTGGGTGGCTGCCGCCCTGGGGCGGCTGGGAGTCGGATTGGAAGTGCTTGCCCGCCAAGATGTTCCAGTTGGTAGCAGGTCGGCCGCGGTCGCCGCGCCGTACCGTTCGTTCCGCGATCACGGCCGCGGGCACCCTCCGCTGGATTACACCCTGCTGGCCGCGGGGCTCGCCGATCCGGCCGTCGCGGCGGCCGTGGCAGACGAACTGCAGCCGGGCCGCGGTTTCTGCACCCTCGACCTCGCCGATCTCGCGGGTGTGCGACCCGGCCTCACGCATGCCCAGCCGCTGATCCGTCGCCACGCGGTCGTCGTGCTCAGCGATCTCATCGGGCCCATGGGCCCCGGAGGCCTCGACCCTGCCGTGGTGACCGAGCTGGAGACGCAGATCGACGAACTGGCCGCAGCGGACCCCGATTCCGAGGTGCGCAGGCTGGCCGGCTACCGAGCCCGGGCGTAGCTGCAGTACCGGTACCGCAGACCTGAGCTGCTGGTGAGCCACTCTCCCGTGGCCTTGGTCCAGGAGTCGTCGAGCTCCGGAGCCATCGCGTCGCCCTCGACGGGTGGCAGGTCGATGTCGATTTCGGTGACCTCACAACGATCTGCGAACGGCAGGGCCCGGGCATAGATCTGTGCGCCACCGATCACCCAACCCCGGAAGACGTCGCCGAATTCGGTCACCACCTCAGCGCCGTCAGCGATGTACCCGGCGTCACGGGTGATGACGACGTTGCGCCGCCCCGGCAACGGACGAACCTTGGCAGGCAACGACTCCCAGGTCAGCCTCCCCATCACCACCGTCTGGCCGAGTGTGAGCTGCTTGAACCTGGCCTGATCCTCGGGCAGCTGCCACGGGATGCCATTGCCACGGCCGATGACGCCAGAAGTCGACTGCGCCCAGATCAGCGCCAGCCGTCGAAGATCACCCTTCACGTGCTTGTCGGTCATACAGCGACGGGCGCCTTGATTGCCGGGTGCGGGTCATAGTTCAGGATGGCGATGTCCTCATAGGTGTAATCGAAGATCGAGTCACGTTGCGCCAGAACGAGTTCTGGATATGGTCTAGGTTCACGGCCGAGTTGCAGGGCCACCTGCTCGACGTGGTTGTCATAGATGTGGCAATCACCGCCGGTCCAGATGAACTCACCGACCCCCAGGCCGGCCTGCGCAGCCATCATGTGCGTCAGCAGGGCGTAACTGGCGATGTTGAACGGCACCCCCAGAAAGAGGTCTGCGCTGCGCTGATACAGCTGGCAGGACAGTTTCTGATCGGCCACATAGAACTGGAAGAAGGCGTGGCACGGCGGCAACGCCATCTGCGGGATCTCGCCGACGTTCCACGCCGAGACGATGTTGCGCCGCGAGTCGGGATCACGCTTGAGCAGCTCAAGAGCGCCGGAGATCTGGTCGATGTGCTCACCGGACGGCGTCGGCCACGACCGCCACTGCACTCCGTAGACGGGGCCGAGATCGCCTGTCTCACTGGCCCATTCATCCCAGATTGTGACACCGTGATCCTGCAACCAGCGCACGTTGGAATCACCGCGCAGGAACCACAGCAGCTCAAAGATCACCGATTTGGTGTGCACCTTCTTGGTGGTGATCAACGGAAACCCGGCCGCCAGGTCGTAGCGCATCTGGTGCCCGAACAGGCTGCGGGTGCCGGTGCCGGTGCGATCGGATTTCGCCACCCCCTGTTCGGTCACCTTCCGTAACAGGTCCTCGTACGGCGTCTGAATCGGCACGCACTCAGCTTACGTGCCGTCGCGGGGAGTAGAACGGAAGCCATGCCGACCACCACAGACACCATCACCACACCCGATGGCACCTGCCCCGTCACCGTCGCCAAGCCCGAGGGAGACGGCCCCTGGCCCGGAGTCGTGCTGTTCCCCGATGCCGGCGGCCTGCGCCCCACCATGGAAGAGATGGCGGCCAAGCTGGCTGGATTCGGCTACGTCGTGCTGGTGCCCGACGTCTACTACCGCACCCCGGGATGGGGACCCATCGACCTCAACACCGTGTTCACCGATCAGGAGCAGCGCAAAAAGCTCTTCGAGCTGATGGGCACGCTCACTCCGGAGATCATCGCCGCCGACGCCGAGGCGTTCTTCGACTACCTCGCCGCCCGGCCCGACGTCTCCGGCGATAAGTTCGGCACCACCGGCTACTGCATGGGCGGACGCGCCTCCCTCATCGTGGCGACCCGCGTCCCGGAGCGGGTCGCTGCCGCGCTCTCGTTCCACGGCGGCAGGCTGGCCGTCGAAGACGATCCCGACAGCCCGCACCTGCTGGCCGACAAGATCCAGGCGACGGTATACGTGGCCGCGGCCGAGAACGACGCCTCCTTCACCGAGGACGACGGCAAGAGGTTGGAGGTCGCGCTGTCGGGCGCGGCAATCGAGCACACCATCGAGTTCTATCCCGCCGCGCACGGATTCGCCGTGCCCGATCATGCGGCGGTATACGACGAGGACGCCGCACAGCGGCACTGGGAGAACACCGAGCGGGTGTTCGGGGCTACTTTGGCTCCCGCCTGACCGTTCCACGACTTCGCACGCCGACGTCACCGGGCATGCATCGCCGCTGACGTTGGATCAGGCCCGCGGTTTGTCGTCGTTTCGGTGCAGGTAGGTGTTGATCGCGCGGGCAATACCGCGGCCCGCGTAGATCGCCGCGGCCACCGAAACGATGATCATCACGATGAAGGTCAGTGTCCAGTTGGGCCGGCTGTGGCTGACGTTCCACCAGATGTACGTGAACAGCAACGCACAGACGAACACCAGGATGTCGCGCCAGTTGCCGCGGTAGGACATCGCGGCCTCACGGATTTCGCGCGTGCGGTCGCCGGCCTCGATCAACTCGTCGATGCGCCGGTCGATGTTGGCCTGGAACCGTGCTCGTCGCTCCGTCTGCTCGGGAGGGATCTTGGCCAGCAGGTCGAGATCCTTGGCGATCAAACCGCGCACGTCCGGTGGCTTGAGGTTGCCTGCGGCCGCGCCCAGCAGAGCACCGCCGGCGATGGGCGCCGCCCCCAGCGCGAGATCAGCGATTCCTGGCATTCCGTCCCTCCATCACTCCATCAGCGTTGCGGCCAGGGTGCCGCCCAGCTCGTAGGCCCGCTCTCGGACACCGCCGTCGACCACACCCGTAACTTCAAGTACACCAGCCGCTTTGACCAACGCCAGCCCCGCAACGATCTTGTCGACCGCGCCTGCCGCACCGACGGTGTCATTGTTGCCGTGCACCCACACCCCGTACGGGCGCCCGGCCACGTGGTCGAGGCTCGGATAGTACACCGTATCGAAAAAATGTTTCAGGGCGCCGCTCATGTAGCCGAAATTGGCTGTGGTGCCGAACAAATAGCCGTCGGCACCCAACATGTCGGTGACCGTCGCAGCTAGTGCGGGCTTCGATTCGACCGTGACACCGGAGATGTCTGGATCGTGGGTCCCGGCCAGCACTGCCTCCAGGAGCTCACGCGTCGCCGGAGACGGCGTGTGGTGCACCACGAGCAGCGTCTTGGTCATGAGGGCTGCTGCTCCTGCATCCGCACAGCGGTCCGCATGGTTTCGCGGGCCCGGCCACGGTCACCGGCGAAGTCGTAGGCGCGGGCCAGTCGGTACCAGCGAACCCAATTGTCCGGGTCGGCCTCCAGTTCGGCCTTGACCGTCATGAACAGCCCATCAGCCGCATCGCGTTCGATGCGGCCCGATGGCCGGGTGGGCAACTCACTGACGTCGAGTTCCATGCCCTGCTCACGGGCCAGACGGGCCAGCCGTTGGTGCGCCAGGCCCGCCCGCAGGGTGGTGACCAGCACCCAGATACCGATCAGTGGGAACACCAGCAGCGCCAGGCCCAGTCCGATCGCGGCCGGCTCGCCCGAAGTGATGAAAACCCACGCGGTGCGCCCCAGCATCAGGAAGTAGACGATCAGCGCCAGGCACATGAAGCCGATCACCAGTTGGATGCGCAGCGACCGCGCGCCGTCACTCACGACAGGTCGAGCAGCGGTTCAATGCCGATGGTCAGACCCGGCCGCTCGCTGATCTTGCGCACGGCCAGCAGCACGCCCGGCACGAACGAGGACCGGTCCAGGCTGTCGTGGCGGATCGTCAGCGTCTCCCCCTGGGTGCCGAACAGCACCTCCTGGTGAGCGACCAGGCCGGCCAACCGGACCGAGTGCACCGGCACGCCATCCACGTCGGCGCCCCGCGCCCCCTCGAGGCCGGTGCTGGTGGCATCCGGATTGGGCGGCATACCTTTTCGCGCCTCGGCGATGAGCTTTGCGGTGCGCGCGGCTGTACCCGACGGCGCATCAGCCTTGTGCGGATGGTGCAGTTCGATGATCTCGACCGATTCGAAATACCGCGCCGCCTGCTGGGCGAAGTGCATGGACAGCACCGCACCGATGGCGAAGTTCGGCGCGATGAGCACCGCGGACTCGGGCTTTGCCTTGAGCCAGGCCTCCACCTGTTCGATGCGGTCCCAGGTGAATCCGGTGGTGCCGACGACGGCGTGAATTCCGTTGTCGATGAGGAACTTCAGGTTGTCCATCACCACATCGGGGTGGGTGAAGTCGATGACGACGTCGGTCTTGGCATCGGTGAGCATGGTCAACGGATCGCCCATGTCGACCCCGGCTGACAACGTCAGATCTTCCGCGGATTCAACCGCGTGCACCATGGTCGCGCCGACTTTGCCTTTTGCTCCGAGAACACCCACTCGCATGGTTGGGAGCCTACTGCCCGGGAGTGTCAGCGACATTGAGGGCGGTCCGAGAAAACTTTGACCTCATTTGTCACTGCAGCATCAGACCAGCCAGATCTGTCAGATGCTCGAACTAATGTTCGAAGCATGGACAGCGGGGTAACCGGCAAGCTCGCCGCACTGGCGGCCGCGGTCGCCGACCTGCAGTCGATACCCTTCACCGCCCTGTCGGCCGCGGAGTTGCTCGACGTGTGCTCAGGCCTGCAGGAGGCCCGCAACCTGATCCCCACCATCGAGCACCCCGCCATCACCGCACTCGCCGAGCAGGGTACAGCGGCCCGCCTCGGCGCGAAGTCCTGGCCCGAGGCGCTGCGCATCCGGCTGCGGGTGTCAGGGACCGAGGCGCGCCGCCGCTACCGCGACGCACTGCACTTCGCGCCCCGGACGTCGATCTCCGGGGAGTCCCTGCCGCCGTTGCGGTCAGCGACCGCAGCGGCCCAGGCCGGTGGTTGGGTCAACTCCGAACACATCGAGATCCTCGAATCGTTCTTTCGCAAATGCCCACAGTGGGTGGATGCGACCAACCGCGCCCGGTTCGAAGAGAAGCTGGTAGCCGTCGCCGCCCAAAACGCCCCCGAGACCTTGCAGCAGTCGGTCAACGAGGCGCTGTATCTGTTGAACCAGGACGGACCTGAACCCGCTGACGAACAGTGCGCACGACGCCGCGGGATCGTCATCGGCCACCAACAGCCCGACGGATCCTCGCGCATCTCGGGCTGGATCAACCCTGAACTACGCGCTGGCCTCGAAGCCGTCAACGCCAAAACCGCGGCACCGGGCATGTGCAACCCCGACGACGAGAACCCCTGCACCAGCGGCACACCCACCCAAGATCAGATCGATGCCGACACCCGCAGTCCAGCCCAACGCACTCACGACGCCCTGCTCGCCCTGGTCCGCAGCGCGCTGATGTCGGGCGGCCTCGGCCAATACAACGGGCTACCTGTCTCGATCGTGGCGACCACCACCCTGCAGGAGCTGGAGGCCGGCGCCGGGGTCGCGATCACCGCCGGCGGCACCAAACTCTCGATCCCCGATGTGATCCGGTTGGCTGCCCACGCCTGGCACTATCTGGCCGTGTACGACAAACACACCAATATGCCGCTCTACCTTGGCAGAACACGACGTATCGCCACCCTGGCTCAGCGCTTGATGCTGTTCGCACGCGAACGCGGCTGCACCCGGCCAGGGTGTACCGCGTGCGGCAACAAGTGCCAGGTACATCACGCCCAACAAGACTTCGCCCAAGGCGGACGCACCAATGTTGATGAACTGACACTTGGTTGCGGTCCTGACCAACGTCTGGTGGGCCCGGGAAAATGGACGACCCGCATCAACAGCCGTGGCCAATGCGAGTGGATCCCGCCCCCACTCCTCGACACGGGCCAAGCCCGCACCAATACCTACCACCATCCACAGCGCTACTTCACTGACGGCGGCGACGACGAAACCGACTGTCATCCAGCCTGATTGCCGACATCGGTGACCGGGACGGATATTGGTCCCTAGGGTGGAGCCATGCGTCTGATCCCGCTGGTCCCTTTCGCCGTCGCCCTGCTGGCCGTCCTCGGGTGTTCTGACAACGCGACCGCCGACGCCGACGACCTCAACGGGCGCACCTTCATCTCCCAACAGGTGGAGGGTGACCAGATCCCCGGCGGTGGACCGCTGACGATCGGTTTCGACGGACCGCAGATCAGCACCTTCGCCGGCTGTAACCACGGTTCGGGCAGCGCCGATCTGTCGGGAGGCCGAATCACCGCCAACCAGTTGGCCATGACCATGATGGCCTGCCCGCCACCGGTGGGCGACGCGGATGCCTGGGTTTCGAAGTTCTTCGACGCCAAACCGACCTGGTCCTTGTCGGGCGACACCCTCACGTTGCACACCGACGCCGCGACCGTCACGTTGCGGGACAAGAAGGTGGTCGACCCCGACCGTGCGCTCACCGGCACCACGTGGCAGGTCACCGGCCTGGTGTCGGCGCAGGCGATCAGCACCTCGGTGGCACTCGAACAATCCAAGCCCACCTTGACCATCGGTGCGGACGGAGCAGTGAGCGGTTCGACGGGTTGCAACCGGATCAACGGCCACGCGACCGTTTCCGGGTCGCCGGCGGTCATCGACTTCGGCCCGCTGACCACCACGAGGATGGCCTGCCCGCCGGAGGTCACCGAGGTCGAGCAGGCCGTTCTGCGGGTCCTCAAGGGCGCGGTCCAGACGGCTGTCGACGGTGACGAGCTGAAACTGTCCGGCACCGACGGCAACGGGCTGGTATTGCGCGCGCAGTGAACTTACAGCGGTGACGCCCCGCGCAGGTGTTCGAAGATCAGTGAAGTCTGCGTACCCGCCACGTCGGCGTCGGCATTGAGGTTCTCGACCACGAATGCCCGCAGATCCTCGGTGTCGCGTGCTGCCACATGCAGGATGAAATCGTCTCCGCCGGCCAGGAAATACACGTCCATCACCTGCGGCCGCGTGCGGATATGGGCGATGAAGTTCCGGATCTTTCCGCGCGCGTTCGACTGCAGGCTCACCGAGATCATCGCCTGCAGACTGAGCCCGACCGCGGCCGGATCGATGTCGGTGTAGAAGCCCCTGATCACCCCGATCTCCTGGAGCCTGCGCACTCGCCCGTGGCAGGTCGATGCGGCGATACCGACCGCGTCGGCCAATGCGCTGTTGGACATGCGGGCATCGGCGTGCAGCGCCAGCAGGATGCGACGGTCCACCTCATCGAGTTCGGGCCGAACATCCTTCGGTGAACGACCCCCACGACCCGGCAAGATTGATGATCCTTCAGTCACACAGTAACCATAACGAATTTTTATCGCAGATATTGATCAGTTATCGAAGGTTCTTCACAATTGTTCTCAGCATCCCAACATTGAAGGAGCAACCATGCTCGTCGGTATCCCGACCGAGATCAAGAACAACGAGTACCGCGTGGCCATCACCCCGGCGGGCGTGGCGGAGCTGACCCGACGCGGCCACGACGTGATCATCCAGGCCGGAGCGGGCGAAGGCTCAGCCATCACCGACAACGACTTCAAGGCCGCCGGCGCCGAGCTCGTGACCACCGCCGACCAGGTCTGGGCCGAGGCCGAACTGCTCCTCAAGGTCAAGGAACCAATCGCGGCCGAGTACTCCCGGATGCGCAAGGGCCAGACCCTGTTCACCTATCTGCACCTGGCGGCATCCAGGGAATGCACCGACGCCTTGCTGGCCTCGGGCACCACCTCCATCGCCTATGAGACGGTGCAGAGCGCCGATGGTTCGCTGCCGCTGCTGGCGCCGATGAGCGAGGTCGCCGGGCGCCTGTCCGCGCAGGTCGGCTCCTACCACCTGATGCGCACGCAAGGCGGCCGCGGCGTGCTGATGGGTGGCGTCCCCGGTGTCGCCCCGGCCGAGGTCGTCGTCATCGGTGGTGGCGTCGCCGGTTACAACGCCGCCCGCATCGCCAAGGGCATGGGCGCACACGTCACGGTGTTCGACCTGAACATCAACACACTGCGCAAGATCGACAACGAGACCAACGCCGGCATCGAAACCCGCTACTCGTCTTCACTCGAGCTCGAGGAAGCCGTGAAGAGGGCCGATCTGGTGATCGGCGCGGTGCTGATCCCGGGCGCCAAGGCACCCAAGCTGGTCACCAATTCAACTGTCGCCCATATGAAGCCGGGCGCGGTGCTGGTCGACATCGCCATCGACCAGGGCGGTTGCTTCGAGGATTCACGGCCCACCACCCACGATGACCCGACGTTCAGCGTCCACGACACGGTCTTCTACTGCGTGGCCAACATGCCCGGCTCAGTGCCGCGCACCTCCACCTTCGCGCTGACCAACGCCACCATGCCGTACGTGCTCAAGTTGGCAGACAAGGGCTGGAAGGCCGCTTGCGCAGACGACGCGGCGCTGGCCAAGGGCCTGTCGACGCACGAAGGTGCGCTGCTTTCCGAGCAGGTCGGCGCCGACCTCGGATTGCCGTTCACCGATCCGGCCACGGTCCTGGCCTGATCCCGCCACCGTCGCCCGGCTGGAGCCCGCTCCGGCCGGGCGATGCGCATCCCGGGGGCGAATCCCATACTTGACACGTGTCAAGTATGGTGACGTCCATGCTGCAGCAGTTGTTTCCGACCGTCCCGACGACGACGCGTGAAGCGCTCACCGTGTTCGACGCGGCCGATGCCGTCGAACCGGAGTTCATGCTCGGTACCTGGAACGGGGCCGAGTTGCCCACCGGACATCCGATGGACGGCGTGCTGGCGGCCAGCGGCTGGTGGGGCAAACAGTTCGTCGACGGCGAAACCGTTCACCCGCTGCTGTTCCCCGCCGGTGACGGCGCATCACTATGGGCCCTCAATCCGGCCCTGGCATTCGGCGGACTCGCCGTGTCGAACAAAGTTCCACTACTTCGGAATCGGTCGATGGTGGCACCCATCGCCGCCCTGCGACCCGTACTGCAAACCCGCGCGCCCAAGGCCAGGCTGCGCACTACGCGCTACCGCGGCGTCGACACCGCGACGATGATCTACGACCAGCTGCCGATCAACGACGTGTTCCGGCGGCTGACCGACGACGCCGTGATCGGAGCGATGGACCTGCGCAATTCCCGCGCACCCTATTTCTTCGTCCTGCAGCGCGACGATTCACTTCGGGTCACCTAGCAGCCGCGCGTACCCGAGCTGTTCACCGCGCATTCGACCCGTGGCTCCACGTGAGTGCTTGGATCGAAAGGGCAAGCGTTACAAGGCCTTTTCCTCCGATCGACGTTCCAGGACTGAGGAGTCACCCATGGTCAACCTGCCCGTCGCGCACCAGCCCCGCCCGCTGCTGCCCGAGCTCTCCGAGTTCTTCGCCGGGATCACCCCGTTCGCCGGCCTGCGGCCCATCTTCGAGCGCAATCTCATGCGCATCGAGGACGAGGTCACCGAAGACCATTACGAACTGCGGGCCGAGATCCCCGGCATTGATCCCGGCAACGATGTTCAGATCACCGTGGCCGACGGCCAGCTGACGGTGAAGGCCCAACGTTCGGAGCGCGCCGACACCACCGCCCGGTCGGAGTTCTCCTACGGCTCGTTCCTGCGCACGGTGACGCTGCCCGCCGAGGCCGACGAGGACAACATCACCGCCGGTTACGAGCGCGGCATCCTGACCGTGCGCGTGCCGTTGTCGCAGAACCCCGCCGGCGCCCGCCAGATCGCGATCCAAGGCACCGAGAACGGCTCGACCGCAATCGAACCCGCTGAACACTCACAGTAGCGACGGCAGCACCAGGGCTGTCAGCTCACCGATGAGCGGTCGCAGGTTCTCGGCCTTGGGGTCGTCGGCCTGCGATCGCGTCATCATCACCAACAGCAACCGCTGACCCTCGGGACCGAAAGCGATTCCGGCGTCATTGGTGCTGCCGTAATCCCCGCTACCGGTCTTGTCAGCGGTGGTCCAGCCCTCCGGAAGCCCGGAACGCATGCTCGAGGTCTGGTTGGCCCGCATCCAGTCCTCCAGCAGGCGGCGCCGCGGCGGGCTCAACGCGTCACCCGCCAACACCGCGCGGTATCCGACCGCCAGCGCCGAAGGCGTGCTGGTATCCCTCGGGTCCCCGGGAATCGCCGAGTTCAACTCGACCTCCCAGCGGTCCAGGCGGGTGCGCTCATCGCCGACGCTGCGGGCGAAAGCGGTGACAGCCGCGGGCCCGCCGATGGTCTTCAGCAGCAGGTTCGCCGCCGTGTTGTCACTGCGCTGAAGCGCCGCCTGACACAACTGAGCCAATGCCATTTCGCCACCGGCACGGGTCTCGGTGACCGGGGAGTTCGGCACGATCGCCTCACGGTCGATGAACACCCGATTGTCCAGTGAGACCTCGCCGTGCTCAGCCATCTGCAGCACCCGCGCGGCCGCATAAGCCTTGAACGTCGAGCACATCGCGAACATCTCGTCGGCACGGTGCGTCAGGGTGCGGCCGGAATCCAGATTGGACGCGTACAAGCCGACGAAGGCGTTGTTCCTACGCTCCAGTTCGGCGATCCCGTCGTCAACCGGGGCCGCGAAAGCCGGTGCGGCGTTACCCACACCGGCACCGACGGCGGCCGCCGCCACAAGCGAACCGATCAGAACATTGCGCCGTGAAAGTCCGGTCATCGGACCCAGCGTAGCGGGTCAGCCGGCGATAGTTTGAAGTTGTTGCGGCAGAGACTTTTTGGATCGGTAGGGGCCGAGCACGGCGGCACCGTAGTCACGGGACAGCAACTGATGAGCGACGGCGTTGACCTCTTCGAGCGTGACGGCCTCGATCTGGGCCAACGTGTGATCGATGGTCCGGTGTTCGCCGTAGTTGAGCTCGCTGCGACCGATCCGGTGCATACGTGATCCGGAATCCTCCAGCCCGAGCACCAGGCCACCACGCAACGACCCCTTCGCGATACGACACTCGTCGGCGGTGATGCCGTCTCTGGCAACGCCTTCCAACACATCGGTGGTCACCCGGACCACTTCGTCGAACCGTTCCGGCTGACAACCGGCGTACACCGAGAGCGCCCCGCTGTCGGCGAACGTGTCCACCGTCGAGTACACCGAGTAGGCCAGGCCCCGTGACTCGCGAATCTGTTGGAACAGACGCGAACTCAGGCCACCGCCGAGCGCGGTGTTGAGCACCGACAGTGCCCACCGATGTTCCCAGTGCCGGCCCGGCGTGCGAACCCCGAGCGAAACATGGGACTGCTCCCCGTCGCGGTCGATCATGAGCAGCGACGGTTTGCCGCCTACGCGTCCGGCGCCCTTGCGCGGAGACACCGCGGCGCGGCCGGCCTCCAATCTCGGACCGAAATGCTGCCGAACCAGCGACACCACCACATCGTGGTCGATGTTGCCGGCCACCGCCACGATCATCCGTTGCGGCGTGTAACGACGCACGTGAAACGAATGCAATTGCGCACGGGTCATCGTTTCGATCGACTCGACGCTCCCGATCACCGGACGTCCCACCGGATGGTCGCCGAACATCGCCGAGAGGAAGACGTCACCGAGACTGTCCTCGGGATCGTCGTCGCGCATCGCGATCTCTTCGAGCACGACGTCGCGCTCCACCTCGACATCCTCGGTGGCGCACCGACCCCGCAGCACCACATCGGACACGAGGTCGACCGCGAGCTCCAGATCGGTGTCGAGCACATGTGCGTAGTAGCAGGTGTGCTCACGCGTGGTGAACGCGTTCAACTCACCGCCGACGGCATCGACGGCCTGAGCGATGTCGACCGCGCTGCGCGTCGGGGTGGCCTTGAACAGCAGGTGCTCCAGGAAGTGGGCGGCACCCGCGACGCTTCGTCCTTCGTCGCGGGAGCCGACACCCACCCAGACCCCGACGGACGCCGAACGCACCGACGGGATGTACTCAGTGACCACCCGGAGTCCGCCGGGCAGATCTGTCCGGCGGACATGTGTGGTGTTCAGTGCAGACGCCTTGGGTCGAGCTGAGGTGATCAGGACTCGGCAGCGGCGGCGTCGGCGGTAGCCGGGGCACCGTCGGCAGCCGGATCCGCCTTCTCCGCCGACTCTTCGTCGACGAGCACCAGCGAGATCTTGCCCCGGTTGTCGATGTCGGCGATCTCGACGCGCAGCTTGTCGCCGACCTTCACCACATCCTCGACCTTGGCGATGCGCTTGCCGCGGCCCAGCTTCGAGATGTGGACCAGGCCGTCACGACCGGGCAGCAGCGACACGAACGCACCGAAATCGGTGGTCTTGACCACGGTGCCGAGGAAACGCTCACCGATCTTGGGCAGCTGCGGGTTGGCGATGGCGTTGATCTTGTCGATCGCGGCCTGCGCCGCTTCGCCGTTGGAGGCGCCGACGAACACCGTGCCGTCGTCCTCGATGGAGATGTTGGCGCCGGTCTCCTCGGTGATCGAGTTGATCATCTTGCCCTTGGGCCCGATGACCTCACCGATCTTGTCCACCGGAACCTTGATGGTGGTGATCCGCGGGGCGTACGGGCTCATCTCGTCCGGCGCGTCGATGGCCTCGGCCATCACGTCCAGGATCGTCAGGCGGGCGTCCTTGGCCTGCGCCAGCGCACCGGCCAGCACCTTGGACGGGATGCCGTCGAGCTTGGTGTCGAGCTGCAGCGCAGTGACGAAGTCCTTGGTGCCTGCGCACTTGAAGTCCATGTCGCCGAAAGCATCCTCGGCGCCGAGGATGTCGGTCAGCGTCACGTAACGGGTCTCGCCGTTCACCTCGTCGGAGACCAGGCCCATCGCGATACCGGCCACCGGCGCCTTGAGCGGCACACCGGCGTTCAGCAGCGACAGCGTCGAAGCACACACCGAGCCCATCGAGGTCGAACCGTTCGAGCCGAGGGCCTCGGACACCTGACGGATGGCGTAGGGGAACTCCTCCACGCTGGGCAGCACGGGAACCAGGGCCCGCTCGGCCAGCGCGCCGTGGCCGATCTCGCGGCGCTTGGGCGAACCCACGCGGCCGGTCTCACCGGTCGAGAACGGCGGGAAGTTGTAGTGATGCATGTAGCGCTTGCTGGTCTCGGGTCCCAGCGAGTCGATCTGCTGGGCCATCTTGACCATGTCCAGCGTGGTGACACCCATGATCTGGGTCTCGCCGCGCTCGAACAGCGCGCTTCCGTGCGCCCGCGGGATGATGGCCACTTCGGCCGAGAGGGCACGGATGTCGGTGACACCACGGCCGTCGATACGGAAGTGGTCGGTCAGGATGCGCTGGCGCACAAGCTTTTTGGTCAGCGAGCGGTAGGCCGCGCCGATTTCCTTCTCACGGCCGGCGTAGGTCTCGCCCAGGCGATCGAGCACCTCGACCTTGATCTCGTTGGTGCGGTCGTCGCGCTCGTGCTTGCCTGCGATGGTCAGCGCCTCGGCCAGCGCCTCGGTCGCCACCGCGGCCACGGCGTCGTAGACGTCTGCCTCGTAGTCGGGGAACAGCGGGTACTCGGCGATCTCCTTGGCGGCCTTCTCGGCCAGCTCGGCCTGGGCGTCGCACAGCGCCGCGATGAACGGCTTGGCGGCTTCCAGGCCCTCGGCCACGACAGTCTCGGTCGGCGCACCGGCGCCGCCGGAGACGAGCTCGATCACGTTCTCGGTGGCTTCGGCCTCGACCATCATGATCGCGACGTCGTCGCCCACCTTGCGGCCCGCGACGACCATGTCGAAGACAGCGTTCTCCAGCTGCTCGACGGTCGGGAAGGCGACCCATTGGCCTGCCTTGTTTTCAGGGGTGGAGATCAGGGCGACTCGCACGCCGCCGACCGGCCCGGAGAACGGCAGGCCGGAGATCTGCGTGGACGCCGAGGCGGCGTTGATGGCCAGCACGTCGTACAGGTCCTTGGGATCCAGGCTCAGCACGGTCACCACGACCTGGATCTCGTTGCGCAGACCGCTGACGAAGGACGGGCGCAGCGGCCGATCGATCAGGCGGCAGGTCAGGATCGCGTCGGTCGACGGACGGCCCTCGCGCCGAAAGAAGGAGCCGGGGATCCGGCCCGCGGCGTACATCCGCTCCTCGACGTCGATGGTCAGCGGGAAGAAGTCGAAGTGGTCCTTCGGCGTCTTGCTGGCGGTGGTCGCGCTCAGCAGCATGGTCTCGTCGTCGAGGTAGGCGACGACGGAGCCGGCGGCCTGCTGCGCGAGCCGCCCGGTCTCGAATCGGATGGTGCGGGTGCCGAAGCTCCCGTTGTCGAGGGTTGCGGTGGATTCGAACACACCGTCTTCAAGTTCAACTACAGACATAGAGTCCGTTGGCCTCTTTCGAATTCATTCAACTGTTTCGCGTCGTCACGGTGGCGATAGGCCACGGGGCCTGGATACGGCTACGGCCGTCGATCGAAGCGGCCGGATGGACCCCGCCAAACGGGGTTCCGGCAGCCACTACCGAAGACCGCCCGACCAGGCGGGCCCGATATGACTCGCAGGAACAACGCCCGCGGACCGCGGGTGTCGCACCTGTGTTCAGCGCAGACTTCGCCCGCCGAACGACCTCATGTTACACGGCAGCAACGGCCCGATCGGCATCCGTGCCAGCTAGGACACGTCCTCGACGCACACGGTGAACTGGCGTTCCGGGTAGGCGTAACCGACCCCGCTGGCGCACTGATCGACGTCCGATTCCCCGCGCAGGACCTCGGTGGCCCGTTGCCGGTGTGGCGCAGACGAATCCGCGCAGTCCACTCGGTAGGGGTCCTTGTCGTTCTCGGGATCGATGCTCATACAGGCGCCGGTGAGCCAGTCGACGTCGAGACAGAGCGTCTGCGTCTCCTCGCTGAACGCACTGCGCACCGAGTAGTAGGTATCGATGTCGCCCGGGCACTGGTCGCTGTCGGTGACCGTCGAGATCACCTTGTAGTTCGAGGCGTCACTGCCGCACTCCGCCCGAGTGGCGTCCGGACGCTCGTAGGTGCCGCTGATCTTCAGGCAGTCCCCGGCCTTCATGTCTGCGCCTGCGGCCGACGAGCATGCGGTCAGGCCGCCGATGAAAAGTATCGCGGCTGCCCCGAGAGGGGCAGCCGCGGAAAACGGTGGCATCGACGCCGCGTCAGCGACGCAGCCCGAGGCGCTCGATCAGCGAGCGGTAACGCGCCACGTCAACCTGCGCGACGTACTTCAGCAGCCGGCGACGGCGGCCGACGAGCAGCAACAGGCCACGACGCGAGTGGTGGTCGTGCTTGTGCTGCTTGAGGTGCTCGGTCAGATCGATGATCCGCTTGGTCAGCAGGGCAACCTGGGCCTCCGGCGAGCCGGTGTCGGTCTCGTGCAGACCGTAGCTGCTCAGGATTTCTTTTTTCTGCTCGGCAGTAAGCGCCACGAAAGTAACTCCATCATTTCAGTCCCGCGAACATTTTCTCGGCACAGCCACCGCGGACTGCAGCATGCACCGGATCGGCGAAAAGTTTAGCAGCACCGCGGCGAGCCACGAATTCAGCCTTTGCTAGTGCGAGCTCAGAATCGTGCGGGCCTTCTCGGCGTCGCGCTTCATCTCGGCGACCAGCTCCTCGACCCGGTCGAACTTCTCCATGCCCCGGATCCGGGCCACGAAATCGACCGCCACATGCTGCCCGTACAGATCGGCCTCGGTGTCGAGCACAAATGCCTCGACCGTGCGGGTGCGCCCGGAGAAGGTCGGATTGGTGCCGACAGAGACCGCCGCCTCGTATCGCTCGCCGGGGATCACGGTGCCCATCACCGGGCCGTGCCCCAACACCGTGAACCAGGCGGCGTAGACGCCGTCGGCCGGAATCGCCGAGAACATCGGCGGCGCCACGTTGGCCGTCGGGAATCCCAATACCCGGCCGCGCCCGTCACCGCGCACCACCACGCCCTCGACGCGATGCGGCCGGCCCAGGGCTTCGGTGGCGGCCACCATGTCGCCGGCGTCGACGCAAGAACGGATGTATGTCGACGAGAACGTGACCCGCTCGTCGCGATGCTCGGCGTCGAGCGTCTCGGTGACCAGCGACATGCTCTCGACGGCAAAACCGAAGCGCTCCCCGGCCGCGCGCAACATCGCCACGTTGCCTGCTGCCTTCTTGCCGAAGGTGAAGTTCTCCCCCACCACGACCTCGACCACGTGCAGGTCTTCCACCAGCAACTCGTGGATGTAGCGCTCCGGGGTGAGCTTCATGAAATCCGTGGTGAACGGCATGACCAGGAACACGTCGACACCGAGTTCCTCGACCAGCTCGGCACGCCGGGTGAGCGTGGTCAACTGCGCCGGGTGACTCCCCGGAAACACCACTTCCATCGGATGGGGGTCGAAGGTCATGAGGACCACCGGCACTCCGCGTGATCGCCCGGCTTTCACCGCATGGCTGATCAACTCCGCGTGTCCACGGTGAACCCCGTCGAACACCCCGATGGTGACTACACACCTGCCCCAGTCCGTGGGGATCTCGTCCTGCCCACGCCAGCGCTGCACGCACTCAGCCTACGACCCGAACGCGGCACGGTCTGCTCTAGATCCCCCGATCAGGTGATGATTGCCTAAACTTTCCTACTGTGAGTCCCGACGGTAACCACCAAGACCTCTCCACGGTTGCCCAGGACTATCTGAAAGTCATCTGGACGGCCCAGGAGTGGTCTCGCGAGAAGGTCAGCACGAAACTGCTGGCCGAGCGGATCGGCGTGTCGGCATCCACGGCGTCGGAATCGATTCGCAAGCTCGCCGACCAGGGCCTGGTCGATCACGAGAAGTACGGCGCGGTGACGCTGACCGACGCGGGCCGGCGCGCGGCGCTGGCGATGGTCCGCCGGCACCGGCTGATGGAGACCTTCCTGGTCCAGGAGCTGGGCTACGGCTGGGACGAGGTGCACGACGAAGCCGAGATCCTCGAGCACGCGGTCTCCGACCTGATGCTCGACCGCATCGACGCCAAGCTGGGCCACCCCACCCGCGATCCACACGGCGACCCGATCCCGGCCGCCGATGGCCAGGTGCCCACACCTCCGGCCCGCCAGCTGTCGGCGTGCCAGGACGGCGAAGCCGGCACGGTGGCCCGGATCTCGGATGCCGATCCGGAGATGCTGCGCTACTTCGACAGCGTCGGCATCGCCCTCGATTCCCGGGTACGGGTGCTCGCGCGACGTGATTTCGCCGGCGTGATCTCGGTGGCCGTAGGAAGACCGGGCGAACCCGACGATCCGTCGAACCCGGACACCGGAATACAGGTGGAGCTGGGCAATCCGGCGGCCGAGGCGATCTGGGTCGTCGCGAGCTGACTCGTCGCGGGAGGCGATCACGCGACGCTTACGGCCTCAGGCTTGCAGCCGCCGGTGATACGCCTGCCGGGCATCGGCGTCTACGCGGGTGAACGCGGTATCGAAATGCGCGGCGTGGGCGATTCGGTGCCGCATCCGGTCGGGTAGCGCCGAGGCGATCTTGATCATCGCGCCGAGCGCCCGTGGTACCGAAACCGTGGTCCGTTCGCCTCCCACGGCAGCGACTATCGCGATCGCGACGTCCTCGGGCTCCACCTCCGCGATCGGCCGGATCCATTTCGGCGTGCTGTGCCCCGCGGACAGTTCGGTGTGCACGACTCCGGGCAGTACCGCGGTGACTCCGATGCCGTGCCCGCCGAGCTCAAGGTGCAGCGCTTCGGAGAATCCGACGACGGCATGCTTGGTGGCGCAGTAGGTCGCCAGCCCCGGGAAGGCGCTCACCCCGGCCAATGACGCCACATTGACGATGTGGCCACCATGCCCGGCCATCCGCCGGGCGGCGAGCTTCGATCCGTTGAGGACCCCAGACAGGTTGATCGCGACCATGCGGTCGGTCATCGCGTCGGTCTCGTCGGTGAAACTGCCTGTAGGCATGATGCCGGCGTTGTTGACCAAGGCGCCCAGTGGGCCGAGTCGTTCCTCGACCGCATCGAGAAACGACGAGAACGATGACCGGTCGGTGACGTCGAGCGGTAAACCGCAGGCCACACCGCCGGTGGCCGTCTCAAGTTCGACCGCCGTCTTCTCGACCAGCTCGGCATCGATGTCGCCGAGGGCGACCCGCGCACCCGCCCGTAGGAACTCGGCCGCGGTTGCCTTCCCGATCCCGCGCGCTCCTCCGGTGATCGCCACCACCCGGCTCCCCTGGCGTGGGATCGCGTTCATCTGAACTCCTTCCGCAGCACACCTTTGAGCAGTTTTCCGGTTTCGTTGCGTGGCAACGTCGGAACGAATACGACGTCGCGGGGCACCTTGTGCCGGGCCAGGTGTGCACGCACGTACGCCCTGATATCGTCCGCTTCCAGATCAGCACCGGGATCGCTGACGATGAAGGCACGCAACCGCTTTCCGAAGTCGTCGTCGTCGACGCCGATCACCGCGACGTCCACGACGCCAGGGTGCGCAACGAGGAGGTTCTCCACTTCCAGCGGGAAGACGTTCTCACCGCCGGAGACGATCATCTCGTCATCGCGGCCGTCGACGAACCACAACCCGTCGGAGGCGAAATGCCCGGTGTCGCCCGAAGACAACAGGCCGTCGACGATTTCTTTGTGCCCGCCGTCGGTATAGCCGGAGAAACTCAACCCGCTGGAGACGAAAAGCGTTCCGGTCCTACCTGGTTCGGTGATCCGGCGCCGGTGTTCGTCATACACGGCCAGGGTGCAGCCGACCGGAGGGCGCCCCACGGTGCCCGGCGCCGCACGCAACTCACCTGGTGTGGCGACAGCGGCAACAGCGACTTCAGTCGAGCCGTACAGGTTGTAGAGCACGTCGCCGAACACCTCGGCGGTGCGCCGGCAGAGGTCGGGCGACAGCGCCGAGCCGGCAGCGAATACCACCCCCAGCGACGATGTGTCATAGCGGGCGAGCACGTCGGACCCCAGGTCGAGAATGCGTTGCAACATCGTCGGCACGACAATCAGCGCATTCACCCGGTGGGTCTCAATCGCTGCAAGTGTGTCCTCGGGCTCGAACCGGCGAGCCAACACAACGCGATTGCCCAGGGCAAGCCCCAGCGAGCAGGTCGCCAATCCGGTGGCATGAAACATCGGTGCCGCCACACAATAGGTGCCGCCTGCGGGCCACGGGATCCGGTCAAGCAGCTGCGCGGACTGCAACGGACTCACCTTGTTTCGCGGTGCCCCCTTGGGGGTCCCGGTGGTACCGCTGGTCAACAACACCATCCCGCCCACCGCTCTCGGCGCCGGCAGTGGGTCGGGCCACTCTCCCGCTGCGATCGCATCAAGGGTCGGCAGCATCGTCGCGTCATCAGCCCATCCGATGATGCGCTCGATGTCCGCGGGCAACGCATCGAGCAGTCCGACGAACTCCTCATCGGCGACAACCGCCGAGACATTCTCCCGCTCACAGACATCAGCCAGCTGCGGTGCAGCGAAGCCCGTGTTGAGCAGCACCACCCTGGCGCCGACCTTGCCCGCCGCAGCCAAGGCAAGCATGAGTCCCCGATGGTTGCGTTCGAGGACACCGATCACAGATCCCGCTTTGATTCGCCTGCTGGACAGTCCACGGGCCAACGCATTCGACGTTCGTTCGAGATCGCGGAAGCTCATGGTGCCGGCCTCGTCAACGAGCGCGGTCGCGTCACCGTAGCGTGCAGCGGCGTGGGTGAGCAGGCCGCCGAATGACCCATACTTGCGCAAGGCGTGGGACGCGCGGAGCGCTTCGAGGGGATCGCTCAGATCGACCAGCCCACGGCGCTGCAGAACCAGCGCCGCCGCCGCGACATCGCGGAGCTGATGCAGTGCACCCATCATGCGGCCGCTCCGATTGCCGTGATCAGCCGAACCACGGCGTCGGGGTCGTCGAGTTGGGGGCAATGACCAGATCGGGGCAAGACCACGAGCTCACTTCCTGGAATCTGTTGGTGCAGAACATGACTCGCGTCAACCGGGATGATGCGGTCGCGTGCGCCGTGTACCACAACCGTGGGGCAGGTGACCCGGACGTCGCGGTGGCCGCCGCGGGTCTCACGCGCGTACTGGAATGCATATCGGCCGAGTGCGGCAACGGATGCCTGGCTGGCGCAGATTGTCGCCCAGTGGGTCATGACCACCGGGTCGGGTTCGATGGTGGGCGAGCCGTACAGCACGCGCACCACACTTCGCCTCGCCGCCCAGCGGACCGCGGTAGCCGGTACCGGAATTCGTCCCACGCCATTCCAGAACCGGACCGGGAGGTCGCGGTACCTGGCCGCGCGGGCCAGCCAGTGCCGTGCATTCAGCGGGTCGTCGAGGGCCACCAACCCGCACACCGAGCCCGGATTACGGGTAGCCGCACGCACGGCGGTGGCCGCTCCGAGTGAGTTGCCCACCAGAATCGCAGGCCCGTGCTCAGCCAGTAGCGCGTCGGTAAACGCATCGAACTGCGGTAGCAATGGTCCTGGCCGGCGGTGATCCGCCCGGCCGAAGCCGGGCAGATCAACCGCAACCGCGTTGCGCCCCAACGCCTCCAGTCGTGTGAGCACGGCGCGCCAGGTGTCGGCAGAATCGGCATAGCCGTGCAGCATCACCACCGGGGTCCCGTTGCCCGGCACCGACAGCACCCTGGTGCCCACCCCACCGAACCTGGCCCGACTTTCCGCGATCATCCCGCGAGCAGCCCCTTCGCGATGTGCGTCACCTGCACCTCGTTGCTGCCGGCGTAGATCATCAGCGACTTGGCGTCCCGGGCGAGTTGCTCCACCCGGTACTCGGCCATGTAGCCGTTGCCGCCGAACAGTTGGACGGCCTCCATGGCGACTTCGGTCGCGGCTTCCGAGGAGTAGAGCTTGATCGCCGACGCTTCGGAAAGGGACGGCATCTGTCCGGCCTTGAGCCGCTCCAGTGTCTGGAACACCATGTTCTGCACGTTGATCCGGGCAATCTCCATCTTGGCCAGCTTCAGCTGGATCAACTGGAACTCGGCGATCCTCTTGCCCCACAGCGTTCGGGTCTTCGCATAGTCGAGGCACAGCCGGTGGCACTCGTTGATGATGCCCAACGACATCAACGCCACCCCGACCCGTTCCGCTGCGAAGTTGGCTCGCGCACTGTCACGCCCGTCGCCGCCGGTGTGGGATTCGGTCTCCCCCAAAAGCCGATCGGGGCTGATCCGCACGTTGTCGAAAAACAACTCACCCGTGGGTGAGGACATCATGCCCATCTTCTTGAACGGCTTGCCCTGGGTCAGCCCCGGCATCCCGGCGTCCAGCACGAAGGTGAGCACCGGGCGGTCCCGCCGGTCTTCGGACGAGCGCTCGCGCGAGGACCCTGTTGAAGCGTGATTGCCCTCGTCCAGCTTGGCGTAGACGATGAGGACGTCGGCGTAGGGGCCGTTGGTGATGAAGGTTTTCTGCCCGTTCAGGATGTAATCCGCACCGTCACGCTTGACGTAAGTCTTCATGCCACCGAAGGCATCCGAACCCGCGTCTGGCTCAGTGATCGCCCACGCCGCAATCTTCTCCAGCGTCATCAGCTCCGGCAGCCACCGCTCCTTCTGCGCCAGGGTGCCGCGACTCATGATGGTCGCCGCACCGAGTCCCAGGCTGACGCCGATGGTGCTGAGCAGGCCGATGCTCACTCCAGCGAGCTCCGACACCATGACGGCAGCCATCGAGGCCTGCTCACCGAGCGCGCCGATACCCCCGGATTTCTCGCGGCTCTCACCCGAACCACGCTCACGCTCTTTGTCGAGCATGGTCTTGACCGCCTCGGCGGCCATCACGTCGAGACCGAACTCACTGAACAGCTTGCGCGCGAACGGGTACGGCGACAGCTCACCGCTCTCCAGCCCGTCGAGATGCGGCCGGATCTCCTTGTCGATGAACTCGCGCACCGTGTCGCGCATGATCACGTCGGTGTCGGACCACTCGATCATGACGGCAACCGCCCGGCGATGTCGTCGATCTGCCACAGTCCGTCGGTCTCGATGGTCTCGACGTCATGCCAACCGGCCAGTTGCGAGATCGCCCCGCCCTGAACCGCGTACACCCGCCCGGTGATCGGGCACTTCTCCGTCGCGAGGTAGGCGACGAGCGGAGAGATATTGGCCGGACTGAACAGGTCGACCTCCCCCTCGTCCTCGGGTTCGGCCATCAGCGCGCCCATGCCGGGCGTCGCCAGCGTGAGCCGGGTCCGCGCGATCGGAGCGATGGCGTTGACCCGGACGCCGTAGCGTTCCAGCTCATCGGCGGCGACCAGGGTGAGTGCGGCGATCGCGGCCTTGGCCGACCCATAGTTCGCCTGGCCGGCATTCGGGATCGTGGTGCCCGAGCCGGATGCGGTGTTGATCACCGCTGCGTTGGGCTGATCTCCGGCCTTCGACTGCGCCTTCCAGTACTCGGCCGCATGGCGCAGCACCGAGAAGTGCCCCTTGAGGTGGACCGCGATCACCGCATCCCAGTCGGATTCGGACATTGTCGGAATGAACCCGTCCCGCAGGATTCCGGCGTTGTTGACCACCACGTCGAGCCGACCGAACTCGTCGATCGCCTGCTGGACCAAGGACTTCGCCCCGTCCCAGGTGGCAACGTTCGCGGTGTTGACCACAGCCTTGCCGCCGCCAGCCTGGATCTCCGCGACCACGTCATGCGCCGGCCCGGCGTCTGTGCCCTCACCGGCATTGCTGCCGCCCAGATCGTTGACGACGACACTCGCGCCTTCCGACGCGAACAGCAGGGCATGTTCCCGCCCGATTCCACGACCCGCGCCGGTGATGACCGCGACGCGTCCTTCCAATGCACCCATCTGCTATGCCTCCTCGGCTATTTCGGCCAGGCCGTCGGTGATGACGAAATCGGAACCCCTGGCGGTTTCGAATGCGTATGTCGTGACCCCGTCGGACGACCCCTTCCGCCAGATGCGGGTCTCGAGGTCGTCGCCAGGGAGCACCATCTTGGAGAACCGCACCGCAAACCGCTTGAGCCGGTTCACATCCGATCCCGCGACTTCTGTGAGCACGGCCCACGACGTGAACGCCATGGTGCACAGGCCATGCGCGATGATGCCGGGCAGGCCCGCGTCGCGCGCCACCTCCTCGTCGAGGTGAATGGGCATCGGGTCGCCCGAAGCCGGGCTGTACCGGAATGTCTGGTCGTCGTCGACGTGCTGGACGACGGTCGCCACCGGGGCGCCGGCCCGCAAAGCCTCGTCGAAGCGGTGGGTCGGGCTCAACTCCCCCATCGTCTTGCCGGCATCGAAGCCCCGCACGAATGTGGTGACGTACTGCTCGTTGACCAGTTCGCCTTCCTCGGTGCGACATTCGAGGTAGATCGCGGCCCGGGTACCGTTCTCCAGCCCCTCGTACCCGATCATCTTGCCGCGGGACACCAGCTTGTCGCCGGGCCGGATCGGCCGGTGGAAGTGGAAGTCCTGTTCGCCGTGCACCACCCTTGGGATGAGTTCGACGGGTAGTACGTCGACGGCAGGAACCAGCAGCGCCTCGAACACTGGCACGATGGCGAACACCGGTGGGGCGATGTCACCGGATCGGTGCGCCGGAATGGGATCGTTGGTGGCCGCGGCGTATTCGGCGAGCCTCTCCCGGGTGACCTCGAACCGTTCCTCCTCGGTCCAGGTATTCAGCCCGGAGTCGTCGAAGACCAGTTCTTCGTCCGTGGTGCTGTTCGCCGCGGTCATGCCGCCGCCGAGGCCAGCGCGTCGAGTGCGTCCAGGCTCTTGTCGAGCTGCTTGACCCCGTCCTTCTCCACGGCCTTGGCCAGCGCTCCCTTGACCAGGGCCCCTTCGAAATCGCCGGTGACAGTGAACCGGGATCCAGTGGCTATCGGCTCGATCGTGAACGCGAACTTCGCCTTTACACCGGCCATCCCGGTGCCCGACAGCACCAGGCTGTTGGGCGCATCGACCGATTCGATGGTCCACTCGATCTTGTTCGCCATTCCGAGCATGACGATCTTGGCTGTGAGCCGGGCACCCTCGGTCAGCGTGGCCGGCGGCTCCTCCAACCACTTGTCGTGCACGGTGAACCACTTGTCCCACGTCTGTGGGTCCGACACGGTCGCCCACAGCGCATCAGGGCCGGCCGTCAGGTCGCGGGTTGCTTCGATATGTCCCATTGTCGATACTCCTTCGGTTTGGTTGGTTAACGGTCAGCCCGCTGGTAGGCGGTCACCACGGCGGCCCCGCCCAGGCCGATGTTGTGCTGCAGTGCGGCAGTGACGTTTTCCACCTGACGCTTGTCGGCGGAGCCGCGCAGCTGCCAGGTCAGCTCGGCGCACTGGGCCAGGCCGGTGGCACCGAGCGGATGCCCCTTGGAGATCAGTCCGCCGGACGGATTGACCACCCATCGACCGCCATAAGTGGTGTCGCCGTTGTCGATCAACTTTGGTGCCTCACCCTCGCCGCACAATCCCAGGGCCTCATAGAGCAACAGTTCGTTGGCACTGAAGCAGTCGTGCAGCTCGACCACCTGAAAATCGTCCGGCCCAAGCCCGGACTGGTCGTAAACCTGCCGGGCCGCAGCGACATTCATGTGGTAGCCGATCAACGCTTTGCAGCTGTCGTCGAAGCTGTTCTCGAAGTCGGTGGTCATCGCCTGCCCGACGATCTCCACAGCTTGGCCGGCCAGCCCATGCTTATCGACGAAATCCTCGCTGGCCAGGATCGCCGCTCCGGAACCGTCCGAGGTCGGTGAGCACTGCAGCTTGGTCAACGGGTCGTAGATCATCCGCGAACCCAGGATGTCGTCCATGGTGTATTCGTCCTGGAACTGCGCGTACGGGTTGTTCACCGAGTGCTTGTGGTTCTTGTGGCCGATCTTGGCGAAATGTTCGGCGGTGGAGCCGAATTGCTTCATGTGCTCCCGGCCGGCCGCGCCGAACATCCACGGGGCGGGCGGAAACAGCACTTCGGAGATCTCGGCGAGCGCGAGGAAGTGCTTGGCCATCGGCTGTTCGCGATCGTCATATGTCGACCCGAGGGAACCGGGCTGCATCTTCTCGAAGCCCAGCGCCAGCGCGCACTCAGCCATGCCGCTGCGCACCGCGCGGGCAGCCAGGTACAGCGCGGTGGAACCGGTCGAACAGTTGTTGTTCACGTTGACGATCGGCAGGCCCGTCATCCCGAGCTCATAGACGGCGCGCTGCCCCGAGGTGGACTCGCCGTAGACGTAACCGACGTAGGCCTCTTGAACCTCGTGGTAGTCAATCCCCGCGTCCGCCAACGCCTTCGAGCCAGACTCGCGCGCCATGTCCGGGTAGTCCCACGCCGACCCGTCGTCGTTGACGCGGTGACCGGGCTTCTCGAACTTCGTCATTCCGACACCGATCACATACACCTTGTTGGGCATCAAACCCTCTCTTTCTGTGCGGTGCCAGAAACATACCAACTGGTTTGTATCTTTACAAGAGGCTCGAATCGGCCCATCTCATGGCGACGAATTACCGGTAAACGGCCCCGGCGCGGCCCTGCCTACGACGAGATTTCAGCAGTCAAGGTGTCGGAGAGCATGCGGCGCAGGTGCACACACACCCGGTCCCACCGCTTTCTTGTCCGCTTGGGATCGCGGTCGGCGAAACTCGACAACAGGATCCCCCGCAGGGCATCCATCGCGGTGTACGCCAGGTCACGCAGTTCTTTCTGCGCAGCCCGATCCGGAACCAATTGCGCAAGCGCACCGACCAAGGCACCGGTGACGATCGGTTCGACGCGCTCGATCTGCGCGGCCAGCACCTCGTCGGTCCGTGCGGCCACCCAGAGTTCCAGCGTCGCAACGAATACCGGTCCTTGGTGGGACTCCCACAAGTAGTCGAGCACCATCGAGGCGGCATCGGGACTCGCCGCCACCCGGCCCAGATCGCGAACCGCGGCTTGGGCGCGCTGCTCGGCCAGATGTTCGATGGCCGCCACCACGAGGTCTTCCTTGGATCGGAAGTGGTGCACCTGGGCGCCTCGGGTGACACCGGCGACCTCGGCGACCCGCTGCGTGGTGGTGCCGGCGTATCCGTAGGTGACCAGGCACTCGACGGTGGCATCCAGCAGCCGGGTGCGCATCGCCGCGCTCCGTTCGGCCTGCGTGCGTCGCCCGCCGCGATTACCGACCACTTCCGACATCGACCGAATCCTAGTCGACCGCGGCAGCCACTCGGGCGTTGTTCACATACCAACTTGATTGCATGTTATTCACCCCGGGTGGACCTACAACGTCGCGGGCCGCAACACCACGACACCCTTGGTGCGCTTGGGCCCGTCTTCGAGCAATGCGATGACCCGCCCGTCGGGCGCGGTGGCCGCATAGACCCCGTCGATACCGGCCGGCGTCAGGGCGCGCCCGTGCCGGGTGTCCTCGGTTTCCGCCTCGGTCAGGTCCCGGCGCGGAAACCCGACCAGGCAGGCCTCGTCGAGTGAATAGCTCAGCCGGGCCTGCTCGGCGAGGTCGTCCAACGTGCGGGCCTCGTCCAGCCCATAACGACCCACCCTGGTGCGGCGCAGCGCCGTCAGGTGGCCGCCCACACCGAGCGCGACACCCACGTCGCGAGCCAGCGCCCGGATATAGGTACCCGACGAGCAGTCCACCTCGACGTCCACATCGACGAAATCGTCGACCCGCCGGGATGCGAGCACCTCGAACCGGTCGATCCGCACAGGCCGGGCAGCCAACTCGACTGTCTGTCCTTCGCGGGCCAACTTGTAAGCGCGCTGACCGCCGACCTTGATCGCACTCACCGCCGACGGCACCTGCTCGATGTCGCCCCGTAATGCCGCGACCGCGGACCCGATCTGCTCATCCGTCACGTGCGCGGCCGAAACCTCCTGCAGCACTTCACCTTCGGCATCTTCGGTGGTGGTGGTCTGTCCGAGTCGGATGGTCGCGGAATAGGACTTGTCGGTGGCGGTGAGAAGGCCGAGGATCTTGGTGGCGCGTTCGATGCCGACCACCAGCACCCCGGTCGCCATCGGGTCGAGGGTGCCGGCGTGGCCGACCTTGCGGGTGCCGAACAACCGACGGCAGCGCCCCACCACGTCGTGGCTGGTCATCCCGGCCGGCTTGTCGACGATCACCAAGCCCGGATCTGGGCCGCTCACAGCACGATCGCCGTCAGCGTCACGCCGTTGCGCACCGACCAGCGGCCGTCCAGAGCGGTCAGCGGCGGCCCGTGTTCGGCGGCGGGGTCGATGAGGACCTGGGACCGGAATGTTCCGGCCGTGCCCGTCCCGTCCACCCCGAACGTGATGTGGGCATCCTCGAACCCGAGCCATCGGTGCGTCAGCGGATACCAGGCCTTGTACGTGGCCTCCTTGGCACAGAACAGGATTCGATCCCAGTGCAGACCGTTGGGCAGCCCGCTGATCTCCGAGCGCTCCAACGGCAGCGAGATGGCACCCAGAACTCCGTCCGGCAGCACGTCATGCGGTTCGGCATCGATGCCGACCGACCGCACGCCACCGACGCGGCCCACCACCGCACCCCGGAAGCCCTGGCAGTGGGTCAGGCTGCCGACGATGCCCTCAGGCCAGCATGGTTCGCCCTTGTCCCCCTTGAGGATCGGTACCGGGCCTACGCCCAGCTCACCCAATGCCCGGCGGGCGCAGTACCGCACCGTGGTGAATTCGTTGCGCCGCTTGGCCACCGCGCGAGACACCAGCGCCGCCTCCTCGGGCAGCGCCGGCAAGCCGGGCGGGTCGTCATACATCTCGGCCGCGGCGAGCGTATCCGGCATCGCGGGCAGCACCTGTCCCAACAACGTGTCGCTCATGCGCGCCTGGCCTTGATCCGTTCCTGCATCTGCTGCGCGTGGGCGCGCATCTCGGCGGTGATCTGGAAATGCCCGCCGAACTCGTTGAGATAACCGGGCGCGTAATCGGGGTCGGGCAAGATCTGGCGCAACCAGCGGAAGGGCTTGCGGCGACGCCACTCGCGCGGATAGCCCACCGACACCTCTTCGAAGCGCACATCGTCGTACCAGGTGGTCCGCGGAATGTGCAGGTGACCGTACACCGAGCAGATGGCGTTGTAGCGGGTGTGCCAGTCCCTGGTGGCCGTCGTCCCGCACCACAGCGAGAACTCCGGGTAGAACATCGCATCGCAGGGCTCCCGCACCAGCGGGAAATGGTTGACCAGAACCGTGGGCGTCATCCAGTCCAGATCGTCGAGTCGCTTGCGGGTCGACTCCACCCGATCGCGGCACCACGCGTCGCGGGTCGCATACGGCTCGCTGGACAGCAGGAACTCGTCGGTGCCGACCACATTGCGCTCCCGGGCGATGGCCAGCCCCTCACCCTTGGTGGACGCCCCCTCGGGCAGGAAGGTGTAGTCGTAGAGCAGGAACATCGGCACGATTGTGGCCGGGCCGCCCTGTTCGGTCCACACCGGGAAAGGGTGCTCGGGGGTGATCACACCCATCTGATCGCACATGTCGACCAGATAGTCGTAGCGCGCCCGCCCGAAGATCTGCATCGGGTCTTTGTTGGTCGTCCACAGTTCGTGGTTGCCCGGAACCCAGATGACTTTGGCGAACCGCTTGCGCAGCAGGTCAAGGGCCCACCGGATCTCGTCGGTACGCTCTCCGACATCGCCGGCGACGATCAGCCAATCCTCGGGCGAGGCCGGGTACAACGACTCGGTGACCGGCTTGTTCCCGTTGTGCCCGGTATGCAGATCGCTGATCGCCCACAGGATCGGCTGCCGGTCCCTCGACTCGTGATCCATCACCACAGTTGCATCACCACAACGGACCAGCCTAACCGGGCGGCGGCGCTGCGCGCCGTTGACAACTAGAACAGGTTCTCGTTTATGGTCGAGTCCGTTGCGACCGACCGCTACACTCCCCGCAAGCCGGGGAACGTTTTGCCACCAAACGATGAGGGGGTGTGATGGCCGCCAAGTTGCGACTCCTGTCGGCGTCGACAGGGCTGGTTGCGGCGCTGGTGTCGGCGGTGATCGTAGGGTGGCAGTCGAACCCGACCGGCGGTGCGAGCGGTCCGCTTCACCTCGATGTCACCGATCTGCCGATGACCAACGTCTCCACGACGATCAAGTGGCCGGTCATCGAGACCACCGACCCGTCGCCGTTCGACCCCTGCAACGACATCCCGTTCGACGTGGTCCAGCGGATCGGCCTGGCCGTCAGCCCACCGGAGCCCGAGGACAGCCTGCGGTGCCATTACGACGCCGGCAATTACCAGATGGCGGTCGAGGCTTTCGTGTGGCGCACCTACGAGCAGACCATCCCGCCCGACGCGGTCGAACTCGACATCGACGGGCACCGGGCCGCCCAGTACTGGATCATGAAGCCCACCGACTGGAACGACCGCTGGTGGACCACCTGCATGGTGGCGTTCAAGACCAGCTACGGCGTCATCCAGCAGTCGCTGTTCTACTCCCCCATCCATTCGCCGGACCGGCCCGACTGCCTGCAGACCAACCTGCAGCGGGCCCACGAGCTGGCGCCCTACTACAAGTTCTGAGATGCACCGCGGTATGAGCAGCACGGTGAGCGATCTACGTAGCCTGGTCGCGTGAGCACATTCCGCCGGTACGCCGGTAAGGCCGTCAGCAAGGTTCTGGGGCTACCGCCGCACGAGACCGACTTCACCGTGCGCCACGGGCTGCGGGTGCCGATGCGGGACGGCGTCGAACTCGTCGCCGACCACTACGCGCCCGTCACCGACCGTCCCGCAGGCACGCTGCTGGCGCGCGGACCCTACGGCCGTCGCTTCCCGTTCTCACCGGTGTTCGCTCAGGTCTACGCGGCCCGCGGCTATCACGTGGTGTTGCAGAGTGTGCGCGGCACCTTCGGCTCCGGCGGGCGGTTCACCCCGATGGTCCACGAAATGGCCGACGGCGCCGACACCGTGGCCTGGCTGCGGGACCAGCCGTGGTTCACCGGGTCGTTCGCCACGGTGGGGCTGTCGTACCTCGGTTTCACCCAATGGGCGCTGCTGGCCGATCCGCCGCCGGAGATGAAAGCGGCCGTGATCACCGTCGGCCCGCACGATTTCAGCGAATCAGCTTGGGGCACCGGATCCTTCACGCTCAACGATTTTCTGGGCTGGAGCGCGATGGTGGCCCGTCAAGAAGAGCCCGGTGTGGTCCAGGCGCTGGCCCGCCAACTGCGAGGACCGGCCGAACTGGCCAAGGCGACCGCCGGGTTGCCGATGGGCTCGGCCAGCCGCCGGCTGCTGGGCGCCGGTGCCCCGTGGTTCGAATCCTGGCTGGAACACCCCGAACGTGACGATCCGTTCTGGGATTTGCTGCGGTTCGATGAAGCACTGCAACACGTCGAGGTGCCCATCCTGTTGCTCAGCGGGTGGCAGGACCTTTTCCTGGGCCAGACGCTGGAGCAGTACGAGCAGCTGCACCGGCGCAACGTCCCGGTGGCATTGACCGTCGGTCCGTGGACGCATACGCAACTGTTGACCAAGGGACTCACCACCGTGGTCGGCGAGTCCCTGGACTGGCTGGGCACCCACCTGGCGGGCGACGGCCAAACCGACCGCAGCGCCGTCCGCATCCATGTCAACGGCCACGGCTGGGTGGATCTGGCCGACTGGCCGCCGGCCATGCCCGAGCATGAATTGTTCCTGCAGCCGGCGGGGCGCCTGGGTGACTCGGTGCCACCGGACACGTCACCGGGTTCCTCGTTCACCTATGACCCCGCCGACCCCACACCCACCGTCGGCGGCCGGCTGTTGGCCGCTACCGGCGGTTACCGCGACGACACTCGCCTGGCCCGGCGCAAGGATGTGCTGACCTTCACCGGTGACCCACTTGCCGCCGACCTCTACCTGGCGGGCAGCCCGGTCGTCGAGCTGGCGCACAGCTGCGACAACCCTTACCACGACATCTTCGTGCGGATCAGCGAGGTGGACATGAAAGGCCGGTCCCGCAACGTATCCGACGCATTCCGCCGGTTGAACGGTCACACCGGGCCGGTGCGCCTGGAGCTGGACGCGGTCGCACACCGCTTTCAGGCGGGGTCACGCATCAGGGTGATGATCGCCGGTGGCTCGCACCCGCGGTTCGCCCGCAATCTGGGTACCGCCCAGCCCCCGATCTCCGGCTCCGAGCTGGTTCGCGCCACCCATACCGTGTATCACGGCGAGGGTGGACTGTCGCGGGTCGTGCTGCCGGCCGGGCCGGTACCGCCGTCAGCCGACTGAGGTCCGCACCCGCTCGGCGACGTCACGCAACAATGCGTCGTCGTGCACCGGTGGGCCCCAATCCGCAGGCACGGGCAGCTCGACCCAGCTCTTACACCCGGCGAACTCGGGTGTGCGGGCCAGCCGAACCGGCGGGCGCAGCGGGCTGACCTGGACCACCAGCACGGTCAGGCGGTGCTTGGGACGGAAATCGAGCCGGTCGGCACGCACCGATTCAGCGGTCCAGATGTGCAGATCGGCGAGTTCATCGATCGACTCCGGGTGGTTGACCTCCACTGCGGCAACCACTTTCGCACCGGCTCGAATGGTCACCGCATCCTCGGTGCTGTCCTGGGCAGCGGCGTCGAGCAGATCGGCGTGTTCTGGCCGCACCCGTTCGGCATGGCTGTGCGCCACCGTCGGGAACAGAACGAACTCCGGCGCGGCCACCGAGAATCGTTTCTCGTGGATACCGCCCTTGCGCAACAGCACGCTCTGACGACCGTCCAGCAGCGCGTGCACGGCCGCGCTCCACTCTTTGAGGGCCGGGAGGGTAGCCAGGCTGTGGGTCACTTCGCAGCCAGCCGGGCCCGGACCTCCGGGCGGCGCAGTGGCGGGACGGTCTTGGGCGGCTGCCGGCGCGGGGCCAGCCCGTCGAGCAGCCGGGTGGTCGTGGCGGTGACCTCGGCGACGGCGGTCTCGAACGCCTCGATGTTGGCCCCGCTCGGGCGGGTGATGCCGCTCACCTTGCGTACGTATTGGCGGGCGGCGGCCTCGATCTCTTCGTCGGTGGCAGCGGGCTCAAGACCACGCAGCTCCGTGATATTGCGGCACATGACCCCACGATAGGTTGATCGCATGAGTGATGACGTACTGCTGATCGAGACCACCGACCGGGTCCGCACCCTGACCCTGAACCGGCCCGCGTCCCGCAACGCCCTGTCGTCGCGGCTGCGCACCGAGTTCTACCGGGCATTGCGCGACGCCCAGGCCGACGAGGGTGTCGATGTCGTCATCCTGACCGGCGCCGATCCGGTGTTCTGCGCGGGCCTGGATCTCAAAGAACTCGGCGACACCACCGAGCTGCCCGACATCTCCCCCAAGTGGCCGGCCATGACCAAGCCGGTGATCGGCGCGATCAACGGCGCCGCGGTCACAGGCGGTCTGGAACTGGCGCTGTACTGCGACGTCTTGATCGCCTCCGAGCAAGCCAAGTTCGCCGACACCCATGCGCGGGTCGGGCTGCTGCCGACCTGGGGCCTGAGCGTACGTCTGCCGCAGAAGGTCGGCGTGGGCATGGCCCGGCGGATGAGCCTGACCGGCGACTACCTCTCGGCCACCGAGGCGCTGCGCGCCGGATTGGTCACCGAGGTGGTCCCCCACGACGAGCTGCTGCCCACGGCTCGCAAGGTGGCCGCCTCGATCGTGGCCAACAACCAGGCTGCCGTACGGGCCCTGCTCGCCTCCTACCACCGCATCGACGAGTCGCAGACAAATGAAGGGCTGTGGATCGAAGCGGCCTCTGCGCGTGAGTGGATGGCGACGGCCAGCGGTGACGACATCGCGGCCAGCCGCAGCTCGGTCATCGAACGGGGACGCGCGCAGGTGCGCTGACCCGCTCTTTGTCACGCTGGGGTGGCAGTCGAGGTCGAGTGCCACCCCAGCGTGACAAGCGGGTCTTGTTCAGCCGGATTCCTCGGGGGCCCGCTGCTCGACGAGCCAGCCATTTCCGTTCTGATCGGCGGCGAGTTCCTCCACGCTCATTCCATCGACTAGCCGGTCCAGCGCCCCGATCATCGTTTCGCATTCGCGCGCCGGATGGTCTTTGGGGCAACGCAGCGCATGCATCAGAAACTGTTGTGCCCCTTGCGCTTGCGCGATCACCCGATCCAGTGCGGCGATCTGCTCCCGCACCGTCTCACGCCACTGCTCACTCGGTGCATCCAGCACCGCTGCCGCGGTGTCCAGTGGAAGACCCAACCGGTTCACGATCTTGAGCAGTGCCAGCCGGCGAAGCTCCTCGGGGCCGTACATCCGCTTGCCGGCCCGCCGCAACCGTGGCGACACCAGGCCACGTTCGTCGTAGTAACGCAACGCCGAGGGACTCATCTGCAACCGCGCCGCGGCCTCGCCGATCGGAATCACGTCCATGCCGCCATTTGACTTCAAGCCGCCTTGAACCGGCAAGGTCTACCTATGAACGCCGCACGTGCGATCAATCACCATGCCGACCACCCTGGGTTCGCGGGGGTCACCGGGGTGCTGTGCGCGGTGGCCTTCCTGCTGGTGGGTCGGGCAAAGGCCAGGATGGCCGCCGACGTCGCGCGGATCTCGCCCCAGGACCATGTGGTCGATGTGGGCTGCGGTCCCGGTACTGCCGCCCGCGTGGCTGCGCGACGTGGCGCGCGAGTCACGGGCGTGGACCCCGCCTCGGCAATGCTGCGCGTGGCGCGGCTGGTGACCCCGCGGCGCATGCCCATCACCTGGAGTGAGGGCTGTGCCGAAACCCTGCCGGTGGCCGACGGGTCGGCGACGGTGGTGTGGGCGCTGGCCACCGTGCATCACTGGCAGGACGTCGGTGCGGCGGTGGCCGAGGCCCGCCGCGTGCTGGCACCGGGTGGGCGATTGATCGCCATCGAACGCCAATCTCCCGACGACGCAACCGGATTGGCCAGCCACGGCTGGACACGGCAGCAGGCAGAGTCGTTCGCCGCGTTGTGCCGCGAGACCGGATTCGACGACGTTTCGGTGTCCGAGAGTGGCAGCGGCAAGGGGGCCGTCTGGGTGGTGTGCGGTACCCGCCGCTGATTCAGGCCGCCCCCGGCACCAGCCAGCGTCCGGAGAAGGCGCGCCGGCCGACGAAGATCAGCCGCAGCACCATGAATGTGCTCAGGCCCGACCAGATGCCGAACAGCCCCCAGCCGTAGATCAGTGACAGCCAGATCAGCGGGAGAAAGCCGATGAGTGCGCTGGCCAGCGTGGCGTTACGCATGAACTTCGCGTCGCCCGCGCCCAGCAGCACGCCGTCGAGTGCGAACACGATGCCGGCCACGGGCAATTGAGCCACCATGAACCACCACGGCACCCCGATGGCGGTCAACACCGACTCATCGTCGGTGAACACCGTCGGCAGCACGGACGAACCGACGGCGAACACCACGGCCAGCGCCACCCCGGCCAGGGTGGAGAACAGTGTCACCCGCCCGGCCACGCTCTTGGCATGTACGAGCTGGCCGGCCCCCAGCGCCGCACCCACCAGTGACTGCGCGGCGATGGCCAACGAATCAAGAACCAGCGCCAGGAAACTCCACACCTGTAGCACCACCTGGTGCGCCGCCACCGAGGCCGCACCGAATCGCGCGGCCACCGCGCCTGCGGACAGGAAACACGCCTGGAAAGCCAGGGAGCGCAGGAGCAGGTCCCGGCCCATGGTCAACTGTGCCCGCAGCACCGCGGGCCGCACCCGCAACGCTGCCTTCTCGATCACCAGGGCACGGAGAAACAACACCGCCGCCACCCACTGCCCCGCCAGGTTCGCCCACGCTGAGCCCGCCAACTCCAGCCGGGGCAGACCTAGCCAGCCGTACACCAGCAGCGGGCACAGCACCGCCGACACCGCGAACCCGAACACCACATAGCGCAGCGGTCGGACGGTGTCCTGCACCCCGCGCATCCAGCCGTTGCCGGCCAGCGAGACCAGGATCGCCGGGGCGGCCAGGATTGCGATCCGCAGCCAGGGCAGTGCGGCGCCGGCGATATCGGAACGGCCGGCGATCGCCGCGAGCAGCGGCACCGCCGCGGCTTGCACCACCACGATGATCAGCAGTCCGAGCCCGAGGGCGAGCCAGGTGGCCTGAACGCCTTCACCGACCGCTGACTCGCGGTCACCTGCCCCGTACATCCGGGCCGAGCGTGACGTGGTGCCGTAGGACAGGAACGTGCCCTGCGAGTTGACCAGGCCCAAGATCAGACCACCGATGGCCAGCCCGGCCAGGGCGAGTGCACCGAGACGCCCGACGACGGCGATGTCGAAGAGCAGATAGACGGGCTCGGCCGCCAGGACCCCGAGCGCCGGGAGCGCCAGACCGGCGATGCGACGGGTGGTGGCCGGCGCGACGGGGATGTCGCCTTCCGGCTCAACCATGTCGGCTACGCAAGGCGCCCCTGACGCAGTCAGGCAAGAGCCGCCGCCAGCGCCTGAACGACGTTATCGGCCGGGCCCGCCGCCGAATACCCGGCCGCGTGCGGGTGGCCACCGCCCCCGAACGAGCTGGCGACAGCGGCGAGGTTCAGCGACTTCGCCCGCATCGAAACCGACCAATGTTGCGGCTCGATCTCTTTGAACACCGCGGCGACCTCGGCCTGTTGCGTGGTACGCACGATGTCGACGATGCTCTCCACTTCCTCCGGCCTGGCGGTGGACCACTCGTCATGCGGCACAACGGCATACACGAGCCCGCGGCCGCCGACCGCCTCCGGCAACAGGCGCGCCGACGCCAGCACCCGGGACAGCATCGGTAGCCACGCAAACGGGTGGGTGTCGAGCAGTGCGCGGCTGATCGAGGCGTTGTCAACCCCGAGCTCGACCAACCGGGCCGCCAGCCGGTGCGCCCGGGCGGTGGCCCAGCGGAACGAGCCGGTGTCGGTGGTCAGCCCGGCATACAGGCAGTGCGCCACCCGTTTGTCTATGGGCTTGTCCCAGGCGTCGAGAAGCTCGGCCACCAGCATCGTGGTGGAGTCCGCCGTCGGATCCACGTAGTTGGCGGTACCGAACAGCTGGTTGGACGCGTGATGGTCGATGACCAGTACCTCGCGACCCTCGCCGGCCAGTCCGGCCAGCGCGCCGAGTCGATTGACACCCGGAATATCCACCGTGACAACGAGATCCGCGTCATCCCGGATGGCGTTGGGAGCGACCATCAGATGCCCGCCCGGCAGGGTCTGCAAGGACTCGGGCAGCTGGTCGGGGGCCGCGAAGGCGACCTCGACCTGTTTACCCGCGTCGTCGAGCACCTGCGCCAGCGCCAGGCCGGCGCCGATGGTGTCGGCGTCGGGATAGACGTGGCACACGACGCTGATGCTCGCCGCATCAGAGAGGAGGCCGGCTGCCGCACGCGCGTCGACACGCAGACCGGAAGGGCGCCCATTGGGAGCCCCCGAATGAGCCGTATCAGTCATCCGTTCGATCGCGGTCACCGGCATCCTCTGTGTCTGCCCCGTCGGCAAGGGAGTCCATGCTCTCCGCCCCGCTCACACGGTACGGGTCTTCGTCGCCGGCGTGCTTGGCGCCCTCCCGAACCCTCGCCAGATCCTCGTCGGCGGCCCGTGCCCGGGCCAGCAGCTCCTCCATCCGGTGTGCCGCGTCGGGCACGGTGTCGCGGACGAACGCCAGGGTCGGGGTGAATCGCACCCCGGTCCCGGCGCCCACCTTGGACCGCAACACGCCCTTGGCCTTCTCCAGCGCCGCCGCCGCACCGGCATAGTCCGGTTCGTCTTCGAGCGACGACCCCATCACCGTGTAGTACAGCGTGGCATCGTGCAGATCACCCGACACCTTCGCATCGGTGATGGTGACCCCCGCCAGGCGGGGATCCTTGATCTCATACTCGATCGCCGAGGCGACGATGGTGGAGATCCGCTTGGCGAGCCTCTTCGCACGTGCTGGATCAGCCATTTGTATCGCCGTGCCTACACACGCTGCTTTTCCACCAGCTCGTACGTCTCGATGACGTCGCCTTCCTTGATGTCGGAGTAGGTCAGCGTCAAACCGCATTCGTAGCCCTCGCGCACCTCGGTGGCGTCGTCCTTCTCGCGCTTGAGCGAGGACACCGTGAGGTTTTGCGCAACCACTGTGTTGTCACGCAGCAGCCGGGCCTTGGCGTTGCGGCGCATGATGCCCGAGGTGACCAGGCAGCCCGCGATGTTGCCGACCTTGGACGACCGGAAGATCGCCCGGATCTCGGCGCGGCCGAGCTCCTTCTCCTCGTACACCGGCTTGAGCATGCCCTTGAGCGCGGCCTCGATCTCGTCGATGGCCTGGTAGATCACCGAGTAGTAGCGGATCTCCACACCCTCGCGGTTGGCCAGCTCGGTCGCCTTGCCCTCGGCACGGACGTTGAACCCGATGATGATCGCGTCCGAGGCCGAGGCCAGGTTGACGTTGGTCTCGGTGACACCACCGACACCGCGGTCGATGACCCGCAGCTCCACTTCGTCGTCGATCTGGATGCCCATCAAGGCTTCCTCGAGGGCTTCGACCGTACCGGCGTTGTCGCCCTTGAGGATCAGGTTCAGCTGGCTGGTTTCCTTCAGCGCCGAATCCAGGTCTTCCAGGCTGATCCGCTTGCGGCTGCGCGCGGCCAGGGCGTTGCGCTTGCGCGCGCTGCGCCGGTCGGCGATCTGGCGGGCGATGCGGTCCTCGTCGACAACCAGGAAGTTGTCACCGGCACCCGGCACCGACGTGAAGCCGATGACCTGGACCGGACGCGAGGGCAGCGCCGCTTCGACGTCGTCGCCGTGCTCGTCGACCATGCGGCGGACGCGACCGTAGGCATCGCCGGCCACCACAGAGTCGCCGACTCGCAGCGTGCCGCGCTGGATGAGCACCGTGGCCACCGGGCCGCGACCGCGGTCCAGGTGCGCCTCGATCGCCACACCCTGGGCCTCCATGTCGGGGTTGGCCCGCAGGTCCAGGGCTGCATCGGCGGTCAGCACGACCGCTTCCAGCAGCGCCTCGATGTTGGTGCCCTGCTTGGCGGAGATGTCGACGAACATGGTGTCGCCGCCGAAGTCCTCGGCCACCAGGTTGTACTCGGTCAGCTGCGCCCGGATCTTGGCCGGGTCGGCGCCTTCCTTGTCGATCTTGTTGACCGCCACCACGATCGGCACCTCAGCGGCCTGCGCGTGGTTGATGGCCTCCACCGTCTGCGGCATGACGCCGTCGTCGGCGGCGACCACCAGGATCGCGATGTCGGTGGCCTTCGCACCACGGGCACGCATGGCGGTGAACGCCTCGTGACCCGGGGTGTCGATGAAGGTGATCGGCCGGACGGTGCCGTCCAGGTCGACCTCGACCTGGTAAGCGCCGATGTGCTGGGTGATGCCGCCGGCCTCGCCCTCGCGGACGGTGGCGTTTCGGATGGTGTCCAGCAGTCGGGTCTTGCCGTGGTCGACGTGACCCATGACGGTGACCACCGGCGGGCGGACCTCCAGAGCGGACTCGTCGCCGGCATCTTCCCCGTAGGTCAGGTCGAAGGACTCCAGCAGCTCGCGGTCCTCGTCCTCGGGCGAGACGACCTGCACCTTGAAGTTCATCTCGCTGCCGAGCAGTTCCAGGGTGTCGTCACCGACGGACTGGGTCGCGGTGACCATCTCGCCGAGGTTGAACAGCGCCTGGACCAGTGCGGCCGGGTTGGCGTCGATCTTCTCGGCGAAGTCGCTCAGTGACGCGCCGCGGGCCAGCCGGATGGTCTCACCGTTGCCCTTGGGCAACCGCACACCACCGACGACCGGCGCCTGCATGTTCTCGTATTCGGCGCGTTTCGCCCGCTTCGACTTGCGACCGCGCTTGGGGGCACCGCCGGGACGACCGAACGCGCCGGCCGCGCCACCGCGCTGGCCGGGACGACCGCCGCCACCACCGGGACGACCCCTGAAACCGCCGGCGGCCGCTCCGCCGCCACCGCCGCCGGCACCGCCACCGCGGTAGTTACCGCCGCCACCACCGGGACGACCGCCGCCACCGGCACCGCCGGGACGGGGGCCACCGCCAGGACGCGGACCCGGGCGCGGGCCACCACGGCCGGGAGCACCGGCACCTGCCGGTCGCGGCGGCATGTTGCCGGGCGACGGGCGCGGGCCACCGCCGGGACGCGGGGCACCGGGCCTGGGCTGCGGACGTGGGATGGGCCGCTCAACGGGCTGCTGCGAGGAGAACGGGTTGTTGCCGACCCGCGGGGCACGCGGGGCCGGCTTCGGGGCACCGGACGCCGGACCCGGACGCGGGCCGGGCGTGGCACCGGGAGTGGGCCGGGGACCGGGCGTGGCGCCCGGAGTCGGCGTGCCGGGTGCCGCGGCTGCCGGTGCGCTCGGTGCGGCCGGAGGCTGCGGAGCGGCGGGCTTGGGTGCCGCGGGCCGTGGGGCAGCCGGAGCGGCCTCAGCGGCGGGCGCCTTGGGTTCGGCCTCCGGAGCCGCGGGAGCGGCGGGCTTGGCCGGAGCCGGCTTGGGCGCACCGGGCTTGGGTGCCGCGGGTGCGGCCCCAGAGGTGCCCTGCGGGCGGGGCTTGTCTTCGGTCTTCTTGCCGCCGGCCTTTGCGCCGAACGATTCGCGCAGCCGACGCGCGACCGGCGCCTCCACCGTGGAGGACGCCGACTTGACGAACTCGCCCTGCTCCTTGAGCTTGGCTAAGAGTTCCTTGCTGGTGACACCGAGTTCCTTCGCCAACTCGTGTACACGGGCCTTACCTGCTGCCACTACATCTCCTCGTCTGGAGGCAACAGCGGTGGTAGGCGCCGCGCCTCGGGTTTAGCTATGACGCATGGTCATCGGGACTTCACGGTGTGCTCATGTTCTTCGCTACCTGTTCTGTTGCCGGGGTATCGGGCTCATCGAGATGTTCGGCGAACTTCTCGACGTACTCGATCACCGCGGATGTATCCGGTGAACCGGTGAGTCGCAACGCTCGGACGAAGGCTCGTCGCCGCACTGCCATCTGCGCGCACTGCTGGTCGGGGTGCAGCCACGCACCACGCCCTGGCAGGCTTGCCGCAGGATCAACGGTTACGGAACACGTCCCGTTCCCGTCGGTCACCGCGACCACTCGGAGCAACTCGGCGGCCAACTCTCGCTTCCGACACCCGACACAGGTCCGCACTGGTCCGACCGATGTGTCGGAGGTGCTTCGAGGCGTCAGAGCCGGAGTCTCGCGCTGGATCACGGCTGAGTCTACCGCCCCATGGGCTGTGGTCCGAAACGCCGGTCACTACTGTCAGTCGTGTACCGCCCCGGGCCGCACGTCATGTTCGGGCTGCGGCGCCGCATCGCTGCGGATATCGATCCGCCAACCGGTGAGCCGAGCCGCCAACCTGGCATTTTGACCTTCCTTGCCGATCGCCAGGGACAGCTGGAAGTCCGGCACGATCACCCGTGCCGCACGCGCGGCCTCATCGATCACCGACACCGAGACCACCTTGGCCGGTGACAGGGCGTTCGCGACGAATCGCGCCGGGTCCTCGTCGTAGTCGATGATGTCGATCTTCTCGCCTGACAATTCACTCATCACGTTGCGCACACGCTGGCCCATCGGGCCGATACACGCGCCCTTGGCGTTCAGGCCGGGCACCCGTGAGGCCACCGCGATCTTGGAGCGATGCCCGGCCTCCCGGGCCACCGCCACGATCTCCACGGACCCGTCGGCAATCTCGGGCACTTCCAGCGAGAACAGCTTGCGGACCAGGTTCGGGTGGGTGCGTGACAGCGTGATCAACGGCTCACGGGCCCCCCGAGTGACGCCGACGACGTAGCAACGCAGCCGGTCGCCGTGTTCGTAGCGCTCCCCCGGCACCTGTTCGGCGCTGGGGATCACCCCTTCGGATCCCTTGGTCTCGCTGCCCATCCGTACGACGACCAACCCGCGGGCGTTGGCCCGGGCGTCTCGCTGGATCACTCCGGCGACGATGTCGCCCTCGTGGGCCGCGAATTCCCCGTAAGTTTTCTCGTTCTCGGCGTCACGTAGCCGCTGCAGGATCACCTGCCGGGCGGTGGTCGCCGCAATCCGGCCGAATCCCTCAGGTGTGTCGTCCCATTCGTGCAGGAGGTTGCCGTCGGCGTCGGTCTGGCGGGCGATCACCTTGACCACACCGGTCTTTCGGTCGACGTCGATCCGGGCGTCGGGCTCATGCCCTTCGGTATGGCGATACGCGGTGAGCAATGCCGACTTGATGGTCTCGACGACCACATCCACGGTAATGCCCTTGTCGGCCTCTATCGCATGCAGCGCCGCCATGTCGATGTTCATTCGCCGGCCCCCTTCCCGGTTTCTCCCGACAGTTCCAATTCGCGTCGGTTTGGAGGTGAAAACTCCACTTGCACAACAGCTTTGGCAATATCTGCAAGAGCGAGTTCACGGACGGCCAGCTCCCGGCCTTCCGGCACCACAACCCTCAGTACCGAGCCATCGGTTTCCCCCAGCCTGCCGGTGAACACCGAACCGTCGGTCAGCGTCAGTTCAGCCTTCCGTCCGCGGGCGCGGCGAAAATGTTTGGCCTTGGTCAGCGGCCGGTCCACACCCGGAGAGGTGACGTCGAGCACATACGGCGTGTCGCCCTGCGCCAGCTGGTCGAGCAGCTCCGAAGCCGTTCGCGCCAGCGCTGCCAGGGCATCGAGATCGAGGCCCTCGTCACCGTCGGCGATCACGGTGATGCGGGGCGGGCGAGCGGATGCGTCGACCACGACATCGTCGATTTCGTAACCGGCGCGCGCGAACTCGCCGTCAAGTAGCTCGATCACCTGCGTCTGCGACGGCAAATCCGCAGACCGCAACTTTGGATCCGGTGCCACGGCGAGCTCCTCATCTTGAATTGTCTCCGACACAAATCCCAGGGCCAGCCACCTGGATCGGCCCTGGAATCGCCTATTCACGATACGCCAGGCCCGCCCCAGCAACCGCCAATCGAAGACTGGTGCGTGGCGAATGTCGTCTCCCGGGCCCGCACCGACCGGTCGGCGCGGCGTCAGGCCGGTGCGGCAGCAATGGCAGGATGTTCACGTGCCGAGCGCCCATGCAGACATCAGCCGGCGGCGCGTGCTGCTCTCGGCCGCGGCCCTGGCCCTGTTGGGGACCACCGCCGCCGCATGCGGTACGACGACGCCTCAGCCCGAAGTGGACGACTTGACCGAGCAGTGGGCCCGCGCGCGGGCCGACAGTGCACTGGCTGCCGATGTGGCGGCCGCCCAGCCGCCGCAGTCGCCGGTGAACCGGGCCTTGGACGCGGTAGCCGGCGATCGCACTGCCCACGCCAAGGCCTTGTCGGAGGAGTTGGCCCGGATAACGGGTTCAGCACCCGCGGAAACCCCCACCAGCACCCCCCGGAGAACGGCCGAGACCACCCCGGGCACCCGAGCGGACGGGTCCGCACCGAGGGTCGACGACGTCGTCGACGCGCTCAAAGAGTCCGCAGACAGCGCCGCGGGTCTGGCCCGCACGCTCTCCGGCTATCGCGCCGGCCTGCTCGGATCGATCGCCGCCTCGTGTACGGCGGCCTACACCGTCGCACTGGGAGGTGCACAGTGACCTCGCCGGGATCACGCTCGACGACCTCGCCCAGCCGTCCGACCACTGCCGCCGATGCCGCCCTCTTCGACGCCGTGGCCGTGGAGCACGGAACGATCTACGGCTACGGGCTGGTTTCGGCCCATTCGACGCCCGAGGACAACGCCCTGGTGGCGACGGCGATGGCCGAACACCGTGCGCGCCGCGAATCGGCCATCGTCATGCTCGAAGCCCGCTCGGTCACGCCCCCGCTACCGGCGGCCGGCTATCAGTTGCCCTCGCCGGTGACCGATCCGACCGACGCCGCCAACCTCGCGATACGCATGGAAGAGGACTCGTCGGTGGCCTGGCGAGCGGTGCTCGAACAGGCCACCAGCGCCGAGGATCGCGCGTTCGCGGTCGCGGCGCTGTCTGAGACTGCCGTCGCGGCGGCCAAGTGGCGCGCGGTCGCGAACGCCTGGCCAGTGACGGCGGCCTTCCCCGGCGGCGGCGAGTAACCGGTGAGCCGGCGCCCCGGCCACCGACTTCTACACCTGGGCTGTTGCCCGGCGCTCAGGGCAGCCCCAGTGTAGGAATCGGCAAACCCGGGTCAGGCCCTCAGCGCGGCCGAGATCTCGGTGGCCGCGTCGTCGACGGCGATCGCGCGGTTCTCCCCGGTGAACCGGTTGCGCAGCTCCACCACGCCGTCGGAGAACCCACGCCCGACCACCACGATCCACGGCATGCCCAACAACTCGGCGTCCTTGAACTTCACGCCCGGCGAGGCCTTGCGATCGTCGAACAACACCTCATGGCCGAGCCGGTCCAGCGTCGCGACCAGTTCGGTCGCCCCGGTCCGTGCGGCTTCGTCCTTGTTGGCCACCACCACGTGCACGTCGAAAGGCGCGATCGACGCCGGCCAACGCAGGCCGAGTTCGTCGTGCTGCTGCTCGGCGATCACCGCGACCATGCGGGACACCCCGATGCCGTACGAACCCATCGTGAGCCGCACCGGCTTGCCGTCCTCGCCGAGCACATCGGCGGTGAAGGCATCGGCGTACTTGCGGCCCAGCTGGAAGATGTGACCGATCTCGATGCCCCGCGCCGAGGTCAGCACGCCGGCCCCGTCGGGAGACGGGTCACCGTCGCGGATCTCGGCCGCCTCGATCGTGCCGTCCGGGGTGAAGTCACGGCCGGCCACCAGGCCGACCACGTGTTTGTTGGGCGCGTCGGCTCCGGTGATCCACGCCGTGCCGTCCACCACGCGCGGATCGACGAGGTAACGAACTCCGTTGTCCTGCAAAGCCTTCGGGCCCACATAGCCCTTGACCAGGAATGGGTTCTTGGCGAAGTCGGCATCATCGAGCAGAGCGAACTCGGCCGGCTCCAGCGCAGCCCCCAAGCGCTTCTCGTCGACCTCACGGTCGCCGGGCACGCCGACGGCCAGCAGCTCCCACTCGCCGCCGGGCTCACGGGTCTTGAGCAGCACGTTCTTCAGGGTGTCGGCGGCGGTCACCTCACGCCCCGAGAACTGCGGCAGCTCAGCCGAATTGGCCCAACCGACCAGTGTCGCGATGGTCGGGGTGTCCGGGGTGTCGCGTACCTGCGCCGGGGGCTGCCCCTCGATCGGCAGCGGCACCGGCGCCCGGGTGACCACGGCTTCGACGTTGGCGGCGTACCCGGATTCCAGGCACCGCACGAACGTGTCCTCGCCGACCTCACTTTCGGCCAGGAACTCCTCGGAGGCGCTGCCGCCCATCGCGCCCGAGACCGCGGACACGATCACGTAGCGCACCCCGAGGCGCCCGAAGATCTTCTGGTAGGCCTCTCGGTGGGCGTGGTAGGCGTTCTTGAGCCCGTCTTCGTCGACGTCGAACGAATACGAGTCCTTCATCACGAACTCGCGGCCCCGCAGAATGCCTGCGCGCGGTCGTGCCTCGTCGCGGTATTTGGTCTGCACCTGGTACAGGATCGCCGGGAAGTCCTTGTAGGAGGAGTACTCCCCTTTGACCGTCAGCGTGAAGATCTCCTCGTGCGTCGGCCCGAGCAGATAGTCGTTGCCTCGGCGGTCCTGCAGCCGGAAGAGGGTGTCGCCGTATTCGGTCCACCGGTTGGTGGTCTCGTACGGGCCGCGCGGCAGCAGCGCGGGCAGCAGGATCTCCTGGCCGCCGATCGCGTTCATCTCTTCCCGCACGATCGTCTCGATGCGGCGTAGCACCCGCAGACCCAGCGGCAGCCAGCTGTAGATGCCGGGGCCGACCGGCCGGACGTAACCGGCCCGGATCAGCAACTTGTGGCTGGGCACCTCGGCGTCGGCGGGGTCGTCGCGCAGGGTTCGCAGGAACAGCTCGGACATGCGGGTGATCACAGGCGACAACCTTAAGGCGTGTCTTCAGTCACGGCCCTGCCAGGTACAGATGCAGGCCTCGTTGCCCTCTGCGTCGGCCAGTACCCAGAAGCGCGGTGCCACGCGGTCACTGAGCAACCGGCCGCCGGCGGCCAGCGCCGCCTCCACGCGGGCCTGCGCCGCGTCGTGGGTGACGTCGATGTCGAGATGGATCCGATTGCGTTGCGGCCGGGGCGCATCCATCTGCTGAAACCAGATGGCCGGGCCGCGGCCGAACGGATCGACGAGCCCGGCGTTGAGGTCCGCATCGCCCGGCTCATCGACATAGCCCGTGACGGCCTTCCAGAACGGCCGGACGGCACCGATGTCGAGGGCGTCGATCGCGATCTCCATCGCCTGGATGGCGCCGGCTCCGGTGGTCTGCTCGAAGCCACGCGCGGCCAGCTCATGGGACACCTCGCGGGCCAGCGCCAGGTCGCGCCCCGTGACCGCGTGGGCGTCGCGCGTGCGCAGTCGCAGCACCGCCCGATCGGCGCGGATGTCGATCGAGAGATGGCCCGACGCGTCGGAACCGGCCGCGTGCACCGCGTGAGAGGCCGCCGCGATCGCGTCGGCCATCGAAGGCACCAGCACCTCGGTGTAGACGGCTCCCAGAACCAGGCGCCAGCCCAGCGGACCGACGGCCTCGGAGATCTCCTGGCGGTTCATCGGCATCGTGCTGACCAACCGTCAGTCGAGCTCGAGCTCTCCGGAGTCGATGGCGTCCTTGACCTCTTGGGCATGGGCCACCTGTTCGGAGGTGTAACCGATGAACAGTGCCGCAGCGCCGACCAGCACCGCGACCGCGGCCACCCACAGCAACCCGTAGGTGTAGCCGGCATCGAGGGCAGCCAGTTGCGGACCGTTCATGTCCTTCACCGGGCCGGTGATCCCGCCCAGGTAGAGGGTGCGCGACGTGATGACGGCCTGGATGATCGCCAGCACCAGCGGACCGCCGAGGTTCTGCAGCATGAGCGCGATGGCCGAGGCCGGTCCGATGCGGTCGAAGCCGACACCGGCGATCGCCGAGAGGGTCAGCGGCACCACGATCATGCCGATGCCGATGCCGCCGATGGTGATGGGGAGCACGAGGTTCGGGAAGTACGGAATGCCGGCGTGCAAGGTCGAGCCGTAGAGCATCGCTCCGAGCACCAGGATGCCGCCCGCAATGACCACGAGGCGGGGCTGGAAGAACCGGACGACCTGTGAGGACAGGCCCAGGCCGATGCCCATGCCGATCACGAACGGGATGAAGCCGACTCCGGCGTGCAGGGCGCTGTAGCCCAGGATGTCCTGGACGTACAGACCGATCAGCACGGTGAGGGTGAACAGCACACCGCCGGCCAGGAAGATCGCCGCGAAGGTGGCGACCCGGTTGCGCTCGTGGAAGAGGTCGAACGGCACCACCGGGTTCTCGGCGCTGCGCTCGGCGAGCAGGAAGGCGATACCGAAGACGGCTGCCGCCGCACCCGACCCGAGCGTGATCGGCGACAGCCATCCGCTCTCCGGGCCCTGGGTGAAGGCGAACACCGCGGCCGTGCAGGCCAGGGTCGCCAGCAGGGCACCGGCGGCGTCCAGCTTCATGCGCTCGCGGTTGGTCTCACGCAGTGCGGTGCGGGCCAGGTACAGCATCACCAGGCCGATCGGAACGTTGACCAGGAACGCCAGCCGCCAGGACACCTCGGTGAGCGCACCGCCGACCACCAGGCCCATCACCGAGCCGATGGCCGTCATGGCGCCGAACACCGCGGTGGCCAGGTTGCGCGCCGGTCCCTTCGGGAACGTCGTCGCGACGAGCGCGAGCCCGGTGGGCGAGGCGATCGCCGCGCCCACACCCTGCAGCAGCCGCGCGGTCACCAGCGTCGCTTCATTCCAGGCGATGCCGCACAGGATCGAGGCGATGGTGAACAACGTGACGCCGACGATGAAGGTGCGCTTGCGCCCGATGGTGTCGCCGAGGCGCCCGCCGAGCAGCATCAGGCCGCCGAAAGTCAGGACGTAGGCGGTGATGACCCAGCTACGTCCAGCGTCGGACAAGCCGAGTTCGTCCTGGATCCGCGGCAACGCGACGATCGCGACCGTGCTGTCCATCGTGGCCAGCAGCTGCATACCGCCGATCGCGATCACTGCGGAAAGGAAGCCCCAGGACGGGAACCAGGACGGGAGGCGGGCGGCGAGGCCCTCGCGCTCGGCGTCGTTGAGTGCCGTCATAGGCGGCCACCTTACCGGAATCTTAAGAATCCTTTAACCGGCGAAGGCGGCCACCGGCCCGATCACGATGATCGCCGGAGGTCGAATACCGTCCGCACGAATCCGCTCGGGTGCGTCGCCGAGCGTGGCCCGCAGGGTGCGCTGCGCGACGGTCGTGCCGTGTTGCACCACCAGCACCGGTGTATCCGCTGGTCGGCCGCCTTCCAGCAGCGCCTTGGTGAACAGCTCGATGCGTTCGACGGCCATCAGCAGCACGATCGTGCCGGTCATCGCCGCCAGGGCATTCCAATTCACTAACGATTCGGGGTGACCCGGCGCAACATGGCCGCTGACCACCACGAACTCATGGGTCATGCCCCGATGGGTGACCGGGACCCCGGCCAGCGCGGGCACCGATATGGCACTTGTCACACCTGGGACCACGGTGACCGGAATGTCGGCCTCGGCGCACGCCAGCACTTCTTCGTAGCCGCGGGCGAAGACGAACGGATCGCCGCCTTTGAGGCGGACGACGAACTTCCCGGCGCGGGCGCGATCCACCAGGACCTGATTGATCGCCTCCTGAGCCATCGCACGCCCGTAGGGGATCTTGGCCGCGTCGATGACCTCGACGTGAGGGCCGAGTTCGGCCAGCAACTCCTGGGGCGCGAGCCGGTCGGCGACGACGACGTCGGCACGGGCCAGCAGCCGCCGACCGCGCACGGTGATCAGCTCGGGGTCGCCGGGTCCGCCGCCGACCAGCGCCACTCCCGTGGGCACCTCTCCCGGCTCGTCACCGGCCTCCGCTGTCAGCAGGCCGCTCTGCAGCGCTTCGTGGATCGCGGTGCGGATGGCCGCCGAACGACGGTGCTCTCCGCCGGCGAGGACACCCACCGACAGTCCGTCGGACTCGAACGTGGCCGGGGTCACCGCGGAGCCCTCGCGAGCAATATCGGCGCGAACGCAGAAGATGCGCCGCTGCTCGGCTTCGGCGGCGATGGCGGCGTTGACCTCACGGTCGTCGGTGGCCGCCAGGACGTACCAGGCGCCGTCGAGGTCCTCGGCCCGGAAGTCACGCAACTGCAGGGTGATCCCCGGTTCGTCGTGCGACAGTGCTTCCACTGCGGGGCTGGCCGCCCGGGCGATCACGTGTACGTCGGCGCCGTGGGCGATCAGCAGGGGCAGTCGACGTTGCGCGACGGTTCCGCCGCCGACGACGACGACCTTCTTGCCCGACAGGCGCAGGCCGACGAGGTAGGCATTCTCGGTCACCCGCCGAGCTTAGTGGTTGCTGCCGTTGCCACGAAGCGGGTGATGGCCTCCGGGTGTGCGGCCGGGTGCGTGTGCAGGTACCCCGCGTGCACCCCGTGCTGCACGGCACCGTCACGCCGGCCGGCCTGTCCGGGGCCGGTGAACGCCCACGCCGGCGGTTGGTCGTCGACGAATTCCACTGCGGTGCGGTGAAATTCATGCCCGCTTACCCGGCCACCCGCGGTGTGCAGGCAGGAGTCGACGACCGCGACCGCGTCCCGATAACCCAGGGTCAGACGCTCGGTGAATCGCGCCGAACCAGCGAGCACGCCGCACATCGGCATCCCGTCGAGGTCGTCGACCAGATAGGTCAGACCGGCGCACTCGGCATGAACCGGGGCGCCGCGCGCGGCGAGATCCCTGATCTGCTGGCGGACAAGATCGTTGGCCGACAGTTCGGCGGTGAACTGCTCGGGGAATCCCCCGGGCAGCACCAGCGCGTCCACTCCGGCAGGCAGGGGTTCGGCCAGCGGGTCGAACTCGGCCACGCGCGCACCGGCCCCGCGCAACAGCTCGGCGTGCTCGGCATAGCTGAAGCTGAAGGCCTTGCCCGCGGCCAGGGCCACCGTGACATTGGTCACCGACTCGGCCTCCGGGCTCCACGGCTCGGCCGTGACGTGGGCGGCAGACGATGCCACCAGGGCAGCGAGATCCACGTGCCGGGCCACCAGAGCGGTCATCGCAGCGACTGCGTCACGCGCCTGCCGGCCGTGCTCGACAGCGGTGATCAATCCGAGATGCCTTGATGGGACCGATAATTCGTCGGCTCGCGGGATCGCACCGAGCACCGCAACACCGGCATGCTCACAGGCTTGGCGCAACACGGCTTCGTGCCGGTCGGAGCCCACCCGGTTCAGGATCACCCCGGCGATCCGCACCGCCGGGTCGAAGGTGACGAATCCGTGCAACAGCGCCGCGATGCTGTGGCTCTGCCCGCGGGCGTCGACCACCAGCACCACGGGAGCCCCGAGCAGACCCGCGACCTGGGCCGCCGACCCCCGCGGGGTCCCGGCCATCTGCGCCTCGATGCGGCCGTCGAACAGGCCCATGACGCCCTCGACGACGGCGATGTCGGCGCCGGTGCAGCCGTGCATGTACAACGGGCCGATCAGCTCCTCGCCGACGAGCACCGGGTCCAGGTTGCGGCCCGGCCGGCCGGCTGCCAGGGCGTGATAACCGGGGTCGATGAAGTCAGGCCCGACCTTGAACGGTGCCACCACGTGACCGGCCTGACGCAGCGCACCGACCAAACCCGTTGCCACGGTGGTCTTCCCGCTGCCCGATGCCGGTGCTGCGATCACCACCGCCGGCGTGGTCACCGGCGCACCATGCTCACCACTCGATGCCCTTCTGACCCTTGCGGCCGGCATCCATCGGATGCTTGATCTTGGTCATCTCGGTCACCAGATCCGCGGCGTCGATCAGCGCTTGCGGGGCGTCGCGTCCGGTGATCACCACATGCTGGGTGCCCGGCCGCGTGCCCAGCACCTCAACCACCTCTTCTACGTCCACCCAGCCCCACTTGAGCGGATAGGTGAACTCGTCGAGCACGTAGAAGTCGTGGCGTTCCTCGGCCAGTCGGCGTTTGATCTCGGCCCAACCGTCGGCGGCCGCGGCCGCATGGTCGACATCGCTGCCGTGCTTGCGCGTCCAGGACCAGCCCGAACCCATCTTGTGCCACTCGACCGGGCCGCCGGCACCGTGCTCATCGTGCAACCGGCCGAGTTGGTTGAACACGGCCTCCTCCCCGACCTTCCATTTCGCGCTCTTGACGAACTGGAACACCGCCACCGAGAACCCCTGGTTCCACGCGCGCAACGCCATCCCGAAGGCCGCGGTCGACTTACCCTTTCCCGGCCCGGTGTGCACGGCCAGCAGTGGCGCATTGCGCCTGGCCTTGGTGGTCAAGCCGTCGTCGGGAACGGTCAGCGGCTGTCCCTGTGGCATGGGCAATCCTTCCTGGGCGCGGAGTCGGGCCGCACTAGGCGGCGGTCTGGTGCAGAACCAGCCGGGTCAGTTCAGCCGCACGCAACTGTTCGAGCCGGACTGCCGGCGCCCCCAGTTGTTCGGCCAGTTGCCCGGCCAGTCCCAGTCGGACGAAAGATGTTTCACAATCGACCACCACGGCCGCCGCGCCCTCGGCCACCAACGCGGCCGCAGCCTGCCTGGTGCGGCCCAGCGGATCGGGACCGCCGGTCGCACGACCGTCGGTGAGCACCACCACCAGGCTTCGCCGGGCCCGATCGCGGGCCTTTTCCCGGACGACGAGGTCCCGGGCGGCCATCAGCCCCTGGGCCAGTGGGGTCTTGCCGCCGGTATCGAACCGGGCCAGCCGGCGACTGGCGATGTGCACCGACGTGGTGGGCGGCAACAGCACCCGCGCATCCTGTTGACGGAACGTGATCACCGCGACCTTGTCGCGGCGCTGGTAGGCGTCGCGCAGCAGCGAGAGTGTCGCACCGGTGACCGCGGACATCCGGTCGCGGGCCGCCATGGACCCGGAGGCGTCGACGACGAAGAGCACCAGATTGCCTTCCCGGCCCTCCCGAACCGCACGCCGAATGTCTTCGGGACGGGGACGTGGCAGGCCGGCGCCGGGTTGACGGCCCGCGGTGGCCAGCAGCGTGGCGAACATGTGCAGCCCGTGGCCCGCACCGGGTTCGGCGGTGGCCGCGATCGGCGTTCCGGTGCGATTGCGGGCCCGTGAACGCCGGCCCGGCGCACCCTCGCCGACCCCGGGCACCACCAGCGCCCTGGTCCGGAACACCGCCGAGGGTGGTGCACTGGAACGCGTCGAGGCTTTTGAACTTCCCTGCGGTGCAGCACCTTCAGAGCCGGCATCGGCTCCCCCGCCGGGTGGGTCGAAGTCGGGATCGAAGTCCGGATCCGGCGGCTCCGTATCCTGCTCCGGTTGCGCAGCCGACTCCCCCGCCTGCTGCATGGCTTCGTCGAGACGTTCGGGGTCGAGACCCGGATCGTCGAACGGATCGCGTCGACGACGGTGCGGCAACGCCAGTTCGGCGGCCACCCGGATGTCCTCTTCGCCGACGGTGCCGGCGCCGCGCCAGGCGGCGTGGGCAACCGCGGTGCGTGCGACCACCAGATCGGCACGCATCCCGTCGACGTCGAATGCCGCGCACAATGCGGCGATCCGGCGAAGTTCGGTGTCGGGCAGGACCACCGAGCCGATCGCGGCCCGTGCCGCGGCTATGCGGTCGGCCAGTTCGGCGTCGGCGTCCGCGTACCGCTCGACGAACGCATGCGGGTCGGACTCGAACGCCATCCTGGCCCGGATCACCTCGACGCGTACGTCGACATCACGTGAGGCCGCCACGTCCACCGTCAGCCCGAACCGGTCCAGCAGCTGCGGACGCAGCTCACCTTCCTCGGGGTTCATGGTGCCGATCAGCACGAACCGGGACTCGTGCGAGTGTGAAATGCCTTCACGCTCAACGTGTACCCGGCCCATGGCGGCGGCATCAAGCAGCACGTCGACCAGGTGGTCGTGCAGCAGGTTGACCTCGTCGACATAGAGCACGCCACCGTGGGCGCGGGCCAGCAGACCCGGTGAGAAGGCATGCTCGCCGTCGCGAAGCACCTTCTGCAGGTCCAGTGAACCGACCACGCGGTCTTCGGTCGCACCGATCGGCAGTTCGACCAGCCGGGCGTCGGCGTCAACCGCGGTCAACACCGCGGCCAGGCCGCGTACCGCGGTCGACTTGGCCGTCCCCTTCTCGCCGCGGATCAGCACGCCGCCGATCTCCGGGTGAACCGCGCACAGCAGCAGGGCCAGCCGCAGCCGGTCCTGCCCCACCAGCGCACTGAACGGGTATGTGTAATTCTGTGCCGTCATCAGATGGCCGCCATCAAGAAGGCTCGCTCTCGAGTCGTCCGGCACGCACCATCGGCACATGCGGGATTCCGTCGTCAAGGAATTCGTCGCCGTCGCGGACGAATCCGTGCTGGCCGTACATGTCGATCAGGTAGGTCTGGGCGTTGATGTGGCACGGATAGTCGCCGACTTCGGCCAGGGCCGCCTGCATCAGCCGGGAGGTGTGTCCCTTGCCCCGAGCACTGCGCTTGGTACACACCCGGCCGATCCGGAACGCCTTCTCCCCGCCGGGATGCTCCTCCATCAGCCGCAACGTCGAAATGACTTCTCCGTCAGGGTTTTCCAGCCAGAAGTGACGCGTCTCGGCGAGAAGGTCCCGGCCGTCGAGCTCCGGGTAGGGAGTCGCCTGCTCCACCACGAACACCTCGACACGAAGCTTCAGCAACTCGTAAAGCGTTGGTACGTCGAGATCTTTGGCCCAGCTGCGGCGTAGTGCGACCGTCATCCCCCGGCCCCGGTCACGCCGTCACAGGGACGTCCAGCTTGAGCGCCTTGGTTCCCCACGCCCAGACCTCCTCGAACAGGCCGGGCTCATCGGACAACTTGGTGCCGAGCGACGGCACCATCTCCTTGAGTTTGGGCATCCAGCTCTGGTACCGATCGCTGAAGCAGCGCTCCAGCACGTCGAGCATTGCGGGCACCGCGGTGGACGCGCCGGGTGAGGCTCCCAGCAGCCCGGCGATGCTGCCGTCGGCCGCCGTCAGCACGGTGGTGCCGAACTCCAGCACACCGCCGGCACCCTTGCGCCGGATCACCTGCACCCGCTGGCCGGCGATGTCCAGCTCCCAGTCGGAATCGACTGCGCTGGGCGCGAATTCCCGCAAGGTGTCGACCCGCGCTGCCTCACTGAGCAGCAGCTGTCCGACCAGGTAGTTGACCAAACCCATCTCGGTGAGACCGACACCGAGCATGGACATGATGTTGTTGGGCTTGACCGACAACGGCAGGTCGGTGAACTTGCCCTGTTTGAGGAACTTCGGCGTCCAACCCGCGAACGGGCCGAACAACAGCCAGGATTTGCCGTTGATCACGCGAGTGTCCAGGTGCGGCACCGACATCGGCGGGGCACCCAGAGGCGGAAGACCGTACACCTTGGCCTGGTGCCCGGCGGTCAGCACCTGGTTGTCGGTCCGCAAGAACGCGCCGCCCACCGGGAACCCGCCGAAGCCCTTGGCCTCCGGAATACCCGACTTCTGCAGCAGCGGTAGGGCGCCGCCGCCCGCGCCGACGAACACGAACTTGGCGTTGAACTTGCGCTTCATACCGGTGCGCCGGTTGGTCACCTTGAGCGTCCAGCTGCCGTCCGATTCCTTGTGCAGGTTGCGCACCTCGTGACCGAACAGGGTGTCCATCCCGCGCTGCGCGCTGAAGCCGATCAGCTGGCGCGAGAGCGCGCCGAAGTCGACGTCGGTGCCGTGCTGCGACCAGTTCAACCCGACCGGGTCCGAGAAGTCCCGCTTGGCTGCCATGAACGGCAACCGCCGGGCGAATTCATCCTTGTCGTCGATGAATTCCATCGAGGCGAACAGCGGGTTGCCGACCAGCGCCTCGTAGCGGCGTTTGAGGTAGTCGACGTTGCCGGCTCCGTGCACGAAACTGACGTGCGGGATCGGGTTGAGGAAGCCGCGTACGTCGGGCAGCACGCCGTTCTCCGCCGCGTAGGCCCAGAACTGTCGCGACACCTGAAACTGCTCGTTGACGTTGATGGCCTTGGTGGTGTCGATGGACCCGTCCGAACGTTCGGGCGTGTAGTTCAGCTCACAAAGGGCCGAGTGCCCGGTTCCGGCGTTGTTCCACGGATCGCTGCTCTCGGCGGCGGCACCGTCGAGCCGCTCGATCATCGTGATGGACCAGTCCGGCTCCAGCAGCCGAATCAGAGCACCGAGGGTCGCGCTCATGATGCCGGCCCCAACCAGCACGACGTCGGTCTTCTCGGTCGTACCCACGTTTGCCTCAGACACCCTGATCGCTCGTCCTTTGTATTGCGCGGCCCGTCATCGTCGACGGCTTTCTTGTTATGCCCAGGTTATCGCGCCGCGAATCCCGGTTGGCCAGGCATGGTAGTGCGATCCGTCACCCGGGTCCTATCCGCCGGGCCCGTCCGCGAGCGGCGCGACGTGGCGGATGCGCTGATTGTGATCCCGATCCAAGGTTGCCGGCCGTCCCGACGACAAACGGAGGCAAGCCTCCGCATTGGTTCGGTTTAGGGTGGAACCGTGACGTCACGGGAGCCCGAGTGGGAGCCGGATGTATTACCGGGGTTCTGGCAGCACACCATCGATGCCGGGCCCGATCCTGACGGCGAGGGCGACCTGGTGGCCACGCTGGTGCGGCGGGGCCCCGGCGGCACGGCATCAGCCGGGACGGGCCACGCCGTACTGGCGTTGCACGGTTATACCGACTACTTCTTCCACACCGAACTCGCCGATCGATTCGCCGATCGCGGGTTCTCGTTCTACGCGTTGGACCTGCCCAAGTGCGGGCGGTCCCGCCACGACGGACAGACCCCGCACTTCACCACCGATCTGGCGCGTTACGACACCCAACTGGAAGAGGCCCTGTCCGTCATCGCGGCCGACACCGGCGACGCCGCGGTGTGCCTGTACGGCCATTCGGCGGGTGGGCTGATCCTGACCTTGTTCGCCGACCGTCTGCGCCGAAGCGGCCGGTTGGCCGCCCATCACGTCGGCGGCTTGGTGCTCAACAGTCCGTTCTTCGACCTGCACGGCCCGGCCATCCTGCGCACCGCGCCCACGTCGGCCGCCTTGATCGCCTTGGCTCGGATGCGCAAGCTGTCGGTGATCCGCAAACCCACCGAAGGCGGTTACGGCACCACGCTGCACCGCGACTACGGCGGCGAGTTCGACTACAACCTGGAGTGGAAGCCGTTGGGAGGCTTCCCCGTGACATTCGGATGGATCAACGCGATCCGCCGCGGACAGGCCCGCCTGCACCGTGGGCTGGACGTCGGCGTACCGAATCTGATCCTGCGGTCGGACCGCAGTGTCACCGAAACTTCGGATCCGGCAGCGATGCAGCGCGGCGACGCCGTCCTCGACGTACGCCAGATCGCGCGGTGGTCCGGTTGCGTGGGCAACCACACCACGGTGGCGCCCATCACCGACGCCAAGCACGACGTCTTCCTTTCGGTGGCCGACGCCAGGGCGGCGGCCTACCACGAGCTCGATCGCTGGCTCGATTTTTACCTGAGCCGTCAAACCTGGCCGAGCACAACATCTTCCGGATAGGGCGCACACATGGAGCACTACGACCTGACGATCATCGGCACCGGCTCGGGGAACAGCATTCTCGACGAGCGTTACGCCGGCAAGAAAGTCGCGATCTGCGAACAGGGCACCTTCGGCGGCACCTGCCTCAACGTCGGCTGTATCCCCACCAAGATGTTCGTCTACGCCGCCGACGTGGCCGCCACGATCGAGAATTCCGCCCGGTTCGGCATCGATTCCCACATCGACAAGGTGCGATGGCCGGACGTCGTGTCCCGGGTGTTCGGCCGCATCGATCCCATCGCCGCCGGCGGCGAGGACTACCGCCGCAACGACCCGCACATCACGGTGTACGCCAGCCACACCCGGTTCGGACCCAAGAGCGCCGACGGCCGCTACACGCTGCGTACCGAGGCCGGGGACGAATTCAGCAGCGATCAGGTGGTGATCGCTGCAGGGTCGCGCGCCTACGTCCCGCCGGCCATCGTGGACTGCGGCGTGACGTACTACACCAGTGACGACGTCATGCGCATCCCCGAACTCCCCGAGCACCTGGTGATCGTCGGCGGCGGTTTCGTCTCAGCCGAGTTCGCTCATGTGTTCTCGGCACTGGGCGTACGGGTCACGATCGTGGTGCGTGGCGACTGCCTGCTCAGTCATTGCGACGCGACGATCTGCCACGAGTTCAGCGCGCTGGCCGCCGAGAAGTGGGATCTGCGTACGCATGAGAACGTGATCGGCTCCCACCACGACGGAGACAAGATCGTGCTCGAGCTCGATGACGGCAAGACGCTGCCTGCCGACATGTTGCTGGTGGCCACCGGCCGGGTGCCCAACGGCGACCTGCTCGACGCCGAGCTCGCCGGGGTGGAGGTCGACGAGGACGGCCTGGTCATCGTCGATGACTACCAACGCACCACCGCGCGTGGCATTTTCGCCCTCGGCGACGTGTCCTCGGAGTATCAGCTCAAGCATGTGGCCAACCACGAGTCACGGGTGGTCAAGGAGAACCTGCTGCGCGACTGGGATGACACCGATTCAATGGTGCGCAGCGATCACCGGTTCGTACCGTCGGCGGTGTTCACCGAACCTCAGATCGCGATGGTGGGGTTGACCGAGGAGCAGGCCCGCGACGAGGGCTACGACTACGTCACCAAGGTTCAGGCCTACGGCGACACCGCCTACGGCTGGGCCATGGAGGACACCACCGGCGTCGCCAAGCTGATCGGCGATCGGGCCACCGGCAAGATCCTGGGCGCCCACATCATGGGCTACCAGGCGTCCGCGATCATCCAGCCGCTGATCCAGGCCATGAGCTTCGGACAGACCGCTCACGAGATCGCCCGCGGCCAGTACTGGATTCACCCGGCCCTGCCCGAGGTGATCGAGAACGCGCTGCTGGGCCTGACGGACTAGGCCCGGACGGCCCAGCGCTGCTCGATCCGGCCGAATCGCCAGACCGCCAGCGCCACAAGCCAGCTCACCACGAAGAGTCCGACGATCGCGAATCCGACGAACTCCAGGTCGGCCGACCCGACGAACGCCAACGGCCCCGTCGTGATGCCGAGACGCTCGACCAGCAGGCCGGTCAGCACGATCACCCCGACCACCAGCGCCACGATCACCGACAACACCGTGACGGTCAGGTTGTAGTACACCTTGCGCACCGGCTGCAGGAAGGCCCAGCCGTAGGCCCGCGACATGAAGATGCCGTCCAGGCTGTCGAACAGGCTCATCCCCGCCGCGAACAGCACGGGCAGCACCAGCATCGCGTACCAGGGCAGGGTGAAGGCCGCCGTTCCCGCCGCCAGCACCAGCAACGCGACCTGGCTGGCGGTGTCGAAGCCCAGCCCCATCAGGAAGCCCACCGGGTACAGATGCCATGGCTTGTTGACCCGACGCATCACCCGGCCCAACAGGCGGGCGACGAAGCCCCGGTTGTCGAGCTGGCGTTCGAGCTCGGCCTCGTCGTACTCACCGCTGCGCATGGCCCGGAATACCTTGGCGATCCCGACCGCCGCGAACAGATTCGTCAGCCCGACCAGGATCAGGAACGTGCCGGCCACCAGCGAGCCCACCAGCCCGAGGGTCTGCAGCATCGTGGAGTCGGCGTCCTGCACCGGGCCGACGAGCGCCCGTACCCCCAGCGCCAGAAGCAGAGCCAGCCCGAACACCACGCTCGAATGCCCGAGTGAGAACCAGAATCCGGCCGACACCGACCGGGTTCCCTCACCGACCAGTTTTCGGGTGGTGTTGTCGATGACCGCGATGTGATCGGCGTCGAAGGCATGACGCACCCCCAGCAGGTACGCCGTGACACCGAGGCCCACCCCGAACACGCCGGCCGAGCCCAAGGTGATGTGTTGCGGGGCCACGCCGAAAACCAGTACGCCCCAACCGATGGCATGCAGCAGCAGGACGAATCCGGTGACAGCGGCGATGGATGTCCAGTCCGCGCGATCGAATCGGGTTGCCAATCGGGCGGATCGGGCGGTTGCCTGCGATGCACCGGTGGTCATCGATCGAGCCTAAGGCGACCGCCGATATCTGTCCATATGAACAGATGAGAACCCCGTCAGCCGTGCCGTGCACCGATCCAATGCAGCAGGTCGTGCACGGTCTCGTCGTCCAGCCGGTAGTTCACCGTGCGGCCCGCCCGAGTCGCGATGACCCAACCCTGTTCGCGCAGCACCCGCAAAGCCTGCGATACCGCGTTCTCCGAACGCCCCAGGGCCGCGGCCAGATCACCGACACAGATCCCGGGCGCCCGGTGCAAACCGAGCAGGATCTCCAGCCGGTGCGGATCCGACAGCAGGTCGAAGCGCTGCGCCCACCCTGACGTGTCGACGTCCGCCAGTGCCGATGTCGCGCGCTCGACCTGGCCGGCCTTACCGTGCTGGTCCACGATACGAATCTAATCCAGAAAGCCGTGCAGCAAGGCCGACGATCCCCCGACGTGGGCCAGCATGGCCGCGGCGGCCCGTTCGCTGTCCCCGGCCAGGATCGCCATCACGATCTCCTCGTGCTGCTCGTCGGAGTGGGCGATGTTGCGGGCCAGCAACGGAATCTGATCCAGCAGGGCGTTGAGCCGCATCCTGTTCTCGGCGACCAACGGCACCAGCGACGGTGACCCGGCCGCCTCCGCGATGGCCAGGTGCAGCCGCGAATCCAACCGCCGGTAATCGTCGGGTCCGGCGGCCCGGACATCGGCCAGCCGTGACCAGAGCCCGTCGCGCTCTGCCGCACTCAGCGTGCGCCCGGCCGCCATCCGCGCCGCTCCGACCTCAAGGATCTCGCGCAACCGCAACGCGTCGTCGATCTCCTCGCGGGTCGGGCGATGGCTGGCCGTGGGCAGCGCAGGTAGCTCAGCGGCCAGGAAAGTGCCGCCGTAGCGGCCCCGTTTGGACACCAGGTAGCCGGCGTCGGCCAGGGATTTGATGGCGTCCCGGACCGTGTCGCGGCTGACCCCGAGGCGAGCCGCCAGCTCACGCTCGGGCGGCAACGACTCCCCCGGACCCAGCACCCCCAGCCGGATCGTCTCCAGTAGCCGGCCCACGGTGTCCTCGAAGGCATTGCCCAACCGGACCGGGCGCAGCAGTGCACCGGCCGCAGCGGGCTGCGAATCAGGCTCTGTTGCGGCTTGCTGTGGATCCGGTTCGGCTGCCATGGCGAGCTACCAGGGTGTCACAGCGGCGTCACGTACGCGGAGCTGATGCCCCCGTCGACCAGGAACGTCGAGCCCGTGATGAACGAGGCGTCGTCACTGGCCAGGAACGCCACCGCGGCGGCCAACTCCTCGGGCTCGGCGAAACGGCCCAGCGGGATGTGCACCAGCCGCCGGGCCGCACGCTCGGGATCCTTGGCGAACAGCTCCTGTAGCAGCGGGGTGTTGACCGGGCCGGGGCACAGCGCATTGACCCGAATGCCCTGCCGCGCGTACTGCACACCGAGTTCGCGGGACATCGCCAGCACGCCGCCCTTGGACGCGGTGTAGGAGATCTGGGAGGTGGCCGAACCCATGACTGCCACGAACGACGCGGTGTTGATGATCGAGCCCTTGCCAGCGGGCACCATGTGGCGCAGCGCCGCTCGGCAGGACAGATACACCGACTTCAGGTTGATGTCCTGCACCCGCTGCCAGGCGGGCAGCTCGGTGGTCTCGATCAGATCGTCTTCGGGAGGTGAGATCCCGGCGTTGTTGAAGGCGATGTCCACCGAGCCGAATGTTGCTGCCGCAGTGTCGAAGAGATGGTCGACGGCATCTTGATCGGACACATCGACGCCGACGAACAGCCCGTCGAGCTCGTCGGCGGCAGCCTCCCCGGTGGTGGCGTCGATATCGCCCACCACGACGGTGGCGCCCTCGGCGCGCAGCCGGCGGCCGGTGGCCAGACCGATGCCGCCGGCGCCGCCGGTGATGACGGCGACCTTGCCGGCCAGACGCTGGGTCAGATCCATCTACAGCTCCTCTGTTGCGAAGAATACGTTCTTGGTCTCGGTGAAAGACAGCGGCGCGTCAGGGCCCAGTTCGCGTCCCAGCCCAGACTGCTTGAAACCCCCGAAGGGGGTGTTGTAGCGCACCGACGAGTGCGAATTGACGCTGAGATTGCCCGAATCCACCGCCCGCGAGACCCGCACCGCACGCGAGAGACTGTCGGTCCAGATCGAACCCGACAGGCCATAGGGCGTGTCGTTGGCCAGCGCGATGGCGTCGGCCTCGTCCTCGAACGGCAGCACGGTCACCACGGGGCCGAAGATCTCGTCGGTCACCGTGCGGTCGGTGCGCTGCGGCGTCAGCACCGTTGGCGGAAACCAGAATCCGGGACCCTCGGGGGCCGAACCCCGAAATGCCACCGGCGCCCCGTCGGGTACGTACGACGACACCGACTCCCAGTGCGGACGCGAAACCAAAGGGCCCATCTCGGTGTCACGAACCTTGGGATCTCCGACCGCGACACCTTTGACGGCCGGCTCCAGCAACTCCATGAAACGGTCATAGACACTGCGCTGCACCAGGATCCGGCTACGGGCGCAGCAGTCCTGCCCGGCGTTGTCGAACACCCCGTAGGGCGCGGTGGCCGCCGCCTTCTCCAGATCGCAGTCGTCGAACACGATGTTGGCGCTCTTGCCACCCAACTCCAGCGTGACCCGCTTGACCTGAGCTGCCGCCCCGGCCATCACCCGCATCCCCACCTCGGTCGAGCCGGTGAACACCACCTTGCGCACGCCCGGATTGGTGACGAAGCGCTCCCCCACCACCGACCCCTTGCCCGGCAGCACCTGGAAAAGCCCGGCCGGCAAACCTGATTCGATCGCGAGCTCGCCGAGCCGGATCGTGGTCAGCGGAGTCCACTCAGCGGGCTTGAGCACCACCGCATTGCCGGCTGCCAGCGCCGGGGCGAACCCCCAGGCCGCGATGGTCATCGGGAAGTTCCACGGGGTGATGATCCCGACGACACCGAGCGGTTCGTTGAACGTGACGTTCAAGCCACCGGCCACCGGGATCTGCTTGCCGCTCAAGCGTTCCGGGGTGGCGGCGTAGTACTGCAGGACATCCCGGACGTGGCCGGCCTCCCATTCCGCCTGCCCGATCGGGTGCCCGGAATTGGCCACCTCCAGGGCAGCCAGCTCATCGATGTGGGCATCGATGACGGCGGCGAAAGCGCGTAGCGCCGCGGCTCGCTCGGCCGGCGCCAGCCGGGCCCAGGCCCGTTGCGCGGCTGCGGCACGGGTCACCGCGTCGTCGACGGCGCTCACGTCGAGGAGGTCGACCGTGGTCAGCACCTCCTCGGTGGCCGGGTTGACGACCTGGCTCGATGTCATGAGATCCTCTCTGTCGCATAGGTTCTGGCCGCCTCGACGACAGCGGCGAACAGCCGTAGGTCATCGAGGGTCTCCTCGGGGTGCCACTGGACGCCCAGCACAAATGCCTCGCCGGGCAGCTCGACCGCCTCGATCACACCGTCGTCGTCGCGAGCGCTGACCACCAGGCCGGTACCGAGTCGGTCGATGGCTTGGTGGTGATAGCACTGCGCGTCGGATGTCTCACCGATCAGACCGGCCAGTCGGGTGCCGGGCACGGTGTGCACCGACGACGTGCCGAACTGGGCATTGCCCAACTGATGATGGGTATGCCCGATCACGTCGGGCAGGTGCTGATGCAGGGTGCCACCCAGTGCCGTGTTGAGCACCTGGGCACCCCGGCACACGCCGAGCACCGGCGTACTGCGCCGCAGTGCGGCTTCCAGCAGTGCGAACTCCCAGGCATCGCGAGCGGTGGCCGGCGCGTTGGTGGCCGGATGCGGTTGCTGGCCGTAGCGTGCCGGATCGACGTCGGGGCCGCCGGTGATCACCAGACCGTCGACACCGTCGAGCACCCGGTGGGCGATGTCACCGTCGACGGGTTGTGGGGGCAGCAGGACGCCGATACCACCGGCTCGGGTGACGCCCTCGAAGTAGACCTGCGGCAGGAAACTCGCCTGCACATCCCAGACCCCGGTCTGCGCCTGCTGCAGATAAGTGGTCATCCCGATGATCGGGTGGGTGCGCGAACCGCACATCTCAGAGCCGCTCAAACCCGCGCACCCTTTCCCAATCGGTCACCGCGGAGTTGAACGCCGCCAGTTCGACCCGCGCATTGTTCAGATAGTGCTCGACGACGTCGTCCCCGAACGCGGTGCGTGCCACCTCGGACTTCGCGAACAGCTCGGCGGCCTCGGCCAGGGTGGTGGGCAACCGTTGCGCCTCACTGGCATAGGCGTTGCCAGGCAGCGGATCGGGCAGCTCCAGCTCGTGATCGATACCGTGCAGGCCACCGGCGATCAGCGCCGACACCGCCAGGTACTGGTTGACGTCGCCGCCGGGCGCCCGGCATTCCACCCGCATGCCCGAGCCCTGGCCGACCACCCGCAACGCGCAGGTGCGATTGTCCACGCCCCAGGCAATGGCGGTGGGCGCGAAGCTGCCGTCGGCGAATCTCTTGTAGGAGTTGATGTTCGGTGCGTAGAACAGGGTCAGCTCGCGCAGCGTGGCCAGCTGGCCGGCGATGAAGCTGCCGAACATCGGCGACATCCCGCGCGGGCCCGCCTCGTCGGCGAAGACCGGCGCCCCGTCCTCACCCCGCAGCGAGATATGGATGTGGCAGCTGTTGCCCTCGCGTTCATCGAATTTCGCCATGAACGTCAGACTCTTGCCGTGCTGATCGGCGATCTCCTTGGCACCGTTCTTGTAAATGGTGTGGTTGTCACACGTGCGGCGAGCGTGGTCGTAGCGGAAGGCGATCTCCTGCTGGCCGAGGTTGCACTCCCCCTTGACCCCTTCGCAGTAAAGGCCCGCCCCCTCCATGCCGAGCCGGATGTCACGCAAGAGCGGCTCCATCCGGGTGGACGCCATCATGGCGTAATCGACGTTGTAGTCGCTGGCCGGTGTCAGGTCGCGATAGCCCGCGGCCCAGGCCTCGCGGAACGTGTTGTCGAACACCATGAATTCGAGCTCGGTCCCCACATAGGGCACCAGGTTGCGCTCGGCCAGCCGGTCGATCTGGCGGTTGAGGATGCTGCGGGGCGCCTGCTCGACGGAACGGCCGTCGAGCCACGACAGATCGGCCATCACCAACGCGGTACCGGGCAGCCACGGGACCAACCGCAAGGTGCTGAAATCGGCGGTCATCACCATGTCGCCGTAGCCGGTGTCCCAACTCGACATCGAGTAACCGTCCACGGTGTTCATGTCGACATCGACCGCGAGCAGGTAGTTACAACACTCGGCACCGTGGGCGGCGACCTCCTCGACGAACAACCGGCCCGAAACCCGCTTCCCGGTCAGCCGGCCCTGCATATCGCAGAAGGCGAGGATCACGGTGTCGATCTCACCAGCCGCCACCATTTGCTCCAGGTCGGCTCGTGCCAGCATGCCGGGGTTCTGGCTCATTGCGCACCCTCCTGTCCGTGTGGGACTCGGTGGCCAACGTGGGGTCCAGCCGACCATTGCCTTGCCGATGACGTGATGATCGTGCCCCGAGTCAGCACGATTGTCACCCCTTAAAGGTAGGACATCAGACCAATAACGGGCTGCAGTGCCTCCGGCGTAGAATTGCCGAGCCGATCACCCGAGCAGTTCACGAATGTCGGAGGCCGTGATGGCCGAGCCGAACAGGTCGCCGTCGTCGACCACGGCGGCGAACAGGGCCCGCTTGCGGTCCTGCAGTGCGACCACCTTCTCCTCGATGGTGTCCTCGGAGACCAGGCGGTAGACGGTGACCGGTCGGGTCTGCCCGATGCGGTGGGCCCGGTCGACGGCTTGCGCCTCGGCGGCCGGGCTCCACCACGGGTCGCACAGGAAGCAGTAGTCGGCGGCGGTGAGATTGAGCCCGAATCCGCCGGCCTTCAGGCTGATCAGGAAAACCCGCGAGTTGCCGGCGCCGAACTCCTCGATGGCTCTGGCCCTTCCGGCAGAGTCGACAGAGCCGTCCAGATAGCTGTAACCGATACCCGCCGCATCCAGATGCGCTCGCACGATGCCGAGGAACCCGGTGAACTGGCTGAACACCAACGCACTGTGGCCCTCGGCGACCAACTGATCGAGTTGTTCGACCAGGAAGTCGATCTTGGTCGACCCCACCGAACGAGCCGAGTCGTCGACCAATCCGGGGTGCAGACTCAGCTGCCGCAGCAGGGTCAGCGACCGGAAGATCTGGAACCGGTTCTTCTCCCAGTCGCCGAGCAGCCCCAACACCTTCTGCCGCTCGCGGGCCAGCCGCGTGTCGTAGACCTTGCGGTGCTTGGCACTGAGCCCGATGGTGAGCACCTGTTCGCTCTTGGGCGGAAGCTCGCCGACAACCTGACTTTTCGTGCGGCGCAACAACACCGGCTTGATCCGCCTGCGCAAGACCGGCAACAGGTCGTCGGCCGAGCCCGATTCGATCGGCTTGCGGAAATAGGTCTCGAACACCTTGGGAGAAGGGAAGAGCCCGGGCACCGTGATGGACAGCAGCGACCACAATTCCATCAGGTTGTTCTCCATCGGGGTGCCGGTGATGGCCAACTTGAACGGCACGTCGAGCAGGCGCGCGGCCTGGTGAGTCTTGCTGTGGTGATTCTTCACGAACTGCGCTTCATCGAGAACGATTCCGGCCCATTGGATTTGCGAGTACGCCGCGACATCCATGCGCAGCAGCGTGTAGGACGTGACGACGATATCCGCCTCGGCCACCTGTTCGGCCAATGCGACACTTGCCCGCGCATCGGTCGAAGTCACCACCACCGCGTTCAGCCCGGGAACGAACTTGCGGCATTCGGCCACCCAGTTACGCGCCACGCTGGTCGGCGCCACCACCAGGAACTTGCCCGCGCCGGCGGTCACCGCGCGGGTGATGAGCGCCAAAGTCTGCACGGTCTTGCCCAAGCCCATGTCGTCGGCGAGCACCCCGCCGATCCCGTTGTCCCACAGGAACGCAAGCCAGTCCAGCCCGTCGCGCTGATAGTCGCGCAGCTCGGCGTCGAGCTCGGCGGGCGGGTCGACGGGCACCGGAGGGCGGGCCGCGGCCAGCCGCGCCAGGTGGGCCCGCCACCGGGCGAGTTGCTCGTCGACGACACCGAGCTCGAGCAGTTCGTCCCACAGGGTGATGTTCATCGACGCGGCATTGACCTGGTCGCCGTCGATCTCGCCGAGCGCCCGCGCCTCGTCGAGCAGTGCCCGCAACCGGACCAGCTCCGGAGTATCCAGCCGGAAGTAGATGCCCGAGGGAAGGAGCATATGCGTCGCGCCGGAGGTCAATTCACGGATGACCTCGGCCAAGGCCACGGTCTCGCCGTCGACGCCGACAGTGATGTTCAGGTTGAACCAGTCCCCCGGCAGCGAGGTGTCCCCGGAAAACGACAGGACCGGGTCGCCAGCAGCCGCCCGATGCCGGACGTCGGTATCGATCCGCAGTTCGGCGAAGCAGTCCAACTGCGGCAGGGTTTGGTCGCACAGCACCGCAGCCTCCACCAGGGTCAGGTTCACCCCGCCGAGCAGCGTGCGCCCAGACGCCACCGCTACCGCCTGCCCGGGGCTCGCGGCGTTTACGATGGCGCGCAGCTCGTGGACGGCGTCGGTGTCCAGGGTCGTCGTTATCCGGCGATTCACGTGCTGTGCCGCTTGACGTTTCCAGTCCCGTGCCGCCGCCGCGACGGCTTGCAGCGCAGGTGTCACCCGCTCCCAGAGCGCTTGTTCGGCGGCAGCGTCCCGGTACCCGATCAGACCCGACACCGACATCGGGTCGAAATCGTGGTGCTGATCGTTGACCTCGTACCGGGTACTCCAGAAGGCCCGCGCGCCACCGTCGGCGATCTGGACCGTCAGTGCGGGGATCGGGCCCGTGATGGTCGGTGGAACGAACAGGCCGTCAGCCACTTCCAGGTCCACGGTGCCGGCCAGGCGCGGCAGAATGTCCACCGCGAGTTCGCGTCCCATGTCGGCCGGGATGTGCACCTGCTCGCGGTGGGCCAGCAGCTCGGCCATGGTGCGCCCCGGCACCGGGTCGAAGGCGCCCAGGCGTAGCACCGAGTCGACAACCTGAAACATCCCGTGCGGGGCCGGCATGCCGATCAACCCGACGCCGTCGGAGTCGCTGTCTTGTCCGTCGACGATCAGCGCCACCGACATCACCGCACCGCCGCCGGACTCGGCCGCGAAGTCCAAGCGCAGGTGGACGTTCTTGGCCAACTCGACCGCGCTGATGCCGCAGGCGGCATCGGCCAGGATGGTGACGCCGGCATCGAGCACCTCGGCGAGCCGGGGCCACAGGGTGGCGGGCATGCCGTTGAGCATCATCGCGTCGCTGCCGTGCGGCTCGGAGTAGCGCGCGACCTCCGACACCAGCGCCCGGACCGCCCGATACTGGTCGCGCTCGAACTCGCCGGGATCGGGATGATCGACGAGGCGCCGCCACGTCAATGCGCGGGTGATCCAGGTACCCCGTTTGCCGAGGCTGCGCGGGCGCAGCATCAGCGTTGCGCCCGGACGGTAGCGGGTCGGACCGCGCACCGAGAATTCCAGCGCAATCGGCTTGCCGCCGCCCTCGGGCACCGTGACTTCGCCGAGCACGTTGTCGAGCACGTAACGCCAGCGCTCGACCAGCGGCTGCTCCGGGTCAGAAGGAACCACCGCCAGCACCAGCGCGACCGCATGTTTGCAGAACGACCCGACCGGGCATGAACACAATGCCCACTCCACGACAGCCCGACTTCCGGGCGAGAGCCCGACCTCAAGGATGTACAGCTGACCATGCGAGCCCACGCACCGCCCGCGCAGCAGACGCTCATCGGAATCGAACTCGATGTCGCGGACGCGGCCTTCGGCGGCGTAGCGTTCGCCCCGCACGGTCGTCTGCGCGCCGAAATCGCGAATCAGCTCATCACGGGCAATCCCGAAGCCGAATCCAGGCCTCATGCGAGGAGAATAGGGCCACCGTCCGACATGTCCTGGTCACGTACCCGACACACCGTTGGTGACGCGCCGTCGCCGAATCCTGTGTAGGGTCGAACTGATGTGTGGAGCCGCCGGGGAGGTGCGTCTCGATGGCCGGACACCGGATATTTCCGCGGTGTCGGCCATGGCAGACGCGATGACACCCAGAGGTCCGGATGCGGCCGGTGTGTGGTCGCAAGGCCGGGTCGCACTGGGTCACCGCCGCCTGAAAATCATTGACCTGACCGAAGCGGGCGCCCAGCCCATGGTCGATCCCGAACTGGGTCTGACCGTTTGCTGGAACGGCTGCATCTACAACTACCAAGAGCTGCGCCGGGAGCTGTCGGGGCATGGTTACCGCTTCTTCTCGCACAGCGATACCGAAGTGTTGCTCAAGGCCTATCACCACTGGGGTGACCGGTTCGTCGAGCACCTGCAGGGGATGTTCGCGTTCGCGATCGTCGAGCGCGACACCGGCCGGGTGCTGCTGGGCCGGGACCGGCTGGGAATCAAGCCGCTCTACATCACCGAAGACAACCACCGGATCCGGTTCGCCTCATCGCTGCCCGCCCTGCTGGCCGGCGGTGGTGTCGACACCCGGATCGACCCGATCGCGCTGCACCACTACCTGACGTTCCACTCGGTGGTGCCGCCTCCGCTGACGATCCTGCAGGGCATCAAGAAGGTACCGCCGGCGTGCGTGCTCGCCATCGAACCCGACGGCAGCCGCCACACCACGGTGTACTGGTCGCCCGACTTCACGCGGCACGCCGATCGGTCCGACTGGTCGGAAAGGGACTGGGAGGACGCGGTTCTGGAGTCGCTGCGGCGCGCGGTCGAACGCCGGCTCGTGGCCGACGTCCCAGTCGGATGCCTGCTGTCCGGCGGCGTCGATTCCAGCCTTATCGTCGGTCTGCTCGCCGAGGCGGGCCAACACGGCCTGTCCACCTTCTCGATCGGTTTCGAGTCTGTCGGCGGGGTGGCCGGCGACGAATTCAAGTACTCCGACATCGTCGCCGAGCATTTCGAGACCGACCACCATCAGATCCGCATCGGCACCGACCGCATGCTGCCTGCCCTCGACGGCGCCATCGCCGCGATGAGCGAACCGATGGTCAGCCATGACTGTGTGGCCTTCTATCTGCTGAGCCAAGAAGTGGCTAAGCATGTCAAGGTGGTGCAGTCCGGTCAGGGCGCCGACGAGGTTTTTGCCGGGTATCACTGGTATCCGCCGATGGCCGAACCGGGCGCCGCCGGCCTCGAAGGTTCGGTGGCCAGCTACCGCGGGGCGTTCTTCGACCGCGACAGCGCCGGGGTGAGCGCGCTGATCAGCGACGGCTACCGGAATGAGGGCGATCCCAGCGGGGTTTTCGTCACCGACCACTTCGCCGCGGCGGGCGCAGAAACCGGCGTGGACCGGGCGCTGCGACTGGACACCACGGTGATGCTGGTCGACGATCCGGTCAAGCGGGTCGACAACATGACCATGGCCTGGGGTCTGGAAGGCCGCGTGCCGTTCCTCGATCACGAGCTCGTCGAGCTGGCTGCCACCTGCCCGCCCGGCCTGAAGACCGCGTACGGGGGCAAAGGCGTGCTCAAACAGGCTGCGCGCCGAGTGATTCCGGCAGCGGTGATCGACCGACCCAAGGGGTACTTCCCGGTCCCGGCGCTGACCCACCTCGAGGGGCCGTACCTGGACATGGTCCGCAATGCGTTGTATGCACCGGAAGCCAAGGAGCGCGGTCTGTTTCGTCCCGAGGCTGTCGACCGGTTACTGGCCGACCCGAACGGCAGGCTGACCCCGCTGCGGGGCAATGAGTTGTGGCAGATCGCGCTGCTGGAGTTGTGGCTGCAGCGCCACGGCGTGACGGGGGCTGCGGCGTGACGGCGACTGACCATGACGCGTCGGCAGCCTCGTTGGGGCCTGAGCACAGCGATCACCCCGATCACACCGAGGCGATCACCCTGGGCCTGCACGATGCCTCACCGCAACACCTCGTCGATGCCATGGCCGACGATGTGGTTCTCGAATTGGGTTGGGGCCGATTGATTTTCGGGCAGACCTTCGCCGATCCCGAACAACTCGCCGAGGTGCTGCAGCGGGAAGGCCCGGGCCGCCGCGACATCTGTATCTACGCCCGTGAATCGCATGTGTTGGTAGCCCGGTCCCCCACCGAGTTGTTCATCGACCCGAGCCACACCTACCGGCTGCGGTTCACTGACGAACTCGACGCGGCCGAACCGCTCGGCTTCACGGTGCGCACCCTGCAGACACCGATGGACGCCGACGCGATGAACCGGGTGTACGTGCGGTGCGGGATGGTGCCCGCGCCCATCGACGTCATCTGGCACAACCACACCCTGACGCCCGCGGTGGTCTATCTGGTCGCGGTGCGCGACGACGACGGCGCCGTGGTGGGCACTGTCACCGGCGTGGACCACAAGCGGTTGTTCGCCGATCCGGAGGACGGGTCGAGCCTGTGGAGCCTGGCGGTGGACCCGGCGGCCGGGCTGCCCGGCGTCGGCGATGCGCTGACCCGCACGCTGGCCGGCATATTCCGTGAACGCGGCCGGGCCTACCTGGATCTGTCGGTGGCCCATGACAATTCGGCCGCCATCGCGCTGTATGAAAAGCTTGGCTTCCATCGGGTGCCGGTGCTGGCCGTCAAACGCAAGAACGCGATCAACGAGCCGTTGTTCACCCATCCACCCGAGACGGTCGACGATCTCAATCCGTATGCGCGCATCATCGCCGACGAGGCGATGCGCCGCGGCATCCGGGTCGAGGTGCTCGACGCCGGCGCCGGCGAGATGAAGCTGTCCCACGGTGGGCGGAGCGTGATCACCCGAGAGTCGCTGTCGGAGTTCACCTCCGCGGTGGCCATGGCCCGCTGCGACGACAAACGCCAGACCCGGCGCATCGTCTCCGAAGCCGGGATCACGGTGCCCAAAGGCCGGCTCGCCACCTTCAACAACGAGGATCACGAGTTCCTGGCCGAGGTCGGCGACGTGGTGGTCAAGCCCACGCGTGGCGAGCAGGGCAAGGGCATCACCGTCGGCGTGGACGGCGGCGAAGAACTCGACGCAGCGCTGCACCGGGCGCGCGAGCAGTATCCGGAGGTGCTGATCGAGCAGCGTGCCCCCGGCGACGATCTTCGCCTGGTCGTCATCGACAGCAAGGTGGTGGCCGCGGCCATCCGCAGGCCCGCCGAGGTCGTCGGCACCGGCAAGCACACCATCGGTGAGCTCATCGAGGCACAGTCGCGCCGCCGGGCAGCGGCCACCGGCGGAGAATCACGGATCCCGATCGACGACGTCACCAAGGGCACCGTCGCCGAGGCCGGCTGGTCCTTCGACGACGTGTTGCCCGAGGGGGAACGGCTACGAGTGCGGCGTACGGCCAACCTTCACCAGGGCGGGACGATTCATGATGTCACCGCGGAGGTCAATCCCGAGCTGTGCCGGGTCGGTGTGGCAGCGGCCGAGGCGATCGGCATACCGGTGACGGGCATCGACCTGCTGGTTCCCGATGTGACGGGCCGAGAGTACGTCTTCATCGAGGCCAATGAACGGCCCGGCCTGGCCAACCACGAGCCCCAACCCACCGCGGCCGCGTTCGTGGATTTCCTGTTCCCGCAGCAGCCGGGACTACCGCAGGCCTGGACCCCTTCGGAAGCGACCGACTGAGCGTTCGCGTGGAGCAGGCTCGGCACGCGCATGCCACCCGCACCTGTCACTCCAGCGTGGCGCTCGGCGTCGACAGCCACCCCAGCGTGGCAAACGGCGGGCGATACGAGCGCAGGAGCGCAGCTGAACCTGAGCCGAGGTCACCAACTGCTGGTGCGCAGCACGATCTCGGCTGCGAGCTGGGCGGTCGAGTCACCGGCATTGCGTCGTCCCGCGATCTCCACGAGCCGGAAGTCTCCGTACACATAGCGCTGGCTGGCCTTGGCGACGGCGCGGGCGGCCGGGGAGCTGACGAGCACGGTGGTGTTCATCTCGACCGGGGGGCAGTCGTCGTCACGGATTGCCCCGGTGGCGTCGGCGACGCGGGGATGCCCGCGATCCACCACCACCAGACCGATGAACTTGTCCAGTCTGGTCGCCGCGAGCTCCCAGGCAAGTTCTCCCCCGAGGCGGTCGCCGACCAACAGCGCCCATCTGATGTTGAGTGAGTCGAGGATCCCGACCACCGACTTGGCGGTCAGCCGCGGATCGGGACCGATGATCACCGTACGCAGTGAAGCGGTGTGCAAGCGCCGGCAGATCGGCTCGTATGCGGCCGGACCGTGGTGGCCGGCGCTGAGCACTACCACGGTGGAACCCTGCTCGGGTCCCGAGACGTCGACGGGTGTGGTGAATCCGTCGATCGTCGCGACGGTGGTAAGCATTCGGACAAACTACCGTCCAGTAGCGACGGGCGGGCCGAAATCAACATTGTCTTGACGTCTGCGTCAGCGGCTGGGCGATCCATCGGCCTTGGTACCGAAAACCGCCCAGCTGCCGCTGTTTTCGAAGGCGAGGAAGATGCACTGGTCGGGCCCGCCGGTTACCGGGCGCATTACCGGGCCACGACGGTCAGTGCAGTGGTCATGGTGGGCCGCGGTGGCGCCCCCTGCCTCACCAGTTCCATCACGGCCGTGACGTCCAGGTGGGCGGCCAGCAGGTCGGCCATCCGATCCAGCTGAGCGTCCCGCCGGCCCGGCACGTCGGTGTCGTCGGCAACCACGAACCCGCTGCGACCGGCGCGGTGGGCGACTTCGGTGAGCCAGTCTCGGCGCAAGCGGTCGTTGTCGAGCAGGCCGTGCCAGTGCGTGCCGTAGACCGCGCCACGGCGCAGCCCGACCCCGAGCCAGTCATCGGCGGCCGCGCGGGCCACCTGGCCGTGATGAATTTCGTAGCCCCACAAGGGCTTTTCCCAATGTCGCAGGGTTTTGTCGACGGCGAACTCGATGTCGGCGTCGAGCAGACCGAGACCTTCTACCGGCTGCAGGCTCGAGGATTCGACCGCGTCGTCGATACGACGGCACAGCATCTGGAATCCGCCACACACCCCGAGCACCGGAAGCCCCTGCGCGGCGTGCCCGAGGATCGCCTGGGCCAGGCCACGTCGACGCATCCATGCCAGATCACTCACGGTGGCCTTGCTGCCGGGGATCACCACGAGGTCGACGCCGGCCAGGTCGGCGGCATCGGCCACCCAGCGCACCACCACGCCCGGTTCACAGGCCAGGGCCTCGATGTCGGTGGAGTTGGAGATGCGCGGCAGCCTGATCGCGGCGACGGTGAGCGACTGCGGCCCGCGGGGCGGTTGCGGTGTGCCGACCATGCCACCTGGCCGCACCGATACCGAATCCTCGGTGTCGAGCCAGATTCCGTCGTCGAACGGGATCACCCCGTAGGTGGGGCGGCCGGTCAGCTCACGCAACTGGCGCAGGCCCGGCTCCAGCAGGGCTGGGTCACCGCGGAACTTGTTGACGACGAATCCCGCGATGAGCGCCTGGTCTTCGGGCTCGAGGACGGCCACGGTGCCGTGGAGATGGGCCAGCAGGCCGCCGCGGTCGATGTCGCCCACCACGATGACGGGCAGATCCGCGGCCCGGGCCAGCCCCATGTTCGCCAGGTCGGTCGCGCGCAGGTTGATCTCGGCCGGCGAGCCCGCACCTTCGCAGATCACCACGTCGAATTCAGATCGCAGTGAGGCCAATTCCTCGGCGACCACCGCGGCCAGCCGCTCGCGGTGCGTGAAGTAGTCGCCGGCGGCCACCGTTCCGGCCACCCGGCCCCGGATCACCAACTGCGACGTGCGGTCCCCGCCGGGCTTGAGCAGGATCGGGTTGAAGCGGGTGCTCGGGGCCTGCCCGGCCGCGCGGGCCTGCATGGCCTGGGCCCGGCCGATCTCCCCGCCGTCCACGGTCACGGCCGAGTTGTTCGACATGTTCTGCGCCTTGAACGGCGCCACCGACAGGCCGTCGCGGGCCAGCAGCCGGCACAACCCGGCCACGACCATTGACTTACCGGCGTCGGAGGTTGTCCCTGCGACCAGCAGCGCGCCGCTCATATTCGTTGCGCGAGAAGTGTCACGGCAGGGTCAGGATCTCGGCGCCGTCGTCGGTGACCACCAGGGTGTGCTCGAACTGGGCGGTCCACTTGCGGTCTTTGGTCACCACGGTCCAGTCGTCGTCCCAGATCTCGTAGTCCAGCGACCCGAGGTTGATCATCGGTTCGATGGTGAATGTCATGCCCGGCTCCAGCACGGTCTCGACCGCCGGCTGGTCGTAGTGCAACACCACCAGGCCGTTGTGGAACGTGGTGCCGATGCCATGGCCGGTGAAATCACGAACAACGTTGTAACCGAACCGGTTTGCGTAGGCCTCGATGACGCGGCCGACGATCGACAGCGCGCGCCCGGGCTTGACGGCCTTGATGGCGCGCATGGTCGCCTCATGGGTGCGTTCGACGAGCAGCCGATGCTCTTCGGAGACCTCGCCGGCCAGGAAGGTGGCGTTGGTGTCGCCATGCACACCGTCGATGTAGGCGGTGACGTCGATGTTGACGATGTCACCGTCCTCGATCACGGTCGAGTCCGGGATACCGTGGCAGATCACCTCATTCAGCGAGGTGCAGCACGATTTGGGAAACCCCTTGTAGCCCAACGTCGACGGGTAGGCACCGTGGTCGAGCATGTACTCGTGGGCGATGCGGTCCAACTCGTCGGTGGTGACGCCGGGCGCCACCGCCTTGCCGGCCTCGGCCAGGGCCGCGGCCGCGATCCGTCCCGCGACGCGCATCTTCTCGATCACCTCGGGGGTTTGCACCCAGGGTTCGCTGCCCTCCTGCACGGTGGACTTCCACGCGTATTCCGGCCGCGGGATCGACTTCGGAACCGGCAGGGTCGGGGACTGCACGCCGGGGCGCAGGGCGGTACGAACTGGCATGTGGACAGCTTAATCGTCGCCCATCCCGACCGAGGCGCTGCGGTGCACCGGCAGAGAGCGGCCCTCTCGTCAAACGGTAATGGTGTTACCGTACGGGGGTGATTGAGGCGCGGCGATGACCGAGACCGTTCATGTCCTGGAAATGCTGGATTACCGCGAGGTGGAGTCGAGCGCCGACCGGCTGGTGCTGGAGATGGACAACCGGCCGGACCTCGCCAACGTGCGCGGCGCCCTGCAGGGCGGGCTGGTGGCCACCCTGATCGACATCGCCGCGGGCATGCTGGCAGGCAATGCCTCCGGCGTCGGTTACGACGTGACGACCGCCGACCTCAACATCCACTTTCTGGCCCCGATCATGGGCACCGCCCGCGCCGAGGCGAAGGTCGTACGGGCCGGCAAACGACTGATCGTGACATCGGTGGATGTCACCGACGTCACCCGCGATCGGCTGGCCGCGCGCGCGACGCTGACATTCGCGGTGCTTGAACCACGCTGAGTCGCGCTGACGTCAGGCCCGGCGCAGCGTCAGCTTCCAGTTCCGGCGGGGCCCACGAATGTCGACAGAACCGCACACCACCTTGCCGGTGAGGATGATGTGCGGGGTGCCGTCGGCCGGCGCGTCGCGGCGATGATCGTCGGCGCTGCCCACGATCACCTCGACGTCGTCGATCGATGCGCTGGCCCCTTCGGGCAACCGGATGTCCACCGACCCGAATCTCATGTCCAGCTCGATCACGACCATCGGCCCGGCGAACCGGGCCCGGGTCAGATCCAGTTCGACCGAACCCATCCGACGTACCAGCGCCAGCCGGGTGGGAACCGTCCATTCACCCTGGCGCTTCAGCGAACCGAGCACGCCGCGCAACTCGACGCGATCGGTGGCGGTGGTCACGATCGCGCCAGGGCCCGGCAGGTCACCCACCAACGCGTCAAGGTCCGAATGCAGGCGAGCGCGCGACACCATCGCCGAGCGTTCCTCGAACTCTGCGATGTCGATCAGTCCGAGCGCGACGGCATTGTGCAGCCGCCGCAGTGTGCCGTTGCGATCGGCATCGGAGACCCGAAGGTCCACGGATTGTTCGTTGATCCCTGTCATGGCAGGTTCAACGGTACCGCCGTTCAGGCCAGATAGGCCGGGGGCAGCCCGTCGAACATGGTCTTGCACATCCGCACCGCGTACTCCGAACTTCCGCCGCCGACGATGAGCGCCGCAAACGCCATGTCCCCGCGATAGCCGGCGAACCAGGAATGCGAGCCACCCATGAACTCCGCCTCGCCGGTCTTCCCACGTACATCGCCGAGCCCGTTGAGTTCTTTTGCCGTGCCGTTGGTGACCACCAGGCGCATCATCGGCCGCAGCCCGTCGACCATCTTCGCGCTGATCGGGGCGCCCGCGCGGTCGACCATGGTCTGGCGGCCCTCGATGAGTTGCGGCACCGGGGTCCTACCGGCCGCCACGGTCGCGGCGGCCAATGCCATCCCGAACGGGCTGACCAGCACCTTGCCCTGACCGAAACCGTCCTCGGTGCGCTCGGCCAGGTCCACCGTCGGCGGTACCGAACCGGTCAGGGTGGAGATCCCGTCGACCTGGTAGTCGGTGCCGATGCCGTAGCGCGCGGCGGCCTGGGTCAGACCGCGCGGCGGCATCCGGCTGGCGAGTTCACCGAAGGTGGTGTTGCACGAGTTGGCGAATGCCCGCGACATCGGCACCATGCCGAGATCGAACGCGTCATAGTTCGTGACGGTGCGATGCCCGATGTCGAGCGTGCCTGGGCAACCCAAAAGCGTGTTGGGCGTTGCCATGTCGCGTTCGATGGCGGCCCCCGCGGTGATCATCTTGAACGTCGAACCGGGCGGGAACTGGCCCATTGTCGCGAGCGGTCCGGCCGCATCGGCGGCCCGGTTCTGCGCAACGGCCAGGATTTCCCCCGTGGAAGGTTTGATCGCGACGATCATCGCCTGCTTGCCGGTGGTGTCGACCGCATTCTGCGCGGCGTCCTGCACGGCTCGATCGAGGCTGATGGTGATCGACGGGGCCGGATCGCCCGCCACCTCGTTGAGCACGTCGACGTCGACGCCGTTCTGGTTGACCGTGACCACTCGCCAGCCCGGCTGACCGGCGAGTTGGTCGGCTACCGATTTCTTGACTTCGTTGACGATCACCGGAGCGAAAGTCTCGTCGGTGGGCAACATTTCGGGCTGCGGCGTGATCACGACGCCGCGGAGCCGCCCGATCGCGGCCGCGACGCGGTCGTTGTCGGCTCGCTTCAGGGTGATCAGGCTCATCGGTTGTGCCGATGCGCTGGCCCGCTCGGCAAGCACTTGGGGATCACCCAGGGCCGGGTCGAAGCCCCGCAGCGCGTCGGCGACCGCCCGCGCCGTCGGCATCAGCGCGGCGCCGGCCGCCCTGGCATCCAGCGCGTAGTGGTAGATGTAACCGGGCACCAGGACATCGGTACCGCCGCGCTCGTTGACCGAGGCCCGCCGGGGGGCGTCGGCCCGCAGAGCGAACGTCTGGTTCTCCCCCAGCCTCGGGTGCAGCCCGGTGGCATTCCAGCGCACCTCCCACCGGCCCTCGTCGCGGATCATGTTGAGCTGCCCGTCGTAGGTCCAGGTGCGGTTCTTGGGCAGATGCCACGTGTACCGATAGGTGACGCTGCCGGTGTCCTGGGCGTACTTCGAACCCAGGATCTGCGCGTCGAGGCCGGTGGCCTGTAGTCCGTTCCAGGCTTCGCCGAGGGCGGTCTTGGCGTCCTCGGGCCGGTCGGCCAGCTCCGCGGCGGCCGCGGTGTCACCAGATGCCAGCGCGGCGAAGAACCGCTCTGCGGCGGGTTCGGGCCCGTCCGGGCGCGGGGTGCACGCGCTCAGCGCGGTTACCCCGACGACCGCGAGCACCGTCAAAAGTCCCCCGGCCCGTGTGACTGATGATGTTTGAGTTGCCATTGTGGCTGATGTTAGAAACGTCTGCGCCGGATTCGGCGGAGGCGCACCGAGATAGAACCGAGACTGTGGTGAGACCGACCGGTTGCCGTCGTCAGACCTCCAGCGCACGCAACAGGATTTCGAGACCGCGCCGGAACTCCTCGTGCGGTTCGATACCGCCCGCGACCGCCGCAGTCTCGGACAGCAAGGGATACTCATTTACCGGCAAACTCGCCAGGGCGTCGGTTCCCGGCCCGGCCAGGCTACCCAGCATCTCGATTTCCAGCGCCCCGAAAATGTAGGCCAACAGCGCCCGGAACGCGTAGACCCGTCGCTTCCCGTCATACCCCGCGGCGGTGAGCACAGCGAGCACCGATTCACCCCAATTCAACGACGCGGGCGAGCGGTGCCGATGCGTGAGGATGAGCGGCGCCACCGCGGGATGCCGCCCGGCTGCGGTGCGCACCCGCTCCGCGAGCTCGGCGAGCTGATGGCGCGCCGAACCGCGGGGCGGCCCGGGATCGACCCCGTCGAGGACGAGGTCCACCACCATCGCTTCGAGCTCGTCGCGATCGGCGACATACCGGTAGAGCGACATCGTGCCCATGCCGAGTTCGCGGGCCACAGCGCGCATCGACAGGCCCTGCAGGCCGCAGGCATCGATCACCGCGAGCGCAGCGGCGGCGACCTGGACCTGGCTGAGTGAACGGGGGCGTGGCATGACGATTGACAGAGTACACCGTACGCTTATACTGGCGACCATAGGCGTACGGTGCACGCTAGCCAAGGAGAAGTCATGGCTCCATCCACCTCCAACCCACCCACGACGGTCGGCCGAAACCAATTCCTCAGTGTCACAGGCGAACACATCCCGGTACCGGATCCGGACAGTCTGGTACATCTCCAGTTCAGGCGGTTCGCGGGTTGTCCGATCTGCAATCTGCACCTGCAGTCGTTCGTGGCGCGGCACGCTGAGATCCGGGCCGCCGGCATCCGCGAGGTGGTCTTCTTCCACAGCCCCGCAGCCGAATTGGCCGAGCACACAGCGGATCTGCCGTTCGCCACGATCGCCGATCCGGACAGGAACGTATACCGGCAGTTCGGCGTCGAATCCAGCCCCCGTGCCCTGCTCGATCCCCGCAGCTGGCCGGCGATCGTCCGGGGCGGCGCCCTGACCGTGCGCGGACGCTTCCGCGCTCCGGCCGCCAGACAAGCCGGTGGACGGCTCGGGCTCCCCGCGGATTTCCTCATCGCACCCAACGGTGCGGTGCCGGCCGCGAAATACGGTGCCCACGCGGATGATCAGTGGTCCGTCGATGACCTTCTGGAACGGGCCGCCACAGCCCGGCCGTGATGGCGTCGCTCAGTCCAAGTCGCTCAGTCCAACAGGACGGTGGCGAACGTGCCGACCTGTTCGAACCCGATGCGGGCGTACGTTGCTCGCGCCACGGTGTTGTAGCTGTTGACGTACAGGCTGGCAATGCGGCCCGAGCCCACCACGGCGGCCGCCAGCGACGCTGTTCCGGTGGTGCCCAACCCGTGGCCGCGCCACTCCGGATGCACCCACACACCCTGGATCTGGCCGACCGACGGCGATTGCGACCCGACCTCGGCCTTGAACACCACTTCGCCGCGCTCGAACCGGGCCCACGCCCGTCCCGCAGCGATGAGGCCGGCGATGCGGCGGCGGTAGCCCCGGCCGCCGTCACCGAGGCGTGGGTCGACACCGACCTCGCCGATGAACATGTCGATCGCCGCCACCAGATAGGCGTCGAGTTCCTCCATGCGCACCGGGCGGACCGCCGGGTCGATCGCACAGTTCGGCATCGAGTTGAGCGCCATCAAGGGTTGTTGCTCCCGGACGTCACGTGCGGTGCCCCACACCGATTCCAGCCGCCGCCACATGGGCAGGACCAACTCGGCCCGGCCGACCAGAGACGAGCAGCGACGCGCGGTGCTCATCGCCTTGTCCGAGAACGCCTTGAGATCCTCGGCGTCCCCGCGCAACGGGATCAGATTGGGCCCGGCGTAACACAGTGACTCGGTGACACCGCGCCTGGTCCACAGTTCGCCGCCGATCGCGCCGTGCTCGACCCCGAACTCGGCGACCCGGGCGGCCACCATGCACGAGCCCACCGGATCTTCGTCGAACACCTGCAGGCAAGGGGTGGCGTCGCGCACCACGGAGACTCGGCGCTCATCGACGAGACGGAACAGTGGTGGAGCCGACATAGACGATTCTCTCTGTTAATGCCGAGGCTGGGTGACCCCGCTCACAGGGTCGCTATCAGCTTACGGTCACCACAGGCGAACCGCTCGCATGATCAGACTCGCCATCTGTGCCTGTTTCGGCAGCCAGCCGCATTGCCTCTTCGATCAGCGTCTCGACGATCTGCGCCTCGGGCACGGTCTTGATGACCTCGCCCTTGACGAAGATCTGACCCTTGCCATTGCCGGAGGCAACCCCGAGATCGGCTTCGCGGGCCTCGCCCGGACCGTTGACGACGCACCCCATCACTGCGACCCGCAGCGGGACGTCCAGCCCATCCAGGCCTGCGCTCACCGCGTTGGCCAGGGTGTACACGTCGACCTGGGCCCGACCGCAAGACGGGCACGACACGATCTCCAGACCGCGGGGCCGCAGGTTCAGCGACTCCAGGATCTGGTTGCCCACCTTGACCTCTTCGGCCGGCGGGGCCGACAGCGACACCCGGATGGTGTCGCCGATGCCCTTGGACAGCAATGCGCCGAATGCGACCGCGGACTTGATGGTGCCCTGAAACGCGGGGCCCGCTTCGGTGACTCCGAGGTGCAGCGGGTAGTCGCACTGGGCGGCCAGCTGGGTGTAGGCCTCGACCATGATCACCGGATCGTTGTGCTTGACGCTGATCTTGATGTCGCCGAAGCCGTGTTCCTCGAACAGCGAGGCCTCCCACAGCGCGGACTCGACGAGAGCCTCGGGCGTGGCCTTGCCGTACTTCTTCATCAACCGGGGGTCGAGCGATCCGGCGTTGACGCCGATGCGGATCGGGATGCCCGCGTCGCCCGCGGCCTTGGCCACCTCTTTGACCCGGCCGTCGAACTCCTTGATGTTGCCGGGGTTGACGCGCACGGCAGCGCATCCGGCGTCGATCGCGGCGAAGATGTACTTGGGTTGAAAGTGGATGTCGGCGATCACCGGGATCTGGCTGTGCCGGGCGATCTCGGCGAGCGCGTCGGCGTCCTCCTGCCGGGGACAGGCCACCCGCACGATGTCGCAGCCCGACGCGGTCAGCTCCGCGATCTGCTGCAATGTCGCGTTGACGTCATGGGTCTTGGTGGTGCACATGGACTGCACCGCGATCGGGTGCTCGCTACCGATGCCGACACCACCCACATCGAGCTGACGGGTCTTGCGCCGCGGCGCCAGGGTCGGCGCCGGGGGTGCGGGCATTCCCAAACCGATGGACGCTGTCATGTGGGATCTCCTACTGGAAGATGCTGAGTGGGTTGACCAGGTCTGCGGTCACGGTCAGCAGCATGTAGCTGACCACTACCAGCAACACCACGTAAGTGGCGGGCATGAGCTTGAGGTAGTTGACCGGGGCTGCGGCGACTTTGCCGCGGGCCGTCCGGACCATGTTGCGGATCTTCTCGTACGTCGCGACCGCGATGTGACCGCCGTCGAACGGCAGCAGCGGTACCAGGTTGATCGCGCCGAGCACGAAGTTCAGTTGCGCCAGGAAGAACCAGAATGCGACCCACAGCCCGGCCTCGACGGTCTCGCCGCCGATGATGCTCGCGCCGACCACGCTGATCGGGGTTTCCTTGTCGCGTTCCCCGCCGCCGATCGCCTCGACCAACGCACCGATCTTGGTCGGGATCTTGGCCAGCGACTTGCCCAACTCGACGGCAAGGTCACCGGTGAACGAGACCGTCGCAGGCACCGCAGTCAGCGGGTTGTACTTGGTCGGGGGCTGGAGCGGGACGGCGCTGACGCCGATCGCGCCGACGGTGGCCGCCTCCTTGGCATCCGCGCTGGTGAACCGCTGCGTCTGGGTCACGTCCACGACGGTGCTGATCGTCTGACCGTCTCGCTTGAGCTCGATCGTCACGGGGCCGTTGAGCTTGCGGACCGCAGCAGCCATCTGGGAGAAGTCCGAGACCTGGGTGTCGCCGACTTTGACGATCTCGTCGCCGGCCCGGATCCCGGCCTGCGCCGCCGGACCCGCACCCTGGCACTCCCCCATCTTGTCCAGACTCAGCTGCGGTGCGACACAACCGGTTTCGCCGACGATCGCGGTGGTGGGCTGGGTGATGTTGGGCAGGCCCCAGGTGATCGCGATGGCGTACAGCAGCACCAGGCCGATGATGAAGTTCATCGCCGGGCCCGCGAACAGGACCGCGACGCGCTTCCACACCTTCTGCTTGTACATCGCGTACGGCCGGTCTTCCGGCGCGATCTCGTCGACCGATGTCATGCCGGCGATGTCGCAGAAGCCACCCAGCGGAATGGCCTTGACGCCATATTCGGTCTCACCGAGGCGGTTGGGCCGACGCGTCGACCACAGCGTCGGACCGAAGCCGACGAAGTAGCGGCGCACCTTCATCCCGGTGGCCCGCGCCACCCACATGTGTCCGCATTCGTGCAGGGCCACCGATACCAGGATGGCCAGCGCGAACAGCGCGATGCCGAGTACGAACATCATTTGGTGAGGAGCCCTTTTCTGACGGATTTCTGCTCGACGCGCGTATCGATGGCCTGTCCTGCCTTTTCTCTGGCCCAGCGCTGCGCGTCGAGTACCTCTTCCACGGTAGCGGGTTCCGCGGCCCACTGGTCGGCAGCGTGCAACACCTCACCCACGGTGTCGACGATGGCCGGGAAGCCGATGCGGCCGGAAAGGAAGGCTTCGGCTGCTTGCTCATTTGCCGCGTTGTACACCGCGGTCAGGCAGCCGCCCCGGGTTCCGGCTTCGGCCGCCAGCCGCACCGCGGGGAACACCTCGTCGTCCAGCGGCAGGAACTCCCAGGTGGAGGCGGTGGTGAAGTCGCAGGCCAAAGCCGCGCCGGGAATGCGATCGGGCCAGCCCAGGGCCAACGCGATCGGCAGCTTCATATCCGGTGGGCTGGCCTGGGCCAGGGTCGAACCGTCGGTGAAGGTGGCCATCGAGTGCACGATCGACTGCGGGTGCACCACTACTTCGATGCGGTCGTAGTCGATGCCGAACAGCAGGTGGGTTTCGATCAGCTCCAGGCCCTTGTTGACCAGCGTTGCCGAGTTCAACGTGTTCATCGGGCCCATCGACCACGTCGGGTGTTTGCCGGCCTGCTCGGGGGTGACCGATTCCAGGTCGGCGGCCGACCACCCCAGGAACGGGCCGCCGGACGCGGTGAGCACGATCTTGGCGACCTCGTCGGCGGAGCCGCCACGCAGGCACTGCGCCATCGCCGAATGCTCGGAGTCCACGGGGACGATCTGCCCGGGCGCGGCTGCCTTGAGGACCAGCGGGCCGCCGGCGACCAGCGACTCCTTGTTGGCCAGTGCCAGACGGGCGCCGGTGGCCAGGGCAGCCAGGGTGGGGGCCAGCCCCAGTGCCCCGACCAGCGCGTTGAGCACCACGTCAGCCTCGGTGTTTTCGATCAGCCGCGTCGCGGCGTCGGACCCGGCATATGTGACGTCGCCGATCTTGTCCGCGGCGGCCGGGTCGGCCACCGCGATGTTGCCGACGCCGGTCGCGGCGCGCTGGGCGGCGAGCAGGTCGGGGTTACCGCCCCCGGCTGCCAGGCCGACGATCTCGAACCGGTCGGGGTTGGCTGCGATGACCTCGAGCGCCTGGGTGCCGATCGATCCGGTGCTGCCGAGTATCAGCACGCGCGTTCTGTCGCTCACCGTTACATTGTGCCGCGCTGTGACCGGAGCCCCCTAATGCATCCGGGCCGACGGGTCGGCGGTGGCCTCGATCTTGAGTACCAGTCCGTTCCGGATGGTCAGCACCACGACTGCGAACAGTCGCCGCCGGTCGTAGGCCAGCAGCACCGGCTCGGCCGCACACACCACCGTCGCCCCCGGTCCGAGGTAACGCAGCAGGTTGGTCGCGACGTCGTGACGGCCGTGGTTGACCTGACGCAGCGCCGGGGCGGTGAGCACCGTGCCCACCCCCCAGACGCTCGGGTCGAGCACCGAGGCCAACGCCAGCACGTCACCGTTCGCGCAGGCGGTGATGAAAGCGTCGGTGACGTGGCGGTGCTCGCCACCGCTGACCTCGCCCAACGCCGGCGCGGCGGTGGACACCTTCGACCGGGCCCGGCGCGCCAGCTGGCGGCACGTCCCGACGGGACGGCCCACGGTGTCGGCGACCTCGCCGAACGGCACCCGGAAGATGTCGTGCAGGACGAACGCGACGCGCTCACCCGGACTGAGCCGGGTGAGCACGGTCAGTAGAGCTGAGCCGACCTGGTCGTCGAGCGTGACGCGGTCGGCTGGATCGGAGCCGACGGCCGCGGCAGTGTCCAGCGCGCCGGCGTGATCGGGCCGTTCGAATCGGACGCGCGCGGACCGCAGCACATCCAGGGACAGCCGACCTGCCACCACCGTCAACCAAGCCCGGACATCCTCGACATGCTCGTGGTCGGCGCCGGCCAGCCGCAGAAACGCCTCCTGAGCGACGTCCTCGGCCTCGCCGACATCGCCCAGCATGCGGTAGGCGAGGTTGACCAGATACGGGTGGTGGTCTCGCCAGGCCGCCTCGATACCGGCTGATCCGTTCATGTGTTTACGACGAATCCGGGGCCCGGAAAGTTACCGGGCGCGCGATCCGGTCTTCGTTGTAACTTTTCGGACGGCCGTCCCGTCCTTGGTTGCATGAAGACAATTCTCGTCACGGGTGCAACCGGCAACGTCGGCCGCCCGCTGGTGACCGAACTCATCCGGGCCGGCGACGTGGTGCGCCAGCGGTTCGTCGACATCGGGTTCGGCGCGGAGTTCGCCGATGCGTACATGGGCCTGTTGGCCGACACCGTCGGCCGGCCGGCACTGGTCACCCATGAGGTGGAGAAAATTCTGGGGCGTCCCGCCACCGCGTTCGCGGACTGGGTGGCCGGCCACCGTCGCCTGTTCGCCGCTAGCTGAGGAGCACGAGGCATGTCAGAGCACACGAGCGAGCCGCAGCCACCACGCTGGCTCAAGCCGATGAACAAGGTGATGATGGCGGTGCAGCGCCTCGGACTCCCGACCGGGCCTGCCATGGTGCTGACCGTCCCTGGGCGCAAGACCGGCAAGCTCCGCAGCACACCGATGACGCCGTTCGACCACGACGGTGGCCTGTACACGGTGGCGGGCTACCCCGGCGCGGACTGGGCGGCCAACGCCCGTGCGGCCGGCGCCGGAACCCTGACGCGGGGCCGGCGGTCTCGGAACGTCAGGATCGTCGAACTGACGCCGGACCAGTCGCGGCCGGTGCTGCGAGCGTTCGCAGCCAAGGTTCCGGTAGGTGTCGGCTTCGCCAAGCGCAGCGGCCTGGTGGTCGACGGCACACCCGACGAATTCGAGTCATTGGCAGGGCGCTTGGCGGTGTTTCGGTTCGATCCCGCCTAGTCGCGGCGACCGGAAACCGGCTCGACGGCCCGACGGATCGAGATGTCTCCGGAACCGGTACGGGCCTGCAGCATGAACGTCTGCTCGCCGTCGACCGGGCCGTCGGAGGACTGCAAGCCGTTGTCGACGGTGCCCGAGTGGGTCTTGAGTTCGAGACGTGCGGCGGTGCCCTCGGGAATGCCGACTTCGACCTCACCGCTGCCGGTTTGCGCGCGTAGCCCACCGGTGGCGGCGTCGGTCACCGTGACCGAACCCGATGCGGCCTGATGCTTGGCGTGCCCACGCAACCTCCCGATGGTGAGGCTGCCGCTGGCCGCCTGGAACCTCACATCCCCCTCGATCCGGTCGATCGTCGCGTCCCCGGATGCCGTGGCAATCCGGGCGTTGCCCTCCAGATCACCGACCGCGACATCTCCGGACGCGGTGTCCGCCTTCATATTTCCGGAAACGGTTGCCACCCGAAGCGGACCGCTGGCCGAAGCGAATCGGCAGTCCGAGTACACGCCGTCCGCATCGACACCGGCCGATGCCGACGAGATGTCGAGCCGGGAGCCTGTGGGCAGTTCGATGTCGACCCGCACCGCTCCCCCACGACCCAGTGGCAGGAGCTTTCTGCCTGCCGTCACCACGAGAGTGCCGTTGTGGAAATCGATGCGGGCCTGCTCAGCCGCCCGCACGTCGGAGGCGCGTTCGGGATCACGCGGCGTGATGTCGATGACGGTGTCGTCGCGGTCGGTGGCCGCCAGGTGCACGGCCCCGGCCCCCACCTCGACGACAGCCGTGATGGGTTCAGGCGTGTGGAACGTGGGCATCGGTTTCTCCTGTCGTTCGGTCAGCGGACCCAGCCGCTGAAACTCTTGCCGGCGGAACGGGTTTGGCGCCCGGCCTCGCCGAGGGCGGACGTGGCAGCGCGCACGAGCCAGGCGTTGACGGACACACCGTCGCGGCGGGCGGCACCCTCCACCCCGGCGCGCAGGCTCTCGGGCAGCCGAAGGGACACCCGCCAGGTACCGCCGCTGCCGTCGTCGTCGGGAACGTCCATGACAGGCTGCAGCGCAGGCGTGTCGGCTTCGGCGGGCTCGACGGTGAACTCGGGGTCGCGGCCGTTGAGCCGGACATGTACCGATCCGGGCGCGAGTTCCCGCGTGATCTGCTCGGCTGCCTCGGACAGGGCTTCCAGCAGCGCGAGCCGCAGCGCCGATTCGAGCGGGGCGGTCAACCGCTGGGCCAGCGCCTCGGCCTCGACGCCTCCCGCTGCGGCGGCAACTCCGAGTTCATGCCGGACAGCGTCGACATACGGCTGCAGATCCATGCTGCCATGATGACATCACAATAATGTCATCGCAAGCGTCATTTTGATGTGACGGCGCTACCTCACCCTGGCGATCACGGTCTCCGCGAACTGCTCGATGGGTCCGCGGAATCGGTCGATACCGGTCGCGCCGTTGGGTGTGGTGAGCCATGGGGCGCACATCACCGCGGTGATGCCGAGCTCCTCGGCCCGCTTGTACAGATCCGGCGAGGGTGGATCGAGCAGCGCCAGGATGATGTCGAACGGCTCGTTCTCCCGGCCGTATTCGCGGCGGAGCTCGGTCAGGCGGGCGGTGTAGCCCGCGGCCCGCTCCAGCGTGTACGCGTAGCCGACCCACCCGTCGCACGTGCGGGCAGCGCGCCGCAGCGCCGTCTCCGACTCACCGCCGCACAGAATCGGCACCGGGGCAGGCGGGTGCGGTTCGATCATCATCTCGGGAACCGAGTAGTACTGCCCTTCGTACGACACCCAACCGCCGCGCCACAGTTCGCGCAGTGCCGGGATCATCTCGTCGAGCCGATTGCCACGCGTGTCGAAATCTTGGCCCAGGAGCTCGAACTCCTCCCGCATCCAGCCGACGCCGACGCCGAGCGAAACCCGCCCGCCGGAGATCACCGCGGCCGTCGCCACCTGCTTGGCGACCTCGAGCAGTGGACGCGCGGGTGCCACGTAGATGGCGTTGGAGAACTGCAGCCGGCGCGTGAGCGCAGCCAGCGCACCGATCAGTACCCAGGAGTCCGGCCAGCCGGTCTCGGGTCCCCACGGCGGCTTACCCGTCGCCGAGTCCGGGTACGGCGAGGACAGTTCGCGCGGGTAGATCATATGATCCGAGCAGACCATGCCGTGGTAGCCGGCCTCGTCGAGCAACGGCGCCACCGTCAGCGCGTCGGCGGTGTCCATGAATGCCGTGCCGCTCCAAAACTGCATCTGAAACCTTCCGTGTGTTTTTCGGTGTGGACGGGAAGCATGTAGGCATGCCCACGCTGCTCTGGTTCCGGCGGGATCTGCGCTGTCATGATCATCCGGCCCTGCTGGAGGCCGCACGGCCCGACGGCGCGGTACTGGCCTGCTACGTGCTCGATCCGCGGTTGGAGGCATCCGCGGGCGCGCGGCGCCTGCAGTACCTGTACCGGGCGTTGCGCGAGCTGTCCGAGAACCTCGACGGAAATCTGCTGGTGACCCGCGGCTGTCCGCAAGAGCGGATACCGGCGCTGGCCCGTGCCGTCGGCGCCGCCTCGGTACACATCTCGCAGGACTGTTCGCCGTTCGGGCGGCGGCGCGACGAAACGGTGCAGGCGGCCCTCGGCGAAACCGACCTGTGCGCAACGGGATCGGCTTACCTGGTGTCGCCGGGCCGGATAACCAAATCTGACGGCACGCCGTATCAGGTGTTCACACCGTTCTTCCGGGCCTGGCGCCGGCAGGGCTGGCGCGCTCCGGCAGATTCCGGGCCCGGCTCGGCACGGTGGATTGCCCCGGTCCAGATACCCGCCGGCATCGGAGATCAGGTCGAGATTCCTTCCACCACCATGGATCTGACATTTGGCGTAGGCGAGAGCGCGGCGAGGCTTCAGTGGCGGGAATTTGTGGAGGAGGGCTTGGCCGGCTATCCAGCCCGGCGCGACCGCCCAGACCTCGACGCCACCAGCCGGATGTCGGCGCACCTCAAGTTCGGCACCATCCACCCTCGGACCATGGCAGTCGACCTCGATTCCGGCAACGATGCCTATCTGCGGGAGTTGGCCTTCCGCGATTTCTATGCCGCGGTCCTGCACCACTGGCCCGACAGTGCATGGCAGAACTGGAACCACGACTTCGATGCGATCGAAGTGGACGACGACAAGTCCGCCCGGCGGGCATTCGAGGCATGGAAGGCCGGCCGTACCGGTTTTCCGATCGTCGATGCCGGTATGCGCCAGCTGTCCGCCACCGGTTTCCTGCACAACCGGGTGCGCATGATCGTGGCTTCGTTCCTGGTCAAGGATTTGCATCTGCCCTGGCAATGGGGTGCGCGCTGGTTCCTCGAGCAGTTGATCGACGGCGATATGGCCAACAACCAGCACGGGTGGCAGTGGGCCGCCGGCTGCGGGACCGACGCCGCACCGTACTTCCGCGTCTTCAATCCGGACCTGCAGGGCGCGAAGTTCGATCCGGACGGCGCCTACATCCGGCGCTGGGTCCCGGAATTGGCCGACGTGGCCGACGTGCACAAGCTGGGCAGCGACCGGCCGTTGTCGTACCCGGAACCGATCGCCGACCACGCCGAAGAGCGACTTGAGGCGCTGCGCAGGTACCGACGCCTGGGTTGACCCCCCACGGCCGGCATACGACACAGCGTCGTATGCCAGAATGTCCGCAAGCCAAACCAGAAGCCAGTTCGATCCGGAGGAGCAACCGTGGCCAGCACCGAGGTGGAGCGCAACAACGGCGTCGACGTCGAGGAAGTGCCCTCGGCAGCGTGGGGCTGGTCGGACCTGAACATCAAGGTGATCCATCTCGGCGGCATCTTGTCCGCTCTCTTCCTGCTGGTCATGATGCGCGGCAACCATGTCGGACACGTGGAGAACTGGTTCCTCATCACCTTCGCCGCCCTGATCTTGCTGGCAGTGGTCCGCAACATCTGGATGCGTCGGCGCGGCTGGATTCGCTGACCGCACACCGTGGATGCCGGCCCTACAACCGGGCCGGCGCATCAATCGAAGTATCCAGCTGCCGCATCGGGCGAATCAGCCCTTCCTGGACGAATGACGCCAGCAGCTCACCGTCCTCGGTGTGCACCTGGCCGCGGACATACGACATCCCCCGCCCGGCCGCGGTGCTCTCGTGGCTGTAGAGCAGCCAGTCTTCCCACTCCACAGTTTCGTGGAAACTGATCGACGTCGACAATAGCGCCGTCGACACCGTCGCGTGCGCTTGCGCCGTGCCGACCCCGCGATGGGGTCGCATCGTGGTCGAGATGCCGAGTTGCCCGGTGAAGTACGCCAACAGGGCCTTGGCGAGGTCGTCACGGGCGGGGATCGGATCACAGCGCAGCCAGGCATAGAGTTCGGGCGGCCCCACCTCGTCAGGACTGTTGACATCGACGACGTCGACCAGCCGCAACTCGTGGCCGGCCATGGCCTGCCGCGCCGGATGAGCGTCGTCAGGCGTGTTTACGTCGGGCCGCAACGCGTGATGGCTGACCACATCGGGCGTGGGCACGTCGGCCAGCACCGTCACGGTGGCACACAGCCGTGACCCCTGCCCGACGGCAACGACCGCAGTTGCCGTCGAGCGCCCCTGATGCGCGACGTCGAGGGTCAGCTCGACCGTCGAGTCGATCTCGACCGGCCGGGTGAAGACGGCGTGTGCCGACCGAATCGTTTTGTCCGGGAACCTCTTTGCCGTCGCGACGATGGCCTGGCCCAGCGCTTGCGTTCCTTTGGCCACCTGCCGGCCGTCGGTCCCGGCCGGTCCGGTCACGCCGACGAATCGATCCGGACCGGCGGCCGTCACGTCGAAAACCTCCAGCAGGCCCGCGACCGACGCCCCCATCGGCATCAACACACCGGGACCAGCTCGGCGTCGAGCAGCCCTGCCGACCGCCCGCACCGGAACAAGCTCTCCATCCCGCCCGCCGATCCCGAGTCCGCCCCGACGACGGCCAACGCGTGGGCTTTGAATGCCTGCGCGGCTGCGCTCGGGCGATACTGAACCCGCTGGACCGGTCCCCCGAAATCCGGTGCGTGCGACCCGAAGAAGAGCACCGTACCGGCGGGGTCCCGCACGACGAGCCCATGGTCGCCGGATTCGAATCGAGAGGTGCCGATCACCGTCATCGCCACCGACTCCGCCTCCACCGGACGCCACAACGCATTGAGCCCAACAGCTTTCAGGCCGAGGATGCGCAGCGCACGCCCGTCGTCACCCTCTCCGAGGGCGACGCTCACCCGCCAGCCGGCCATCGCCCGGTCGAACAGCCATCCCCCGACACCGGACACGGTGTCGGCGACATCGGCTGCCAAGACGTTCAACTCGTACCGCAGCGCCTTGGCCGGCCGCACCTGCGGCCGATCGAACCGGACGTCGAGCGTGTTACCGCCGCGCACCTCGGACAACTGCGCGGACATTCCTGACTGTGGGGACATAAGGCATCCAATCCGGGTCCAAGGCCTCATCGGCCGGCACTCTCGACAGGGTGGTGCGGTGTGGGTCACCTCACCCAACAGCGTGACATTCTCCGGAGAATCTGTAAAGCTTCTATCGGGACGCAAAATTTGGTCGATCCATGACCGCCGATGCGTCCCACGGATGCGCCCGGATCCGGTCGATCAGCCAAATTGGAGGTGCGGCAATGAGTCTCGTCGCAGGGCGCGGCCCATTGAGTAAACAACCGGCCGGTTGGTTCACGCCCCCGCTGGCCGAGCGGTCCGTCTACATCGAGCCGCACCCGCGCCGCATCCAGGCCTTCCGCGGCACCACCGCAGTGCTCGACACCGAGCACGCCCTGATGGTGCACCGTGCCGGCCACCCGCTCAGCTACGCATTTCCCGGCGATGAGGTCCGCGATCTTCCCAGTGAGGCGGTGGCCGAGGCACCGGGATATGTCGCGGTGCCGTGGGACGCCGTCGACGCCTGGTTCGAGGAGGGCCGCAAGCTGGTGCACTACCCGCCCAACCCGTACCACCGCATCGACTGCCGACCTACCCACCGCGGCCTACGGGTGAGCGCCGGCGACGCCGTCCTCGTCGACACCGACGAGACGGTGATCGTTTTCGAGACGGCCTTGGAGCCACGGCTGTACGTGGATCCCGCGCACGTCCGCACCGAGTTGCTGCAGTCCAGCCAGACCACCTCGTACTGCAACTACAAAGGCACGGCAACCTACTGGTCGGTGGTCACCGGCGACACCGTCATAGCGGATGTGGCGTGGAGCTATCCCGACACCCCGCCAGAGTCCCTGCCCATCCAGGGGTTCCTGAGCTTCGACCCGACCCGCGTGGACGTGCTGGCCGACCTGCCCTCAACCGGGACGTCGACCACGTGCGGGTGCCACACCTGACCCGAAAACCGAAGAAAGCGAACACCATTGGGCATCGTGACCACCAGCTCCGAAACGGCATTCACCCAATCCGCCGAGGAGATCTACGACTTCGTCACCAATCCGGCGAACTGGGTCAAGACGTATCCGGGCAGCGCGCACATCGGCGGGCTGCCCGAGCGGCTGCCGCTACAGGTCGGTGACACCTGGACCGAGTCCGGGCCCGACGGCGCACGCATCTACACCTGGCATCTGGCGATCGCCATGCGACCGCGCATGTGGGTGTTCAACTCGGTCGGCCGGCTCGGACACGACCGCGACGGAAACGGCGGCCACGAAGGCCGCATCACCGTGCAGTACCAGTTCACCCGCCCGGGCCACGACATCACGCTGTTCAGCCGCACGATGACCATCGAGGCCTATAAAGACGCCCCGCTGCCGGATGCACTGTTCCGGGTGGTCAACCCGGCCAACATCGACGCTTACCACGCCGCGGTGGCCCGGGAGCTGGCGCTCGGTGGCGAATCAAGCCACCGCGGCTGAGCCCGCGAATCAGGCCAGCGCGGCGCCGCCCTCGAAATCGTCCGACAGCGCGGCCGCGAGTTCCAGGGTGCGGCGCCGGAACCGGGGCCGCAGCAGGTCGAAATGGATCTCGGTGCCGGCGGCGATGTGCTTGTCCCAGGGCAACACGAACACCCGGCCGGGCGCCACATGCTTCTGGAACTGATGCACCAGGTCGCCGGTGTCGACGTTCGGCTTGCCCGGCCCGACGTGGTTGACCACAACGCAGGAGCGGTTCAGCAGATCCTGGTAACCGTTGTGGCGCAGCCAGTCCATGGTGACCGCGGCCTGCCGGGCGCCGTCGATCGAGGCACTGGCCACGATCACCGCACCCGAGACCGTCGCCAGCACTCCCCGGCCCGCCGGGGCGAACATGTCCGCCGCGCAGTCGGCCAGGACCAGGTTGTAGTGCTTGGAGACTGCTGAGGTCGCGGCATTCCAGTCGGCGTCGTTGAAGGCCCGGCTCGCGCCGCTGTACTCGTCGCTGGACAGCACCTCCAGCTTCGACTCGTTCATGCTGGTGAAGGCTCGAACATCGTTGTAGCGCGACAAATCCTTGGCGGCCAGCAGGTCGCCGACCGTCGCCGCGGACTGTCGTCCCACCCGGTCGGCCAGGTTGCCGCCGGCCGGATCGGCGTCGACGGCGAGGATCCGGTCGCCGCGGACCGCGGCCAGTACCGAGCCCAGCGCGACGGTGACGACGGTCTTGCCCACGCCGCCCTTCAACCCGAAGACGCCGATCTGGTGGGATTCGCGAGCCGTGCGGCGAACCCTGGCGTACAGATCCAGTTCGTAGAGTTCGTCGCGGGAGAGCCCGAGGTTGAGGCGGGTGGTCGCGTAGACCGCACGCCGCCAGCCGCGGCGTGGCTGCATCTTGACCGAGGAACGCACGCCCACGCGAGAGAGGTTGTCGATGGCGCGCGCCTCGCCCGGTGCGGCCGCGGGGATCGGCTGTTCCAGGATCCAGCTTCCGGCCGACGACGATCCGCTGATCGGACGACCGGACACCACCGGGGGAAGCTTGGTGGTGATCTCGGCTTCGCGGGGAGCAGCGAAATTCGAGGTCAGCACTACCGGTGGCGTCGATACCCGGGCGTCGCCGTGCCGGGACCGCCCGTTCGGCAGCGCCGCGACCGGTCCGCCGAGCAGGGCGTCCAGCCCGCCGTACGCCAGCGGCTCCCTGGCGTGTTTGGCATCTCCGGAGTACATGAGCCGGTCGTCATCGGCCGACATGTTTACCTCTCAATCGCTCACTCACCGCCGGCACATCCCGGTTGACGCACCGGCCGCGTCGATTGTCCGCGCGAGTTTCACTTGCAAACAGACCTGCATTATTGCCCACAACGTCGATGACAACCACCGCCCCGCATGCTCCTGGGCGGCACAGCTACCAGCTCAACCGTGCAGCGCGCGGCGCAGCGCGGCGCCCTGCAGCGCAAAGAGTTGTTGACTGACCTCCCAGTCCGGAAGCAGCGAATCGAAGCCGTGGCAGGTCCCCGGGAACAGATGGAGTTCGGTGGCAACGCCGTCGGCCAACAGCCGGCGTGCATAGTCGAGCGCCTCGTCACGCAGCGGGTCGAGCTCCGAACAGGTGATCAGCGCCGGCGCCACACCCGCCAATCCCTCGGATCGGGCGGGCACCGCTGACTCCGGCACCTCCCGCCCGCCGGCATAATGTCGCCACATCGCGCCGGTGGCCGGGCCGTCGAAACCGGGGGTGTCGGTGAACTCCTCCTTCGACCGGGTGAGCCGGTCGTCGAGCACCGGCTGGTGCAGGGCCTGGAACACCACCGGCGGCGCCGAGCCGGCTGCGGAGTACTGCGCCAGCAGCGCTGCCAGAGCCCCGCCGGCGCTGCTGCCGGCGACTGCGATACGCGCCGCGTCGATGCCGAGCTCGTCGGCCAGTGTGGCCGCCCAGTTGAGCACCACCGTCGCGTCGTCGACGGCAGCCGGATAGGGATGCTCGGGCGCCAATCGGTAATCCATCGCGATCACCGTGCAGCGGGCCCGCCGAGCCAACTCCACACATTGAAGCTGGTCGGTGTCGAGGTTGCCGAGGACGAACGCGCCCGAATGGCAGTAGAGAACCGCGGGCGACGGCGACGGCCCGCCCCGATAGATCCGCACCGGGATCGTGCGCCGTCCGAGCGCGACGCGGGCCCCGACGATCTCCACCCCCGGGGTGTCAAGGACCTGCGCGGCGTCGCGTCGGCGCTGATCCAGCGAGGCACGCACCACGCCCAACTGGTCGGTGGCCAAATCGGTGCGTGCCTCGGCAAACCCCCGCAGTGCGGGGTCGAGGCGCTCCAGCCAGGCCATGGCTCAGCCGTCCGTCCGATCGGCGGCCGCGGTGACCTCGGCCGGATAGTTGGTGGGCGGTTCGAAAGTGTAGTCGGCGGACCGGAACCGCCGTGTCATCGTCCAGAATGCGCGGGCACTGCGCGGCCACTGGGTGACCACCCGTCCGCTCGGTGCCCGGAAATAACTGCTGCACCGGGTCAGCCACACCGTGCCCTGCATCCACCGGTCGATGTCGGCCAGGAACGCGGCCACGGCACTGGGACGTACCGCCAGATATGACTTGCGTTTGCGCCGAAGGTGTTTCAGGGCCCGCACCACGTAGCGAGCCTGCGCCTCCAGGATGAAGATCACGCTGTTGGAGCCGACGTTGGTGTTGGGCCCGTAGAGCATGAAGAAGTTGGGGAAACCGGGCACCGCCATCCCCAGGTACGCGAATGCCCCGTCGCTCCAGGTGTCGTGCAGCGATACCCCGTGCTCCCCGATCACCTCGATCTGTCCCAGGTAATCGGCGGCGGCATAGCCGGTCGCGCACACCACCACGTCGACGTCGAGCTCCCGACCGTCCTCGGTGACCAGCGACCGGGCCCGCAGCGCACGGGCCGGGCTGGATACCACCTCGACGTTCGGCTTCGTCAGGGTTGCGATGAAATCCGGCGAGAACACCAGTCGCTTGCAGCCCAGCGGATGGTCCGGGGTGAGCCGGGCCCGCAGTTCCTCGTCGGCCACGGTGGATTCGAGAAGGCCCAGCGCCAGGGCCTTGAACTGCTGGGTCTTGTCACTGCCATTTTCGATGACGGCGATGTTGGACTCGCTTCGCAGCCAGAGCCGGGTCCGGTAGATCTTCTTCGCGAACGGCACGTGGGCGAACAACCAGCGTTCCCGCTCGGTATACGGACGGTCGGGTTTCGGCAGCACCCAGGTTGCCGACCGCTGCACCGAGTACACCTTCTCGGCGACCTTTGCCATTTCCGGAACTACTTGTGAGGCAGTCGATCCGGTACCGAGTACGGCCACCCTGGCACCTTCGAGGTTCACGTCGTGGTCCCAGTCGGCGGTGTGCATGACCGTTCCCGTGAACGGTTCCTCGGCCACCAGGTCGGGTTGCAGTGGCTGGGTGAACAGGCCGATCGCCGAGACCACGACGTCGAAACGATGCCGCGTTCCCGCCGCCGTGGTGAGCACCCAATTGGCGGCGCCGGCATCCCAGCGCGCCGCGGTGATCTCGGTGTTCAGTCGCAGATGCGGGCCCAGACGGTAGCGCTGTGCACACCGCTCGAAGTACGCCAGGATCTCCGGTTGTCCGGCCCACAACCGGCTCCAGTCGGCGTTGAGATCGAAGGAGTACGAGTACAGGTGCGACTTCACGTCGCAGGCCAACCCCGGATAGGTGTTGATCCGCCAGGTTCCACCGACCCCGTCCTCGCGGTCGAAAATGGTGAAGTCGTCGAAACCTGCCTTCTTCAGGAAGATTCCGAGCGCCAGACCGCCTGGTCCGGCTCCGATGATCCCTACAGACGGTGAGACCGACACCGGCCCTATCCGATCTGCAGACATTGGCCGCCGTCGACGATGAGCTCCGAGCCGGTGATGAACGCCGCCTGGTCCGACAACAGGAAGGCGACCACGTCGGCCATCTCGCTCGGCTTGCCCAGCCGCCCCAACATCGCCCGCTGCGCCAGCCGGGCCTGGGTGGGCTCGTCGAGCATCGGTGTTTCGACGGGGCCGGGAAAGATCGCGTTCACCCGGATCCCGTCCCGCCCGAGCTCGGCGGCGGCCACCTGGGTGAGCCCGCGCAGCGCCCACTTCGATGAGCCGTAGGCAGCGTGGCGTGGAAACGGACGGATCGCACCGGTGCTGCAGGTGTTCACCACCGCGGCGTTGTCCGCCCGCCGCAGCGGTTCGAGCGCGGCCTGCAGTCCCAGGAAGGGCCCCAGGCAATTCGCCCGCCACAAACCCTCGAAGCCGCTCGGGGTCTCCTCTGCGATCGAGGCACTGTGCAGCACACCGGCGTTGTTCACCAGTGCGTTGAGCCCGCCGAAGCGTGACACGGTGGCCGCCACTGCCGCCTGCCAGTGCTCGGGCGACGTCACGTCCAGTTCGACCGCCAACACACTGTCGCCGAATTCGGTTGTAGTAGGGACGAGTTCGTCGATCAGGTGATCCCCGGCGGTCACGTGGTAACCGTCGGTCACCAGTCGGCGCACGATGGCCGCGCCCTGGCCCCGCGCGGCCCCCGTCACCAGTGCGACCCGGTCCCCGCCCGGTGCTGCTGCTGCGTTCAGTTGTAGCCTCCTCGTTCGGTGGCCGGTACGGCCTGTCCTACGGCTTCGTTGAGATGCTCGGCGGCGCCGCGGCGCAACGCCTGCGATTCCGAGGCCAGGGTGATCATCTGGAAACCCAAGCCGGCCATCACGTTTCCGAGCCTGCCTGTGCCGGCGTGGATTCCGGCGACCAGCCCGGCCGCGCGCGCAGCGGCCTGGATCTTGACCATCGCCGCCCGCACCTCGGGGTGGGTCCAGGCGTCGGAGAGTTGGTACCCCATCGAAATGGCCAGGTCCGCCGGGCCCACGTAGATCCCGGTGAGCCCGGGCACCGCCGAGATTTCGTCGGCGGCGGCCAGGCCCTGTGCCGTCTCGATCATCGCGAACACGCTCACCCGGCCTTCCAACTCGGCGGTGTCATGTCCCAGACTCGCCCGTAGCGGCCCGAAGCTGCGGACGCCGGCCGGGGCGTACCGGGTGGCTGCGACCGCCGCAGCGGCCTGATCGGCTGATTCCACCATGGCGATGATCACCGCGTCGGCACCCGCATCGAGCACCCGGCCGATCGGCGCCGGATCGGCCGAGGGAAGTCGCACCGCGGTGGCGATCGGCACGTGCTCGAGCCGGCGTAGCAACAGTGCCACGTCGGCATCGTCGAGATAGCCATGCTGGACATCGAACCCGACGTAGTGGTATCCGGCCGCCGCGAACTCCTCGGGGCCCAGGATCGTCGGCCCCACCACCCAGCCGCCCCAGATCTGGGCGTTGGCAACCAGCGCGTCCTGCAGCCTGCTGGGGTTCATCGGGTGATCGCGATCTTGACGCGCTCGGGCATTGGACGGCAGGCGAGTTCGAACGCCGCCGGCACGTCGTCTGAGCCGAAAGTGTGGGTGACGTAGGCGGGCAACAGGTCGGGATGCTCGCGGGCGAACTCGTCGGCTCGGCGCAGCACGCGCTGACGGTCCAGCGTCACACCGGATTTCAGGGTGAGGTTGTTGCGCAGCATGGTGCGCATGCTGATCGGATAGCTGTCGTCGTCGGGTACGCCAAAGTAGAACACCGTGCCGCCGAAGGCCGCGGCTTCCAACGCGTGGTTGAGCGTGGCGACCTGATGCCCGACGGCCTCGATGACGACATCGGGCTTGCCGTCCGGCCCCAGGTGCCTGACCCAGCGGTCGCTCGTGGCCCGGACCGTGTGATCAACGCCGAAACGGGTGCCCACCGAAGAGCGGTCCACCGGGTCCACCCCGGTGACCTGCGCGGCGCCGAACGCCTTTGCCACATAAGAGAAAAGCAGCCCGATCGAACCCTGCCCGATGACCGCGACGTGGCGGCCTGCCAGGTCCGGCAGTTGCTCGACGGCGTACAGGACGCAGGCCAGCGGTTGCAGGCCGACGGCGAGCTCCGGGGCCAGGGCCGGGTCATAGGGCACCAGGCCGGCTCCGTCGGCGATCACGCGTTCCATCAGGCCGTCGAAGCCCGACGCCCACCCGACCACCCGCTCCCCCGGCCGGTGGTCCGGATGCCCGCTCGCCACCACCTCGCCGACGATCTCGTGGATCGGAAACCCGTTCATCTCTGCGGCGCAGCATCCGGTGTCTCCCGGCAGTTTCCCTTGGGTACCGCGGAATCCGGGCAGGTCGCTGCCACAGATCCCGGCGGAGAGGAAATCGAGCAGCACCTGGCCGTCGGCCAACGATTCCGGCGATGGTTCTGAAACCTCTTGCCGCTCAAACGTATACGGAGCGACGAGCCGATACGACCACACGTCACACCTCCACGGGAATGTTGTTCCAGCCCCACTGAAAACTCGACGGCGGCCGCGACGCCGCGGTCTCGTCGATGTGGTAATCGGGCACGCGCTTGAGGAATTCCTGGATCATGATGGTGATCTCCAGCCGCGCCACGTGCACACCGAGGCAGAAGTGCTGCCCATGCCCGAACGACAACAGCCGCTCGATGCGCCGGTTCCACACGAAGTCGTCCGGGTTCTCGTACTCCCGTTCATCCCGGGCCGCCGAGCCCAGCAGGGTGATGATGCGCTGTCCGGGGTTGACGGTGGTGCCGTGAACGGTGTAGGGCCGCCGCACGGTTCGGGCGAACCACTGTGCGGGGGCACTGTGCCGGATGATCTCTTCCCGCGCGACCGGCACGTTGCCCTCGAGATCGGCGCGCACCGCGGCCAACTGGTCAGGGTGCCGGAGCAACTGCCACAGCCCGGTCGCGGTGATCTTCGGGACCGTTTCGGTCCCGCCGATGAACACACCGAGCATCTGCACCGCGGCTTCGGTGTCCCCGAAACCCGACCCGTCGGGCAGCCTGTGCTCGATCAGGGCGTCGGCGATCGGCACGCTGCCGTCGTGACCTTCCGCGCGCCGCCGCTCGATGATCGGGGTGAGGTAGGACAGGTAGCCGGGACGGGCGTTGGCCACCTCGACACCTTCGCCCGGTTGCGCGAGGCTGCCGGCATTGACGGTGGCCAGCACCTCTGGCGCGAGATCGACTGGTAAACCGACGAACTCGCAGACCATGGCGGCGGCGACGATCCCGCCGTAATCCTGGGTCAGGTCGAACGCGCCGCGCGGCAGCAACTCGTCGAGGCGCTCGTTGGCCAGTGTCCTGATCCGCTCGGCCAATTTGGCCGCCGATCGCGGTCGGAACTGTGCCGACGTACACCGCCTGACATCCTCGTAGATCGGTGAATCGAAGTTGGCGTGGAAGGGCATGGGATGCAGCGGCGGATCGGGTACCGGGCCGTTGTTGCGGTGTGCCAGAACGTTAGCGGCCGGCAGCGTCCCCTCGGATGCGACGAAGGTCCCGTCGTTGACCCCGAGCATGTTCCAGATGTCCTCGAAGCGGGACAACGCATAGGTGTCCCACTTGTCGATGTAATACACCGGATATTCGTCGCGCAATATCCGGTAGTACGGCAACGGGTCGGACATCACTTCCGGATCGAACGGATCGTAGGTGAAGTCCCGCAGCACAGGATGATTCATGGCCAAACCTATTTCAGTGGCGAGGGCGGCAGGGCTGAAAGGATGGAATCCTCCCAGCCGTCGCGCAGCGCGGGGGCCACGCTCATCCAGGTGACGATCTCAGCGGGCGGATTGCCCTTCCACGACGGGTAGTGGTTTTCGAAGCAGTCCCAGTCATCGTCGAGCGCCCAATAGTGGATCACCTCGTTGAACCTGAAGGTGGTGATGAAAGAGCCCAGCCAGCGCTTACCGGTGCTTTCCGACCACGGCACGTACAGCCGCTCGAGCTCCCGGATGTAGTCGTCCTGGCGCCCGGGCTTGGTCTCCATGATCTCCTGGATCACCAGGCCCGCGCCGAAGTTCGCTTCCCTCAGCTGCGCGAGGGTCCGGTTGTACTTGCCGGCGTACATGATTCGGCCCTCACCGCGGGCTCCGACCTCGGACAGGTATGCCGCCCACCGCAGTGCCGGCTTCTCATGACTGCCGCCGGCTGCCTGCGCTTTCCCGATCCGGGCATAGTCGGAGAACGCGTCGATCTCCCAGATGATCGTCACCTGCGGCCAGTGCCCGTTGTAGGGCGTGGTTTCCCAGATCGCGAACAATCGGGCGCCGAGATCCTCCATCATCGGCTGGTAGATCTCCCCGAACGGGCCGGTGAATTGGTCGGTGCGCCCCGACCCCAGGTCGATGGTCTCGTGCAAATACAGCAGCGTGTGGCCATAGAACTTCTTCATCACGACGCCCCGATAGTTGACAGTGGCACCATGCGAGCGTGACACTTAGGGCGTGTTTTGTAAAGGTGTGTGGAGATGACGGCAGAAACCGACCAGGCCGGGACAACCGAACTGGCGCATGGTTTCTGTTTCGGCGAAGGGCCGCGATGGTTCGAAGGCCTGCTGTGGTTTTCCGACATGCTGGGCGAAGCCGTACACACCGTCACGTTGTCAGGCTCCATGACCACCCTGCCCGTCGCAGGACATTCCCCGTCCGGCTTGGGTTTCGGGCCCGACGGCACCCTGCTGATCGCGTCCACCCAGCGCAGGCAGGTGTTGCGCTACGACGGCGACACCGTCGAGCTGCTGGCCGATCTCAGCGACCTGGTCCCCGCGCCGCTCGGTGACATGGTGGTCGACGAGCACGGCCGGGCCTATGTCGGGTCCCAGGCCCGCACCCGCGGGGTGATCGTGCGCATCGACCCCGATGATCGGGTGAGTGTGGTGGCCGAGGATCTCGACTTTCCCAACGGCATGGTGATCACCCCGGACGGCGCCACCCTGATCGTCGCCGAGTCCACCGCGCGACGCCTCACCGCTTTCACCATCGCTGCCGACGGCGACCTCACCGACCGGCGGGTGTTCGCCGAGGGACTCGACGGCCCGCCGGACGGCCTCGCGGTCGACGCCGAGGGCGGGGTGTGGGCGGCATTGACCTTGGCGCAGGAATTTCAGCGGTTCGCCCCGGACGGCTCCGCGGTCACCGACCGCGTCGACGCCGACGGCCGCACCGCGATCGCGTGCGCCCTGGGTGGTGTCGAGGGGCGCACCCTGTTCATGGTGACCACCACCGACGCCTATCCAGAACGGCTCATCGGCACCAAGCTGTCGCGGGTCGACGCGTTGATGGTCGAAACGCCCGCACCGGGCGATCACGACGCCGGCCACCATCACCACCACTGACAGGTAGACATGTCTGACTCTTACTACGAACTGATCGACGAGAGCGACGCGATCGGTGAAAAGTTCCGCGCGACCGATATGGCCCGGGGCACCTGGTCGGCGGCGATCCAGCACGGCGCGCCGGTGTCGGCGTTGCTGGTGCGGGCATTGGAACGCTGCGAGCACCGCGCCGACACCCGGTTGAGCCGGGTGGCCATCGATCTGATGGGCGGGGTGCCCGCCGACGGCGACCTGTGGGTGCAGGCCCAGCTGGAACGGCCGGGCAAGCAGATCGAACTGGTCAGCGCCGAGATGCTGGCGCCCGGGCCCGATGGCGCGCCCCGGGTCGTGGCGCGGGCCAGCGGGTGGCGCATGCTGCAACTGGACACCACCGCGGTCGCACACACCGGCGTCGAGCCGCTACCCCCGCTCGAGGAGGCGCGCAGCCGCGACATGGCCAAGAACTGGGAGCCCAACTACGTCCACAGCGTGGATTGGCGCTGGCTGACGGTACCGCAGGCGCCCGGCCCGGGTGAGTCCTGGCTCAAGCCGACGGTCGACGTGGTCAACGGCGAGCCGATGACGCCGTTGCAGCGGTTGTTCGCGGTCGCCGACGACGCCAACGGCATCGGCTCCAAGATCGACATCCGCAAGTGGACGTTCCTCAACACCGACCTGGTGGTGCACATCCACCGGGTGCCCGAAGGCGAGTGGATCGGCATCCGCGCCGATACCAACTACGGGCCCGACGGCATCGGTACCACGGTGGGCACGCTGTTCGACCAGACCGGCGCGGTCGGTGCGATCCAGCAGTCGGTGCTGGTGCGGCCCCGCCCCTCCCGAACGTCCTAGCTGTATCCGGCCATCAGGTTGGTTGCAGTCGGCTGACTGGTGGCAGACCTCCAAGTGCGCTGTGGCGTCGTTGAGTGTTGTAGAACTCGACCCAGGGTGCAAGGGCTCGGGCTCGGTCTGCGTTGGAGTTGAACACTCGGCGGTAGGACCATTCGCTTTGCAGGGTGCGGTTATAGCGCTCCACCTTGCCGTTCTGCCAGGGGCAGTGCGGTTTGATGAACAGATGTCTGGCGTGTAGTTCGTCGATGACCGCAGCGACAGCCGTTGAGCGCCGGTAGCTCAGATGGTTGTCGGTGATGACCCGTTCGATGCGCGGAATGCCTTGGGATTGAAAGTATTGCGCTGCCCGGGCGATGAACCCCGCACACGTCGATCCTTTCTCGTCGGCATGAATCTCTGAGTACGCGAGCCGGCTATGGTCATCGACCATCGAGTGCACGTAGTCAAATCCGATGCCGCGGCCGCGGACCTCTTCACGGCGGCCGTGGGCACGCCATCCGCCCCCGTCAGGGATGCGGCCGAGCTTCTTGACATCGACATGGACCAGTTCGCCGGGGCGATCGCGCTCGTAGCGCACCGCGGTGGCTTTGGATGCTTTGATCACCGCGCCGGTCATCGGATCGCAATCACGCAGGTAGGGCGCACCGCGACGGCGCAGTATCCGGGCCACCGTGCGGGCCGGGATTCCGAGCTCGGGGCCCAACCAGTCTTGGCCGCGGCGATGTTTGCGTCGGGCGGCGACCACTTGGCGTTCTACGCGTGCTGGGGTCTTGGTGGGGCTGCGGTGCGGTCGTGAGGACCGGTCGTGCAGTCCGGCTTCGCCTTCGGCCGCGAAACGGCTGATCCAGGTATGTACGCATTTGCGGGAGATGCCCATCGCCGAGGCGATATGGGCCTGCTTCCAGCCCTGCTGGTGTCGTTGCACGATCAGCATCCGCCCATGCAGAGTGGTGCGGGCATTACGGTGGGACACGAGAACCTCCGGGTTGGTGATGGGCCTTCGACAAGCCACACCTCACCCGGAGGTTCTCCTCACATCAAGCCAACACGCCCGCTACCAACGTCATGGCCGGATACACCTAGCGCCGAAGGTGTGAGGGGTTCAGGTCGGCGACGCCGGCCACACCCATCAGGGTCAGCGTCGAACGGATCTCGGCCGCCAGGATGTCGAGCACCGCACTCACGCCCGCCGCACCGGCCACCGCCAGTCCGTAGATGCAGGGGCAGGCATGAACCTGGCCCGCCTGGAGGCCCAGATCTTTCTCGAGGAGTTGATCGACACCGTGGGCGACTGACAGCTGGCCGGTCCGCTGGACTACGGCACCAACTACACGGTGCGCGGGCCGAGCCGGGTGTTGGTGGCGCTGGACTGATGCCCACCCGGCCAGTGGCCAGTTGCGACACAAATTCTTGGAAATCGTGTGCAATAACTGGCCACTCGGGCCGTGGGACTACGCGATGTGCGCAGGCACGCGCTTGATGCCGTGCACGAAGCTGCTGTACAGCAGTTCGGGCTCACCGAATTCGACGGTATTCAGCCGGGTCAGCAACTCGCGGAACAGATGTCGCAGCTCGGTCTTGGCCAGCTGGTTGCCCAGACAGAAGTGCGGGCCGCCGCCACCGAAGCCGATCTGCGGATTGGGTGAACGGCTCAGGTCGAAACGGCCGGGCTCGGTGAACACCGACTCGTCGCGGTTGCCCGAACAGTAGAACAGGCCCACCTTGTCACCGGCCCTGATCTGCTGACCGGCCACCTCGACGTCTTCGGTGGCATGCCGGGCGAATTGGATCACCGGGGTGGCCCACCGGACGAATTCCTCGGTGGCCAGCCCGATCCGATTGTCGAAATCTTCCAGCAGCCAATCCTTTTGGTCGGGATTGGCCGCCAAGGCCATCATCGCGTGAGTGGTGGTCTGTTTGGTGGTGTCGTTGCCGGCCGAGGCCAGCAGGATCAGGAATGCCCCGATCTCCTCGTCGGTGAGCCGGTGTCCGTCGACTTCGGCGTTGACGATGCTGGTCATCAGGTCGTCACCGGGATTGGCCCGCCGGAACTTGGCCAACTCCACCCCGGTGCCCGAGATCAGCATGATCTCGTTGATGGTGGCCGTCGCGCGCTCTTCGAGCGACGAGTACTCGTCATCGCTCATGCTGAATAACTTCTCGGCCGCCTTGGCCAGCGCCGGCTGATCGGCGGCCGGCACACCGAGCATGTCGGAGATAGTGCGCATCGGCAGCTGCGCGGAGCAGGCCTCGACGAAGTCGACGTCCCCGGCGCCGATCAGGTCGTCCACGATGGCGACGGCGTTGCGGTGAATCTGCTCTTCGATCTTGCGTACGTTCCGCGGGGTGAAGGCCGAGCTGATCAGGCGACGGTACGTGGTGTGCTGGGGCGGATCCATCATCAGGAAGAAGGTGGCGAACTTCTGCACGTCGGCCGGCATCGGATCGAGCGCAACACCCTGGGTCGAGGTGAACAGTTCGGGATGCTGGCTGACGAATTGGATGTCCGCGCGCCGGGTCACCGCCCAGAAGCCGGGCTCTTCGACGTCGAACAGTGTCGGTAGCGGCTGATGCCAGCTCAGGCCTTCACCGGCCCGCAACCGGGCGAAGGTCTCGTCGCGCTCGGCGAACGGCCGGCTCCAGAAATCGTGCGACGTGATGTCGAACGGGCTGTATTCGCGTGCCTGCGGTGAGCTGGCAATTGTCACGGTATTCCCCTCCTGCGCGGGCGTCCGACAGCGGTGTCGCGCCACGAATTAGCGTGACAGTTCGGCGATAGTTTGTAAAGCTGTGGACATGGCGGAAATATCGTCCATCGACGACGACAGCAGCACCCGCGGACGGATCCTGGCCGCCACCGCCGAAGTGCTCGGGGCCAACGGGAAGACCAAGCTCAGCCTGTCCGAGGTTGCCGCACAAGCCGGGGTATCGCGGCCCACGCTCTATCGCTGGTTCGCCTCCAAACAAGAGCTTCTCGACGCATTCGTGGTGTGGGAGCGCAAGTATTACGAACGGGCCGTGGCGCAGGCCTCCGCCGGCCTACCCGACGATGAACACCTGGATGCCGCGCTGCGCACCGTGGTCCAGTACCAGCAGTCCTACCCGGGGCTGCGCATGGTCGACATCGAACCCGAGCACGTCATCAAGCGGCTCGCCCAGGTGATCCCGCTGATGCGGGAACGGCTGCAACGCCTGACCACCGGACCGGATGCCGACATCGCCGCGGCCACCGCGGTGCGGGTGGCGGTCTCCCACTACCTGGTGCGTGGCGACGACGCCGACGACTTCCTGGCGCAGTTGCGCCACGCGGCGAGAGTCAAACATTCCTGACCAGCACTTGGCGCCCCGGCGCTACCCTGGGCTCGGTGAGCGATTCAGCTGATCCCATCGCCGGGCTTGACCTGACCGAACAGGCCGCGCTGGGCAGCGGCGCCAGTTTTTGGACCACCAAGGCGATCGGCCCCATACCGGCGATCGTATTGACCGACGGCCCCCACGGGGTTCGCAGGCAATCCGGTAGTGCCACAGACCATCTGGGCCTGTCCGGCAGTGAACCGGCAACCTGCTTTCCCCCGGCGGTCGGCCTCAGCCAGACCTGGGACCCCGAGTTGGTGGAGCGCGTCGGACAGGCGCTGGGCGAGGAAAGCCGCGCGCTCGGCGTCCATGTGCTGCTCGGCCCGGGAGTCAACATCAAGCGCGACCCGCGGTGCGGTCGCAACTTCGAGTACTACTCGGAGGATCCGCTGCTCTCGGGGAAGCTGGGCGCGGCGTGGGTGCGCGGGGTGCAGAGCCGCAGCGTAGGCGCATCGCTGAAACATTTCGCGGTGAACAACGCCGAGCACGACCGGATGCGGGCCAGTTCCGACGCCGACGCCCGCACCTTGCGTGAGATCTATCTGCGGACGTTCGAGATCGTGGTACGCCAGGCCCGGCCCTGGACGGTGATGTGTTCCTACAACCGGATCAACGGGGTGTACGCCTCGGAGAACCCGTGGCTGCTGACCACGGTGCTGCGCGGCGAATGGGGTTTCGACGGCGCGGTGGTCAGCGACTGGGGCGCGGTGGCCGACCGCGCCGCGGCCATGGCCGCGGGCCTGGATCTGGAGATGCCGACGACGGGAGGCGTCTCCGACGCCGAGGTGGTGCGTGCGGTGAGCGCCGGCACGCTGGACACCGCCACTGTCGCGCGGGCCGCAGGCCGGGTGGCGCAGCTCACCCAACGGGTCACCCAAACCGACAACACCGCTACATCTTTCGATGCCGATGCCCATCACCAGCTGGCACGTGAGGCAGCGCAGCGGGCCATCGTCCTACTGAAGAACGACGGCGATCTGCTTCCGCTGGCGCCGTCACCGCTGGCGGTCATCGGCGGATTCGCCCAGGAACCGAGATATCAGGGTGGCGGCAGCTCCCATGTGAACCCGACCCGGCTCGACATCCCGCTGGACGAGATCCGCAAGCTCACGGGCGATCACCCGGTGAGCCACTGCTCTGGAACCGACATCGCGGCTGCGGTGGCCGCCGCCGAATCTGCCGAATCCGCAGTCGTATTCCTCGGCCTCACTGCCGAAGAGGAGTCCGAGGGCTACGACCGCGAGCACATCGACCTCCCGGAAACCCAGCTCAAGCTGCTGCGTGCCGTGGTGCAGGCCCAGCCCCGCACCGTCGTGGTGCTGTCGCACGGCGGTGTGGTGCGTCTGGACGCCGTCGCCGGACTGGCCCCCGCCGTGGTGGACGGGGCCCTGCTCGGGCAAGCCGGGGGCGGCGCGCTGGCCGACGTGCTGTTCGGTGTCGTCAACCCGTCGGGCCGGCTGGCCGAGACCGTGCCGCTGAGGCTGCAGGACTGCCCGGCCTACCTCAACTTTCCGTCCGAAGCGGGCCATACCGTGTACGGCGAGCGGATGTTTGTCGGCTACCGCTGGTACGACACCCGGGACCTGCCGGTGGCGTTCCCGTTCGGCCACGGCCTGTCCTACACCCGGTTCGAGTACTCCGACCTGGCGGTCAGTACCGTCGACGCGGGATTGTCCGTGCGGCTGACGGTGACCAACACCGGTACCCGGTCAGGTCGTGCGGTGGTCCAGGTCTATGTCGGGCTACCCGGATCTTCCGTCGGGCGGCCGGTGAGGTGGCTGGCCGGATTCGGGGCGGTCACGCTGGAACCCGCGGAGCAACGTGCAGTCGAGATCTCCATCAGCCGAGACGATCTCGCGTATTGGAGTACCGATGCCGGGCGGTGGGTTGTCGAGACCGGCGAATACGCGGTCTGGGTCGGCGCGTCGAGCCGGGACCTGCGGTTGACGGCGGCGGTGACGGTGACCGGCGACGAGCCGACGCGCCCGTTCACCCGCGATTCCACCCTGGGCGAACTCCTCGCCGATCCGGTGGCGGCCCAGACCATCGCGGACATACTCAGTAGCGCCTCACCGTTCGACACCGGCGATTCCGCACTCGGCACGAATCTGCTGCGGATGCTGGAGTCGGTGCCGATCGGGCGGATGGTGGCGTTCTCGGCGGGCAAGGTCACCGGCGAGCAGCTCGACCAATTGCTGGCGAGCGTCAACGCTCAACGCTCCTGACCGCGGCGCAGCTCGGCCAGGATTTCGTCGGTGTGCGCGCCGAGCGCCGGCGCGACCGTGCGCGGCTGCCACGGAGTGGCCGAAAAATCGGCTGGGCTGGCCACCATCGGAACCGTCGAAATCCCGTCGGGCACTTCGACAATGCCTCCCGCGGCATGGAACTGCTCATCGGCGATCACATCGTCGAGGCTGTTGATCGGTGACCAGAAGAAGTCCGGTTCTGCATCGAACAATTGGGCCCAGTGGTCCATCGGATGGCCGGCGAAGATGCCGTCCAGCTGCCCGATCAGCTCGCGGGCATTGACGTATCGGTCGCGCGCCGTGGCGAACCGCGGATCGGTCAGCCAGTCTTCGCGGCCCACGACCCGGCACAGTGCAGGCCAGTGCCGGTCCCCTTGCAGCCCCACGATCCAGAAGCGTTTCCCGTCGCCGGTGATGTAGTTGTTCATGCACGGGTTGGCCATCGCCTCACGCTGGCCGATCGCGACCTGCTGCCCACTCATCAGCATGGTGTTGAGATCGAAGCTGACGGTGTAGGCGCCCTGGCGGTAGAGCGAGGTGCTGACCAATTGACCTGTCCCCGTGCGATTCCTGGCCAGCAAGGCGGCGCACACCGCGGCTGCCAGCGTCGTCCCGGCGGAGTGGTCCCCCATCCCGCCGCGCTGGAACGGCGGGGTGTCCCCCGGACGAGTGAGCAGATCGGCCAGCCCGGCGCGGGCCCAGAACGCGGCGACGTCGTAAGCCGCCCGGTCGGCTTCCGGTCCGGCCAGTCCGTAGCCGGTGATCAGGCCGTACACCAGGCGCGGATTGCGTACGGCCACGGTCTCGAAGTCCAGTTCGAGCCGACGCAATGCGGACGGCCGCACATTGGTGAGGAAAACGTCTGCGGTGGAAAGCAATTCGTTCGCGGTCTGCCGCCCTTCAGCAGTACCGAGGTCGAGCACGATACTGCGCTTGGAGCGATTGTCCATTTCGAACGGCGGGTTGGCAGCCACGCCGAGCTCGGGTTCCAGGCCGAGCATGCGACCGAATGTTCGCGCCGGGTCGCCTGACGGCGGTTCGATCTTGATCACGTCGGCGCCCCAGTCGGCCAGGAGCGCTCCGGCCGCCGGTGCGGCGACCCACACACCCAACTCGACGACCCGGAACCCCTCCATCGGACCCGCCATGCCGCTCCTTCCCAAACCGCTTTACAATCAGGCGCAAATTTGTAAACTTGGCCAATGCTCACACCGGCCCGTCGCCTCGTCCCTGCCGCCGGTCTGGCGGCACACATCGGCCACGGCGTGCAACGTATCGCAACAGACGCGGTCATCGGCCGCATGCGCGCACTGCCCCGCCGCGTGGCCGACCTCGACGCGGCCCACCTCTCTGACCTCACCGGCCGCAACGTCGAGTCGGTGTCGGTGGTCGGCGGCGACGCAGGCACGTCGTCGCGTGCCCGGCTGGCGCTGTCCGGCACCGGGGTCCCCGAATCCGTCTTCGTCAAGATGCCCGCCGAAACCGCGGCCACCCGCATGATGGGCGAGCTGGGTCGGCTGGGACATACCGAGGTTCGCTTCTACCAACAGCTGTCCGCGGGTCTGCCCGGCGTCCCCCGTGCCCATGGTGCGGCCTTCGACGCCCTCACCGGGCGGTACGTGCTGGTGCTGGAGGACCTGACTCTGGGCCCCTGCGAATTCACCGACACCTTGCACCCGCTGGACAAGGACCGCGCCGCGCGGACGGTGGAGCTGCTGGCCCGGGTACACGCGGCATTTTGGGGCAAGCTGCCGGACCGCAGTGGCAACGGGCCGTTGGGCTGGCTGTATTCGGCATCGGGCGATCACACGTCGTTGATGACCGGCTCGCTGCTGAAGTTGTCGGCCAAGCGACTCGCCGAGCGCACCGACATCCCCGTCGCCGACGGGCGGTTCATCGACGAGAACTACCGCGCGGCCGCACAGCTGCTGGACCGCCCGCCACACACCGTGATGCACGGCGACGCGCATCCGGGCAACCTGTTCTTCCGCAATGACGAGGCCGGCCTGCTCGACTGGCAGGCCGTGCGCCGCGGACATCCGGGCCGTGAACTGGCATACACCCTGGTCACCTGCATGACCACAGCCGATCGCCAGGCCGCCGAGCGGGATCTGCTCGACGAGTACCGTCGCGCGCTCGCCTCGGCCGGTGGTCCACAGCTCGATCACGACGAGCTGTGGGAGCGCTACCGCCTCGGCGCGGTCTATGCCTACGCCGCACCCGTCATCACCGCCGGCCTCGGCGGTATGCAGGACGAAGGCATCGCGATCGAAGGCGCGAGACGCGGTGTGGCGGCTTTGGCCGACCTGGAGACTGTGGCAATACTCAAGAAGTTGCTGTGATGGTCCTACCATTTGGTGAACCACGATCAACCAAGGCCTGGACGTGAATGAACCTGTACCCGCGCAGCGGGACGCACCAGTCGAAGACACCTCGACGCGCCATCGAATCCTGGTCGCGACCGCCGAGGTACTGGCCCGCAGCGGTCAGACCAAGCTCAGCCTCTCCGAGGTGGCGTTGCAAGCGGGGGTCTCCCGGCCCACGCTGTACCGCTGGTTCGCCGACAAACAGGAGCTGCTCGACGCGTTCGGCACCTACGAGCGCGAGATGTTCGACCACGGCATCAGCCGTGCCACCGTCGGGCTGCGGGGCACCGAGAAGCTCGACGCCGCACTGCGTTTCATCGTGCAGTATCAGCAGTCGTATTCCGGGGTCCGGCTGGTCGACATCGAACCCGAGGTCGTGATCGCCCAGCTGGCCAACGTCATACCGTTGATGCGGGCACGGCTGCTCAAACTCCTGTCGGGCGCCAACGCCCCGGTCAAGGCCGCCACCGCGATCCGGGTCGCGGTGTCGCACTACATCGTGCGTAGCGATGACGGCGATCAATTCCTGGCGCAGCTACGCCACGCCGTCGGCATCAAGCAGCCCGACTCCAACTGAGGGCTACGGTCTCAACTCTCGTTTCCGCATCTCCTTCCGCACTCCCAGCCACTCTGACCGGAAAATGCCTGAAGGTGAGTGGGCAGGCCGAAGGCAGCCGGCGCAGCCGGCTCTGTGTTTTGTGGTGTGCTTAGGCGGCGGGTTCGACGCTGACGCGGTAGCCCATGGCCGTCAGTTGGGCGATGTGGTTACGCATGCGGCGTTCGATGTTGACCCGCCGGGTGTAGTAGTCGGCTCCTAGGTCATGGA